>NZ_AP023254.1:0-1710000 GCF_016756575.1 Mesorhizobium sp. 131-3-5
AGGTACTAGAAAGACAAGGAACTCGATCATGCAGAGCGGCATCGAAAGGGAGCTTACGGGCGACCTCCCATTTCCTGGAACTTTGATCGGAGCAAACGAGATGGCGGTCTCCAGCGACGCGGAACAGAAGTTCGACCGGGTCAAGGCCCAGTTGAAGGCGCGTCTGGGAGCTGAAGTCTATTCGAGCTGGTTCGGCCGCATGAAGGTCGCGGAAGCGTCCAAGGGCATTGTCCGCATCTCGGTCCCCACCGCGTTCCTGCGCTCGTGGATCAATGGCCATTATCTCGACCTGATCTCCGAACTGTGGAAGCAGGAGGATGCCGATCTCCTCAAGATCGAGATCGTGGTGCGCACGGCCACCCGTCAGGGGCGCAGCCATGTCGAACCGGAATTGGCGCCGGCGCGCAAGATGACACGACAGACGCAGACGGCGCTGGCCGCCGGCACCGTAAGCCCCGGCAGGGTGGAACGCCCCCCCGTGCCGCGCCCGGGTGCGGCGGTCGAGAGCGAGTTCCGCCACAATGTGCTGGGGTCGCCGCTTGATCCGCGCTACACGTTCGGCTCCTTCATCGAGGGGCCGTCGAACCGGGTGGCCTTCGCCGCCGCCAAGGCCGTGGCGGAATCGCAGTCGAGCGCCGTGCGCTTCAATCCGCTTTTCCTGCATGCGACCGTCGGGCTCGGCAAGACCCACCTGCTGCAGGCCATCGCGGCGGAATCGCTGAAGCAGAACCCGAAGTCCCGCGTCGTCTATCTCACCGCGGAATATTTCATGTGGCGCTTCGCCACGGCGATCCGCGACAACAACGCGCTGACGCTCAAGGAGCAGCTGCGCGACATCGACCTCCTGATCATCGACGACATGCAGTTCCTGCAGGGCAAGTCGATCCAGCATGAATTCTGCCATTTGATCAACATGCTGCTCGACAGCGCCAAGCAGGTCGTTGTCGCTGCCGACCGGCCGCCGTCGGAGCTGGAATCGCTAGAGCCGCGCGTCCGCTCGCGCCTCAATGGCGGCGTCGCGCTTGAAATGTCGGCGCCCGATTTCGCCATGCGCCTCGGCATGCTCAAACTGCGCCTGGCCACGGCCAGGATCGACGACGCATCGCTCGACATTTCCGAAGAGATCCTCAATCACGTCGCCCGCACCGTGACCGGCAGCGGACGCGAACTGGAGGGCGCGTTCAATCAACTGCTGTTCCGGCAGTCGTTCGAGCCGCAGATCACCATCGACCGCATCGATGAGATCCTCGGCCACATCTATCGCACCGGCGAGCCGAAGCGGGTTCGCATCGAGGATATCCAGCGCATCGTGGCGCGCCACTACAATGTGTCGAAGACCGAATTGCTGTCCAATAGGCGCACGCGCACCATCGTCAAGCCGCGGCAGGTCGCGATGTACCTGTCGAAGGTGATGACACCGCGTTCCCTGCCCGAGATCGGACGGCGCTTCGGCGGCCGCGACCACACCACGGTGCTGCACGCCGTGCGCAAGATCGAGGACCTTTCCGGCAACGACAACACGCTGGCACAGGAACTCGAGCTGCTGCGACGGCTGATCAACGACCAGGCCTGACCGTTCAGGACAGGCAAGCCGGAACTGCGCTGGAATTCAACAGCTTACCTGCCCGGCGGTGAGCCCGGAATGGGCTCGCGGCATCGGCTGGCGACGATCCGGATTCCGGATTCAGCATACCGACTGACGGTCTTCGCGGCGTTTATCCCCAGAAAGCCCGCGCAGCCGGCCCGAACCGGTGTCGCGGGCTTGCCTTTGCTGGCTTTTTCCTGTCAGTTTACGCAGATTCTGAGCCTGTTCAGACCTTTCGCGGGGCGCCGCCAGCCGGAGACCCGCTCATCCTTTCAAGCGAGCCTGTTTCGTCATGCGTGTTATCCTGGAACGGTCAAATCTCCTGAAGTCGCTCAACCACGTCCACCGTGTGGTCGAACGGCGCAACACGATACCGATCCTGTCCAATGTGCTGCTCAGCGCCGAAGGCGCCAGCCTGGAAATGAAGGCCACCGACCTCGACCTGGAGGTGACGGAAGCAACCCCAGCCAAGGTGGAGCGTGGCGGGGCGACGACGGTTCCCGCGCATCTGCTCTACGACATCGTGCGCAAGCTCTCGGACGGCGCCGAGGTGATGCTGAAGACGGACGAGGACGGCAACGCCATGACGGTGACGTCGGGCCGCTCGAGCTTCCGCCTGCAGTGTCTGCCGCAATCCGATTTCCCCGAACTTTCGGCCGGATCCTTCTCGCATATCTTCCGGCTCGACTCGGTTGCCCTGAAGGGGCTGATCGAGAAGACGCAGTTCGCCATTTCCACCGAGGAGACGCGCTATTATCTCAACGGCATCTACCTGCACACGCATGAAGTCGGCGGCAAGCTGAAGCTGCGCTCGGTGGCGACCGACGGCCACCGCCTGGCGCGCGCCGAAATCGACGCGCCGGCGGGTTCCGAAGGCATGCCGGGCATCATCATTCCGCGCAAGACGGTGAGCGAGCTGCAGAAACTGGTCGACGATCCGGATGTCGCCGTGACCACCGAACTGTCCGATACCAAGATCCGCTTCACCATCGGCAGCGTGGTCCTGACCTCGAAGCTGATCGACGGCACCTTCCCCGATTATCAGCGGGTCATTCCGACGGGCAACGACAAGAAGCTGATCCTCGACCGCCAGAGCTTTGCCGCCGCGGTCGATCGCGTCTCGACCATTTCCTCCGAACGCGGCCGCGCGGTGAAGCTTTCGATCAGCGAAGGCCAGGTGACGCTTGCGGTCAACAACCCGGATTCCGGCAGCGCCACCGAGGAACTGGCGGCCGATTACTCGTCCGACCCGATCGAGATCGGCTTCAACGCCAAATATCTGCTTGATGTCGCCGCCCAGTTGACCGGCACGGAAGCCAAATTCATGCTGGCCGATGCCGGTTCGCCGACCCTGATCCACGACATGGCCGACGAGACCGCGCTTTACGTGCTGATGCCGATGCGGGTGTAGCCTGCGGGTCATCGATCCGACTCAGCAATGGTTGCGGCACTCTACAGGCGGATAGCGGTTGCCGGCACAGACGCATATAAGTAAGCTTACACTTACTAATTTCCGCAACTATGCGGCGCTTGCGATCGATCTCGCCCCGGGCGCCGTCGTGTTTTCCGGCGACAATGGCGCCGGCAAAACCAACCTGCTCGAAGCTATTTCCCTTCTGACGCCCGGGCGTGGCCTGCGCCGTGCCCCTTACGCCGATGTCGCGCGCGAAGGCGGCGACGGCGGCTTTGCGCTGCATGCCCGGCTCGACGGGCCCGACGGCCAGGTCGAGATCGGCACGGGCATTTCGGTTGGCGAAGGCGAGGGTGGCAGGCGGGTTCGCATCAACGGCGCGACCGCCCGATCGGCCGAAGACATGCTGGAATGGCTGCGCGTGGTTTGGCTGACGCCGGCCATGGATGCGCTGTTCACCGGCCCGGCCGCGGATCGCCGGCGCTTTCTCGACCGGCTGGTGCTGGCGATCGATCCCGGCCACGGCCAGCGTGCGCTCGACTACGAAAAGGCGATGCGGAGCCGTAATCGCCTACTTACGGACGGATCTCGGGATGATCGCTGGTTCGAGGCGATCGAGACGCAGATGGCCGAAACGGGCGTCGCTATTGCGGCGGCGCGCGCCGAACTGGTGCGCTTGCTCGCCGCCATGATCGACAGGCTGCCCGACACAGGGCCTTTCCCTCAGGCCGATATCAGCCTTTCAGGCGATCTGGAAGCCAAGGTTTCGAGCGCGCCGGCGGTCGATGTCGAGGAGCGGTTCCGCCGGGCGCTCGCCGGCGGACGTGATCGCGATCGTGCCGCGGGACGAACGCTGGAAGGCCCGCACCGTTCCGATCTTCTGGTGCGGCACCGGCCCAAGGCGATGCCGGCCGAGCTCTGTTCGACCGGCGAGCAGAAGGCCTTGCTGGTCGGCATCGTGCTCTCGCACGCACGGCTAACCGGCGAGATGTCCGGTATGACGCCGATTCTGCTGCTGGATGAGATCGCAGCACACCTCGACGGCGGGCGGCGGGCGGCACTGTTCTCGATCCTCGAGGAGTTGAACTGCCAGGCCTTCATGACGGGAACCGATGCCGCGCTGTTTTCCAGCCTCAAGGGGCGCGCACAGTTCCTGACGGTCGACCATGGCACGGTTGGGCCAACCGAAGACGCCTGACAAGGTTTTTCGGCCGCTGTATTGTCCTGACATGACCACCACGCTCACCGCCGACGAGATCGAACGCTATGCCCGCCACATCGTGCTGCCGGAGGTCGGCGGTGCGGGCCAACAGAAGCTCAAGCAGGCGCGCGTACTGGTGATAGGCGCCGGCGGGCTGGGCGCGCCGGTGCTCGAATACCTTGCGGCGGCCGGCGTCGGCACGCTCGGCATTGTCGACGACGACACCGTGTCGCTCTCCAATTTGCAGCGTCAGGTCATCCACGACACCGATACGGTCGGCAAGCTGAAAACCGACAGCGCCAGGGCGGCAATCGCCCGCATCAATCCCAACACCGCGGTCGAGACGCACACGTTCAGGCTGAGCGCGGACAACGCCCCTGCCCTCGTTGCCCGATATGACATAGTGGTCGACGGTTCCGACAACTTCGAGACCCGTTATACGGTGGCCGACGCCTGTGCGAGCGCGCGTAAACCCCTGGTGCATGCCGCCGTTGGCCGCTTCGACGGCTCGGTGACGGTGCTGAAGCCTTTCGGGGTCGGCAAGGATGGCAAGCCTAACCCGGGCTATCGCGATCTCTTTCCCGAAGCGCCACCGCCCGGCCTGGTGCCCTCCTGCGCCGAGGCCGGGGTGCTTGGTGCGCTGACCGGCGTCGTCGGCACGCTGCAGGCGATGGAGGCCATCAAGCTGATCACCGGCATTGGCGAGCCGCTGGTCGGCCGGCTGCTGCTCTACGATGCGCTCGCCGCGCGCTTTGAGACGATCCGCTACGGCAGACGCTGATCTTGGAGCGGACCATGCCCCTGACAATCGACCGCATTCCGGCCGATTTCGGCCGCTGGGACGAGGTGCTTGCCTTGATCATGCATGCCTTCGCCTTCATGGACGGCGTCATCGACCCGCCGTCCTCGGCTCACCTGCTCACCGTCGATACACTGCGCGACAAGGCCTTGCGCGAGACCGGTTTCGTGGCTCTTGATGACGACAGGATCGTCGGCTGCGTCTTTGCCCAGGAAAGGGCTGACGGTCTTTATGTCGGCAAGCTCGCCGTCGCCCCGGACTGCCAGAGGCGAGGCATCGGCCGGCGGCTGATGCAGGCGGTCGAACGTCTCGCGCTCGACCGCGGCAAGGCGGCGCTGGAGTTGCAGACGCGCATCGAACTCACCGCCAATCACGCCGCCTTTGCCCGCCTCGGCTTTCACGAGACCGGGCGGACGGCGCATGAGGGCTACGCCAGGCCGACCTCTATCACCATGCGCAAGGCTCTTTCGTAAGCCTTGGCTTCCATTTGAAGAACGAACCAGGAGCGCGCCGCCGCGATACCGTCAGGTTCTGAGCGGCAGCACGCGGTCCGGCGGGCGGTGACCGTCAACGAAGGCGCGGATGTTGATGATGACCTTCTCGCCCATGTCGATGCGGCCCTCGAGCGTCGCCGAACCCATATGCGGCAAAAGCACGACCTTGTGCCGGGCGGCGAGCTTGAGCAGCTTGGCATTGAGCGCCGGCTCGTGCTCGTAGACGTCGAGGCCGGCGCCGGCGATCTTGCCGTCCTGAATCAGCTTGACCAGCGCTTCCTCGTCGATGATGTCGCCACGCGCGGTGTTGACGACATAGGCCGTGGGCTGCAGCAGGGCCAGGCGCCGTGCCGACAAAAGATGGAAGGTCGCGGGCGTCGACGGACAATTGACGGAGATGATGTCCATGCGGGCCAGCATCTGGTCGAGGCTCTCCCAATAGGTCGCCTCCAGCCCGTCCTCGACCGCCGGCAAAACGCGATGGCGGTTGTGATAGTGGATGGAAAGGCCGAAAGCCTTGGCCCGGCGCGCGACGGCCGTGCCGATGCGGCCCATGCCGACAATGCCCAGCCGCTTGCCCCAGATGCGCCGGCCAAGCATCCAGGTCGGCGACCAGCCGGCCCATTTCTTGTCGCCGGTGAGCACATTGGCGCCCTCCGCGAGCCGGCGCGGCACCGCCAGCATCAGCGCCATTGTCATGTCGGCGGTATCTTCGGTCAGCACATTGGGCGTGTTTGTGACGGTGATGCCCCTCTTGGCGGCCGCAGCCACGTCGATCTTGTCGACGCCGTTGCCGAAATTGGCGATCAGCTTGAGGTTGTCGCCGGCCTGGGCGATCAGCGCCGCGTCAATCTGGTCGGTCACCGTCGGCACCAGCACGTCGGCTTCCTTGACCGCGGCGACCAGCTCCGGCTGCGTCATCGGCCTGTCCTCGACATTCAGCCTGGCGTCGAACAGCTCGCGCATGCGGGTCTCGACCGGGTCGGGCAGCTTTCGCGTGATGACCACGAGAGGCTTCTTTTTGCCTACCATTGTTTCCCTCGTTGAGACCTCTTTAACCAAGACCGGCGAAACTGAAAGCCGGTCGCGGTAGCCGATTTACCCATGTAACAAGCGGTGCCGCCGAAGACAAAGAAAAAGGGGCGCCAAGGCCACCAGGCCGGCGCCGAAAGGAACGAAAGTGTCTGGTTTCGCGTCGCTTCGCCTGGCCCTCAGCGCAGCATTTCTCGGCGCTCTCCTCTATCCCCCGCTTGCCGCGGCGCAGAGCGCGGCCGCGCCCGCCCAGAGCGCCGTCACGCTCGGGCCGAGCGGCCTGCCGCTGCCGCGATTCGTCAGCCTGAAGTCCGGCCGCGTCAATTCGCGCGTCGGCCCCGGCGCCAACTACTCGGTCGACTGGATGTATATGAAGGCCGGCCTGCCGATGGAGGTCGTCCAGGAATTCGACACGTGGCGCCGCGTGCGCGATGCGGATGGCTCGGAGGGCTGGATCAATCAGTCGCTGCTGTCAGGCCGGCGCACGGCGATCATCGCGCCCTGGCAGCGCGGCAAGGGCGCCCAGATCAACCTTATGAAAAGCCCCGACAAGGATGCCCGTGTGGTGGCGATCGTCGAGCCGGGCGTCATGGGCACGATTAAGTCCTGCGACGGCCAGTGGTGCGAAATGACGCTCGACGGCCACACCGGCTGGCTCGCCCAGGCGGCGGTCTGGGGCGCCTATCCCGGCGAGCGGGTCAAGGACTGAGGCCGTCCCGCTTGCGCCCGATGGGGCCAAGGTGGGTGTCCTGAAAACCGGTTGACAGTTTCAGGCCGTAGCCCAGTGCACGGTCGATGGCGATGTGGGCGATCCAGATCAGTGCGACCGCGCTCGCGACCGCATGACCGGACAGGGACCCGACGAGCAGCAGCAGCACCGGTACGATGAGGATGTGCAAGGCGTTGTAGGCGGTGGCGCCGATGCGCGGCCCGCCGAGATAGCCGAACATTGACAGGTCCGGCGCCAGGATGAGCAATCCGAAGAGCCACCAGGAAACGCCTGACCAAGCGTAGAAGACGATCGCAACGGCCGCCACGACAGCCCATTCGAGCCGGATTATCAGCTCGAGGGGTTTCATCCCGGACAGATTATTCTGGCCGGACACATCATTCCCGGCCGGGCCGATCGTTCTGGCCTCACCGGTCATTCCTGGCGCTTGGGGCGCAGCCTCACCACGATGTCGACATTGGCGATTTCCATGCCCTCGGGCGGATCCGGCAGGTTGGTGACCGTCACCGGACCATTGGCGATGTCGAAAATCCGGTTTTCGCCTTCGATGTAGAAATGATGGTGGTCGGAGGTGTTGGTGTCGAAATAGGTCTTGGCGCCCTCGACGGCGAGGATGCGCAGCAGACCCGCCTGGGTGAACTGGTGGAGCGCGTTGTAGACCGTGGCCAGCGACACCGGCACGCCGGCGGCCAGCGCCTCCTCGTGCAGTTCCTCGGCCGAGAGATGGCGATCGCCCTTGGCGAAAAGCAGGTCGGCCAGCGCAATGCGCTGCCGCGTCGGCCTCAGGCCGGCTTCACGTACCCGCTTGTCCACAGCGACATTTTCCTTCCGGCAGCCCCGGTCCATCTGGTCTTCCAAGCCAACAGTCCCGCTTCAAGACACGCCCAGAATGGCAAAAAAATGAATGTCTGCCGAAACCGGACCCCTGTTGACATATATTCTGTCGTCCGAATGCGATCAATAGCGCGCATTGACCCGAGCAGACTGGCGGGTTAAGCGCAAACGCCGGTTTCCGGCCTGAAACAGATTGTGTTAGGACACCAACGACAAGGGCGCGCTACCGCCCGGACGATATGGGGACGAGATTGATGGCGGGTAAATCCAGCTACGACTACGAAGAATTGCTGGCCTGCGCCCGCGGCGAGCTGTTCGGAGAGGGCAATGCCCAGCTGCCCTACCCGCCGATGCTGATGTTCGATCGTATCACCGAGATCAGCGAGACCGGCGGTGCCTTCGACAAGGGCTTCATCCGTGCGGAGTTCGACATCAAACCGGACCTGTGGTTCTTCGCCTGCCATTTCATCGGCAATCCGATCATGCCAGGATGCCTCGGCCTGGACGCCTTGTGGCAGTTGACCGGCTTCTATCTTGGCTGGCTCGGCGAACCCGGCAAGGGAATGGCGCTGTCGACCGGTGAGGTCAAGTTCAAGGGCATGGTCACGCCATCGGTCAAGAAGGTCGAGTATGGCGTGGATTTCAAGCGTGTCATGCGCGGCCGGTTGGTGCTGGGCATCGCCGATGGCTGGATGAAGGCGGATGGCGAGCCCATATATGCGGCGACGGACCTGAAGGTCGGTCTGTCCAAGCAGTCGGCGGTCGCTTGACCGCACCCTTGGCCGACCCACTGGCCAGCATCCCTGGAAGGAGTTGCGAATGAGACGTGTCGTAGTCACAGGCCTCGGCATCGTGTCGTCGATCGGCAACAATGCCAACGAGGTGCAGACCTCGCTGCATGACGCCAGATCCGGCATCAGCTTTTCCGATTCCTTTGCCGAGCACGGCTTCCGCTGCCAGGTCTGGGGCGCACCGACACTCGACCCCTCGGCCATGATCGATCGCCGCGCGATGCGCTTCCTGAGCCAAGGTGCTGCCTGGAACCACGTCGCCATGGACCAGGCGATCGCCGATGCGGGCCTCGGCGAAAGCGACATCACCAATGAGCGCACCGGCATCGTCATGGGCTCGGGCGGCCCCTCCACCCGCACCATCGTCGAGGCGGCCGAAACCACGCTGAAGAACGGCAGCCCCAAGCGCATCGGCCCCTTCGCGGTGCCGAAGGCGATGTCGTCGACCGCGTCGGCAACGCTGGCCACCTGGTTCAAAATCCACGGCGTCAACTATTCGATCTCGTCGGCCTGCTCGACCTCGGCGCATTGCATCGGCAATGGCTACGAGCTGATCCAATGGGGCAAGCAGGACATGGTCTTTGCCGGCGGCCACGAGGATCTCGACTGGACGATGTCGGACCTGTTCGACGCCATGGGCGCCATGTCGTCCAAGTTCAATGACAGGGCCTCGGCCGCGTCCCGCGCCTATGACGTCAATCGCGACGGCTTCGTCATCGCCGGCGGCGCCGGCGTGCTGGTGCTTGAGGAGCTTGAGCATGCCAAGGCGCGCGGCGCCAAGATCTACGCCGAGATCGTCGGCTACGGCGCGACCTCGGACGGCTACGACATGGTGGCACCCTCTGGCGAAGGCGCGGTCCGCTGCATGCGCCAGGCGCTGGCGACGGTCTCCACGCCCGTCGACTACATCAACACCCACGGCACCTCGACGCCGGTGGGAGATTCCAAGGAAATGGGCGCCATCCGCGAAGTCTTCGGCGAAAAGATGCCGTTCATCACCTCGACAAAGTCGCTGACCGGCCATTCGCTGGGCGCGGCCGGCGTTCAGGAGTCCATCTATTCGATCCTGATGATGCAAGGCGGCTTCATCGGCGAAAGCGCCCATATCGAAACCCTCGACCCCGAATTCGAGGGCATGCCGATCGTGCGCAAGCGCATCGACAACGCCAAGATCGACACCGTCCTGTCAAATTCCTTCGGTTTCGGTGGCACCAACGCAACGCTCGTTTTCCAGCGCTATTCCGCATAAGGCCAGCGGTTTTCTAAGGGGATTGCCTGCCATGGACGGATTGATGAAGGGCAAGCGCGGGCTTGTCATGGGTGTTGCCAACGATCATTCGATCGCCTGGGGCATCGCCAAGAAATTGTCCGAACATGGGGCGGAGCTCGCCTTCACCTACCAGGGCGAGGCCTTCGGCCGCCGGGTCAAGCCGCTCGCCGACAAGCTCGGCGCCTCACTGGTCGTTCCCTGCGATGTCGAGGACAGCGCTTCGGTCGCCGCCACGTTCGAAACGCTCGGCAAGGAATGGGGCGGACTGGACTTCGTCGTCCACGCCATCGGCTTTTCCGACAAGAATGAGTTGAAGGGGCTCTACGCCGACACCAGCCGGGACAATTTCGTCCGCACCATGGTGATTTCCTGCTACTCCTTCACCGAAGTGGCCCGCAACGCGGCGGCACTGATGACCGAAGGCGGCTCGATGATCACGCTGACCTATGCCGGTTCGGTCCGCGTCATGCCGAACTACAATGTCATGGGCGTCGCCAAGGCCGGCCTCGAGGCCAGCGTGCGCTACCTTGCCAACGACTACGGTCCGCGTGGCATCCGGGTGAACGGCATCTCGGCGGGCCCGGTGCGCACGCTCGCCGGCGCCGGCATTTCGGACGCCCGTCACATGTTCTCCTACCAGCAGCGCAACTCGCCGTTGCGCCGCACGGTGACCATAGACGAGGTCGGCGGCTCCGCGCTTTATTTGCTGTCCGACCTCGCATCGGGCGTCACCGGCGAAATCCACTATGTCGATTCCGGCTATCACATCGTCTCGATGCCGACGCTCGACGAGTTGAAGCAGACGGATGGCTAACTGGCCGTAAAGAATCAAGGCGCCAAGCTATGGGCAACCGTTTTGGAAAAATGGCTCTTTTCCAGTAAAGAAAATAATCTTCTCCAGTAAAATTGGATACATTCGCGGAAACTCATTTTAAGTAGATTTCCGCTATAGAGTCCCGCAATCTGGGGACCTTTGAATGACTGCCGTCAGCAACCCGAAGCGAACACCGGTGTTCCGACTGCTCACGATAGCGAGTTCGGGCATTGGCAGTTTTGTCCTCGGCATCTGGGGCTTGAAGCACGGCCTCGGCGACGGGTTTGCCGGCATATCGATGGACATGATGGTCGCGATCATGGCTGCGCTCTGCGCGCTGGCGGCGTCGGTGGCGGCCATGTCGTTCTTCGCCGGCGTCGATGAATCGGCCGATTTCGTCTTCAACGAAACCCATTTCGACAAGTTGACCGGACTGCTGGCGCGCCCGGCGATGGTCGGCAAGATCGCCGAGGCGGCATGCGCGACAAGCCGGACCGGAGAACCGGTGTTCCTGATCGACATCGACATCGACCGGTTCAAGCAGATCAACGACGCGATCGGCTATATGCAGGGCGACGAGTTGATCCGCGCCTTCACCAAGCGGCTGCAGGCCTGCGTGCCCGCACGCGCCCTGGTCGGGCGTATCGGCGCCGGCGAGTTCGCGGTGCTGCTTGCGGATCATCAGATCCAGGGAACGATGGAAAGCATGGTCGAAAGGCTCATCGACGAAATGATGGAGCCCTATGAGCTGAGCACCCATCAGCAGTCGGTGAGCCTGTCGGTGGGTATCGTGGCCATGCCCAAGGATGGCGTCGATCCGGTCCTTATCCTGCGCCGCTCCAACCTGGCGCTGCAGAATGCGCGCGCCGGCGGGGTCGGCAACTGGTCAGTGTTCGACAGCGAGATGGGGCGTGTCGCCGATCATCGTCAATGGGTCGAATCCGAACTGCACACCGCTTTCGAGCGCGGAGACTTCGACCTCCACTATCAGCCGCAGCTCGACCTGCCGACCGGCCGCATCATCGGCTACGAGGCGCTGATCCGCTGGAACCATCCCGAACGTGGCATGATCCCGCCCATGGAGTTCATCCAAATCGCCGAGGAAACCGGGATGATCAACCCGATCGGCGAATGGGTTCTGCGCAAGGCCTGCAGCGACGCCCGCCATCTGCCGGACGACTGTTTCGTCGCCGTCAACATCTCGCCGGTTCAGTTCATGACCAAGGACTTCGTCGGCATCGTGCGCGACACCATGCGGGCCACCGGCATCAAGCCGTCGCGGCTTGAGCTGGAAGTCACCGAGACGGCGATGATGCAGGACCGCGACCGCGCGGCCGCCATCCTGAAAGAGCTTGCCGAAATGGGCATCTCGGTTGCCGTCGACGATTTCGGCACCGGCTATTCCAACCTCAGCTACCTCATCGACTTCTCATTCGGCAAGCTAAAGATCGACCGTTCCTTCGTCAGCCGCATCGATACCGATTCCAGCTCCGGCGCTGTCGTCTCGACCATCGTCGGGCTTTCGCGCGCGCTCGGCGTCAGCATCATCGCCGAAGGCGTCGAGACCGAGAGCCAGGCGACGCTGTTGCGGGCCGCCGGCTGCGAGGTGGTGCAGGGTTACCTGTTCGGCCGTCCGGCGCCACTCAAGTTCAGGCTTGGCGACGAGCACGCCACCGACGAGGTCCGGCGCGTCGCCAACCTGCATTAAGCAAGTCAGCGCCGGGCGGAAAACACCTTGAACATGCCATCGCGGGCAAGCTCCGCGTGACTGGCAAAGGCAGCCGACAGCACGGGCTCGTAGGGAAGCTGGCGGTTGGCGACCATGAACAGCCTGCCACCGGGCTTCAACGCCTTGGCCGCCGCGCGGATCATGCCGGCACCGATCTCCGGCTCGGCCGCACGGCTGCGGTGGAAGGGCGGGTTCATGGCGATGACGTCATACCGGCGCTCGACAGGCTCGGCGAGCAGATCGGTCCAGAAGAAGCCCTGCGCCACTGTGTTGGCGAGGTTGCCCTTGGCCGCCTCCAGCGCATCGAAATCGGCCTCATAGAGATCGAGGCCCGACAGGCCTGACGAGCGGGCAGCCATCTCAGCCGCGACATACCCCCAGCCGGCGCAGAAATCGGCCGCATTGCCGCGCAGGTCACCGGGCAAATTGTCGACCAGCAGTTTCGAACCCGCATCGACGCGATCGAAAGAGAACATACCGGGTGCGGTGTGGAACCGCTCCTCGATCAGCAAAGCGCGATTGGCGGCGCGAAGCGTGGCTGCGGCCTGCATATCCACCGGGCGGCGCAGCCAGAAGGCGATGCCGTGATATTTCGGCATATGGCCGTGGAGCGGCACGAGCTCGTCGACGCGCTTGCGCAGGCTGGCAATGCCGTCGTCCTTGCCGCCGGCGACGACGACAAGTCCGCCTGGCACCACGCGCTCGAGGGCATCGGCGACACGCAATTCGTTCTGGCCGCGGTGACGGCCCGCGAGCACCAGCGCGGCATCAAACCCGTCCCCCTCGGTTTGCGGCGTGACGGCAAAGCCGGCCGGCTGCAATGCACGGAAATACGGCCGGAAGCCCTGCACGAGATGCAGCGTGGCCTCGAAACCTGACGGCACGCGCAGGCCGGGCTCGGCGCCGAGGAAGAGGATGCGTTCGCCCTTTCGCGGCAAGGAGAGAGCCTCGGCCTCGAACGGATGGAAAAGCGTCTTCAGAGCTTCAGCGGCCATAGAAGTGCTCCCAGAGTCTTGCGCAATTCCCAAGGGAAAGCGCCTCATACTTTCCTGAAACTGCTCCAAACGAAAACGGGCGCGACATAAGCCGCGCCCGCTTCGATTTTTCTGTCAGAGCGCTCAGGCGGCGTCTTCTTCGCCTTCGGCCTTCTTGTCGCGCACGATTTCCTTGCCTGTGGCCTGGTCGACGACCTTCATGGACAGGCGGACCTTGCCGCGTTCGTCGAAGCCCATCAGCTTGACCCAGACCTTGTCGCCTTCCTTGACGACGTCCGAGGTCTTGGCGACCCGCTCATTGGCGAGCTGCGAGATGTGGACGAGGCCGTCACGCGGACCGAAGAAGTTGACGAAGGCGCCGAAGTCGGCGGTCTTGACGACCGTGCCTTCGTAGATCTCGCCGACTTCCGGCTCGGCGACGATGGTGTGGATCCACTTCTTCGCCGCCTCGATCTCCTTGGCGTTCGAGGAAGCGATCTTCACCGTGCCGTCGTCCTCGATGTTGATCTTAGCGCCGGTCTTCTCAACGATCTCGCGGATGACCTTGCCGCCCGAACCGATGACGTCGCGGATCTTGTCGGTCGGGATATGCATGACCTCGATGCGCGGCGCGAACTCGCCGAGTTCGGGGCGGGCGCCGGTCAGGGCATGCGCCATTTCGCCGAGGATATGCTGGCGGCCGTCCTTGGCCTGATCCAGCGCGATCTTCATGATCTCCTCGGTGATGCCCTCGATCTTGATGTCCATCTGCAGCGAGGTGATGCCGTTGGCGGTGCCGGCGACCTTGAAGTCCATATCGCCGAGGTGATCCTCGTCGCCCAGGATGTCGGAGAGCACGGCGAAGCGCTCACCTTCCTTGATCAGGCCCATGGCGATACCGGCAACGGGCTTGGCCAGCGGCACGCCGGCATCCATCAGCGCCAGCGAGGTGCCGCAGACGGTGGCCATCGAGGACGAGCCGTTGGACTCGGTGATCTCCGAGACGACGCGCAGCGTGTAGGGGAACTGGTCAGCGCTCGGCAGCATCGGACGGATGGCACGCCAGGCGAGCTTGCCGTGGCCAATTTCGCGGCGGCCCGGCGAACCCATGCGGCCGGTCTCACCGACGGAATAGGGAGGGAAGTTGTAGTGAAGGAGGAACTTCTCCTTGTACATGCCGGTCAGCGAATCGACATACTGCTCGTCTTCGCCGGTGCCGAGCGTGGCAACGACCAGCGCCTGGGTCTCGCCGCGCGTGAACAGGGCCGAACCATGGGTGCGCGGCAGGACGCCGACTTCCGAAACGATCTTGCGGACCGTCTTCAGGTCGCGGCCGTCGATGCGCGAGCCGGTGTCGAGGATGTTCCAGCGCACGACCTTGGCCTGGAGTTCCTTGAACACCGAGCCGATCTGCTCGGAGGTGTACTTGGCCTCTTCGCCTTCGGCCGGAGCAAAGGCTGCCTTGACCTTCGCCTTGACGGCGTCGACGGCGGCATAGCGCTGCTGCTTGTCGGTGATCTTGTAGGCATTGCTGAGCTCGTCGCCGACGATCTTCAGCATCTCGCCTTCAAGCGCGGAATAGTCCGGCGCGGTGAAGTCGCGCGGCTCCTTGGCGGCGACTTCGGCCAGCTTGATGATGGCGTCGATGACCGGCTGGAAGCCCTTGTGGCCGAACATGACAGCGCCGAGCATCAGCTCTTCGCCAAGTTCCTTAGCTTCCGACTCAACCATCAGCACGGCGTCGGCAGTGCCGGCGACGACGAGGTCGAGCTTGGATTCCTGCATTTCGTCGATGTGCGGGTTGAGGACGTATTCGCCGTTGATGTAGCCGACGCGCGCGCCGCCGACCGGGCCCATGAAGGGAACGCCCGACAAGGTCAGGGCGGCCGAGGTGGCGACGATCGACAGGATGTCCGGATCATTTTCGAGGTCGTGCTGGACGACGGTGACGACGATCTGCGTGTCGTTCTTGTAGCCGTCGGCGAAGAGCGGACGGATCGGGCGGTCGATGAGGCGCGAAACCAGCGTTTCCTTTTCGCTCGGACGGCCTTCCCGCTTGAAATAGCCGCCCGGGATCTTGCCGGCGGCATAGGTCTTTTCCTGGTAGTTGACGGTCAGCGGAAAGAAATCGAGGCCGGGCTTGGGCTCCTTCATCGAAACGACGGTGGCCAGAACCTTGGTCTCGCCGTAGGTGGCGAGCACGGCGCCGTCAGCCTGACGGGCGATCTTGCCGGTTTCGAGGATGAGCGGGCGACCGCCCCATTCGATTTCCACTTTGTGCTGATTGAACATGTCTTGTCCTTTGTATGAGGAAGGGCCGCGCCGTTTCAGCGTGCGCGGGTGCCCTTTCCCCTGGCTTCCTTTCTCGGGCAGCCACGGGCAAGACAACGGGAGGCTCGGGTCTGTCGGCACGGTGGCCATACGAGCGTCCTGCAATCCTGCCCCATGACCGTCCATGGGTGGCTCCGAGTGGCCCTCTGCGCGCTCGAAGCCGGATATGGCCAATCGATCGACCGGCCCGCGCACGACCCCGGTTTACGGAACACGTCATGCGCAATTCAGCTTTTCGGAGCGTCCGTCCGGCATCCCGATGGGGTGCGCGGCGCTCCAGTCCTGCATTCGAGATCGGATTGGCCCCGGTGCTCGAATGCGCGACCGGCGGACTCCTTGAGGGAGCCCGCCGGTCAATTCGTCAACGGCGCAGACCGAGCTTCTCGATCAGTGTCTGATAGCGCGCGTCGTCCTTGCGCTTGAGGTAATCAAGCAGGCTGCGGCGCTGGGACACGAGAGCGAGCAGACCACGGCGGGAATGGTTATCCTTCTTGTGGTCCTTGAAATGGTCGGTCAAGTTCTTGATGCGCTCGGAAAGGATGGCCACCTGGACTTCCGGAGAACCGGTATCGCCCTTGGCGGTCGCGAATTCACCCATCAATTCCTTCTTGCGCTCGGCAGTAATCGACATCGTGTTTTTCCTTATCTGTTTGAGGAAACGGGTCGCCCTCAGCCGGGATGTCGTCCAGCAGGGGCCGGTGCAGGCAAAGCGTCGTGGCGCTATGCTGCGGCGCGTATAGTGCAATTCCCGGCAAAACACCAGCCCAATTCACCAAGCCGGCTTTTCAGCCCCAAATGCCAAGTTTTATCGCCGTCAGAGCCATTTCTTCCATTTGAAGAAGGCAATCAAGCCGACCGCGACAAGCAGCATGAAGACGAGTGCCGCCGGATAACCATAGTAAGACCGCAGCTCCGGCATGTTCCATGGCGAGGTATCGGGACTGAAATTCATGCCCCAGACGCCGACCAGGAAGGTGAGCGGCATAAAGATGACCGAGACGATGGTGAGATAGCTGATGACGTCGTTGGTGCGCGCCTGGCTCAGCGACAGGTGCATCTCGATCAGCCCGGTCAGCATGTCGCGCTGGGTCTCGACCAGTTCGATCAGCCTGAGTGAGTGGTCGAGCGTGTCATTGAGGAAGACCTTGGTCTCGGCTCTGACATAGGGCACGTCGTTGCGGATCAGCGTCGCCAGCGCATCGCGCATCGGCCACAGCACGCCCTTCAGCACATTGGCGTCGCGCCGCAATTCGTGCAGCTGCCGCATCTGATGCTTGTGCGTGGAATGCAGCATCTCATCCTCGATGCCGTCGACCAGGTCGCCGGCCGCCTCGATCGGCGGGAAATAGCTGTCGACGATGGCGTCGATCAGCGCGTAGGCCAGATAGTCGGCGCCGCGTGTGCGCAAGCGGTTGGGCGCCGAACTCTCGATGCGCTTGCGCACCGGGTCGAACGGATCGCCCTCACGCTCTTGGAAAGTGACGACGAAGTTCTCGCCGACGAAGAGGGCGATCTGTTCGTAGCGATGGGCTGTGACATCGTCGATCATGCGCACGACGACGAAGGCATGGTCCTCGAAGAAGTCGACCTTGGGCCGCTGGCCGGTGTTGACGACATCCTCCAGCGCCAGCGGATGCAGGCTGAAGATGCGGCCGATCTCCTCGATCAGCGGGATGTTGGCGAGGCCGGTGCAGTCGAGCCAGATCACCGGCCATTTGTGGCAATTGGCCTCGACATCGTCGATGCTGGCATTGTCGATAGTCTTGAACTTCTGCGGCGAGATCAGGGTCAGCCGCAATTCGGAGCGTCGCGCCGCCGGATCGGCGATCAGCGTGCCCGGCGAAGCGCCGACGGGCGGCCGCCGCGTCTTCACCGGCGCCCGCTTCTTCACCGCATCGGCCTTTGCCATCTGCCCCTCGATCGTAGAATCGACGTGAAGTTAGACGAGAGCCGTCACCCGGCAAAGACCCGCTTGGGCTTGAACATGCCTTGTTCGATCGCGCCGATGGCCACCAGCTTGCCGCGAGCCGTCGCACAGGCTTCCTCGGCCTCGACAGGCGCATCGCGGCCGCGAATGATGACCGGATTGCCGAGGCGGATCTTGGTCGCCGCATCGTCGCTGATGGCGATCTGCGGCAGGCAGTCGAGAGCCGCCGACGTGTCGACCAGAAGCGCGTCGATCGCGCTGAAGTCTACCGGCACGTCAATCGCATCGGCGTCGTCGGCAGGCTCCGGCTTGTCCTCGCCTTGCGCACCGAAACGGGCCGCTTCCAGTTCGGCGATGGTGACGAAATCCTCGGATGTGAACGGCTCGACCTCGACTCGGCGCAAATCGCTGATATGGCCGAAGCAGCCAAGGTCGCGGCCCATGTCACGGGCCAGCGAGCGCACATAGGTGCCCTTGCCGCATTCGACCTCGAAAACGGTGTGGTCCGCGTGGTGTTCGATGACGTCGAGGCGGCCGATCTCGATCTCGCGCGCGGGGATGTCGACAGTCTCGCCTTCGCGGGCGAGGTCGTAGGCGCGTTCGCCTGCGATCTTGATGGCCGAGAATTGCGGCGGCGTCTGCATGATGACGCCGGTGTATTTCGGCAGCAGCGCCTTGACCTCTACTTCCGCCGGACGGAGGTCTGAACTCTTCGTCACCGGCCCTTCAAGATCATCGGTCGAGCGCTCCTGCCCCCAGGCGACGGTGAAGCGGTAAATCTTGGCGCCGTCCTGCACGTAGGGAACGGTCTTGGTGGCCTCACCGAGCGCGATCGGCAGCATGCCGGAAGCCAGCGGATCGAGCGTGCCGGCATGGCCGGCCTTTTCCGCCTGGAACAGCCATTTGATCTTCGACACGGCCTCGGTCGAGCCCATGCCTACCGGCTTGTCCAGCACCACCCAGCCGGAGACCGGCCGGCCCTTCTTCTTGCCGCGGCGCCCCATTATTCGCTGTCCCTGTCGTCTTTAGCCCTGTCGTCTTTGGCCCTGTCGTCTTTGGTCTTGTCGTCGTCCGCATCGAGATCGCGTGCCACTTCAGGCGACTTCAGCAGATCATTGATCCTGGCGAAATTGTCGAAGGAAGTGTCGAGCTTGAAGCGGAACTCCGGCATGAACTTCATCTGCCGCAGAGCGCCGGAGACACGGCCACGGACGAATTTCGCATGCTTGTTCAACGCCTCGACAACAGCGTCGGTGTCCTTGGCGCCAAGCGGCGAAACGAAGGCGGTGGCAACCCTCAGGTCAGGCGACATGCGCACTTCCGAGACCGACACAACGGTATTTTCGATCAGCGGATCGATGATCTCGCCGCGCTGCAACGTTTCGGAGAGCGCGTGGCGCACCTGTTCGGCAACGCGCAGCATACGCTGGGACGGGCTGGATGTGGTTGGACGGGGCATTTTTTCTCAATCCTGAAAGCGTGAGGCACGGGATGGGACCGTGCCGCATGTCTCACATGTCAACGCATCAGCCCGAAATCGAATTCGGTTTCGAAAAGCACGATGCGCAATTTCACAATAAACTCCGGGCGGCGGTCTTTCGACCACCGCCCGGCATGGACAAGTCACGCGAACTCAGAGCGTCCGGGTCACCATCTCGACGCGGAAGCACTCGATGACGTCGCCGACGCGCATGTCCTCGTAGTTCTGGAAGGCCATGCCGCACTCCTGGCCGCCGGGGACTTCCGAAACCTCGTCCTTGAAGCGCTTGAGCGTCTTCAGCGTGCCTTCGTGGATGACGACGTTGTCGCGGATCAGGCGCACGCCCGCGCCACGCTCGACCTTGCCTTCGGTGACACGGCAGCCGGCGATCTTGCCGACCTTGGTGATGTCGAAGATCTCGAGGATCTCGGCATTGCCGATGAAGGTCTCGCGACGCTCCGGCGACAGCAGGCCCGACAAAGCCGCTTTCACATCATCCACGAGGTTGTAGATGATCGAGTAGTAGCGGATTTCGATGCCCGCGGCGGCTGCCGCGGCACGTGCCTGTACGTTGGCACGGACGTTGAAGCCGATGATTGCCGCACCAGACGTTTCCGCCAGCGAGACGTCGCTTTCGGTGATGGCGCCGGCTCCGGCATGGACGATGCGCGCACGCACCTCGTCGGTGCCGAGCTTGTCCAACGCGGCGTTGATCGCCTCGATCGAGCCCTGCACGTCGCCCTTGATGACCAACGGGAATTCCTTCAACCCGCTCGTCTGCAACTGCGACATCATCTGTTCGAGCGAGCCGCGCTGGCCGGCATGCTTGGCCACCGCCTTCTCACGCGCCAGGCGCTGGCGATACTCGGTGATCTCGCGGGCGCGGGCCTCATTGTTGACCACGGCGAAGCGGTCGCCGGCCAACGGAGTACCCTGAAGGCCGAGCACCTCGACCGGCATCGCCGGCGGCGCTTCCTTGATCTGCTCGCCGCGATCGTTGACCAAAGCGCGTACGCGGCCCCATTCGTTGCCGGCGACGAGGATGTCGCCCGGCATCAAGGTGCCGGTCTGCACCAGCACGGTGGCGACGGGGCCACGGCCCTTGTCGAGCTGCGCTTCGATGACGACACCCTCGGCGGTACGGTCCGGATTGGCCTTCAGGTCGAGGATTTCGGCTTGCAGCAGGATCGCCTCGAGCAGCTTGTCGAGATTGGTGCCCTTGGTCGCCGACACTTCGACGTCAAGCACTTCACCGCCCATCGATTCGACGAAGACCTCATGGCGCAGCAGTTCGGAGCGCACCTTCTGCGGATCGGCGTCATGCTTATCGATCTTGTTGATGGCCACGATGATCGGAACGCCGGCCGCCTTGGCATGACTGATCGATTCGATCGTCTGCGGCATCACGCTGTCGTCGGCCGCCACCACCAGGATAGCGATGTCGGTGGCCTGGGCGCCGCGAGCACGCATCGCCGTGAAGGCGGCGTGGCCGGGCGTATCGATGAAGGTGATCTTCTGACCGTTCTTCTCGACCTGATAGGCCCCGATATGCTGGGTGATGCCGCCGGCCTCGCCGGAGACGACATTGGCGTTGCGGATGGCATCGAGCAGCGAGGTCTTGCCGTGGTCGACGTGGCCCATGATGGTCACGACCGGCGGACGCGGCACCAGATCCTCGGCGTTGTCGGCGATGTTGAACAGGCCTTCCTCGATGTCGGATTCGGCAACGCGGCGGACCGTGTGGCCGAATTCGGTGGCGACCAACTCGGCCGTGTCGGCGTCGATGACGTCGCCCGGCTTCAGGATCTGGCCCTGCTTCATGAAGAACTTGACGACATCGACCGCACGTTCGGACATGCGCTGCGCCAGTTCCTGGATGGTGATGGTCTCGGGCAGGATCACTTCGCGCATGACTTTCTCGCGCGGCTCATTGTGCATCGCGCGCTTGAACTTCTCCTGGCGGCGACGCATCGACGACAGCGAACGGGCCCGCGCATCCTCATCGGAAAGCGCGGAATTCAGAGTCAGCTTGCCACGGCGACGGTCTTCCTCGCCCTTGGTCGGCTTGGCCGGACGCGCCACTTCGGGCGTGACCAGGCGACGCACCGGGGCGCCGACGCCAGCCCGCTTCGGCTTGACCTCTTCCTCTTCGTCGGCCGTTGCCAGCTCCGCGGCCAGCGGCGCGCGGCGGCGGGCCTCTTCCTCGGCGCGGCGGCGCGATTCGGCCTCGGCCTGCAGCCGTGCCTCTTCCTCGGCCTGGCGGCGCGCGGATTCCTCGCGCTCGCGCTTGCGGCGCTCTTCGTCCTCGGCCCGGCGCTTGGCTTCCTCGGCGGCGCGCTGACGGTCTTCGACCTCGCGGACCTTGGACCCTTCCAGCGCTCTGCGGCGGGCTTCCATTTCGCTGCGCGACAGTTCGTTCAGCACCATGCCGCTGCGCTCGACCGGAGCCGGCGGGGGAGGCGGAGGCGCAGCCTTCGGCGCTTCCTGCACGACAGCGGCCGCGGCGACGGGCGGCTTCGGCGTGAAGACGGGCACAGGGGCAGCGGCAACCGGCTCCGGCTTGTCGCCGGGCAGGGAGAATTTGCGCTTCTTGGTCTCGACCACGACCGACTTGGTACGGCCATGCGAGAAGTTCTGGCGC
This sequence comes from Mesorhizobium sp. 131-3-5, assembly GCF_016756575.1. Lineage (NCBI taxonomy): Bacteria > Pseudomonadati > Pseudomonadota > Alphaproteobacteria > Hyphomicrobiales > Phyllobacteriaceae > Mesorhizobium > Mesorhizobium sp. 131-3-5. Next base: position 22,044 of record NZ_AP023254.1, read on the forward strand.
ACGGTGCCCTGTTCCATGCCGGGGCGCTTCAGCGTCAAGGTCTTCTTAGGTGTAACACTCAACGTCTTGTCGTCGCCCGATTTCGTATCGCTCATTCCATATCCTCTGCGGCCTCATCTTCGTCAGCAACGGCCGCAAGCATTGCCAGATCGTCCGGGGTACCGCCCCGATACCGGTCGAGCGCAACCATGCGCTTCTGGACCGCCTTACCCGCGTCTCCCGCGAGAACGGCAGCATGTATCACATTTGTACCCCCCAATGCCAAGCTCAACTCGGCCTCGGAGAAAAGTTTGTAGGCAAGTATGGAAGGGCCGCCAATATGGACGGTCGCCCGCCGCGCCTGGCTGATCTTGCGTACGCCATCGTCCGATGCTTCGGTCGCGTGGAGCACGAAAAGCGCCAGCCCGCCGCGCACGGCACTCTCAACCTTGGTGGCGCCAAGAGAAATCGCGCCTGCCTTGCGGGCGAGACCCAGCATGCCCAGAGCGGATCTGGAAAGCAGCCCATCGACCATGCCGCCAAGATCCGGCGGCACAACCACCTGTGCCTTGAAGGCGCGGGCAAAAAGGTTCTTGGCCGCCGCCTTCTCGATATGTAGGCGGTCGGCGCTCACCCAGCAACCGCGGCCGGGCAGATTTCTCTTGAGATCGGGAACGACGGCCGAATCCGGACCGACGACGAACCGGATCAGTTCATCCGGTTCGGCCTGCTTGCGGGTAACGATGCAGGTGCGATCGTTCATCTCGTCCAAGGGCGGGTTGTGTGCGATGCGGTTTCACCTCACGCACCAACGGCTTCGTCAGCCGATGCTTCTTCGGCCGCAAGCTCGTCTTCGGAAATCCAGCCGGCCTTGAGACGGGCATTGAGCACCATCTGTTCGGCATCGGCGCGCGAAACACCGTGATTGGCCAGCACGCCCGGATAGACCTTGGTCTCGCCGTCCTTGCGTTCCTTCCAACCGGTCAGGTCGTCGGCGGCATAGCCGGCGAAATCCTCGATCGTCTTCACGCCATCCTCGCCGAGCGTCACCATCATGGCGGTGGTGATGCCGGGAATTTCGCGCAGTTCGTCCTTGACGCCCAGCGCCTTGCGCTTCTCGTCATGCTCGGCCTCGATCTTTTCGAGGTACTCGCGGGCACGGGTCTGGATTTCGGAAGCGGTGTCGTCGTCGAAGCCGTCGATCGAGGCGATTTCGCCGGCGTCGACATAGGCGACTTCCTCGACGCTGGTGAAGCCTTCGGAGGCCAGCACCTGGCCGACCATCTCGTCGACATCGAGGGCTTCCATGAACAGCGCCGAGCGCTCGACGAATTCCTTCTGGCGGCGCTCGGATTCCTCGGCTTCCGTCAGGATGTCGATATCCCAGCCGGTGAGCTGCGAGGCGAGACGCACGTTCTGGCCGCGACGGCCGATGGCCAGCGACAGCTGATCGTCGGGAACCACCACCTCGATGCGCTCGGCGTCCTCGTCGAGCACGACCTTGGCGACTTCCGCCGGCTGCAGCGCGTTGACGATGAAGGAGGCGGCCGAGGGCGACCACGGAATGATGTCGATCTTCTCGCCCTGCAATTCGCCGACGACGGCCTGGACGCGGCTGCCGCGCATACCGACGCAGGCGCCGACCGGATCGATCGAACTGTCACGCGAGATGACGGCGATCTTGGCGCGCGAGCCCGGGTCACGGGCGACCGACTTGATCTCGATGATGCCGTCATAGATTTCCGGCACTTCCATGGTGAACAGCTTGGCCATGAACTGCGGATGCGTACGCGACAGGAAGATCTGCGGGCCGCGCTGCTCGCGGCGCACGTCGTAGACATAGGCGCGGACGCGGTCGCCATATTTGTAGTTTTCGCGCGGAATCAGCTCATCGCGGCGGATGATCGCCTCGCCACGGCCGAGATCGACGATGACATTGCCATATTCGACACGCTTGACGGTGCCGTTGACGATCTCGCCGATGCGGTCCTTGTATTCGTCATACTGGCGGTCGCGCTCGGCCTCGCGCACTTTCTGGACGATGACCTGCTTGGCCGACTGCGCGGCGATGCGGCCGAAATCCATTGGCGGCAGCTGTTCGGCGATGAAGTCGCCGAGCTGCGCGTCGGGATTGCGCTCGCGAGCCGAGGAAATGGCGATCTGGGTGGCGTAGTCGTCGACCTTTTCGACCACTTCCATCAGCCGCTGCAGCTTCATCTCGCCGGTGTTCGGGTTGATGTCGGCGCGGATGTTGGTCTCCTGGCCGTAACGCGAACGCGCCGCCTTCTGGATCGCATCGGCCATGGCGGCGATGACGATCGACTTGTCGATCGACTTTTCACGCGCGACCGCATCGGCAATCTGCAGCAGTTCAAGTCTGTTGGCGCTTACTACCATGTTTTTTCTCCCGAGCCTGTTTGCCGGACCTTTGGGGCCGGCAGCTCAATCAACTTTCCTGTTCGTGTTCTTCCGTGGCGTCCGTCTCAGCACCCTCGGGCACGTCGTCATCCGGTTCGCCGCGGCGTTTCTTGGCTTCCTTGCGCGCCCTGTTGTCCTTCGACAACGCATCGCGAATGAGGTCGTCGGTCAGGATCAGCCGGGTTTCGGCAATGGCGTCGTAAGGCACGCGCACTGTCGGTTCCTCGCCATAGGCCGCCTTGTCGCGCTCGATCAGCACGTCGTTCTCACCGGCCTCGGCGATCTTGCCCTTGAATCGCTTGCGATCCGCGACGATGACCGATGTTTCCATCTTTACCAGATGACCGGTCCAGGTCACGAAATCCGATTTGCGCACCAACGGCCGGTCGATGCCGGGCGAAGAGACTTCGAGATGATAGGCCTTTTCGATCGGATCATCGACATCGAGCGCCGGTGACACCGCGCGGCTGACCTCTTCGCAATCCTCGACGGTCATGGTGCCGTCCTCGCGTTCGGCCATGATCTGCAGCGTCAGCCCGTTCTGGCCGGACAGATGCACCCGCACGAGGCGAAAGCCGATGCCGCGCAGCACCGGCTGGACGATCAGCGCAATGCGCGCATCAATGCCGCTTTCGCGGATGATGCGGTCGTCACCTTCGCTTGCCGTTGCAGTCATCAAGTACCTGTCGTTTCGAACCTATCGGCAGGTAATAAAAAAGAGCGGGACCGGGTGGACCCACTCTTCGTCATACCGACCAAGAATTTGACGCTGATATAAACGAACATGGCCGGTGTTTCAAGCCCGCCGTGCCGAACCGGCAAAAGGGTCGACAGCGTCAGCATTGCTCCAGGCGCATGGCCACCATGCGCCAATCCCCCTGTGACATCCGGAGGGGCGCTCTTATTTATTAGCCACGACACGAACAGAAGCGGCGCGCGGTGGCGCGCGAAAGGACAAGATCATGAGCAATCGCAGACTATTTTCCGCCCTGGGCGACCTCTTCACCGCATTCGGCGGCGCGGTTGCCGCGTCGCGCGCCGTGGAAGCCGGCCGCAAGCCGCGCGCCGACGACTTGCGCAAGCTCGGCATGGATCCGGCCATCTTCAACAGAATCGGCCGTTTCTGAAAATCTGGCGAGGGGGCGCGCGCCTATTTCCTGACAAAGGTCAGATAGGCAGGCCGCCGGCCTTCGCGAACGGCCTTCGCCTCGTAACGCGTGCCAGGCCAGCCCTCATAGGGACGATGCCAGTCGGCGGCTTCGGCCGCCTGCCATGCGAAGGCGCCATGCGCCCGGCAATGCAGCAAGGTCCAGTTTACATAGGTATCGATATCGGACGCGAAGCGGAATTTTGAGCCCGGTTTCAAGACGCGCGCGAAACGCTCGAGATTGACCGGACTGACGAAACGCCGCTTCCAGTGCTTCTTCTTCGGCCATGGATCGGGATAGAGAAGATCGATGCCGTCGAGCGAGGCCGGCGGCAGCCAGTCGAGCAGCCGGGTGGCGTCATCGTCATGGACCCGCAAATTGGCCAGCGGCCTTGCCCGCACCGCCATCATCATCTTGGCCATGCCGTTGACGAAGGGCTCGACGCCGATGAAGCCCGTTGTCGGCGCCTCGATGGCGCGGTGCAGAAGATGCTCGCCGCCGCCAAAGCCGATCTCGAGCCGGACGGCCGAAACTTCAGTTTCAAACAGAGTGCGCAGATCCGACGGCGCATCAGCCATCAGATCGAGCCGATAGGCATCAAGCCCGCTTTCCAGGGCCGCCGCCTGCTGCGGACGGACGGGCTTGCCGCGTCGACGACCGAAAAAGGCTTCGGTCGTACGGCTTGGCCTGTCTTGCGGGCTCATCTGGCGGTGCTGGGTCTGTCGCAGCTTCAGGCCGCGACAGCATCCTTGAGCGCCTTGGCGAGATCGGTCTTTTCCCAGGAAAAAGATCCGTCGCGGCCGGCCTTGCGGCCGAAATGGCCGTAGGACGACGTCTTGGCATAGATCGGCTTGTTAAGGTCGAGGTGACGGCGGATGCCCGACGGCGACAGGTCCATCACGGTGCGCAGCGCGTCCTCGAGCTTTGCCTCGTCGACCTTGCCGGTGCCGTGCAGGTCGACATAGACCGACAGAGGCTGGGCGACGCCGATGGCGTAGGAAAGCTGGATGGTGCAACGGTCGGCAAGCTTCGCCGCCACGACATTCTTGGCCAGATAGCGCGCCGCATAGGCTGCCGACCGGTCGACCTTGGTGGTGTCCTTGCCCGAGAAGGCGCCGCCGCCATGTGGTGCCGCGCCGCCATAAGTGTCGACGATGATCTTGCGGCCGGTGAGGCCAGCGTCACCGTCCGGGCCGCCGATGACGAACTTGCCGGTCGGATTGATATACCACATGCAATCGTCGGCGATCTTGAGATCACCAAGCGCCTCGCGGATGTAGGGTTCGACAACCTTGCGGACCTTCTTGGAGTCCCATGTCGCGTCGAGATGCTGGGTCGACAGCACGATCTGGGTTGCCTCGGCGGCCTTGCCGTCGACGTAGCGGACGGTGACCTGACTCTTGGCGTCCGGGCCGAGCTTGCCGGCCTCGCCGTTGTTTTGGTGGCGGGCGGCGGCCAGCAGTTCGAGGATCTTGTGGCTGTAGTAGATCGGCGCCGGCATCAGGTCCGGCGTCTCGCGGCAGGCATAGCCGAACATGATGCCCTGATCGCCCGCACCTTCCTCGCCCTGGCGGTCGGCGGCGTTGTCGACGCCCTGGCCGATGTCTGGCGACTGGCCATGCAGGAGAACCTCGATCTTGGCCGTCTTCCAGTGGAAGCCGGCCTGCTCGTAGCCGATCTCGCGGATCGCCTTGCGGGCGACTGATTTGAATTTTGCCGGATTCACCACCGGGTGGCCCGCGGCGTCCTTGAGGATGTTGCCAGCCTTGTCCTTTTTCAGCAGCGTCTCGGGGACGCGCACTTCGCCGGCGATGACGACGCGGTTGGTGGTGGCGAGCGTCTCGCAGGCGACACGGACCTTCCATGGGTCCATGCCGGTCTTCTTGGCCTCACGGTAGACCAGATCGACAATCTCGTCGGAGATCCGGTCGCAGACTTTGTCGGGATGGCCCTCGGCAACGGATTCCGAGGTAAAGAAGTAGTTCTGCCGCGTCACGGGTGTCCCCTCTTGAAAAACGATCGGCAGGCTGCCGATTTTGGCGCGCCACGTGTTAGCGGGGCAAAGCGCCGCTCGTCAAGCGTTGCCGCCATTCTGGCACGACTGTCGATGTCGATATCTTGTGCCACCGGCGGCGAATGCCGCCGGTTCGAGGCGTATCGAGGGTCAGTCGAGATCGTCGGCGGCGAGTGACTTCACCAGGTCGATGATCCTGCGGCGCACCTTGACGTCGGCGATCTTGACGAAGGCCCGGTTGAGCTGAAGGCCTTCGGGACTGCCGCAGAATTCGACGGCGAAAGCCATCGACGCATCCTCGGAAAAGCCGCGGCCGGCCACCGCTTCCTGGCCCGGCGCATCCTCGAAGAAGAAGGCGACGGGCACGCCGAGTATCGAGGCTATCGCCTGTAGCCGGCTGGCGCCGACGCGGTTGGTGCCCTTTTCATATTTCTGGATCTGTTGAAATGTGATGCCGAGATTCTCGCCCAGCTTTTCCTGGCTCATTCCGAGCATGTTGCGGCGAAGCCGGATGCGGCTTCCAACGTGAATGTCTATGGGATTGGGTTTCTTCTTGTTTTCTTCTGTCATTTTTTCCTCGCCGAATTTTTTCGGCTTTGTGATTTTTTCCCGCCCAAAAAAAGCCGGGGGCGACTGCCCCAACAGACCGATCCACCGACTTCGAGAAATTTTCAGGCGATACAGTATGAGTTTCTAATGTGTCGACTGTCAATTCACCCGTAGCCTTTGCCTTACGCTCAATAGCGCTCCTCCGAGCGCAAACAGCAACATGATCAGGATTCCGTTAATGCGCCGCTGGCCCGAGGAAATGACCGTCTGTCCGGAAATCGGCACCTTCACATCGATGGCTCCGCGAGCGTCGATGGCCAGTGCATCGACGATGCGTCCGTGTGGGTCGACGACGGCCGAGATGCCGTTGTTGGCAGCACGCAGCAAGGGCAATCCGTTCTCCACCGCGCGAATCTGGGCCTGCCTGAAATGCTGATACGGTCCCGGTGTGTCCCCGAACCAGGCATCATTGGTAACGTTCACAATAAGCTGCGCTGACGTAGCGTCAACTGCCACCAGATCGGGAAAGATCACCTCGTAACAGATAAAAGGCAGGGCACGGATGCCGCCCGGCAGTGTGATGGCGTGGCGCTCGTTGCCGGCGGTGAACGTCACCGGTCCGGCGACAAGCTGCGCGATGCCGAAACGGTTGAGCAGGTCGGCAAAAGGCAGGTACTCGCCGAACGGCACCAGATGGACCTTGTCGACGGCATCGACGATCTCGCCTCTGTCGTTGATCGCCACCACGGAATTGTAATAGCGGCTGTCGGTGCTGGCCGCCGAGCCGCCTTCCTCGCGAACGACGCCGGCGATCAGCATCTGGCCATCGGCCAGCATGTCGCCCAGCGCCGTCAACGCGTCGGGGCGCTCGGTGAAGAGGAACGGAACCGAGGTTTCCGGCCAAAGAATGAGTTGCGGCTTGCCGTGACCAGGGTCCGGCGCCTTGGCGGACAGGCCGAGCAAGGTGGCGAAGATGCGGTCGCGCACCGAGGCGTCCCATTTTTCACTGAGGTCGACGGAAGGCTGAACGATGCGGACATCGAGACTGCGCTCCGCCGGTTTTTCAGGAGCGGTAAGCCTGATGTAGCCGAAACCGACATGGGCTGACGCAAGCAGGATGAACAGTGCCGCACCCAGGCGCAGATGCCGGCGCGCCGCCAGCAGCGCCGGTAATGAAAAGAGGAACACGGCAAGCACGTTCATGCCGATCATGCCGGTCACCGACACGCTCTGCATGAGGAGAGGCACCGGCATTGCCGCGTAGCCTATGGCATTCCAGGGAAAACCGGTGAACAGGAAGCCGCGCAGCCACTCCATCAGCCCGAAGCCGAAGGCAAGGGCGGCGATGCGGCCGATATCGCTGCTCCACAGAAGCCGGGCGACCATCGTCGCGAAGCCATAGAAAAAGGCGAGTGCGAAGGGAATGCCGACCACGGCGAAGGGAAGCGCCCAGGCAAACTCATCGGCCTCGACCAGCAGCGCCGAGCCGATCCACCAGAGACCGGCGAGGAAATAGCCGAAGCCGAACCACCAGCCGACGGCGAAGGCCGGCCGCAAGCGTCTGAAAAGGCTGCCTGAAGCTTCGCCGGTCGCGCCGTCGAGCAGCCAGACCAGCAGCGGAAACGAGATGAAGCAGGCGGCGAAGAAATCGTAGGGCGCCTGGCCGAGCACAGCCAGCGCCCCGGCAAGAAAGGCCACGAGCGCACGCCGCCAACCCCAAAGCAGAATTATCCGGCCGGCCAGGCGCTCCATGCATACTTCCGAGTCGCGCGAATCAGGACGCAAGATTTATCAGGCCGCGGCCCGCGCTCCAAACGCCGGCTGATCAGCCGCAATGACCCAGCCACAGCTCTACCGGTGCCAGCCGTCGATGCTGAGACCGCTCAGCCGCTCGGCCTCTTCGCGGGAAACGCAACGGATGGGCTGGGTGAAGGTCCAGACATGGCCCTCGGGATCGCGAGCCCGATACTGGCGTTCGCCGTAGAATTGGTCCATCGGCTCCTGGATTATGTCGGCGCCGGCCGCCCGCGCCTGCTCGCAATGCGCATCCAGGCCATCCTTCAGCCCGACATAGACCGACTGCGTGTTCTTGCCCGAGACCGAAGCCGGGCTCGCGACATAATCGCTCCATTCGGAATCGACGATGATAGTGCAGTCGCCGAACCGCATCTCGGCGTGGACGAGGTTTCCATCGGCATCGCTCACCACCATGCTGCGCTCGAAGCCGAAAGCCGCTTCGAGCCACGCCAGCGCGGCACGCGGATCCCTGTATAAGACACCGGAACCCAGACGTGAATGCTTGAACGGGTCGTCAACCGTCATCGGCAGCGGAAACTCAGGCCTGTTCGGTGCGGGCCGTGGCGCGGCGACGGCGCTCGCCCTTCTGGCTTTGCACGATGCGCACGCGCTTGACGCGGCGCGGATCGGCATCGAGGACATGGAACTCGAAGCCCGGAATGGCCTGCACCACCTCGCCGCGCGCCGGCACGCGGCCAAGCGTGTTGAAGATCATGCCGCCGATCGTGTCGACGTACTCGCCATGTTCGCCGGCGGCAAAATCCTCGCCGATCATCTTGGCGACCTCGTCGATCTCGGCCTTGCCGTCGACGATGAAGACGCCGTCGCCGGCCTGGGTTATCATCGGCTCGTCGTCGTCATGCTCGTCCTCGATGTCGCCGACGACCATTTCGACAATGTCCTCGAGCGAGACAAGGCCATCCGTGCCGCCATACTCGTCGATGACCAGCGCCATCTGCGTGCGCGTCGTCTGCATGCGGCCCATCAGGTCGGAAGCAAGCATCGAGGGCGGCACGAACAGGACCTGGCGGATCAGATTGAGCTCGCCGATGGTGCGCGCGAGGTCGACCTGGGCGAGATCGAGCTGCGTGGCGACGGGCGTCTTCCTGGTCGTGCGCCCCTTCTTGACGCGCGCGAGCTTGGTGATGTGGGCCAGCACGTCGCGGATATGGACCATGCCACGTGGATCGTCGAGCGTCTCGGAATAGACCGGCATGCGGGAATGGCCGGATTGTTCGAAGGTGCCCAGAAGATCGCCGAGCGTCGTGGTGATCTCGACCGCCTCGATATCGGCGCGCGGCACCATGACATCCTCGACGCGCACTTCGCGCAGCCGCAGGATGTTGTTGAGCATGGCGCGCTCGCCAGGCGAGAAGGATTCGGCATCGCTCGCCGTCTCGGCCAGAGCGTCAGCGATTTCCTCGCGCAGGCTGGTGCCGTTGCGCTGCCGAAACAGGCCCAAAACACGATCGAACAGGGAGGGTCCGGCAGGCGAAGGCTCGCTGGCTGCGCCGCCGGTGTTGGCAACACCAGTGGTAACGGTACTCGGACTTGATCCCTCTTCCGACGTATCGGAAGCCTTGGGCGCACTGCCGGCGTCGGGGCGGGCGGCAGTCTCTGGTTTGTCGTTCATCGTCGTCCGGTCAATTGTCAGATGTAGTTACGCGTAGGGATCGGGAATGGCAAGCCTTGCGAGCGCTGCGCGTTCGATGGCCTCCATCTCCTCGGCCTCGGCGTCGGTCTCGTGATCATGGCCCAGCAAATGCAGCAAGCCGTGGATCACAAGATGGGTGATATGGTTCTGCACTGGCTTGTCTTCCAGTGCCGCCTCGCGAGAAACCGTCTCGGCGGCGAGCACGATATCGCCCAGCATCGGCGGCAGTGGGCCGCCTTGCACAAACGGAAAAGCCGGGAAAGACAAGACGTTGGTGGGTTTGTCCTTACCCCGCCATTCGGCATTGAGCATGCGTATATGGGCGTCGTCGGAAAAAACGACGCTGAGTTCGGAACGGCCCGTCACACCGGTCTCGGTGAAAGCAGCACCAACCGCCCGATCGACTAGCCGTGTCAGGCTTGCCTCATCGGGCCAATCACCCGCTTCGACCGATATATCGATGTCGACGGGAGGCTCCCCGTCGCCGGATGAATTGTCCTCAGGCATGAAGCCGCATCGTCAAAAATCAATTCTCGGCGCCGAGGCCGCGCGCCAGCTTGGCGTCGCGGTCATAGGCCCTGACGATTTCCGCCACCAGCGGATGGCGAACGACGTCGACATCGTTGAAACGCACAGTGACCGCGCCGGCCACGCCATCGAGGACACGCAAGGCTTCGACCAGGCCCGATTTGGTGCTCGGGGGAAGGTCGATCTGCGTCGGATCGCCGGTGACGATCATGCGGGAATTCTCGCCGAGACGGGTCAGGAACATCTTCATCTGCATCGGCGTGGTGTTCTGCGCCTCGTCGAGGATGACCGCGGCATGCGCCAGCGTACGGCCGCGCATGAAGGCGAGCGGCGCGATTTCAATGACTTCGGCGGCAATAGCGCGCTCGACCTTGTCGGCCGGCATCATGTCGTAGAGCGCATCGTAGAGCGGCCGCAGATAGGGATCGACCTTTTCCTTCATGTCGCCGGGCAGGAAGCCCAGCCGTTCGCCGGCTTCGACGGCCGGCCGCGACAGGATGATGCGCTCGACCATGCCGCGCTCGAGCAGCATCGCCGCGTGCGCCACCGCCAGATAGGTCTTGCCGGTGCCCGCCGGACCGATGCCGAACACGAGTTCCGACCGTTCCAGCGCCCGCATATAGGCGTCCTGGTTCAGCGAACGGGCATAGATGGTCTTCTTGCGGGTGGCGATCTGGGCCGCGGAGACCTTGCCCTTGCGCTCCAGCGTCGGCAGCGTCAGCTGATCGTCGGCGGCGACCGCCATGCGCACGGCGCCGTCAACGTCGGACTGGCCGATATCGACGCCCTTCTGCAGAATGCCGTAGAGATTGTCCAAGGCACGGCGCGCCTGTTCGGCGGCCGAAGCCGACCCCTTGATGGTCAGCTGGTTGCCGCGCGAGCGGATGTCGACGCCGAGCTTCTGCTCGAGCCGGGCGAGGTTCTCGTCGAACTGACCGTAAAGGGCGCTGGCAAGCTTGTTGTTGTCGAAAGTCAGAACGATGTGCGCCATGTCAGAAGCCCCAGATGCCGGTACCGGGGGCAGGTTCTTCAGCTCTGCTGCGCTCAACCGTCTCTCCTCATCTGCCGAGACCATCAGGCCAATTCGGCGAACAGGCTATTGTAGCCCGTCTTCGTGATTCGCACCTGGATAATGTCACCGATTTCGCCGGCCTTTTCATCAACAATAACCGGCTGCAGCCAAGGTGAGCGGCCGACCTTCTGGCCGGCCTGCCGGCCGGGCTTCTCGATCAGCGTGTCGATGGTGCTGCCGACCAGGCTCGAACCGAAGTCCTGCTGCTGCTTCAACAGCAATGCCTGCAGCCGCTGCAGTCTCTCGTCCTTGACCGTTTCCGGGACATGATCGGCCATTTCGGCGCCCGGCGTGCCGGGACGCGGCGAATATTTGAACGAAAAGGCCGAGGCGTATTTCACCTGGCGCACCAGTTCCATCGTCGCCTCGAAATCGGCCTCCGTCTCGCCGGGGAAGCCGACGATGAAATCGCCGGACAAAGCGATATCGGGCCGGGCAGCGCGGATGCGGTCGAGCAGCGCCAGATAATCCCTGGCCGTATGCCTGCGGTTCATCGCCTTGAGGATGCGGTCGGAGCCCGATTGCACCGGCAGATGCAGATAGGGCATCAGCGACGGCAGGTCGCGGTGGGCTGATATCAGTTCGTCATCCATGTCGCGCGGGTGGCTGGTGGTGTAGCGCAGCCGCGCCAGGCCGGGAATTTCGGCCAGTCGGAACAGCAGGCGGCCAAGGCCCCATTCCTCGCCGTTCTCGCCCTGGCCGTGCCAGGCATTGACGTTCTGGCCAAGCAGCGTCACCTCGCGCACGCCGGCCTCGGCCAGGCGCTCGGCCTCGGCGACGATCTGCGCCACCGGCCGCGACACTTCCGAGCCCCTTGTATAAGGCACGACGCAGAAGGTGCAGAACTTGTCGCAGCCTTCCTGCACGGTGAGGAAGGCGGTTACTCCGCGCTTGATGACCTCGGCGCGCTTCGGTTGCGGCAGATGGTCGAACTTGTCTTCGATGGCGTAGTCGGTCTCGACGATCTTCTCGCCGCCGCGCACCCGCGCCAGCACGTCGGGCAGACGGTGATAGGTCTGCGGTCCGATGACCAGGTCGACGGCCGGCGAGCGCCGGATGATCTCGGCACCCTCGGCCTGCGCCACGCAGCCGGCGACGCCGATTAGCAGTTCGCGGCCGGCAAGGGCGCGCTCCGCCTTCATGTCACGGATGCGGCCGAGCTCGGAATAGACCTTTTCGGCCGCCTTCTCCCTGATATGGCAGGTGTTGAGCAGCACCAGATCGGCCTCGTCGATGGCATCGGTCGCGGTGTAGCCGTCGGCGGCCAGCGCATCGCCCATGCGCTGTGAATCATAGACGTTCATCTGGCAGCCATAGGTCTTGATGAAGACCTTTTTCGCTGCCGTGGCGCGCTTTGCCGACTGTCCGGCCACCGTGCCAATGTCGTCGCTTTCAATCGTGTTCAAGTCCATCCGGCGGCTTCTAACGCCTTTCCGTGACAAAAAACAGACGATTCTCGGTGTGCATGCGCAGGCGCAGGGTCCGGGCTAGCGGCTCGGGCGCGGATCGGCGAGTGCCGCCTGCATCATCTCGCGCACCTGGCTTTCCATCAGCCTGGCCGTTTCCTTGCGATTCGAGCCTTTGGCAAAGGCGACCGGCTGGCCGAAATGCACTTCGACGTCGAGCGCGCCCTCCGCCATCAGCACCTTGAGATGCGGCATCAGGTCCTCGTCGCCGATCCAGGCCGAGATCGGCCGGTGGCGACGGCCGAGCGGCACGCCGTGCAGGCGCGTATAGGCGATCGCCACGGGCTGGATGAACACCTGCTCGGCCGCGCCCTCCGAAAGCGCCATCGAGGCGGCGCCGAAGAGCGTGCTCTTGAACGGCAGGACGGCATTGCCGTCACCGGTCGATCCCTCCGCGAACAGCACCATGGCATCGCCCTTGGCCATGCGATTGGCGATCTCGCTTGCCTGGTCGCCGGAAGAACGCTTGCGTTCGCGCTCGATGAAGACAGTGCGCTGCAGTTTCGACAGCATGCCGATCAGCGGCCAACCTTCCATATCGGCCCTGGCGATGAACTTCACATCGGCAAAGGACCCAAGCACCATGATGTCGGTCCAGGAGATGTGGTTGGAGGCAACCAGCAAGGGGCGCTTGTCGGATAGCGTTCCCTTGACATGGACGCGCATGCCGAGCGCCCTGAGGATCAGCCTGTGCCAGATCTTGAGAATGACGGTTTCCGGCCACCAGCCGGTCTTCATCGACAGGATCTGCAAAGGCACCAGGACCAGCGAACCGGCGACGACAAGGCCCAGGGCCAGGAAAATCCTGATTTTTCCGATCATACTGTCCTGGCCCTGCCATTACAGCGCCGCGCGTCCTCTTGGACGCGCAAAGGACGCTGTAACACCCTAATTGTGGCGCATGATCCTTTCCGAAAATCGGAACCGATTGTCGGGGTCATGCGGCGTCTCGCTAGCGAAGATCGCGGCGCATGACAAGCGCGCCGGTCGGTCCGCGATCGGGCGACTTGTAGTAGTCCGGGCGCTTGCCGACTTCGCGGAAGCCCAAGCGACGGTAGAGGGCGATCGCGGCGACATTGGTCTCGTCGACCTCGAGGAACAGCGCTTCGGCGCGCTGGGCGTGCAGTTCGCGCAGCACCGCATCCATCAGCTGCCAGCCCAGTCCCTGGCGGCGGTGCGAGCGCGCCACCGCGACCGTCAGGATCTCGCCCTCGCCAGCGGCCAGACGGGCCAGCACGAAGCCGACAGGCGGCTTGCCGCCCTGTCCGGTCTCGCGTGCGGCGTAACCGAACACGGTGTCCTGTTCGAGCAGGGCGGCGAACTCGCCATCGGTCCAGGGACGGACAAAATCCTCACGATGCAGCACCGAGACCGCGGGGCTGTCGGTGATCCTGAGCGGCTCGAGCGCATAGTCCCGGCGGCGTGGTTGGAGAAAAGGTATGCGCATTAATTTTGTTGCCTCGAAAGAATAAATCCGGCTTGCGGCTTTGCATCCGCGCCGCGCAGGTAAAGTGGTTTCGGCCTTTCGCCCTCGCCCTTGGCGGCGGCCAGACGGGCGTAGGTGAGAATATCAGCGGTCGCCGTCTGTGGCCCGATATCGAAACCACGGCCGTCCAAGCCCGCGACCTGTGCCGCTGCAGTACCTGCCAGCACAGCAGAGTTGTCCATCGCCAAGGCAGTGGCTTCAGGCAGCGTGGTCACTGCTGGACCGTAAGTCAAAACTAACGCTTTGTCATACAACGCTGCGTGGATCTCCTCGCGGCCGGCATCGAGCGCCGCCAGCACCACGCGGCCGGGAAACGCAGTTGCGGCTTCGGCGGCGAGCGCTTCGAGCGTCGTCACGCCGATCGCCGGAATCTTTAATGCTAGTGCCAGGCCACGCGCGGTCGACACGCCGACGCGCAGACCGGTGAAGGAGCCGGGGCCGACGGAAACGGCAATGGCGCCAAGGCCGGGATAGTCGGTTGCGGCGGCGTTCAGCGCCTCGGCGATGACGACCATCAGGTGCTCGGCATGGCCCTTGCCGAGATCGAGCACCGCGCGGCCAAGCTCCCGCCCGGCCGCCGCGTCGTAGACGCAGGCGGCGCAGAGGCTGGCGGCACAGTCGATGGCAAGCACTTTCATGAAACGACCGGTTCCGAGAAACACTTCCCTGTGCCCGCCAGGGCGCGCCACCGCAAGCATAATTTGTTAAGCGGCTTCGGTTCCGCCGGCGCGCTGTCAGACCGGTTCGATGCGCAGCATGTGGTTGTCCCAGACATAGCCCGGCTCTGACCGTGTCGCGCCGCTGCCCTCGATAATCTCGCCGGCGCCCGTGGTGGCCATGAAGCCCGATCCGTCCGGCGCCAGGCCGCAGACCTCGACCAGCGCGCTGGACGATACGATCCGGCCGCTGGCCGCATCGATCACGACAAGCGAATTGCCTTCCGGCGACGAGACGGCAATGGTGCCGGCAGCCGAATTTGCGGCAACCGAGCCGATATAGTTGCGGAAGCCGGACAGCACGTCCCGCGGCATGTCGAGAAGCCGCAACTCCTTGCCGCGCACGGCGCGGCCGACCAGCAGCGGACGATCCGTACCCGGCCCCCGGTACTGGCAGCCAAACCAGACGGTGCCAGATGGGTCGGTGTCCATGTGGCGGATCGACAGCTGGTGCAGGGAAGCCGGCAATTCATGCTTTTCGATCAGGTCACCGGTGAGGCGGTCGATGAGCACATAGGACGGCTTCATGGTGGCGATGTTGAGCTCGGCACGGCCATAATCGGGATGGGTCTCGATGCCGCCATTGGCGACCGCGATCGTCCGGCCGTCGCCGATGAGCAGGAGTTCGTGCGGGCCTACGCCATAGGTCGGGAATTCGCCGATGCGAGTGAATTTCGCCCGCGCATCGTAGACGCCGACGACGCCGGCCGCATTGTCGAAATCGTTCTCGGTAGCATAGAGCAGCGCGCCGTCGGGCGAGAACACGCCATGGCCGAAGAAATGCCGGCCGGCGATGCTGGCGATGGTCTGCGGCGCGTCACGGCCCGAATGATCGAAAACTACGGCGAAGGTGCCGGGCTGGCGGGCGAAGACCACCGAACGCTTCGATACGGGATCAAAGGTGACGTCATGGCCGCGATCGGGCAGGTCGATCGCATGCAGCACCTTGCCGGCCTCGGACAGCACGGCGGCACCAAAACTGCCGTCGCGCTTGACGAAAGCGGTGGCGAAAACGGCGTCGGCGGCAAGCGTCTTCGCCCAGGCCGACGGCGCCATCGCGGCAACGAAGCCGACACCCCCGGCCTTGAGGAAATCCCGGCGATCGATGAGCGGCGTACGCATGCTCAGTCCCCATCCAGCGAGGAAAACCCGGCCGTCAGGCCGAATTCTGCGGTCAGCCGGGTCCCGATCAGGGTCGACAGGCTGGAGGTGATCAGCGCGAAATGCTCGAGTTTTTCGCGCAGCGCCGGATCGGCGAGCGTCTTGTCGATCGGACCCTGAATGGATTTTGCGGTGGCGACGCCGTTGACCAGCTGGATATGGACGGACTCCGCCATCCAGCGTGCATCGGGCGGCAGAGCATCGCCAAGTTTCGAGGCCTGGAACAGCGCGTCGACGCCGGCGAGATTCCCGGCCAGCGCATTGGCGGTGTTTTGCGACCGCCAGTAGATCGCCTGTTTCGGTTTGTCGGCATCCGGCTTGCCGCCAAGGAACCCCTTCAGGCGGACATCCCTCATCATTTCCAGCTCGTTGATGAAAACACCGACCAGTTCGGTGACCGCTTCGTTGCCGTCGCGGTAGAGCGCGTTCTGCGGTCCCGGATTGGCCCAAAGCGCCGCAAAGCCGTCCGGCTTGTTCCAGGCCGCGCTGACGTCACCGGCCATGGTTTCGATATTGCCGGCAACCGCCGCGCCATAGGCGCAGCGATAGGGATCGTCCTTGCCCGCCAGCGCATCGGCACCGTCGCCGAAAAGCACGAATTCCAGCGCGCCCAGCCCCTGCATGGCGACGCTCTTGCCGGCCAGTTGTTTCGGATCGGTGGCGGTCGGATCCTTGTCCGCCAGCGCCGTCTGCACCTGTTTGAGGCCAATGCTCTTGCGATCCGGCCAGTAGAGCGTGCGCTCCAGCCGGTTGTTCTCCTTGATCGGTCCGAAACCGATGATTTCGGCCGACGACCAGGCATAGACCGTGGCGGAAAATTCGGCCCGCACCGCATCGAGTCCCCCCTGCGAGGGCGCTTCGCAGAGCCTGTGCATCGCTTGCGTCAACGCTTCGGCATGCTGGTGCAAGCCGGCATAGGCCGGACGGACAAAGCCGTCGATCGCCCGCTGGATGATGTCGGAGGCTTTCACCGCCGCCGAGGCGGGGAAAACACCGAGCAGAGCCAGCGGAAGGACGAGAACCAGTGCAGAGCGCTTCAACATCACAGTGACTCCAGGAATTTGACCAGCACATCGCGCTCGGCCGCGTTGGCGGTGGCAAAGCGGTCGCGCACCTTCTGCGCCTCGCCACCATGCCACAGGATCGCCTCGGTCAGGCTGCGCGCGCGGCCATCATGCAGAAAGAAGGAATTGCCGTTGACGGTTTCGGTGAGGCCGATGCCCCACAGCGGCGGGGTGCGCCATTCGCTGCCCGTCGCATCGCCCACCGCCTGGCCGTCGGCCAGGTCAGGCCCCATGTCGTGCAGCAGGAAGTCGGAATAAGGCCAGATCAACTGGAAGGCCTGCGCCTTTTTGGGCGCGTCGCGGCGGGTGACGAATTTCGGCGTGTGGCAGGAAACGCAGCCGATCTCGTAAAAGAGCTTCTTGCCGGCGAGCACATCAGGCGCAGCGAGGTCGCGGCGTGCCGGCACGGCCAGGTTCTGCGAATAGAAGGTGACGAGATCCATCACCGGCGGCGGCGCCTCGACCGGACCGAGGCGGGCCTGCACGCCATTCGGCATGGCCAGGCATTTTGCCTCAGCGGCGGTGCAATCGCCCCAGTGCTTTGGTTCTTCCGGCGTCGAGATGCCGATGTCGCCGGCGAAGGCGTCCGCCGCCTGCTGGCGGATCGTCGCGGTCTGTGCTTTCCAGCCGAAACGGCCAAGCGTCAGGTTGCCACTCAGCCCGTCACGCACAATGTTCGGCTTGCCGGAGATGCCGTCATTATCGCGGTCTTCCGGATCGGCGTGAACAAGAATATCGGCCGGTGCGATCTGCTCGATCAGGCCAAGGCCGATCATCGGCGGCGTCAGACGCGGCGACAGCGTGGTGCGCGGATCAAGCGGCCCATAGGCGAGATCGGTGACGGAATAGCTGGGCTTGCGCAGGGAAACCGCCGTGCCGTCCGCCAGCGTCACCTGCCGTTCCTGATAATCGACGCGCATCCGGCCTTCGCCGCGCAAGCCGGGCACAGCCAGCTCCTGCAATTGCGTTCCATAGACCGGGTCGGGGAAATTGGTCAGCTCGCGGTCGGCAAGGGCTGCCTTTTCCTCGGCGTTGCTGGCATCGCGCGCCAGCCGCAGGAACATCGAGGTGGTGCCGGTATCGCCTTGCGGCGGGCGACCGCGGCCGTCCTTCAGATGGCAGTTCTGGCAGGCGCGTTCGTTGAACAGCGGACCCAGCCCGTCCGACGCCTGCGTCGAAGATGGCGACGACACCCAGTTCTTGCGGAAGAGGGCGTTGCCGAGCTTGAAAGCGCCCTCTTCCTCGAAGGTGATGTTGGCTGAGGATTGGGAGAAGGAATCGCGGCTGACGTCCTTCCGTGATGTGCCGGCGCCACCTTGCATCAGTTCGAACGGCTCGGGCTTGGAGAAATCCGTGGTCGGCCTGGTGACGGCGGCGACGCGCGCCTGATCCTTGGCATTGAGGTCGCTGCGCGTGGTGGCGAGCCCGGCCGGCTGAAGCTCGCCGGCAAGCGCGGACGATGTCAGCGCCAACACGAGAATGGCGCAGCATCGACGAGCCAATCCAGCAGGTCTGTTCAGGCGGAACGGCGAGCCGTCGGCCCGCCGCAAGCGGCGCGGGAATTCTAGCAGGCGCCGCATTCCCGCATGCCTTTACTCCGCCTCGTTGGCCGAGTCGGCGTTGAGCTGGCCATATTTCTCCTCGCCGATCGAGGCGAGCAGGTCGAGCTGCGTCTCGAGGAAGTCGATGTGACCTTCCTCGTCAGCCAGCAGATCCTCAAACAGTTTCATCGTCACGTAGTCGCCCACCTCATGGCAGATTTCGCGCGAACGCTTGTAGGCCGTGCGCGCGTCATATTCGCCGGCAAGGTCGGATTCGAGCACTTCCTTGACGTTCTGCCCGATGCGCAGCGGCGCCACGGACTGCAGGTTCGGATGGCCTTCAAGGAAGATGATCCGGGCGATGAGCCTGTCGGCGTGGTGCATCTCCTCAATCGATTCCGCCCGCTCCTTCTTGGCCAGCTTCGTGTACCCCCAATCCTCCAGCAGACGGAAATGCACCCAATATTGATTGACAGCTCCAAGCTCCAGGAAAAGAGCCTCGTTAAGCCGCTCGATGATCAGACTTTCGCCTTTCATGGGTTCTGCTCCCGTATTGGACGCGCAGGCCTCTGACGCGATCCAGGTGTGAAACGACATCGACGCCGCTCGCCTCGGAGCGGGCGTGGTAACTTTCGGTAACCCGAATGATCGTTTCGACCACATTTGGGAAACAGCCGCAACAGCGGCCACGCTTTTGCATCGCGTGATAGACCTTGGCCGGCACGATGAGTTGCCAGGGGTCCAGGTCCAGCAGCCCGATGATCGTCTGTTCGATCTCCTTCTCGGTGATGATGTTGCAATGGCAGATCAGCATTTACAGTGCTCGGATGGCTGACGGCGCCTCCCGCGCCGTGTGGCTTGTTCAGGTCCCGGAGCCCATTCCGAAGCCGATTATCAGCTTCCGGCCAGGCTCCAGGTTTCGGCGCTTACTTGAACACCTTGTCGGGTGCGTCGAGGCTGTCGGATCCTTCGAAGGCGATGGCGTTGAGGTTCAGCGAGCCGACCGCACGTTCGATCGATTTGGTCTGGTCGATCAGCGCGTCGATCGCCGCCTGCACGGTGGCGTTGCCCGCCGCGTTACCCTCGGCGATCTGTTGGTCATAGGCCTCGCCGGCCTCGGCCCGCGCCTTGATCGCCTCCATCTTGGCGACGGTGACGTCGAGCTTGTCGGACAGTTCCTTGTCGATCGCCGGATCGGCCGCCTTGACCATGTCATGCACCGAAGGTCCGGAAACGACAGTGCCGTCGAGGCGCGTGTAGCTGGCCAGGTAGGCGGCGCGGATACCGATCGCATCATAGAGGTGCGAATTGTAGGTGTTGTCGGAGAAGCAGTCTTGCTCCTCCTCCGGATCATGCAGCATCAAGCCGAGTTTCATGCGTTCACCGGCCAGTTCGCCGTAGGACAGAGAGCCCATGCCGGTGAAGATGACCGAGATCGCCGTGTTCGGCTCGCCATCGACCAGGTTCTTGCGTGCGGCCCCGTCTGCCTTCCAGTCGTTAACCATCTTCTGCAGGTCCGAAACCAGAAGGGTGGTGACGGACTTCAGATATTCGGCACGGCGGTCACAATTGCCGCCGGTGCAGTTCTTGAGGTCGTAGTCGGTGTAAGGGCGCTCGCCGGCGCCCGGGCCGGTGCCGTGCAGGTCCTGGCCCCAGAGCAGGAATTCGATGGCGTGATAGCCGGTGGCGACATTGGCCTCGACGCCGCCGGCTTGCTGCAACGTGCCGGAGAGGAATTCCGGCGAAAGCTTCGAGGCATCGACCTTCTTGCCGTTGATCTCGATTTCCTTGTTGGCGATCACATTGGCGGTATAGAGCGAATTCGTGTCCGATTCCGTGCCGTAGCTCTTGGCGACATAGTCGATCAGGCCTTCGTCCAGCGGCCAGGAATTCACCTCACCTTCCCAGTCGTCGACGATCTTGTTGCCGAAGCGGTAGACCTCGGTCTGCTGGTAGGGCACGCGCGATGCCTTCCAGGCGTCGCGGGCGGCATTGAGCGTTTCCACCGAGGGGTTGGCCAGCAGCGCATCGACGGCCTTGTCGAGAGCCTGCGCCGTGGTCAGTGAATCCTCATATTTGGCAAGCGCGATATCGGAATAAGTCTTGATGACCGCTTTCGCGTCGGTTTCCGCCTTGGCAGGCAGCACGAACACCGCCGCCGTCAGCAGCGCCGTGGCACCAATCGCCGCCAGCCTGCCGCCATACCGTGCTGTCATTATCACTCTCCAGTTTCTCGGAAATTCCGTAAGCGGCGCGCGCGGCGACCGGCGCGGGGCCACGTCGTTGCCAAAAGCGCCAGACTTGCCGCGCCATTGCGCGGTTCGGGGAAAAAAGACACCAAAATGCCTCCAATCGAACGGGTTCAAGGCCCAGACATCAAAGGGATGCGCCAATACGCAGGCTCCCATAAAGCTTCGGCGCCGATGGAAGTCAACGAAAATCTACGGGAAAAGCCAATTGAAACAATAGTTTAGAATTATTCTAAACTACAGAAGTCAACTTTACACCTCGGCTGCGCCGGCTTCGCTGTCGAACTGTACGATTGACAGCCGCCGTTCCGGGTGCGACCCGCAAACGCTCTCTTGCGGCGGCGCCAGACAATTGCCACCTGCCGAGAGATCCTAGGATCGAAACAGGATTTGGGACGCGATGAAGAACGGCGTGGTCATTGTCGGTGGCGGTCATGCGGGCGTGCAAGCGGCCGCCAGTTTGCGCGAGGACGGCTATGACGGGCCGGTGATCCTCATCAGTGACGAGAACGAACTGCCCTACCATAAGCCACCGCTGTCGAAGGCCTTCATCAAGGATGCCGACGCCAAACCGCAACCGCTTCGGGGTGAGGCCTTCTATACCGGCAACGCCATCGACTACCGGCCGGGCGTGCGGATCGAACGCATCGATGCCGGCGGCCGCAGCCTGGAGATATCAGGCGGCGTGCTTGCCTTCGACCATCTGATCCTGGCGACCGGGTCGCGCCCGCGCCTCCTGCCGCTGCCTGGCTCGGATCTGTCCGGCGTCCTGTCGCTGCGTTCGCTGGCCGATGCCCGGCGGATCCGCGACTTGAGCGCACGGAGCGAAGATGTCGTCATCCTCGGTGGCGGCTTTATCGGGCTGGAGATCGCCGCGACGCTGCGTGCGGCCGGCCGCACGGTGACGGTGGTGGAAGCGGTCGACCGGCTGCTCGGCCGCGCCGTGGCGCCGGTGGTGGCAAGCCATGTCCGCCAAAGGCTGGAAGCGGCCGGCGTGCGCATCCTCACCGGCACCTCGATTTCAAGGCTCGAAGGCGAAAACGGTCATGTCGTCGCCGCCATGACCTCGTCGGGGGAAAAATTGCCGGCGCGCATGGTTATCGTCGGCATCGGCGCCGTGGCCAATGTCGAACTGGCGCAGGACGCCGGCCTTGCCATCGCCAACGGCATCCGTGTCGATCACCAGATGCGCAGTTCGGTGCCGGAAATCCTGGCCATCGGCGACGTTGCCTCCTACCGACACTGGTTCACCGGCGGCGATGTGCGGCTGGAATCGGTACAGAACGCCACCGACCAGGCCCGCCTCGCGGCGCGCGCGATCACCGGTCACGCGGATGCCTATTCGGCGGTGCCATGGTTCTGGTCCGATATTGGCGACATGAAGCTGCAGATGGTCGGGCTGACCGCCGGCGGCGACAGCCATGTCGTGCTGGGCGACCTGCCCGACAACAAGTTCTCGATCTACCACTATGCCGGCGACCGGTTGCTCGGCATCGAGTCCGTCAACCGCCCCGGCGACCACATGCTTGGCCGCAAGATGCTAGGCGCCGGCTTCTCGCCGACGCCGGAGACGGTGGCAATGGGTCCCGAGGGGTTGAAGGCGGCTCTGGCTGCCTTTCAGCAGGATGAGCCGGCAAGAGCTGCGGGATAGCCGCCTTACCCTCCCCCTTGTGGGGAGGGTCGCTGCGAAGCAGCGGGGTGGGCGCCAAGCCCCCACACGGACCTCAGTCCGACCTCCCCACGAGGGGGAGGTAAAGCGGTTCAGGCGGCGCAGACTTCGCGGATCGAGCTTTCCAGAATGTCGAGCGCCTCGTTCATGACCTCGTCCTGGATGGTGATTGGCGCAAGGAAGCGGATGACGTTGCCGTAGACGCCGCAGGTCAGCAGGATCAGGCCCTTGTCGAGCGCTTTCAGCCGGATGGCGTTGGCGATCTCGGCCGACGGCAGGCCCTTCTTGACGTCGTTGAACTCGACCGCGTTCATGAAGCCGAGGCCCCTGATATCGACGATCTCGGGCACGTCGTCGCGGATCGACTGCAGGCGCTGCTTCAGCCGCGCGCCCAGGGTGTTGGCGCGGTCGCAAAGCTTTTCGTCCTCGATCACGTCGAGAACCGCGTGTGCCGCGGCAACCCCGATCGGGCTGCCGCCATAGGTGCCGCCGAGGCCGCCGGGGCCGGGCGCATCCATGATTTCGGCGCGGCCGGTGACGGCCGACAGCGGGAAGCCGCCGGCCAGGCTCTTGGCCATGGTGGTGATGTCGGCCGCGACTTCATGGTGATCCATCGCGAACATCTTGCCGGTGCGGGCAAAGCCGGTCTGCACCTCGTCGGCGATCAAAAGCATGCCGTGCTGGTCGCAGAGCTTGCGCAGCGCGGTCAAGAATTCGCGCGGCGCCTCGTAGAAGCCGCCCTCGCCCTGAACCGGCTCGACAATGATGGCGGCGACGCGGGCCGGATCGACATCGGCCTTGAACAACCGGTCGAGTGCGGCCAGCGAATCGGCAACCGACACACCATGCAGCGGCACCGGGAACGGCGCGTGATAGACGTCGCCCGGCATGGCGCCGAAGCCGACCTTGTAGGGCACGACCTTGCCGGTCAGCGCCATGCCCATGAAGGTGCGGCCATGGAAGCCGCCGGCGAAGGCGATGACGGCCGGGCGTCCGGTGGCATTGCGGGCGATCTTGATGGCGTTCTCGACCGCCTCGGCGCCGGTGGTGACGAAGATCGTCTTCTTCTCGAACTTGCCGGGCAGCATGGCATTCAGCCGTTCGGCCAGCCTGACGTAGCTCTCATAGGGCACGACCTGGTGGCAGGTGTGGGTGAAACGGTCGAGCTGCGCCTTGACCGCTTCGATCACCCTGGGGTGGCGGTGGCCGGTGTTGACGACGGCGATGCCCGAGGAAAAGTCGATGTAGCGACGGCCTTCGACATCCCAGATTTCCGAATTTTCGGCCCGGTCGGCATAGATTTGCGTGGTCATGCCGACGCCGCGCGAGATCGACTGGTTTTTGCGTTCGGAAATGGCTGAATTCTTCATGATATCCCTCATCGGGCCGGCGCCCGTCCTCGTTGATCAGATGTCTTCTGACCTTATTTCATGTTTTCCTCAAGTCGGCACCACCGGCGGGCGATTGGGCCTGCGACGAGAAGATCCGGGCCTTAACCAGTCGGGCGATACGCGTACGAGGCCGGTTTCCTTTTTCCGGGGATCGATTATCCTCCTGACATCCGCGAGGATCAGCAACCTGCGGCTGGGGGAGCCCATGAGCAGGAACGCGACATCGTCCGTCTCGCCGCCATCCGTCAGAACCTCCAGTCTTTTGTCATTTCCAATCGCCTCGGCAATGTGCGTCTGCGCAGCCGCATTGCTTCTGGCCGGCTGCCAGAAGCAGGAAGCGGCGGACAAGAAACTGCCGATCATGGTGCGCACCGAAACAGTGGCGATGGCCGACTATGCGCCGAGAACCTCGCTGACCGGGGTCATCGCGGCGCGCACGCTGAACAATCTGTCGTTCCGCGTCGGCGGCCGCATTGCCGAGCGGCTTGTTGATGTCGGCCAGCATGTCGACCAGGGCGCGGTGCTTGCCCGCATCGATCCGCAGGAGCAGCAATCCGATCTGCGCTCCGCACAGGCCGATCTTGACGCAGCACAAGCGCAGCTGACCCAGTCCGCCGCCGCCTTCGAGCGGCAGAAGACGCTGCTTGCCCAGGGCTTCACCACAAGGCGCGACTATGATGCCGCCGACCAGGCGCTGAAGGTGGCGCAAGGCAGCGTCGATGCCGCGCTGAGCGCATTCGCCAACGCCCAGCAGAACCTGTCCTTCACCGAGCTCAAGGCGGGTGCCGCCGGTGTGATCACCGCCCGCCAGGTCGAAACCGGCCAGGTGGTGCAGGCGGCACAAACCGTCTTCACGGTCGCCGAGGACGGTGACCGCGATGCGGTATTCAACGTGCAAGAGACGCTGGTCGCCAAGACGCCGGCCTCGCCGGCGGTGACGATCACATTGTTGTCCGACCCGCAGGTCCGGGCGACAGGCAAGGTGCGCGAGATCTCGCCGGCGGTCGACCAGGCTTCCGGTTCGATCCGGGTCAAGGTCGGCATTGCCGACACGCCCGCCGGCATGCCGCTCGGGGCGGCCGTCATCGGGTCGGTCAGCGCCAAGCCGGCGAAGGCGATCCTGCTGCCCTGGCAGGCGCTGACATCCAGCGCGGGCAAACCGGCGGTCTGGATCGTCGACCCCTCGACCAAGGCGGTGGCGCCGACGCCGGTCGAGGTGCTGGCTTTCGATTCGGGCACGGTCGTCATCGCCAGCGGACTGAACGAGGGCCAAAGCGTCGTGACCGCGGGCGGGCAGTTGCTCAGTCCCGGCCAGACGGTCGAGATATCGGGGGCGGGCCAATGAACCGGTCCATCATGCTTGGCCTGTTCGCGCTTGGCGCGCTCGCCGCCTGCTCGAAATCGGAGGAAAAGCCACCGCAGGTCATCCGGCCGGTGCTGTCGATGGTGGTCGAGCCGCGCACGACGCAGACCTTCGGCTTTGCCGGCTCGGTCGAGCCGCAGATCAGCGCCGACCTTGCCTTCCGCCTGCTTGGCCGGGTCGTCTCGCGCGACGTCAAGGTCGGCGACATCGTCAGCAAGGGCACGACGATCGCCGCGCTCGATCCGACCGCGCTGGAGCTGGCGGTGCAAGCAGCCAAGGCCGAGCTCTCCAATGCCGAGGCACAGTTCGCCAATGCTGCCGCCAGCGAGGAGCGCCAGCGCCAGCTGCTTGCCGCGGCCAACGCCTCGCAGGCCGTCTTCGATGCCGCGCAGCAGGCACGCAAGGCCGCGGAGGCCAATGTCGAGCGGGCCAAGGCTTCGCTGGCCAAATCGCAGGAGCAGCTCGGCTACGCCAGGTTGTTCTCGGATTTCGACGGCGTCGTCACCGCCGTCGGCGCCGAGGTCGGACAGACCGTCTCGGCCGGCCAGACGGTCGTCACCGTGGCGCGCTCGGATCTGCGCGAAGCCGTGGTCGATATCCCCGATCAGTTGACCGGCGATCTCACCACCGGCACGCCGTTCCAGGTGATCCTGCAATCGCTGCCGACGATCGAGACCCAGGCCAAGCTGCGCGAGATCGCGCCGCAGGCCGAAGGCTCGACCCGCACCCGGCGCGTCAAGCTGACACTCACCGATCCGCCACAGGCCTTTCGGCTCGGCTCGACGGTGACGGCGACCCGCGTGACCAAGGTGGCGCCGACGATCGAACTGCCCATCTCGGCGCTGCTGGAAAAGAACGGCGCCGACAAGGTGTGGATCGTCGACCCGCAGACATTGAGCGTGAGCACGCGCGACATCAAGGTCGCGTCGAAGAATGGCGGCGCCTTCACAGTGGCTGAAGGGCTCAACGCCGGCATGCGCGTCGTCACCGCGGGCGTCCACAGCCTGAGCGAAGGCCAGAAGGTCAAAGTGCTGGAGGGCGGCGTCTGATGAAGGGCTTCAATCTCTCCGACTGGGCGCTCAGCCACCGCTCCATGGTGTGGTCTTTCATGCTGGTCTTCGTCGTGGCCGGCATCTTCTCCTACCTCAATCTCGGTCGTGAGGAAGACCCCAACTTCACCATCAAGACGATGATCATCCAGGCCAACTGGCCGGGCGCATCGGTCAAGGAGACCGTGCAGCAGGTAACCGATCGCATCGAGAAGAAGCTCGAGGAACTCGACAGCCTCGACTATACCAAGTCCGTCACCACCGCCGGCCAGACCGTCATCTTCGTCAACCTGAAGGACACCACCAAGGCGCGCGATGTCGTGCCGAACTGGCTTCAGGTGCGCAACATGGTCAACGACATCAAGGCGCAGTTTCCGCAAGGCGTGCAGGGACCGTTCTTCAACGACCGCTTCGGCGATGTCTACGGCAACATCTACGCCTTCACTTCTGACGGGCTGACGCCGCGCCAATTGCGCGACTATGTCGAGGATGTCCGCACCAAGATCCTGACCGTGCCCAATGCCGGCAAGGTCGATCTCGTCGGCGCGCAGGACGAAGCGATCTATCTCGAATTCTCGACCCGCCAGATCGCCGCCCTCGGCCTCAACCAGCAGGCGATCGTGGCAAGCCTGCAGGCGCAGAACGCGATCACGCCGTCCGGCGTCATCCGGTCCGGACCGGAGCGCATCAGCGTACGCGTCGGCGGCCAGTTCACCTCCGAGGACAGCCTTCGCGCCATCAACCTACGCGTCAACGACCGCTTCTTCCGGCTGAGCGACGTGGCGACGATCACGCGCGGCTATGCCGATCCGCCAACGGCGCTTTTCCGCTTCAACGGCCAGGACGCGATCGGGCTCGCCATCGGCATGAAGCCCAATGCCAATCTGCTGCAGTTCGGCGAGGCGCTGCACGAGGAGATGAACAAGGTGCTGGCCGACCTGCCGGTCGGTGTGGGCGTGCACCTGGTCGCCGACCAGCCGGTTATCGTCGAGGAGGCCGTCTCGGGCTTCACCCGCGCCCTGTTCGAGGCGGTGGCCATCGTGCTTGCGGTGTCGTTCATCAGCCTCGGCATGCGCGCCGGCTTCGTCGTGGCGCTGTCGATCCCGCTGGTGCTGGCCATCACCTTCACGGTCATGGCCTATCTCGGCATTTCGCTGCAGCGCATTTCACTCGGCGCGCTGATCATCGCGCTCGGCCTTTTGGTCGACGACGCCATGATCGCCGTCGAGATGATGGTGGCGCGGCTGGAGGTCGGCGACAATCTGCGCAAGGCAGCGACCTATGTCTACACATCGACCGCCTTCCCGATGCTGACCGGCACGCTGGTGACGGTCGCCGGCTTCATCCCGATCGGGCTCAATTCGAGTGCAGCCGGCGAATACACTTTCACGCTGTTCGTCGTCATCGCCGTGTCGCTGCTGGTGTCGTGGATCGTGGCGGTGCTGTTCGCGCCGCTGCTCGGCGTCACTATCCTGCCGGCGACGATGAAGACGAAACACCACGACCAGCCGGGACGCTTCACCTCGCTGTTCCGGCGCGTGCTTGTCGGCTCGGTGCGCCACCACTGGCTGACCATCATCGCCACAGTGCTGTTGTTTGCCGCCTCGATCGCCGGCTTCGGTCTCGTCCAGCAGCAGTTCTTCCCGCCCTCCGACCGGCCCGAGCTGATCGTCGACTGGAACCTGCCGCAGAATTCCTCTATCGCCGAGACGCGCGACCAGATGGAGCGCTTCGAGCAGCGGGCGCTGGTCGGCAATCCCGACATCGACCATTTCTCGTCCTATATCGGCCAGGGCGCGGTGCGCTTCGTGCTGGCCTACGACGTGCAGCCGGCCAACCCCTATTTCGGCCAGACCGTGATCGTCACCAAGAGCATCGAGGCCCGCAACCGGGTCAAGCCGGCGCTGGAAAAGCTGCTGCGCGAGGAATTTGTCGGCACCGACGCCTTCGTCAAGCTGCTCGAGCTCGGCCCGCCTGTCGGCCGTCCGGTGCAATACCGCGTCGGCGGTCCCGACATCCAGGCGGTGCGCGAGCTGGCGCAACAATTCGCCGGTGTGATCTCGGCCAATTCGAAACTGGCGGCCCCCACCTTCGACTGGAACGAGCCGCAACGCGTGCTGAGGGTCGACGTGCTGCAGGACAAGGCGCGCCAGCTCGGCATCACCTCTTCCGATATCGCCAGCGCGCTCAACAGCACGGTCGGCGGCGCCACCATCACGCAGGTGCGCGACGCCACCTATCTCATCAATGTCGTGGCGCGCTCACGCGATGCCGAACGCGGCTCGATCGGGACGCTGCAGAACATGCAGTTGCCGACCAGCACCGGCGAGGCGATCCCGCTCGCGGCGGTGGCCAATTTCCGCTACGAGCTCGAGCAGCCAACGGTTTGGCGGCGCGACCGCATTCCGACGATCACCGTGCGCGCCGGACTGGTCGGCGACGTGCTGCCTGCCACCGTGGTCAACGAGCTGAAGCCATCGGTCGATGCCTTCATCGCCAAGCTGCCGCCGGGCTATTCGGTCGAGACCGCCGGCTCGGTCGAGGAAAGCGCCAAGAGCCAGGGGCCGATCGCGGCCGTGGTGCCGCTGATGCTTTTCGTCATGGCCACGATCCTGATGATCCAGTTGCAGAGCTTCCAGCGCCTGTTCCTGGTGGTGGCGGTGGCGCCGCTCGGGCTGATCGGCGTGGTCGCGGCCCTGGTGCCGAGCGGCGCGCCGCTCGGCTTCGTCGCCATCCTGGGCGTGCTGGCGCTGATTGGCATCCTGATCCGCAACTCGGTCATCCTGATCGTGCAGATCGAGGACCTCGTCGCCGAAGGAAAGGACCGCTGGGCGGCCGTCATCGAGGCGACGGAACACCGGATGCGGCCGATCGCGCTGACCGCGGCCGCCGCCAGCCTGGCGCTGATCCCAATCGCGCGCGAAGTGTTCTGGGGACCGATGGCCTACGCGATGATGGGCGGCATCATCGCGGGTACGGCGATCACGCTGCTGTTCCTGCCGGCGCTTTATGTGACGTGGTTCCGGATCAAGGAGCCGAAGCAATCGAGCCAAGCTGGACACAGCGGAGCCTTGCCTGAGGGCGGAGCCGCCTGACGCTCGCGTGGCGCCAAGGAAGTCGATTTAAAAAGCTTGGCTACGCCCTCACAAACCCCTCGCTGGCCCTGAGCAGATTGCGCGTATAATCCTCTGTCACGCGGTGCGCGACAAGTTGGGCCGCCGTGAGATTCTCGACCGCCTCGCCGCTTTGCATCACCATCAGCCGCTCGCACATATGGGTGATGATGGCGAGGTCGTGGCTGACCATCAGGAAGGTCAGCTTGCGCCGTCGGCGGACCTCTTCCAAAAGGTTGAGCACTTCGGCCTGCACCGAGGCATCGAGCGCCGAGGTCGGCTCGTCGAGCAGCAGGATCGAGGGTTCGAGGATGAGCGCACGTGCGATCGCCACGCGCTGGCGCTGGCCGCCCGACAACTGATGCGCGTAGCGGAAGCGAAAGCCGTTGCCGAGGCCGACCTCGTCGAGCGCGCGTTCGATGCGCTTCTCGCCATCGGCAAAGCCGTGGATGGCAAGCGGTTCCTGCAGCAGGCGGTCGACGGTCTGGCGCGGGTGCAGCGAGCCATAGGGATCCTGGAAGACCATCTGCACTTCGCGATAAAAGGCCTTGTCGCGGCGCGTGCCGAGCGTCTTGCCGTTGACGGTGATGCTGCCCGAGGCGACCGGCGCAAGGCCGGCGATCGCCCTGAGCAGCGTCGATTTGCCGGAACCGCTCTCGCCGACCAGGCCGAAGGATTCGCCTGACCTGACTTCGAGGCTGACGCCTTTCAGCGCGCGAAACCGGTCGAAGATCACTTCCAGCCCGTCGACGGTGATCGCAGCTGTCATGCCGCCCACTCCGGCTTGCGGTCGAGCACCGGCAGCGGGTGGCGCTCGAAGCCGATCCTGGGCATGCAGTTGAGCAGGCCGCGCGTGTAGGGATGCTGGGCCTGCCCGAGTTCGGAGGCCTTTAGCTGCTCGACCACCCTGCCAGCATACATGACGATGACGCGGTCGCAGAAGGACGAGACCAGGCGCAGATCATGCGAAATGAAGATCAGCCCCATGCCACGATCGCTGACCAATTTATCGAGGATGCCGAGCACGTCGAGTTGCACGGTGACGTCGAGCGCCGAGGTCGGCTCGTCGGCAATCATCATTTCCGGCCCGGCGATCAGCATCATGGCGATCATGGCGCGCTGGCCCATGCCGCCGGACACTTCGTGCGGATGCAGGTCGAAGACGCGTTTGGGATCGCGGATCTGGACCGCTTCCAGCATGGCCAGCGCGCGCTCGCGCGCTTCGGCCTTGCTGACTTTTTCGTGGGTGCGCAGCGTCTCGACGATCTGGCGGCCGATGCTCATCACCGGGTCGAGCGAGTATTTCGGATCCTGGAGGATCATGGCGATGCGGTTGCCCCGCAATGCCCGGCGCTGGCGCGGCGAGATGCCGAGCAGGTCAATGCCGTCGAAGGCCAGTTTCCTGGCCGATATCCTGGCCTGCGGCGGCGTCAGGCCCATGATGGCGCGGCCGGTCTGCGATTTTCCCGAGCCGCTTTCGCCGACAATGCCGAGCCGCTCGCGGCCGAGCGTGAAGGACACACCGCGCACGGCCTGGACCAGGCCGGTTCGGGTCGGAAAATCGACCCGAAGGTCGTCGACTTCAAGCAGTGTGCCGCTCATTGGTCACCGCTCCGGGGATCGAGGGCATCGCGCAGGCCGTCGCCGAGCAGGTTGAAGCCGAGGCTGACGATGAGAATGGCGAAGCCCGGCGCGCCGGCCACCCACCATTGATCGAGGATGAAGCGGCGGCCCGACGCGATCATCGTGCCCCACTCAGGCAGCGGCGGCTGCGCGCCGAGGCCGAGGAAGCCGAGGCCGGCGGCGGTGAGGATGATGCCGGCCATGTCGAGCGTCACCCGGACGATCAGCGAGGAGATGCAGAGCGGCATGATGTGGCGCAGCACGATGCGGAAGGGCGACGCGCCCATCAGCTGCACAGCCTTGATGTAATCGGAATTGCGCACCGTCAGCGTTTCCGCGCGAGCAATTCGAGCGTAAGGCGGCCATGAGGTGATGGCTATCGCCAGCACCGCGTTTTCGATGCCGGGACCGAGGGCAGCGACAAAGGCCAGCGCCAGAACCAGCTTGGGGAAGGCGAGGAAGATGTCGGTGATGCGCATCAGGATGGCATCGGTCCAGCCGCCGGCGTAACCGGCGACGGTGCCCACAAGCAGGCCGATGGGGGCGGCGATGATGGCGACCAGGATGACGACATAGAGCGTCCAGCGCGAACCGTAGAGGATGCGCGAAAGGATATCGCGGCCGAGGTCGTCCGTGCCGAACCAGTGCTCGGCGCTGGGCGCCAGCAGCCGGGAATTCTTGAGATCACCGAAGGTCGGCGAATAGGGCGCCAGCACGCCGGCAAGGGCTGCGATGACCAGCAAGGCGATGATGATCAGCAGGCCGACAAAAGCCAGCCGGTTGGCCGAGAAACGCCGCCACGCGACATAGGCGCGTCCGAGCCTAGCCTGCATGCGCGAGGCCGGCCGCTCGCTGAGCAGCCAGTCGCGACGGCTCTGGATGGTGTCTGCGCTCATCCTGTCTTCGTCCTCGGGTCCAGCACGCGGTAGAGAAGATCCGACAGAAGGTTGATGGCGATGAACACGGAACCGATGACGATGGTGCCGCCAAGGACGGCATTCATATCGGCGTTCTGCAGCGAGTTGGTGATGTAGAGGCCGATGCCCGGCCAGGAGAACACAGTCTCGGTCAGCACCGAGCCTTCGAGCAACCCAGCATAGGAGAGCGCGATCACCGTCACCATCGGCACCGCGGCATTACGTAGCGCGTGGCCCCAGATGATGCGGGTTTCCGACAGGCCCTTGGCGCGGGCGGCGACGATGTATTCCTGCGCAAGTTCGTTGAGCATGAACGAGCGCGTCATGCGGCTGATATAGGCGAGCGAGAAATAGCCGAGCAGCGAGGCCGGCAAGATGATGTGGCGGAAGGCATCCCAGAAGACATCCCACTGACCCTGCATCGCCGAATCGAGAAGGTAGAAACCGGTGATCGGCGTGAAGGTGTATTCGTAGACGACATCGAGACGAGCCGGAAAAGCCACCCATTGCAATTTGGCGTAGAACAGGACGAGGCCAAGCAGGCCGAGCCAGAAAATCGGCACGGAATAGCCGATCAGGCCAATGACGCGCACGATCTGGTCGATGATGCTGCCGCGCCTGACCGCGGCCAGCACGCCGAGCGGCACGCCGAACAGCGCACCGATCAGTGTCCCCAGCGTCGCCAGTTCCGTCGTTGCTGGAAGGGCGCGGCGAATGTCAGTCATGACCGGGTTGGTGGTCAGCACCGATGTGCCGAAATCACCGTTCAGGGCATTTTTCACATAGATGTAGAACTGTTCGATCAGCGGCAGGTCGAGGCCCATCTCGCGGCGCGTGCGCTCCACGACATTGAGAGGCGCCCGATCGCCGAGCACCGCCAGCACCGGATCGATCGGGATGACACGGCCGATGAAGAAGGTCACCGCGAGAAGACCAAGATAGGTCGTGACCGCGATGACCAGGAAACGGCCGATCGCCGAGGCAATGGCGACCGCGCGGGCGCTGCCGCGCCCGCTCTCGTTTTCAATCGCGCTCATGCGGCGCGTCCGTCGGCTTTATTCTTTCGAGACCGGGCCGACGAAGTTGCTGTCGAAGCTCGGACCAAGCGCGAAGCCCTTGAGGTTCTTGCGCAGCCCGGCCACTTCCAATTGCTGATGGATGATGACGAAGGGGCTGGTGTCGAGGATCTTCTGCTGCAAATCCTTGTACATATCAGCCCGCTTGCCTGCATCCTTCTCCAGCAGTGCCGCTTCGGTTTCCTTGGTCAGGTCCGGAATGTCCCAGGAATTGCGCCAGGCGAGCGTGTGCGACTTGCCGGCATCCGAATTGTCGGGGTTGGAGGCGAAGGTCTGGGCGTTGGAGTTCGGATCGAAATAATCCTGGCCCCAATTGCCGATATAGATGTCATGGTTGCGGGCGCGGTACTTGGTCAGCGTCTGCTTGCCGTCACCTGGAATGATCTCCAGCTTGATGCCGGCCTGGCCGAGCGTCTGCTGGATCGATTCGGCCATTCCGGTCGTCGGCTGGCCGGTGCGTACGTCCATGGTGACGCTGAAGCCGTCGGCCAGGCCGGCCTTGGCCAGCAATTCCTTGGCTTTGGCAACGTCGAGCTTGAAGGGATTGGTGTCGATGGCCCCGAGATCGCCCTTGGGCAGGAATGACTGGTGGATTTCGCCGATACCCTTGAGGATGGTCGAGCTCAGCGCATCGTAGTCGACCAGGTATTTGAAGGCCTGGCGAACCTCGGGCTTGGCGAGGTTCGGGTTCTTCTGGTTCAGGCTGATGTAATAGACCGTGCCCTTCGGCGCGCTGGTGGTGGTGAGATCGGCGTTCTTGGCGATGGCGTCGAGGTCGTTCGGCTCGAGGTTGCGGGCAACGTCGATGTCGCCGGCTTCGAGCGCCAGGCGCTGGGCCGAGCTTTCCTTCATGTTGCGGTAGATGACGCGGGCGAGCTTGGCCTTTTCACCGTGATAATTGTCGTTGCGCTCCATGACGACGGCTTCGTTGGCGCGCCATTCGCGCAGCTTGTAGGCGCCGGAGCCGGCATAGCCGGTCTTCAGCCAGGCATTGCCGAAGTCATTGTCCCATTTGTAGTCGGCGCTCGGCGTCACCGCGGCGACATGCTCCTTGACCAGCTTGGCGTCGACAACGGAAGCGACCGTGGCCGACAGGCAGTTCAGCACGAAGCTCGGCGCATAGGCCTTGTCGACGGTGAACTGGAAGGTGGTGTCGTCGATTGCCTTGGCCTTTTCGATGACGTTGTCGCCGCTGATGCCGAACTGGTCGATGATGAAGGCCGGGCTCTTGTCCAGCTTGACGGCGCGCTCGAACGAATAGGCGACGTCGGCCGCGGTGATCGGATTGCCCGAGGCGAATTTGAGGCCTGGCTTGAGCTTGAACGTATAGGTCAGGCCATCGTCGGAGACGGTCCAGCTCTCTGCGAGATCCGGCTTGACCTTGGAGGTGTCGCTGAGGTCGAGACGGACCAGCAGGTCATAGGTGTTGCCGGTGACTTCGGCGGTCGACAGTTCGAACGCTTCGCCCGGATCCATGGAGATGATGTCGTCGATGGCGAAGCCCTCGACCAGCGTGTCGGCGGGTGTGACGGCGAAGGCGGGTGCTGCGCCAATGAGCAGCGCGGACACCGCCGCGCCCGCTAGCAAGGCACGCGAGCGAAGAGCAAACTTTTCCATCATCATGGTGATTGTTCCCTGTTTTGTTGGTTGTTGACCTGAGTTCCCGGCTCAGGATTGTAGAATTCTTGTCGGGGCCAAAGGACGGCCTCTAACCCCTTACCGTCGTGGTTTTTGTCCAATTGGTCAACAGCATATCCGGCCACTTTGTGACGGGCAACGAGCATTTGCAGAACGGCCTATTGAAGCCGAATGGCGGATGGCGCGTCGACGCATACGCCGACCGATCGAGGCAGCCGAACGAGAAAGATCTGCCAATTTTTGAGTTATTTCAGCGCGGTGACTAGGCCCGCATCGGGAAAGCAGGTCGCGGCCTGGCCATTCTTGGCCTGCCACTTGCCGATCGAACGGCGGGTCTTGAAGCCCGGCAGGCCGTCGGCGCTGCCGACATCATAGCCCTTGGCCTCCAGCGCCCGCTGCAGGGCGGCGATGTCGGAGCGATGGAGATCGCCGACCGGACCCCAGCTGCCGGAAAAATTCTGGTCGCCATGCGCAATGCGGTCGGCGCCGTGGCCGATGAACAGCGCATAGAGGTCGCTGGTGTTGTATTCCTTCAGCACATAGAAATTGGGGGTGGCGATGAAAGCCGGCCCGCTGCGGCCGGCCGGCATGAGCAGGAAGCCCTGCGCCTTCAGCTCGCTCGCCGCAAACGGCTTGCCGCCGACGCGCTTGATGCCCATACCAGCCCACTCAGAGATCTTCTTGCCCTGATCGGGACCTTCCAGCGAGCAGGAGACGCTCTCGGGTACGGTCACCTCGAAACCCCAGCCGCGTCCCCTCACCCAGCCATAATGGACGAGATAATTGGCGATCGAGGCGAGCACGTCGGGCGTCGAATTCCAGATGTCGACACGTCCATCGCCGTCGAAATCCACGGCATGCTTGAGAAAGGAGGTCGGCATGAATTGCGGCTGGCCAAGCGCACCGGCCCAGGACGATTTCATCGCGCCGACCGGGGCCAGTCCGCGTTGGACGATTTCCAGCGCGGCCAAAAGCTCGGTGCGGAAGAAATCCTGCTTCGTCGACATGAATGCCTTGGTGCCGAGAACCTCGAAGGCGTCGTAAGGCATCTTTGCCGCGCCGAAGCCGGTCTCACGGCCCCAGATCGCCAGGAGGATCTCGCCGGGCACGCCATAGCGCTTTTCAATCGCGGCAAGCGTCCTGGCGTTGGCGGCTTCGCGCGCGCGGCCGCCTGACGTCACCGCACGAACCGTCTTCTCGGCGAAATAGGCGCCGGGCGAGCCGAACTCGGCCTGATGCTGCTTCTGCGGCGCCTTCGGCTTCTCGCCGGGCATGACAAGGTCGGGCAGCTTCAAATTGGGCTTTATGCCATCGAAGGCGGCATCGAATGTCTGCTTGGAAATGCCTTTGGCCTTGGCCTCGGGCCAGAGGTCGTTCTGCAGCCAGGCGCGGAATTGGTCGTCGATCTTGGCGGCCGAGGCGGGGGCAGAAAAGACGAGGAAGGCAAGCGCAGCCAGGAAAAATGCCAGACAGAGCTGGCGAAGTCCGCGTTCGGTATCGGTGCTTGGCACCAGCCTCGAAGGGCGCGCAACAATCATGATCCGCACCCTTCCCGCTAATTGCGTCAAAACGCCGTCCGTGAGCGCAGCGCGGCGGCGAGCGTGCCCTCGTCGAGATAGTCGAGTTCACCGCCGACCGGTACGCCATGCGCCAGCCTCGTCACCTTGATGTCGAAGCCGGACAGCTGGTCGGTGAGGTAGTGCGCGGTGGTCTGGCCCTCGACCGTTGCGTTGACGGCGAGGATGATCTCCTTGACCTCGCCGCCGGCGACGCGGTCGATCAACGAGCGGATGTTGAGCTGGTCGGGGCCGATGCCGTCGAGCGGCGACAGCGTGCCGCCGAGCACATGGTAGCGCACGTTCATGGCGGCTGCCCGCTCCAACGCCCAGAGATCCGAGACGTCCTCGACGACGATGAGGGTGGCGGCGTC
Source organism: Mesorhizobium sp. 131-3-5 (assembly GCF_016756575.1). Taxonomy (NCBI): domain Bacteria; kingdom Pseudomonadati; phylum Pseudomonadota; class Alphaproteobacteria; order Hyphomicrobiales; family Phyllobacteriaceae; genus Mesorhizobium; species Mesorhizobium sp. 131-3-5. The sequence continues at coordinate 58,655 of NZ_AP023254.1, forward strand.
GCGGCGCGGATCAGTGCAGATCATGCAAGGGTCCGATGTGTCGACATTGCCGCAAGTTGAACAGATGCGCACCTTGTCGGCCGCCTCGCCCATGGCGGCGGCGAGCGGCGACAGCAGCTGTTCCTTCTTCTTGATCAGATGCAGGGCAGCGCGCCTGGCCGAACGGGGCCCGAGCCCCGGCACCTTGGCCAGGAGCTGGATCAGGCGTTCGATCTCGGGACCGGCGATTCGCTTGGACATTGCTCTGATCTAGAGCAATTTCAGGAAAAGTGCGAAGCGGTTTTCCCGGGAAAAGCGCAAAGCGCTTTCCCATGGGAATAGCGTCAAAACAAATATTGGAGCGCTTTGGAACATCCCGCGTTCGCGCATGGTCGCCATGCTGCCACGCGAAGCCGTGGCGGTACGAATCAGTTGACCTCGAGCGGTCGAGACTGGCTGACGATCATCGCACCGATGGCGTCGGTGTTCTCAGGCGTCGACTGGAATCCCATCGCCGCCTCTTGCGGCGCACCCTGAACCGAGGAAATGACGCGGGTGTTCAAGGTTCCGCCGAAACGGGCGGCATCCGGTTCTTCCATCGGCTCCTGCATCGCGACCATTGTCGGCTTCACGGCCACGCGCGCCGACTTCGCCGCGGGCGCCGCAGCCGCGGTCACAAAGGTCTCTTGAGCCGGGGCGGTCTTGGTCTTGAGCTGACGAGCTGGTTCTGCGGCGGCGGTCATGATGACCTGCTGCGCCGGAGCGGTCCGGGACGTTTTGGCGGGGCGCGCCGGCTCGGCCGAGGCAACCATCGTCACCGGCGCGGCCGGTTTCACGATCTCGGACCCGGCCGGGGCAACCGCCACCATTGGTTCATCCGGCAGCGGCTGCCAGTTGCGGCCGCGCTTCTCGTAGAAGGCATTGCCGCCGGCAACCATGGTGTAGTGCATGTTCTTGTAGGGGAAGCGCAGACCCGCCGTGTGGAAATACATCGTGTTCTTCAGCTTGGCCTTGCGCTCGCCCTTGAGCACTGCGTCGGCCGCTTCCTCGACATCGGGCATGGCGCGCGAATTCATCGGCCGGGTCATGACGCCCGGCGCGAATTGCCCCGGCTCGCCGACCACCTGGCAGATGGTGCTGCCGTGGTTGCCGGAGCGCAACCGGTTCATGACCACGGTGCCGACAGCGATCATGCCATCGCGGCTCGAGCGGTTGGATTCGAAGAACATCGCCCTTTCCAGGCACTCCCTGTCCTTCGGCGAGTGGCTGGAGGCGCGCGACGTCAGGAAGCTCGGCGTGATGGCATCTGTCAGGCCTGCAACAGACATGCCGTGCGAAGTGGTCTGGCTGCAGGCAGCCAAAAACAGGGGAGACGTGATGACGCCGAGCAACAGCGGCGTCTTCCATCGCGTAACGATCAACAGGTTACCCTCTCACTTCGATGCCCGCCCCCAGGCTGCGGCAAGAATGAGACACTTTCGGGCAAAATGATGGCCAAAACGTTATTAACAACATACTGTTGCCGAAAAGGCACAATTTTGAGCCTTTCCAGATAGATCGAGCCGTCATTTCACGAAAGCGATGACCGCTCTCTCCTGGTTTCGCCGCAATTGCCGAGGGCAAACTGCGTCCCGTTTGTCCGGGGAATCGCTACCTCCCGGCCGCAATCGCAGCCGGCTGACCAGGCTCGAGCTCCTCGAATTTCTCTGAAAATAGGCCGCGCCTGAGAAACAGCGCCCGCGCGTCCCTGGCCGCCGGCGCGATCTTTCCCGGCCAGTCGCTGTCGATGAATTCGGCTTTGGTGAAGTCGGGATTTGTTTCGGAGGCCGCCTCGAGGAATTCGGCGATCTCCAGCACGACAGCGCGCTCGTCCTTCGAAAGCGCCGACGTGCCGGCCTCGATCGACGGCCGGTGCACGAAATCCTCGAACAGGTAGAAGTAGCCCTTGATGCCGACAATATCGACGCCGGCATCGCAATCGGCCAGAATTTCCAGAATCTCGTAGATCCTGTTGCGGATACGTTGCTCGATCAGTCTTTCGGACGGCTCTTCGGTCATGGGCGCATCGCCGCTGAGTTAAACTTTCATGCATGCCGTTGCCCCAAAACCGCTGCACGGTCTTGGGCGAGACGCATCAGAACGGCAGTTTCATTCCCGGCGGGATCGGCAGGCCAGCGGTCAGCGCCTTGGTCTTTTCCTGCATGATCTGCTCGACCTTGGCCTTGGCGTCATTATGGGCAGCCAGAATCAGATCCTCGAGGATCTCGACCTCATCCTCCTTGAACAAAGACGGGTCGATCTTCAGCGACTTCATCTCGAACTTACCACTCAAGGTGACGCTGACCAGGCCACCGCCGGCCTGGCCGACGGATTCGACCGTGGCGATCTCATCCTGCATGGCCTGGAACTTGGCCTGCATTTCCTTCGCCTTACCCATCAGGCCGAGAAGATCTTTCATGGTCCGATCCTTGTCTTGGTTTTTCAGGTCTCGTCGTCATCCGCCGGCGGCTCGACCGGCACTTCGGCTTCGGTCGCGTCTGCCTCCGGCGCGTCGGGAATGCGCACGTCGATGATCTTGGCGCCGGGAAAGCGCGCCAGGATGGCGGCGACAGTCGGATCGCTCTTGGCATCGAGGAAGGCATTTTCGCGCTTGGTCGATTCCAATTCGGCTAGTGTCTGGCCGCCCTCTTCCTTCGACAGCGACACCAGCCAGTTGCGGCCGGTCCAGGCGCGCAGTTTCGTCGTCAGGTCGTTGAGCAGCAGCTTGGGCGCATCGTCGGTCAGGCTGACGTCGATGCGGCCAGGCTCGAAGCGGACGGGACGGATGCAACGCTTGACCAGCACCTTGAAGGCTATGTCCCGCTGCGCGTCGGCAAGCGCAACGATGTCGGCCAGCGACCTGACCGGCACCTGCTGTGGCTCGGAAACCGGCGCGGGCGGTGCGACGAAGGCGGCCGGCGCCGGCGAGGCCTCGACCAGCCGCATGGTCTGCGCGCCACCGGAACCGGATGGCATGCGCGCCTGCGCCACCGCGCTGGCCGCGCCGCCATTGCCAGGACCGGCAGGGGCGCCATTCGGGCGCGGTGCGCCATTCTGAGCTGTTGCTGCCCCGTCCAGTGATCGCAACGCCTCGTCCAGAGTCGGCAGGTCGGCGGCGTGCGCCAGCCGGATCAACACCATTTCGGCGGCACTGACCGGCCGGTTGGAGGACTGCACCTCGGGAATGCCCTTGAGCAACATCTGCCAGGTCCGCGACAGCACGCGGACCGACAGCGCCCTGGCGAAATCGGCGCCGCGCTGGCGCTCGTCCTGCGACAGCGACGCATCGTCCATGGCGGTCGGCACGAAACGCAACCGGGTGACGAGATGGTTGAATTCGGCAAGATCGGTCAGCACGGCAGCCGGATCGGCGCCGGTGTCGTATTGCGTGCGGAATTCGGCGAGTGCCGCCGCCACGTCGCCCTTCATCACATGTTCGAACAAGTCGACGATGCGGGCGCGGTCGGCCAGGCCCAGCATGGCCCGCACCGCTTCGGCGCTGACGGCGCCGGCGCCGTGCGCGATCGCCTGGTCGAGGATGGAGAGCGAATCGCGAGCCGAGCCTTCGGCCGCGCGCGCGATCATCGCCAGCGCGTCGTCGTCGACCGAAATGCCTTCCTTGTCGGCGATCGAGGAGAGATGCGCGACCAGCGCGCCGGCGTCGATGCGCCTGAGGTCAAAGCGCTGGCAGCGCGACAGGACGGTGATCGGAACCTTGCGGATTTCGGTGGTGGCGAAAATGAATTTGACGTGCGGCGGCGGCTCTTCCAGCGTTTTCAGCAGGCCGTTGAAGGCCTGCGTCGACAGCATGTGCACTTCGTCGATGATGTAGACCTTGTAGCGGGCCGCGACCGGCGCATAGCGCACGCGCTCGATGATGTCCCTGATGTCGTCGATGCCGGTGTGCGAGGCGGCGTCCATCTCGATGACGTCGACATGGCGGCCTTCCATGATCGCCTGGCAATGCTCGCCGAGCACGGCGAGGTCGACGGAAGGCTGGTCGACGGTCGCGGTCTTGTAGTTCAGCGCCCGTGCCAGGATACGCGCCGTGGTGGTCTTGCCAACACCGCGCACGCCGGTCAGCATCCAGGCCTGGGCTATGCGGCCCGTGGCAAAGGCGTTGGTGAGGGTGCGAACCATCGGCTCTTGGCCGACCAGCTCGGAAAAATTCGAAGGACGGTATTTGCGCGCCAGCACGCGGTAGGCGGCGGCCTTTCCATTCTCCGGGCTTTTTGGCCCCGAATTTCCGGCTTCGCTCATTCGCCCGTTAAGCTCCAAAAGGCCGCGCCCCAAGGCGCCGTTCCTGCGCATAGTCTCGCCCGCGCTGCAATGCGTCGTCAATGTCGCGAGGAGGGCCGATGAGGTGGGAGGCTGGAACAATGACCCGTTCCGGGCTCGTTAGGGCTGCTTCCTTCCGGACCTGACCCGGTTGGCGAGTGGATCGTCCACCACCAACCTCCCGCTGTCCATATCGGCAATTGCGCGACGAAATGCAAGTGCGCAGGCAAATCGGCGCGATCACACAAGAGATTTGCTTGCAGCCCCGATGCAGCCGCTCTAGCGTTCATGGTTTGAAGAAACCAAGAAAAGCAAGGGAAACGCCGATGTTGCCGGGCCTGAAGGCCGGATTCACGCTGGATGCCCGGCTGGAGGCGGACAGCGAGCAGTTGATGTGGCTTGGGCTGTGCGAATTGCGGGTGATGAACGATCGCCGCTGGCCATGGCTGGTCTTGGTGCCGCAGCGGCCGGGCGCGGAAGAAATCCACGACATGACGCCGCTCGACCAGGCGATGCTGACCTTCGAGACCAATATGGTGGCGCAGGCGCTGAAGAAAGTCAGCGGCTGCACCAAGATCAACACCGGCGCGCTCGGCAATATAGTGCGCCAACTGCATATCCATATCGTCGCTCGGTCAGAAGGCGATCCCGGCTGGCCCGGCCCGGTGTGGGGGTATGGCCTGCGCGAGCCCTATCAGCGTTCCGACCTGCGCCGGTTTGCCGAAACCATAAGGGCGGCGCTATAAGCCTTCCCCAGTGTTTGTTCCAAGACACGTTCATTCCCAGACATGTCCATCCCAAAGCATCAGAGACCGCATGAGCTTCCGCCTGTTTGACGCGCCTTTGCGCGAGCCGAGCCAGTTCGTCGGCTTTGCCGGCAATACGATCGACCGGCAATCCGAGAATCGAGCCGACGATTCGGTCGACAAGGCGCTGGCGGATCCAACGACGCGGCTTTTGCTGATGAATGGCGGCCGGCTCCACCTGAAGCTTGGTAATAGCGGCAGTCTCGATCCCTGGTTCGACGCCGCAGGGAGCGAACCCTTCAAGCCGTCCTTCGCCGGGGCTGTGCTGCTCGGCTTTTCCGAACAGGGGCCGGTGCTGGCGATGCCTGTCGCAATCGAGGCCGAACAGCTGCCCGAGACCGTCAAGGCGATCGACTATCGGTCGGTCTACATGCAAGGGCTGATCGACGAAGCGGCGGCGGGGGCGATGGCGCAAGGGGCGGCCCTGCTCGCCTGGCATGCCAGCCATCGTTTCTGCAGCAAATGTGGCACGCAATCGCAAATGCGGGCCGGCGGCTACAAACGCCATTGCCCGAATTGCGGCACCGAGCATTTTCCGCGCACCGACCCGGTGGCGATCATGCTGACGGCGACGCGGGAAAAATGCCTGCTCGGGCGCGGCCGGCATTTCGCGCCGGGCATGTATTCGGCGCTTGCCGGCTTCATCGAACCGGGCGAGACGATCGAGGCCGCGGTGCGCCGCGAAACGCTGGAGGAAGCCGGCATCCGGCTCGGCCGCGTCGTCTACCATGCCAGCCAGCCCTGGCCGTTTCCCTATTCGCTGATGATCGGCTGCTTCGGCGAGCCGCTCAACGAGGACATCCAGGCCGACCTCAACGAGTTGGAAGACTGCCGCTGGTTCGGCCGCGACGAGGTGCGTCTGATGCTGGCCCGGGAGCATGCCGACAATCTGGTCACGCCGCCGAAAGGGGCGATCGCGCATCACCTCATCCGCGCCTGGGTCGACAGCGAATACTGAACGTCATTGCAGGAGAGACAAATGATCCGTCACACCGTCGTCTTCACGTTGAAGCACCCACCGCACTCGCTCGAGGAAAAGCGGTTCCTCGTCGACGCCAAGAAAATCCTGACGGCGATCCGGGGCGTCACGCATTTCGAGCAATTGCGGCAGATCAGCCCCAAGAACGACTATCGATTCGGCTTCTCGATGGAGTTCGCCAACCAGGCAGCCTACACCAGATACAACGACCATCCCGACCATGTCGCCTTCGTGCGCGACCGCTGGGTGCCTGAGGTCGAGAAATTTCTCGAGATCGACTATGTGCCGCTGGGCGCTGTGATTTAGATGATCTTGTAAAGTGGGAACCGGTTTTCTCGGACAAACGGTTTCCGTTTGTCCAGCGATCACGCTCAAGGCAATCAGTCAGCCACTTTCCACTGTTCACGCGACTTGCTGGCCGGGTAGACGCCCAGGATCCGCACTTCGCGGGAGAAGAAGCGAAGCTCGTCCAGCGCCAGCTTGACCAGCGGATCGTCGGGATGGCCCTCGATGTCGGCGTAGAACAGCGTCGCGGTGAAGGCGCCGAGCTGGTAGCTCTCCAGCTTGGTCATGTTGATGCCGTTGGTGGCGAAACCGCCCATGGCCTTATAGAGGGCCGCCGGCACGTTGCGGACGCGGAAGATGAAAGTCGTCATCATCTTGGTGTCGGCTGACGGCCGCTCGGCCCATTGCTTGCTCTTGGTCAGGACGACAAAACGGGTGACGTTGGAGTCCGTGTCCTCGACATTTTTCTCGATGATATCGAGCCCGTAGAGCGTCGCGGCCAGCGCCGGCGACAGCGCGGCCATGGTGCGGTCCTTGACCTCGGAGATCATCTTGGCGGCACCGGCCGTATCGCCGGCGACGACCGCCTTCCAGCCGTTCTTGCGGATGTATTTGCGGCACTGACCAAGCGCGTGGATGTGGCTGTGCACGGTCTTGATCTCGTCGCGTTTGACGCCGGGCAGCACCATCAGCTGGAAATGGATCGGCAGGAAATATTCGCCGACGATGTGCATCCGCGATTCCGGCAGCAGATGGTGGATGTCGGCGACGCGTCCGGCGATGGTGTTCTCGATCGGGATCATGGCGAGGTCGGCCTTGCCGGTCTCGACCGCGTTGAACGCATCCTCGAAGGTCGGGCACGGCAACGGCTCCATCGAGGGATAGACGTTGCGGCAGGCGGTGTCGGAATTGGCGCCCGGCTCGCCCTGGAAGGATATTCTGTTGGTCTTTTCAGGCATGGGCCAGGTCTCGATTCACGGGTGTCGAAGGGATTTCTCAGTTTGAAAGGATGGTTCGGGCGCGCTCAAGGTCTTGCGGTGTGTCGACGCCGAGCGGCAGCGACCGGACGATCTCGGCGTCGATGCGCATGCCGGCTTCCAGCGCCCGCAACTGCTCCAGCCGCTCGCGGCGCTCCAGCGGCGACGGTTTCAGCGCGACGAAGCGTTCGAGCGCGGCACGCCGATAGGCGTAGAGGCCGACATGGTGATAGAGCGGCCCCTCGCCCCAAGGTGCTGTGGCGCGGGTGAAATAGAGCGCCCTCAGCCGTGTGCCGGAGAGCGGCGAACCGACGATCTTGACGACGTTCGGGTTGGTCTTTTCCTCGTCGCGGACAATCTCGACGCCAAGCGTGGCAATATCCACCGCCGCGTTCTCGAACGGCCTGAGCGAGGCGGCGATGATGCCGGGATCGATGGTCGGCAGGTCGCCCTGCACATTGACGATCGTTTCGACCTTGCGTCCGGGATCGAGCGCGGCCAGCGCCTCGTGGATGCGGTCGGAGCCGGATTCATGGTCGATGCGCGTCATCACCGCCTCGAAACCATGCGCGCGCACCGCTTCGGCGACGCTTTGCGTGTCGGTCGCCACCACCACCCGGCCGAGGCCGGCTTCGGCCGCGCGGCGGGCGACATGGACGATCATGGGCGCGCCGGATATGTCGGCCAGCGGCTTGCCCGGCAGGCGGGTGGAGGCCATGCGGGCCGGTATCAGGATCAAGGTGGACATCGCTGTGGCAAGGCGTTCGAAAAGAGGAGGGGAAAAGTGGCAAAAGGTCTCACTGGCAGCGCCCTTATAGGTGTTGCAACGCCGGAGCAAAAGACCTAGTTTCCGCCCGATTTGACCGGCTCTGGAGGGCAGGTCTCGATACCGACGGACGGAGTGGACGGTTCGGTCCGCCGGAAAAGGGAGCAAGGGGCGTATGGATTCCAACGAAGTCAACAAACTGCTCGCCGGATTGCTCGGAACCGTTTTCGTCGTTTTCTCGGTCGGCCTGGTATCTGACGCGCTGTTTGCCTCGCCGGCTCCTGAAAAGCCCGGTTTCGCCATCGAGGCAGCCGAGCCCGCCGAAGGCGGCGCAGCAGCGCCGGCCGCCGCAGCCAAGCCGATCGCTGATCTGCTGCAGACTGCCAATGTCGAGGCGGGTGCTGCCGTCTTCAAGAAATGCCAAGCTTGCCATTCCGGTGAAAAGGGCGGACCCAACAAGGTCGGCCCCGATCTGTGGGACCTCGTCGACCGTCCTGTCGCCGAACATGAAGGCTTCGCCTATTCGGCCGGCATGAAGGAATTTTCCAAGGGCGGCACCGAGAAGTGGACCTACGACAACATCAACCACTTCATCACCTCGCCGAAGAAATTCGTGAAGGGCACGGCCATGGGCTTCGCCGGCCTGCCCAAGGACGAGGACCGCGCCAACGTCATTGCCTATCTGCGCACGCTGTCGGACAATCCCAAGCCGCTGCCGGCACCGGGTGCCGCCGCCGACGCCAGCGCGCCCGCCAAGCCGGCCGATGGCGCCGCTCCGGCGAAGCCGGCTGATGGCGCTGCACCGGCCAAACCTGCCGCTCCCGCGGCTCCGGCAGCACCGGCCAAATAACCGAATTGTCATCAAAGCGTTCATAGAAAAGCCGGGTTCTGCCCGGCTTTTTGTTAGGAAAAACGCATATGCGGCGACAAAGCCGCGCATGGCGGTTTTCACGAGCGCCAAATCATCTAGATTGCCCTTTCTGGATGGTCCGGAGAAACGCATCGCGAAGAGGATAGTGCATGACGGTTGGCCGAACGCTTCTCAGGTCGTTGCTGGCAGCGGCCCTTCTGGCGGCGGGACTGCAGGCGACCCTGGCCGACGAGTGGCGGACCACCTCATCGCTGATCGGCGATTCCAAGTACGGTGACAATTTTCAGCACTACGACTACGTGAACCCGAACGCGCCCAAGGGCGGCACGTTGAATTCGGTGCTGCTCGGCACTTATGACAGCTTCAACCCCTACATTGTTCAGGGATCGCCGGCGGCGGGGCTCGTCGGCTTCGGCGGCGGCCTGCTCTACGACACGCTGATGGAGCAAGCGACCGACGAGGGCAGCACCAGCCACCCGCTGATCGCCGACGCTTACAAATATCCGGCTGACTATTCCTCGGCGACCTACCGGCTCGACCCGCGCGCGAAATGGCATGACGGCCAGCCGATCACCGTCGACGACGTGATCTGGTCGTTCCAGGTGTTGAAAGCGAACAGCCCACAATACAGCCGCTATTTCGAGAACGTCACCGACGCGGTGGCGATCTCCGACCGCGAGGTCGAGTTCCATTTCAACCAGAAGGGTAACCGAGAACTGCCGAAGATCATCGGCGACCTCGCCGTGCTGCCGAAGCACTGGTGGGAAGGCACCGACGCCAATGGCAAGAAGCGCGACGTCACCAAGCCAACGCTGGAGATTCCGCTGGGATCGGCGGCCTACAAGATCGCCAGCTTCAAGCCGGGCTCGGAAATCGTCTGGCAGCGCGTGCCGGACTATTGGGCCGCCAAGCTGCCGGTGAAGATCGGCCGCGAGAATTTCGACACGCGCCGATATACCTACATCCTCGACGACAATGCCGCCTGGCTGGCTTTCACCAAGGGCGGATTGGAAGACATCAATCGCGAGTACAGCTCCCGCAAATGGGCGACCGCCTATAATTTCCCAGCCATCCAGGCCGGTGACGTCATCAAGAAGGACTTCCAAACCCAATCGCCGCAGCCGATGCAGGGCTTTGTCCTCAACCAGCGACGGCCGCTGTTCCAGGACCGGCTTGTCCGCGAGGCACTGACCATCCCGTTCGATTTCGAGAGCATGAATCGCACACTGTTCTTCGGCTTCAACACCCGCATGTCGAGCTATTTCCAGGGTACCGAATTGGCGTCGAGCGGGCTGCCACAAGGCAAGGAATTGGATATCCTCGAGAAATATCGTGACAAGCTGCCACCCGAACTCTTCACGCAGCAATTCAAGCTGCCGGTCTACGATTCGCCGCAGGCAGAACGGAAGTACCTGAAGCAGGCGGTCGATCTCTTCGCCAAGGCAGGCTGGGTGATCAAGGGCGGCAAGATGGTCAACGCCAAGACAGGCGCTCCGTTCAAGTTCGAGATCCTCGGCTGGAACGACACCGACCAGGTGATCGCCAGTCCCTATATCGCCAACCTGCGCAAGATCGGCGTAGACGCTTCCCTGCGCATCATCGATCAGACGCAGTACATCAACCGGGTCAACCATTTCGATTTCGACGTCGTCACGGGTCTGTTCGGCCAATCGGATTCACCAGGGAATGAACAGCGGGACTTCTGGAGCTCGAAGGCCGCCGACACGCCAGGCTCGCGCAATCTGATGGGAATCAAGGATCCGACCGTCGACGCCCTGGTCGACCGCATCATCTTCGCCACGGACCGCGAGGATCTTGTCGCCGCCACACATGCGCTCGACAGGGTGCTGCTGTGGAACTTCTACGTCGTGCCGCAATATTATCGATCGGCGGTCTGGCTGGCCTATTGGAACAAGTTCAAATTCCCCGACAAGCAGCCTGCCTATGTCGGTGCCGATATCGACTCCTGGTGGATCGACCTCGACAAGGAGAAGGCGCTGGCCGCCAAATACAAGGGCGGCAATTGATGACGATGCTGCCGCGCCGCGATTTCCTGGCATTGAGCGGGGCCGCCGCTGCCGGGGCCCTGTTGCCGGGCAGAGCCTTCGCCGATATCGCGACCGGCGTGAAATTGCATGGGCTCTCCGCCTTCGGCGACCTCAAATACAGACCGGATTTTGCGCATTTCGACTATGTCAATCCGGACGCGCCGGCTGGGGGGATCTTCAATTTCTCGCCGCCGAACTGGGGCTACAACCAGGATACTCAGACCTTCAACACGCTGAACTCCTTCACCGACAAGGGCGATGCGCCGCCGCGCATGGAGATGTGTTTCGACGGGCTGATGGTGCGCGCGCTCGACGAGCCCGACGCCGTATACGGCCAGATCGCCGACGGCGTAACGCTGTCGGACGACCGGAACTCCTTCACCTTCTCGCTTCGTCCCGAAGCGCGCTTCCATGACGGGTCACCGCTGACGGCACAGGATGCCGCCTTCACCTTCTCGCTCTACAAGGACAAGGGCCACCCAGACCTGTCGCTGTCGCTGACACACATGGTCGAGGCAGTTGCCGTTGACGACCACACATTGCGGCTTACCTTTTCCGGCAAGCAATCGGCTCGCACCGTGCTCAACGTCGTGGAATTCCCCATCCTGTCGAAGGCTTTCTACACGGCCAATCCGTTCGACTCCTCGCAGTTGAACCCGCCGCTCGGCTCCGGCGCTTACAAGGTCGGCCGCTTCTCGGCCGGCGCCTGGATCGAATACGATCGGGTCGCGGATTATTGGGGCCGCCAACTCCCGGTCAATCGGGGACAAAACAATTTCGATCGTATCCGCATCGAATTCTACCAGAACCGCACCGCCGCCTTCGAGGCATTCAAGAAGGGCGAGATCACCTACCGCGAGGAATTCACCTCACGCGTCTGGGCGACCGCCTACGACTTTCCCGCACTGACCGCAGGCAAGGTGGTCAAGCACGAATTCCCGGCCGAGAAGCGACCGACGATGCAGGGAACGGCGGTCAATCAGCGGCGCGAACAGTTTCGCGATGCGCGGGTGCGCCAGGCAATTGCGCTTTGCTTCGATTTCGAGTGGACACGACGGAACTTCTTCTATGGCTCTTACGAGCGCTCGCAGTCCTGCTTCGAGAAATCGGATTTTCGCGCCGAGGGTGTACCATCCCTGCAAGAGCTGGCGCTGCTGGAGCCGCTGCGCGGCCAGCTCCCGGCAGAAGCGTTCGGCACGGCGGTAAGCCAGCCCGCATCGGACGGCACCGGCCGTGATCGCAAGCTGCTTGGCCAGGCGGCAAAACTTCTGGCCGCGGCGGGTTGGAAACGGTCCGGCGATTTCGTCGTCAACGACAAGGGCGGCCGGCTTTCGGCCGAGTTCATGGTCGACGACGATACCTTCGTTCAGGTCTATTCGCCCTGGGTCGCCAATATGAAGGCGATCGGTATCGACGCCACGATCCGGCTGGTGGACTCGGCCCAATACCAGGCCAGACAGGCCACATTCGATTTCGATCTGCTGTCTGCCGCCTTCTCCTTCAGCGCGACACCGACGCGCGACGATCTCGAAGGTTTCTTCCATTCCAGATCTGCAAATCTCTCCGGCTCGCGCAACCTGCCGGGTGTCGCAAACTCGGCTATCGACACGCTGATCGACGCGGTGGGGGCCGCAAAGGACCGCGAAAGCCTGACCGTGGCAATGCGGGCGCTCGACCGGGTCTTGCGCGCGCGGTGCGATTGGATTCCTAGTTGGTTCCTGGCGAATCACCGAAGCGCCTATTGGGACATGTTCGGCTTTCCCGAGCAAAAACCCGATTTCGGCTTTCCGGTCGAGGCGCTGTGGTGGGGCGATAAGGGCAAGGCGGCAAAAATTGGCAAAGGCTGAGATCTCAGTCCAAAAAGGGCAGGAAGCCTGATGGGCGCCTATATACTGCGCCGCATCCTTTTGATGATCCCGACCCTGTTCGGCATCATGGCGATCTCCTTCGCCGTCATCCAGTTCGCGCCGGGCGGCCCGGTCGAGCAGGTCATCGCCAAGCTGACCAATCAGGGCGGCAGCGACCGCCTCGGCGGTGGCGGCGGCGATGCGGGCGGTTCCAATTTCGACGTCGCCGGCGACGTCAGCTCGAAATATCGCGGCGCGCAGGGGCTCGATCCGGAATTCATCAAGAAGCTGGAGAAGCAGTTCGGCTTCGACAAGCCGCCGCTTGAGCGCTTCGGCATGATGCTGTGGAACTACATCCGGTTCGATTTCGGCAACAGCTATTTCCGCGATATCTCGGTGCTTGACCTGATCCTCGAGAAGATGCCGGTTTCGATCTCGATCGGCCTTTGGATCACGCTCTTGTCCTATCTGATCTCCATTCCGCTCGGCATCCGCAAGGCGGTCAAGGACGGCACGCCCTTCGACGTCTGGACCAGCGGCGTCGTCATCGTCGGCTATGCCATTCCCGGCTTCCTGTTCGGCATCATGCTGATGGTGCTGTTCGCCGGCGGCTCGTTCTGGGACTGGTTCCCGTTGCGCGGCATCGTCTCGGACAATTGGGACCAGTTGTCCTGGCCGGCCAAGATCGCCGACTATGCCTGGCACATGACCCTGCCGCTGACGGCGCTGGTGCTCTCGGCCTTCGCAACGACGACGCTTTTGACCAAGAACTCGTTCCTGGAGGAAATCCGCAAGCAATATGTGGTGACGGCGCGGGCCAAGGGCCTGTCGGAGCGGCAGGTGCTCTATGGCCATGTCTTCCGCAATGCCATGCTGATCGTCATTGCCGGCTTTCCCGGCGCCTTCATCTCGGCCTTCTTCACCGGTTCGCTGCTGATCGAGAACATCTTCTCGCTCGATGGCCTCGGTCTGCTCGGCTTCCGATCGGTGGTCGAGCGCGACTATCCCGTGGTGTTCGCAAACCTCTACATCTTCTCGCTTCTCGGCCTGTTCGTCGGATTGCTGTCCGACCTGATGTACACCTGGGTCGATCCGCGCATCGATTTCGAGCGGAGAGACGTCTGATGTCGGAGGCGAGCGTCACCGCCGGCGTGGTGCCGGAGCGGATGCCACGGCCGTTCCTGTCGCCGCTCAACAAGCGCCGCCTGCAGAATTTCAAGGCGAACAGGCGCGGCTACTGGTCGTTGTGGATTTTCCTTGTCCTGTTCGTGCTGTCGCTGTTTGCCGAATTCATCGCCAACGACAAGCCGATCATCGCTTCCTACAAGGGCGAGATCCTGTTTCCGGTGCTGGTCGCCTACCCGGAGGAAAAGTTCGGCGGCTTCTATGCCGTCACCGACTATCGCGATCCGGTGATCCAGGACGAGATCAACGCCAATGGCTGGATGATCTGGCCGCCGATCCGCTATTCCTACCAGACCGTCAACAATGCCATTCCGGAAGCCGCACCGGCCAAGCCGTCCTGGCAGTATGACGCCGCCAAGCGCTGCAACCAGTATCCGCAAGGGGCTGCCGACCCCGCCTGCATCGTCGGCAACTGGAACTGGCTCGGCACCGACGACCAGGCACGCGACGTCTTGGCGCGCGTCATCTACGGTTTCCGTATCTCGGTGCTGTTCGGGCTGATCCTGACCGCCGGCTCTGCCCTGATCGGCGTCGGCGCCGGCGCCCTGCAGGGCTATTTCGGCGGCTGGACGGACCTGCTGTTCCAGCGCTTCATCGAAATCTGGTCGGCAATTCCGGTGCTCTATCTCTTGCTCATCGTCGCCGCCATCCTGCCGCCGGGCTTCTTCATCCTGCTCGGGCTGATGCTGTTGTTCTCCTGGGTGGCGCTGGTCGGCGTCGTGCGGGCCGAGTTCCTGCGCGCCCGCAACTTCGAGTACGTCAACGCCGCCCGCGCGCTCGGCGTGCCCAACCGCACCATCATGTTCCGGCATCTGTTGCCCAACGCCATGGTGGCGACATTGACCTTCATGCCCTTCCTGCTCTCGGGCTCGATCTCGACACTGACCTCGCTCGACTATCTCGGCTTCGGCCTGCCGCCGGGGTCCGCCTCGCTCGGTGAGTTGCTGAAGCAGGCGCAGCGCAACCTCAATGCGCCGTGGCTCGGCATTTCCGGCTTCGTCGTCATCTCGCTGATGCTGTCGCTGCTGGTCTTTGTCGGCGAGGCGACTCGCGACGCCTTCGATCCGCGCAAGACGTTCAAATGAGCGAAGCGCCTCTGCTCAGCGTACAGGACCTCAGCGTCGCCTTCAGCCAGGGCGGCGGCCAGTCTGTCGCCGTCGACCATATCTCCTTCGACATCGCCAAGGGCGAGACGATCGCGCTGGTGGGCGAGTCCGGCTCCGGCAAGTCGGTCTCTGCGCTGTCGGTGCTGAAACTGCTGCCCTACCCCAGCGCCAGCCATCCCTCGGGGAAAATCCTGTTCGAGGGCGCCGACCTTTTGGCGATGAGCGAGAAGCAATTGCGGCAAGTGCGCGGCAACAAGATCACCATGATCTTCCAGGAGCCGATGACCTCGCTCAATCCGCTGCACACGATCGAGCATCAGATCGTCGAGATCCTGAAACTGCATCAGGGCATGGCCGACCGCCCAGCCAAGGCGCGCACGCTGGAACTGCTCAACGAGGTCGGCATCCGCGATCCGCAGAAGCGGCTCGACGCCTATCCGCATCAGCTGTCCGGCGGCCAGCGCCAGCGCGTCATGATCGCCATGGCACTGGCCAACGAACCGGAACTGCTGATCGCCGACGAGCCGACAACGGCGCTCGACGTCACGGTGCAGGCGCAGATCCTCGAACTGCTCGCGGGCCTCAAAAGCCGCAAAGGCATGTCGATGCTGTTCATCACCCACGATCTCGGCATCGTGCGCAAGATCGCCGACCGGGTCTGCGTGATGACCAAGGGCAAGATCGTCGAGACCGGACCGACCAAGGAGATCTTCGCCAACCCGCAGCACCCCTATACGCGCCACCTGCTGGCAGCCGAGCCGAAGGGCAAGCCACCGGCCGCCAACGCCGACGCCAAGCCGGTGATGGCCGGCAAGGACATAAAAGTCTGGTTTCCGATCAAGCAGGGCTTCTTCCGCCGCACGGTCGACCATGTGAAGGCTGTCGACGGCATCGATGTCACCGTGCGCGCCGGCCAGACGCTGGGCGTGGTCGGCGAGTCCGGCTCCGGCAAGACGACGCTCGGCCTGGCCCTGGCACGCATGATCTCGTCGACGGGAACCATCCGGTTCAACGGCCGCGACATCAACCAGCTCACCTTCAACGCCATGCGGCCGCTCAGGCGCGAATTGCAGATCGTGTTCCAGGATCCGTTCGGCTCGCTCAGCCCGCGCATGTCGATCGCCGAGATCATCGAGGAGGGCCTGAAGATCCACGAGCCGAAACTGTCGCCCGATGAACGCGACGACAAGGTTGCGGACGTGCTGAAGGAGGTCGGGCTCGATCCGGCGACCCGCAACCGCTATCCGCACGAGTTTTCCGGCGGCCAGCGCCAGCGTGTCGCGATCGCGCGCGCCATGGTGCTCAACCCGCGCTTCGTCATGCTGGACGAGCCCACATCGGCGCTCGACATGAGCGTGCAGGCGCAGGTCGTCGACCTCCTGCGCAATCTGCAGGCCAAGCACGACCTCGCCTATCTCTTCATCAGCCACGATCTCAAAGTCATCCGGGCGCTTGCCAACGACGTCATCGTCATGCGCAATGGCCAGATCGTCGAAGCCGGCCCTTCCCAGCAGATTTTTGAAAATCCGCAAACCGACTATACTCGGGCACTGATCTCGGCCGCCTTCAAGATAGAGACGGCGCCGGTCGGCATCGTCAGCGAGTAATTTGCGTAAAGAGGACTAGACGAATCGCGATGGAAAAAGGCCGCATTCTGCTTGCCGTCACCGGCTTTCACCCGCAGCGCTGGCGCGAGCTTCTGTCGGCCGAGCGCGAGGTGGTGCTGGAGCCGGACGGCGCCAAGGATCCGTCGATCACCTATGCGGTGGTGTGGAAGCAGAAGCCCAATTTGTTGTCTTCGCTGCCCAATCTGCGCGCCATCTTCTCCATCGGCGCCGGCGTCGACCACATCTTCGCCGATCCCGGCCTGCCCGACGTGCCGATCGTCAAGGTCGTCGCCGACAACCTCACGCAATACATGACCGAATATGTCGTCTGGCGGGTGCTCGATCATCATCGCCAGGGCCTGCTCTACCGGCAGCAGCAGCAAAAGAAGATCTGGCACGAGCCGCCGCAGCGGCCGGCCGGCGACATATCCGTCGGCATTATGGGGCTCGGCAATCTCGGCCGCGCCGCGGCCTCGGTGCTGCTGTCGCTCGGCTTCGCGGTCAATGGCTGGTCGCGCACCGAGCGGCCGATGCAAGGGGTGGCGACCTATTCCGGCGAGGCCGGGTTGATCCCCTTCCTCAACGCGACCGATATCCTTGTCGTGCTTTTGCCGCTGACGCCGGACACGCAAGGCATCATCAATTACGGCGTGCTCAAGGAATTGCGCAAACGCAACGGCCTCGGCGGTTCGGTCCTGATCAATGCCGGACGCGGCCGCCTGCAAAAGGATGCCGACATCGGGCGGGCACTGGATGACGGCACGCTGAAGGAGGCAAGCCTGGACGTGTTCGAGGTCGAACCGCTGCCGAAGACCAGCCCGTTGTGGAACCATCCGAAAGTGTTCGTGACGCCGCACGCCGCGGCGACCTCCGATCCGATGCACCTGGCGCCGACCATGCTGCGCCAGATGGACGCCTTCGAGCGCGGCGAAAAGCTCGAGAATCTGGTGGATCGCAAGGCGGGATATTAGCCAGGGTCTTACATCGCCAGATCCCAGTCCCTGAAGCACTGCTTGATTGCTCTCACGGAGGACAGCTGCAGCTTCGGCAGGTCGAGATCCTCGAACATCGCCTGGTATCTCTGGCGGTTTTTCGGCGTGGTCACGGCAATATGGTGGATCATGTCCCATTTGACGCTGTCGCGTCCGCCTTCCAGGGCACCGCGCCTGTTCTTCTCAAACCAGCTTCGCCTGAAATAACGCAGCAGGCTTGCCGGCGTGGAGATATCCAGCAGGATCACTCCCGTCGCCCGCCGGAAACGTTGCGGCATGCAGATCGAGTAATTTCCGTCCATCACCCAACGCTCGCTGGCGATCGCGCCGTCATGCAAGGCAATGAATTCGGCCTTTGGACGCGGCTCCCAGTCGGTGTTGGGCAGATGATGAAGCAGATCGAGGTGAACGGGCTCCGGGCCACGCTTGCGGGCAATCGCATCGGCCAGGGTCGACTTGCCGCTGTTGGACGGCCCCAGAATGCAGATGCGGTCGCCAAGGTCCGAGAGTTTCATCGATCGTCCCCTACGCGGACGCGAGCATGCTGCCGGCGATCACTCTCGTCGGACAGCTGCTGCTATTTTCAGCTCGGCAGGGCGAACTTCTTCTTCTGATTGTCCGGCTTGCCGCAGTCGCGGCGCTCGATCGACCGGTTCATGGCATCGATCTCGCCTGACGCCTTGTCGCTGTCGCGCTTGGCCTTGGAGCGCATGTCGGGCGTGAACGGACCGAAACCCATCGCGGGATTGGAGAAGGTCGGCTTCGCGGTCACAGGCAGGTTGTATTGCTGCGCCAGGCCATTGCGTTGCGCCAGCAATTGATCGCACGGCACGGTGTCGTACTGCAGGGAGGATTCTACGTCGGCGTCCTGCCGCTCGGACATCGAATTGCCGACGCAGCCGGCCGTTGCCAGGCAAGATGCCAAGATCATCATGTTCCAGCGCATCCGATATGCTCCTCCTGATATCCCGCCCTGACGCGACCAGATCGCAAATATCAGTCGCGCACGCAAATCGGACTTTTTCGCAGCAGCGGGATGGTGTTCATGCACGCTTCAAACGGCGTGAGGCTTCCACGCCACAACGCCCAGCCCTTTGACGGGCTCGCGGCGATCCTGCCGGATGGTGGTTGGCTCCAGCGCCAGGATCGCAAGCCCGTTGGCCTCCAGTGTCCGCCTGACATAGGGCTGCGAATGGGCGTAGCGCCGCGAGGGCTGCAGCGCGAAATCGCCGTCGTCCGCCAGTGTCTCGACGGAGAAGGCAAACAGGCCGCCTTCGGCGAGCAGGCCGGCAACGGTGCCCACCAGACCATCGAGCGCGCCGATGTAGATCAGGACATCGGCCGATGTCACCAGATCGGGCCTTTCGCCTGAATGGGAAAATCCCTGCAGATCCGCTTTTGTCAGCGTGTGGTAGATGCCTTTCGCCCGCGCCTTCTTCAGCATCCTGGCCGATATATCGACCCCTTCCAGCCGGTCGACGATCGGCCTCAGCCTCTCGCCCATCAGTCCCGTTCCGCAACCAAGGTCGAGCGCCACGCGGAAGCGACCCGGCCTTGCCTTGCGAATCATCTGCTCGAGAAATTCGGGCAAGCGGTAGTCGAGCTTGCCGACCAGCATCTCCTCGAATGTCTCGGCATAGTGGTCGAACAGCGCCTCGACAAAAGCACTGGGCGGCGCGGCGGCGAGCGGAGCCTTGCCGATCAGCTGCAGTTTGAGGGCCGCGCCCTGGCGGTCGGCCGGGTCCAGTTTCAGCGACATCGTCCAGCCCTGCGCCGCCAGGTCGAGCCTGCCCGATGTCTCCTGCATCTCGCCGAGGCGGAACCAGCCCATTGCCCATTGCGGCGCCAGCTCCAATGCGCCGAGCAGCAGCTCGGCCGCCGCCGTGCGATCGCCGGAGGCAAATAGCATCTCGGCATAGTCGGCACGGCGATCGGCGTTCAAATCGCCGGAGGATGTCTGAAGCGGTTTCATGATGATGGTTCCGCCGGCGGAGGCCGGCCGCCACCTCTTTAGAGCAAAGGATGCCGAAGCTGAACCGAATTGAGCGCCCTTTGCCCAGGAGAGTCAGCAGTCTCCGACATCAGGCTTCCCGCAGCGGAATTATATCCTATCTTGGGGACCATGCGCGCCAGCGACCTGCTTCATCCCCGGCCCGAAGGCCTTTATTGCCCCCCGGGCGATTTTTTCATCGACCCGGTGCGGCCGGTGGACCGGGCGCTGATCACGCACGGCCATTCCGACCACGCACGCTCCGGCCACCGCTCGGTGCTGGCGACGCAGCAGACGCTCGACATTATGGCCCTGCGCTACGGCGAGGACTTTGCTGGAACGACCCAAGCCGCACGGCTCGGCGAGACGATCGCTCTGAACGATGTCAGCGTCAGCTTCCATCCGGCCGGCCATGTGCTGGGTTCGGCACAGATATCGGTCGAGCATCAGGGCACGCGCATCGTCGCCTCTGGCGACTACAAGCGGCAAAAGGATGCAACCTGCGCGCCGTTCGAGCCGATCCGTTGCGACATCTTCATCACCGAGGCGACTTTCGGCCTGCCGGTCTTTCGCCATCCACCGGACACGGAAGAGATCGCCCGCCTGCTGAAATCGGCGGCGCAGTTTCCCGAACGCTCGCATCTGGTCGGCGCCTATGCGCTGGGCAAGGCGCAGCGGGTGATGCGGCTGTTGCGCGACGCCGGCTATGACAGGCCGCTCTACATCCATGGCGCGCTTGCCAGGCTCAGCGAATACTATCAGAGCCAGGGTATCGACCTGGGGACACTCGAACCGGCAACGGTCGAGGGCGGCAAGGATGACTTTGCCGGCGCCATCGTCGTCGGCCCGCCATCGGCCTTCGCCGATCGTTGGGCGCGGCGCTTTCCCGATCCGATCTCGTGCTTTGCGTCGGGCTGGATGCGCATCCGCCAGCGCGCCAAGCAAGGCGGCGTCGAACTGCCGCTAATCATCTCGGACCATGCCGATTGGGACGAACTCACCGCCACCATCAAGGAGACCGGCGCCGAGGAGATCTGGGTGACGCATGGCCGCGAGGAAGCGCTGGTTCGCTGGTGCGAGCTCGAAGGCATCGCCGCCCGGCCGCTGCATCTGGTGGGCTATGAGGACGAAGGCGATTGAAGCCATGAACCGCTTCGCCGAACTTCTCGACCGCCTTGTGCTGACGCCGTCGCGCAACGGCAAGCTGACGCTGCTGGTCGACTATTTCCGAACCGTCGAGGATCCGGATCGCGGGCTGGCGCTGGCGGCCATCACCGGTGACCTCACAATAGCCGCGGTCAAGCCGGCCATGCTGCGCATGCTGGTCACAGAACGGATGGATCCCGTGCTGTTCGGCTACTCCTACGACTATGTCGGCGATCTCGCCGAAACGGTGTCGCTGGTCTGGCCGCGGACGCCGGGCAAGATCCCCAACCGCGAGCCGACGCTCGGCGAGGTCGTGGCCAAACTGCAGGCGGCAAGCCGCTCGGACGGACCGAAAGTGCTGGCCAGCCTGCTCGACAGCGCCGGCATTTCGGCGCGCTTCGCCATCATCAAGCTGGTCACCGGCGGCCTGCGCATCGGCGTCTCGGCGCGGCTCGCCAAACAGGCGCTGGCGGATTTCGGCAAGGTCGACGTCGCCGAAATCGAGGAGCTCTGGCACGGTCTGTCGCCGCCCTATACGGCGCTGTTCGCCTGGCTGGAAGGCAAGGCCGAAAAACCCCGCAACACGGCGATGGCGCTGTTCCGCCCGGTGATGCTGTCGAACCCGGTCGGCGACGGCGATCTCGAAAAGCTCGACCCGGCGGATTACGCCGCCGAATGGAAATGGGACGGCATCCGCGTCCAGGCGGTGGCGGAAGGCGGCATCCGCCGGCTCTATTCGCGCACCGGCGACGATGTCTCCGGCGCCTTTCCCGACCTCGCAGACGCCATGCACTTTTCCGCGACGCTGGACGGCGAGTTGCTGGTCGGCGATCCGCGTGAGGCGACGGGGACCTTCTCGGATTTGCAGCAGCGGCTGAACCGCAAGACGGTCACGCCGAAGATGCAGCAGCAATATCCTGCCTTCATGCGTTGCTACGACCTGCTTCAGCTCGGCGACGAAGACCTTCGCGCATTGCCGTTCCGGGAACGGCGCGGCCGCCTCGAAACCTTCGTGAAAACGCTCGACCCCGGCCGTTTCGACCTGTCGCCCTTCGTCGCCTTCACGGACTGGCAGGCGCTGGAGAACCTGCGCCGCGCGCCGCCGCACCCGATCATCGAAGGCGTGATGCTGAAGCGCTGGGATTCGCCCTATGTCGCCGGCCGGCCGAAAGGCCCGTGGTTCAAGTGGAAGCGCGATCCGCACACGGTGGACGCGGTGCTGATGTATGCCCAGCGCGGCCATGGCAAGCGCTCGAGTTTCTACTCCGACTACACGTTCGGCGTCTGGTCCGGACCCGAGGGCGAGGAGGAACTGGTGCCGGTCGGCAAAGCCTATTTCGGCTTCACCGACGAAGAACTGAAGCAGATCGACAAATATGTTCGGGACAACACGGTCGAGCGCTTCGGACCGGTGCGTTCGGTGCGGGCGGACCGTGACAACGGCCTGGTGCTGGAAGTCGCCTTCGAGGGGCTCAACCGCTCCACTCGGCACAAATCCGGGGTCGCCATGCGCTTTCCCCGCATTTCACGGCTGCGCTGGGACAAGCCGGCCAACGAGGCCGACCGCATCGAGACGCTGCAGGCGCTGCTCGACCGCTGAGCCCTACGGCTCGATCGAGACGCGGATCTCGTAGATGTCGACCGCCTTGCCCTGCTTGTCGAAATCGGAATTGACGGCGATGGTTCCGGCCGAGCCTGGATGCTTGTTGGGGAACTGCACGTCGAACAGATATTCGTTGCGCTGCTGGCCGACCGCGTAGCGCTTGCGGCCGCAATCGCCGAGCTCGCCGAAATTGCAGTCGACGGAGATCTGCGTGTCCTTGCCGTCCTCGGCACGCGCGATGATGTCGAATACGGCGTGCTTGCCGGCGAGCTTCTCCAGCACACCCTGCCCGACATCGAAGGCGATCGCCGAACCTGAGGGGCCGGACTGGATGCGCAGGAACGGACCGGTGTCGTCCTTCATCACCGAGGCCTTGGCGTCCGACGGGGCGGCGACATGCGTCGGATCGGTCGGCGAGAACACATTGATCCAGTTGCGCGACTGGTCCGCGGCGCCAGGCTTGGCCGGCGCGTTGGCGCCGTCGGCCGGGGTGAAATCGTCGTCCTCGACGGTTGGTGGCGCCTCGGGCGGCGCCGTATCGAGCTGCGCCGCCGTCTTGAACACGCCGGTCTGCATGGCAAAGAACACGCCGATGCCGATCGCCGCAAGCAGGGTCACGCTGAAGAAGATGGCGGTCAGCGGCAGGCGGCGTCCGCGAATGCGCCGTTCATCGCGATCGGGCGCCACTTCCGTCGCGGTACCCGAAGCGCTAGGAGCGGACATGTCGATGGCAGGCACGCCGGGAAGCGTCGCGTCCGGCATGATGTCGGGAACGACCGGCAGCACGCGCGAAAGCGGCGCATCGGATGCCGGCTGCGCGGGGCTGTCGACGGTGACCGCGGGCGATGGCGCCTTGTCTCCGATCTCGATGGCGGGCGCCGCGGCGGCCGCGGGCTCGGCCGCCGGGGCGTCGACCTCCAGGCCCACATCCGGCACCGCCGGCAGGAACTCGGATTCGATTTCGGTGATCGTCGCCTGGATCGCCTTGCGGCGCTTGATGGCAACCTCCACGGTCACGCCGGGATTGGCCTGGAGCGCACGGTCAAGCGCGGCAAAGGCCGACCGATAGACCTTCTCGCGGAACGCGCGGTCCTCGGCATTGCCCTTCTCCAAGGCGTTCCGGATCGCTTTTTCGATCGCGTCCAAGCGGGATCCCTCTGCAAATTGCCCCAATCTTCCCTGATGGTTAGCCGTAGGCGACCAATCAATCAACGGGCGGGCGGCCGCATTCTGCCTCGACGAGCCGTCCAAAGTCCATCTTGGCGCTATTCCGGCAAACAAAATCGGAACATGGCGGCGATTCTCGCGTCTAGGGGACACGCGAACCCTGGTTTCGGCCGTGGCGGGCGCTCTTGCATCATTTGCCAAGTCGCATCTTGAATTCGCCGCCGGTTGAGTCTATCACCCCCGCATCTTGGAGGCTCCGGCCTCCCGGGCCGCTTTAGCTCAGTTGGTAGAGCACATCATTCGTAATGATGGGGTCAGGTGTTCGAGTCACCTAAGCGGCACCAAAAATTCAATAACTTGGCTGGTTATCTCGCGCGATTTGTAGAGAAACGAGGAGGCTGGTGGAACCGCACATGAGAGTTCTGGTTCTGTCGATAGCTGTCCTATTGGCAGGTGCAAACCTTGCCACCGCGCTGACTTACTGTGCGCCGGACGATGAACGTTGCCGGCAATCTGTGGATGTTCCGACCTCTCACGTGCTCATCGTGCTTGCAGCTCTTGGTGTGTTCGTACTGGCCGTCAGAGCATTTGCGTGGGCCAGGCAATGGCTGAATAGAAAATAAGGAATCGCGATCTTTAAACCTCGGCCGCCTCGCGCTGCCGGCGCTTCGACGACATCGGCTGGCGTTGGCGTCGGGTTTCGATACTCGGTGCGGCATAGTTGAAACGGATCATTTGGCGTAGGCCTGGATTCGGGGAAATACAAAGCCGCTTCGGTTTCCGACCGGGCGGCTTTTGCGTTACCTGGGTGAGTATCGGCCTGGCTTAGGCACCTGGTACAAGAAGAGGATGTCCTTCGCGAAACCTCGTTCGTCTGGCATGGGAACGGCCGTGATCTTTTTGCTGTTGAACGCTGCGGAATAGATTTGCTCTTCGGTCATCGCAAGGTTGGACATGAGATGAAGCGCGGTTCGCATGCCTTGGTCACCGCCGTTCACACGCTGCTCTTCCAAATATTCCTCAAGGCGCCACTGCCGGAGCTTGGCCTGAAGGACGAAACGACCCCACACCCAAACTGCCACTACGGCCGTAACAATGGCCGCAAAGTCGGCGAGAAATGATGCCGCTTCCATCGCACTTGTTGGCATCGCGCCCTCCTCAACCCCTCTGCCTTTTTAACGGGCCGCTTGCGTAGAGGGAAAATTAGCGCCTACCGCACAGAAACCGCCTGATGTTTTCACTCCGTTCCCGCTATTTCAGCCAAGAAGATCTAGCAAATGAGGAAATGTACATCAGTCGTAGTGATGAGGTCAGGTGTTCAAGTCACCTAAGCGGCACCTGCGCCATTGCCTGTGCAGTGGATCGAACAGTGGCGACCCATATCCGCCATTGTCGCGACTCGGGTTTGGTGGGAAACTCACGGACCTCAGCATGGGAGGTCCAAAATGCCCAACACTTTCAAGACCGGAGACGTCGTCAAGCTGAAGTCGGGAGGGCCGAAGATGACGGTCAGCGACGGTGCCGCTTCCGGCATGTATCTGTGCCACTGGTTCAACCGCGAGGGCGATGTTTGGATCCCGCAACATGCGGGTTTCAAACCGGACCAGCTGGTGGCCGCTGACCCATCGGCGTAGCCCGTTCGCCACGGGCGGTGGCTAACCCGGCGTGAATTTCGATGACGCCGGATGCGGTGTCGCGTCGTTCTTGATACCAATACCCGAGTCGGCATCCACGACAATCGAAGGTATCGGCACAGGCGACCGACGGATTTCCGTCATCGCGGCGTTTAACGGTTGAAGCGTGACCACGGCATGGGCCGTGGCCGACGCGCCAACCGGAGACGCCGAAGCATGATACGCCGTTCGATCCTTGCCGCTGCCTTGAGCCTGCTGACCGTTGCAGCCCTCGCCCAGACGGTGACGCAGCCCCCTGCTGCCACGTCTCCTGGCGCTACGCCGCCGGCTGCCGCACCAGCCGCGCCAAAAGCCAAGTCGGACATCACGCTGGCCAAATTCCAGAAGCGGCGGGAAAAGGCGATCATGGCCGCCGACACGGATGGCGACGGCAAGATCAGCCTGCTGGAGTGGGAGGCCTTCCAGGCCAAGCGCAACATCAAGGGCGATGCCGCCAAATCCTTCGCGCGCATCGATTCCAACCATGACGGCTTCATCGACCGCGCCGAGCTCGATGCGTTCTTTGCCAAGCGCTTTGCCAAGCTGGACAAGAATGGCGACGGCGTTCTGACGGCCGACGAGATGCCAGGCCACAAATCCGCTCCCAAGCCGGAGCAATGACCAAGAGGCCATGACGCGTGATGGATATCGGGAGTGCGCCAGCCGATGAGCGCCGATCCGGACGAGGAGTTGGTTCGCCGGGTCGGCGCCGGCGACCCGGCGGCCGTGCAGACGCTCGTCGCGCGCAAATTGCCGCGCATCCTTTCGCTCGCCGTGCGCATTCTGGGCGATGCGGCGGAGGCCGAGGATGTCGCACAGGAGACCTTCGTGCGCATCTGGCGCCACGCCTCGAGCTGGCGGCGCGGCAATGCACGCTTCGACAGCTGGATCCACCGGGTGACGCTCAACCTCTGCTACGACCGGCTGCGCCGGCGCCGCGAACTGGTGACCGACGATTTGCCGGACATGGCCGACCCTGCCCCGCTTCCCGACGCCCGCGAAGAGCCGCATCGGGTCGAGCAGGCCTTGCAGGCCATCGCGCCACGCCAGCGCGAGGCGATCATCCTGGTCTACTATCAGGAGATGTCCAACATAGAGGCAGCCGCGACCCTGGAGATCACCGTCGATGCGCTGGAGAGCCTGCTCTCGCGGGGCCGGCGGGCCTTGCAGATGATCCTGGCCAGGGATGGCGTCCATGACTGAGAAGAGCGCGACCATGAATGGCAGACAGTCGTCGCGCCTTGCGGGCGTCCGGTGGGGCTACCTCGTTTCCAATCCGCGCGGGCACGCGGCACCAAGGGGCAAGGGGAAGACAGATGGCTGAAGACATCGAGGACGGCCCGGCAATGGACGCCAGGCGTTTCGCGGCGCTCGCCGAAGCCTATGGCGGCGATCTGCGGCGCTGGCCGCAAGCGGAGCGCGACGCGGCAGCAGCCTTTGCTTCAAGCGAGACAGGCCAGGCCATTTCGCGACGGGCCCACACGCTTGACGCCCTGCTTGACAGTTATCGCGTCCGGCACCCCGGCAAGGCGTTGCACGACACGATCCTGCGGACCGCCGACCGGTACATCGTCCGGCGCCGGCGCCAGCGCTTCTGGTGGCTGGGGCTGGGGCTTGCCGGAATAGGGCTGGCCGGCGCCATTGCCGGACTGGCCCTGGTGACCGTCGTCACGCCCGAAGTTCAGCCTGACCATTATGTGCTCGACGCCAATGCGACGGCGTTCGGCGATGCCGGACCCGACATGATCGAGGAAGACCTATGAGCACAGGCCGCAACCTCCTCATCGCATCGGTGGTGCTGAATGTCTTCCTGGCCGGCGCGCTTGCCGGCGGGGCCGTCTGGATAAAACGCGGCAAGCCGGCCCAGGGCTATTCGCTGGAGGCGGCAGGCGGCCGGCTTCCCGATCAGCAGCGCACGCTGTTTCGCAAGGCGCTGCGCGAAGTCCGCCAAGAGTCTCGCGAAATCATTCGCGACGGCCAGCAGGCCAGGCGCGAGGCGGCAGATCTGCTGCGGCAGCCCGTCCTCGACACGGCGGCCCTGGCGGCCGCCCTGGAGCGGGCTCGCAATGCCGACGTCACCGTGCGCACGCGGCTGGAGCAGCGCATCATCGCGTTCGCGGCGGCAGGTTCCGCCGAGGATCGCAGCCTGCTGGCAGAAGGACTCTCAAGGCGCGCCGGGCCGCAGCCGTCGACACCGCCAAAAAAATCGCCGTGACGACCGACGGAAAATGCCGATGGCGCCCGTTTAACGAAATGAAGGGCAGGACCTGCCGGGCCATCTGGCGCCGACAGGTTTTCAACCTCGGACAACTTCGGAGTATGGTCATGAACTATCTGACAAAATACGCGGCCACCGCCGCTCTCGCGGTGACCGGAACGGTGGCTACTGTCGCGGCATCCTCGGCGATGCCGCTGGCGCCGCTTGCCGCCCCGGCGCTGGTCGAGCACGTCGCCTGGGGTTGCGGACCTGGCTGGCATCCCAATCCCTGGGGGCGCTGCGTCCCCAATCGCGTGGTCGTCTACCCCGGTTACTATTGGCATCGCCCGGCCTTCTATGGGTGGCATCCGCACCGTCACTGGCACCGCTGGCATCGCTGGTAGGGGGCTCGGGGGCCGACGACTTCGCCGGCCCCACGACCTCAATTGAACAGGCACGAAACGGCTCGAACGGGCTTCCGGCGCCGTGCGCGGGGAGCCCAAGCAATGGAGAGCTGACTTGGCTATCCCCGCCGCAAATTCTCCGCCAGATCCAGTGCTCGTTGCTTTCAACCGCTTCGGGCTCGGGGCAAGGCCCGGCGACCGCGACAGGGCGGCCCACGACCCGCGCGGCTATCTGAAGGCGGAACTGCGGCAGCCCGACATCGCCCTGATCTCGCTCGACGATCCGACCTATGCGAGCCTGCCGGGCAGCACACCGGCCATCCAGGCCAGCATGGCGGCAAACTTCCAACGCAAGCTTGAGCGCATGGCCGCAGCCACGGCGCAGCCCGCAATGGCGAGCGCCCAGGCCACGCCGGAACGGGTCGCGCCTGCCCAACCTGTTCCGCCGCCCACGGCCCCGGCCAAACCCGCGCCGCCAATCGAGGCCACGCTGTTTCGCGCCGAAGCCCAGGCGCGCCTCGACAAGGCTTTTCGCGCCGAGGCAGGCTTTGTCGAACGCCTGGTGTATTTCTGGTCGAACCATTTCTGCGTCTCCGTGGCGAAGGACAACATCGTGCGGGCGAGCGCCGGCGCCTTCGAGCGGGAAGCCATCCGCCCCTTCGTGCTCGGCCGTTTCGCCGACATGCTGATGGCGGTGGAGCGGCATCCGGCGATGCTGTTCTATCTCGACAACCAGCAGTCGATCGGCCCTGAGTCCCGCGCCGGCAAGAACCGCCGGCGCGGCCTCAACGAGAACCTCGCCCGCGAGATCATGGAACTGCACACGCTGGGCGTCGGCAGCGGCTATACCCAGGCCGATGTCACCAGCTTCGCGCGCATCCTGACCGGCTGGACGATGGCGGGGCGCGAAGGTCGGCTTGGCGAACCGGGCAGTTCCGTCTTCAACGCCAATGCGCATGAGCCGGGCGATGCGGTGCTGCTGGGCAAGACCTATCCGGCCGGCGGCATGGGCCAGGCCGAGGCGGCACTCAACGACATCGCCAGCCATCCGGCGACGGCGCAGCACATCGCCACGGAACTTGCCCGTCATTTCATAGCCGACGACCCGCCGCCGGCGGCAGTCGCGCGCCTGGCCAAGGTTTTTGCCAAGAGCGACGGCAATCTCAGGGCTCTGGCGGCGACCCTCATCGACATGCCGGAGGCATGGTCGACGCCGCTTGCCAAGATGCGCTCGCCCTTCGACTACATCGCCGCCATCCGCCGGGCGGCCGGTCCGGGTCCGGCGAACGATCCCGGCCAGTCGCTCAACTGGCTCAATGCGCTGGGCGAGCCGCTCTGGCAGCCGCCAGGGCCGAACGGCTTTTCCGACCAGGCGGACAGCTGGGCCTCGGCCGAAGGCATGAAGATCCGCCTCGACATCGCCTGGCAGGCGGCCCGCCAGGTCAAGGACGTCGGCAATCCCAACGATATGCTCGACGCCGTCATCGGTCCTTCCGCCTCGCCGGAAACACGGCAAGCGGTCGCCCGCGCCGAGTCCAAGCAGCAGGGCCTGGCGCTGCTGCTGATGGCGCCCGAATTCCAGAGACGATAGCGCGAGCGACAGGTCCGGCGCCGACATGGAGACCAAGTCATGAGCCTGCTGTGTGAAACCCCTCACCCTTCCCGCCGCGCCGTGCTGATGACCGGCGGCGCGCTGTTTGCCTGGGCCTATCTGCCGCGCTTCGCCCGCGCCGCCGACAATCGCGATCCGCGGCTGATCGTCATCGTGCTGCGCGGCGCGCTCGACGGCCTGTCGGCGGTCGGTCCGATCGGCGACCCCGACTATGCCGGCCTGCATGGCGACATCGCTTTGTCGCTCGCCGGCCCGCACGCGGCGCTGCCGCTCGATGGCTTCTTCGCGGTCAATCCGGCGATGCCGGTCTTCGCGCGGCTGTTCAAAGACAAGCAGGCCGCGGTGGTGCACGCGGCCGCGACCGGCTATCGCGAGCGCTCGCATTTCGACGGCCAGGACGTGCTGGAAAGCGGTTTCGCCGGGCCGGGCCACGTCGCCACCGGATGGCTCAACCGGGCGCTGGAGAGCCTGCCGGCGGGCGATCGCGTGGCGACGCTCGGCGGCTTGGCCGTCGGACCGTCGACGCCGCTGGTGATCCGAGGTGCCGCCCCCGTGCTCGGCTGGGCGCCGCAATCGCTGCCGGCGCCGGCCGGCGACCTCGCGGCGCGGGTTCTCGACCTCTACCAGCATCGCGACCCAGTGCTGGCGGCGGCCCTGCAGAAGGGCCTCGATGCCGAGCGCATGGCGCTCGACGACCAGATCGGCGGCAATGTGATGAAGCCGAACGTCGGGGCGATGAAGCCGAAGGGCGGCCTCGGCAGCGCCGCCGGCATGCGGCAGGCCGCGCAAGGTGCGGCCAGGCTTGTCGCGGCCGATGACGGGCCGCGTGTTGCCGCGCTTGCCTTCGACGGCTGGGACACGCATGTCAACGAAGGCGGCGCCACGGGCCGGCTCGCCACCTTGCTCGGCGGCCTCGACGGCGCCTTCGAGGAATTCGAGAAGGGTCTCGGCGAGCGCTGGAAGGACACGGCGATCGTCGCCATCACCGAATTCGGGCGCACGGCGCAGATCAATGGCTCGGTCGGCACCGATCACGGCACCGGCACGGTGGTGTTGCTCGCCGGCGGCGCGATCAAGGGCGGTCGTGTCATCGCCGACTGGCCGGGCTTGAAGCCGGCCCAACTCTACGAGCAACGCGACCTGGCGCCGACCAGCGATGTCAGGGCGGTGCTGAAGGGCCTGCTCGCCGACCAGTTCGGCCTGTCCGCCGCCGTGCTCGCCGACAAGGTGTTTCCGGAGTCGGCGGCGGTGAAGCCGATGCCGAATCTCATCGCTTGAAGAAGCCCGGTGGCGTCACGGGGCGCCATCTTTGGGGGAGCGCCCACGTTACTTCGCAGCCGCCGCCATGTCGATCCGCCCCGTGATCACCAGCGATGGTGCCAGCGGTGGTGCCAATGATGTATCGGCCGGATTATCACGCGACGATGATTGGGCACGCAATTTCCCCATCGGTTCAGGTGCCAGCCAGGGCCGCATCTCCAGCCGACGCTTTCTATCGGCAGCGGAGCGGCATTGGGCTTGGCCATGGGCAGGGCCTGCGAGCCGACACTCGACAGCATCAATGCGCCTGCAGCGGCGGCAATCGGCAGAATGTATCTGGTGAGCATGATGGTGTCCTCCATGGTTGACATTCCCGAGGACAACATACCACTCACCCGGCCGAATGCCGGGTGAGTGGTCCGATCACATATCCGTTAGCGGGCAGAGTGCTTGCCAAGCGACGCCGCGACTTTCAGCGCGGCGTCGTCGAGCATGTCGCCTCGATCAGGCGGCCTCGACCTTGGCGGCCGGCGCATCCTGCACCAGTTTGGTCACGCCGGCGAAGTCGAGCTTGCCGGAGCCGAGCACCGGTACTTTCGGGACGACGCGCACTTCGGCGGGCACCATCAGGTCCATGGCGCCATTGGCCTTGGCGAAGGCCAGGAACTCGGCACGTGTGGCGCCGGGAGCCTCGGTGATGAGAATGAGCTTCTCGCCCTTGCGTGCATCCGGCACGGACGCGACGGCCGACAACGAGCCTTTCCACACTTCACCCGCCAGCGCCTCGACGGCGGCAAGCGAAATCATCTCGCCACCGATCTTGGCGAAACGCTTGGCGCGGCCGCGAATGGTGATGAAGCCGCCCTCGTCGACCGAGACGACATCGCCGGTGTCATGCCAGCCGTCCACCAGCGGTTCCAGCACACCCGGCTTCTCGGTGCGCAGATAGCCCGACATGACATTTGGGCCGCGCACGTAGAGACGCCCGCCTTCATCGACGCCGGGTACCGGATCCAGGCGGTATTCCATGCCGGGCATGATTTTACCGACGCTGCCGGACTTGTTGTACATCGGCGTGTTGATGGCGATCACCGGCGCCGCTTCGGTCACGCCGTAGCCCTCGAGGATACGCACCCCGAACTTCTCCATGTAGGTCATGCGCGTGGCTGCCTTGACCGGTTCGGCGCCGGCAAAGCAATAGCGTATCGAACGGAAGTCGTAGGGATGCGCGGTGCGGGCATAGCCGCTGAGGAACGTATCGGTGCCGAAGATGATCGTCGCGTTGGATGCGTAGATCAGTTCCGGCACGATGCGGTAGTGCAGCGGCGACGGGTAGAAATAGACCGGCACGCCCGAGATCAGCGGCAGCACCGTGCCAGCCGTCATGCCGAAGGAATGGAAGATCGGCAAAACGTTGAACACCTTGTCGCCCGAGTGGAAGTCGATGCGCGAGGCCGCCTGCGCGGCATTGGCCAGGATGTTGCGATGGGTGAGCACGACGCCCTTCGGCGTGCCTTCCGAGCCGGAGGTGAACAGGATCACCGCCGGGTCGTCAGCCTTGCGCGGCGCGCGCGGCGTCGACTTGCGCAACAGGCCAAGCAGCTTGTCCTTGAGACCGATGGTTGCACGCAGATCGTCGAGCCAGACGATGTCGACCGACCGGCCGATCTCCTCGACCACCGCGCCAAGCTTGGCCTGTTCGACAAACGCGCGGGACGTGAGCACGGTCTTCACTTCAGCGGCCTTGCAGGCGGAAAGGATGTTGGCGGCACCTGCAGTGAAGTTGATCATCGCCGGCACCTTGCCGGACGACATCACGCCAAGCAGCGTGGCACATGAGCCGTTGGCGTTGGGCAGCATGATACCGAGCGTCTGCTGATCGGCATAAAGGTTCTGGAATTTCTCGCCCAGCACGGCGGCCGCCGTCAGCAGCTTGCCATAGCTCAGCGAGCCGGTGACCGGATCCTGCACGGCGAGCCGTTTCATGCCGCGTTCATTCGCCGTCAGGATGATCTTCTCAAGCACCGTCCTGTCGATGTCCTGGGTGCGGAAGACGAGATCCGACATGACCTGATAGAGGGCCGAACCCGCCGCGGCGCGGCGCTTGCGGCCCTTCAGTTCCGGCGGCACTTGCAGCTTGACCGGCTCCAGAATGGTCACCTTGACCTTCGGGAACAGGCGGCGGCGCACATGCTGCGACGTCAGCCGGGAAAACGGGCTCTTCTCCAGCCCGTCGATGCGGATCGGCACGACCATCGAGCGGGTCTTGTCGGCCACCATGGCGGCGCCGTCATAGACCTTCATCAGCCCGCCGGTGACGGTGATGCGGCCTTCGGGGAAGATGACCAGCGGATCGCCGGCCTGCACGATCTTGATCAGCGTGCGGGTCGACATCGGCTTGGCCGGATTGAGCGGCAAAGCACGGGCGAGCTTCATGAACGGCTTCATCCACCAGGCCTGCGCGATGGCGTAGTCGATGGCGAAGACAGGCTCCTCGTCGGTCAGCGTCAGCGCCAGCGGGCCGTCGAGGAAGCTGACATGGTTGAGCGCCAGGATCGGCGCCTTGCCGGCCGCCTTGAGGTTCTCCATGCCCTCGACTTCCAGGCGCAGGAAGGCGCGGAACAGGATGGACACGAAATCGCGGAAGGCGTTGGTCGGCAGGAATTTCAGCATCAGCCAGGCGGCGACGGCATTGGCCGCGGCCAGGCCGAACAGGATGCCGCCGGTGGAGACTTTCGTCTGGATCGCGGCGACAAGGATGCCGCCGACCGTCATGAAGCCGGCATTGACGATGCTGACCGCGGCGACGACGCGGGCGCGGCGCGCTTCGGGCGACCAGGCCTGCACGGCGGCGAAGGTCGGCACCACGAGGAAGGCGCTGGCGATGGCCATGCCGGCGAGGTCGATCGCGACACGGATCGTGTTTTGGCCGGCGAAGAACAGGGCGAGGCTTTCCGCCTTCGGCGAAGGCTGCATGCTCCAGATGGTCCAGGCCAAATGCAGGCCGAACAGCGCCAGCAGCGCCGTGCCGACCGGTGCGGGCAGAAGCACGATGCGCCCCTGCGACATCCATGCGGCAATCGCCGAGCCGATGGCGATCGAGACGGCGAACACGGCGAGATAGACGGTGACGGCGATCTCGTCGCCGCCGAGCGAATCCTTGATCAAGGTCGGCAGGATCGAAAGCACGATGGCGCCGATCAGCCAGAACCACGACGTCATCAGGCCGGCGCGCCAGATCCGCGTGTCGGTCCGCAACTCGCTGACCTGGCGCCAGGTCGAGCGGAAGATGTTCCTGTCGATGACGAGGTCAGGTGCCGCCGAACCCGTTGGCGGGATGTAGCGGCTGACGAACCAGCAACCGACGGCCAAGGCCATCATGATCGGCCCGAAGACCGTGACGCCTATGCCGTCGGCCGAGACGACGCCGCCGGCGATGGTGCCGCCGAGGATGGCGGCGAAGGTGGCCGACTCGATCCAGGCGTTGGCCTTGGGCAGTTCCTTGCGCTCGAGGTGATCGGGCAGGATGCCGTATTTGATCGGCCCGAACAGCGCCGAGATGATGCCGAACATCAGCAGCGCCGTCATCAGCACCGGGATCGACGACAGCGCTATGCCGGCGACAGACACACCCGCGGCGGCAATCTCGGCAAATTTCAGCCGCCGGGCGATGAGGGCCTTGTCGAAGCGGTCGGCGATCTCACCGCCAAGCGCGGACAAGAGCAGAAAGGGGGCCATGAAGACGGCCCCGGCGAGCGTGACCAGCGAAGCCGCCTGACCGGCGGCCAGCGTAAAGAGGATCAGGAACACCAGCGTGTTCTTGAGGAAATTGTCGTTGAAGGCGGACAGGAACTGCGTCCAGAACAGAGGCGCAAAGCGCCGGGACAACATCAGATGCGTGTTCATGGCGGTTTCCATTTGGCGGAACCCTGCGGCTATTCGCCGGAGGCCCTGCGGGCTGCAGGCGCTGTTTCAAGCTCAGTGATAGTCATGAGCTGGTTAAACTTCCTTACAGTGCCCGATGTCCATATCGTGGCTTCCGGTCTGCCAGAAATGAACATCGTTCATAAGCGCACTCTATCACGTCTTGAACATTGTTCAAGCGAAAAATGAACGACGTTCATCGTATCTGGAAACGGAGCCCGGGACCGGTGACGTCTCTGGTATGTCGAAGTTAGGGCGCCAAGGTTGCCGGACCTGGCCCGAGCGTCGCCACTGTCTTCAGCGCGCCGTCGAGCATGTCGCCCTTTTCGTCCTTCAAGGCCGCCTCGCGCAGGCGGCGGATCCAGTCGGCGGCATCGCCGCGGCCCTTGAGCATGGCAAGCGCGGAGAGCACGCGATCGAATTTCGACTGCGCCCGGACATGGGTGTCGCTGTAGCCCTTGATCAGCCGGCGGCAGTTGAGGATTTCGACGGCGAGCGCATAGTCCTCCGGCACATGGGCGAGCGCCAGCGCGTACCAGCGATCGAGATGGGTCATCTCGACCTTGTGGCGCAGCAGGCTGCGGCGCCAGCGGCGCAGGCCGCCGATGAACCAGAGCGCGGCGAAGCCGGCGAAGCTGTCCGTGCGGATGCGGCGGCCATGGTTGATGCGGCGGTCGAGGAAGGCGGCGAGCTTCGGCCGGGTCTCGATATAGCTGCCCAGCCCCGCCGGCATCGTGCCGCAGAACTCCTCGATGCGGGGATGGAAATATTCGGTGACCTGCAGGATCGAACCGTCCTTGACGCCGACTTCCTTGCGCACGCGCCGGTCGCGCGTCGAACGTGTTTTCAGATCGGCGACGCGGATCATGTCGTCATAGCAAAGGGCGTTGGCGATATGCTTGGCGGCGGCGATGGACAGCGCATAGGAATGGTCGGCGCCATCCAGCGCGAGAGCCCGGTCGAGCCGGTCAAGATACTCGCCGCCATAGGCGATGTCCTGATAGTCGACGACCTTTCTCAGGCCCCGCAGCGCCATATCGCGGATGGCGACGGGCATCAGGTCGACGCGGGTGGCGAGCGCCTGCCAGCCCTGCAGGAGGCCTTGCGGGCCGCTGACGCGCGCCAGGGCGGATTCGACAATCGCCGGCTCTGCCAGCTTTGACGCAGGTGCGGCCGTGCCGCGCGCGCGGTCATACGCGGCGCCAAAGGCGGCGAGGCTGGCCTTGACGCCCCGGCCACCGGCACCGATCGCCTGCTCATAGCTCTCGCGGGTGAATGGCAGTGCGTCCGAGCCCGCCAGCGCGCCAAGCAGGCTGGCCGAGATCATCGAACCATTGTCGGCGGCGATCTTTTCCATGTCGAAAGCGATGAAGCGCTTCGACGCGGCTTCGGCCGTCGCATGCACCTTGGAAGACGAGGCCCGGCCGTCGCCTGGCTCGATCTTTTCCGACACGGCGGCGATGCGGTGCGACGAAGCGATCAGCGTGGTGCGTTCGGGCGTGACGAAACCGCGGATGATGGCGCGGCCGGCCTCCATCAGCTCCGCGGCGATCAGTATGTCGACATCGCCTTGCGAGGGCGACAGCGCGAAGACCGGCAGCCGGCCGGTGTCGCGGGCCATTTCGACATAGTAGATGGTGGCGCCGGTTCGTTGCGCCACGCCGGCGACCGAGGTCGATTGCGCGACATAGCCATTGCGCTCGGCGACATCGGTGATCCAGTCGGCCAGCACGCCGCCGCCCTGGCCGCCGACCGCCAGCACGGCGAGCTTGATGACGCGCTCGTCGTCCTGGGCGCCGGCCTTGGCGCGGAATGGCGGGACAGCGTCAAGCATCGGCGAAGGTCAGGCGCCGGCTTTCGCGGCGGCGCTGCAGCAGGCTGATAACCGCGCGACGCGCGCTTTGCAGGAAGCGGTCCCAGCGGCTCGGATTGTGCACGACATCGGCGCGGTAGAAGGACGGGCAGAGCACGGCGGCATCCGCGACCTCACCGCAATTGCCGCAGCCGACGCAGTTCTGGTCGATCGATGCCACCGGATCGTCGCGCAACGGATCGTCGAGCGACTTCACCGACAGTGACGGGCAGCCCGACAACCGCATGCAGGCGTGGTCGCCGGTGCAGATGTCCTCGTCGACACCGAATTTCGGTTTGACGACACGCGCCCCCCCCTTGATCGCCTTGTCGACCAGCGGCTTTTCGCGGCGCTGCCGGTTGAGCATGCATTCGGACGAGGCGACGATGACCTTCGGCCCCTTCTCCTCCGTCGTCAGCGCCTCGCGCAACGTGTCCTGCATTTTGCCGACATCGTAGGTACGGTCGACATGGCGCAGCCATTTGACGCCCATGCCTTTCACCGCTTCGGTGATCGGATGTTTTGTCGACTTGGTCTTGTTGCCCGCGCGCGACGACAGGATGTCCTGCCCGCCGGTGGCGGCCGAATAGAAATTGTCGACGATGACGATGACGCCGTCATTTTTGTTGAACACGGCATTGCCGATCGAGGAGGTCAGGCCGTTGTGCCAGAAGCCGCCATCGCCGACGAAGGAGATCGAGCGGCGCTTGGCGTCGGGCGAATTGAACGCCGAGGCAGAGGCCGGCCCCAGCCCATAGCCCATGGTTGTCGCGCCGAGCTCGAAGGGCGGCATGATCGAGAACAGGTGGCAGCCAATGTCGGACGCGATGTGGTGCTTGCCGAGTTCCTGCTCGACCAGCTTTGTCGCGGCGAAGATCGGCCGCTCCGGACAGCCGATGCAGAAGCCCGGCGGCCTGCCCGGCACGACATTGATCAGGTCCGCGGTGTCGACGCCGTCGCCGACCTTGTTGGGCGCGCGCACTTCACCCGGAAGCAGATGCGGCGCCTCGGCGCGCAGGAAGGCACCGATGCCGTCGAGCATGACCTGGCCGGTATAT
Source organism: Mesorhizobium sp. 131-3-5 (assembly GCF_016756575.1). Classification (NCBI taxonomy): domain Bacteria; kingdom Pseudomonadati; phylum Pseudomonadota; class Alphaproteobacteria; order Hyphomicrobiales; family Phyllobacteriaceae; genus Mesorhizobium; species Mesorhizobium sp. 131-3-5. Next base: position 96,306 of record NZ_AP023254.1, read on the forward strand.
TCTCCGGCCATCGGCAGATATTCCTTGCCGACCAGCCTGGAGCCACGCCCGGCCTTGTGCAGCATCGCCGCGAAGGCCTGCTCGATGTAATTGGGCTGGCCCTCCTCGACGACCAGCACCGCCTGCTTGCCCTCGCAGAAGGACAGGAACTCGTCGTCGATCAAGGGATAGACGGCGTTGAGCACGTAGAGCGGCACGTCCGTCTCGCCATAGGTGTCGGCAAGGCCGAGACGCTGCAAGGCGCGGATGACGGAATTGTACATGCCGCCCTGCATGACGATACCGACCGAGCCGTGATCCGAACCGAAGAATTCGTTGATCTTGTTCTTGGCGATGAAATCGACGGCGGCCGGCCAGCGCTTCGCCACCTTCTCCTTCTCATGCAGGAAGGAGGCCGGCGGCAGCACGATGCGGCCGGTGTCGCGGCGCGGCGCTTCCAGCGCATCGGCGACCGTCATGGGCGGGCGCTTGTTGTCCTTGGCAATGAAATGGCCGTGGACGTGGCAGCAGCGGATGCGCACCTGCAGCATGACCGGCGTGTTGGAGATTTCGGACAGTTCGAAGCCGTCCTCCACCGCCTTGACGATCGACGGCAGATTCGGGCGCGGGTCGAGCAGCCAGACCTGGCTCTTCATGGCGAAGGCATGGCTACGCTCCTGCATGATCGAGGAGCCTTCGCCGTAATCCTCGCCGACGATGATCAGCGCGCCGCCGGTGACGCCGCCGGAGGCAAGATTGGCGAGCGCGTCGGAAGCGACATTGGTACCGACGGTCGATTTGAAGGTCGCGGCACCACGGATCGGGTAATGCACCGAGGCGGCCAGCATGGCGGTGGCGGTGGCTTCCGAGGCGCTCGCCTCGAAATGCACGCCCAGTTCGCCCAGAATGTCCTGCGCGTCGGCCAGCACATCCATCAGATGGCTGATCGGCGCGCCCTGATAGCCGCCGACATAGCCGACGCCGCATTGCAGCAACGCCTTGGTGATGGCGAGGATGCCCTCGCCGGCAAATTCCTCGCCGGCGCCAAGCCTGAGTTTTTCAACTTCCTTGGCAAAAGACCGTTCGGCCATCTCCGCCTCCTTCCCTTGCCGCAGCGAGCCGGCGGCGCGTACGTCTAGATGTCGTGCTTGCGAATGTTCTTGAGCATCTTCAAAAGCGTTGCGATGAGTGCCGCATATTCAGCATCGTCGATATCGTCGAACATCGCCTCGAACGCGTCATGCATGGCCGGCCAAGCGCGCGCGAACTCGGCGCGGCCCTCGTCGGTAAGGAAGACATGGCGGATGCGGCTGTCGGTGATGCCCTGCTCGCGCCGCACGAAGCCTTGCCCCTCCAGCGTGTCCAGCGTGCGGCTCAAGGTTGACTGCTCGATCACCGTATAGACCGAGAGGTCGTTGACGGTGACGCCATCGGTGACCGACAGCACGGCCAGCGTGCGCACCTGCGGAATGGTCAGGCCCTGCTTGCGGAAATCGTCGCGCAAGGTGGCGTTGTAGCGGCCCATGATGCGGTTCATCAGATAGGGCGCGAATTGCTGCAGGCCGATCTGGCCGAGCGTCGAAATGCGCTGGCGCTTTTCCGCTACCTTCTGCTCCATCACAGCCTCCCCGCCAGGAGAAAGCCGGAACCGCCGCCGAGACCCGCGCCCGGGTGGGTCGAGGCGCCGATATGATAAAGCCCCTTTATGCCGGTCTGGTGGTTGCGGCTGGTCTTGAACGGCCGCCACAGGAAGGACTGGTCTATGGTCGAGGAACCGCCATAGGGATCGCCGCCGACCAGATTGATGTTCATCGCTTCGAGGTCGGCAGGCGAATAGGCACGGCGGGCAATGACATTGTCCTTGAAGCCATCGATATGGCTGGCGAGGATCGCTTCAGCGCGGTCGGCATAGGCCTCGCGCAGCGCGTCGGTCCATTGCCCGTCAGCCGGGGCCTGCAGCTTACCGGCGGCATCGCCTTTGATGTGGCGAGGCGCCTCTGGCAGTTGCAGCCACAGGATTGCCTTGCCCTCCGGACAGCGCGACGGGTCGAGCGCATGCGGCTGGCCGACGCAGATGGTCGGCACTTCCGGCAGCAAGCCGCGCACCGCCTCGTTGCAGGCTTTCGACACGCCATCCAGGCCCGGCGTCAGATGCAGCAGCGCCACCTTGTCCAGTCCTTCGCCGCGCCATGCCGGCGGCTTGTCCAGGGCGTAGTGGATCTGGAAGTTGCCTTTGCCATAGCGGTATTTCCGCGTTGCCTCGACGTCGGCTTTGGGAGCCTCATTGCCGAGCAGCCGGCCATAAAGCTGCGTCGGCGTCACCGAGCAGATGACGCTCTTCTTCGCATGGACCGTTTCGCCCGAGGCCAGCCGCACACCGGTGGCGCGACCACCAGCCAGGATGATGGAGGCGACGTCGGCTTCGGTGGAGATGACACCGCCGCGCTCGATGATCAATGCCTCGAAGGCCGACAGCAGGTTCTTTGCCCCGCCCTTGACGATCGGGGCGCCCGCGGCTTCGAGCGCGAAAGCGATCACCTTGGCGATCTGGCCGGAGAAGGCATCTTCCGGTCCCAGCCCGGCATGCAGCACCCAGGGCGCCCACAGCGCCTTTACGGTCTCGGACTGGTAGGTGCTTTCCAGCCAGCCGCGCGCCGGCGCCAGCGCCTCGCCGAGAAAGCCGGCAAGGCCGCGCGGGCCGCGCCGCCAGGCATCGCCGGCCAAAAGCTTGGCCGTCGGATAGGACCACAGGCTGCCGCCGAGCAGGCCGAACAGCAGGCCGGCATTGCGTTCGATGCCGCCGACATCGTCGGCGTGCCGGTCGCCATCACCCGCCGCGATCGCATTGAGGACGGCGACATTGGCGGCGCGGTCGGTGCTGAGCACGGCATGGCTGCCGTCCGGCCGCAGCACGCCGGTCGGCCTGCCGGTGTGGCAGAACTCCAACCCATGCCGGGCGAGGTCGCCGCCCAATGCCGCAAAGGCCGGCGAGGTGATGAACAGCACGAAGGTCGTCGCCATCACATCGTGGATGAAGCCGGGCGCGGTGATCTCCTCGGTGCGCATGCAGCCGCCGATGCGGTCGTTGCGTTCGAGGACGAGCACCTTGGCACCCTTGCCGCCAAGCATCGCCGCGCAGACCAGCGCGTTGATGCCGCTGCCGACGACGATGTGATCGGGCGCTTTCATTGACAGTTGCTCTCGACCGTCGGGCGCATGATCTTCTCCCGAAGACCCACCTCGCTCTATTTTCCCGACACCAGCGCCAGCGCGCGGATCGGGCTGCCGGTGCCGTGCTCGATCTTGAGCGGTGCGGCGATCAGGATGGCGCCCTTCGGCGGCAGTTGGTCGAGGTTGCACAGGCTGGCCAGGCCGTAGCGGTTGGCCTTGTGCATCAGCGTGTGTGCAGGGAATGGCGGCTCCATGCCGCCCGCCTTGCCGGCATCGGTGCCGATCGTCTCCGAGCCCCAGCCCTTGATGTCCTTGGCTATCAGATACTGGATGGCCTCGGCCGTCGGGCCGGGCGTGTGCGGGCCGGTCTCGTTGGCGTTGAGGAACTCGGCTTCCGAGCCGTTGCGCTTGTACCAATCGGTGCGCATCACCACCCACTCACCGGCGTTGATGGCGCCGTGCTTGGCTTCCCACGCCTTGATGTGGTCGACGGTGAGCAGGAAATCGTGATCGGCTGCGGCTTCCTTGGAGCAGTCTATGACATTGACCGGGCCGACGAAGTTCTGCGCCGGAATGGTGTCGGTGGCGCCGTCAGGATAGTCCTTGCCGGTGATCCAGTGCTGCGGCGCATCGAAATGCGTGCCCGAATGTTCGCCGAGCTTCAGCCAGTTCCACGCCCACCACGGACCGTTCTTGTCATAGCGGGAGATCGAATGGATCTCGACCTTCGGCGTGTCGACGGCGAGTTCCGGCGGCAGCTTGATCAGCGGCGTGTCAGGCCCGAGCTGCGCCGAGAGGTCTACCACCTTGATGGCGCCTGACAGCAACTGGCCGGCGACTTCGCCGAGGAGTTTTTGGGTGTCCATGGTCTTCTGTTCCCTCTTTTCGATGATGATCAAGGCTCGTCTCGGCCCTTAATATCCTACTAGACGAAAACATATGCATCTGCAATTATCTTTAAGCATAAAGGAAATGGGAACGGGGCGTGAGCGAGTTCGACGCCATCTTTGTCGGGGCGGGCCACAACAGTCTGGCATGCGCCGCGCATCTGGCGCTCAAAGGCTGGAAAATCGGGATTTTCGAGCGCAGCGCAACAATCGGCGGCGCCGTCCAGACCCGCGAATTCACCCTTCCCGGCTTCCGCCATGATTTCGGCGCGATGAATCTGAGCCTCTTTGCCGGCTCCGCCTTTCACCGGAAATATGCAAATGAATTGAAAGCGCAGGGCCTGGAATTCGCCCCGGTCGCCGACTGTTTCGCCAGCGCCTTTCCAGACGGACGCTGGTTCGGCGTCAGCAACGACCTGGAAAAGACAGCCACGCGCATGGCTGCTTTCTCCGCCGCCGATGCCGCGACATGGCGCGGACTGGTTGCCGCCTTCCCGGCCGAGGCCGAACATCTGTTCCGGCTGCTGGGCTCACCGATGAGCGCCCGCGCGCTGGCCGGCTCGGCGTGGAACCTGTGGCGCAAGAAAGGCATGTCCGGCGCGCTCGACACCGGCCGACTGCTGCTGTCGTCGCCACGAGCCTGGCTGGAGGAGACGTTCGAGTCGCCGCATGTACGGGCAACGCTCGCCACTTGGGGCATGCATCTCGACTTCGCCCCCGATATCGCCGGGGGCGCGGTGTTCCCCTATCTGGAATCGATGGCCAACCAGAGTTTCGGCATGGTGCTGGGCAAGGGCGGCGCCGACACCATCATCCGGGCGCTGGCCGGCATGGTGACGTCCGCCGGCGGCCAGATCGTCACCGGCGCCGAAGTGGCGGAGATCACGGTTTCCAACGGCAAGGCGACCGGGGTGCGGCTGGCTTCAGGAGAAACGCATACCGCGACCAAAGCGGTTATCGCAGGCGTCGCGCCCAAGGCGCTGACCGGCAAGCTGCTGCCCGGCGGTTCCGGTAATGCCGGGTTCGACACGGCGATGAAGAAATTTCGGTACGCGCCGGGTACGATGATGATCCACCTGGCGCTGGACGAGCTGCCGGACTGGCGTGCCGGCGCCGAGTTGCGGCGGTTCGCCTATGTGCATCTGTCGCCCTCGCTCGACGCAATGTCGCGCACCTATCAGCAGGCAATGGCCGGCATGCTGCCGGACGAACCGGTGCTGGTCGTCGGCCAGCCGACCGCGATCGATCCGTCACGCGCGCCACAAGGCAAACATGTGTTGTGGGTACAGGTGCGCATGCTGCCTCCCGAGATAACAGGCGACGCGGGAGGGCAGATCGCGCCCGCGCATTGGGATCAGGTTAAGGACGCCTACGCCGAGCGCGTGCTCGACATCATCGAGACTTATGCGCCCGGCCTGCGGAGCAAAATCCTTGGCCGTTCGGTCTTTTCGCCCATCGATCTCGAGCGCGAGAACCCGAACCTGGTCGGTGGCGACCAGGTCTGCGGCAGCCACCATCTGGCGCAGAACTTTTTGTTTCGCCCGGCGCGTGGCTATGCCGGCTGGAACACGCCGGTCGGCAATCTGCATCTGACGGGAGCCGCGACATGGCCGGGCGCCGGCACCGGTGCGGCCTCGGGCTTCATGCTCGCGCAACAGCTTGGCGGGAGGTAGGCTCCGACGATTTTATCGAGGTGACGAGAGGCAAGGCGCTGCTGCCGACGAAGCCTGAACCCATGAACGGATAGTGCCGCGCAAAGACAATAACCAACAAGGGGAACGACCATGAAAATCAACAGACGCGAATTGCTGGGATACAGTGCCGCGGCACTCGGCGTGGCCGCGGTTGGCCTGCCGAAAATAGCCAAGGCGGCGGCCGGCGAACTGACCATCGCATACAATGTCAACCTGCCATCCTGGGATCCGACAACCGGACCTTCGGCTGTCAATCCGACGATCCAGGGCCTCTACCAGTCGGTGTTCGACCAGATCATCCCGCAAAAGCCCGACCTGTCCTTCGCGCCCGGCCTGCTCACCGAGTGGGGCTGGAACGACGACCGCACCAAGGTGATGATGACAGTGCGCGAAGGCGTGAAATGGCATGACGGCTCGCCCTTCACGCCCGAGGACGTCGTCTGGTCGCTGCAGCGCGCGGGCGACGAAAAGACCGGCAACCCGATCCAGTTCGTCTGGAAGAACGTCAACAATTTCAAGATCGACGGCAACAAGATCACCGGCGACGTGGTGCAGTTCGACCCGGTCTATTTCAAATGGATGTCGTTCCTGACCGGCTACATCCTGCCGAAGGCCTATTACGAGAAGGTCGGCGCCGAAGGTTTCGAGAAGGCGCCGATCGGCACCGGCCCGTACATGGTGGAAAAATTCGAGCGCAACGCCTTCCTGCGGCTGAAGGCCAATCCGAACTATTGGGGCGGTAAGCCGGCTTTCGAGAATGTGACGATCAAGTTCGTCACCGATGCGGCGAGCCGCGTCGCCGAGATCGAATCCGGCTCCTCGCAGGTGACGCTCGAAATCCCTTACGAAGAATACGACCGGCTGATCGCCAAGGACGGACTCGCCGGCTCGATCAAGAATGTCTCCGACATCGGCATGATCTTCTTCAACAACAAGGACGCCATGCTCGACAAGAATGTCCGCCAGGCAGCCGTCATGGCGGTGGACAAGGAGCTTCTGGTCAAGCGGCTGCTGCGCGGCTACGGCCAGCCGATCGACACGCTGGAGACGCCGGAATACGCCGCCTATGATCCGTCGATCAAGGTCGAGCACAATCCGGAAAAGGCCAAGGAATTGCTCGCCGCCTCCGGCTATTCGACCAAGAAGCCGGCGAAGTTCACTATACAGACCACCAAGGGCTTCAAGCCCAAGGACTACGAAATGGTGCAGGCGATCGTCGGCATGTGGCGCAAGGTGGGCATCGAGGCCGAGATCGAGGTCTACGAGATCGCCAAGCACTATGAACTGCGCGCCGCGCACAAGCTGGCGCCGGCGGCCTTCTACAACTGGGGCAATTCCATCGGCGATCCGACCACCTCGACCGGTTTCGCCATGTTCGGACCCTCGCCGCACTCGTCCTGGAAGACCGACGACCTCGACGCCAAGATCGGCCCGCTCTGGGGCGAGAAGGACGAGGCCAAGCGCATCGCCGGCTGGAAAGCGGTCGACAAGTACATTGCCGAAGAGGCCTATGTGCTGCCGCTCATCCAGTACGCGCAGCCGATCGTGCACTCGAAGAAGGTCAATGTCGTGCAGCACATTTCCGGTGCGCTGCTGCCGGCCCTGATGACCCCGGCCTGATATCGGCCTGGAATTGCCGCGCGCCGTCCATAGCGACGGCGCGCATTTTTCTATCAGGCATACGAGCCATCGGGCTCCTGCAAAGATTTACATGCTCCTGCAACGATTCCTGATTCGTCTTCTGACGATGCTTATCACGCTGTTCGGCGTGGCCGTCGTCGTCTTCGTCGTGATCCGCGTCGCGCCCGGCGATCCGATCGCCATGATGCTGCCGCCCGGCGCGACGGATGACGACATCGCCCGGCTGCGGGCACTCTACGGGCTCGACAAGACCATCGTGCAGCAATTCTTCATCTGGCTGTCCGGCGTTATCCGCGGCGATTTCGGCACCTCGATTTCGCTGCGGCAGGATGTGCTCGGCCTCGTCTTCAACCGGCTGCCGGCCACGCTGGAGCTGGCCATCGTCGCGCTGATCATGGCAGTGGCGCTCGGCGGTACGACGGCCGTTCTCGGCGCGCGCGAACGCGGCACGGCGGTGGAAGTCGGTATCGACATCGCCAGCGGGGCGGCACTCTCCATTCCCGATTTCCTCTGGGGCCTGGTGCTGATCCTGTTGTTCGGCGTGCTGGTGCCGATCTTCGACATTTCCGGCCGGGTGTCGCCGCAGCTCGACCTGCCCTTCGCCACCCAGTTCTATTTCTTCGAAAGCCTGCTGCGGCTGCGCTTCGACCTGACCTGGGACCTTTTGAAACACATGCTGATGCCGGCGGTGGCGCTGGCGCTGCCGCTGGCGGCTATCATCTCGCAACTGCTGAAACAGTCGCTGAAGGAAGTGCTCGACCTCGACTATGTCGTGCTTGCGCGGGTGAAGGGGTTTTCGGAAACGCAGGTCATCCTGCGCGAGGCCCTGAAGAACGCGGCTTTGCCGACGCTGACCCTTGTCGGCGTACAGTTCACCTTCCTCATCGGCGGCACCGTCATCGTCGAGCGGCTGTTTTCCTACGAAGGCCTAGGCAACATGGCGATCGATGCCGTCATCAACCGCGACCTGCCGCTGATCCAGGGCATCGTGCTGGTCTTCGCGCTGCTGTTCGTGCTGATCAATCTCGTGGTCGACATGATGTATGCGCTGCTCAATCCGAGGCTGCGTCATGGATAGGGCCTCAAGACGCGGACTGAGCCCCAGGCTGTGGCTCGCCGGCGGCTGGCTGCTGCTGGCGCTGCTGGCGGCGATCTTCGCGCCGCTGGTCGCGCCGCAAGACCCGCTGGCGCAGGATCTGATGCTGGAGCGGCTGCCGCCCTTCTGGCTCGATGGCGCCGAGCCCGGCTATTGGCTGGGCACCGACAGCCTCGGCCGCGATCTGTTGTCCAGGTTGATCTTCGGCGGCCGTATCGCCTTCATCGTCGCTTTTGCCGCGGCCATCGCCGCCTGCCTCGTCGGCTCGACGCTCGGGCTGATCGCAGGCTATTTCGGCGGCTGGGCGGACCGCATCATCTCGCGCATCGTCGATATCTGGATGGCGTTTCCGCCGGTGCTGTTCGCCATCCTGCTGGTGGCGGTGCTGGGCACGGGCCTCAGCTCTGTCATCCTGGCGATTGCGATCATCGACTGGACGCGCTTCTGCCGGGTGATCCGCGCCGAGGCGATGGGCCAGTCGCGCATGGATTATGTCGAGAATGCCCGCATCGCCGGCTATGGCCGCATCGGCATCATGCTGCGCGAAGTGCTGCCCAATGTGGTGCCGTCGATCGTGGCGCTGCTGTCCTTGGAGATGGGCATCGCCGTCATCGTCGAGGCGATCCTGTCCTTCGTCAATCTGTCGATCTCGACCGACGATCCGACCTGGGGCGGCATCATTGCGGAAGGCCGTCTATCGATCCACCAGGCCTGGTGGGTGCTGGTGTTTCCTTTGATCACGCTGATCCTCACCGTGCTGTCGTTCAGCCAGTTCGGCGAAGCGCTGAAGGCGCGTTTCGACCCGGTGCTGCGATGAGCGCCTGTCTCGACATCGCCAATCTCAGCGCCGTGCTGCCGAACGGCCGGCGCGTGCTGCGCTCGGTGTCGCTCGCCGTGCAGCCCGGCGAGGTCCGCGCGCTGGTCGGCGAGAGCGGCGCCGGCAAAACGATGATCGGCAAGGCGGTGCTCGGGGTGTTGCCGTCGAGCGTGCGCATCGTCGAGGGCGACATGCTGCTCGAAGGCGAAGACCTCGGCAAGCTTCAGCCCAAGGCAAGGCGCACGCTGGTTGGCGCCCGCACGGCGCTGATCCCGCAGGATCCACTAACCGCGCTCAACCCGTCGCGCCGCATCGGCCCGCAGATGACCGACCGGCTGGTGCGCATCCTTGGCTGGAGCGGCGAGAAGGCCGACACGCGCATCCGGCAGTTGCTGGACGAGGTGCAGATCCGCGACCCCGAGCGCGTGCTGAAAAGCTACCCGCATGAGCTCTCCGGCGGCATGCGCCAACGCGTGCTGATCGCGGCCGCCTTCGCCGCCGAACCCCGGCTGATCGTCGCCGATGAGCCGACCACGGCGCTCGACGTCACCGTGCAGAAGCAGATCCTGCGCCTGATCGCCGCCTTGCAGCGCGAGCACGGCACCGCGATCCTGTTCGTCACCCATGATCTCGGCGTCGTCGCCAAGATCAGCCAGAAGGTCTCGGTGCTTTATGCAGGCAAGGTGGTTGAAGAAGCCGACACGGCAGCGCTCTTCGCCGCCCCGCAGCACCCCTATACGCGGGCGCTGATGGCGGCGACGCCGCGCTACACCGACCCTTTCGCCTCGCTGAGACCCGTGGACGAAGCGGTGCTGGCCGGGCTTGCCGCGGAGATCGCGGCAGCGGACCTGGCGTGGAGGCGGCCGCATGGTTGAGCCGCTGTTTTCCGTGCGCGGGCTGAAGGTCGCCTTGCCCGACATGACGCGCAAGCCGCTGATCGGCCGTGCGCCGTTGGCCGAAATCCTGAAAGGGCTCGACTTCGACCTGCCGAGGGGCTCGGTGACCGGCATCGTCGGCGAGTCCGGGTCCGGCAAGTCGACGCTTGGCCGCGCTTTGGTTCGTCTCCTGGAGCCGAGCGCGGGCAGCGTCAGCTTCGAGGGCCGCGACATCACCCATCTGCCGGAGGCGGAGCTGCGGCGTTTACGCCGCGACCTGCAGATGATCTTCCAGGATCCGATGTCGTCGCTCAACCCGCGCCGCACCATCGCCAGCATCATCGCCGCGCCGCTCAAGCAGAACGGGCTTGGCGACAGGCTCAAGGAACGCGTCGCCGAGGCGCTGCAGCGGGTCGGCCTGCCGCAGAGCTTTGCCAGCCGCTACCGCCACGAGCTGTCGGGCGGCCAGCGCCAGCGGGTCGGCATTGCCCGTGCGCTGGCGCTGTCGCCGAAATTCGTGCTGGCCGACGAGATCGTCTCCGGTCTCGACGTCTCGACGCAGGCGCAGATCTTGACCCTGCTGGAGAAGCTGGCAGCGGAGATGGGCCTGACCGTCGCCTTCATCAGCCACGACCTGTCGGTCATCCGGCGGCTGTGCCGGCAAGTCATCGTCATGCGCGAAGGCGTGATCGTCGAGGCCAGCGCCACCGACGCATTGTTCGACAACCCCAGCCAAGTCTACACGCGCGACCTCATCGCGGCCATTCCGCTGCCCGAGATCGACGCCGGCTGGCTGGACATTCCGGCCGCCGCCAAAGCCCCGACATGAATGCATTCGCATGCCGAAAAGCGGGTTTCGGACATGCGACCGCAAAGACCCAGGTCCCGCCAATGGAGAGGACTGACATGAAGACGATACTTCGAAATGCAACGCTTGCCGCCGCTGTCCTTGGCGGCGCCGGCATGGCCTCGGCGGATTCGATCCCCGGCATGCGCGGCCACGATCACACCGGCATCACCGTCCCCGACATGAAGCAGGCGGTCGACTTCTTCACCGAGGTGGTCGGCTGCAAGAAGGCGATGTCGTTCGGCCCGTTCGCCGACGACAAGGGCACCTTCATGCAGGACCTTCTGGGCGTCGATCCCAAGGCCGTCATCGAGCAGGTCACCATGGTGCGTTGCGGCTATGGCTCGAACATCGAGCTGTTCAAATACACCGCGCCCGACCAGAAGGATCTGACGCCGAAGAACAGCGACATTGGCGGCTTCCACATCGCCCTCTATGTCGACGACGTCGCCGCCGCCAAGGCCTATCTCGACGGCAAGGGCGTCAAGACGCGCATGGGACCTCTGCCGGTCAAGGAAGGCCCCGCCGCCGGCCAGACCATTCTCTATTTCCAGGCGCCCTGGGGATTGCAGCTGGAAGCGATCAGCTACCCCGACGGCATGGCCTATGAGAAAGGTGCCGAGACGGTGCTGTGGAGCCCGAAGAACCCGGAAAAGTGATCCTTCGGCGCGCGCTTGCGGGACGACACGCAAGCGCGCCGCCCGGTATCAGGACAATGATTTCGACATAAAACTTTAAGCTTGAAATATTTTGCCGCTGGCGCGATACTCACAAGGCAGCAAGCGAAGAGGAGATCGCACAGATGAAGGTTGCGGTTCTCGGCGGCGGTCCAGCCGGCCTCTACTTTGCCATATCGATGAAGCTCAGGGATGCCGCGCACGATGTGACGGTGTTCGAGCGCAACCGCGCCGACGACACGTTCGGCTGGGGCGTGGTGCTGTCGGCCGAAACGCTTGATAACCTCGCCAAAAACGATCCGGTCAGCGCCGTCTGGATCAAGAAGCATTTTGCCTATTGGGACGACATTGCCGTCATCCATGACGGCGTGCGCACGGTCTCGTCAGGCCATGGTTTTTGCGGCATCGGCCGCAAGCGGCTGCTGATCCTATTGCAGCGCCGCGCCCGCGAGCTCGGCGTCAAGCTGATGTTCGAGACCGATATCGCCGATCCCAAGCCTTACATGGAGACTCATGACCTGGTCGTCGCCGCCGACGGGCTGAATTCCAGGGCGCGCAACACTTTCGTCGACATCTTCAAGCCCGACATCGACACCCGCAAATGCAAATTCGTCTGGCTCGGCACCCACCAGAAATTCGACGACGCCTTCACCTTCATCTTCGAGAAGACCGAGCATGGCTGGGTGTGGGCGCACGCCTACCAGTTCGACAGCGAGACGGCGACCTTCATCGTCGAATGCAGCGAACAGACCTGGGCTGCCTTCGGCTTCGGCGCGATGACGCAGCAGGAATCGATCGCGGTGTGCGAGCGCATCTTCGCCAAGCATCTCGGCGACCATGCGCTGATGACCAATGCCAACCACATCAGGGGCTCGGCCTGGATCAATTTCCCGCGCGTGCTGTGCGAACGCTGGTCGTATAAGAACCTGGCGCTGATGGGCGACGCGGCGGCCTCGGCGCATTTCTCGATCGGCTCCGGCACCAAACTCGCCTTGGAAAGCGCGGTGGCGCTGGCCGAGTATGTGGAAACCGAGCCGGACCTCGATGCCGCCTTCCGCAAATATGAGGATGCGCGCCGCACCGAAGTGCTGAAGCTGCAATCGGCGGCGCGTAATTCGCTCGAATGGTTCGAGGAGGTCGAACGCTATCTCGGCCTCGATCCGGTGCAGTTCAACTATTCGCTGCTGACCCGCTCGCAGCGCATAAGCCACGAGAATTTGCGGCTGCGCGATGCCGAATGGCTGGGCGGCGCGGAAGAATGGTTCCAGCGCCAGGCGGGTGCCGGCCGCAACAGGCTGCGCCGCGCGCCGATGTTTGCGCCGTTCAAGCTGCGCGACATGAAGCTGCAGAACCGCGTCGTCGTCTCGCCGATGGCGCAGTACAAGGCCGTCGACGGCTGCCCGACCGACTGGCATTTCACCCACTATGCCGAGCGTGCCAAGGGCGGCGCCGGGCTCGTCTATATCGAGATGACCTGTGTCAGCCCGGAAGGCCGCATCACGCCCGGCTGTCCCGGCTTCTACGCGCCCGAACACGAAGTGGCGTGGAAGCGGCTGGTCGATTTCGTCCATTCCGAGACCGAGGCCAAGATTTGCGCCCAGATCGGCCATTCCGGCGCCAAGGGTTCGACCCGACTCGGCTGGGAAGGCACCGACGTGCCGTTGGCGTCGGGCAACTGGCCTGTCATGGCGGCATCGGCTGTCGCATGGTCGCCTGAGAACCAGGTGCCGAAGGCGATGGACAGCGCCGACATGGACCTGGTGCGCAACCAATTCGTGGCTTCGGCCGAGATGGCTGACCGTTGCGGCTTCGACATGCTGGAGATCCATGCCGCGCATGGTTATCTCCTGTCGTCCTTCATCACGCCTGTCACCAACCGGCGCACGGATGAATATGGCGGCTCACTGGAAAACCGCATGCGCTATCCCCTCGAAATCTTCCACGCGGTGCGCGCCGCCTGGCCGACGGAGAAGCCGATCTCGATGCGCATTTCGGCCAATGACTGGGTCGGCATCGAAGGCGTGACGCCGGCCGACGCGGTCGAGATCGCGCGGCTGCTGCACGAAGCCGGCGTCGACATATGCGACGTCTCGGCCGGGCAGACATCGGCACTGGCCAAGCCGGTCTACGGCCGCATGTTCCAGACGCCGTTTTCCGACCGAATCCGCAACGAGGTCGGCATGGCGACGATGGCGGTCGGCAACATCTACGAGCCGGACCATGTCAATTCGATTCTGATGGCCGGCCGCGCCGATCTGGTCGCGCTGGCAAGGCCGCATCTGGCAGATCCCTACTGGACGCTGCATGCGGCGGTGACGCTCGGCGACCGCGGCGTCAAATGGCCGGATCCCTACCTGCCCGGCCGCGACCAGATCTACCGGCTGGCCGAGCGCGATGCGGCCGCGGGGCTGAAAGTATGACGGCGGCACCAGCGATCTCCGCCAAGCATGCGCTGGTCACTGGTGGTGGCTCCGGTGTCGGCCGGGCCATAGCGCTGGCGCTGGCGGAAGCGGGCATCAATGTGACCATCTGTGGCCGCCGCGAAGCGGAGCTTGCCAAGGTGGCCGGCGAAAGCGGCCGTATCTTCGGTATTGCCGCCGATGTCACCAATGAGGCGTCGATGGCCTCGCTCTACCACGCGGCGGAAGCCGCGCGCGGGCCGTTCGACATCGTCATTGCCAATGCCGGCATGGCCGGCAGCACACCAGCGAACAAGACCACGCTGGCCGATTGGCAGAAGACGCTCGACGTCAATTTGACTGGCGCCTTCCTGACGGTGAAACCTGCGCTGGCCGGGATGGCTGCGCGCAAGACAGGACGGATCATCTTCATTGCCTCAACGGCAGGGTTGAAGGGCTACGCTTACGTGGCACCTTACGTGGCGGCCAAGCATGGCGTCGTTGGGCTGATGCGGGCACTGGCGGCGGAAACCGCGAAATCCGGCGTCACCGTCAATGCGGTTTGCCCGGGTTTTGTCGAGACCGCCATGCTGGAAGAGTCCATCCAGCGCATCATCGAAAAGACCGGCCGCTCTGCCGGCGAGGCGCGGGCGAGCCTTGTCTCGACCAATCCGCAAGGCCGCTTCATCCAGCCGCAGGAAGTCGCCGCCGCCGTGCTGTGGCTGTGTGGCGATGCGGCGTCATCGATCACCGGACAGGCAATTTCCATCTCAGGAGGCGAAACATGGTAGCCGGCCCCCTGCCCGCACCGTCGGGACCCGGCAAGGACCGTCTGCGTCTGTGGATCAGGCTGCTGCGCGCCTCGCGCACGATCGAGGCCGAGTTGCGCGAGCGCCTGAAGAAGGAATTCGACACGACGCTGCCGCGCTTCGACGTGATGGCGGCGCTGTACCGCGTGCCGGAAGGCATGCTGATGAGCGACCTGTCGCGCTTCCTGCTGGTCTCCAACGGCAATGTCACCGGCATTGTCGACCGGCTGGTTTCGGAAGGGCTGGTAGCTCGCGCCCGCCGCAATGGCGACCGCCGCACCTCCATGGTGCGGCTGACCGAGGAAGGCACCAAATCCTTTGCCACGATCGCTGCCGCCCATGAGGGCTGGATCGGCGAATTGCTGGGCAAGGTCAGCGAGGAGGACGCCCGCCGGCTGACCGGCATGCTGACCTCGTTCCGCAGCAACTGGGAGGGACGCGAATGACCGGGATGGCCGGGCTGAAGCCGAAGCATTTCCTCTGGGAGGTCGAGGGCAGGATCGCCAAGGTCCGGCTCGACCGGCCGGAGCGCAAGAACCCGCTGACCTTCGACAGCTATGCCGAGTTGCGCGATGCGTTCCGCGACCTCGTTTATGCCGACGACGTCGACGCCGTGGTGTTCCTCTCCAATGGCGGCAATTTCTGCTCCGGCGGCGATGTCCACGACATTATCGGCCCACTGGTCAAGATGGACATGAAGCAGCTTCTCGCCTTCACCCGCATGACCGGTGATTTCGTCAAGGCGATGCTGAATTGCGGCAAGCCGATCATCGCCGCCGTCGACGGCGTGGCGGTCGGCGCCGGCGCCATCATCGCCATGAGCTCCGACATCCGCATCGCCACGCCGGAGGCCAAGACCGCGTTCCTGTTCACTCGCGTCGGCCTTGCCGGCTGCGACATGGGCGCCTGCGCGATCCTGCCGCGCATCATCGGCCAGGGCCGTGCCGCGGAACTGCTCTATACGGGCCGCACCATGACGGCCGCCGAGGGTGAGCGTTGGGGGTTTTATAACAGGCTGGTCGATGCGGCCTCCCTCGAGGCGGATGCACTCGACATGGCAGCGCGCATCGTCTCAGGCCCGACCTTCGCCCACGGCATCACCAAGACGCAGCTCAACCAGGAATGGTCGATGGGTCTCGACCAGGCGATCGAGGCCGAAGCGCAGGCACAAGCGATCTGCATGCAGACGCGCGATTTCGAGCGCGCCTACAAGGCGTTCGTGGCCAAGGAAAAGCCAGTGTTCGAGGGGAATTGAGGATGATCGGTTTTCGCCCAGGCACCCCCCTCTGGCCTGCCGGCCATCTCCCCCGCAAGGGGGGAGATCAGCTGTACGTTCTGTTTTCGCCAATCTCCAACGTCGCCAGGTCGAAGCCGTCGGCAAAGCTGCCAATCTCCCCCCTTGCGGGGGAGATGTCCGGCAGGACAGAGAGGGGTGCCTCGCAACGACACGCGGAAGGTTACCTCCATGCCTGACCGATCCTTTCTCAACTGGCCGTTCTTCGAGAACCGCCATCGCGAACTTGCCGAAAGCCTGGAAGCATGGTGCGCGAAAAACCTTCCCGTCGATCATCACGACGTCGATGCCGCCTGTCGAGCGTTGGTGGCGAAGCTTGGCCGTGACGGCTGGCTGAAGCCGACAGCTGTCGACACCGACAATTCCGGCCCGCTCGACGTGCGGACACTATGCATCACGCGCGAGACGCTCGCGCGCCATGACGGGCTCGCCGATTTCGCCTTTGCCATGCAAGGGCTGGGCACCGGCGCGCTCAGCCTGTTCGGCACGGCGGACCAACAGCAATGGCTGGCGAAGACGCGGGCCGGCAAGGCAATCTCGGCCTTCGCCCTGTCGGAGCCGCGCTCGGGATCGGATGTCGCCAACACCGAGATGACGGCGACCCGCGACGGCGACAGCTATGTTCTGTCAGGCGAAAAGACCTGGATCTCCAATGGCGGCATTGCCGATCTCTACATCGTCTTTGCCCGCACCGGCGAGGCGCCGGGTGCCAAGGGGCTTTCGGCCTTTATCGTACCGGGTGACGCCAAGGGCCTTGGCATCGCTGAGCGCCTCGAAGTGATCGCGCCACATCCGCTGGCGCGGCTGTCCTTCGACAAAGTCCGCCTGCCGGCCTCGGCGCTGATCGGCAAGTCCGGCGATGGCTTCCGCATCGCCATGTCGGTGCTCGACGTGTTCCGCTCGACCGTCGGCGCTGCGGCGCTCGGCTTTGCCCGCCGGGCGCTGGACGAAAGCATCAGCAGAGTGGCCGAACGCAACCTGTTCGGCGCCCCGATGGCCGAATTGCAGATGGTGCAAGGCCACATCGCCGACATGGCGCTCGACGTCGACGCGGCGGCACTTCTCGTCTATCGCGCCGCCTGGACCAAGGACATGGGCGCCGCGCGGGTAACTCGCGAGGCGGCGATGGCAAAACTGTTCGCCACCGACAAGGCGCAAGAGGTAATCGACAGAGCGGTACAGTTGCATGGCGGCGATGGCGTGCGCAAAGGCCACATCGTCGAAAACCTGTATCGCGAGATCCGCGCGCTTCGCATCTATGAGGGTGCCTCCGACGTGCAGAAAGTGGTCATCGCGCGGCAAGTGATGGGCGCGGCCTGACGGCATGAAATTGACGGGCATTCGATTTCGAGACTTGGTTTTCAGGAATACCGGGAGGCTTCAAATGCATGAGATTCTGCAGCCGGAAGGCTGGGCCAAACCGGTCGGCTACGCCAACGGCGTCGCGGCGCGTGGACGGCTCATCTTCGTCGGCGGACAGGTCGGCTGGAACGGGCAGTGCCAGTTCGAAACCGACGACTTCGTCGGCCAGGTGCGGCAGACGCTGCAAAACATCGTCGCTGTGCTGGCCGAGGCCGGCGCTGAACCACAGCACATCACCTCGATGACCTGGTATTTCACCGACAAGGCCGAGTATCTCGCCAATCTCAGGGGGCTCGGCGAAGCCTATCGCGAGGTCATCGGCCGGCATTTCCCGGCGATGGCCGCCATGCAGGTGATGGCGCTGGTCGAGGATCGCGCCAAGGTGGAGATCCAGGCCACCGCTGTGATACCGGACGAACTCGTTCGTCTGGACTAAGTTACCCGCAGGCCTGCCTTCCTCAAAATCGGCAACACGTGGTCGCAGAAATAGGGCAGTTCCTGCGTGTAATTGACGAATGACAGCGCGATGCCCTGGTAACCCTGCCCGGCAATGGCGGCCATGTCGGCGGCGATCGTTTCGGGCGTGCCAATCAGCGGATAGGTGCCGGCGCCGCCGGCGAAACGCTGCCGGTAGCGGTCATAGGCATGCGGGTCGTGCGATTGCGAGAATTCCTTCTTGCCGGCCATGTGGGCATCGACCGCGTCGTGGTCGGCCATATCAACGGCATAGCGCGTGTAATAGGCCTGCGCCTCTTCCATCGTCGGGCGGCAGACGACATGCGCCACCGTGTAGACGCCGACATCGCGGCCCACCTTGTCGGCGCGTTCGCGAATGTCGGCGACATGCTTGCCGGCATCGCTCATCTCGGAAAAGGTCGTGAACAGGTAGTCGCACCGGGCGGCGGCGAAATCGCGGCCCGGCCCGCCGAACGCGGCGTTCATCGTCACCGGTCGCGGAACTTGCAGGCTGGCCGGCCGGCTCACCGCTTCCTTCAGGTGATAGTAAGTGCCTTCATAGTCGAGCGGCTCGGACGACGCATAGAGCTTCTCGAGGATTTCGATCCATTCGGCCGCCTGGTCGTAGCCCTTCTCGACCAGTGGCGTACCGAACATGCCGAATTCCTTCGGGTTCCAGCCGCAGACGATGTTGAGGCCGGCGCGGCCCTGGCTGATATGGTCGACCGTCGCCAGCGCCTTGGCGGCATAGAGCGGATGCACGAGCGGCACATGCACGGTCATGAACAGGCCGATCTGTTCGGTGGCCATGCTGAGGGCCGCCGCCCAGGTGAAGGTCTCGAACGACCACTCGCGCACCTTGTTGCGGCCGCCGAAACCACGCCACCGGGCGATCGGCAGCATGAACTCCAAGCCGGCACGGTCGGCGATCTGCGCCGCCGTCAGATTGTCCTGCCAGTTCGCCGCCCAGCGTTCCGGAACATCTGATATGGCAAGGCCGCCATCGGCATTGGTCGAAAAGACGCCAAGCTTCAGTTTGTTCGGGCCGTGCAACGGATGCGTTTTCATCATGTCTCGAACTCGCGGCGGGAGATCACACGCTACGGTGGCGGCAAAATATTTCAAGCCTGAAATAGCTTCGCCTCGCCGCCGTTTGCGGATATGAGTTTGGGCCAGACGACAAAGGGGATCGGCATGAGCGAATTCCGCCAGAAATGCATCGGCAAGGCAAACCTCGTCGGTTCGTTTGCCGCCATTCCCCATCCGGTCGCTGTCGAGGTGATGGCACTGTCCGGTCTCGACTTCCTTTGCATCGACTGGGAGCATGCGCAGATCTCGCGCGACATGATCGAGACCATGGTCCGCGCGGCCGACGTGCATCGCGTGCCGGTGATGGTGCGCGTTCCCGGCCATGCACCGGAAGCCATCCAGGCGGCGCTGGACAGCGGCGCGCAAGGCGTTCTGGTGCCGCGCGTCTCGACCGCTGCCCAGGCCGAAGCAGCCGTGAAGGCCTCGCGCTATCCGCCGCTGGGCGAGCGTGGCGTCGGGCCTGGCCGGGCCGCCGGCTATGGCTATCGCATTCCCGAATATCTTGCCGGCGCCAACGACAGGACCGTCGTCGCGGTCCAGGTCGAGACCGCGGAGGGGTTGGCCAACATCGATGCGATCGCGGCCGTCGACGGCGTCGACGTGATCTTCGTCGGCCCCGGCGACCTTTCGGTGTCGATCGACGCGATCGGACAGCAAGGCGCCGACAAGCTCAATGTAGCGATCCGGACGATCATTGCTGCCACGATCGCCCATGGAAAGACATCAGGCATATTTTGCGCCAGCCCACAGACCATCGGCCGGTGGGCAGGCCTCGGCGCGAGTTTCTTCGTGCTGGCCAGCGACACGATGTTTCTGGGCGCCGGCGCCGCGGCCAACGCTGCCGCGGCGCGCGACGAATTGGCATAGACACGCTCGGCCAGACAAAAGGCGTATCGCTGGAGCAACACGCAAGCCAAGCTTTTTAAGCTTAAAACTTTCACCTTGAAATGCGCCCCACTTTGGATAAGCATTCAAGATCGATGACGGCGGCCGTGCCACAGGGGTTACCGGCCAATCCATCGTGGTGCTTTGGGGGGTTCAGTCCTTGTCGTTCATGCTGCCCCAGTCATCATCCAGCGCACGCTGTGCTTCCGACGGCGGGCGCCGCCAGATCCGTGATCCGCAAACAGAGACCATCGCCAACCGCGCGCGCAGGTCGCTGCCATGAATTGACGCCCCGCTGGGAGGCGGGACGGCAAGAAACCGTGCGGGGCGAGCCCCGCCCGATCAACAACCAGAGGGGATACCCCAGAGGGAACACCATGAACCTGACACGTCGCAATCTCATCCTGCTCGCCGCTGCCATCGGCATTGCCGCCGGCCCCGCCACGGCTTATGCCGCCGATGTGCTCAATGTCGGCGCCTACCCGACCAATCCGCCCTTCGAGTACAAGAACGAGAGCGGCACTTTCGAGGGTTTTGAAGTCGACATCGTCAACGAAGCGGCCAAGCGCATCGGCATGACCACCGATATCGCCGATCTCGGCTTCCAGGCGCTGTTCGCGGCCACCACGTCGAAGCGCATCGACGTCGCCATCTCGTCGATCACCATCACGGCCGAGCGGCTGAAGTCGCAGTCTTTCACCCAGCCCTATTATGATTCCGACATGGGCATTGCCACCAAGACCGACAGCGCTGTTAACACCGAAGCCGACCTCAAGGGCAAGATCGTCGGCGTGCTGTCCGGCTCGACCGGCGAGACCTGGGTCAAGGCGCATCAGGAAGCCGACGGCTTCAGCGATGTGAAGGGCTATGACACACAGCAGAACCTTTTGCTCGACCTCAGCGCCGGCCGCGTCGACGCTGCCGTCAGCGACATTCCGGGCATGGAATACTCCTTCACCAAGATGAAGGATCTGAAGGTCAAGCAGCGCATCAAGACCGGCGAACAGTACGGCCTGATGATGACCAAGGACCATCCGCTGCTCGGCAAGCTCAACGACGCGCTGACCGCGATGAAGAAGGACGGCACGCTGGCCGCGATCCACAAGAAATGGTTCGGCAGCGACGCGCCGGCCGATTCCTCGACCGTCAAGGAAATGCCGCTGCCGAAGGCCTGAGCGGAGATGAACTGAAATCGTGCTGGCTTTCCAGGCCGGCACGATTCATTTCCTGCTCCGGCGCCGCTGCCGCGCGGACCGTCTCGCCATGGCGAGGTCGATTGGTCTTAACTTTGAGCACCCCTGGCTTTGGGGTTCGGGAACGCTCCCATGTCGCTGATCGACACCTTCTTCAATCCCGATGTCATCATGTCCAGCCTGCCGGCGCTGCTGCGCGGCTTCCTGAACACGCTGCTGCTTGGCATTTTGAGCATCGGCATCGGCATCCCCATCGGCCTGGTGATCAGCCTGCTGCGGCTCTATGCGCCGAAGCCGGTGCGCTGGCTGGCGGTCGGCTACACCGACATTTTTCGCGCGCTGCCGGTGCTGGTGGTGCTGATCCTGATCTATTACGCGCTGCCCTTCCTCGGCATCCGCCTGTCGTCCTGGGCGTCCGCCGTGACGGCCTTCGCCTTCATCATGTCGGCCTATTCGGCCGAAGTGTTCCGCTCCGGTATCGAAAGCATTCCGAAAGGCCAGTTTGAGGCGTCGCAGGCGCTTGGCCTACCGTTCCTCTTGACCTTGCGCAAGGTCGTGCTGCCGCAGGCGATCCGCGTGGTCATCCCGCCGATGACCAGCAATTGCGTCTCGATGTTCAAGGACACCTCGCTCGCCTCGACCGTGGCGTTGCCGGAACTCCTGAAGGAAGCGACCAACGCCCAGTCGCTCTACGCCAACCCCTCGCCGCTGATCGGCGCCGCACTGGTCTATCTCATTTTCCTTTGGCCGATGGTGCGCCTCGTCAGCCTGCTTGAAGACCGCTTCAAGACCGAGAAGGCGCGCTGACCTCGCCAACCGATCTCCACCCGCCAAATTCTTCGCAGGAGCGTAACCCGTGAACAAGCACCAGACCGACAATGCGAACGCCTCAGCGTTCCCCGTCGACACTATCCGCGCCATGTTTCCCGCCCTGCAGCGGGCCGGCGATTTCATCTTCATGGACAATGCCGCCGGCGCGCAGATCCCGCAAAGCGTGCTCGACGCGGTGACCAACCATCTGGTTTCGCACAATGTGCAGCGTGGCGGCCGCTATGGCCGCAGCGTCACCGTCGATCAGTCCGTCGCCGACGCCCGGACAAGCGTGGCGCTGCTGATCAATGCCTATAGCCCGGCGGAAATCTGCTTCGGCATGAACGCCACCTCGTTCATCCGGCTCGTCAGCCTCGGCATCGGCCAGATGCTCGCCAAAGACATGGATGGGGGGCGAGACGAGATCATCATCACCGACATGGACCATGACGCCAACATCGCCACCTGGCTGGCGCTGGAATCCGTCGGCGCCAAGTTCAAATGGTGGCGCATGCGCGAGGACGGCAATCTGCATGTCGATGATCTGCGCCCACTGGTTTCCGAGCGCACCCGCCTCGTCGCCTGCACGGTGACGGCGCATTCGATCGGCTCGATCGTCGATGTCGCCTCGGTGGCCGAGATCGCGCATGCAGCCGGCGCGGAAGTGTTCCTCGACTGCGTGCATTACGGTCCGCACGGGCTGATCGACGTGCAGGCCTGGGATTGCGACTATCTCGTCTGCTCCGGCTACAAGAATTTCTCGCCGCATATGGGTTTTCTCTGGGGCCGCTTCGAAACGCTCAAGCGGCTGCCGACCTTCCGCGAGGATTTCATCCCCGACGAACCGCCCTACAAGGTCGAGGCGGGCACCTTCATCTACGAGAATGTCTCGGGCATGGATGCCGCCGTGCAGTATCTGGAACTGATCGGCCGCAATCTGGCTCCATCCAACAACCGCTCGCGGCGCGAAAACATCGTCGCCGGCATGGGCGCCATCCGCGACTATGAGCTGCTTCTGGCGCGCGAGATGCTTGCCGTGCTGAAAGGTTGCGGCGCGACCATCTACGGTGTTGCTGATGAAGCCCGCATCAACGAGCGCGTGCCGACCTTCTGCTTCAACATCGGCAGACTGTCACCGCAGCGGATCGTCGAGGAAATGGCCGAGATGCAGATCGGCATCCGCGACGGCCACATGTATGCGCCGCGGCTGATGAAGCGCCTCAATTTGTCGATGGACAGCGGCGCCATCCGCGCCTCGCTGGTGCACTACAACACGGTCGAGGAAGTGCACAAATTCGGCGAGGCGTTGCGTGCGATTATCGCCAGGCTGTCCTGATCGATGAAGGTGGCCTGATGGCTGCGGCCAGCAGTCTCAGGCCGCCGCCTTCTTCTTCGCCAATCTCGCCTTGATCGAGGCGACGTCGGCGCGCGGCGTCGCGGCGAACAGCGTCTTGGTGTAGCTGTGCTTGGGGTCGGAAAAGACCTCTTCGCGCGAGCCATATTCGACCGCTTCGCCGAAATACATCACCATCACGTCGTCGGCGATGTAGCGCACCACGGACAGATCGTGGCTGATGAAGACATAGGTCAGCTGGAACTCGTCCTGCAGGTCGGCGAGCAGGTTGAGCACCTGCGCCTGCACAGACAGATCAAGCGCGGAGACCGGCTCGTCCAGCACCAGCAGGCTGGGGTTCAGCATCAGCGCACGGGCAATGGCGATACGCTGGCGCTGGCCGCCGGAAAACATATGCGGATAGCGATTGTAGTGCTCAGGCCCGAGACCCACCTTCTTCAGCATCTTCATGGCGAGGTCGCGCCGTTCCTCGGCCGGCTTGTCGGTGTTGATCAGCAGCGGTTCGCCCAGCACGTCGCCGATCTTCTGGCGCGGGTTGAGCGAGCCGTACGGGTTCTGGAAGACAATCTGGACCTTGCGGCGCATCTCCTTGGTCAATCCGCCCCTGGCGATGTCGACCTTGTTGCCGTCGATGAACAGTTCGCCGGAAGTCGCGGGATCGATCAGCGTGATGATGCGGGCAAGCGTCGACTTGCCGCAGCCGCTTTCACCGACGATGGCCAGCGTCTTGCCCTTGTCGACACTGAAGGAAACGCCCTTGACCGCATGCACGGTGCGCTGCGCGCGAAACAGCCCGCCGCCGACATGGTAGTCGCGCACGATATTCTTGCCTTCGACGACCTTGATGCTCATGCGGCGGCTCCCGAGGGCGCCGGCTCGAACAGCATGTCGGAGACGGTCGGCAGCCGGTCGCCCACGGCATTCTCCGGCAGCGCCGACAAAAGCGCGCGGGTGTAATTGCTCATCGGCGATTCAAACAGCGACAGCACGTCGGCCTCTTCCATCTTGCGGCCCTTGTACTGGACGATGACGCGATCGGCGGTCTCGGCCACCACGCCCATATTGTGGGTGATCATGATCAGGCCCATGCCGTATTTGGCCTGCAGCGAGACCAGGAGATCGAGGATCTGCTTCTGGATGGTGACGTCGAGCGCGGTGGTCGGCTCGTCAGCGATCAAAAGCTTTGGATTGCAGGCAATGGCAATGGCGATCATGACGCGCTGGCATTGGCCGCCCGACATTTGGTGCGGGAACGAGTTCAGCCGTTCCGCCGGCTCGGCAATGCCGACCTGCGTGAGGAGTTCGATGGCGCGCTCCCGGCGCTGCGCACCGTCCATGCCCATATGGAAACGCAGCACCTCCTCGATCTGGAAGCCGACGGTGAAGCAGGGATTGAGGCTGGCCATCGGCTCCTGGAAGATCATAGACATGTCCTTGCCGACGATCTTGCGCCGCTCGGCAGCGCTCAGCTTCAGCAGATCGCGGCCATTGAAGCTCATGCGGTCGGCGGTGACCTTGGCGGTCCATGGCAAAAGGCCCATCACCGCCAGCATCGAGACCGACTTGCCGGAACCGGATTCGCCGACGATCGCCAGCACTTCGCGCTCGTCGACATGCAAGGAAACGCCATCGACCGCCCGGAACATACCTGATGCGGTCTGGAATTCGACGACGAGGTTCTGGATGTCCAACAGCGCCATCACGACCTCCTCAATTTCGGATCGAGCGCATCGCGCAGACCGTCGCCGATCAGATTGATGGCAAGCACGGTGATCAGGATCGCCAGGCCTGGTAAGGTCACCACCCACCAGGCGCGCAGGATGAATTCACGCGCCGAGGCGAGCATCGTGCCCCATTCGGGCGTCGGCGGCTGGGCACCGAGGCCGAGGAAGCCGAGGGCGGCCGCTTCGAGGATGGCGTTGGAGAAAGACAAGGTGCCCTGGACGATCAGCGGTCCCAGGCAATTGGGCAGGATAGTGCGAAGCATCAGCCTGAGATGCCCGGCGCCGGCGACCTTCGCCGCCACGACATATTCGCGGCTCTTCTCCGCCATCACCGCGGCGCGCACAAGGCGCGCGAAATGCGGCTGCAGCACGAGCGCGATGGCCAGCATCGCATTGAACAGGCCGGGACCGAGGATGGTGACCATCACCAGCGCCAGCAACAGCGACGGGAAGGCCAGGATGAGGTCCATGACGCGCATGATCGCCACGTCGACCCAGCCGCGGAAATAGCCGGCCAGCAGGCCGAGCGTGATGCCGCCGATGAGCGCCAGCGAGACCACGACCGCGCCGATCAGCAGCGAGAAGCGCGCGCCATAGAGCAGGCGCGAAAGGATGTCGCGCCCGACCGGATCGGTGCCGAGCAGATATTGCGAGCTGCCGCCTGCCTGCCATGCAGGCGGCCGCAAGAATGCGGTCTTGTCCTGGATGTCTGGCGCGTAGGGGGCCAGCAGCGGCGCAAAGAGCGCCGCCAGCACCAAAAGGACGAAGACGAACAGGCCTATAACGGCGCCCCGGTTCACCGAGAAATAATACCAGAAGGTCCTGAGACCGGTGAGGCGATCCGGGTTGCCGGCGGCCATCGGCGCGATTTCGGTCGACTGGCTCATCACGCCGCCCTTATGCGTGGGTTGATAACGGCATAGAGCACGTCAACGATCAGATTCACGGCCATGACGATAAGCGCAATCAACAGCAGGCCAGACTGCACGACAACATAATCGCGCTTGGATATGGATTCGACCATCCACCTGCCGATGCCCGGCCACGAGAAGATCGTTTCGGTAAGGATGGCGCCGGCGAGCAGCGTGCTAACCTGCAGGCCGATGGTGGTGACCACCGGGATGAGTGCGTTGCGCAGAGCATGCACACCGATGACTCGGGCCGACGAGAGGCCTTTGGCTCGGGCAGTCCGTACATAATCCTCGCCCAGCACTTCAAGCATGGCGGAGCGCGTCTGGCGCGCTATCACCGCCAGCGGAATGGTACCGAGCACAATTGTCGGCAGCACCAGATGGCGCAATACCGAGCGGAATGCATCCCATTTGCCGTAGAGCAAGGTGTCGATGGTCATGAAACCGGTGATCGGCTTGAAGAAGTACTGCAGGTCGATGCGGCCATTGACCGGCGTCCAGCCGAGGTAACCGGAGAAGAAGATGATCAGCAGCAGGCCCCACCAGAAGATCGGCATGGAATAGCCGACGAGCGCGGTGCCCATCAGCGACTGATCGAACCAGGAGCCGCGCTTGACCGCCGCGAAGATGCCGGCCGGAATGCCCAGTACCATGGCGAAGATCATGGCAAAGAACGACAGTTCCAGCGTCGCAGGGAAGAGCGTCTTGAACTCTTCGAGCACCGGGCGCTTGGACGAAATCGAGACGCCGAAATCGCCGGTCACGACCTCACCGACATAGCGTGTGTATTGCTGCCAGATCGGCAGATTGTAGCCGAACTGCTCCTTCAGCTCTTCATAACGCGCCGGCGCCACACCGTGTTCACCGGCCATGGCAAGAATAGGATCGCCGGGCAGCAGCCTGACGAACGCAAAGGCGCAGATCGTGATGCCGACAAGCGTCGGGATCAAAAGTGCAATTCGGTGGAGGATATATTTTAGCATGATGTAGGGGGGCGGCGCTTCATTGCGCCGCCCCGCTCTATAGTCTTATTCGGCCTTGTCAACGCCGTCGAAGCGGTGAATGCCGAGCGGATCCATCTTGAAACCGCTGACATTGTTGCGCACGACCGCGTAGACTTGGCTGTGGACCAGCAGGAAGGCGGGCGCTTCCTTTGCGAAGATCACCTGCGCCTGTTCGTAGAGCTTGGTGCGCTCGGCCTGGTCGCTGGTCTTCTTGGCTTTCTGGATCAGATCCTCGAAGTCCTTGTCGCACCAGCTGGAGTAGTTCGAGACGCCGATGGCGGAGCAGGCGAACAGGGTGGCGAAGAAGTTGTCCGGATCGCCATTGTCGCCGGTCCAGCCGATCTGGAACGCACCGGGACGGTCCTTCTTCTTGCCTTCCGAGCGATACTTGGTCCACTCGTAGTTGACGATCTCCGCCTTGACACCGACCTTGGCCCAGTCGGCCTGGATCAGTTCGGCGGCGCGCTGGAAGTTCGGGTTGTACGGGCGAACGCGGTCGGATGCCCAGAGCTGGATTTCCTTCAGGCCGGCGTCGGCCAGCACCTTCTTGGCCGCTTCCGGATTGTAGGCGTCGGTCTTCACATCCTTGTTCCACGACCACATGGTCGGCGGGATCAGGTTTTCGGCAGGCGTGGCGCCTGCATCCTGGAACAGCGACTTGATCAGCGATTCCCGATCGATCGCCTGGTTGAGCGCATGGCGCACCTCAGGCTTGTCGAGCGGCGGGATGGTGGTGTTGTAGCTCATATAGCCGATGTTCAGGCCGGCCTGATCCATCAGGGTCACGTCCTTGTTGGCCTTGATGGTGGCGATGTCGGCCGGGTTCGGATAGGGCGCGATGTCGCATTCCCCGGCGAGCACCTTCTGGGTGCGGGCGGTGGCGTCAGGCGTGATGGCGAAGACGAGATCGTCGATCTTTTCCTTGCCCTTGAAATAATCCGGGTGAGCCGCGTAGCGGATGACCGAATCCAGCTGGTAGTCGACGAACTGGAACGGACCAGTGCCGATCGGCTTGGTCGAGAAATCGGCCATCTTGCCGGACTTCTCCAGCTGGTCGGCATATTCCTTCGACACGATCGAGGCGAAGTCCATGCCAAGGTTGGCCAGCATCGGCGCGTTCGGCTCGGTCAGCGTCAGCTTGACGGTAAGGTCATCGACCTTTTCCCACTTGGCGACGTATTTCGGCATGTCCATGCCGGTGTAGTAGTCCCAGGTCAGGTTCGGCAGATACTTGTCGCCGTTCCAGGGGTTCGCCTTGTTGAACTGGCGATCAAAGGAGAAAACGACGTCGTCGGCGTTGAGGTCACGCGTCGGCTTGAAATAGTCGGTGGTCTGGAACTTGACGCCCGGATGCAGGTGGAAAGTGTAGACCAAGCCGTCGTCGGAAATCTCCCACTTGTCGGCAAGGCCGGGCTCGACTTCGGTGCCGCCATGCTTGAATTCGACCAGACGCGAATAGACGGTACGCGACGAGGCATCGAAGTCGTTGCCGCCGGTCGTGGTACCCGGATCAAAATTGGCAGGCGACGCTTCCGAGCAATAGACGAGCGTCTTTGCATTGGCCATGCCGCTCAGTACGCTTGCGGCCAGCAAAGCGGCCGCAAAAGCGAGTTTCTTTTTCATTGAGCACTCCCTGATGTTCTTCCAAGCCCCTCTATCAGGCTCGCGAAGCGCGCATATAAGCACCGTTTTTCCGGCTTTGGAACACCCCGTTTGCTTACCCCTCGGGAAGCAGGAAAAAAATCTGCCATTTTGCTAAATGGCAGAAAAAATTAGCAGTTTTTTCCACTCACGAGATTATTAACGACCGCATTTTTTTATTGATCTGGCATATGGCGACATGGCCGCCGCGTCCGCCCTCATCCGATCATCGATGCGGAAAGATGCCGGTTCCAAGTGTCGCCGGCGGGAAAGATTTTCGACGGCAAATCTTTCGGCGCCCTGCCGCAAGGGCAAGACTTGCACCGCCGCCGATAGAGGCAATACATAGATGGATATGCTGGCGGCACGGAGGACGCCTCTGTCAATTCGGAGGCGGGCGCGGCATAGGCGACCGAAACGGGCGAACAGGAATTGTCGAGGAGGAACGGGTGGCAAAAGCATCAAAGGCGCCGGTGAAAGCGTCGGCAAAGGCAGTCTCGAAACCAGCCGCCGCCGACGATCAAGGTAAAGCTGGTGCCAAGGCCTCGACCGCCAGCACAGGCGCAAGACCTGCCAAGGCGGCACAGGCAGCCACCGCCAAGGCCGTTGCGAAGCCGGCGGCAAAAGCCGCCCCGGCAAAGACCTCAGCGACGAAGACTTCTCCGGCGAAGACCCCTGCAAAGGCTTCTCCCACAAAGACCGGGGCAGCGAAGGCCGCATCGCCAGCGAAGGCAGCGTCGACATCGAAACCGGCGGCAGCTGACACCAAGCGGTTGCCGAAGGCGCTCACGGAACTTGCCGCAGGCCTGCCCGAAAAGCCTTGGCTCAAGAGCTATCCGAAAAATGTTCCGGCCGAGATCGGTGCGTTGCCCTACAGTTCGATCGGCGATTTCCTGGTCGCCGCCTGCAAGCAGTTTTCCGCCCAGCCGGCCTTCACCTGCATGGACAAATCCATCAGCTATGCCGATGTCGAGCAGTTGTCGGCGGCCTTCGGTGCCTATCTGCAATCGAAGGGGCTGCAAAAGGGTGCGCGCGTCGCCATCATGATGCCTAACGTTCTGCAATATCCGGTGGCGATGATGGGCATCCTGCGCGCCGGCTATGTCGTGGTAAACATCAATCCGCTTTACACGCCGCGCGAGCTGGAGCACCAGCTCAAGGATTCCGGCGCGCAAGCCATCGTCATCCTGGAAAACTTCGCCAACACCTTGCAGGCGGTAGTCTCCAGGACCGCGGTCAAGCATGTCGTGGTGGCGGCCATGGGCGACATGCTTGGCGGCATCAAGGGCACGATCGTCAACTTCGTCGTGCGCCGCGTGAAGAAAATGGTGCCGGCATGGTCGCTGCCCGGGCATGTCAAGTTCAACGCGGCGATGAAGGCTGGCGCCGGCCTTGGCTTCAAGCCGGCCAAGGTTGCGGCCGACGATGTCGCCTTCCTGCAATATACGGGCGGCACCACGGGCGTGTCGAAAGGCGCCACGCTGCTGCACAGCAATGTGCTCTCCAATGTCGTGCAGAACGCGCAGTGGATGGAAGACGCCTATACGATCAAGCCGAAGCCCGCACACCCGAACTTCATCTGCGCGCTGCCGCTCTATCATATCTTCGCGCTGACGGTGAACGCGCTGATGGGCATGCAGCAAGGCGCTCGCAACGTGCTCATTCCCAATCCGCGCGATATCCCGGGCTTCGTCAAGGAACTCCAGAAGTATCCGGTCCACATCTTTCCCGGCCTCAACACGCTGTTCAACGCGCTGCTCAACAATGAGGACTTCCGCAAACTCGACTTCAAGCCGCTGGTGCTGACGCTTGGCGGCGGCATGGCGGTGCAGAAGGGCGTCGCCGAGCGCTGGAAGGCTTTGACCGGTTGCCCTGTCACTGAGGGCTACGGCCTCTCGGAAACGTCACCGGTGGCGACGGCCAACAAGTTCAGTTCCGGTGACTTCACCGGCACGATCGGCCTGCCGCTGCCCTCGACAGAAATCGCCATCCGCGACGATGACGGCAACAATTTGCCGCTGGGCGAGGTCGGCGAAATCTGCATCAGGGGACCGCAGGTGATGGCGGGGTACTGGAACCGGCCTGACGAGACCGCCAAGGTGATGACCAAGGACGGCTACTTCAAGTCCGGCGACATGGGCTTCATGGACGAGCGCGGCTACACCAAGATCGTCGACCGCAAGAAGGACATGATCCTGGTCTCGGGCTTCAACGTCTATCCGAACGAACTCGAGGAGGTCGTGGCCATGCATCCAGGCGTGCTCGAAGTCGCGGCGATCGGCGTGCCGGACGAGCATTCGGGCGAAGTGCCGAAGCTGTTCATCGTCAAGAAGGATCCGGCCCTGACCGTGGAAGCCATCACCGCTTTTTGCCGCGAGAACCTGACCGGCTACAAGCGGCCCAAATATATCGAGTTCAGGACCGAATTGCCGAAGACGCCGGTCGGCAAGATCCTGCGGCGGGCATTGCGCGCCTGATGCACATCGCCCAAAAGTGACCTCGGTTTTGGGAGAACGACATGCACCAAAACAAAGAGCTGAAGCGCAGCGCGCTTTAGCGAGGGGCCACCCCTTCGGCGACGAGGGACCAAGCAAGGACTTGCCAAACCGCCCGCGCCTCGACCCGGCGGAATTCATCAAGGCGAACATGCGCCTTGTTCCTGTACCGGCGCTTCCCGAAATCCGGTTCTACACCGCCCATCCGGGCAGCGGATTGAGACGCCTCGTCGATCCTGAAGACGATATTGATGCGGACGACGATGCGCCAGAACCGCAGCCGCCCTACTGGGCCTATGCGTGGGCCGGCGGCGCGGTGCTGGCGCGCCACATCCTCGACAATCCGATGACCGTGGCGGGCCGTCGCGTGCTGGACCTGGGGGCGGGTTCGGGCATTGTCGGCATTGCCGCCGCCAAGGCCGGCGCAAGCGAGGTGATCGCCGCCGAGATCGACCGCAACGGTGTTGCCGCTATCGGCCTCAACGCGGCGGCCAACGGCGTCGAGATCACGATCGTCCACCAGGATATCACCACGGGGCCGCCGCCGGCCGTCGACCTCGTGCTTGCAGGCGACGTGTTCTACGGCCACGAGGTTGCCCTACGGGTTACCCCGTTCCTCGATCGCTGTTTGGCAGCCGGCATCGAGGTGCTGGTCGGCGATCCGCGTCGCCATGACCTGCCGCTGGCCCGGCTGCGACTGCTCGCCGAACATCAGGTGCCGGATTTCGGTGACGCGAAAGATGCCACGCTGAAGCCGAGCGGCGTCTTTCGTTTCGAGGCCGAGACCGCGCTGGCGGGAGCGATCAAACCGTCTCCTTGACCCGCGTCGACAGGAAATCCGGCAGGTCGGCGACGGAATCGAGAACGACGTCGGCAATGCCGGCCAGCGATTCGCGCGTGCCGGTGCCGGAGAGCACGCCCACCGCCAGGCCGCAGGCGCCGGCGCGCGCCATTTCGAGATCGTGGCGGTTGTCGCCCACCATGGCGATCTCCGCTGGCTTCAGGCCGGTGAGGTCGCAAAAGGCCTGGATGGTGTCGGGCGCGGGTTTGGGATTGGCCACCGCGTCATAGCCATAGGCGGCGTCGAACAGCTGGGCGACGCCCAGCGTGACCAAGGTCTTTTCCGCGCCGCTGGTGGAATCGTTGGTGGCGACGCCAAGCCGGTAGGATCTTTTGTGCAGCACCGCCAAGGTATCGACGATGCCCGGCAGCGCCACCGCCATCGCCGAGCCCTGCACCGAGGTGATCTCGTTGAAGCGGGCTACGGCCAGCATCTGGTCTTCGTCGGACAGACGCGGGAACCACAGCTCGACGACATCCATGTTGGTGCCCGAGGCAAAGATCGAATCGGGCTTGAAGCGCCGGCTGGCGAAATCGAAGCCGGCGGCCGCAAGCAGCCTGTCGGCCTTCCAGCGGTCGCCATCAGCGGCATCCATGGCCATGAAATCGGCGACGCCGAGCCAGGTCGCGTTGAAGTCGACAAGTGTCCCGTCCTTGTCGAACAATATACCCTTGATGTCTGCCAAATCAGTCACTCCGAACCGCGCAATTGGTGGATGCGTTCCACAAGGCCCCTGGTCGAGGCGTCCCGGTTTGCGGCGCTTTCCTTGCCTTCCACGACAGGCAGCAGGCCGGTCGCCAGCTCCTTGCCGAGCTCGACGCCCCACTGGTCGAAGGAATTGATGTTGAACAGCGTGCCCTCGACGAAGACGCGGTGCTCATAGAGCGCGATCAGCCGCCCGAAAGTGCGCGGGTCGAGCTTGCGATAGAGGATGGTCACCGAAGGCCGGTTGCCGGAGAAGACACGATGCGGCGCAATCTTGTCGACGTCGGCCGGCTTCATGCCCTTGGCCAGCATCTGCGCGCGCGCCTCGTCCAGCGTGCGGCCCTTCATCAGCGCTTCGGACTGCGCCAGGCAATTGGCGAGCAGCAAATCATGCTGGTGCTTGAGCTCCGGCTCATGGCCGACAGCCGCGGCCAGGAACTCGACCGGGATGAAGTCGGTGCCCTGGTGCAAGAGCTGGAAGAAGGCGTGCTGGCCATTGGTGCCCGGCTCGCCCCAGACCAGCGGCCCGGTCGGTGTCGCCACGGGCGTGCCGTCAAGGGTGACGCCCTTGCCGTTCGATTCCATGTCGAGCTGCTGCAGATAGGCCGGCAGCCGGGACAGGCGCTGGTCATAGGGGATGACCGCGCGGGCCGGATAGCCGCAGATCACGCGATGCCACCAGCCGACCAGCCCGAGAAGCGCCGGCAGGTTCCCGGCGAGCGGGGTGGTGCGGAAATGCTCGTCCATCTCGTGCGCGCCGTCGAGGAAGGCGCGAAAATTTCGCGGGCCGACGGCGATCATGACGGGCAGGCCGATCGCGCCCCAGACCGAATAACGGCCGCCGACCCAGTCCCAGAAACCGAAGACGCGGTTTTGCTCGATGCCGAACTTGGCCACCAGGTCGAGTGCCGTCGAAACAGCGGCGAAATGCTTACCGACCGCCTGCTTGCCGAGTGCCTTCTGCACCCAGTCGCGCGCCGTCTGCGCGTTGGTCATCGTCTCGACCGTGGTGAAGGTCTTGGAGGCGATGATGAACAGCGTGGTTTCGGCCGACAGGCCCTTCAGCGTGTCGTGGATGTGGGCGCCGTCTATGTTGGACACATAATGCGCGCGTGGCCCGTCATGATATGGCGCCAGCGCCAGCGTCGCCATAGCCGGGCCGAGGTCGGAGCCGCCAATGCCGATGTTGACGATGTCGGTGATCTTCTTGCCGGTGGCGCCAAGAGCCTTGCCTGAACGGATGGCATCAGCGAAGGCGCCCATCGCGTCGAGCACGGAAATGACGTCGGCCTTGACGTCCTGGCCGTCGACCGTGACGCCCTTGCCGCTGAGATTGCGCAGCGCCGTGTGCAGCACGGCGCGGTCCTCGGTGATGTTGATCTTCTTGCCGGCGAACATGGCGGCGCGGCGACCCTCGAGATCGGCGGCGCCGGCGAGCTTCTCCAGCAAGTCCATGGTGACGGCATCGACGGCGCATTTCGACCAGTCGAGCAAAAGGTCACCATCGGTGGCGGAGAATGTCTGGAAACGCTGTGGATCGGCGGCGAAGGCCTGGCGCATGCTCGCAGGTGCCGCGGTGCGATGATCGCGCAAGGCGGCGAGCTGTTTCTGGAAGGCTGACTTATCCAATGGCGGGGAGCTCCTGGCGTTTTTCGACATACTTTATCAGACCGGATGTTTCCGGCGCGTGTCGTCGCGACAAACCTATTGAGCCGAATTCCGTGCGGTCAATACGCGGCGATGCCGCATCGCATCACGATGCGATGACACTATGTGTCACTTCGGGCGGCCGCAGAGCCCAATTTTGGCTGAAGGATCACTGGCATAAATCCCAAAGATCAGAAAAATTGATTGGCGCAACCCCTTGTGCCACCCATACACTCGACTGGTCCAGCCAAATGAAAATGGCTGGCCATCCGAGGAAGATTTCCCATGCCACAGCGCAACGACACGGCCATATGGTCCGGCCTGTTCCGGATTTCGGCCGAATCCGGCCAAACCCTGCAGGCGCAGATCCGCCAGGCCATCGTGGCCGCCATTCTCGACCGGCAGATCGCCGCTTCGATGCCGCTTCCCTCCTGCCGGATCCTGGCCGAGAAGCTGGGCGTCGCACGCGGGACGGTGGTGCTGGCCTTCCAGCAGCTCGTCGACCAGGGGTTCCTGGTGGCGCGCGAGCGGCGCGGCCATTTCGTCAACCCCGACGTGCTGGCAACACCGGCCAAGCCGCACCAGAAGGCGCCCGACCAGGCCAATGAGATCGACTGGAAGGCACGCCGGCAGATCGCCGCCAGCGACATGCCGCCGCCGGCCAAGCACGAGAACTGGATCAAGTCGTCCTACCCCTTCGTCTACGGCCAGTTCGACCCGGCGCTGTTCCCGACCGCCGAATGGCGCGAGTGCAACCGCATGGCGCTGGCCGTGCTCGAAATCCGCAACTGGGCGTCCGACATGGTCGATCGCGACGATCCGCTGCTGATCGAGCAGATCCAGGCGCGGCTCTTGCCCCGGCGCGGCATCTTCGCCAATCCCGACGAGATCATCGTCACGCTTGGCGCCCAGAACGCGCTCTACATGCTGGCTTCGCTGCTGATGACCAAGGGCTCGAAGGTGGCGATGGAGGACCCGGGCTACCCCGACGCACGCTCGATCTTCCGGCTTGCGGGCGCCGACATCCAGCCGGTGCCGGTCGACCAGTCCGGCATCGTAACCTCTTCTATCCCCAATGATTCCGGCTTCGTCTTCGTCACGCCCAGCCATCATTGCCCGACCATGGTGCCGTTGTCGGCCGAGCGGCGGCAGGAGCTTCTGGCGCGTGCCAACCGGCACAACCAGATCATCATCGAGGACGGCTATGACAGCCAGCTTCTCGACGAGGCGCCGCAGCAGGCGCTGAAGAGCCTCGATCGTTCCGGCCGCGTCGTCTATGTCGGCTCGATGTCGAAGACGCTGGCCCCGGGCCTGCGGCTTGGCTACATCGTGGCCTCTGCTGGACTAATCTCGGAACTGAGGGCGCTGCGCCGCTTCATGCTGCGCCATCCGCCGGCCAACAACCAGCGTGCCGTGGCGCTCTTCCTGTCGCTCGGCCATCACGAGGCCTTGGTGCGGCGCCTGTCGAGCGCCTTCGACGAGCGGCGCAAGCGTCTGGTCCATGCGATTTCCGCTTTCCTGCCGGAATGGCGCTCGACCGACTCGGCCGGCGGCACGTCGCTCTGGCTCGAAGGCCCGCGCGGCACCGATTCCCGCGGTTTGGCCGAGGCCGCGGCCTCGCGCAGCGTCATCATCGAGCCGGGAGACCGCTTCTTCGACCGCACCGAAAAGCCTTCGCGTTTCATGCGTTTGGGCATTTCCTCGATCGCGCTGCAGCACATCGAGCCAGGCATCCGGGAACTGGCCACCGCCGCCGGGCGCAGGCCCGCCGCCGCCTGATCCACTTATCCGATCCTTTTGACCGGGGCCGCCCGATCGCGGCCCCGTTTCCTTTAGCGCTGGCATATGCAACCAGACCGGCTGGCTCATGGTCTGGGCCAATGCCGGCGGCATAGTCGTGGCACAAAGGGGAAGAAGCAGCCGATGGTGGACCAACCGCCGCCCTGTTTCCGAGAAAAGGTGGAGTGCCTCCATGTCTGTGGTTCTTGAAAAGCAGGAAGCGGCGGCGGATCAGCGCTCGCGCCGCTCCGGTGGACGCGAAGCGCGCCGTGCCATGCGGGCAGCGCCGCTCGCCGACGACATCAGGCCGGTGCGCGCCGGCCTCGAGGGCGGCAGCTACGGACCGCTGCGCGGCAACGACCAGGAGCGCATCCACGAGGCGGTGCTGACGCTGCTGGAGACGGTCGGCTTCGCCAATGCCATCCCCTCTTGCATCGAGGCGCTGACCAAGGCCGGCGCCACCTATGGCGACGATGGCCGCATCCGTTTCCCGCGCGCCCTGGTGCTCGATACGATCAAAAAAGCGGCACGCAATTTCACCTTGCACGGCCAGGATCCGAAACACGATATGGTGATCCAGGGCAAGCGCGTGCACTACGGCACGGCTGGCGCCGCCGTGCATCTGGTCGATGTCGAGAAGCGCGAATACCGCGAATCGCTGCTGCAGGACATCTATGACGCCGCCCGCATCGTCGACGGGCTCGACAACATCCATTTCTTCCAGCGGCCGATGGTGCCGCGCGACATTCCCGATCCGCTCGAAATGGACTTCAACACGCTCTATGCCTGCGTGATGGGTACGTCCAAGCATGTCGGCACCTCGTTCACGGTGCGCGAGAACGTGCAGCCGGCGCTGGAAATGCTCTATGCCATTGCCGGCGGGGAGGAGAATTTCCGCGCCCGGCCGTTCGTGTCGAACTCCAACTGCTTCGTCGTGCCGCCGATGAAATTCGCCGAGGATGCCTGCGGCGTGCTCGAGGCCTGCGTCGAAGGCGGCATCCCGATCCTGCTTTTGTCGGCCGGCCAGGCCGGCGCGACCGCGCCGGCGGCGATTGCCGGCGCCGTGGTGCAGGCAGTGGCCGAAGTGCTGGCCGGTCTGGTCTATGTCAACGCCATCAAGCCGGGGCATCCGGCAATCTTCGGCACATGGCCGTTCGTGTCGGACCTACGGACCGGCGCCATGTCGGGCGGCTCGGCCGAACAGGCGGTGCTGACCGCGGCCTGCGCGCAGATGGCGCAGTTCTACGATCTGCCGGGTGGCTCGGCCGCCGGCATGACGGATTCGAAACTGCCCGACATCCAGTCCGGCTACGAAAAAGGCATCACCGACGTGATGGCCGGCTTGGCCGGGCTCAACCTCGTCTATGAATCGGCCGGCATGCATGCCTCGCTGCTCGGCTTCTGCCTGGAAAGCCTGATCATCGACAATGACATGCTCGGCCATTGCCTGCGCTGCGTGCGCGGCATCGAGGTGACAGACGAAGCGCTGTCGATCGACACCATCGCCGAAGTCTGCCTGAATGGGCCTGGCCACTATCTCGGCAACGAGCAGACGCTGCGGCTGATGCAGACGGAGTATTTCTACCCGGCCGTCGGCGACCGATTTTCGCCGAAGGAATGGAACGAGAAGGGCCGTCCCGACATATTGCAGCGCGCGATCATCGAGAAGAAGCGCATCCTTGCCGAACGCTTCCCGCGCCATGTGCCAAAACTGCTCGACGAAAAACTGCGCGCCCGCTTCGGCGACATGATCAAGCTGCCGCGCGCCAATATGGGCGGGTAGCCGGTTTGCGGACCGGCACCATCGCCTGAAAATCAACATGCCCTAGTCGGCGCCCAGACCGTAGCGCTCGACGACCTCGGCATTGATCAGCTTGGCGTGCAGAGCCATCAGCACGATCTGCGCGTCGAAACTGTCGCCGGCTTCCACCGCGGCCTCGATCCGGCGTTCGACGTCCTGCCGCTGCTGCAAACCTTGCGAGCTTTCGAAGGTTTCCGGACCGGCGATGCAATAGCTGAACAGCAGCGCCACGTCCGGATAGGCCTGTGGCGGCGGCTCGTCCGGCCAGCGATCCTTCATCAGATTGACGATTGTGAGCTTCACGCCCTCCGGCACGAGGGCGGGGTGCAGGTCGGCGCCGCGCAAGGCGGAATCGAGCTGCCTCAGATCACCCGAGCGGCCGAACATGCCGAGAAAGCCGAGGGAAGAGCGTCGTTGCGCCATGATGTTCCAATCCGTTTCCAACCACTTAAGTGGTCGGGAAGCGGAATACAAAGCGGGCTGGCATCTAGCCACTTACCGCCAGCAGCAAGACACCGGCAAGGGCCGATCCAGCGAGCGTCGGCAGCATGCCGATCTTCAGCTTCAGGATGGCGATCATCGCGGCCAAGGACAGCAGCGCCGCGCGCCAGTCGATCGACGCAAGCACCGGCACATTCATGCCGAGGCTCATTGCGTGCACCTCACGGAAGACGACGTGCAAGGCAAACCACAAAGCGAGATTCATGATGACGCCGACAACAGCGGCGGTGATCGCGCCGAGCGCCGCCGACAAGGCCCTGTTGCCGCGCAAGGCCTCGATATAGGGCGCGCCAAGGAATATCCAGAAGAAGCACGGCGTGAAGGTCACCCACAGGGTCAGCAGCGCTCCGAGCGATCCGCCAAGCAATGGGTTCAGTGACCCGGAGTGACGGAACGCGGCGATGAAGCCGACAAACTGCAGCACCAGGATGAGCGGGCCGGGCGTGGTCTCGGCAAGTCCGAGACCATCAACCATTTCACCGGGAGCCAGCCAGCCGAATGACTGGACGG
The DNA here is from genome assembly GCF_016756575.1 of Mesorhizobium sp. 131-3-5. NCBI lineage: Bacteria > Pseudomonadati > Pseudomonadota > Alphaproteobacteria > Hyphomicrobiales > Phyllobacteriaceae > Mesorhizobium > Mesorhizobium sp. 131-3-5. The sequence continues at coordinate 135,200 of NZ_AP023254.1, forward strand.
CGGCCTGCGCGACATAGGCCAGCACCGCATAGGCGCCGCCGAAGGTGACGACCGCCATCAGGCTGAAGAACCGGCCTATCTCGGTCCACACACTGGCAGAGCCGGTGAACCACCAGATCAGGAGGACCGGTCCGAGCCAAATCGGCAGCCAGATCGCGACAGTGCGCGGCGCATGCCATCTGGTCGGTTTGACATGGGACAGTTCGCCGCGCTCGAACATCAGGTCGACGGCGCCCTTGATATCAGGACCATCATCCTTGCCGTGCGCCGAACCGGAGAAGAGACCCGGAGCGAGGCGGTCTCCCAGCCATCCTGTCAGGCCGGCGAGCAGGATGATCAGCGGGAACGGCACATTCAACGCGTAGATTGCGATGAAGGCCGCGACCGCGATCGACACCATGGCCGGGTTTTTCAGGGCGCGCCGTCCGATGCGGATCACCGCCTCGATGACGATGGCAAGCACCGCCGCCTTCACCCCGAGGAAAAGCGCCTCGACGAGCGGAATGTCGCCATAGAGCACGTAGAGGCTGCTCAGGATCAGCATGACGAGCGCGCCGGGCACGACGAACAGGATGCCGGCGACAAGACCGCCGATCGTCCTGTGCAGCAGCCAGCCGATATAGATGGCAAGTTGCTGGGCTTCCGGGCCAGGCAAAAGCATGCAGTAGTTCAGCGCATGCAGGAAACGCTGTTCACCGATCCAGCGCCGTTCCTCGACCAGTTCCCTGTGCATCAGGGCGATCTGCCCGGCCGGCCCGCCGAAGCTGAGCAGTCCGATCTTCGCCCAGACCTTGACGGCTTCGGCAAAGGTCGGCACAGCCGGCGCCTCGACGTTCCCCGACCCATGTGCAGGCACAACGGCGCTCATGACGGTTTACCCGCGCTGGGCCAATTGTGCGTTTCCTCGGTGGCATCGCGGCACCAGCGGAAGAACGCATCGTAGAGCAGCATGCCTGCTTCCAGTTGTTCCAGATCGTCGCGAAACATCCGCGACAGGCCAAGCGAAGCAGCCAGAAAGCCGGCGGCCTGGGGCGCCAGATCGAGCCTTGCGGTGTCGGCCGCGCGCACGATCGCGGCGAGGCGGTCGAGTGCGGTGGATTCCAGCCCGAATTCCTCGATCATCGTATCGAAGGTGCAGCGTTCACCACGATGGCTCCAGAACACATTGTCGATGTCGAACGGCACGGCCTGAAAGCGGTCGGCGACAGCCGGCACTTCGGCTGCCTCGACAAACAGGAAGACCGCATGAGGATCGACGAAACGCCGGATCAGCCAGGGGCAAGCGATGCGGTCGACCTTCGGGCGTGCCCGCGTCACCCATACGGTATGGCCCTTTTCGTCGCGCGGTGGCAATTTGTCGGTGCTGACCAAAAGCCCGTCTGCCTCGCGCCAGGCTTCGAAACCCCCTTCAAGGGATTCGGCGGGAATCCCCTCATGACGCAGCCATGCGGCGACACCTTGCGAGAGCTTCAGGCCTTTCTGGCAGACGACCGCCACAGGCTGGCCGGCGAAATCGGGCGCCCAGGTCGGAACGGTTTTGAAATCGCGCCGGATCGAGGCCGGCAGCAGGCGCGGATCGGCGTCGAAATCCTCATCGATGCGAACATCGACGATTACCGGGGCTCCCGGCAGGCCGACCAGACGAGACAGTTGCGATACGGTGATAGCGGTTGTTGACGGCATGGCGTCCACCTCCTGATAGAGAAGCCTGGACGCGAACGTTGGGCTGACGCCTCACGGGGTCGTCGCGATGCACCCCTTGGCCACAATGGTGGATTTGTTGCGAGCGCTTGTCAAGGATCGTGACCGGCCTCGACCGGGACAAACCACACAGAACTGAAAACGGCGGCGGCGGCCCGATTGACCAGGCCGCCGCCGATTCAGCGTCAGTGATTGTCCCCGGAGCAATCAGTGATTGTCCCTGGGCACGCCCCTGGTGTGCGCGACATCCTGGTATTTCACCGCCGGCTTCAACACCATGCCCTGGTCGAACTGGTCGACCATGCCGCGCTGGATTTCCTGCCACGGCGTCTGGTGCTGCGGATAGTGGTAGCCGCCATTGCCCTGCAGCGCCGCGCGCCGCTTGGCGATCTCTTCGTCGCTGACCAGGATGTTGGCGGTGCCCTTGTTCAGGTCGATGCGGACGCGATCACCTGTCTTGAGCAGCGCCAGTCCGCCGCCAATGGCAGCCTCCGGCGAGGCGTTGAGAATCGACGGCGAGCCCGACGTGCCCGACTGGCGGCCGTCGCCGATGCAGGCCAGCGCATGGATGCCCTTCTTGATGAGGTATGCCGGCGGCTGCATGTTGACGACCTCGGCGCCACCGGGATAGCCGACCGGGCCGGCGCCGCGCATGAACAGGATCGTGTGTTCGTCGATGCCTTGCGCCGGATCGTCGATGCGGGCGTGGTAATCCTCCGGCCCGTCAAAGACCATGGCGTTGCCTTCGAAAGCTTCCGGGTCCTTCGGATTGGAGAGGTAGCGCTCGCGGAATTCCGGCGAGATGCCGCTGGTTTTCATGATCGCCGAATCGAACAGGTTGCCGCTGAGGTTGATGAAGCCGGCATTGACCTTCAGCGGCTTGTCGACGCTGCGGATGACATCGGCGTTTTCGACCACCGCCGCCTTGCAATTGTCGCCGATCGACTTGCCATTGGCCGTCAGGGCATCGGGATGCGGCAACAGCCCGCCCTTCATCAGCTCGGCCACTACGGCCGGCACGCCGCCGGCGTGATGATAATCCTCGCCGAGATACTCGCCCGTCGGCTGCAGATTGACGAGGAGCGGCACCTTGAGGCCGATCTCCTGCCAGTCATCATTGTCGAGCTGCACGCCGAGATGGCGGGCAATGGCGTTGAGATGGATCGGCGCGTTGGTCGAGCCGCCGATCGCCGAATTGACGACGATGGCATTCTCGAAGGCCTTGCGCGTCATGATGTCCGACGGTTTCAAATCCTCATGCACCATGTCGACGATGCGCTTGCCCGTCTCGTAGGCGATCTGCCCGCGCTCGCGGTAAGGGGCCGGGATGGCGGCCGAGCCCGGCAGCTGCATGCCGAGCGCTTCTGCCAGCGAATTCATCGTGGTGGCGGTGCCCATCGTGTTGCAGTAGCCGGTGGAGGGCGCCGAGGAGGCGACGATATCCATGAACTCGTCATAGTCGATCTCGCCGGCCGACAGGCGCTGGCGCGATTCCCAGACGATGGTGCCGGAGCCGGTGCGCTTGCCCTTGTGCCAGCCGTTGAGCATCGGGCCGACCGACAGGGCGATGGCCGGGATGTTGACGGTGGCCGCCGCCATGAGCAGCGCCGGCGTCGTCTTGTCGCAACCGATGGTCAGCACGACGCCGTCGAGCGGGTAGCCGTAGAGCACCTCGACGAGGCCTAGATAGGCAAGGTTGCGGTCAAGGGCCGCGGTCGGGCGCTTGCCGGTCTCCTGGATCGGATGGCATGGGAATTCGAAGGGAATGCCGCCCATCGAGACGATGCCTTCGCGCACGCGCTTGGCGAGCTCGATATGGTGTCGGTTGCAGGGCGACAGATCCGAGCCGGTCTGGGCGATGCCGATCAGCGGCTTGCCCGACATCAGTTCGGCGCGCGTCAGCCCGTAATTCAGGTATCGCTCAAGATAGAGCGCCGTCATGCCGGGGTTGTCAGGGTTGTCGAACCACTCCTGCGAGCGGAATTTTTTCTTCTTGGTGGGGGCGCCGGCCATCACGGTCTCCGTATTTGTATGACAAATCGATATGACAACGCGTCAATGCAAGCAAGGGGCACACGCGTTCCCAACCCGCACTTTGGTGCGATAGACACAACAGCACCTCTGCGCTAGGGCTTCAAACCATTGTTTCCGGGAGGTTCTTGATGGCTTTGGTGATCGAAGGCGAGGAACGCATTGCCGCACCCCTGCAAAAAGTCTGGGAAGCGCTGAACGATCCCGAGGTTTTAAAGGCGACCATTCCCGGTTGCCAGAGCCTCGACATGAAGTCGCCGACCGAGATGGCCGCGACGGTGGTGCTGAAGATCGGGCCTATCAAGGCCACCTTCAACGGCGAAGTGACGCTGAAAAATCTCAAGCCGCCGCATTCCTACACCATCCAGGGCGAAGGCAAGGGCGGCATTGCCGGCTTCGCCAAGGGCGGCGCCGACGTGACGCTGACCGAGGATGGGCCGGATGCCACGGTGCTCAAATACGCGGCCAAGGCCGATGTCGGCGGCAAGATTGCCCAGCTCGGCAGCCGGCTGATCGAGTCGACGTCGAAAAAACTGGCCGGGCAGTTCTTTTCGAGTTTCGGCGAGAAGGTCGGCGGCTGACCGTTTCGCTGCGAGGTCACTCGAAGACGATGCTCGGCACTGCCGCTTCGGCCGCGCCTCGTTCCTCATTGACCCTGTCCCAGACCTTGGCGGCGATGTCGCGATAGGCTTTGGCCTCCGCGCTATCGGGCTTCGAGACAACCACCGGCTGCCCGGCATCCGAGCTTTCGCGGATGCCCATTTCCAGCGGCACTTCGCCGAGGAAGGTGACGCCGAGGCGTTCGGCCTCGCGGCGCGCGCCGCCATGGCCGAAAATGTCGTAGCGCTTGCCGGTATCGGGCGCGATGAAATAGCTCATATTCTCGACGATGCCGAGCAGCGGTACGTCGACCTTCTTGAACATGTTCAGTCCCTTGCGGGCATCGATCAGCGCCAGGTCCTGCGGCGTCGAGACGATGACGGCACCGGCCAGCGGCACCTGCTGCGCCATGGTCAGCTGCGCATCGCCGGTTCCGGGCGGCATATCAACGACAAGCACGTCGAGCCGGCCCCATTCGACCTCGCGCAGCATCTGCGTCAGCGCCGACATCACCATCGGGCCCCGCCAGATCATCGGCGTCTCCTCATCGACGAGGAAGCCCATCGACATCACCTTGAGGCCGTAATTCTCCATCGGCTTCAGGATCTTGCCGTCAACCGTCTGTGGCCGGCCATGGATGTTGAGCAGCTTCGGCATGGATGGGCCGTAAATGTCGGCGTCGAGCACGCCGACCCGCAAGCCGTTGGCGGCAAGGCCAAGCGCCAGATTGACGGCGGTGGTCGACTTGCCGACGCCGCCCTTGCCGGAAGCAACGGCGATGATCGCCTCGATGCCGGGCACGCCGCGCTTGCCCGAGCTGTGTGAGGCCGACGCCTGCGGCGCGGGACGCTGGGGGGTCGCCGGCGGTGCCGGCCTGGGTGCGGGGCGCGCGGACACCGGCGCCTCCATGCCGCCGCCCTTTTTTTCCGCCGTCAGCGCCACCACGGCACCGGCGACGCCGGGAATTGCTTTCACCACGCGCTCCGCGGCGGCGCGCAGCGGTTCCATTTCCTGCGCCCTGGCGGCGGGAACGGTGATCGAGAAGAAGACTTTCGAATCGGCGATGAAAATCTCGGAAACCATACCGAGATCGACGATGTTGCCGGTGAAGTCCGGTCCGTTGACCGTCTTCAGGCGCTCGGTGACGGTTTCCTTGGTGACGGACATGATCTTTCCTCGGCGTTTGGCAATGCAGATAGTGCAGTTTCCGGCGAGAACCAAGCCGTGACGCAAAGGCTTGCCCGGCGTGCCACGGAAAACGACCGATGCTGTCGGATTCTTGCCGGATGACGCTTCCGGCCGATGGCCAAACGGGCCGCGTGCCCTATTTCGTTTGCCTGAACGAGGACACGACAATGCGGGAAGGAGACGGTCATGCTCGAGAAAAGCAACGCAACGGCCAATCTCGCCGTCAAGGACCTGGCAAAGGCAAAGGCCTTCTATGAAGGCACGCTAGGCCTCAAGCAGATCGACGACATGGGCGGCGAGCTTGTCGTCTACAAAAGCGGCGACACGCTCATCAATGTCTATCATTCCCAATTCGCAGGTACCAACAAGGCGACGGCGGTGACGTGGACGGTAGGCGATCAGATCGAGACTGTCGTCAAATCATTGAAATCGAAAGGCGTTGTCTTCGAGCATTACGAAATGCCCGGCCTGACGATCAAGGGCGAGATCCATGTCGGCCAAGGCATGAAAGTCGCCTGGTTCAAGGACCCGGACGGCAACATCCTGAACCTCGTCGACAAATAGGCTTCGGCGCTCCGCGTCAGCCTGCCAGGCTTGTGACGAAATAAGTGAGAGCCGAAATCGCCGCCGTCGCCGGCAAGGTGACGATCCAGGCGATGACGATGTTGCCGGCGATGCCCCAGCGCACCGCCGAGACGCGGCGGGCGGCGCCGACGCCGATGATGGCGCCGGTAATCGTATGCGTGGTCGATACGGGAACGCCGAGCCAGGTGGCGGCGAACAGCGTGATGGCGCCGCCGGTTTCGGCGCAGAAGCCCTGCATCGGATTGAGCCGGGTGATCTTCGAACCCATTGTGTGGACGATCCGCCAGCCGCCGAGCAGCGTGCCAAGCGCCAGCGCCGACTGGCAGGTCAGGACGACCCAGAGCGGCACGTAGAATTTCTCGCCGAGCATGCCTTGCGAATAGAGCAGCACGGCGATGATGCCCATGGTCTTCTGCGCATCGTTGCCGCCATGGCCGAGCGAATAGAGCGAGGCGGAAAAGAACTGCAGGACGCGAAAGGTGTTGTCGACGGCGAACGGCGTCTGGCGCACGAACAGCCAGGAAACCACCAGGATCAGGACGAGCGCCAGCGCAAAACCGGTCGCCGGCGAGAGCACGATCGCGGCGACCGTCTTGCCAAGTCCCGACCAGACGATGGCACCGATGCCGCCCTTCGCAACACCGGCACCGACCAGCCCGCCGATCAGGGCGTGCGAACTGCTCGAGGGGATGCCGGCGATCCAGGTTACGATGTTCCAGACGATGGCGCCGACGAGGGCCGAGAAGATTACCGCCGGCGTGACGATGCTGACGTCGACGATGCCCTTTCCCACGGTCTCGGCGACATGAAGGCCGAAGAACATGAAGGCGATGAAGTTGAAGAAGGCCGCCCAGATTACTGCATATTGCGGCCTGAGCACGCGTGTCGAGACGATGGTGGCGATGGAATTGGCGGCGTCGTGCAAACCATTGAGAAAATCGAAGAACAGCGCGACGGCGACGAGGCCGGCCAGCAGGGGAAAGGCGATCGCGGCATCCATCGTCTAGACGTTCTCGATGACGATGCCGCTGATCTCGTTGGCAACGTCCTCGAAACGGTCGACCACCTTTTCCAGCTGGCCATAGATCTCGCTGCCGATCAGATAGGCCATCGCATCACCGCGGCCATGGCGCCTGAAAAGATCCTTCAGGCCCTGCTCATGCAAATCGTCGGCCCGGCCTTCGGCGCGCATCACCTCCTCGGCAAGGGCGTTGAGGCGTGCGCTGTTGGCACCGACCTTGGCGAGCAGCGGGATTGCTTCCGCGACCAGCCGGGCGGCGTCGACGATGACGGCGCCCATTTCCTGCATCAGCGGATCGAACTCCCTCTTCTCGAACAGCCTCACCGTCTTGACGGTCTTGTGCATCATGTCGATCGCATCATCCATCGACTGGATCAGATCCTTGATGTCGCCGCGATCGAAAGGCGTGATGAAAGAGCGCCGCACGGCAAGCAGGACCTCCGCCGTGATATGATCGGCCTCGTCCTCGAGATCGACGATCGTCTGGCACCAGCGATCGATGTCCTTGCCCTGAAGCAGTTGCTGCAGCGCTTCCGCGCCGCCGACCACCGTGCGGGAATGCCGCTCGAACAGCTCGAAGAAACGATCTTCGCGCGGCAGCAGCTTGCGGAACCAGCCCAGCATGTCAGTCTCCCATCGCGCCCGGTTCACGACCGTTTCATTGACATAGCGCCGCATGACGCCGCGGGAAACAGTAAGCCGGCTGAAAGATGTGGATGCGGAACGATTACGCATGGCGCTTGCGGCAAAGGCGAATTTCCCCGAGCCTGCGCATGACGACCGGAAGGATGGCATGATCGACAAACTCGAATTCTTTATCTCATTGGCCAAGGAAGAGCATTTCGGCCGGGCGGCGGAAGCCTGTGGGGTCACCCAACCGACCTTGTCGGCTGGGATCAAGCAACTGGAGGGACAACTCGGCGTCATGCTGGTCAATCGCGGGTCGCGGTTCCAGGGCCTGACGCCGGAAGGCAAGCAGGTGCTGGTCTGGGCGCGCCGCATCGTCGGCGATTCAAGGGCCATGCGAGAGGAGATGCGCGCGGCGCGCCACGGCCTTTCCGGACGCATCCGCATTGCCGCCATCCCGACCGCGCTCGCCATGGTGGCGCGGCTGACGACGCCGTTTCGCGAAAAGCACCCCGGCGTCACCTTCTCGGTTCTGTCGCGCACCTCGATCGAAGTCTTGTCGCTGCTCGGCAATTTCGACATCGATGCCGGTATCACCTATCTCGACAACGAGCCGCTCGGGCGGGTGACCAGCGTGCCGCTCTATAACGAGCGCTATCAGCTGATCACGGCGGTCGGAAACCCCTATTCCGACCGCGACAAAGTGACATGGGCCGAGATCAGCCGGCTGCCGCTGTGCCTGCTGACGCCGGACATGCAGAACCGCCGCATCATCGACCAGCATCTGGCCGAGGCCGGAGTGCAAGTGCGGCCGACGCTCGAATCCAATTCGATGATCGTGCTGTTCTCGCACATCCACACCGGCAAATGGTCGTCGATCATGCCGCTCAACCTCGCGGAAACATTCGGCTTTTCAGAGCCGATCCGGGCCATTCCGATCGTCGAGCCCGACGCCAGCCACACGGTCGGCCTGGTGACCGCGCCGCGTGAGCCGCACACGCCGCTGGTGCAGGCGCTGCTGGACGAGGCAATGGCGCTGGCAGACGATTTCCGCGCCCATCGCTAGGGTAGAGAATGGCGGCTGAGCGGGCTTGATAGAAAATTTCTATCAAGCGACGGATCAGCTTTATTGATTTCGCTGGTTTCCTCTGTTTTTGTAACGACTTAGCGCTGGAGCGCTACCGACCAGGGAGGGCGCTGCGTGACGATGCAGCCTGCAAGTACCGAGATCGCATCGCGCACGGCGGCGATTATCCAAGAACTGAAAGGCCTCGAAGGCCCGCTGCTGCCGATCCTGCACGAGATCCAGGAAGAATTCGGCCATGTGCCGCAGGCGGCACTGCCGGTCATCGCCGATGGGCTGAACCTCTCCAGGGCCGAGGTGCACGGCGTCGTCACCTTCTACCATGATTTCCGTGCCCGGCCGGCCGGGCGGCATGTTCTCAAGCTGTGCCAGGCGGAAGCCTGCCAGTCGATGGGCTCGGATGCCGTCGCCGCCAAGATCAAACAGTTGCTGGGCATCGGTTTCCACGAGACCACCCGCGACGGATCGGTTACACTCGAGCCGGTCTATTGCCTCGGGCTTTGCGCCTGTTCGCCGTCGGCGATGCTCGACGGCGAGGTGATCGGGCGGCTCGATGACGAGAAGATCGACGAGATCCTTGCCGAGGTGCGCTCATGATCCCCCGCATCTACATTCCCGGCGATTCCGGCGCGTTGGCGCTCGGCGCTGAAAAGGTCGCCAAGGCGATCGCCAAGGAACTCGCAGAGCGCGGCATCGAGGCCAAGATCGTGCGCAACGGATCGCGCGGCGCTTATTTCCTCGAACCGATGGTCGAAGTGGCGACCGCCAACGGCCGCGTCGCCTACGGGCCGGTCAAGCCTTCCGACGTCAAGAGCCTGTTCGACAGCGGCTTCCTCACCGGTGGCCACCACAAGCGCTGGCTCGGCGCGCCCGACAAGATCCCGTTCCTGGCCAAGCAGACCCGGCTGACCTTCGCCCGCTGCGGCATCAACGATCCGCTGTCGCTCGACGCCTACAAGTCGCTTGGCGGGCTTAAGGGGCTGCAGAACGCCGTCGCCATGACGGCGGCCGACATCGTCAAGCAGGTTACGGACTCGGGCCTGCGCGGCCGCGGCGGCGCCGGCTTCCCGACCGGCATCAAGTGGAAGACGGTGCTGGATACGACATCGGAGCGCAAATACATCGTCTGCAACGCCGATGAGGGCGACAGCGCGACTTTCGCCGACCGCATGATCATGGAGGGCGACCCCTTCGTGCTGATCGAGGGCATGACGATCGCCGGCATCGCCACAGGAGCGACCAAGGGCTTCGTCTATATCCGCTCGGAATATCCGCATGCGGTGGCGACAATGAACAAAGCCGTCGAAATTGCCCGCAAGGCCGGTGTCCTCGGCGTCAATGTGCTGGGTTCGCCCAACGCCTTCGACATGGAAATCCGCGTCGGCGCCGGCGCCTATGTCTGCGGCGAGGAAACCTCGCTGTTGAACAGCCTCGAAGGCAAGCGCGGCGTGGTGCGCGCCAAGCCGCCGCTGCCGGCCATCCAGGGCCTGTTCGGCAAGCCGACGGTGATTAACAACGTCATTAGCCTCGCCTCGGTGCCGATCATCATGGACAAGGGCGCCGCCTTCTACAAGGATTTCGGCATGGGCCGCTCGCGCGGCACCATCCCGATCCAGATCGCCGGCAATGTCAGGAATGGCGGCCTGTTCGAAACCGCCTTCGGCCTGACGCTCGGCGAGATCGTCGATGACATCGGTGGCGGCACGGCCACCGGCCGTCCGGTGAAGGCAGTACAGGTCGGCGGCCCGCTTGGCGCTTATTTCCCGCGCGCCCTGTTCGACACGCCGTTCGACTACGAGGAATTCGCCAAGCGCGACGGGCTGATCGGCCATGCCGGTATCACCGTGTTCGACGACACGGCCGATATGCTGAAGCAGGCGCGCTTCGCCATGGAGTTCTGCGCCATCGAAAGCTGCGGCAAGTGCACGCCCTGCCGCATCGGCTCGACGCGCGGCATCGAGACCATCGACAGGCTTGCCGCCGGGATCGAGCCGGAAAAGAACCTCGCGCTGGTCACCGACCTCTGCAACACGATGAAGTTCGGTTCGCTGTGCGCGCTGGGCGGCTTCACGCCCTACCCGGTGATGAGCTCGATCACGCATTTCCCCGAAGATTTCAAGCCCGCGCCGGCGCGCGTGGCTGCTGAGTAGGAGCTGGCACATGAACATCAAGGCCGACTTCCCATCGCTCGTCGAAGAGATCGACTACGGAACCCCGGAATCGCGGGCGCAAAAGCAGGTCACCCTGAGTGTCGACGGCCGCAGCATCACGGTGCCGGAAGGCACCTCGATCATGCGCGCGGCGATGGAAGGCGGGGTCGAGATCCCAAAACTCTGCGCCACCGACATGCTGGACTCGTTCGGCTCGTGCCGCGTCTGCCTGGTCGAGATCGAAGGGCGCGGCGGCACGCCGGCCTCCTGCACGACGCCGGTCGGTGAAGGCATGGTGGTGCGGACGCAGTCCGACCGGCTCGACGCGATCCGCCGCGGCGTCATGGAGCTTTACGTCTCCGACCATCCGACCGGCTGGAACGAGAAGGCCGGCACCGGCGCCAGCGAATTCGACACGGTGGCGAAGTCGGTCGGCCTGACCGAAAACCGCTACGGCGTCGAGGGCCGCAACCACGTCAAGCAGGAAGAAGACGGCGTGGCGCCCGGCCATGGCTCGCTGGCGGTCGACTACATCGCCCGCGACGAATCCAATCCTTATTTCACCTATGATCCGGCGCAGTGCATCGTCTGCTCGCGCTGCGTGCGGGCGTGCGAGGAGGTGCAGGGCACCTTCGCGCTGACCATCGAGGGCCGCGGTTTCGAATCGCGCATGGTCGCCGGCATGCATGAGGATTTCATCGCTTCCGAATGCGTGTCCTGCGGCGCCTGCGTGCAGGCCTGCCCAACCGACGCGCTGCGCGAGAAGACGGTGCTCGAGAAGGGCATGCCGGAACGCTCGGCCGTCACCACCTGCGCCTATTGCGGCGTCGGCTGCTCGTTCAAGGCCGAGGTGAAGGACGACGAAGTCATCCGCATGATGCCTTACAAGGACGGCAAGGCGAACCACGGCCATTCCTGCGTCAAAGGCCGTTTCGCCTATGGCTACGCCACGCACAAGGACCGCATCCTGTCGCCGATGATCCGCGAGAAGATCTCCGATCCGTGGCGCGAAGTGAGCTGGGAAGAGGCGATCGCCCACACGGCGAAGGAATTCCGCCGGATCCAGTATCAGTACGGCCGCACCTCGATCGGCGGCATCACCTCCTCGCGCTGCACGAATGAGGAGACCTATCTCGTCCAGAAGCTGGTGCGGCAGGGTTTCCGCAACAATAATGTCGACACCTGCGCCCGCGTCTGCCATTCGCCGACCGGCTACGGGCTCGGCCAGACCTACGGCACCTCGGCCGGCACGCAGGATTTCGATTCCGTCGAATTCACCGACGTCGCCGTCGTCATCGGCGCCAATCCGGTTTCCGCCCATCCGGTGTTCGCCTCGCGTCTGAAGAAGCGGCTGCGTCAGGGCGCGAAGCTGATCGTGCTCGATCCGCGCCGCACCGAGATGGTCAAGTCGGCGCATGTCGAGGCCGACTATCACCTGCCGCTGAAGCCCGGCACCAACGTGGCGGTGCTGACGTCACTGGCGCATGTCATCGTCACCGAAGGGCTTTTCGACGAAGCCTTCATCCGCGAACGCTGCGACTGGACGGAGTTCCAGGACTGGGCCTCCTTCGTCGCCTTGCCGGAGAACAGCCCCGAGATCGTCGGCAAGCTTTCCGGCGTCGACCCGGAACTGATCCGGGGGGCCGCGCGGCTCTACGCCAAGGGCGGCAATGGCGCGATCTATTACGGCCTCGGCGTCACCGAGCACAGCCAGGGCTCGACCACGGTGATGGCCATCGCCAACCTCGCAATGGCTACCGGCAATATCGGCCGGCCGGGCGTCGGCGTGAACCCGCTGCGCGGCCAGAACAATGTGCAGGGCTCGTGCGACATGGGCTCCTTCCCGCACGAACTGCCCGGCTATCGCCACATCTCCGGCGAAGCCGTGCGCGACATCTATGAGAGCCTGTGGGGCGTAAAGCTGGACGACGAACCCGGCCTGCGCATTCCCAACATGCTGGACGCCGCCGTCGACGGCTCCTTCAAGGGCATCTACATCCAGGGCGAGGACATCCTGCAGTCCGATCCCGACACCAAGCATGTCGCGGGCGGTCTCGCGGCCATGGAATGCGTCGTCGTGCACGATCTCTTCCTCAACGAGACCGCGAACTACGCGCATGTCTTCCTGCCGGGTTCGACCTTCCTGGAAAAGGACGGCACCTTCACCAATGCCGAGCGCCGCATCAACATGGTGCGCAAGGTGCTGGAACCGAAGGCGCGCTATGCCGATTGGCAAGCGACGCAGGAGCTAGCCCGCGCGATCGGGCTCGACTGGAACTACACGCATCCGTCGCAGATCATGGACGAGATCGCCCAGACGACGCCGAGCTTCGCCAATGTCTCCTTCGAGTTGCTCGACCGCGTCGGATCGGTGCAATGGCCCTGCAACGAGAAGGCCCCGCTCGGAACGCCGATCATGCACATTGACGGTTTCGTGCGCGGCAAGGGCAAGTTCATCCGCACCGAATATGTCGCGACGGACGAGAGGACCGGGCCGCGCTTCCCGCTGCTTTTGACCACCGGCCGCATCCTCAGCCAGTACAATGTCGGCGCGCAGACGCGGCGCACCGACAACGTCATGTGGCACGCGGAAGACCGGCTGGAGATACATCCGCACGATGCCGAAAACCGCGGCCTGCGCGATGGCGACTGGGTGCGGCTGACCAGCCGCTCGGGCGAGACGACGCTGCGGGCGCTGATCACCGACCGGGTGTCTCCCGGCGTGGTCTACACCACCTTCCACCATCCCGACACGCAAGCCAACGTCATCACCACCGACTTCTCGGACTGGGCGACCAACTGTCCGGAGTACAAGGTGACGGCAGTGCAGGTCGGCGCCTCCAATGGCCCGTCGGACTGGCAGCGCGAGTACGATGAACAGGCCAGGAACAGCCGCCGCATCGCCTCGCTGCAGGCGGCCGAGTAGTCTGGCGGCCTCGCGGTCGGAGGAAACAGGGGTGACCCAAAAGGAAGCCTACGAAAAGCTTATGCGCCTGTGTGAAAAGCAAGGCGCCGACCTGAATCAGTTTTTGTTCGATATTCAGGAGCATGCGGCCAAGGAAGACTTCGACAAGCTTCGCCGCATTGTCGGAAATATAATGGGCCTTGGACACTACAAGGCGTTCGAGATGATCGCGCACGACGTTCCAGAGTTGACGCCAAAGTGGATGAAGCAGGACTAATGCGCTCCCGCCAGCCGATCAGCCAGACTTCCCGCCTCGCGCACCGCGCCAGCGGCACGGCTGTTGCCAACCGCATGGTGCCGGAGGAGACGCCGGTGGCGTTTTCCTTTGCCGGAACCACGCATGCGGTGATGATGGCGAGCCCCGCCGACTTCGAGGATTTCGCGCTCGGCTTCTCGCTGACGGAAGGCATCATTGCCGACCCACAAGAAATCGAGGCGATCGAGGTCGAGGATCATGGCGCCGGCATCGATATCCAGATCCGGCTCAAGGATAAGGCCAATACACGCTTCGAGGCGCGGCGGCGCAGGCTTGCCGGGCCGGTTGGCTGCGGGCTGTGCGGCATTGAATCCATCGAGGAAGCCATGCGCTCCGTCGACGCTGTTGGTGCGTCAAAACTTACGCTTGATGCCGACGACATCGTCCGCTCCGTCAAGCTGTTGTCGAAGGTGCAGCCGCTGCATCAGGAAACCGGAGCCGTGCATGCCGCCGGCTTCTATATTCCCGGCAAGGGCGTCGTCATGGCGCGCGAGGATGTCGGCCGCCACAATGCGCTGGACAAGCTGGCCGGGGCGTTGGCCAAAGCCGGCATCGACGGTGCGTCGGGCGCTGTCGTGGTGACGTCGCGCGTGTCGGTCGAGATGGTGCAGAAGACGGCGGCGATCGGCTCCGCCTTCATCATCGCTGTCTCGGCGCCGACCGCGCTTGCCATCCGCACGGCCGATGAGGCCGGCATGACGCTGGTCGCCCTGGTGCGCGGCGAGGATTTCGATGTTTTCACCCACCCCGACCGGGTGGTTTTGGGAGTTGCCCAGCATGTCGCATGACGAAGACCACATCACGAGCACCAGCGAAAAGCTGGTGCGCATGGCCAACCAGATCGCGGCCTTCTTCCATTCCAAGTCACGCGAGGAAGGGGTTGCCGGCGTCGCCGAGCACATCAACAAATTCTGGGAACCGAGGATGCGGCGACAGTTCTTCGAACTGCTGGATAGCGGCGAAGGGTTCGATGAACTCGTCGTGGCTGCATCGGCCAGGATCAAGCGGCCGATCACGCCAGCCGAGGCCGATCTGAAGCTCGGACTCACCCCCTCCCCGGCAGACGTCGCCGCGTCACAAAAGTAGCCGCAGCGGGCGGTCCCGGTATACATTCACTTTCGCTAAAGTTTGAGCTGCCGCTATCGAAGCGGCTCTGCTATGGTTGACGATCAGAAATCGTCAGGCCGGGCGGAAGAAACTCGTGAGGCCGATCGAGACCCGATATGCCCTCAGCGGCGAGGCGCGGATCGCCTATCAGGTGGTCGGCCAGGGTTCGCTTGATCTCGTCTTCGTCCCGGGCTTCATTTCCAATCTCGACCTGCATTGGGAAGACGAGGGCTATACAAGGCTCTTGAGGCGGCTTTCGGCGTTCTCGCGGCTGATCCTGTTCGACAAGCGCGGCACCGGCCTTTCCGACCGTGTCGATGCGCACAACCTGCCCAGTCTTGAAACGCGCATGGACGATGTGCGCGCGGTGATGGACGCCGCCGGCAGCGGTCGTGCTGCCCTGCTTGGCGCTTCAGAAGGCGCGCCGATGGCAATGCTGTTCGCCGCCACCTATCCCGAGCGGACGCGCGCGCTGGCGCTCTATGGCGGCTATGCGCATTTCCACAAATGGGTGATGCCGCCCGAACGCCTCAACGCCTTCATCGCCACCGCCGAGACGGCCTGGGGCACCGGTGCCACCTTGCCGAATTTCGCGCCGGGCCGGGTCGACGACGCGCATTTTACCCAGTGGTGGGCGCGTTTCGAGCGGCTGTCGGCGAGCCCGACGGCAGCGGCGGCACTGGCGCGAATGAATGCGGAAATCGATGTACGTGGTGTGCTGGCGGCGATCAGCGCGCCGACGCTGCTGATCCATCGCCGCAACGATGCGCGGGTCGATCCCGACGCCAGCCGTTTCCTGGCCAAGAAAATCCCGAATGCGCGGCTGGTCGAGATTCCCGGGCGCGACCATCCGATCTGGACCGGCGATGTCGACCGGGTCGCCGACCTGATCGAGGAATTCCTGACCGGCGAGCGCGCCGTCGCCGAAGCCGACCGCGTGCTGGCGGCACTTCTGGTGACGCGCATCTACGATACGACGCGGATGGGCGACCGCGTGTGGAGCGAACGCAGCGAGCGCTTCCAGGAAACCTGGCGGTTGCTGGTCGGGCGCCATGGCGGCCGAGCGCTGGGTACGCAAGGCGAGATGATGATTTCGCGCTTCGATGGACCGGCGCGCGCCATACGCTGTGCAGCGGCGCTGCGCGAGGCAGCGCAAGGGATCGGCGTGGCCAGCGCGCAGGGCGCGCATGTCGGGGAGATCGAACTGCGCGGGCCGCCGGTGGGGCTGACGGCCCGCGTGACGATGCAGATCGCCGCGCGCGCCAGCCGGGGCGATATCCTGGCGTCGCGGCTGGTCGCTGATCTGGCAACCGGCTCAGGCCTGCATTTCGAAGACGCCAGCCGGGTCACGCTGGACGATCTGGACGAGCCCATGGCGCTGGTGCGGGCAATGTCGGAACAGCATCTGGAGCCTGACTGCCGCGCCAGGACCAAAACGACCGAACCGTCCGTGCTGACGGCGAGGGAAAGCGAGGTGGTGAGCCTGATTGCCGACGGCAAGAGCAATGCCGCGATCGCAGCCGAGCTCAGGCTGAGCGAACACACGGTCAAGCGCCACGTCGCCAACATATTGCTCAAGCTCGACCTGCCGTCGCGAGCGGCGGCGGCGGTATTCTCGGTCCGGCACACTGGCCCGGACGGGCCATGAGAGCCATGGCGCTTTCGGGCGAAGCGGCCAGGCGGATGTAAGCGCTATCAATTCCCCCATGCAGGCCAGGCGGATATCGCCGGAAGGGCACTGCGAACGGAGGATGAAATGCTCAAGTCAAAACTGAATGTCAGATCACTTGTGATCGCGGCAGGGATTGGCGCGCTGCTCACGATCTCTCCCGCGAAGGCCGAGGATGCGTCGGCGACAGCCGCCTACAAGGACATCCAGGCGACGCTCGGCTCCGTGCCGGACATGTTCAAGACACTGCCTGACGTCGCCATCGCCGGCGCCTGGGCCGAGATCAAGGGCGTCCAGCTCAACCCGAAAACCGCTCTGGACGGCAAGACCAAGGAACTGATGGGCCTCGCGGTGGCCTCGCAGATACCTTGCCAGTACTGCATCTATTTCCATACCGAGGCCGCCAAGCTCAACGGCGCGAGCGACGAGGAGATCAAGGAGACGATCGCGATGGCGGCGATCGTGCGCCACTGGTCGACAATGCTCAATGGCAGCCAGGTCGATCTCGCCACGTTCAAGAAGCAGACCGACGATGTCTTCGCCGCCGTCAAGGCGAAGTCGCAGTGAAAATCCCTGCCTGGCGGCGAGCGTCGGGCAGTCCCTACTGAATATCAACCGCCCGATCGTGAAGACGGGCACATGGAGGATAAGATGCTGACCAAGACTCAAGTCGTGGATGGCGCGGCGATCAAGAAGGCGATCGAGAGCCGCGATGGTAAGATGCTGTCGAGCTTCTATGCCGACGACGCGTTGGTGCGGGTGATCGACCGCAACAACCCGCCGAGCAAGCCGCGCGAAGTCCGCGGGCGCGCGGCGATCGCCACCTTCTGGGACGACATCTGCAGCCGGGCGATGACCCACAAGGTCGACACCACGATCGCCGACGGCGACAGCCTCGCCTTCACCCAGGCCTGCGCCTATCCGGACGGCACGAAAGTGTTCGCCGCCGCGATGCTGGAGCTGAAGAACGGGCGGATCGCGCGGCAGACCGTCGTGCAAGCCTGGGACGAATAGGCAAACAGCCGCCAACTCAACCTTGGGAGGAACCAACATGTTCAGCGCCAGATGGCAGATCGACGCGAAGTTCGGGCATAAACAGACCGTGCTCGACCTGTTGAAGAAATGGGAACGCGAGATCGGCTCGCAGGTCGGCCTCGCCGAGCTGAAGTTCCAGATCATGACCGGATCGATCGGCGCACGCGAAGCGACGGTCGAGTCGCATCATCAGGTGGAAAGCCTGGCCCAGCTGGAGGCGATGTTCGCCAAGATCAGCAAGATCGACGCACACGCCAAATGGGGCAAGGAGATGGAGCCCTACGTCGTGTCAGGCACCAGCCTGTGGAACATCTATCGTATCGTCGAGTAGCGTTCTTCTCCCCGTTCACGGCAGGGGGATTCCCCTGCCGTGAACGGGGAGAAGGAATGCGTTATGCGTGCGCAACCATGACATGCCGCACGGCGGTATAGTCTTCCAGCGCGTAGAGCGACATATCCTTGCCGTAGCCGGACTGCTTCAGACCGCCATGTGGCATCTCGTTGGTCAGCATGAAATGGGTGTTGATCCACGTGCAGCCATATTGCAGACGTGCCGCCGTCGCCATGGCGCGCGAGACGTCCTTGGTCCACACCGATGACGCCAGGCCGTAGTCGCTGTCATTGGCCCAGTTAACCGCTTCGTCGACTTCCGTGAAACGGGTGATCGAGACGACCGGGCCGAACACCTCGCGGCGTACGATTTCGTCCTCCTGCAGCGCGCCGGCGACGACGGTCGGCTGATAGTAGAAGCCGGTGCCCTCGCCCGGCTTGCCGCCGGTGGTGATCTCGATGTGCTTCAATTCCGAGGCGCGTTCGACGAAGCTCGACACGCGGTCGCGCTGGCGGCGCGAGATCAGCGGGCCAATCTCGTTTTCGGTGTCGTCCGGCTGGTTGTACTTGATGGTCGAGACCGCCGAGGACAGATCGGCGACGAGCTTGTCGTAGATCTTCTTGCCGGCATAGATGCGGCAGGCCGCGGTGCAGTCTTGGCCGGCATTGTAGTAACCGAAGGCGCGCAGGCCGTTGACGACGGAACCTAGATCGGCGTCGTCGAAGACGACGACGGGCGCCTTGCCGCCGAGTTCGAGATGCGTGCGCTTGACCGATTTGGCCGCCGCCTGCAGCACCTTCTTGCCGGTGGCGACATCGCCGGTGATCGAGATCATGTTGACCTTGGGATGGTTGATCAGCGCGTTGCCGACGCTATCGCCGCGGCCGAGCACGACATTGACCACGCCTGCGGGGAGGATTTCGGCCAGGATCCTGGCCAGCTTCAGCGCCGTCAGCGGCGTCTGCTCCGACGGCTTGAAGACGACGGTGTTGCCGCCGCCGATCGCCGGCGCCAGCTTCCAGGCCATCATCATCAGCGGGTAGTTCCAGGGCGCGATCGAGGCGACGATGCCGATCGGATCGCGCCGCACCATCGAGGTGTGGCCGGGAAGATATTCGCCGGCGACGACGCCCGGCATCGAACGGACCGCGCCGGCGAAGAAGCGGTAGCAGTCGACGATGGCCGGAATCTCGTCATTGAGCACGGAATTGATCGGCTTGCCGCAGTTCAGCGCCTCGAGAGCGGCGAAGTCCTTGGCCTCGGCCTCGATGCGGTCGGCGATCTTGAGGAGATAACCAGAGCGCTGCGCCGGCGTCGTGCGCGACCACAAGACGAACGCCTGTTCGGCGGCCGCCACCGCCGCCTCGATCTGCGCCTGGCTGGCCTCGGGCAGGTTGAGAATGGTCGCCCCGGTCTTCGGATTGAGGATCGGCTCCTCAGTCTCGGCGCCGTTCTCGAATTTCGAGCCGATCAGCATCTGGGTGTCCATGGACGTCTCTCCCTTACGAACTGACGTTATTTGCCCGAACCGGCGATCTGGTCGCCGTCGCGGGTGAGGTAATAGGCAAACAGGATGGGCAGCAGCGTCACCAGCACGACGACCATGGCCACGACATTGGTGACCGGGCGCTGGCGCGGGCGGATCAGCTCCTCCAGCATCCAGATCGGCACGGTCTGCTGCTGGCCGGCGGTGAAGGTGGTGACGATGACCTCGTCGAAGGACAGCGCGAAGGCCAGCATGCCGCCGGCAAGCAGCGCGGTGGCGATGTTGGGCAGCACGACATGGCGGAAGGTCTGAAAGCCGTCGGCGCCGAGATCCATCGAGGCCTCGATCATCGAACCGGATGTGCGGCGGAAACGGGCGACCGCGTTGTTGTAGACGACGACCACGCAGAAAGTGGCGTGGCCGAGCACGATGGTCCAGAACGAGAAAGGAATGTCGGCGAGCGAAAAGGCCGAGCGGAGCGCGATACCGGTGATGATGCCGGGCAGCGCGATCGGCAGGATGACCAGCAGCGAGATGGTCTCGCGGCCGAAGAATTTCGTCCGTGACACAGCGGCGGCGCACAGCGTGCCGAGCACCAGTGCGATCGCCGTCGAGATGGTGGCGACGCGCACCGACAGCGACAGCGCTTCCCAGACGTCAGGCCGGTTCCATGTGACGGCGAACCACTGCGTGGTCAGCCCTGGCGGCGGCCAGACGAAGCTCTTCTCCTCGGTGGTGAAGGCGTAGACGAAGATCAGCAGGATCGGCAAATGCAGGAAGAGCAGGCCGCAAGCGGCGGCGATCTTCAAGCCGAGCGGAGCCGATTGACCACGGTCAGAGCGCATCGAAAGCCCCCATGCGCTTGGCGCCCCAGAGGTAGAAACCCATGATGACGATGGGCACCACGGTGAAGGCGGCGGCGAGCGGGATGTTGCCGGCGGTGCCTTGCTGCGAATAGACGGCCTGGCCGATGAACAGGCGCGACGTGCCGATGATCTGCGGGATGATGTAATCGCCCAATGTCAGCGAGAAGGTGAAGATCGAGCCGGCGACAATGCCGGGCAGCGCCAACGGGAACAGCACGTTGCGGAAGGTCTGGCCGGGCGAAGCGCCGAGATCGGAGGAGGCTTCGACCAGATTGCCGGGCACGCGCTCGAGGGCCGCCTGTACCGGGAGGATCATGAAGGGCAGCCAGACATAGACGAAGACGATGAAGGTGCCGGTGAACGACACCGACAGCGAGTTGCCGCCGACGACCGGCAACGCCAGCCAGGCCTCGAGCAGCCACAGCACATGCAACTTGGCGAAGAGCCAGGTGAGGATGCCTTCCTTGGCCAGGATCAGCTTCCAGGCATAGATCTTGACCAGATAGCTCGACCACAGCGGCAGCATGACGCCGAGATAGAACAGCGCCTTCCAGCGACCACGGGCATAGCGCGCGGCATAGTAGGCGATCGGAAAGGCGACGATGGCCGAGGCCACGGTGACGAGAGCCGCCATCGTCACCGTGCGCAGGATGATGTCGAGATTGGCGGCCTGCAACAGGTCGCCATAGGTCTTCAGCGTGAACTGGCGGTTGATGAGGCCGGAGAACTCGTCGATGGAGAAAAAGCTCTGTGCCAGCAGCGCGAAGAGCGAGCCGATATAGACGATGCCGAGCCACAGCACCGGCGGCAAAAGCATGAGCAGCAGAAGCAGTTGCGGCCGGCGCCAGAACAGGTCCGACAGCGCGCCGCGCATGCCGCCGCTGCCTGGCAGGATGGTAGGAGCCGTGGCGCGCGGCATGGTGACGTCGACGCTCATGCCGGCTCATCCATCAGATGCAGGTGCTCGCGGTTGAAGGTGAGCACCACCGCTTCGCCCTCGGCAGGCAGCACCGTGCCAGCCGGGACCACGGCATGAAGCTTCAATCCGTCGGCATCGAGCGCCAGCCTGGTGGTGGCGCCGAGATAATTGGTCGAGACGAGGCGCGCGGCGACGCCTTCGCCGCTTGCAGCTCGACTGACGCGAATGGATTCGGGGCGGAGGCTGCCCCAGCGATGCTGGCCGGAATAACGTTGAACGAAATCCGGCGGCAGCACGTTGGAAGAGCCGACGAAATCGGCGACGAAGCGGGTTCTCGGCCGCTGATAAATATCCTCCGGCGTGCCGATCTGCATGATCCTGCCGTCGTTGAAGACGGCGACGCGGTCGGCCATCGACAGCGCTTCGCCCTGGTCGTGGGTGACGAAGACGAAGGTGATGCCGAGCGCCTTCTGCAGCGATTTCAGCTCCTCCTGCATGTTCTCGCGCAGCTTGAGGTCAAGCGCGCCGAGCGGCTCGTCGAGCAACAGCACCTTGGGCTGGTTGACCAAAGCGCGGGCGAGCGCGACGCGCTGGCGCTGGCCGCCGGAAAGCTGGCCGGGGCGGCGGGCGCCGTAGTCTGGCAGCCGCACCAGCGACAGGGCTTCCTCGGCCGCCTTGTGCCGCTCGGCCTTGCCCACGCCCTTGACCATCAGCCCGTAGGCGACGTTGTCGAGCACATTGAGATGCGGGAACAGTGCATAGTCCTGGAAGACGGTGTTGACGTTGCGGCGATAGGGCGGCACGCCCTCGGCGCGCTCGCCGAAGATCGAGATCGAACCCGAAGTCGGCTGCTCGAAACCGGCGATCAGGCGCAGGCATGTCGTCTTGCCGGACCCGGAAGGCCCGAGCATGGCGAAGAACTCGCCCGGCGCGATGTCGAGATCGACCGCGTCGACGGCGCGAACGCTGCCGAAATGGCGCGAGACTTTCTGGAAGGAGACGGCTGATGTCATGGGCTGTCCTGATCTGTCAGGCTCATCAAATTCAGGCGGCGGTGCTGCCCCTCATCCGCCTACCGGCACCTTCTCCCCGTATAGTGACCGTGAGAAGGGACTTGGCGGAAACGCTGGCGCGACACCCCTCTCCCGTTCTTCACGGGGAGAGGGAAAGGGTGAGGGGCAGCGCTATGCTCTCAGCGACGCGGAATCACCGTCCGCCGATGACGCCGATATAGTCCGACACCCAGCGGTAGTAAGGCACGCACTTGTCGTTCTGGGTGACGCATTTCGAGACCGGCGTCTTCCAGAACTTGATCTTGTCGAAATTGTCGTAGCCGTTGGTCTTGCAGCCTTCGTCGGTCAGGAGCTCGTTGCCCTTGCAGGCGGCGGGAACGACAGGGAGCGATCCGAACCAGGCCGAGACATCGCCCTGCACCTTCGGCGACAGCGAATGTTCGAGCCACATATAGGCGCAGTTTGGATGCGCCGCGTCGGCTTCCATCATGGTGGTGTCGGCCCAGCCGGTGACGCCTTCTTCCGGCACGGTCGAGGCAACCGGCTTCTTGGCGGCGACCAGCGTGTTGACCTGATACGGCCATGACCCGGAGGCGACGACGCCTTCATTCTGGAAATCGTCGACCTGGATGGCGGCGTCATGCCAGTAGCGGCCGACCAGCGTGCGCTGGACGCGCAGCAGTTCGAGCGCTGCCTTGTACTGGTCCTCGTTGAGTTCGTAGGGATCCTTGATGCCGAGTTCCGGCTTATGGAACATCAGATAGTTGGCGGCATCGGCGATGTGGATCGGCCCGTCATAGGCCTGGACGCGGCCCTTGTTAGACTTGCCGTCCGGCAGCTTCATCTCCTCGAAGACGACGTTCCAGCTCTTCGGCGCTTCCTTGAACACCTCGGTGTTGTACATCAGGATGTTCGGCCCCCACTGGTAAGGAACGCCGTAATGCACCTTGTCGACGGTGAACCAGGGGGCGTCCTTCAGCCGGTCGTCAACCGTCTTCCAGCTCGGGATGAGATCGGTGTTGATCGGCTGTACGCGCTTGCCGGCGACGAGGCGCAACGAGGCATCGCCCGAAGCCGTGACGAGGTCGAAGCCACCCTCGTTCATCAGCGAGACCATCTCGTCGGAGGTGTTGGCGGTCTTGACGTTGACCTTGCAGCCGCTCTCCTTTTCGAAGGCGGTGACCCAGTCATAGCCCTTGTCGGTCTCGCCGCGCTCGATATAGCCCGGCCAGGCAACGATGTTGACCTGGCCCTCGCCCTTGCCGAGTTCCTTGACCTGGGCGATGGCCTGACCGGAGAAGGTCAGCGCGACCGTCAGCGCCGTGCACGACTTCAGGAATGAATTCATCATCGATCTCCCATTTTGGCGCATGGCCCCGAAACCGCTCCGGTTTTCGCCAGATCACGCGCGGACTGAAAAACATATCAGTTCGTCCTGTGGACTTGATGCCGCTCTGCTGGCGGCTTTGGTCCCTGAAACCGAACGTGCTTGGAAAATTCCGGTTTCGCAAATTCATTTATCAGAACGACGATATCGGTTTTTCCGATAGACAGCCACCGCCTCAAGCATGCGCGGTCACCAGCCAGCAAGCGGCGTTAAAGCGAGCCTCACCGTCCTTAACGAAAGGCGCGAACGCAGCCGGTAACACCGTGGTGATTTTTTCGGCCGTTGCCCGGTCAACCTCGCGCAGCGCGGCGCCGAGCGGCCCTAGCCGGGTGGCATACGCCATCAGATCGCGTTGGGCGATCCGACACGGGACGTCCGCCTGTTCGACTTCGATCGAAGCCCAGCCGCTCGCTTCCAGGATCCGCTTCACCTTGGCGCCGTCGGCAAAGGCAAACTGACCCGGCGCATCGGGGTCTGGCGCCGGTGCAGGCGGCAGGAAAGGCGCAGCCGCTCGCACGGCGGTCGTCATGAAATCATTCTCGAGCGGACTGCGCCAGGCAACAAAGGCGAGTTTGCCACGGCGCCTCACGGCCTTTCTTATGTTGGTGAACGCGGCCATGGGATCATCGAAGAACATGACACCGAAGCGGGAGATTACAGCGTCGAAATGCCCGGATTCGAACGCATATGTCTGGGCATCGCCCACTTCAAAACTTGCGTTTGCTACCCCTCCCAGCTTCGTGCGCTCCGTCGCCAGGGCGACAAGCGGCTGCGAGATGTCTAGCCCCACACAATTTCCGTCGTTGCCCACGCGGCGCGCCATCGCCAGAGTCGTGGCGCCGGCACCGCAGCCGATGTCCAGGACATTGCTCCCTTCCCTGGGATAGCCGGCATCGACCACCAGCCGCTCGAACGGCGCCAGTATCTCGTCGATGATCGGCTGCATCTCGACCCAGGCCTTTCCGCTGACATCGTTCCAGAGCGCGGCTTGGCGTGTGTTTGGCGGCGCGGATTGCGGCATAACGGACCTCGCTTTCATGTTGCTCTCACCGATCGTCGCGAGCACTCTACGAGTTCAAGCCGACTTGAGGTCAAGCATGAAAGACATGGACATTGCCGAGGTGTCGCGCCGCACCGGCGTGCCCGCCTCCACACTTCGCTACTACGAGGAGAAGGGCCTCGTCGCCTCGATCGGCCGTCGCGGCCAACGCCGCCTGTTCGACCCTGCCGTCCTGGACCGGCTCGCCTTGATCGCGCTCGGACGCGCCGGTGGATTCACACTGGACGAGATTTCCTCGATGCTGACGCCCGACGGCCTGCCGAAAATGGATCGAGGGCGCCTCGATGCCAAGGCGAACGAACTGGACCAAATCATCCAGCGCCTGAGGGCGATCCGAGAGGCTTTGCGTCACGCCGCTAAATGTCCGGCCGCCGGGCCGATGGAGTGCCCGACTTTCCGCCGCGCCGTCAGGCTTGCGGGCGCCGGCCGCTTCGAGGTTGCTCCGCTCGCGCCGTTCAGGGCGGAGGCGGTTTCCGTCACAAGGCGCAAGCGCGAGACTGGCGACGTTCGCCTGGAGTAGGCCATGCTAGCGGCGGACCGTGCGCTGCGACTGGGCAAGTCCGATGAAATCGCGCGCCGCCTGCGGCAGGCTGGAGCCCCGCCGCCAGACCATGCCGACCTGCACCACCGGCAAGGAGCCGGAAATATCGCGTGATTCGATGCGGTCGCCTTCGAGCGACCATGGCCGGTAGACAAGGTCGGGCAGCAGCGCCACGCCGGCACCGGTGGCGACCAGGCTGCGCACCGCTTCCACCGAACGGGTGCGGAAGGCGACATGCGGCTTGGCGCCGATCGCCGCCAGCAGCTTTCCCGTGTTTTCCTCGATCTCGTCGACGGTGAGCATGATCAGCGTCTCGCCGGCTATGTCGCCAATGCCGATGATGTCGGCGCCGGCGAGCGGGTGGCCGAGCGGCAGCCACAGCCGATAGGCCGAGACTTCGAGGATTTCCGACTGCAGCGCCGTGCGGTCG
Source organism: Mesorhizobium sp. 131-3-5 (assembly GCF_016756575.1). NCBI lineage: Bacteria > Pseudomonadati > Pseudomonadota > Alphaproteobacteria > Hyphomicrobiales > Phyllobacteriaceae > Mesorhizobium > Mesorhizobium sp. 131-3-5. Next base: position 161,252 of record NZ_AP023254.1, read on the forward strand.
CGCAAGTTGGACGTCACCATCACGGCGATATCCAGCTTCCCGCCGATCAAGAGATGTTCGAGGTAGTCGCCATTGTCCTCGATGGCCGAGACCTCGACGCCCGGATAGGCGCGGCGGTAGCGGGCAAGCAGATCCGACAGCACATAGCCGGCGACCAGCGAGGTGACGCCAAGCTGCAGCCGCCCTCCCGCCACCGCCTGTTCGCCGGAAAAAGAGCGGCGGGCGTCGGACACGTCAGCAAGGATCTTGGTCGCGTGGCGCAGGAACTGGTGGCCCTTATGGGTGATGTTGAGGCCGCGCGGATGGCGCTCGAACAATTCGACGCCGAGATCGCTTTCGAGTTCCTTGATCGCTTCGGTGACCGACGATTGCGAGATGGAGAGGTTTTGTGCGGCGCCCGACACCGTGCCTTGTTCGGCGACGGCGATGAAGAACTGCAGCTGGCGGATGGTGAAGGCCATGGCCGGACTAAACACCGGCGGCCGGGCGAAGGAAAGCCGATGGCGGAACTTATCCCATGACCGGAGACTGGTGCTCAGCCGAGCGCCAGCCTGATGCGCCGCCGCCATGCGGGGCCATAGCGCAATGCAAGCATGCAGACCGTCTCCAGCGCCACGACAATGACGATGATGCGCAAGCCCACCGTGAAGGAATCCTGGCCGCTGCCGCGCAAGAGGTAGCCGGTCAGGAGGAAGCCAGCATTCCAGATTGTGGCGCCCAGCAGCGTCGCCATCGCGAAGGGCAGCGCCGGCAGACAAAGCGCGCCCGCCGCGATCGGCAGATAGTTGCGCACCGTCGGGATGAACTGCGCCAGCAGCCGGTCGGCACGGTCGAATCCGATCCGGCGGCCAACCCCATACCAGACAAGGCAGCCGGCGAAGGAGGCAACCGTCGTCACCGCCAGCAGGATCGCCAGCATCGAACTGTCCGGCGCCGCCGTCATGCCGAGGAACAGCAGCAGCACATGCGAGGGCGGGACCGGGAGGATCTTCTCGGTGAAGGCGAGGCAGAAGACGCCGAACAGGCCGAAGCCGAGAATGGCCGACAACGGACCCGTCATGCGAAGCGCCAGTTCCCGAGCGTCTTGATCCTGGCGACGCGGTAGACCGTCGCCGGCGGGAAATTGCGAAAGGTATGGCCGACCCGCGCGACTTCGAGATCTAGCCGGTCGAGCAGCGACTGATCGAACGGGCAGCGCCGGCCGAGCGTGAACTGGTAGAGCGCCCCGCCCGGGCGAAGGTTTGCGAAAACACCTTCGAGAATGGCAAGCGTCTTGTTCGGCGAAATCAGGCGGAAGGGCAGGCCGCTGATGGCGGCACCTGCCACCGGCCTAGGAAATAGCGACAGATGGCGCAGGCCGACGGCATCCATCTCGAAAATCCGGGCGGCGGGAAAGCGACGCATGAGAAGTGCCGCAAAATCCGGATCGGACTCGATCAGCGTCAGATCCTCTTCCAGCACCCCGCGTGACAGCAGCGCCCGTGTGAACGGGCCGGTTCCCGGGCCAAGTTCCAACACGGGGCCGGTCTCGGGACCGATATCGCTTGTCATCAAGGCCGCCAGGCTGGGACTGGACGGTGTGACGGAGCCGATCCTGAACGGCGCCACGGTCCACGCCATGAGAAAAGACAGGGCATCATGTGCAGGCATAAGCAACCTCAATCCCGGACAAAAGTACGCCAACCAATTTGGCGCGGCGGCTTGATTTCGTTTCGGCGTCGGACCCGAACCTGTTGCATCGTCGAGCCCGACGCCTTGACGCCGGCATGGGCGGTTCCTGCCGACCGGCGCTGTTTGCCGTGGCTGGATTGCATAGACATTGCGCAATAGCTTGGACGCAAAGAAAGAACTTGCCGGCCGCCGGCCATTCGGCTTTGCCATGTCCACGCAATGTTGGCGCGGTAGCGCCCGATGCGGAGTGCACGTTGCCGGGGAGTGTGGATGCGTATCTTGCTGGTCGAAGACGAGCCCGAAATGGTCTCGGCACTGCGTGCCGCGCTGAAGCGCCACGACATGGTGGTCGATCACGCCAACACGTTGCTTGAGGCGGAAGGCTTCGTTGCCGTCGACAGCTACGACGCCATCCTGCTCGACCGCCAGTTGCCGGACGGTGACGGGCTGTCGCTGGTGCCGAGATTGCGCTCGGCGGCGAACACCACGCCCGTGCTGGTGCTGACGGCCAAGGGCGACACGTCCGACAAGGTCGATGGGCTGGACATGGGCGCGGACGACTATCTGGCAAAGCCGTTCGCCTTCGAGGAATTGCTGGCCCGCTTGCGCGCATTGCTTAGGCGGCCGGCGCCGCTGCAGTCGCAATTCATCCGCGCCGGCCATCTGGTGCTCGATGTCGGACATCGCGAGGCTGCGATCCGCGGCGAGCCGCTCAGCCTGCCGCGCCGCGAACTGCTGGTCTTGGAGGTGCTGATGCGGCGCACCGGGCGCATGGTGCAGCGCGAGGCGCTGATGGAAGCGGTGTTCGGCCTCGACGACGAGATCCAGTCCAATGCACTCGACACCCATGTCTCACGCCTGCGCCGCAAGCTCGCCGACGCCGATGCCGGGGTGACGATCAACGGCATTCGCGGCGTCGGCTATCTCCTGCGCGAAACGACGTGACCCTCAAGCGATGAGTATCAAGCGGCCGCGTTCGCTCAAATGGAGCCTGGTGCTGCGCATCGCCTTGCTGCAATGCGCGATGCTGACGCTGATCATCGTCGGTATTCTCGGCGCGTTGCTCGCCACCGGCCTCATTCCGCACGACTATGAGGACGGCACGATGGACGTGCTGGCGGATGCCGTGGCGCGCGATGCGGGCGGCAAGCTTGTGCTGCGCGAGACTTCGGACCTGACGAAACTGCGATCCGATGTTCCCGACCTTTGGTTCATCATCCGCGACAAGCAGGGGCAGCGGTTGCAGGAAGGCACGGTGCCGGCCATTTTCCAGCCTTTCGCCGGGCTGCTGGACACGATCAGCGACGCGCGTATCGACCATTCCATCGGCGAGAGCGCCACCGGATGCAAAGATCCGCTGGACCGAAACGGCCGCGGGCAACCTCCAGATATTCACCGGCACCAAGGGCGGGCTTTCGCTGCTGCGCCTGCTCGGACAGGCGCCGCAATTCTTCCTGCAAGGCATATTGCCGCTCGCCGGCCTCATGGCGCTGGCCACGCTGTTCGCGACGCCGTGGGTGGTGCGCGGCGCGCTATCGGGCCTTGGCCATGCCGCCGCCGAGGCCGAACGCATCGACATCGACCAGCGCGGCGTACAGCTGCCGCTGGAGGATGTGCCAAAGGAAGTCACGCCGCTGGTCAAGGCGGTGAACGCCGCCCTTGCACGCCTGGACAAGGGCTACGAGCGCCACAAGCGCTTCCTGACCGACGCCGCCCATGAACTCCGAACGCCGGTCGCCATCCTCAACACGCGCCTGGCCTCGCTGCCGGCGACACCGGAGCGAGCCCGGCTGCTGCAGGACGCAGCGCGGCTTTCGACGCTGACCGACCAGTTGCTCGACCTGCAACGCCTCGACCGGCAGACATCACCGTTCGATAAAGTCGATCTCGTGGCGATCGCGCGCGGCGTCATCGTCGACCTCGCGCCGATGGCGTTTTCGGCCGGATACGAGATGTCGTTCGAGCCGGAACCGGAAGCGGTTTTCGCCACCGGCGACCGCACCGCGATCGAGCGCGCCGTGACCAACATCGTCCAGAACGCCATCGAGCACGGCGGGCGCGCCGGCAAGATCACCGTCAGTGTCACAGCTCCGGCCGTCATCGAGGTGCGGGACGAAGGCGACGGCGTACCGCCAGCCGAGCGCGAACGCATTTTCGAGCCCTTCTACCGGCTGCGCCCGCAGGATCACGGCGCCGGGCTCGGGCTCAACCTGGTGCAGGAAATCATGCAGTTGCATGGCGGGCGCATCGAGATTCTCGACGGCAAGCCGAGCGGCGCCCGCTTCCGGATGAGTTTTCGCGCCTTGCCGGCATAGCACTGCCCTAAACGACAAAATTGCGTTGGCGTGTTTGACATCTTTGAAATCGTAACTAAATAAGTTACATGAAACGCAACAGCCGACTGTCCTCCACCTTGCACATTCTCGTCCACATGGCCGAGAAGCCAGAGCACGCGCTTACCTCCGAGCAGCTTGCCACCTTCATCCACACCAATCCGGTGGTGGTGCGTCGCACCATCGCCGGCTTGCGAGACGCCGGCATCGTCACCTCGTCGCGCGGGCATGGTGGCGGCTGGCTGCTCGGGCGCGCGCCCGAAAACATCTCGCTGGCCGAGATCAGCACCGCGCTTGGCGAGACGCTGCTGCCGTTCAGCACCGCGCCGGAAAGCCCGGGCTGCCTTGTCGAACAAGCGGTGATCGCCGTGCTCGACGATTTTCGCGTTGCGGCCGAAAAGCTGCTGGCGGAGAAGCTAAGCCGCATCACGCTGGCCGACCTGACCGCCGATTTCCGCCGCCGTTATGACCTCATCGGAGTCTCCAGCCATGCAGTATGATCTCGCCGTCATCGGCGGCAGCTTTGCCGGCCTGTCCGCCGCCACCCAGGCGGCGCGGGCGCGGCGCAACGTGCTGGTGATCGACGCCGGCCAGCCGCGCAACCGTTTCGCCGCGCATTCGCATGGCTTTCTCGGCCAGGACGGGCGCACGCCAGGCGCCATCCTCGACGATGCAAGGCGGCAATTGCTGGCCTATCCCACAGCCAGACTTGTCGATGCCCGTGCGGACAGAGCCGTCGCCAACAGCAGCAGCGATTTCGAGATCACCACCGATGACGGCGAGACATTCGGCGCGGCGCGGCTGGTGCTGGCCACCGGCGTGCGCGACATCCTGCCGGAGGTTCACGGGCTTGCCGAGCAATGGGGCAAGACCGTGTTGCACTGCCCCTATTGCCACGGCTACGAGGTCTCCGGCGGGCAGCTTGGCGTGCTCGCGACCGGCCCGATGTCCATGCATCAGGCGCAGCTGATCGCCGATTGGGGCGACGTCACGCTGTTCGGAAACGGCCAGATCGAGCCTGACGCCGAGCAGATGCTCGCTTTGGATGGCAAGAAAGTCAGGTTCGAACCCGCGACCGTCAGCGAACTCAGGGAAGACAGCTCCGGCGGTTTGATCGTCCACCTCGACGGCGGCCGGACGGCCGGCGTCAGGGCGATGTTCACCGCGCCGCGCAACACGATGACGAGCCCGCTGGCCGAGCAACTCGGCTGCGGCCTCAAGGACGGCCTGCTCGGCCCGATGATATCTGTCGATGACCGGCAGCAGACGACAATTCCCGGCGTCTATGCCGCCGGAGACGCAGCACGCGCGATGCACAACATCGCCTTCGCTGTATCGGGCGGGACTTTTGCCGGCGTATGCGCCCACCAGTCGCTGGTGTTCGGCTAAAATCCGGCTTCGCCGCCGGCGATGCTGAGCCGCGCGCCGGCCTGCGCCAGCGCCGCGGCTATGTCGTGCGGCGGCGAACGGTCGGTGGCGAGTTCGGAAAAGCCGTCGAAGCCACAGACCTGGACCAGGCCCTGGCGGCCGAACTTGGTGTGGTCGGTGATGACGAGCGAACGCTGGCCACGCGACAGCACCATGCGGGCGAATTCGGCCTCTTCCAGATCGTAGTCCATGACCCCCGTCACCGCATCGACGGCGCCGGTGGAGATGATGGCATGGCTGACGGAGAAGCGGCTGACGAACTCGATGGCCGAAGTGCCGAACGCGGCACCTGAATCGCTGCGCAATTCGCCGCCGGCCATGTAGACCTTGTTGCCGTTGATGGTGGCTAGCGTGCGGGCGATATCGGAAGAGTTGGTGACGACCGTCAGGCGCCGGTGGCCGAGCAGTTCCCGGGCCAGGAATGAGGTCGTGGTGCCGGTGTCCAGCATGACCGATTCCCCGTCGCGGATGGTGGCGGCGACCATGCGGGCAATGATGCGCTTGGCATCGGCATTCTCGCGCATGCGCCGTTCGAACGGCGCCTCGCCGACCATGGATGGCAGGCCGATGGCGCCATGCATCTTCAGAACCGACCCGTCGCTGGTGAGTGGCTTGACGTCGCGACGCACGGTTTCCAATGAAACACCCAGCCGATCGGCCAGGCTGGCGATGGTGACGGTTCCTTCTTCCTGCAGCAGACGCAGGATCTCGCCATGGCGTTTTGAATGGATCATTGGGTTTCCCAAGCTTCGCCTTTTGACCGGTTTTAAGGTAATTCAAGCACTTTTAAAGATATCGCCCCTTGGTTTCGGGCAAAACACCCAAAAAAAGTCACATCTCTTTATTGACAACCGGGCAACCCTGGCGTGAAATCCAGGGCATCAGCAGAGGTTCGGAGCTGCAACGGGAGGGCGATGGCAGAGCCGCAACTCACTGGCCAGGCGGTCTTGAACGCGTCTGGCGCAAGGAATTTTCAGATCCGCGGGGGCGGATGCCGGGATCAGAATCCTGGCCAAGGGGCTCGTCGGTGCGGTGCGGGATACCGATCCTGGCGTCCCGCACCGACGAGATTATTTGCGTTTCTCCCCGCTCTCGTCGCGCTGTCCATGGCGCCTTGTCGAAGCCCAGCAAACCAGGCCAGCAAACCAGGGATAATCCCGTGATTGCCGAAGATCGCATCCGCGCCCTGCCGTGCTGGACCGGCGCCATCGAGATCGCCCCCCTGCCCGGCGGCCTGAGCAATGCCAATTATGTGGTCAGTGACGCTGCCGGCAAACATGTCGTGCGCTTCGGCCAGGACTACCCCTTCCACCATGTCTTCCGCGAGCGCGAGGTGATGACCGCGCGGGCGGCCCATGCCGCCGGCTTCGCACCTGCCGTGCACTATTCCGAACCCGGTATCCTGGTGACGCAGTTTCTCGGCGCCAGGACCTTCCTCGCCGAAGACGTGCGCGCCAATCTCGGCCGTGTGGCGGCTCTGCTGCGATCCTTCCATCGCGAGATGCCGAACCATGTCTCCGGCGCCGGCTTCATGTTCTGGGTGTTCCACGTCATCCGCGACTATGCGCGCACGCTCGAGGAAGGCAACAGCCGCAAGCGCAGCGACTTGCCGCGCCTGCTGACGCTGGCCGACGAGTTGGAGCGGGCGCAGAAGCTGCTGCCGATCGTCTTCGGCCATAACGATCTTTTGCCGGCCAACATTCTCGACGACGGCAACAGGCTGTGGCTGATCGATTTCGAATATGCCGGCTTCAACACGGCAATGTTCGACCTTGCCGGCGTCGCCTCGAATGCCGGCATGAGCGACGAGGAATCCTTCGCCTTCCTGACCGCCTATTTCATGAAGGAACCGGACGCGGCGATCCGCCGCTCGCACGCTGCCATGCAATGCGCCTCGCTGCTGCGCGAGGCGATGTGGAGCATGGTGTCGGAACTCTATCTGGACGCGCCCGGCATCGACTACGTCGCCTACACCGAGGAAAATCTGGTGCGACTCGACGCGGCGCTGGAAAACTACCGGACAAAATACGGGATCCTGAAATCATGACCTTGCCCAGCCAGGCCGCCATCGTCGTCATCGGCGGCGGCATTATCGGCTGCTCGACGGCCTATCATCTGGCGCGCGACCATAAGGCCGACGTCGTTCTGCTCGAACAAGGCAAGCTGACCTCGGGCTCGACCTGGCACGCCGCCGGCCTGGTCGGGCAATTGCGCTCGTCCGCCTCGATCACCCGGGTGCTCAAATACTCGGTCGACCTCTATAAGGGGCTGGAGGCCGAAACCGGCCTTGCCACCGGCTGGAAAATGACCGGCTGCCTGCGGCTCGCCACCAATGCCGACCGCTGGACCGAGTACAAAAGGCTGGCGACGACGGCGACGAGTTTCGGCATGGACATGCATCTTTTGTCCCCGGCCGAGGTCAAGGCGATGTGGCCGCTGATGGAAACCGGCGATCTGGTCGGTGCTTCCTGGCTGCCGACCGACGGCCAGGCCAGCCCCTCCGACATCACCCAATCGCTGGCCAAGGGCGCGCGCATGCATGGCGCGAAGCTGTTCGAGAATGTCCGCGTCATTGGCTTCGAGATGAAGGGCGGCCGCATCACGGCGGTGAAGACCGATCAAGGCGACATCGCCTGCGACAAGGTGGTGAACTGCGGGGGACAATGGGCGCGGCAGGTTGGCGCCATGGCCGGCATCAACGTGCCGCTGCAGCCGGTGAAGCACCAATACATCATCACCGAGAAGATCGATGGACTGGCGACGGACGCGCCGACGCTGCGGGACCCCGACCGGCGTACCTATTTCAAGGAGGAGGTCGGCGGACTGGTGATGGGTGGCTATGAGCCGAACCCGCAGGCATGGGCGACCGATCTCCCAGGGGGCGACGTGCCCAATGACTGGGAGTTCCGGCTGTTCGACGACGACTACGACCATTTCGAGCAGCATATGACACAGGCGATCGCGCGCGTGCCGGCGCTGGAAACTGTCGGCGTCAAGCAGATGATCAACGGGCCGGAAAGCTTCACGCCGGACGGCAATTTCATCCTCGGCACGGCGCCCGAATGCGCCAACATGTTCGTCGGCGCCGGCTTCAACGCCTTCGGCATCGCCTCTGGCGGCGGCGCCGGCTGGGTGCTGGCACAATGGGTGGTCGACGGCGAGGCGCCGCTCGACCTGTGGGTGGTCGACATCAGGCGCTTTTCCAACCTGCATCGCGACCGCCAATGGGTGCGCGAGCGCACGCTTGAGGCTTATGGCAAGCATTACACGATCGGCTTCCCGCATGAGGAATATGCCAGCGGCCGGCCGCGCATCGTCTCGCCGCTTTACGGCAGGCTGAAGCAGCAGCGCGCCGTGTTCGGCTCGAAGCTCGGCTGGGAGCGGCCGAACTGGTTCGCGCCGCAAGGCGTCGAGCCGCGGGACCTCTATTCCATGGGCCGGCAGAACTGGTTTTCGGCGGTCGGCGACGAGCACAGGCATGTGCGCGAGAAGGTCGGCGTCTTCGACCAGTCGTCCTTCGCCAAATACGAATTGAGCGGACCCGACGCGGCCAAGGCGCTCGACTGGATCTGTGCCAACGACGTCAGCAAGCCGGTCGGAAGGCTGACCTACACGCAGCTTCTCAACACGCGCGGCGGCATCGAGGCCGACCTGACCGTGGCGCGGCTGGCCGAGGAGAAATTCTACATCGTCACAGGCACCGGCTTCCGCACGCATGATGCCTCGTGGATCAGCGACCATATCGGTGAGGGTCACGATGCGGAGTTGACCGATGTCACCGAGGATTTCGGCACGCTGTCGCTGATGGGTCCGCGGGCGCGCGACGTGCTCGCCGCGGTGACCGATGCCGATGTGTCGAATGCTTCGTTCCCGTTCGGCCATGTGCGCGAGATCGCCATCGCCGGCCACACGATTCGGGCGCTGCGTGTCACCTATGTCGGCGAACTCGGCTGGGAACTGCATGTGCCGATCGCCGCGACAGGCGAAGTCTTCGACGCGCTGATGGCGGCCGGCAAGACGCACGGCATCCGCCCGGTCGGCTACCGGGCGCTGGAATCGCTGCGGCTGGAAAAGGGCTACCGCGCCTGGGGATCCGACATCACACCCAACGACACGCCGCAGGAAGCCGGGCTCGGCTGGGCGGTCAAACTCAGGAAGAACACCGATTTCGTCGGACGACGCGCACTGGAGAAGGTTGTCGGCGCGCCGTTGAAGAAGCGCTTTGCCGGCTTCACGGTCGACAATCCGGAGATCGTGCTGCTCGGCCGGGAGACCATCCTGCGCAATGGCGAGCCGGTCGGCTATCTGACCAGCGGCGGCTATGGCTACACGCTGGGCAAGAACATCGGCTACGGCTATGTGCGCAACGGCGACGGAGTGAGCGACGATTTCCTCGCCGCGGGCGACTACGAGCTGGTTGTCGCAATGGAGCGGACGCCCGCCAGAATCCATCTCGAGCCGATGTTCGACCCGACAGCGGGGAGGGTAAAAGCCTAGTTCACCCGCAAGGCGAGGCCGCGGCTGGGCACGGTGTCGGCTTCGCCCGGCATCGAGACGTAAGGGCGCGTTTCCTCGGCACGGGTGACGACGCCTTGTGCTTCGAGTTCGGCGATGCGTGCGGCAAAACCCTGATCCCACAGCGTGTTCTTGACCGTCAGCACGATGATCCCGCCGGGGCGGCAGATACGGATCAGCTCATCCAGCCCTTCGACGCCGACATGGCCTGAAGTGAAGACACCGGCCGAGACGATCCCGGCATAAGCATCGTCGGCAAAGGGAAGCGTGCCGCCGAGCGCGAGGCAATGCAGCGCGGAATAGACACCCTTGCGGGCGGCCTGATCCAGCATGCCTTGCGAGATGTCCAGCGCCTCGACTTCAGGATAGCCTGATATATCGAGCCATTCGCCGATGAGCCCGGTGCCCGCGCCTGCATCGAGCAACGGCGTCGCGCCGCGCGGCAGATGGCGGGTCAGCAGAGCCAGACAGATCGTCGGATGACGATAACCGGCGGCCGACATGTCGGTGTCATAGGTCTGCGACCAGCGGTCATAGAGTGCGGCCACCTCCTCCGGGCGTTTGGCTGCGTAGGCCGCGCTGAGCGCGTCCAAATGTTTACCGTCCGTCATCGCTGCTGTGTCGCCTGATCGAGTTGCCTTTGATCGGATGATAGCCAAACGACGAAAATTGTGGAACCGTTGCAGAGAGAAATAACGGCGTGGGGGCGCGGGCATGGTGACAGACGAAGCGCGGGCAAAGCTGGCCGCCATTCCCATGCTTGCCGACTATACCGGGCCGCTGGAGCGACTTGGCGGCCTCACCAATCTCGTCTTCAGGGCCGGCGATCTCTGCCTGCGCATTCCAGGCAAAGGTACTGAGGAATACATCAACCGCGCCAACGAAGCGGTGGCCGCGCGCGAGGCGGCTAAAGCCGGCGTCAGCCCGCAAGTGCTGCATGCCGATGCCGATACCGGCGTGATGGTGACGCGCTTCATCGCGGGCGCGCAGACCATGTCGCCGGAGAAATTCAGGGAGAGGGCGGGCAGCCCCGCCCGGGCCGGCGAAGCCTTCCGCAAGCTGCACGCGTCCGGTGCGGTGTTCCCCTTCCGCTTCGAACTGTTTTCGATGATCGACGACTATCTCAAGGTGCTGTCGACCAAGGACGTCACCCTGCCTGCCGGCTATCACGACGTGGTGCGCGAGGCCGGCAGCGTGCGCTCGGCGCTTGCCGCCCATCCGCTCCCCCTCGTCGCTTGCCACTGCGATCCGCTGTGCGAGAACTTCCTCGATACGGGCGAGCGGATGTGGATCGTCGACTGGGAATATTCGGGGATGAACGACCCGCTCTGGGATCTCGGCGACCTCAGCGTGGAAGGCAAGTTCGATGCGGACCAGGACGAAGAGCTGATGCGCGCCTATTTCGGCGGCGAGGCGCGGCCGGCGGAGCGCGGCCGCGTCGTCATCTACAAGGCCATGTGCGATCTGCTCTGGACGCTGTGGGGGCTGATCCAGCTTGCCAACGAAAATCCCGTCGACGATTTCCGTGCCTATGCCGACGGCCGCTTCGCCCGCTGCAAGGCGTTGATGGAGACGCCGGAGTTTTCACGGCACCTGGCGGCTGTGCGTACGGGTTAAAGCAATTCCATGCGGCAGGGGCTCCAGCCTACCTGAAAACCCTCTCTATTTCAGTCAAAGTCACCGTGTCGTCAGACTTTTTGCAATACCAAATGATCAGCGCGATGGGACCGATGGGGAACAATCCAGCAAGGAGTTGATGCCAACCGCTTCTGTTGATGTCATGCAGCCGGCGAGCGGTCATGGCAAGCGTCGGCAGAAGGATGGCAAGATTCCAGATCGATGAGATGATTTCATTCTTCACGATGGCATCGACTATGACAAGAACGATGCCGACAATGAAAATGAAGAGGTAGGAATACCAGAACTCCGAGCGGCTGGCCCTGCCGGAAAAATTCACATAGTTTCGGAAGAAGCTTGAAACTGCTTCACCGAAATTCATCGAAGGCGGCATTTCTCCGAATCGGTTCGCACCGGCTGGCGCTGCTCTTAGAACAAACACTAGCGGCAAGCCGATCAGGATCAAAACGATCAGCCAATGCCATATGGAAAAACTTCCCATCATCACCCCCTCTGTCGCAGTTTTCTTGAGATGTTGATCCAGCCTCTCCCAGGCAAGAATCAATCCCGTATTGCGCCCGAAAGGCAACGTACACGGCAATGTATCGATGTAAATATCGGATTTTCTGACCGGAAACTCCAACAATTCCGGATGATAGCCTTCGGCCGCTAGATGCGGAGCTTTGAAAAGGCTGCGTGTGACGTGCCGTATGCTTTGCTTGGCCGCAATCGCGGACGGAAAGCCTTCTCACACTTTCCTGGAACCGCTTTAATTCACGCCCTTCGGCACGTTTTCGGGCGGCACCGTGGTGTCGACCACCTTCTGGCGGTGGAAAATGAACAGGCCGGCCAGAACGATGATGCCCGAGCCGATCAGGATGCGCGGACCGGGGACGTCGCCGAAGAACACCAGCCCGAACACCACGGCCCACAGGAGCAGCGTGTAGTGCAGCGGCGCCAGCGTCGAGGCCGGGGCCAGCTTGAGCGCCCGCGTGATCATCAGATGGGCACTGCAGGAAACGATGCCGAGCAGCAGCATGGCGCCGAAATCGAGCGCCGACGGCGTTTGCCAGGCGCCGATGGTCAGCACGCCGCCGACCAGCAGCGTGCCGATCGTCTGCCATGTCACCAGATTGGTGTCGCTGGTGCCGCGCAGGCGCCGGTTGAGGATGATGGCGAAGGCAAAGGCGATGCTGCCGGCGAGCGCGAAGCTCGACGACAGCGAGAACGCCGCAGAGGACGGCTTCAGCATGATCACCACGCCGCAGAAGCCGAGCAGGATCGCCACCCAGCGGCGCCAGCCGACCTTTTCGCCGAGCAACAGGTGCGAGAGCGCCGCGACATAGATCGGTCCCGCCATGTAGAAACTCATGACGTCGGCAAGCGGCAGATAGACGACCGCGGCATAGAAAAGTGCGGTGTCGAGCGTGGTCATGACGACACGCAAGATCTGCAGTTCAGGGCGTTCCATGCGAAACAGCTTGGCCGCACCCTGATGCGCAATCATCGGCCCGAGAACGAAGAAGGCGCCTATGGAGCGGATCAGCACCACCTGGCCGACGGAAAAGCTGGCGACCAGCCACTTGCCCATCGCATCGTTCAGCGCAAACAGGAAGTCGCCGGCCAGCATCAGCAGAATGCCGGCCAGAAGCACGTTCCTGATCGTGGAATTCTGCGCAACGGGTTGCGTCATGCCGATCCCGATTCCTCCCTCGCCTAAGTCGCGTCGTAGACGGAAGCGGCGGCTTTGACGAGAAGAATCCGGGAAATCGCGAGACCAGGACCGGGAATCGGCTGGGCCTACGTGGCTTTGTGCCTGCGGTTGACCAGCGCCGGCCGGCCCGGGATGGAAAGCCTTGTATCCTGCCGCGTCCGTTCCGCCACCACCTTGCCCCTGGCGATGACGCAGATGCGCTCGGCGCGCAGGCGCAGGGCCTCGATCGGATTGCCGGCGTCGAGGATGACAAGGCTGGCGCGCTTGCCGACGGCGAGGCCGAGGTGGTCGAGACCCATGATGGCGGCGTTGACGTTGGTGACCATGTCGAAGCAGCGCGCCATGTCGGCCGGGCTCGACATCTGCGCGACGTGCAGGCCCATGAAGGCGACGTCGAGCATGTCGGCGGTGCCCAGCGAATACCAGGGATCGAGCACGCAATCCTGACCCCAGCCGACACGGATGCCGATCGCCTGCATCTCCTTGACCCGGGTCAGGCCGCGGCGCTTCGGGAATGTATCGTGGCGGCCCTGCAGCATGATGTTGATCAGCGGATTGGGGATAGCCGAAACGCCGGCCTCGGCGATCAGCGGCAGCAGCTTCGAGACATAGTAATTGTCCATCGAATGCATCGAGGTGAGGTGCGAGCCGGCCACCTTGCCCTGCAGGCCAAGGCGCTGCGTTTCATAGGCCAGTTGCTCGATGTGGCGCGACAGCGGGTCGTCGGTCTCGTCGCAATGCAGGTCGACCATCAGGCCACGTTTGGCCGCGATCTCGCACAGTTCTGTCACCGAGCGCGTGCCGTCGGCCATGGTACGCTCGAAATGCGGAATGCCGCCGACGATATCGACGCCCATGTCCAGCGCACGGATTGTGTTTTCACGCGCCTTCGGCGAGCGGTAGAAACCGTCCTGCGGAAAGGCCACGAGCTGGAGGTCGATATAGGGCGCGATCGTTTTCTTGACGTCGAGCAGGGCCTCGACCGCCAGCAGCCTGTCGTCGCAGACGTCGACATGAGTGCGGATGGCCAGCAGGCCCATCGACACCGCCCAGTCGCAATAGGCGAGCGCCCGGTCGCGCACCGCCTCATGCGTCAAAAGCGGCTTCAGCTCACCCCATAGCGCAATGCCTTCCAGCAGCGTGCCCGAGGCGTTGATGCGCGGAATACCATAGGACAGCGTGGCATCCATGTGGAAATGCGGATCGACAAAGGGGGGCGAGACCAGATTCCCGCTGGCATCGACCTCGGTCCGGGCGGAACCCTGCAATTCGGGCTCGATCGCCGCGATCGTCTCGTCGCTAATGCCGATATCGGCAATCCTGCCATCCGGCAGCGTGCCACCACGAACGATAAGGTCGAAATCCATCTGTCGTCATCTCGCCTGAAGAATCACTTTGCCATGGTGTCCCAAAAGACCGCATGACGCAGCGGTTTCTTTCCAGAAGCCTCCAATGGTTCCATCCGGGGACAACTCCCTCTATAAGCCGCCTTCGTCATTCCGCCACCAAGGATCGGCCTTTGTTTCGTTTCTTCCGCTCGACGGAAAACCAGCGCCTCGTCGCAAGGCTGGTCAGGGAATCGTTCCGGGAGCATATGTTCGGATATGGCGCGGCCATTCTTTCGATGCTGGTGGTGGCCGGCATGACCGCCGCCAGCGCCTGGATCCTGCGCGAAATCACCAATGAATTCGTGATCGACAAACGGGTCGACCGCGTCAACATGATTGCCGCGGCGGTCGCCGGGATCTTCATCCTCAAGGGCCTCGCCAATTTCGTCCAGGCCTATTTCATGAGCCGCGTCGGCAATGCCATCATCGCCGACCGGCAGCGCAAGATCTACGACCGCATCCTGGCGCAAGGCATCGAATTCTACCATTCGACCTCGTCATCCGATCTGATCACCCGCATGACCAACAATGCCCAGGCGGCACGCAACGTGCTCGACCTGATCGTCACCTCCTATGTGCGCGATCTGGTGACCCTGCTTGCCTTGATTGGTGTCATGGTCTGGCAGCAGCCGGTGCTGTCGCTGATCTGCTTCGTCGCCGGGCCTGTGGCCATCTATGGCGTCAACCGCATCCTGAAGCGTGTGCGCAAGTTCGCCGCCATGGAGTTCCGCTCGGTTGGCCAGATCATTCAGGTGATGCAGGAAACCGCTATCGGCGTGCGCGTAGTCAAATCCTTCAACCTCGAAAGCTTGATGCGCAAGCGCATGTACAAGGCGGTGGCAGACGTCGAGGATCGGGCCAACAACATTGCCGCGCTGGAAGCGGTGACCAGCCCGGTGATGGAGACGCTGGCCGGGCTGGCGATCGCCGGCGCCGTCATGGTCAGCGGCTTGCTGGTTCTGCAGGGCGGCCAGATGCCTGGCAACATCATGGCGTTCATCGCGGCGCTGCTGCTCGCCTATGAACCGGCAAAGCGCCTGGCGCGCGTGCGCATCTCACTGGAAAGCGGCATTGTCGGCGTGCGCATGATGTTCCAGCTCGCCGACGAGCCGCTGACACTGGCCGAGAAGCCCGATGCAAAGCCGCTTCGGACTGGACCGGGCGAGATCCGGTTCGATGCCGTCAGCTTCGCCTATCAGAACGGTCCGCCGGTGCTCGACCGGTTCGACCTGACCCTTGAAGCGGGCAAGATGACGGCGCTGGTCGGGCCTTCCGGCGGCGGCAAGTCGACGATCCTGAACCTGATCATGCGCATGTATGACCCGAACAGCGGCAAGGTCTTGCTCGACGGCCAGGACATTTCCCATGCCACGCTCGCTTCACTGCGGGAAAAGATCGCCTATGTCAGCCAGGACACGTTCCTGTTTGCCGGCACCATCATGCACAACATCCGGCTTGGGCGGCAGGACGCGACTGATGATGAGGTGATCGCCGCGGCCAAGGCCGCCAACGCGCATGACTTCATCATGGCGCAGGCGAAGGGCTACGAGACCGATGTCGGCGAGAATGGCGGCCTCTTGTCGGGCGGTCAGCGCCAACGCATCTCGATCGCGCGCGCCATGCTGCGCAATGCCGAAATACTGCTGCTGGACGAGGCGACCAGCGCGCTCGACGCCGAATCCGAAGCGCTGTTCCGCGACGCGCTGCAGCAGCTGACCCAAGGCCGCACGACGATCGTCATCGCCCACCGCCTGTCGACCGTGCACCAGGCCGACACGATCGTCGTGCTGGAGGGCGGCAAGGTGGTGGAGAGCGGGCCGCATCGTGCTCTGCTCACGCAGGGCGGGCTTTACCAGAAGCTTTATGAATATCAGCTGATGCCATAGTGCCGCCTCTTCCTTCCCCCCTTGTGGGGGAAGGTGGATCGGCGCGCAGCGCCGAGACGGATGAGGGGTGTTCCAGCGGAGTGAGGCGTTAGCGTTCCCTGGAACACCCCTCATCCGTCGCCTTCGGCGACACCTTCTCCCACAAGGGGAGAAGGAAGAACCGCGCTACTCCGGCACGTGCCGCACCGCGCCCTTGTCGGCGCTGGTGGCGAAGGCGGCGTAGGCGCGCAATGCGGTCGTCACCTTGCGCTTGCGCTTTTCCTCGGGCTTCCAGGCCAGGACGCCCTTGGCTTCCATCGCCGCCCGGCGGCTGTCGAGTTCGGCGTCGCTGACGGCGAGGCGGATGGTGCGGTTGGGGATGTCGATCTCGATCGTGTCACCCTCCTGCACCAGTCCGATCGTGCCGCCTTCGGCGGCTTCCGGCGACGCATGGCCGATCGACAGGCCCGACGTGCCGCCGGAGAAACGGCCGTCAGTGACCAGTGCGCAGGCCTTGCCGAGGCCCTTCGACTTCAGATAGCTGGTCGGGTAGAGCATCTCCTGCATGCCGGGGCCGCCACGCGGGCCCTCATAGCGGATGACGACGACGTCGCCTGCCTTGATCTCGTTGGAAAGGATTGCCTTGACCGAAGCGTCCTGGCTTTCGAACACCCGCGCCGGGCCGGTGAATTTCAGGATCGACTCATCGACGCCGGCCGTCTTCACGATGCAGCCGTCGAGCGCCAGATTGCCTTTCAGCACCGCAAGGCCGCCATCCCTAGAGAACGGCGTTTCCGCCGAACGGATGACACCCTTTTCACGATCGAGATCGAGATCGTCCCAGCGGCGGTCCTGGCTGAAAGCGACCTGTGTCGGCACGCCGCCGGGCGCGGCAAGGAAGAAGTCGCGGACATTCTGGCTGGAGGTGCGGGAAATATCCCAATGGTCGAGCGCCTCGCCGAGGCTTGATGTGTGCACGGTCGGCAGGTCGCGGTTGATCAGCCCGGCATTGTCGAGCTGGCCGAGGATGGCCATGATGCCGCCGGCGCGATGAACGTCTTCCATGTGGACGTCGGACTTGGCCGGCGCGACCTTGCAGAGCACCGGAACCCGCCGCGACAGCCGGTCGATGTCCTCCATCGTGAAATCGACCTCGCCCTCATGGGCGGCGGCCAAAATGTGCAGCACGGTGTTGGTCGAGCCGCCCATGGCGATGTCGAGCGTCATGGCGTTTTCGAAGGCGCCCTTCGACGCGATGGTGCGCGGCAGTGCCGTCTCGTCTTCCTGCTCGTAATAGCGCTGGGCGAGATCGACGACGAGATGGCCAGCCTCGACGAACAGCCGCTTGCGGTCGGCATGCGTGGCCAATGTCGAGCCGTTGCCCGGCAGCGACAGTCCGAGCGCCTCGGTCAGGCAGTTCATGGAATTGGCGGTGAACATGCCCGAGCAGGAGCCGCAAGTCGGACAGGCCGAGCGCTCGATGACCTTGACGTCCTCGTCGGAGATCTTGTCGTCGGCGGCCGCGACCATGGCGTCGACCAGGTCGAGCGCCTGCGTCTTGCCGCCCAGCACCACCTTGCCGGCTTCCATCGGCCCGCCGGAGACGAAGACGGTCGGAATGTTGAGGCGCAGCGACGCCATCAGCATGCCGGGGGTGATCTTGTCGCAATTGGAGATGCAGACCATGGCGTCGGCGCAGTGCGCATTGACCATGTATTCGACGGAATCGGCGATCAGCTCGCGCGACGGCAGCGAATAGAGCATGCCGTCATGGCCCATGGCGATGCCGTCATCGACCGCGATGGTGTTGAATTCCTTGGCAACGCCGCCGGCCTTCTCGATCTCGCGTGCCACCAGTTGGCCGAGGTCCTTCAAATGCACATGGCCCGGCACGAATTGGGTGAAGGAATTGACCACGGCGATAATCGGCTTGCCGAAATCGGAATCCTTCATGCCGGTGGCGCGCCAAAGGCCGCGTGCGCCGGCCATGTTGCGGCCATGGGTGGTGGTGCGGGAGCGATAGGCAGGCATGTTTTTTCCTTGGTGGCTGGCCTCGGCCCGGGAATGGCGCGGCGGAGCTGAATTCGGATCGCTGGCTTTATAGACGCGCAAGTATGGTCTGGCCACATTTTTGCAATGCGCCACGAAATCCGGATGGGCGGTTGACGAGCGGAGCTCGCGTGTATATAGCCAATCAGATATATACCCTTTTGGCTATGGACATCCGATGGACCAGCTGGACGCCACTTTTGCCGCACTCGCCGATCCGACGCGCCGCGCCATTCTTGCCCGGCTCATCCAGGGCGAAGCATCCGTGATGGAACTCGCCGAGCCCTTCGCGATGAGCCAGCCCTCGATTTCCAAGCATCTAAAGGTGCTAGAAAACGCCGGGCTGATTTCACGCGGCCGCGACGCGCAGCGCCGGCCGTGCCGGTTGGAAGCAAAACCGTTGGCAGAGGCCAATGACTGGCTGGAGCGGTATCGCAAGATCTGGGAAGGCAACTTCCAGCGCCTCGACGGGTTGCTCGGCGCGATGAAGGCCGAGAAAGCCCCCGACAGTACCGACCAATAGCCAGAAAGAATCGCGGCCTGTGTCGGGTCACCGGCCTGCCGCACGTCCTTTGGCAAATAGGAGGAGGACCATCATGAGCACCACAACCTTGCCGGGTTCGACCGTCGCCACGCTGACGGTGACAACGCCTAGCGACCGCGAGGTCCAGATCACCCGCATCTTCGACGCGTCGCGGCCGATGGTCTTCGACTGCTGGACGGTACCCGAGTTGCTGAAGGGCTGGCTGCACGGCCCCGATGGCTGGAGGCTGGCGATCTGTGAAATCGACCTCAGGGTTGGCGGCGCCACGCGCTACGTCTGGCAGCACCGCGATGGCCGCAGCATGGGCATGAGCGGCGCCTATCGCGAAATCGTGCGGCCAGCCAGGATCGTCGCCACCGAACTGTTCGACGAGGACTGGACTGGCGGCGAAACCATAGGGACCGTGGTCTTCACCGAACAGGCCGGAAAAACGCTGCTGACGCAGACGGTGCTTTACGCCTCGCAAGCGGCCCGCGACGGCGCGCTCGGCACCGGCATGACTCGCGGCATGGGCGAGAGCTATGCGCAGCTCGACGCCTACCTTGCTTCCCTGCAGGACGCGGCCAAGGGCGCCGCCTGACGCTTCCTTCACCCCAAGTACCCCGAAAAGAAAACGAGGAGAAACGCATGCAGAAGATCACCACCTTCCTGTGGTTCGACGGACAGGCCGAGGAGGCGATGAACCATTACATGTCCATCTTCAAGAATTCGAAGGAGCTGAGCGTGACGCGTTGGCCCAAGGGTCACGCTGATGAGGGCAAGGTGCTGGTGGCCTCGTTCGAACTCGACGGTGTCCCGTTCCTGGCGCTCAATGGCGGACCACAATACAAGTTCACCGAAGCGATCTCACTGTCGATCGACTGCAAGACGCAGGAAGAAGTCGATCATTTCTGGACCAGGCTCACGGAGGGTGGCGGCGAACCAGGACCCTGTGGCTGGCTGAAGGACAAATTCGGCGTTTCCTGGCAGGTCGTGCCGGAGCAGCTGCCGCGCCTGCTCGGGGATGCGGACCGCGCCAAGGCCGGCCGGGCGATGAATGCGATGATGCAGATGGGCAAGATCGACATCGCCAAACTCGAAGAGGCGGCGAAGGGGTGAGAAGCGCGCGATCTTTCCTTCTCCCCCTGAGGGAGAAGGTGGATCGGCGCGCAGCGCCGAGACGGATGAGGGGTGTTCCAGCGGAGTGAGACGTTGGCGTTCCCTGGAACACCCCTCATCCGTTCGCCTTCGGCGACACCTTCTCCCACAAGGGGAGAAGGAAAGAAACACAGCTCATGCCGCCTTGTCGCGGACCTGGTAGTCCTTGATGGTGGCGAAGCGGATCGCTTTCCAGCGCTCGGCTTCGTAGTTCAGCGAGAAAGCGTGCTGGGCCAGGAACACCGGGTCGTTATCGAGGTCCCTGGCGATGTCGCCGCGATGCGCCTCGATAAAGCGAAGCGTCTCGGCCTTGTCGTCGGCCGAGATCCAGCGGCAGACGGAAAAGCGCGACATTTCGAACTCGACCGGCAGCGTGTATTCGAAGTTCAGCCGCTCCTTCAACACGTCGAGCTGCAGGGCGCCGACGACGCCGACGATGGCCGGTGAGCCGTCCTCGGGCGAGAACAACTGCACGACGCCTTCCTCGGCCATCTGGTGCAGCGCTTCCTTGAGTTTCTTCGCCTTCATGGCGTCGCCGAGGCGCACGCGGCGCAGGATTTCCGGGGCGAAGTTCGGCACGCCCCTGAAAAGAATTTCCTCGCCCTCGGTCAGCGTGTCGCCGATGCGCAGCGTGCCGTGGTTGGGAATGCCGACGACGTCGCCGGCAAAGGCTTCATCCGCCGTGACGCGGGTGCGGGCGAAGAAGAATTGCGGCGCCGACAGGCTCATCGGCTTGCCGGTGCGCACCAGCTTGGCCTTCATGCCGCGCTCGAGCTTGCCCGAGCAGACGCGCACGAAAGCGATACGGTCGCGGTGGTTGGGGTCCATGTTGGCCTGGATCTTGAAGACGAAGGAGGTCATCTTGTCCTCGGTGGCCTCGACCTTGCGGGTGTCGGCCTCCTGCGCGCGCGGCGGCGGGCCGAAGGCGCCGAGCGCCTCGATCAGGTCGCGCACGCCGTAATTGCGCAGCGCCGAGCCAAAATAGACCGGCGTCAGATGGCCCTCGCGGAAGGCATCGATGTCGAGGGGGCGGCACGCTTCCCGCGCGAGTTCCAGTTCCTCGATGAAGGCCTCGCGCTCGTTTTCCGGCAGCAGCCCGGCGACGCGGTTGGAATCGGGGCCGTTGACCGGCGTACGTTCCTTCTCGTCGTCGCCCTTGCGCACTGCGTTCAACGCCAGGTGATAGGTTCCGGAAAACGTCCTGCCGCGGCCGATCGGCCAGGTGATGGGTGCGGTGTCCAGCGCCAGCTTCTGCTCGATCTCGTCCAGAATCTCGAACGGGTCGCGGCTTTCGCGGTCCATCTTGTTGACGAAGGTGATGATCGGAATATCGCGCAGCCGGCAGACTTCGAACAGTTTCAGCGTGCGCGGCTCGATGCCCTTGGCGGCGTCGATGACCATGACGGCCGAGTCGACCGCCGACAGCGTGCGGTAGGTGTCGTCGGCGAAATCCTCGTGGCCGGGCGTGTCGAGCAGGTTGAAGACATTGTCCTCATACTCGAAGGTCATCACCGAGGTGACGACCGAAATGCCGCGCTCGCGCTCGATCTTCATCCAGTCGGACCGGGTCTGGATCTTGTCCTTCTTGGCCTTGACCTCGCCGGCAAGCTGAATGGCACCGCCGAACAGCAGCAGCTTTTCGGTGAGCGTCGTCTTGCCGGCGTCGGGGTGCGCGATGATCGCGAAGGTGCGGCGGCGCGCCACTTCCTCTGGTATTGTTTCGGGCATTCTCTGGGATTTCCGTGTGACAGGCCGGGCTTCTAGCAGCGTAGTGCCGGGCTGTCGACCGGTCCGGCGGCGCGGACGCCCCCGGATGCCATGGCTTGCCTCAGGCCAGCTCGCCCATCCGGTTCGCCAAAACGACCTCCGGAAGCCAGCTGGCGATGGCGCCGCCTATCGCGTCGGCATGATCCTCCTGCAGATAGTGCGCACCAGGCCCGAGATTGATGAAACCGCAGTTCTTCAAACCGGCCGCGAATTCGCGCGCGGCCTGCGGCCCGATCAGCGCGCCCGGATCGCCCGCGAACAGCAGTTTCGGATAGGTGGACAGCCGCAGCGCGCGATGGTCGTGCTGGCTGATGGCGGCAACGTCGGCGGGCCGGCCTTCGATGGGCATTTCCCGGGGCAGGCGCAGCACCGGCTTGCGCGATTGCAGCGTCGGGAACGGTGCCCGGTAAGCGTCCATCTCGTCGTCACTCATCGTGCGCAGCACCGAGGCCGGCAGCACTTTCTCGACGAAGACATTGTCTTCCAGGACCAGCTTTTCGCCGACGCCGGGCGTGCGGAGCGCCTTGAACATTTCGCGGGCTTGCGGGCGCTGGTGAAAATCCTCCCAGCGCTCGAAGGGCCGGATGAATTCCATGAAGGCGAGGCCGAGGATGCGCTGCGGCCGCCTTGCCGCGAGATGGAAGGCAAGGGCCGTGCCCCAATCCTGCGCGACCAGCACAACATCCCTGATGTCGAGCGCGTCGAGGAAAGCATCGAGATAGCGGACATGGTCGAAGAAGCGATAGTCGATATCGGGCTTGCCGGACTGGCCATAGCCGATCAGGTCAGGCGCGATGCAGCGGCCGAACGGGGCGACATGCGGGATGATGTTGCGCCAGATATGGGACGAGGTCGGGTTGCCGTGCAGGAACAGCACGGTCGGGCCGGACGCTCCCGCCTCGACATAGGACATGGTCGAATCGAGTGCGGGAATCTGCAAGCGTCTCGGCGCGGTGGCGACCGGCTGAGGCGGGTTGGCTTTCGAACTCATGGGGTCGGCTCCTTTGCAAACACCGTGCTGAAGATGACTTTCTTGAACCGCTCGAGCGGTTCGGGGCTGCGCTCAACCTTCATGCGCAGCATGGCGCCCTGCCAGGACGACAGCAGGAAGTCGGCGAGGTCCTCGGCCTCGAAGGTCTTGGCGATGTCGCCGGCCGCCTGGCCTTCGGCGATGCAGACGGCGAATGGCTGGCGCCAGCGCTCGAAGATGGCGACGAGCTGCAAACGCAACGGCTCGCTGTGCACGGCTGTCTCAAGGCTGAGATTGCCGATCATGCAGCCGCGCGCCCAGTCATGCGCCTCGAGCTTCGAGGTGATGACGTCGAGGTAGCGGCGCAGCCTGCCTATGGGCGGCGTGCCGTCCTGCGCCAGCGCAGCCTCGACCAGCCCGCTGACATAGGTGAAGTAGCGGTCCAGCACTTCGCCGACGAACGCCTCCTTGGAGGCGAAATGGTTGGTGAAGGATCCCGGCCGGGCGTCGGCGGCGGCAACGATGTCGCGCACGCCAGCGGCGGCATAACCTGAATTCCAGATGGTCCGGAAACCGGCGTCGAGAAGTTTTTCGCGGAGTGATTGTCTAGCCATGTTCAAACAATACGTACGTACGTATTGATGTCAAGCGCATATTTTTACCGTGTCCGATGTTGGCAAGCGACGAATGGGGTGGCACTGCAAGAGCGTCCTCGGCGGACAACAGGTAAAGGAGTGAACATGGCTGCGGTGAAACAAGTGATCGTCATAGGCGCCGGCATTATCGGCGCCTCGATCGCCTGGCATCTGACCAGGGCAGGAGCGCAGGTCACGGTCATTTCCGAAAGCGGCGCGGGTGGTGTCGCGACGCCCAATTCGTTTGCCTGGATCAACGCCAGCTGGGGTAACCCCGAAATCTATTTCCGGCTGCGCACCCGCGCCATGGCCGAGTGGAGGCGACTGGCGAACGAGTTGCCTGGGCTGCCGCTCGCCTGGTGCGGCGGGCTATGCTGGGACCTGCCGGCCGACCGGCTCGAAGCCTACGCGGCCGAACATTCTTCATGGGGCTACGGCATCGAACGCGTTGGCCGCGAGCGGGCGGCGCAAATCGAACCCAACCTCGTCGAGCCTCCTGAATTCGCTGTTTATGTCGCGGAGGAAGGCGTGGCCGAGCCGGTTGCGACGGCCAGGGCCTTGCTGGCGGATGCCGAACGGCATGGCGCGGGGGTCATTGCCAGCACGGTCTCGGCGCTGGCCCAGGCCAACGGCAGGACGACCGGCGTGGACACATCTCACGGGCTGATTGCCGCCGACGAGGTGGTGATCGCCGCTGGCGTCGGCTCTCCGGACATCGCCGCGACGGCCGGCATCAAGCTGCCGATCGAAACGCCGCCCGGCCTGATCGTCCATTCGCGACCCCACAAGAAGCTGCTCAACGGCCTGGTGCACGCCGAGAGGCTGCATGTGCGCCAGACGGCCGAGGGCCGCATCATCGCCGGCTCGGATTTCGCCGGCGGCGATCCCGGCCAGAACCCCGAAGCGACGGCGCGCGACCTGTTCGCGGTGACGAAGGCGGCGTTGCGCGGCGCCGAGGGGCTGGAACTCGATTTCCACACCATCGGCTACCGCCCCCATCCGATCGACGGCTTTCCGATCATCGGCCGCGCCGAGGGCATGGACGGGCTCTATGTCGCGGTGATGCATTCGGGCATCACGCTGGCGCCGGCCGTCGGCCTGTTTGCGGCCCGGGAAATCCTCGACGGCGAGCGCGACCCGCTGCTGGCGCCCTATGGGCTGTCGCGCTTTGCTCAATAGGCCGGCGGGCGGCGCAAGCCCCCGGTAAGCGGCTCAATGGCCGCCGCGACACCAAGAAGCCGCGCCTCCGACCAGCGTTTGCCGACCAGTTGCAGGCCGATCGGCAGGCCGTCGCGGTCTTCTCCGCATGGCATCGAAAGTGCCGGATGGCCGCCGTAGTTGAAGACGGCGCCATAGGCCGGCAGCATCCAGTAGTCCTGATCCTCGCCGTCGACCTTGAGCGGCGTGCCCGGCTCGCAATGTGGAAAGGCCGTGGTCATCGCCACCGGGCAGAGCAGCGCGTCCCAGTCGTCGAAAAACCGATCCCAGGCGAGAATGGATGTGTCGCGGCGGGCGAGCGCTTTGAACCAGCGCGAGATCGGTGTCGGGCGCTCCGGCGGCTCCGGCTGTGCGGCCTCCATCATCATGCCGATCAGCGCGCCGCCCTGTGCGAGATCGTCGTGCAGGTCGAGCCTGGGCAGTTTCGCTTCCGCGACGAGGGCGCCGGCCGATTGCAACTGACTTGCGAGTTTTTCGACCGCGACGCCGATAGCGCCGGCCACCGGCAAGCCGGGGAAGGACGGCGCGAAGGCAATGCGCAATGTCTTCAGGTCGAGCTTCGGCGTGGTCTCGACCGGCACCGGCGCCAGATCGGCGTCACGCCCATCCGGCCCGGCGATGATTTGATAGATCAGCGACAGGTCATCCACGCCGCGCGCCAGCGGGCCGATGCAGGACATCAGCCGCACGCTGCGCGCGGCATTGCCAGGATTTGGGAAGGCGCCGGCCAGCGAGACGCGGTGTTCGGTCGGCTTCAGGCCGTAGACGCCGCAGAAGGCGGCCGGCAGCCGGATTGAATCCTGCATGTCGGTGCCGACATCGAACGGCGTCATGCCGGCCGCCACCGCCGCCGCGGCGCCGCCGCTGGAGCCGCCCGCCGTACGCTCAAGGTTCCATGGATTGCTGGTGCGCCCGAACAGCGGATTGTCCGACTGCCAGTCCGACAGCATGGTGGCGACATTGGTCTTGGCCATCAGCACACCGCCGGCCGCCTTCAGTCTCGCAACGACCGGGCTGTCGTGGCTCGCGACATAGTCGGCGAAGGGCGGGAAGCCGACCGTGGTTTTCATGCCGACGGTTTCGTGCATGTCCTTCAGCGTGAAGGGAACGCCATGCAGCGGCCCGGGCGTGGCGCCGCGCGCGAGTGCCGCGTCGGCCTTCTTTGCGCGTTCGCACGCGCCCTCCCTGTCGAGCGAGATGACTGCGTTGACGCCTTCATTGTGCCGGTCGATCTGCGCCAGATGGGCATCGAGTGCTTCGACGGCGGAGATTTTGCGCCGAGCGATGGCGGCGGCGAGTTCGACGGTTGAGGAGAAGACGGGATTCATGATCAAGGCTCCGGCTTGGCCGCTTGGTTGGAAAATGGCGGACAGCGGCACGACTTCAAGCGGAGTTGAGCATTCGGAGCTTGGCTGCGTTTGATCGGAATTGCGCCGGCCGTCTGTTGAGGTCGGTACTCTACGGCGCCCCCCTCTGTCCTGCCGGACATCTACCCCACAAGTGGGAGATTAGCAGCTTCGGCGCTTCGCTCAGTCTTGCAACGTTGGAGATTGGCGAAAGCCGTCGCGACATCCGATCTCCCCCCGTGGGGAAGATGTCCGGGAGGACAGAGGGGGGCGCTGGCCCCCGGCGTAGCTGCAAGTGCGACTAGACGGCCACGGCCAGCCTGGCCGATGCGGGCGCGAAAGGACGGATGGCCATGCCATCCCCAGTCATGGTGACGAAGCTCGACGGCGGGATCGCCTGCCAGTCTCCACCCTCGCGATCGAAAGGTTCGGAGACGATGCAGCGGCCGCCGCCTTTGCGCAAGGAGGAGGTGTAGAGCGTCGGTGCATGGGCGTCGGTGGCATAGCGCACCGCGTGCAGCGCCTGCCCGTCCGAGAAGGCGGCGGTGAGTTTCAGTGCCGGTTCGAGGCCGGCGCGGCGCGAGGCGTCGAGCACACGGGCAGTGGCGCGCGAGACCGCGCCTTGCGGGTCGCCAGCCAATCCCTCGTCGATCATCAGCAGGAAGAACAGTTCGGAATCGGTGGTGCCTTCGCGCTGGTCGAAGACGGCGTCGGACAGCGAATTCTCCAGCGCGCGGCGGATCTTTTCAAAGCCGCCGATCTGGCCGTTGTGCATGAACGACCAGGGACCGGAGATGAAGGGATGGCAGTTCATGCGGCTGGTGGCGCCGCCGGTCGAGGCCCGCACATGGGCGAGGAACAGGCCGGATTTGATCTGCCGGCACAGGCTCTTCAGATTGGGATCGGACCAGGCCGGCAGGATGTCGCGGTAGAGGCCGGGCTGCGGCCGGTCGCCATACCAGGCGAGGCCGAAACCGTCGCCATTGGTCGGCGACTTGGCTTCCTGGGCGCAATGGCTCTGGGCGATCAGCGAGTGGCAGGGCGCCGTGAGAATGTCTTCAAGAAAGACCGCTTCACCGAGATAGGCCGCCCACCGGCACATCGCTTCTGTCGTCCTCTAGGCGCGATCCATGAGAGCCGCCGGCTCCTTGGTCGCGTGTGTGCCTCTGTTGTGCGTCCGTTCGTAGAGCTCGCGGACGATTCGGCTGGCGGTAGTCTCGAAGAGAAATGGCAAGAAAGCGTGAACGAGCGCGGCGCCCGCCGCCAGCAGCAGGCGCGAGGAGAACCAGGCGGCAAAGGCCATATGGCCGAAATAGGTTTCGCCGACCTTGGCCGGATGGGAAGTGAAGATGCTTGCGACCGACATTTAGATCCCCTTCAGCGCTTGCGTTCCGATATGAGTATCCTGACACGCTTCGTCGGTTCATCGGTCCCAAAATGTCCTTGTGTTTTGTCATTCCGCAGGACAAACATCCCAATATGGCGCTGGATATCGATGAAATAGATCGAAAACTGCTCGCCGAATTGCAACGCGACGGCACGTTGTCGGTCGACCAGCTGTCGGAACGGGTGGCGTTGTCGCGCAATGCCTGTTGGCGGCGCGTCAAGCGGCTGGAGGAGGATGGCGTCATCACCGGCCGCGTGGCGCTGGTCGATGCCGACAAGCTCGGGCTTGGCCTTTCGGTGTTCATTCTGGTCCGTACGTCCAACCATGATCCCGACTGGTTGCAGAAGTTTCGGGCGGCGGTGACCGGCCTTCCCGAGATCACCGGCGTCTACCGTATGTCCGGCGACCTCGACTATGTCCTGCGTGCCCGTGTTGCCGACGTGAAAGCCTATGACCGGCTCTACCAGCGGCTGATCGCCAAGGTGGCGCTGTCCGATGTGTCCGCCTCCTTCGTCATGGAGGAGATCAAAGAGACGACAATTGTTCCAATGGAAGTGCGCTAAAGCGTGCTCAGGTCATAGTGATGCCTGAAAGAAAGCCGTTGATAGCGGCGCGGGCGAATTGACCGAATCGGCAATCGCGCCGATAGGATCGATTTTATGCGCGCAGCCCTCCAAAACTCCTCCGTCATCGGTCCGACCGTCGGCTTCGTCAGATTGCCGCATGCTGAAGGACTTCCCCTCCCCGCCTACGAAAGCACCGGCGCCGCCGGCATGGATCTTCGCGCGGCGGTACCCGACGACCGGCCGCTGCTGATCCTGCCGGGAAAACGGGCTTTGGTGCCGACCGGGCTGATCCTAGAGATTCCCGAAGGCATGGAAGGCCAGGTGCGGCCGCGCTCCGGCCTTGCCTTCAAGCATGGCCTCACCGTGCTCAACTCCCCCGGCACGGTCGACAGCGACTATCGCGGCGAGGTGAAGGTGCTTTTGATCAATCTCGGCGACGAGGATTTCGCGGTGACGCGCGGTATGCGCATCGCCCAGATCGTTTTCGCTGTTGTGACGCAGGCGGCCGTCGAGGAGCGTTCGCTGGCCGGCGGCACGGCACGCGGTTCGGGCGGGTTCGGATCGACCGGCACCGCCTGATGCAAATACCCAAGCTTGTGATCTTCGACTGCGACGGGATTCTCGTCGACACGGAGAATCTCGCCAATCGACGCCTCGCTGAATGGTTGACGGCTGCCGGCTATCCGACAAGCTTCGAATATTGCCGCAAGAATTTCTCCGGCCGCAGCATGGCCTCGGTCCAGAAAGAGATCGAGGAGACGACCGAAGTCCGGCTCGGCGCCGATTTCGTCGAGCGTTGGAATGCCGGCCTGCCGGACCTGTTTTCCCATGGCGTCGAGGCAATCCCTTACGTCCGCGAGTTCGTCGAGGCGGTGCGCGCGGCCGGCATTGCCTATTGCGTCGCCACATCGGCCAGGATTTCGAAGATGCACATCACGCTTGGCCAGACCGGACTGTTGCCGCTGTTCGAACATGCGATGTTTTCGTCGACCATGGTCGGGCGCGGCAAGCCGTTCCCTGACCTGTTCCTGCATGCGGCCAAGACCATGGGCTTCGCGCCGGCCGATTGCATCGTCATCGAGGACAGCGTCGCTGGCACGCAGGCCGGGATCACCGCCGGCATGCGGGTGTTCTCCTATCATGGCGATCCCCATTCCGACCGCGATGGCCTGATCGAGGCCGGCGGCATCCTGTTCGACGACATGCGCGAACTGGCCGGACTGGTGCCGATCCACTGATCCGGTTCCAGCACGGCTGCGCGATGCTGGAACCCGTGTTAGCGTGAGTGGCCTGATCTTGGGGGGCGTCCATGCCAACGAACCTTTTCCGCTTCATCCTCGCCGTGATGTTGCTGCCGTTCTTGTGGACCGCCGCTGGCGCGCAAGCCGTCAGCTTTCCGGACCTGGGCAGCCCGCTGCCCGGCCGCAACGATGTCACCTATCTCGACCTGGCCAAATTGGTCATCCCGAGCCTCGCCGCGAACGGGGACGGTTTCTACAAGGGCGGATTGCCGATCGAGATGCGCCACATCGAGGGACCGGATGGCGGCGGTTCGCCGCCGGAGACATCCAGCTTCCCCAATGCGGCCATGCTTCCTATCAAGGCCGGCGGCAAGGACCGGCTGGCGATGCTGTTCGACCTCGGCGATTCTCCCGACAGCGCCGAGGGTTATGCGGTGCTGGCGCTCTACGACGTCACGGCCAAGCCGAAACTGCTCGATGCGGTCAATGTCGCGTTCGACCGCAGCACCTATTTCCGCGAACCGAACAAGCTTTCGATCGACGCCGGCGACGACATGCTCATCACCATGAGCACGCATTTCAATTCGAGCCAGGGCTATGTGATCACGCCGCTGATCATGGTCCGCGACGACAAATTCGAGATGATCGACATGATCTACACGTTCGACGAAAGGCTCTGCGCCTATAGCCGCAAGCAGGATATGGCTTTCCAGACCATCGCCGACGGCCAGCCCTTTGCCGCCGTCAAGGTGACGGTGACCGACAGCACCGTGCCAAGCGATGAAAGCTGCGACGACGCGCCGCCCGAAGCGTCGTCGCACGATATTTCCGTCACCTATCATTGGGACAAGAAGACATCGCGCTACGTCAAGGATTCCGACGCATTCGAGAAATTGGCAGCAGAGAACGAGAAACGCTTCTGAACCAAGCGCATTCATTTGCCCGGCCGAAGGCGGCGCGATAGCATCCACACGACACTCGTGATGGGGAGCATTCATGGACAAGGGCAAGATCTTTCGCGACCTGCATGCCTCGACTTTCGTCATGCCCAATCCCTGGGATCCGGGCACGACCAAGCTGCTCGGATCCTTCGGCTTCAAGGCGCTGGCGACGACCAGCGCCGGCTTTGCCTTTTCGCGCGGCCTGCCGGACGGCGCGGTGACCTTCGAGCAGATGATCCATCACTGCCGCGAGGTGACGGCGGCGACCGACTTGCCGGTCTCGGCCGACTTAGAGAAGGGCAAGGGCGACAGCGCCGAGCGGGCCGCCGAAACCATCTTCGCGGCAGAAGCCGCCGGCCTTGCCGGCTGCTCGATCGAGGACCACACCGGCGATCCCGACAGGCCGATCTATGATTTCTCACACGCGGTCGAGCGCGTGGCGGCGGCGGTGGAGGCGGCGCAGGCCCTGAGACGCGATTTCGTCTTCACGGCGCGGGCCGAGAATTTCCTATGGGGCAAGTCCGATCTCGACGACACCATCAAGCGGCTGCAGGCCTTCGAGAAGGCCGGCGCCGACGTGCTCTATGCGCCTGGGATCGGCGACGTCGAGATGGTGCGCACGCTGTGTTCGGCGGTCAGCAAGCCGGTCAACGTCATGGCGAAACCGGGCTTCACCATCGCCGATCTCGCAAAGGC
The DNA here is from genome assembly GCF_016756575.1 of Mesorhizobium sp. 131-3-5. NCBI lineage: Bacteria > Pseudomonadati > Pseudomonadota > Alphaproteobacteria > Hyphomicrobiales > Phyllobacteriaceae > Mesorhizobium > Mesorhizobium sp. 131-3-5. The sequence goes on from NZ_AP023254.1 coordinate 192,280, forward strand.
CGGAGTGAAGCGCATTTCGCTCGGACCGTGGCTGACCAATTTCGCCTATGGCATGCTGGAGACGGCGACGCGCGAAATCCAGCAGGACGGCACGTTCGGCTTCACCCGGGCCGCCATGCCATTCGGCAAATTGCAGGCGCTGTTCGGCAAGTCCCAGGATTAAACGGGGGCCGTCGCATGACGACTGCGGTCACCGGCTACTTTCGCGGGCCGAAATGGCCTTGTGCAGATGCACCATCATGGCGGCGGCGAAGAGCGGCGTCAGCAGATTAAGCAGCGGCACGGCAAGGAAGGCCGCGATGACCAGGCCGGCGAGTAACACTGTGCCGGCATACTGCCGACGCAGAGCCCTGGCTTGGTCCTCGGGGCGAAAGCGCATGGCGGCGAATTCGAAGAATTCGCGGCCGAGCAGATAGCCGTTGACGATGAAGAAGGCGGCGATGTTGATGCCCGGCACCAGCAGGAGCATGAGCGCCAGGATGTTGCCGAGGATGACGACGCCGAGGAATTTTATCGCCAGCAGCAGCGAGCGCAGCGCCGGCATGGCGCGCCCGACCGGGTCGCGGGGATAGTCGGTGCGCTCGACCACTTCGGCGACATCGTCGAGGAACAGGCCGGCGATCACTGCCGTCACCGGCGCGACGAGCAGCGCCATACCGAAGGCAAGCGCTATCGCCGCTATGATGCCGCCCAGCCAGCCGGCCCAGGACGGTATGCCCGGCAGCAAGGTCTGGAGCCATGGCAAAGCCAGCCACTCGACAAGGCTGGTCAGGCCGAACCACAAGGCGACCAGCGCCAGCACGGTCAGGCCCAGCGTCTTGATGAACACGGCGCGAAACGGCGGCGAGAGCAGCTCGAGGGCCGCAATGCGGGCAGCGTCGAAAATCACCGTGCTTCAACCCCAGGTCAGCGAACACCGCCGACAGGCGGGACGCTCCCCGAGATAGGCAGCGCGAGGCTAGAGCACAAGTAAATCGGGGCGCCTAACGGGCGAAGGCCGGCTTACGGACCGGAATGGTCATGGCCGCGACGCCGGCCACGACGAAGGCCATGCCCAGCCATGCCGTCGGCCCCAGGCTTTCGCCGAGGAAGATGGCGCCGATGCCGACGCCGATCGGCACGCGCAGATAGGCCTGCGACGTGGTGCCGACGGAACCCAGCGTGTGGATGAGGCGGAAATAGATGACGAAGGCAAGTGCGGTCGAAAACACCGACAGGCCGAGCAAGGCCAGGATCGACGCCGTCGATGGCGCGAGCGCCCAGGGCTGGTCGACCACCAGGCTGAGCGGCACCAGCATGACCGCGCCGCACAGCATCGAGCCTGCCGCCGGCAGCATCGGATCGAGACCCTTGAAGCTGCGGCCGAAAATGGCGGCCCCGGCATAGCAGATCGTCGCCACGACGATGGCGACCTGCGCCCACAGCTCGTGGCCGAGACCACCCAGCGCCTCGGTGCCGACAATAAGGCAGATGCCGGCTATGCCGGCACCGACACCGATCAGCTTGCGCACCGTGACCGGCTCGTGGCGGGTGATGAGCGCCGTCAGCAGGAAGGTGAAGATCGGCGAGGTCGCGTTGAGGATGGTGGCGAGGCCCGCATCGACCGAGCGCTCGGCCGCGGCGATCAGCGTGAACGGTATGACGCTGTTGAGGCAGGCCTGGAAGGCGAAGCGGCGCCAGATGGCCAGGTCGTGCGGCATCGCAAGTCCGCGCCAACGGATGACGGCGAACAGGATGCCGCCGGCGATCAAGGTGCGGGCGGCGATGAAAGTCACCGGAGGGATGGTTTCGACGCCGATCTTGATGAAAGTGTAGGAAGCACCCCACAGCACAGCCAGCACACCGAGCAATGCCAGGTCGGTTGTCGTGTCGTTCTTTGCGGACATGTGCCTGCCGTCTTCCGATGTGATCGATCGGGCTGACTTGTAGGCAACGCCGCGAAGAAATGCTTCGTCCACGGTCGAATTGTCGTAGCGCCTGGCGTGTCGCGCTCCAGGGTTCGTTGCAATTCAGGTCAGGCCGGCATCACCTGAATAGCAACATGCCCTAGGCAAAGCCGCCGCGAATCGCTAAACCCGCGCCCGGCCAGCGTGGCAAGAAGCCGGCTCGGGTTTTTGGCGGAGACATTGATGCCGGATTATGACGTGCTTTGCATCGGCAATGCCATTGTCGACATCATCGCCCAGTGCGAGGAGGCATTCCTCGAAACCAACGGCATCATCAAGGGCGCGATGAACCTCATCGACACCCACCGCGCCGAACTGCTCTACAGCCGCATGGGTCCGGCGATCGAAGCCTCGGGCGGCAGCGCCGGCAACACGGCGGCCGGCGTTGCCTCTTTCGGCGGCCGCGCCGCCTTCTTCGGCAAGGTCTCCAACGATGGGCTGGGCGAAATCTACGCCCACGACATCCGCGCGCAGGGCGTCGCCTTCGACACCAAGCCGCTCACGGGCGAGCCGCCGACGGCGCGCTCGATGATCTTCGTCACACCCGACGGCGAACGCTCGATGAACACCTATCTCGGCGCCTGCGTCGAGCTTGGGCCGGAGGATGTCGAGGCCGACAAGGCATCGGGCGCCAAGGTCACCTATTTCGAAGGCTATCTGTGGGACCCGCCGCGCGCCAAGGAGGCGATCCGGCAGACGGCCAGGCTGGCGCATGCGGCAGGCCGCGAAGTCTCCATGACGCTGTCGGATTCGTTCTGCGTCGACCGCTACCGCGACGAATTCCTCGAGCTGATGCGCTCGGGCACGGTCGACATCGTCTTTGCCAACAGCCACGAGATCAAGTCGCTCTACCAGACATCGTCCTTCGACGAGGCGCTGGCCAAGATCCGCAAGGACTGCAGAATAGCCGCCGTCACCCGCTCGGAAAAAGGCTCGGTCATCGTGCGCGGCGACGAGACCGTGGTGATCCAGGCGACGGCGATCCGGGAACTGGTCGACACGACGGGCGCCGGCGATCTCTACGCCGCCGGTTTCCTGCATGGCTATACGCAAGGCCGCGACCTCAAGACCTGCGGCGACCTTGGCTCACTGGCCGCCGGCCTGGTGATCCAGCAGATCGGCCCAAGGCCAAGGCAGAACCTGCGCCGCGAGGCGGAACAGGCTGGGTTGCTGTAGAGCTCCTTTCCCTTCTCCCCCTGTGGGAGAAGGTGTCGCCGCAGGCGACGGATGAGCGACTATCTGAGGTGTCAAGTTGCATTTGCGAATTCGTTACGCGCGTCGCGTGCTTTTGCATTGAGAATGACGAGCAGCTTGCGGGCGAGCGCAATGCGGATGACCATTTTCTCCTTTCCGGCAGTCTGCAACCGTTGCTTGAAAGCTGCCAGATGCGGATCATATTTGGCAACGATGCTGGCAACGAGAAAGAGGACGCCGCGCGGCCCTGCCCGACCGCCGCGCACTGGTCTTCGACCGCTGCGCTTGCCACTGTCATTGGCGATCGGCGCCAGGCCGGCCAACTTGGCGATGGCCTTGTTGGAGAGGATGCCGATCTCCGGCAACTGCGCCATCAGCCGCGCCACGGTGCGAGAGGCAACACCCTTGAGCGAGCGGAAGGCTCGGTCGAGGCATGCCCACAGCGGATCGTCATCGATGAGCGTGGCGATCTCACCTTCGAGCCTGCGGCTCTGGCGCGCAAGCAGCGCGATCACTTCATCGAGGCTGGCGATAGTTTCGGCGTCGGCGGTGCTCTTGCGCTGCTTTTGAATGGTGAGATCTCCTCCCACCTGGGAAAGCCGCGCAACCAGCGCCTTGAGCCGCTGCTGGGCCGCGCTCGGCGGCGGCGTCGGCTTGAGCCGCTTGACGGCACCATAACGGGCAATCACGGCGGCATCGATTCTGTCGGTCTTCTCCAGGAAACCCATTGCCTCGGCGAAGTAGCGAACGCTCCTCGCGTTGGCCATGCCGCAGGGTTGGCCCATCTCCCACAAGAGCAGGAAGGCCAGCCGTTCGTAGCCGCCACTGGCCTCCATGATGACGAGTTCGACATCATGGTTCTGACACCAGGCGGCCAGATCGGCGATGCCTGCCGCATCGTTGGCGAAGCGGTTTGCCGCTCCCATCGGCTCGATATGAGCGTCGAGCCAGTCTTTCGAAATATCTATTCCACAGAGGGTCGTGTTCACGGTAACCTGCCTTGTGCGTGCGATTGGAGCCAAGCGACTATTCGGTCGTGCGTGACGAAGACGAAGATCCCAGGCTCATCCACGGTTGTAGCCGCAGGGGTGTCGGGCGACTTCGCCAAGCCTCGAATCGGATGGCCGTCCGGTTCGAGGCTCAGTCGCTTCCATCGCACAAAGTCTCCTCCGTGCAGATACAAGGGGTGGGTGACGGAGCGCGGCGGCGCCAAGCTGGAACACCCCTCATCCGTCTTGGCGCTACGCGCCAATCCACCTTCTCCCACAAGGGGAGAAGGAAAAGCGGACCGCTTCTCACCGTCGCGCAGTTGTCACATATCGCTCCTACACGAAATCGAGAGCGTCCCGTGACTGACATTTCGGGGCGCCCGCAGTCAGATGGGATGTTGAAAAGATGCAAGACAGCAAGCTGTCGGGCGGCGCGATCCGTTGCCGCCATGATTTCCGTTTTCCGCAGTAGATATTCAGCAGTCGGCCGCGGCTGAGGGAGGAGCGCACGCGGCCGGAAGACATGTGCATGAGCAGATTTCAGACAACCGGTCTTGGACAGGACGACTTCGCGGAGATGGTCGCGGAGGACGTCGAACGTGCGCTTGCCCATTATGACGAAGCGATAAACCAGTCCACCGTGGTCTCGGTCGGCAAGATCGCCGGCAGCATAGCATCCGCCGTCACCTTGCTGTCGCCAAAGCACCAGCGCGCCATCGACGCCATCCATGCCGACCTTCCCGGCCTTGCCTCGAAATTCGTGCGCGCGCTGGCGGCCGAAGCCGCGCGCCGCAGCGAAGCCGGCGTCACCGATATGCTGAGGGCGTTGCCGGCCGATGAAACGCTCGCCCCGCCGCCACGGTCCGACGACCTCGAATCGATGCTGATCGAGGACTGGGCCGGCCGCGTCGCCGGCTCGACCTATCTGGAGGAAAACCTGCGCATCGCCCGCTCGACCCTGCACCGCTGGCAGAGGCGCGGCGACGTCATCGCCTTGCGCAAGGGCGGCCGCAAGCACGTTTTCCCGCTGGCGCAGTTCGTCGACGGCAGGCCGGTCGCCGGCATAAGCAACGTGCAGTCGCTGATAGGCAATCCGAGACTTGCCTGGCTGTGGCTGACGCGCCCAGCGGCACAGCTCGACGGCCGCGTTCCGATCGACCTGCTGCGGCAGGACCAGATCGAGGAGGTCGTCGAAGCGGCACGGGCGTTCGCGCCGGGCTGAAGCCGGCGATAGCTACGCCGTCTTGCGAAGACGAGGCCTGGGCGATGGCTGTTGTGGCGCCATTTCGCTCGCGGTGACGAGCCGGTTTCGGCCGCTCTTTTTGCCGATGTACATCAGCCGGTCGGCGAGCGCGATCAGCGCTTCGGAGTCGCCGGCTTCCGCCGGATACATCGCCACGCCAACGGTGCAACCGACCTGGATGGCGCCATTGGGCGCGGGGACCTTGATTCGCAACCTTTCCAGGATGCGTTCGGCGACGCGCACGGCCTTCTGCCGTGCCAGCTCGGTGTCGGCCGAGAACAGGAAGGCGAACTCGTCGCCGCCGAGCCGGGCGACGAAATCTGCGCTGCGCAGGATCGAGCGAAGCTGGCTCGACACACGCTGCAGCAGCGCATCGCCGGCCTCGTGGCCGAGCGTGTCATTGACTTCCTTGAACCGGTCGAGGTCGATGAACAGCAGCCCGGCCGCCTCGCCGGTGGCGCCGCAGCGGGCGACCACCGATTTGAGCTCGTTGTGGAACGCACGCCGGTTGGGCAGGTCGGTCAAGGCATCGTGGTTGGCCGAATGGTCGCTCTGCTGCTTCGCCACCTCGATCTCGCGCTTTTGCGCGGAGAGTTCCTCGTTGGCGGTCTTCAGATCCAGGACCAGCTGGGCGTTGAGGTCCTCGACGACCTTGCGGTCGCTGATGTCGACGACGAAGCCCTCCAGGAATTCGAGTTCGCCGGCTTTGTCCCAGACACCGCCGCCGATCTCGCGGACCCAGAGCGGTTCGCCGGCCCTGGGCACGATACGGTAGTCGACGTTCCAGTTGCAGCGCGCCTCGAGCGCGGCGTCGACGGCGGCATAGACCGATGGCAGGTCATCCGGATGGATGGCCGAGACATAGTCGCGCACCGCATTGTGGATGAAATCGCTCGGCCGATAACCGCTGACGGTGAAGATGCCGTCGCTGATATAGAGCATTGTGTAGGACGCGTCGTTGCGGCAGCGGTAGAGATAACCGTCCATGCGGCCGGTAATGCTGAGCAAGGCGTCCAGCCGCTCGTCGTGGTAGACCCCCGGGCCGGCCGTGGGTACGGAAACTCCGTCATGCTTCATGGCCGCACCCCCATTTAGCGGTCTGAGCGCGCCGTGGATGCCGTTACGGCATGCGGCAAGAGTTTCCGTATATCAGGTGAATCTTATCAATCTGTTATGGGGAGCCGACGGCGTTTCGAGCGCCGCCGGGTTCGAAGAGCCGGATCGTTGGCTTCCGCCTTCGACGCGGACCGGCCCTCAAGTCCCCGCCGTGTACGCCGCGATCGCCGCCATGTTGACGATGTCCGAGTCCTTGGCGTTCAGCGAGACGATCTGCACCGGCTTGTTCAGGCCGACCAGCAACGGGCCGATGACCGTCGAGCCGCCGAGTTCCTGCAGCATCTTGGTCGAGATCGAGGCCGAGTGGAAGGCCGGCATGATCAGCACATTGGCCGGGCCGGTGAGGCGGATGAATGGGTATTGCGCCATGGCGCGGGCATTCAGCGCGACGTCGGCGGCCATTTCGCCGTCATATTCGAAATCGACGCGGCGCTTGTCGAGGATGCGCACGGCTTCCTGGACGCGTTCGGAGCGCTCACCCTGGGGGTGGCCGAAGGTGGAATAGGCGAGCATGGCGAGCCTCGGCTCGTAGCCCATGCGGCGGGCAAAGCCAGCCGCTTCCTCGGCGATATCGGCGATCTGCTCGGCATTCGGCATGTCGTGCACGGCGGTGTCGGCGACCAGCACGGTCTTGCCCCGCGCAAGCACGATCGAGACGCCGATGACGCGGTGGCCGGGCTTGGCGTCGATGACGCGGCGGATGTCGTCGAGCGCGGTGGAATAGTTACGGGTCACGCCGGTGACGATGCCGTCGGCGTCGCCCAGCGCCACCATGCAGGCGGCGAAATGGTTGCGGTCGTTGTTGATCAGGCGCTGGCAGTCGCGGAACAGGAAGCCTTTGCGCTGCATGCGCTGGTAGAGATAGTCGGTGTAGATGCCGTTGCGGCGCGACAGCCTTGCATTGATGATCTCGATGCCTTGCTTGTTCAGGTCGATGCCGGCGTGCTTGGCGTTTTCCTTGATGACGTCGTCGCGGCCGAGCAGGATGGCGGTGCCGAGGCGCTGGTTCACATAGGAGACGGCAGCGCGCATCACCTGCTCCTCCTCGCCCTCGGCGAAGACGATGCGCTTGGGCTGGCGGCGGACGCGGTCGTAGATGCGCTGCAGGGTCGAGGCGATCGGGTCGCGGCGAGCCGACAGTTCCTGCGCATAGCGGTCGAGGTCGAGGATCGGCTTGCGGGCGACGCCCGACTCCATAGCTGCCTTGGCAACCGCCAGCGGAATGGCGGAGATCAGCCGCGGGTCGAACGGTACCGGAATGATGTAGTTGGGCCCGAATTTCGGCCGGTTGCCCTGATAGGCGGCGGCGACGTCGTCGGGCACGTCCTGGCGCGCCAGTTCGGCCAGCGCGCGGGCCGCGGCGATCTTCATGTCGTCATTGATGGTGGTCGCCCGTACATCCAGCGCGCCGCGGAAGATGTAGGGGAAGCCGAGCACGTTGTTGACCTGGTTCGGATAGTCCGAACGGCCCGTCGCCATGATGGCGTCGGTGCGGATCTCGGCCACTTCCTCCGGCGTGATTTCCGGATCGGGATTGGCCATGGCGAAGATGATCGGGTTCTTGGCCATCGATTGCACCATGGCGGTGGTCAGCGCGCCCTTGGCCGAGAGGCCGAGGAAGACGTCTGCGCCGTCGAGCGCCTCGGCAAGGCTGCGTGCCTCGGTTTTCACCGCATGCGCCGACTTCCACTGGTTCATGCCTTCGGTGCGGCCCTGGAAGACCACGCCCTTGGTGTCGCACAGGATGATGTTTTCGGGTGCGAAGCCCATCGCCTTCATCAGCTCGATGCAGGCGATGCCGGCGGCACCCGCGCCGTTGCAGACCAGCCTGGTGGTCTTCATGTCGCGGCCGGTGATCTCCAGCGCGTTGATCAGGCCGGCGGCCGAGATGATGGCGGTGCCGTGCTGGTCGTCGTGGAAGACCGGGATGTCCATCAGCTCGCGCAGGCGCTGCTCGATGATGAAACACTCCGGCGCCTTGATATCCTCGAGGTTGATGCCGCCGAAGGACGGCCCGAGGAAGCGCACGCAGTTGATAAACTCGTCGGCATCCTCGGTGTCGACCTCGAGGTCGATGGAATCGACATCGGCGAAGCGCTTGAACAGCACCGCCTTGCCCTCCATCACCGGCTTGGAGGCCAGCGCACCGAGATTGCCGAGGCCAAGGATGGCGGTGCCGTTGGAGATGACGGCCACCATGTTGCCGCGCGTCGTATAGTCGAAGGCGCGGCTGGGATCCTCGGCGATGGCGCGCACCGGCACGGCGACGCCTGGCGAATAGGCGAGGCTCAGATCGCGCTGCGTCGTCATCGGCTTGGTGGCGACGATCTCCAGCTTGCCAGGCCGGCCCATCGCATGGAATTCGAGCGCTTCCTGCGCGCTGACGGACGGACCGTTGTTCTCGGTTTTCCTGGCCATGATGCTTTTGATTTCCTCGCCGGTGCAGCACCTCCTTGAAGCGGGTGCTTTGTTTCGGTCCGAATTAAGACCACGCGCCGCCGCGTGTAAACCGCCAGCGCGCGGGAATCGCAGGCCGAAGGACAATTGCGTGCAAACGATCGCCTCGGTCTTCCCCTGCTTTTCGAAGCTCCGGCATTAAACCCGGCCAACACATCTGCTAGCGTGCCGCGCCATGAACATGCACCTAGCGAATGAGCCCGACGCCCCCGAGGTGATGACGCCGCCGCCCGGCACGGCCGCCGTCACGCCGATGATGGAGCAGTTCATCGAGATCAAGGCGGCGAACCCGGATTCGCTCTTGTTCTACCGCATGGGCGATTTCTACGAGCTGTTCTTCGACGACGCCGAAAAGGCGAGCCGGGCGCTGGGCATCGTCCTGACCAAGCGCGGCAAGCACCAGGGCCACGATATCCCGATGTGCGGCGTGCCGGTGCATGCGGCCGACGACTATCTGCAGAAGCTGATCGGCCAGGGATTCCGCGTCGCCGTCTGCGAGCAGATCGAGGATCCGGCTGAGGCCAAGAAACGCGGTTCCAAATCGGTGGTGCGCCGCGACGTGGTGCGGCTGGTGACGCCGGGCACCATCACCGAGGACAAATTGCTGGCGCCGTCGGAATCGAGCTTCCTGATGGCGCTGGGCCGGGTGAAGGGCGGCAGCGACCAATCCTTCGCAATTGCCTGGATCGACATCTCGACCGGCGCCTTCCGCGTTGCCGAGACCACCGCCGACCGGCTGCTGGCCGACATTTTCCGTGTCGATCCGCGCGAGCTGATCGTCGCCGAGCCGGTGTTCCATGATCCCGAACTGAGGCCGGTGTTCGACGTGCTCGGCCGCGTCGCAAATCCACAGCCGCCGTCGCTGTTCGATTCTGCCTCGGCCACCGGGCGCATCGCCCGCTTCTTCGACGTGGCGACGCCGGACAGTTTCGGCACGTTCTCGCGCGCCGAACTGTCGGCGATCTCGGGCGCCATCGCCTATGTCGAGAAGACGCAGAAGGCCGAGCGGCCGCCTTTGTCGCGGCCGGAGCGCGAGGAGCAGGGCTCGACCCTGTTCATCGATCCGGCGACGCGCGGCAATCTCGAACTCTTACGCACGCTGTCCGGCAGCCGCGAGGGCTCGCTGTTCAAGGCGATCGACCGCACGGTGACCGGCGGCGGCGCAAGGCTGCTCGCCGACCGGTTGATGGCGCCGCTGACCGACCCGGCGGCGATTGGCGCACGCCTGGACTCGGTGTCGTTCTTCCGCTCCGAAACCCGGCTTTGCCAGGCGGTGCGGACGAGCCTGAAAAGCGTCGCCGACATGCCGCGTGCGCTGTCCCGGCTGGCGCTCAACCGCGGTGGCCCGCGCGACCTCGGCGCACTACGCGCCGGTTTCGAGGCGGCCGGCGCCATCGTCGAAATCTTCGCCGCAACCGCCCTGCCCCAGGAACTGGCGGACGCGATGGCCGCCATCCAGGCACTGCCGCAGGCGCTTGCCCAGCATCTGACGCAGGCGCTCGGCGAGGAATTGCCGCTGCTCAAGCGCGACGGCGGCTTCCTGCGCGGCGGCTACCACCCGGAACTCGACGAGATGCGGGCGTTGCGCGACGAATCGCGAAAAGTGATCGCCGGGCTGGAGCGCTCGCTGATCGAGGAGACCGGCATCCGTTCCCTGAAGATCCGGCACAACAATGTGCTGGGTTACTACATCGAGGTGACCGCCAACCATCATGCGATCATGACCGGCAGCGATGGCGCCAAGGCGCGCTTCATCCACCGCCAGACCATGGCCAATGCCATGCGCTTCACCACGACGGAGCTTGCCGAACTCGAGACCAAGATCGCCAACGCGGCAGACCGGGCGCTCAGCATCGAACTGGCGGCGTTCGATGCGCTGACGGCGCAAGCCGTCGGCGAGGCGGAAAAGATCCGTGCCGGCGCCGATGCGCTGGCAGCGATCGATGTCTCGGCGGCACTGGCGCTGCTTTCGGAAAGCGAAGCCTGGTGCCGGCCGGTGGTGGATTCCAGCCTTGCCTTCGAAATCTCCGGCGGCCGGCATCCGGTTGTCGAGCAGGCCTTGCGCCGTTCCGGCGACGGGCCGTTCGTCGCCAATGATTGCGACCTGTCGCCGGAGGGGAACGCCAAGAACGGCGCGATCTGGCTGCTGACCGGCCCGAACATGGGCGGTAAATCGACGTTCCTGCGGCAGAACGCGCTGATCGCCATCCTGGCCCAGACCGGCTCCTTCGTGCCGGCAACATCGGCCCATATCGGCGTCGTCGACCGGCTGTTCTCGCGAGTCGGCGCCTCGGACGATCTGGCGCGCGGCCGTTCGACCTTCATGGTCGAGATGGTCGAGACGGCGGCGATCCTCAACCAGGCCGGCGAACGGGCGCTGGTGATCCTCGACGAGATCGGCCGCGGCACCGCCACCTTCGACGGCCTGTCGATCGCCTGGGCGGCGGTGGAGTACCTGCATGAGAAGAACCGCTGCCGGGCGATCTTCGCCACCCATTTCCACGAAATGACCTCGCTCGCCGGCAAGCTGGCGCGGCTCCACAACGTCACCATGCGGGTCAAGGAATGGGAAGGCGACGTCGTCTTCCTGCACGAGGTCGGCAAGGGTGCCGCCGACCGCTCCTATGGCGTGCAGGTGGCGCGGCTCGCCGGCCTGCCGGAAGCGGTGGTCGACCGGGCCAAGCAGGTGCTGCACCAGTTGGAGGAAGGCGAGGTTTCCGGCAAGACCAACCGGCTGGTCGACGACCTGCCGCTGTTTTCCGTGGCCATGAAGCGGGAGGCGCCGAAGCCGGTGAAGAGCGACGCGCTCGGCGCCGCGCTGGGCGAGATCAACCCCGACGAGATGACGCCGAGGGAAGCGCTGGAAGCGCTTTACCGGCTGAAGGGACTGGCGGGGAAGTAATTAGATCATCTCCAGCCCACGCTTGCGCGTCGGTGGCGGGAACGCACGGTCGAGATCGGCGAGATCCCCAGCTGTGAGCTTTATGTCGAGCGCCGCAAAATTCTGGCGGACGTGCTCCTGGCTGCTGGCTTTCGGAATGGCGATGACGCCTTCCTGCTGCATCACCCAGGCCAGGGCGATTTGTGCCGCGGTCGCATTGTGGCGGGCGGCGACGGCGTCAAGCCCAGTATTGCGTGCCAGCGCGCCCTGCTCGACCGGCGAATAGGCCATCAAAGGGATGCCGCGCTTGCGGCTCCAGGGCGCCAGATCGAATTCGGGGCCACGTCGGACCAGATTGTAAAGCACCTGGTTGGTCTGGACGTTGCCACCGTCGGGCAAACCGGCCAGGTCCTCCATGTCCTCGGTGTCGAAATTGCTGACGCCCCAATGGCGGATCTTGCCGGCCCTCCTCAAGGCCTCGAAGGCTTCGACCGTCTCCGCCAAAGGCACGCTGCCCGGCCAATGCAGGAGATAGAGATCGATGCGGTCGGTGCGCAGGCGCTTCAGGCTGTTCTCGCAGGCGCGCTGCACGCCGGCGCGCGACGCGTTCGATGGCAGAACTTTCGAGACCACGAAGACCTCGGCGCGGCGCCCGGCAATGGCTTGCGCCACCACTTCCTCGGCGCCGCCGCTGGCATACATTTCGGCGGTGTCGATCAGCGTGAGGCCAAGATCGAGGCCGAGTTTGAGAGCGTTGACCTCATCGGCACGGCGACGCGAATCCTCACCCATCTTCCACGTGCCCTGGCCGAGCACTTGAATGGCTTCGCCAGAAGGCAGCGTGGTGGTTCTGATGGTGGATGGCATGGCAGGCTCCGTTTGAGGCCGAATCGCATCACAGGGCGGGCGAGAGAATCCAGAGGCGTTCTCGCCCAAATCTCCCCGTCGCGAAAGGCTCACTTCACTGGATGCGCGGCGAGCCAATCCTGCATCTGCTTGATCTCGGCTTCCTGCGCGGCGATGACGCCTTCGGCGAGCTTGCGGATTTCCGGGTCCTTACCGTTGGCAAGCTCGACCTTGGCCATGTCGATGGCGCCCTGGTGGTGCGGGATCATGCCCCTGATAAAATCGACATCGGCATTGCCGGTGTATTTGACCATCATGTCCTTGTGCATCTTGTCCATCGCCTTCTTGTAGCCAACGGTGGCAGGGCTTTGCGCACCCATCGACATGCCAGCCATGTCGTGTTTCATCTCTTCGCTCTGCGCCGGAACGCTTTCGAGGAAGACGGCGAGCAGCATTCCCGCCGCCATCAGCAAAAGCACGAGTTTCTTGGCCAAGGTCATTCATGGTCTCCTGTTGGTTGAGTTTCGTATTTGGGGGTTTGGATCAGAGTTTCAACGTTCGCAGCCGCAATGCGTTGGCGATGACCGAGACGGAAGACAGGCTCATCGCCGCTGCCGCCAGCATCGGCGACAAAAGCATGCCGGTGAGCGGATAGAGCACGCCTGCGGCGACGGGCACGCCAAGGACATTGTAGAGGAAGGCGAAGAACAGGTTCTGGCGGATGTTGCCGATCGTCGCCTGGGCCAGCGTGCGGGCGCGCACGATGCCGTTGAGGTCGCCCTTGACCAAAGTGATGCCGGCGCTTTCGACCGCGACATCGGCGCCGGTGCCCATGGCGATGCCGACATCGGCGCTGGCCAAGGCCGGCGCATCGTTGACGCCGTCGCCGGCCATGGCGACGCCGGCGCCCCTGCCGCGCAGTTCCTCGACCAGGGCTGCCTTCTGTTCCGGCAACAGGCCGGCGCGAACCTCGTCGATGCCGAGGCTTTTGGCGATTGCGTTGGCCGTGCGCTCATTGTCGCCGGTCGCCATGATGATCCTGAGTCCGCTGTCATGCAGCGCCTTGATCGCCTCGGCGGTCGTCGCCTTGATGGGATCGGCGACGGCGACGATGCCGGCCAGTCTGCCGCCGACAGCGACGAACATCGCCGTCTTGCCATCGCCCTGCAGCGCTTCTGCGCCGGCCGAAACGGCGGAAACGTCAACGCCGAGATCGCCCATCATCGCGGCATTGCCGAGCGCGACGGCCTTACCCGACACCGTGCCGGAAACACCCTTGCCGGTAACCGCCTCGAAATCGCCGGCGTCGGTGACGGTCGCACCGCGCGCCGCGGCGCCCTCGACGATGGCGTCGGCCAGCGGATGTTCCGAGCCCTTCTCCAGGCTCGCGGCGAGCCCCAGCAATTCGTCTTCGGAAAAGCCGGTTGCCACGACGACATCCGTCAGTTTCGGTCTGCCCTCGGTCAGCGTGCCGGTCTTGTCGACGATCAGCGTGTCGACGGAGGCGAAGCGTTCGAGCGCGGCGGCTTCCTTGATCAGCACGCCAGCATGCGCCCCGCGTCCGGTGGCGGTCATGATCGACATCGGCGTGGCGAGGCCAAGCGCACAGGGACAGGCGATGATCAGCACCGAGACCGCCGAGACGATGGCGAAGATCAGGCTGGGCTCGGGGCCGAAGACGGCCCAGGCGATGAAGGCCACAACGGCGACAAGGACGACGGCCGGGACAAAGTAGAAGGAAACGCGGTCTGCCAGCCCCTGGATCGGCGCGCGCGAGCGCTGTGCCTTGGCGACGAGTTCGACGATGCGCGCCAGCGTGGTCTCTGCGCCGATCCGTTCGGCACGCATGATCAGCGAACCTTGTTTGTTGAGCGTGCCGCCGGTGAGAGCGTCGCCCTCGGCCTTTTCGACCGGCAGCGGCTCGCCCGTGATCATCGATTCGTCGATGGAGGAGCGGCCTTCGAGCACCGTGCCGTCGACCGGCACGGCATCACCGGGCCGGATACGCAGGCGATCGCCAGCCTTGACGCTGTTCAGCGGCACATCGGCCTCGGAACCGTCTTCGGCCATACGGCGCGCGGTCTTCGGCGCCAGATCGAGCAAGGCGCGGATTGCCGACCCGGTCTTTTCGCGGGCACGCAATTCCAGCACCTGGCCGAGGAAAACCAGCGCGACAATAACGGCGGCGGCCTCGAAATAGACCGGCACCGCGCCGCCATGGCCGCGGAACTGATGCGGGAAGATGTCCGGAAACAGGGTGGCGACGACGCTGTAGATGTAGGCCGCGCCGACGCCTAGCGAAATCAGCGTCCACATGTTGGGGCTGCGGTTGAGGACAGACTCCCAGCCACGGTGGAAGAAGGGAAAAGCGGCCCAGAGCACCACCGGGCTTGCCAGGAGCAATTCTATCCAGACCTTTGTGCGATCATCGACCCAGCTTTCGAACGACACTCCAATCATTGGCGCCATCGCGACGATCAGAAGCGGGATCGACAGGACTGCGCTGACCCAGAACCGCCTGGTGAAATCGACCAGTTCGGGATTTGGCCCTTCATCGCCCGATGGCACGCCCATCGGCTCAAGCGCCATGCCACAGATCGGGCAGGAGCCGGGCTTGTCGCGGACGATTTCGGGATGCATCGGGCAGGTGTACTGCGTGCCCTTGGGCGCGGGCGGCGGTGCCGGCCTGTCGCCGAGATAAGTCTGCGGTGCCGCCTCGAATTTCGCCTTGCAGCCGGCGGAACAGAAATAGAAGCCCTGGCCTTCATGGCGCACGAAGTGCCTGGCTGTGGCACGGTCGACGCTCATGCCACAGACGGGGTCGGTGGCCGTGAGGTATTGTTCCGGCTCGGCCTGGAATTTCGAACGGCAGCGCTCGCTGCAGAAATGGTAGAGGCGACCGCCATGCTCCGATGTCGGCTTGCCGACGGCTGGATCCACGGTCATGCCGCAGACCGGATCGCGCAGAACGGCTGCAGTATCGGCGCCTTTCGGCGCGCAACAACTGCCGTGCGCGCCTTGTGCGTGGTGATCGCCGCGATGGTCATGGTCTGGGTGCGTCATTCCAAAATGCCTCTATGCCTCTGCCTGATCGCGGAGGTAGTGCTTCCAGTAACTGGAAGGTCAAGGGCTGTTCCGATTTTTTCGTTTCTGGCCCGGCATTGGCCGCTCACCCTGTACCAGGTGGCTACATCGTGTCGAAGCAAATGGCACGCGACGTCCTCTGTTGGCTCTGCCATTGCGGCATGATATCCACCCGAGAAAGATCAACAAACCATAGCATCACCTGTGCTTGAAGGCTCCCGCGGTGCTTGGCGGTTCCCGCCGGTTCGCTGGAAGCAAGGGTTTTGAAAAAATAGCTCGTGAAAATGAAGCGTCTGGTCATCAACCTCGATCGATCTCCCGAGCGGCTTGCCCACATGTCGAGGGAATTCGCCCGCATCGGCGTTGGGTTCGAACGGGTCGCGGGGGTCGATGGCAAGGAACATCCCGACCTGATTCTGCAGCCGCAGCACGCAATACACGCCACCCGGCCGCTCTCCGGCAGCGAAATCGCCTGCCTGCACAGTCATCGAGCCTGCTGGACGATCATTGCCCAGGATGAGGCCCCATACGGCGCCGTGTTCGAGGACGACATGGTCTTCTCCAGTAGGGCCGGGGCGTTGCTGGGCGATACGAGTTGGGTGCCGGCGGACGCCGATGTCGTGAAGCTCGAGACATTCTTCTCCACAACCGTGATCCAGAGGAGAAGGACCTCTGCCGGACATGGTTTTTCCATGGCCCGGCTCCGCAAGGGCCATCCGGGGGCCGGTGGTTATCTGCTCTCGCGGCGGACGGCGCGCGACTTTCTGGAGGCAACGGCGCAGGTCAGCATTGCTACCGATGATCTCATCTTCAACCCCGTCATGTCGGCCGGCAAGACCATCTACCAACTTGTTCCGGCGCTCTGCGCACAGGATCAATTCGTCGACGGAAGGCTGCCAAGCCTGCTTGACCACGAACGCGATGCCGCGCGGACCGCTAGCGGGCTTATGACAAGGCAGAGGAAGCCGATGACCGTGAGAATCAGCAGAGAGGCCGGGCGAACCGCACGGTGGATCGCCGATTTCTGCAGATTCCGGCAACGGATCGTCGTTCCCATCGATCCGATCGAGGCAACGGACTAGCCCGCTTGCCGGGCCATCAGAAGGCCCCATACCCAGCGCCGCGAAAACACGCTATAGACGCCGCCCAAATGGCAAGGCCGACTGATACCTATGGCGAAAATCTCCCTGAAGCTCGATGAACTGATCGACGGCGAAGCCTTGCGCCGCGAGATGACCGCGCTGACGACGGCCACGGCGGGTGACGGTTCGGGAGCCGCCGCTCGCGCCGGTGTGCTGCAGCTTCTCAAGGCCCGGCTCGCCGAAGGCCGGAGGATTGCCGAGGCCATGCTGAAGGAGGATGGCGGCGGCAATGCCTGCGCCGAGCGATTGTCGCATCTGATGGATGAGCTGATCCGGGCGCTTTACGATTTCGCGGCGACGCATGTGTACCGCGTGAAGAACCGTTCGTCGGCCGAACGCATGGCCGTCGTGGCGGTCGGCGGCTATGGCCGCGGCACGCTGGCGCCGGGATCCGACATCGATCTTCTGTTCCTCTTGCCCTACAAGCAGACACCATGGGGCGAGCAGACCGTCGAATACATGCTCTACATGCTGTGGGATCTCGGCCTAAAGGTCGGCCACGCCACCCGCAACATCGACGAGTGCCTGCGGCTGTCGCGCACCGACATCACCATCCGCACCTCGATCCTGGAAGCGCGCTTCCTGTGGGGCGAACGCAAGCTCTATGACGAGTTGATGCTGCGCTTCGACCACGAGGTGGTGCGCACGACCGGCCCGGAATATGTCCAGGCCAAGCTCGCCGAGCGCGACGAGCGCCATGCCAAGGCCGGCGAAAGCCGCTACCTGGTCGAACCCAACGTCAAGGACGGCAAGGGCGGCCTGCGCGACCTGCAGACGCTGTTCTGGATCGGCAAATACTTCTACCGGGTGCGCACCGGCGAGGAACTGGTCGAAAAGGGCGTCTTCACCGAGGCCGAGTACCGCGAGTTCCAGAAGGCCGAGGACTTCCTGTGGGCGGTGCGCTGCCACATGCATTTCCTCACCGGCAAGGCCGAAGAGCGGCTGCATTTCGACATCCAGCGCGAGATCGCCGAGCGGCTCGGCTACACCACCCATCCCGGCCTGTCGGCGGTCGAGCGCTTCATGAAACACTATTTCCTTGTCGCCAAGGATGTCGGCGACCTGACCCGCATCTTTTGCGCGGCGCTCGAGGAGGAACAGGCCAAGCACGTTCCCGGCTTCAATCGCATCTTCCTCACCTTCCAGCGCCGCAAGCGCAAGCTTGCCGGCACGTCCGATTTCATTGTCGACAACCACCGCATCAACATCGCCGACGATCAGGTGTTCGAGCGCGATCCGGTCAATCTGCTCAGGCTGTTCTGGTTCGCAGACAAGCACGGGCTGGAATTCCACCCCGATGCGCTGAAGCTGCTCACCCGCTCGCTCGGCCTGGTCAACAAATCGCTGCGGCGCGACGAAGAGGCCAACCGGCTGTTCCTCGACATATTGACCTCCGACCGCAATGCCGAACTCAATCTGCGGCGCATGAACGAGGCGGGGCTGCTGGGCAGGCTGATCCCCGATTTCGGCAAGATCGTCGCCATGATGCAGTTCTCGATGTACCACCACTACACGGTCGACGAGCACCTGATCCGCTGCATCGGCGTGTTGGCCGAGATCGAGCGCGGCGATGGCGAAAAGGTGCATCCGCTGTCGCATTCGCTGATGCCCGGCCTGAAGAAGAGCCGCGAGGCGCTTTATGTCGCCGTCTTGCTGCACGACATCGCCAAGGGCAGGCCGGAGGACCATTCCGAGGCCGGCGCCCGCATCGCACGGCGCATCTGCCCGCATATGGGGATGTCGGCGGCGGACACGGAAACCGTCGCCTGGCTGGTCGAGAACCATCTCGTCATGTCGATGACGGCGCAGACCCGCGACCTCAACGACCGCAAGACCATCGAGGATTTCGCCTCGATCGTGCAGTCGGTCGAGCGGCTGAAGCTCTTGTTGATCCTCACTGTCTGCGACATCAGGGGCGTCGGGCCGGGTGTGTGGAACGGCTGGAAGGGCCAGTTGCTGCGCACGCTCTACTACGAGACCGAACTGCTGCTGACCGGGGGTTTCTCGGAAGTGTCGCGCGCCCAGCGCACGGCGGCGGCGCGCGAACGCCTGGCCGAGGCACTCGCGGACTGGTCCGACAAGGACCGCAAGCGCTATGTCGGGCTGCACTACGAGAATTATCTGCTCACGGTCGACCTGCCGGATCAGCTGCGCCACGCCGAATTCGTCCGCGAGGCCGACGCGGCCGGCAAGAAGCTCGCCACCATGGTCAAGACCCACCAGTTCGAGGCGGTGACCGAAATCACCGTGCTGGCGCAGGACCACCCCCGCCTTCTGTCGGTCATTGCCGGGGCATGCGTCGGCGCCGGCGGCAATATCGTCGACGCGCAGATCTTCACCACCGCCGACGGCCGCGCGCTCGACACCATCCTGATTTCGAGGGAATTCGACCGTGACGAGGACGAACGCCGTCGTGCCGAGCGTGTCGGCCGGCTGATCGAGGACGTGCTGTCGGGCAAGAGCTGGCTGCCGGAGATGATCGAGAAGCGCACCAAGCCAAAGCGCGGCGCCAAGGTGTTCAAGATCCCGCCACGCGCCGAAATCCGCAACGCGCTGTCGAACCGGTTTTCGGTCATCGAGGTCGAGGGGCTCGACCGCCCGGGCCTGCTGTCTGAGATCACCGGCACGCTGTCCGACCTGTCGCTCGACATTGCCTCGGCGCACATCACCACTTTCGGCGAAAAGGTCATCGACACCTTCTATGTGACAGACCTCACCGGCCAGAAGATCGACAACCCGACCCGCATCGCCACCATCCGCAACCGGCTGATGGCAGCGCTCGAAGGCATCGCGCCCGAACGCGGCGGCAAGGCCAAGGCGGCGGCCGAGTGACAACCTCCATCACTTTGTCCCAATTCCGCAGGCAGTTCCCAAAAGCATGAGCCTCGTCAAGAAATTCGCAACGGTCGCTTCCGGCACGCTGATGAGCCGCGCGCTTGGTTTCGGCCGCGAGATGCTGATGGCGGCAGCGCTCGGCACCGGACCGGTGGCCGACGCCTTTAACGCCGCCTTCCAGTTCCCCAACACCTTTCGCCGGCTGTTTGCCGAAGGCGCGTTCAACGCCGCCTTCGTGCCGCTGTTTGCCAAGGAGATCGAAACGCACGGCACCGACGGGGCCAAGCGTTTTTCCGAGGAAGTGTTCGGCGTGCTGTTCTCGGCGCTGCTGGCGCTGACCATCGCCATGGAACTGGCGATGCCGCTGATCGTGCGCTACCTGGTGGCGCCGGGCTTTGCCGACACGCCGGGCAAATTCGAGACGACCGTCCTGCTGGCGACGATCATGTTCCCCTATCTCATCTGCATGTCGCTCGCGGCCATGATGGCCGGCATGCTGAATTCGCTGCGCCGCTATTTCGCGGCGGCGATCGCGCCCGCTTTCCTCAACATCATCCTGATCAGCGTGCTTGGCTATGCCTGGTATCACGGGCTGGATGCGCATGCCGTGGGCTTCAGCCTGTCCTGGGGCGTGCTGGCGGCGGGGCTCGTGCAGCTCGCCATCGTCTGGGTGGCGGTGCGCAATGCCGGCATCTCGATCGGCTTCCGCCGGCCGAAGATGACGCCGAACGTCAAGCGCCTGCTGATCCTGGCCCTGCCGGCGGCGATCACCGGCGGCATCACCCAGATCAACCAGCTGATCGGCACGGCGATCGCGTCGGCGCAGGACAGTGCGGTGTCCTCGCTCGCCTATGCCGACCGCGTCTATCAGCTGCCGCTCGGTGTCGTCGGCGTGGCGGTGGCGATCGTGCTGTTGCCCGAACTGTCGCGGGCGCTGAAATCGGGCAATCTCATCGAGGCCGCCAATCTGCAGAACCGCTCCGTCGAGTTCACTCTGTTCATGACCTTGCCGGCGGCGGCGGCGCTCTGGGTGATGTCGGAGCCGATCGTGCGGCTGGTCTATGAGCGCGGCGCGTTTGCCGCCAACCATTCGACCCCGACCGTGGCGGCGATCCTGGCGATCTTCGGCCTTGGCCTGCCGGCCTTCGTGCTGATCAAGGCCTTCACCCCGGGCTATTTCGCCCGCGAGGACACGCGCACGCCGATGATCTTCGCCGCCATCTCGGTGGCGGTGAACGTCGCCACCGCGCTGACGCTGTTTCCCAGGATGGGCGCACCCGGCATTGCGGTGGCCTCGGCCGTGGCCGGCTGGGTCAACGCGCTGATGCTGCTTGCGGTCTTGATCCGGCGCGGCCATTGGGGCCGCGACGTGCCCCTCCTGAAGCGCATTCCCCGGCTGGTGCTGTCGGCGGCGGTGATGGCGGTGGCGCTGTATTTCGCCGAGCACTGGCTGGCCGTCAGGCTCGGTCCCGGCTCGCCGCTGGTCGTCAAGGCGACGACGCTGCTGGCACTGGTGGCCGGCGGGGCGTTGCTCTACTTCGTCACCGCCTTTGCCACCGGCGGCGCCGATTTCGGCATGATCCGGAGAAACATCGGGCGTAAGGGATCGCCGCCTGTCGGCTGACGATCCCCGGACTCTTGATACTACCGGATGCCGTTCGACCGCCTTAATCCCCGTTGATATGCGAGAATCCCTGTGGATATGCGAGCGCTGAGGCGCCATCGCTTCCTCGTGTATTGCCTTTGGCGCCGACTGACAGCAGGACAAGCCTAGATTGCATTTGCCGCTAACGTTGGAGGGCTCGATGGACAGGCTGTCACTCGAAGATTTTGTTGATGACCAGCCTTGGGAAGACGACGTTCCGCTTCTGGAAGATACTTCCAGTGAAAATCCGATAGCGGGCGTGCGAATGCAGCGGCTGGTTACAAGGGGCGACAAGCGTGGCGAGCTTACGGTCCTCATGTCGGCACTGGTGGAGCCCATAAGCCCGCCGCCACATGTCTATCTGGTATCGGCCGAGGCGGGATCGATCAGGGCGTGGGTCTATCACAAGCGACAGTTCGACCGGCTCGCCTATACAAATGGCGACCTGAGGGTCGTGCTCTACGATCTGCGCGAGGATAGTCCGACCTACGAAAAACTGAAGGTCCTCGACGTCGGCGCGGCAAACAAGATCCTGCTGACGATTCCGCCCTATGTCGTTCACGGGATTCAGAATCGGGGCAGGAGCACCGCGACATTCATCAACATGCCGACAACCGTCTACGATCCTAAGCATCCGGACAAATCACGAATCCCCTTCGATCATCCGGGCATCCCTTACAAATTCGGATAACATGACCACGTTTTCCGTCATCATGGCCACCTACAATCGCGGCAGGCATATTCTTCCGTCGATCCAATCGGTGCTGAGCCAGACCTGTCGGGACTTCGAGCTGTTGGTGGTAGGCGATTGCTGCACTGACGATACCGCGGATGCGGTTCGGGCGCTCGCGTCTCCGCAAATCCGCTGGTTGAACCTGCCCGAGCGCGGCGGCAGCCAAGCCTTCCCCAACAATGCGGGCATAGAGATGTCGTGCGGGCGATATATTGCCTATCTCGGTCATGACGATATCTGGGCTCCGGACCATCTCCAGGCACTGGCAGATCTTTTCGGGCACAGCCCGCAGCCGGACTTTGTCGTGAGCGGCGCGATATTTCATGGCCCCAGGGCAAGCAATTTCCGGTGGGTGACCGGCATCTTCGACGAATCGGACACCGCTCTCAGGCACTTCTTCCCGCCTTCCAGTTTCGGTCACCGACGCGACGTCGCCGATCGAATTGGGAAATGGCGCCATCCCAAAGAGATCACAGCGCCCGTTGACGCGGATTTCCTTTTGCGGGCGGCAGGGTCCGGGATGAATTTTGTCTCGACACAGCGGATCACCGTCCACAAATTCGCGGCCGGCCACCGCTACCTGAGTTATACGAGCCACACTTCGGACGAGCAGGAGCGAATGGTCCGGCGAATGGCCCGGCCGGGATATAACGGCTTTCTGGCGTCCGAGCTGGCCAAGGCGAAGGCCGCCGGCGCCTACATGGTGGTCGTGCATCCGGATTACGGGCGCTATGAAAATGGTCAGGTTTCGAGTCAGAATGCGATGGCCAAGGGCGTCGTCCGCCCGGATCTGCGCAAGCTCAGACAGCGTGAGGTGATCAAGCAGGACAACTCGCCCAAAGCGCTCGATTGGTTTCCACTCCAAGCGGGCGGCGACTGGGTATTGTGGGTCGGCTGCAATCCGCGCCCAAAGCTGCTTGTGCCGTTCAAATATGCCGGCAAGGCGCGGATTCGCCTGGACATCCGGCACCCTCTACGCGAGGCGCTGACCAAGCTCAAATTGTCCGTAAACGGCCAGCTGGCTGTGGCAAGCCTTTGCAACGTGCGCCAAGAAGGCAACCTCTGGAACGCACAAGCGACGTTTGAAACGGCGCTGCGAAGGGACGATCATACGATCCTGGAGCTTCATCTCACCAGATTGCAAAGACCCGCGGCACGCAACGGCATCGGCGTTGGCGACATAGAGGTGACCCCGTTGGGGTGGCGAAGCATTGTTGCAAAAGGCGCGCGGCTGCTGGCAAAGTTCCGTCCAACCCGCTGATAGCTCTTGCCGGTTTTTCACCCTTCGTCCATAAGCGCGCCGTCGCAAGACTTTCGCCGCGTGCGGTTTCCAGCCGCATGATCGGCTCCAAAAAGTCTGCAACTTTTTGGAATCACGCTTTTACGGCCCTCCACAAGCCATGAGGAAACCTATGTCCGCCTTCAAGCCACTCGTCTTCTCCGGCGTCCAGCCGACCGGCAATCTGCATCTCGGCAACTATCTCGGCGCCATCAAAAAATTCGTCGCCCTGCAAGAAACGTCCGATTGCATCTACTGCGTCGTCGACCTGCATTCGCTGACCGCGCAGCTCGTTTATGACGACCTCGCAGACCAGACGCGCTCGATCACCGCCGCCTTCCTTGCCTCGGGCATCGACCCGAAGAAGCACATCGTCTTCAACCAGTCGCGGGTGATGCAGCATGCCGAGCTCGCCTGGATCTTCAATTGCGTCGCGCGCATCGGCTGGATGAACAAGATGACGCAGTTCAAGGACAAGGCCGGCAAGGACCGCGAAAATGCCTCGCTGGGCCTGCTCGCCTATCCCTCGCTGATGGCTGCCGACATCCTGCTCTACCGCGCCACGCATGTGCCGGTGGGCGAGGACCAGAAGCAGCATCTCGAGCTGACCCGCGACATCGCCCAGAAATTCAACAATGATTTTTCCGACCGCATCGCCAGGCTTGGCGTCGGCGTCGAGATGCAGGTCGGCGAGGAGACGGTGAACGGCTTCTTCCCGATCACCGAGCCGGTGATCGGCGGCCCGGCGGCGCGCATCATGAGCCTGCGCGACGGTTCGAAGAAGATGTCGAAGTCGGATCCGTCGGACCTGTCGCGCATCAACCTGACCGACGATGCCGACACCATCTCGAAAAAGATCCGCAAGGCCAAGACCGATCCAGAGGCTTTGCCGAGCGAAGTCGACGGGCTGGAAAGCCGGCCGGAAGCGGAAAACCTTGTCGGCATCTATGCCGGGCTGGCCGAGATGTCGAAGGCCGACGTGCTGAAGGAATTCGGCGGCCAGCAGTTTTCCGTGTTCAAGCCGGCACTCGCCGACCTTGCGGTGGAGAAGCTGGCGCCGATCGCCGGCGAGATGCGCCGCATCGAAGGCGACCGCGCCTATGTCGACGCGGTGCTCAGGGACGGCGGCGAACGCGCCGGCGTGCTCGCCCAAACGACGATGAAGACGGTGCGCGACATCATCGGGCTGCTTCAGAGCTGATCCGCATCGTCAGTGCAGCGCACCATTCCGGCACAAGACATACTGGCCTAAGGTCGGCGGCTTGCCGCCGGTCGGCGGCGGTGGCAGATTGCGGCCGAAAACGCACTCGCGTCACTGATTTTGAAATCAGCCAGGGTTGGATATCAAGGGCAATGCGAATTTCAAAATCAGGGACACGAGCAAACGATTGATTTCTAGTGTCGTTTTTGATTTCGAAGTTCGCTCGGAGCGCGATATCGAAAGCAGGCGAACTTCGAAATCACGACACTAGGTAGATAGACATGGTCTCCAAACGCCTCAGCCGCGAAGCCGGTCATCGCAGGAAATTCCTGACGATCATCGACGATACGCCCGAGTGCGAGCGCGCCGTCGCCTACGCCTCGAAGCGGGCGCAGAGCACCAGCGGCACGCTGGTGCTGCTCTATGTCATAGTACCGGACGATTTCCAGCATTGGCTGGGCGTCGAGAAGATCATGCGCGAGGAGGCGAACGCCACGGCGCGCGCGGCTCTCGATGGCTATGCCAACAAGGTACGCCAGAAGCTCGGCATCGAGCCGGAGATGGTGGTGCGTGAAGGCAAGCCGACGGAAGAGATCCACAAACTGATCGAGGAAGACCAGGACATCGCCATCCTGGTGCTGGCGGCCGGCGCCGGCAAGGAAGGCCCCGGACCGCTGGTCGGTGCCGTGGCCGGCAAGGGCGCCGCCTTCCCCATTCCGGTCACGGTGGTGCCGCAGAATCTGTCCGACGAGGAGATCGACAGCCTCGCTTGAAGCCCGCCCGGGATTCTGTCCCCCAGCCAGCAAAAACATTCCGCCAGCCAGCCGTTCGGGCGATGCGTTTCGCTTGAATGTCCAGCCGATAAGGCCTATTTAGAACTATTCCAAACTATCTGCCCGTAACGGGCACGGAGACGGCCATGTTCATCCAGACCGAATCGACGCCCAATCCGGCGACGTTGAAATTCCTGCCCGGCAAGGAAGTGCTGATGGAAGGTACCGCCGATTTCCGCGATGCCGACAGTGCGGCAACGGCCTCGCCGCTGGCCGGCCGGCTGTTCGAAATCCCCGGTGTCACCGGCGTCTTCTTCGGCTACGATTTCATCACGGTGACCAAGGACGGCCCCGACTGGCAGCACCTGAAGCCGGCGATCCTCGGCGCCATCATGGAGCACTTCATGTCCGGCGCGCCTGTCATGGCGAAAAGCGGCCCGGCCGCAGAGACCAGCCAGACCGGCGAGTTCTACGACAAGGCGGACGAGGAACTCGTCATCACCATCAAGGAACTGCTCGACACCAGGGTGCGCCCGGCGGTGGCCCAGGATGGCGGCGACATCACCTTCCGCGGCTTCGAGAACGGCACGGTGTTCCTGCATATGAAGGGCGCCTGCGCCGGCTGCCCGTCATCGACGGCGACGCTGAAGCACGGCATCCAGAACCTGCTTCGGCATTTCGTGCCGGAAGTGCAGCAGGTCGAACAGGTCGCCTGACCACCCCCGTTGCCAGCACGATTTCGGTCGTAAAAAACAAAAAACCGGGCCGAATTGCCCGGTTTTCTGTTTGGGACGTCCGTTGTTGCCTAGACGGTCCGCGTACGAACTTGCCTTCTCGTTGGCCATGATCCCGCGAGGGATCCTGGTCCTTACATCACGATGACCTTGGCGCCGACCGAGGCGCGGTCATAGAGATCGATGATGTCCTGGTTCATCAGCCTGATGCAGCCGGACGACATCGCCTTGCCGATCGAATTCCATTCCGGGCTGCCGTGCAGGCGGTAGCCCATGTCGCCGCCCTTGTTGAAGAGATACATGGCGCGCGCGCCAAGTGGGTTCTTCAGGCCCGGCTCCATGCCATTGGCGAACTTCGCCAGTTCCGGCTGGCGCCTGATCATTTCGCGGGGCGGCGTCCAGGTCGGCCATTCGCGCTTCAGCGCGATATGGGCGGTGCCGTGCCATTCGAAGCCTTCGCGACCAACGCCGATGCCGTAGCGGATCGCGAGCCCGTCACCCTCGACGAAGTAGAGATACTTGTTCTGCGTATCGACGATGATGGTGCCTGGCTTTTCCTTGGTGTCGTAGTTCACTTCCTGCCGGTGATACTGCCTCGGCACCTTTTCGATCGGGATGCGCGGCAGTTGGTAGCCAGCATCGGTCACTGCGCCGTAGTCGTTGGAGAAGATCTGCCCGCCGATGGTGCTGCAGCCGGCGATGGCCGTGGACAGCGCCAATGCGGCAATTATTGCAAGCGACTTCATGCGCATGAGATGATCCGGTGCCCTGCCCAAATGTCAGCGGCACGAGTCGGCCGCTTTCTTGCGATCATTCATGCTGGCATTTGCTTTGCTTGCCAAGCGCACGATGCCTATATGCTGGGACTTACGTGCTGGTATGCGTATCAGTATGGCATTTCAGCAACAGCCTTCACCGGATTGTGAAGGAAATTCAATGGGCCTGACTCGCAGGCCCGGCAAAATCGAGGACCACGCCATGAATGTCGGCGATGCCGCCCATCGTTCAGGCCTGCCGGCCAAGACCATTCGCTACTATGAGGAGATCGGTCTGATCGCGCCGGCGCGCGCCGCCAACGGCTACCGCGACTATTCCGGTGACGACATCCATCGGCTGACCTTCCTGCGCCGCGCGCGCAACCTCGGTTTTTCCATCGACGATTGCCGCCAGCTGATGGCGCTGTACCAGGATCGCGGCCGCGCCAGCGCCGACGTGCGCGAGATCGCCGCCGCTCATGTCACGGCCATCGAGGAGAAGGTGCGCGAGCTGCAGTCGATGCGCTCGACCCTGCAGAAACTGATCCACGCCTGCCATGGCGACGAGCGGCCGGATTGCCCGATCCTGGATGACATGGCAGGGGCTGCGGCGCCTGGCGACAAGGCCGTCCCAGCGAGACCATAGCAGACCCTAGCAAGGGATTTTGGGCAGACCACCCAGCGAGATGGCTTCCGGTCATGCGCCGCATTGGGCGCCATTGTTCGCCCTCTACCGGCCAAGACGGCGCGCCATTAAGTTAGGCAATGCTTATAGACTCCTCGCCAGAGCGGCGGCATTCTCCTCTCGGGAGTGGGAGTGGACAAGTCTCGCTACGACAATCGTTCCGACCGCTGGCGAAGGCGTGCCAGGGGTCGTCGGCATTGGCGTCCCTCGCGCAACACCATCTGGTGGACATTGATTGCCGCGGCGATCGCCATCCTGGCCAGCCTGATCGCCGTCAAGGCCGGGCCGCCTCTCGTGGGCTGCAATATCAAGGGAAATATCAGCTACAATACGGGCGAGCGCATCTATCACGTTCCCGGACAGCAATATTACAACGAGACCCGGATCAGCCTGTGGAAGGGCGAACGCTGGTTCTGTTCGGAACAAGAAGCTCGAAAGGCTGGCTGGCGAAAATCAAGATTATGAGAACGTCCGGCCAGGTCCGGTGGAACCAGGGACTTCAGTCTTATTTGCGCGATCGCTAATATACATATAGGTTAATCAGCGCGGGGACAATCACACCCAAAGCCCAAACCCGCAATGGCCGGCGCAGCCCCCTTTAGACCCAAAGCCAAACTGCGCCGGCCATTCCGCCAGGCATATTCCTTACGTCAGCCCTTATATGTCGGCTAACTAAAGTAACGGAACGTCCAATGGACATTTGAGGAACTTAAAAGGTCCCCTCAGACCTTTGTACACCGGCACGCAAGACTTTAGTCTTGCCGCCCTCTAGTGAAGAGCGCAAGTTGATCGCCACGACATAGGGCTCCACAGAGATGAATACCAGACTGCCCCCAGCCGGATATTGCGCGATCACGGAAGGCCCCTAGGGCTGGGGTTCGCCAACCCAATCGGCCGGCAGAGAGCGATTGCGTAATCGACCATTGTTCCACGAGCGATCGTGCCTTGCATGCGCCGCTTGCAACGCACCCCGTAGGAACGACCCGGCACGCTCGCAGTCGGGGGGACATGGGGTCGTGCCGGGTCGTTGCGGGTCAGGCTTTTGGGATCGTCTCCGCACTGCCTAAGCTATATGCATATTAGCCACAGCTCAATTAAGACTGAAGTCCCGCCCACGGATTACCCAGCTGCAGAGAGCAGAACCTGTTCCGTGCTGGTTCACGGGATGAATGTTTGACAGGGCCGATACACCCAAAAGAAGTCAGGATCGGTTCTTGAAGGCTTGATTTGAAGGGCATACCGTCAACCCAATGGGCTTGGTGACACAATGTTGAACGACGAAAAAGACAAGCAGTTTTGGGCTTTGGACCTGGACGCTTTGCGCAAGGCTTTCGACACGTACGTTCAAGAGCACAAAACCACGGCAGCGGAGTGGGGGGAACACGCCAAGCGGTTCCTCGAAAAACAACGCGTTCGTCAGCGCGAATCGAACTGATTCCCGGCGCAGGAGCCGCACCGGTCCTACAGTGGTAGCCATCTCCCTACGGCTGGGTAGCGCTAGATCGAATTTAACTCGTGCCCTTAGGCACGAAGAAACACGTCCATCTTAATCTGTAGTAGGCCTCGAACTTCGTATGGGGAATGATCGTTCGATAGAACGTCATTAAACGCTCACAGAGATGGTAGCGGTCATCAATGGAAACTTGGGCGCGTTCCCTGGGGATAAACCACTCCGGCTCTTGTGGCTCATTGAGATAGGCAGGGCGGGGCAAGCGGACGTAATAGCCGTCTTTGGTCTCTCTCACGGCGCGAGAGTCTATCGGATGGCAATCTTTGTTGCCGCAGCAATCATAGCGCAGAACCGGGTCTTTTTTGCCGGTATACCAATCGTGGGCATCTGCGTCGCCGGCCAAGAGAAGCCATGCCAGCGCGATCCATCCCCGTGGCTGTTTCATGATACCCCTCGCTTTTGAGGGCCAGCATATATTAGCTAAGCCTAATTGTCAGCGGGGATACGCCGGCCCGTCGAGGACCCGGCCAGGTTTGTCAAATATATAATCGCCATCACAAGGCGGGTTCAAACCGTGAACAACATCTGGCATGGTGCCTGCCATGCCGATCATTTCCCCCATCGCAATCAACCCCCTCATCGACGGTCGCCAGTCGGAACGCGCCATGCTGGTGCGGCGCGGCGTGCAGCGGCTGCTCATGGCGATGGGCGCGCATGTGCTGCCTGAACTGTCGCTGGCCACCGGCCGTCGCGCCGACCTCGTGGCGCTGACCCGCCAGGGCGACATCTGGATCATCGAAATCAAATCCTCGATCGAGGATTTCCGGGTCGACCGCAAATGGCCCGACTACCGGCTGCACTCCGACCGCTTCTTCTTCGCCACCCACCCCGGCGTGCCGGCGGAGATCTTTCCGGAGGAGTGCGGCTTCATCCTCTCCGACGGCTATGGCGCCGAAATCCTGCGCGAGGCGCCGGAGCACCGCATGGCGGCGGCAACACGCAAGGCACTGATGCTGCGGATCGCGCGCGCCGGCGCGGCGCGGCTGCTGGCGGCGGAGCTGGCCGGCGTCTCGGTGCCGGCACTCGAGGGGGAGAGCGAGTAGTTCGCGGAACCGCGCCCCTACTCCGTCTCTTCTTCCGCTCCACCCGCGGCCGGCGCCATCAGCAGCACGGCAGCGCCGATGATGGCGGCGATGAAGGAGCCGGCAAGGATGCCGACCTTGACCGCGTCCTGCAGAGCCACATCGCTGGCGAAGGCGAGCAGGCCGATGAACAGGCTCATGGTGAAGCCGATGCCGCAGAGCAGCGAGATGCCGATCATATGCGACCAGCCGGCATGGGCCGGCAGGTCGGCCAGGCCGAGCCTTATGGCAAGTGCCGAGGAGCCGAACACGCCGACCAGCTTGCCGACCACCAGGCCGGCGGCGACGCCCAGCGTCAGCGGCTCTATCAGCGCGCCAAAACTCAGGCCGGCGAGCGAAACGCCGGCATTGGCGAAGCCGAAGATCGGGATGACGAAAAAGGGGACGATTTTGTGCAGGCCGTGCTCGAGCCGGTGCAGCGGCGAATGGTCGAGATCGTGACCGATCCCGGCGGAACGCTCGAGCGGAATGGTCAGCGCGAGCGCAACGCCGGCAAGCGTGGCGTGGACGCCCGATTTCAGCACCAATACCCACAGGATTGCGCCGAGCACGAGATAGGCCACCAGCGTCATCACCCGCATGCGGTTGAGCACGACAAGCACCGCAATGACGGCGAAGGCGGCGCCGAGATAGATGAGCGACAGGCCGCTCGTATAGAAGATGGCGATGATGATGACGGCGCCGAGGTCGTCGATGATGGCGAGCGCGGTCAGGAAGACCTTCAGCGAAGCCGGCACGCGGCTGCCGAGCAGCGACAGCACGCCAAGCGCGAAGGCGATGTCGGTGGCGGTCGGGATCGCCCAGCCGGAGAGTGCCGCCGAATTGTTGCGATTGATGGCGACATAGACCAGCGCCGGAACCACCATGCCGCCGGCCGCCGCGATGCCGGGCAGGACGCGGCGTGGCCAGGTCGACAGCTGGCCGTCCAGCATCTCGCGCTTGATCTCCAGCCCGACGAGCAGGAAGAACACCGCCATCAGCCCGTCATTGACCCAATGCGACACGCTGAGCGGGCCGAGATAGGCATGGAGAACGGAGAAATAGGTTTCGGCAAGCGGTGAGTTGGCGACGATCAAGGCCAGTGCCGCCGCCACCATCAGGATGATGCCGCCGGCCGCCTCGCTGTCGAGGAATTCGCGGAAGACGGAAATCGGCCGCTGCTTCAAATCCTGCATGTCGCCTCCGTTAAACCGCGTCACTTGCGATGATGCTCAAACTCCGGCCTCGGGACAGTATCCGACCGTGCTTGGGCGTCTCAGAGACTGTTTCGAAATTCGCTCTGGCGAGTCATATGGTGGTGGTTTCGAGAACCGGAGCGGAGCGGACGTTCGGGTCCGTGAGCACCGGAAGCGCAGAAAACGCCATCAGATGGCCGCCAGAGTAGAATTTCCAAACAGTCTCATCGCGGGGCGCGCTTGGCCAGTATCCGCTGAAGCGTGCGGCGGTGCATGTTGAGCCGGCGCGCTGTTTCGGAAACGTTGCGCTCGCACATTTCGTAGACGCGCTGGATATGCTCCCAACGCACGCGGTCGGCCGACATCGGGTTTTCCGGCGGTGCGGCGCGCTCGCCGGAGGTGCGGGTGAGGGCGGCGAAGATGTCGTCGGCATCGGCAGGCTTCGACAGATAATCGACGGCGCCGAGCTTCACCGCCGTCACCGCGGTGGCGATGTTGCCGTAGCCGGTCAGGATGATGGTGCGGGAATCCTCGCGCTTCTCGCGGATGGCGGCGACGACATCGAGGCCGTTGCCGTCGCCGAGCCGCATGTCGACCACAGCGTAGGCCGGCGGATTGGCGCGGGCCTTGCCCACCGCCTCCTCGACGCTCTCGGCGGTCTCGACCATAAAACCCCTGGTTTCCATGGCGCGGGCGAGACGCGTGAGGAACGGCTTGTCGTCATCGACGATCAGAAGCGAGGTGTCCTCGCCTTCAACCATTGCGCCAATATTTTCATCGCCTGTCATCGTCGTAAGAATTCCTGCTGCCTTAATTTTACGCAGATATAGTTTTGCGCCGCTATTGTCCAATTTACGCAGTGTCAAACATGGTGGCCGGGGCCGTTTCCGGGTTCAGGAAGACCGATCTCGGCCACGAAATCTGCACCACGGCGCCCTCGCCCAGGCCGCTCGAATTGCGGAAATCGAGCGTGGCGCCCGAGCGTTCGAGCAGCGTCTTGGCGATGAACAGGCCGAGTCCCAGGCCTCCGCCGGCCTCGGTGCCTTGACGCGTCGACATATAGGGCTCGCCGATGCGGTCGATGATTTCAGGTGGGAAACCAGGCCCGTCATCGATGATCGAGAAGGTGACGGCCGCCTCGTCCCAGCTCCAGCGCACGGTGACGCTCTTGCGGGCGAAGTCGACGGCGTTCTCGACCAGATTGCCGAGGCCGTAGATGACGCCCGGATTGCGGCGCCCGACCGGCTCCGGCCCGCTGCGTTCGCCCGGACGAAGTTTGATCGAGATGCCGAAGTCGCGATGCGGTGCGGTGACCTCCTCGACCAGCGAGGTCAGCGGCAAGCGGGACAGATGCGCCTCGCCCTCGGACGACAGGCTGGTCAGGCGCTTGAGGATTTCGCGGCAGCGTTCGCTTTGCGAGCGCAGCAGCTTCACGTCCTCCCCGTATTTCGGGTCGCTGCCGAGCGCCTTTTCCATCTCCTTGGCGACGAGCGTGATGGTGGCGAGCGGCGTGCCGAGCTCATGCGCGGCCGCCGCCGCCAGGCCGTCGAGCGCCGAAAGGTGCTGTTCGCGCTGCAGCACCAGTTCGGTGGCGGCAAGCGCATTGGCCAAAAGCCGCGCTTCGGCGGCCACCCGGAAGGCATACATGGCGGTGAAGGCGATCGAGGACAGCACCGCCATCCACATGCCGGCGACATAGATGAAAGGCATGGCCAGCGGCGCGCCTTCATACCAGGGCAACGGCAGATGGAAGAACACCAGCAAGGTCGCCGCCAGCATCACCAACCCGCCGAGGATGGCGGTGAGGCGCAGGGGCAGCGACGTCGCCGAAATGACGACAGGCACGGTCATCAGCAGCGAGAACGGATTGGTCAGGCCGCCGGTCATATAGAGCAGGCCGGCAAGCTGCAGGCTGTCGAAGATCAGGATGCCGAAGGCGGCGAACGGCGTGAGCCTGTGCGCCGCCGGAAACCTGAAGGCCAGGAACAGGTTCATCCAGGCCGAACAGGCGATCAGCGCAAAACACAGGCTGACCGGGAGCGGAAATTTCAACCCATAGGCGACGACGAGCACCGCAACGCTCTGGCCGACAATGGCCAGCCAGCGCAGCCGGATCAGCGTGTTGAGGCGCAACCGCTGGCTCTGCTGGAAATCGGGCGCGTTCAGGATGTTGATCATGGCCATGGATTACAGCCGCTTGAGGGCAAGCGCTAGGTGCCGCGCGGTTTCGCGCGGGCGGTAGCCGCCGCCAGCAGCGGATTCTCCGGCCAGACATGTTTGGGATAGCGCCCGCGCATGTCGGCGCGCACGTCGGCCCAGGAGCCACGCCAGAAGCCGGGCAGGTCGCGCGTCGTCTGGATTGGCCGGTGCGCCGGCGACAAGAGTTCGAGCGTCAGCGGCACGGTGCCGTTGGCAATCGAGGGGTGGCGGTCCAGGCCGAACAGTTCCTGCACGCGCACCGCAAGCACAGGCCATTCGCCGTCATATCGGATCGGCACATGGCTGCCGGACGGGGCGTCGAAATGCGTCGGCGCCAGCGCATCGACCTTGCGCTGCAGCTCGTGCGGCACGAGCGAGGCGAGGCCAGCCGAGACGACACCGGGATCGATGGCGGCCAGGGAAGCCGCCCCAGACAGGAAGGGCAGCAGCCAGTCGTCGAGGCGCTCGATCAGCGCTTCGTCCGACATATCGGGCCAGGGGGACGCAAGGCCACGATGCAGCCAGGACAGCCGCTGGCGCAGCGTCTCGGCCTCCTTGCTCCAGCTCAGCAGTGACAGGCCGTGCTCGCGCAACGCATCTGTTATGGCGCGGTCGGCATCGGCGCCTGAAGGAGCCGGCAGCATGCGTTCGGCGAGCGTGATGGCGCCGAGGCGCACCGTCTCACGCACACGCACGGCGCGGCGCTCTCGGTCGAAGCTGGTTTGCCGACGCGTTTCAATCCGGTCGGCCAGCGTGGCGCGGATGTCGTCCTCGCTTATTGCCGCAGCGGCCGCGATGCGGGCGTTCTGCGCCTTGCCCTGCAGGTCGGCGACGACCAGAAACGGCTCGCCCGCCAGCGGGTCGGCGGCATCGAGCATGGCGCCAGAGCCATTGGCCAACACGAAACGGCCGCGCTCGCCGCGCGCCTTGGCGACGCGGTCCGGACAGGCGTTGATGAGAAGAGAACCGGCCGGTGCTGCTTCGCTGTTTTTCGTCCCACCCACCTGCCTGGCCAGCCTCTCCGCGAGTTGCCGCGCGGCGGTGGCGCGGGGCGATCTTTCCCCCCGAAAGCGCATCAGCCGCCGCTCCAGATCGGCGCCGTCGCCACCAAGGCCGCGTTCGGTGAGCAGCACCGCCAGCATGGCCGCCTCGCCCGCATGGCCGCTCCGCGCAGCTTCGGCGACCATATGTGCAAGCCGCACCGGCAGAGCGAGCTTGCGCATCGAAGCGCCCGCTTCCGTCAGGCGCCCCGCCTCGTCGATGGCATGGAGCGCGCGCAGCAGCACCCTTGCCTCGTTGAGCGCCGGCGCCGGCGGCGGATCGAGGAAAGCGAGGCCGGTCGGATCGGCCACACCGAAGGCGGCACAGTCGAGCAGCAGGCCTGAAAGGTCCGCTTCGAGGATTTCGGGCGGCGTGAAGGCGGGCAGTGCCGCCGTCTGTTCGGCGCGCCATAGCCGGATGGCGACGCCGGCTTGCGTGCGCCCGGCGCGGCCGGCGCGCTGGTCGGCGGATGCCTTGCTGACGCGCACCGTCTCCAGCCGCGTCAGGCCGCTTGCCGGCTCATAGCGCGGCAGCCGCGACAGGCCGGAATCGATGACGACGCGCACGCCGTCGATGGTGATGGAGGTCTCGGCAATCGACGTCGCCAGCACCACCTTGCGGCGGCCCGCCGGCGCCGGCTTGATCGCGGCGTCCTGCGCCTTGCCGTCGAGCTGGCCATAGAGCGGCACGATGTCGGTGTCGGCGCCGACCTTGCCGGCCAGCCGTTCGGCGGTGCGCTCGATCTCGCGCTGGCCGGGCAGGAAGGCGAGCACGCTGCCGCTCTCATCGGCAAGGGCGGCGCGGATCGCCTTGGCCATCGCATCCTCGATCGGGACGCCGGCCGGCCGTTCGTCGTAGCCTATGTCGACGGGGAAGGCGCGGCCCTCGCTTTCGATCACTGGCGCGCCCGACAGGAGCTTTGCCACGCGCGCGCCATCCAGTGTCGCCGACATCACCAGCAGCCTGAGATCCGGCCGCAACGCACCTTGCACGTCGAGCGCCAGCGCGAGGCCAAAATCGCCGTCGAGCGAACGCTCGTGGAATTCGTCGAAGATCACCGCCGAGACGCCGGGCAGTTCGGGATCGTCGAGGATCATGCGCGCCAGAACGCCCTCGGTGACGACCAATATGCGGGTCTTGGCCGAGCTGCGGTTTTCCATGCGCATGGCATAGCCGACGGTCGCGCCCGGCTCCTCGTCAAGCAATTGCGCCATGCGGCGGGCCGCGGCGCGGGCGGCGAGCCGGCGCGGTTCGAGCAGGATGATCTTGCCTGTGCCCATCCACGGCGCATCGAGCAGCGCCAGCGGCACCAGCGTCGTCTTGCCGGCGCCGGGCGGCGCCACCAGCACGGCGCTGTTGCCGGCACCGAGCGCTTCGCTGAGCGCCGGGAGCACGGCGGATACCGGAAGCTCCGGCAGGGATCTTGTCGTCATCGCGTCCGCATATCAGCGGTCACGGTCACCGTGCAACCGGCGCCGGTTCAAAGCCGGGTGCGCGCAAACGGGTTCCAGCGCACGGTGCCGAGCCGCACCTCCTCGCGCACCATGGTCAGCAGGCCGGAGCCGCCGACGATCGCGAGGCCGACCAGCGTCAGCCAGTCCGGGTATTCCTGGAAGAACAGCGCGCCAAGGATCACCGCCCAGACGATCTGCGAATAATGCGTCGGCGCGATCCGGTTGGCGGGGGCGTATTTGGCGGCGAGCAGCTGCATGAATTGCCCGCCCGCGGTGAAGGCGCCGGCCATCGCCAGCCAGACGAGTTGTACGGCATTCGGCAAGGCAAATGAGGTGGCGGCGGCGCCGGCCCCGTTGAACAGCAGGCCGTAGCCGACAAGTACACCGAGCATCGAGGTGCGCTTTTCCTGCTGCGCGAGCGAGCGCAGCAGGATGACGCTGGTCGCGGCGAGGAAGGCGTTCACGAAAGCGGCAAGGTGGCCGAGGTTCAATTCACGAAAACCCGGCCGCACCACCAGCATCACCCCGGCAAAGCCGGCGACCACGGCCAGCCATCGCCAGGGGCCGACCTTTTCCTTCAGGATGACGGTGGACAGGATGGTGACCAGCAAAGGCGCCAGGAAGATCAGCGCGTAGACTTCGGCAAGCGGAATGTGCGTGAAGGCATAGACGCTGAGCACGCCCGACGCGATGCCGGCCCAGGCGCGCGCCTGCACCGCCCATGGCCGCTTCATGCGCCAGAAATCCAGCCAGCGCTCGCCCGCCGGGCGGGTGAAGAACAGGAAAAAGCCGGCAAACAAAGTGACGAAGAAGCCGATCTCGAAGACGGTAAACTGTCCTCCCAGGCTCTTGATAACGGCATCGCTGCCCGAATAGCTTGCATAGGCGATCAGGGCGAGCAGGATTCCGTTCGGCACGTTTTTCCATTTCCGGGAGAGAGTAGCTTGAAAATATTGGCGCTCGGTGCGCATCCGGACGACATCGAGATCTTCATGTTCGGTACGCTGGCCGCCTATGCGGCGCAAGGCGCAGAATTGACTTTTGCCGTGGCCACGGATGGGGCCAAGGGCGGCAAGAGTGATCCCGCCGTTCTCGCCCGCGTCCGTCGCGAGGAAGCCACGGCGGCGGCAGCGCTGCTTGGTGCTGCGCCACGCTTTCTCGACTTTCCCGATGGCGAGCTGGTGGCCGATGCCGCGCTGATCGGCGTGCTGAAAACGCTGATCCGCGAGACCGGGCCGGAGCTGGTGATCACGCATGCGCCCAACGACTATCACGCCTACCACCGCGCGCTGTCGGACGGCGTGCGCATAGCGGCTTCCTTCGCGGTTCCTGTGCTGCATGCCGACACGATGGGCGGTACCGGATTTGCGCCGACGCACTATGTCGATATATCGGCCTACCGGGATATCAAGTCACAGGGGATCCGCATGCACCGGTCACAGCGGCCGGAGCAATATGTCGAGAGGGCGCGCATCCAGAATGAATTTCGCGCCGGCCAATGCAACGCTGTCCCCGGTTCCCTGGCCGAAGCTTTTCGCTTCGAGCCTACATTTCCCTTCGCCGACATACGCGCCTTACTGCCGCCCGCGCCGCCGGTTCGGCCGGTGACGCCACAGACGAACCTCATCGGCGAGGCCGGCTGAGCGGCTGCCAGAGAAACATCCGGCGATCATTTCCCAACGATTTCAATCATCCGTTTCGTCATGTTGCGACGCAGCAACGAATTCGCTTGCGTTGTTTAGTAAAAATTGCATCACTAAACAAATTACTAAACATCTGCCGCGCTCCGGCGCCGCCATGTTTAGGCCTCTGAGGAGAGAGGTTGAGGGCTCTTGAAACCGTCATCCGGGCGCGTTTCGTAAATGGGAGGAAGGCATGAAATCGAGCTTGAAACTGGCGTTGGGACTGGCCTCGGCGATTGCAGCGTCGACAGCCGTCTCGAACGCCGCACACGCTGAAGACCTGACGCTCTGCTGGGCCGCCTGGGACCCGGCCAACGCACTTGTCGAATTGTCCAAGGACTTTACCAAGGAAACCGGCATCGGCATGAAATTCGAGTTCGTGCCGTGGACCAACTATGCCGACCGCTTCCTCAACGAACTGAACTCGCACGGCAAACTGTGCGACCTGATCATCGGCGACAGCCAGTGGATCGGCGGCGCGGCCGAGAACGGCCACTACGTCAAGCTGAACGACTTCTTCGACAAGGAGAAGATCAGCATGGACGACTTCGTGCCGGCGACCGTCGTCGGTTACTCGGAATGGCCGAAGAACACGC
Organism: Mesorhizobium sp. 131-3-5; assembly: GCF_016756575.1. Lineage (NCBI taxonomy): Bacteria > Pseudomonadati > Pseudomonadota > Alphaproteobacteria > Hyphomicrobiales > Phyllobacteriaceae > Mesorhizobium > Mesorhizobium sp. 131-3-5. The sequence continues at coordinate 230,557 of NZ_AP023254.1, forward strand.
CGAACTACTGGGCGCTGCCGGCCATGGGCGACGTCGTCGGCTGGACCTATCGCAAGGACTGGTTCTCCAAGCCGGAGCTGCAGAAGGAATTCAAGGAAAAGTATGGCTGGGATCTCGGCCCGCCGGCAACCTTCGACCAGTTGAAGCAGATCGCCGAATTCTTCCAGAAGCGGCAGATCGACGGCAAGACCGTCTATGGCGCCTCGATCTACACCGAGCGTGGCTCGGAAGGCATCACCATGGGCGCCATGGACGTGCTCTACAGCTACGGCTTCCAGTATGAGAACCCGAAGAAGCCCTACGAGATGGAAGGCTTCGTCAATTCAGCCGACTCGGTCAAGGGACTGGAATTCTACAAGGCTCTCTATGATTGCTGCACCCCTCCGGGCGCATCGAACAGCTACATGGGCGAAGGCGTCGATGCCTTCAAATCCGGTCAGGTGGCGATGCACATGAACTTCGCCTTCACCTGGCCCGGCCTGCAGAAGGACGAGAATGTCGGTGGCGACAAGATCGGCTACTTCGTCAATCCCAAGGGTCCTGGCGGCGCCCAGTTCGCGCAGCTCGGCGGCCAGGGCATTTCGGTGGTTTCCTACTCCGACAAGCAGGAATCGGCGCTGAAATACATCAAGTGGTTCGCCAACAAGGACGTGCAGGCCAAGTGGTGGTCGCTCGGCGGCTATTCCTGCCTGAACTCCGTGGTCAAGGACCCGAAGTTCCCGTCCAGCCAGCCCTACGCCCAGGCCTTCCTCGACTCGATGGCGATCGTGAAGGACTTCTGGGCCGAGCCGAGCTACGCACCGCTGTTGCAGGCCTCGCAGAAGCGCTTCCATGACTATGTCGTGGCCGGCCAGGGCTCAGCCAAGGACGCGCTCGACGGTCTGGTCAAGGACTGGACCCAGGTGTTCCAGGACGATGGCAAGATGTAACCGGCTCCTCCCGAGCTAGGCCCAGGCGTCCCGTGCCACCCTTGGCACGGGACGCAGTTCAGATAAATTCCATCACAGAGACGACCCAAGTGACCGAAGCAGGACTGACCATGCTCAATCGGACCGTGGAGAACGTTGCCCGGGCGACCCCGGAACCGTTGGCCCGCAAGGTCCGGGGCATCAGCGACAAGGGCCTCGCCTGGCTGTTCATCTCGCCGACGATCCTGTTGCTGCTCGCCATCAACATCTTCCCGCTGTTCTGGGCGATCTATCTGTCCTTCACCAACTACCGGGCCAACCGGCCGAACGAAGTGGTGAAGAATCTCGGCTTTGCCAACTACCAGCGCATCCTCGGCGACCAGGACATCTGGATCGCCATGCAGACGACGGCGCATTTCGTGTTCTGGACCATCCTGTTGCAAACGCTGATCGGCTTCACGCTGGCCTGGCTGATCGACCGGAAATTCCGCGGCCACGCCTTCTGGACGACGCTGATCCTGGTGCCGATGATGCTGTCGCCGGCGGTGGTCGGCAATTTCTGGCGCTTCCTCTACGAGCCGCAGATCGGCCTGTTCTCCTATGTGATCTCGTTCGTCAGCGGCATTCCACCGACAAGCATCCAGATGCTCTCCAACGTGTCGCTGGCGCCATGGTCGATCATCATCGTCGATACCTGGATGTGGACGCCCTACGTCATGCTGATCTGCCTCGCCGGACTGCGCTCCATCCCCGAATATATCTATGAGGCGGCCGAGGTCGACCGCGCTTCCAACTGGCGGCAATTCTGGTCGATCACGCTGCCGATGGCGCTGCCCTTCATCATGCTGGCGGTGCTGTTTCGCGGCATCGAGAACTTCAAGATGTTCGACATGGTCAATCTCTTGACCGGCGGCGGGCCCGGCTCGACCACCGAGGTCGCCTCGATCACACTGAAGCGGCAGGCTTTCGAGAGCTGGCGCACCGGCTATTCCTCGGCCTTCGCCATCATCCTGTTCGTGGCGGTGTTCGGTCTTGCCAACATCTACGTCAAGGCGCTCAACAAGGTGAAGCAGAGATGAGCCTGACCACTGCCCATTCGGTCGTCGCACCGTCAGCGAATTCGAAGCGCGTCGCCGGCGCGATCATCATCGCCTACGCGCTGATCTCGATCGTGCCGCTCCTGTGGATCTTCGCCACCAGCTTCAAGACGCCGCCGGATTCGATCGCATATCCGCCGAAAATCGTGTTCCAGCCGAGCATCGAGGGCTATTGCAACCTGTTCACGACGCGGACGCGGCAGACGCCGGAATACATCAACTCGCTGGGTCCGGCGACCGGCTTCTGCGACGAGACCGTGCGCAAGCGCAACATGGTGATCGCCGGCCCGTCCAACTTCCTGCCGCGCTTCCTCAACTCGCTGATCATCGCTTTCGGCTCGACGTTCTGCGCCGTCTTTCTCGGCACGCTGTCGGCCTATGGTTTCTCGCGCTTCAAGGTGCCGCTCGCCGACGACCTCCTGTTCTTCATCCTGTCGACGCGCTTCATGCCGCCTATCGCGGTCGCCATTCCGATCTACCTGATGTACCGCGAGCTTGGCCTGTCGGACACCGCGCTCGGCATGATCCTGCTCTACACGGCGGTCAACGTGTCGCTGGCGGTGTGGCTCTTGAAAGGCTTCATTGACGAGATCCCGCGCGAATATGAAGAAGCGGCGATGATCGACGGCTATACGCGGCTGCAGGCATTCTGGCGCACCGTGCTGCCGCAAGCGACCACCGGCATCGCCGCGACCGCGATCTTCTGCCTGATCTTCGCCTGGAACGAATATGCCTTCGCGGCCCTTTTGACCTCGGGCACGGCGCAGACCGCGCCGCCCTTCATCCCGACCATCATCGGCGAAGGCGGCCAGGACTGGCCGGCTGTCGCCGCCGGCACGACAATCTTCCTGGTGCCGATCCTGGTTTTCACCATCTTGCTTCGCAAGCAATTGCTGCGCGGCATCACCTTCGGTGCGGTGCGCAAATGAGCATGACCAATCCCCTCAAACGCAAGTCGCGCTGGCCGATCTGGGCGCGGCGCGGCCTGATGGAAAACATCGCCACAGTGCTGATCGCCATCGGCTTCCTGATGCTGTTCCAGCCTTTCGCGCTGTCGCTCTACACCTATTCCTTCATCACCATGCTCGCCGGCACCGTGATGTTCATCATCGTCTCGAAGTTCCCGGAATAATCATGGCCGAGATCCGTGTTCAGCACCTGAGAAAGGCCTTCGGCGATTTCGTCGCCGTGCAGGATTCCAACTTCGTCGTCGAGGATGGCGAGTTCTTCGTCATGCTCGGCCCGTCGGGCTGCGGCAAGACGACGACACTGCGCATGATCGCCGGGCTCGAACTGCCCACCGGCGGCCAGATCCTGCTCGGCGGCGAGGACGTCACCATGCTGCGGGCGCGAGAGCGCGACATCGCCTTCGTCTTCCAGCTGTTCGCGCTCTATCCGCACATGAATGTGCGCAGGAACATCGGCTTTCCGCTCTTGGCGCAAGGCATGCCGTCGGCCGAAATCCGCGCACGTGTCGAGGAGACGGCAAAGCTCCTGCGCATCGACCATCTGCTCAACAAATCCGTCTCCGGCCTCGCCGGCGGCGACCGCCAGCGCGTGGCACTCGGCCGCGCCATCGTGCGGCGGCCGAAATGCTTCCTGATGGACGAGCCGCTCGGCACGCTGGACACCGAGTTCCGCGACCTCATGGTCCACGAGCTGCGCGAGCTGCACAACCGCATCCACGCCACCACAGTCTATGTCACCCACGACCAGATGGAGGCGATGTCGATGGCCGACAAGATCGCTGTGATGAACCACGGCGTCATCGAACAGTTCGGCACGCCGCGCGAAATCTACGACCGCCCGGCGACCATGTTCGTCGCCGACTTCATCGGCTCGCCGCCGATGAATTTTCTGGGCTTCGGCGGCGGGCTTACCAAGGGCGCCAAGGAGATCGTCGTCCAGGGCGCGAAGGTCGCGGTGCCAGAGGTGCGCGAGGATATCGCGCCGGCCGACATGGCGCTCGGCATCCGCCCGGAACACATTCGTTTCGACGATGCCTCGAAGCTGCGCGGCGCCATCTACGGCACCGAATATCTCGGCACCACGCAGATCGTCGCGGTGGAAACGGCCGACGGCATCATCAAGGCGCGGGTTCCGGCCGAGATCCGGCTCAACGCCGGCGATCATGTCGGCCTGGCGCTGAACAGCGCACGGCTGTCGCTGTTCGACAAGGGATCGGGCCGCGCGGTGAGAACCGCGGTCCACGACACCGCCTCTCAGGGGAGAGCGCAGCATGGCTGACGTGCATATCAAGAATGTGACCAAGAGCTTTGGCGAGCATGTCGCCGTCAACGGTCTCGACCTGCACATAGCAGACGGCGAATTCGTCGTGCTGCTCGGGCCGACCGGGGCCGGCAAGACGACGACGCTGCGACTGATCGCCGGGCTGGAACAGCCGGATGCCGGCATCATCGAAATCGGCGGCCATAATGCGACGACGCTGTCGCCGGCCGAGCGCGACACGGCCTTCGTGTTCCAGCAGTACTCGCTCTATCCGCATCTGTCGGTCTACGACAATCTCGCCTTCCCGCTGCGCTCGCCGGCGAGGAAGATCCCGGAGGACCAGATCCGCCGGCGGATCGAGGAGGTGGCGAAGATGGTGCGCATCCACCACAAGCTCGCCAACCGCTCGACCAAGCTTTCGGGCGGCGAAATGCAGCGCGTCGCTATCGGCCGCGCTTTGGTGCGCAAGCCCGCCATCTATCTGATGGACGAGCCGCTGTCGTCGCTCGACGCCAAGCTGCGCGCGGATCTGCGGCTGGAGCTGAAGCGCATCCAGTCCGAACTCGGCGCCACCATGCTCTATGTCACGCACGACCAGATCGAGGCGATGACCATGGCCGACCGCATCGGCATCCTCGCCGATGGCGTGCTGGTGCAGATCGGCTCGCCGCGAACCATCTATTCGGAGCCGGCAAACCTGCATGTCGCGGCAAGGCTCGGCCAGCCGGCGATCAATCTTCTGCCAACCGGCCTGCTGCCCGATGGCAGCGCGCCGGTGGGCACCAGGACGATCGGCGCGCGCACCGAACATCTGACGATCGAAAAGGCCAGGAATGGTCATGCCGACGGCGTCGTCGACTGGGTCGAGCATCTCGGCGACCAGAACCACCTGCATGTGACCGTGGGGCCGAAGAAACTGGTGACGCTGACCGACCCCGACACCGATCTGGCGCAAGGCGACAAAGTGGTGATCCGCTACCGCTCGCCGCTCTATTTCGGCGCCGATGGACAAAGATTGATGTGAACGGCTTTCGGTGTTCCCAGCCGGGGCAACGCAGCTTCTGATTGACGATCGCGAATACGGGACGAATTCGATGAAGCACTTTTTCAACCGCAGGGAAACGATCGTCACCGAGGCGCTGGACGGCCTGTTGCGCACCAGCGGCTCGGACGACCTCGCGCGCCTCGACGGCTATCCCGAGATCAAGGTCGTGCTGCGCGCCGACTGGGACAAGTCGAAGGTCAGCGTCGTCTCCGGCGGCGGCGCCGGGCATGAGCCTTCGCATGCCGGCTTTGTCGGCAAGGGCATGCTGACGGCGGCGGTCTCCGGCGAGATATTCGCCTCGCCGAGTGTCGAAGCGGTACTGGCGGCCATCCGCGCGGTCACCGGGCCGGCCGGCTGCCTGCTGATCGTCAAGAACTACACCGGCGACCGGCTCAATTTCGGCCTGGCCGCCGAGAAGGCGCGCGCCGAGGGCTTTCGCGTCGAGATGGTGATCGTTGCCGACGACATCGCTTTGCCTGACATCAACCAGCCGCGTGGCGTCGCCGGCACATTGTTCGTGCACAAGATTTCGGGCCATTTGTCGGAGGCCGGCCATCATCTTGCCGACATCGCGGCAGCGGCGCGGGCGGCAGCAAAGGATATCGTTTCGCTCGGCATGTCGCTGTCGTCCTGCTCGATCCCCGGGCAGCCGCATGAAGACAGGTTTGGCGCGGACGACGGCGAACTTGGCCTGGGCATTCATGGCGAGCCGGGCGTCGAGCGGATTGCCTTGCAAAGCGTCGACAGGCTGGTCGCGATCATGGCGGAGCGCCTCGCGGCAGGGCTCGACCCGAAGGCAAGCCATGCCTTGCTGATCAACAATCTCGGCGCGGTGCCGCCGCTCGAGATGTCGCTGGTTGCCAATGCGGTTCTGGCCTCGCCGCTGGCCAAGACCCTCAAGCTGGCGATCGGCCCCGGCCCGCTGATGACGGCGCTCAACATGAACGGCTTCTCGCTGTCGCTGATCCGGCTCGATGCGGCGCGCGAGGCCGCCCTGCTGGCGCCGGTCGGCCCGCATGCCTGGATGCCGGCCAAGCCAGTCGCGGCGCCAGTCATCGTGCCGATGGCGAAAGCAGCCGGGCAAAGTGCGGTACACAAGGCCAGCCAGGATGCCGGTGCCAGGCGCCTGATCGTGACCGTCTGCGAAAAACTGATTTCACTTGAAGCGTCATTGAACGGGCTCGACGCCAGGGCGGGCGACGGCGACACCGGCTCGACGGTGGCGACCGGCGCGCGCAGCATTCTCGAGCGGCTCGACATGCTGCCTCTGGCGAACCCGGCGGCGACGCTCGGCGCGATTGGCGACATATTGAGCGCGTCGATGGGCGGCTCGAGCGGCGTGCTGCTGTCGATCTTCTTCACGGCGGCGGCACAGGCCCTCGGCGGCGGCGGCAGCTTGTCCAAGGCACTGCTTGCCGGCCTCGAGCGGATGACTTTCTACGGCGGCGCCAAACCGGGTGATCGCACCATGGTCGATGCGCTGGAGCCCGCGCTGAAAGCGCTCGACGCCAACGGGCTGGAAGAGGCGGCGGCCGCCGCCCGGCGCGGCGCCGAGGAGACGGCCGTCATGGAGAAGGCGAAGGCTGGACGGTCCGCCTATGTCGGCACCAAATTGCAAGGTGTGGTCGACCCCGGCGCCCATGCGGTGGCCGAGGTGTTTTCGGCCGCCGCCGCGCTGCTCGTCACGGCCTGACGCATGCAGCAGTTGTCGAATGACCGTTCTTTCGTTACTGCCGGCACAGTGGAAACCGGGATTTTGGGCGACATGGCGGCATTGAACCTTGCCAGGCTGATCGCGGTGGCCGCCGAGACGATTGCCGCTCACGCCGAGGAATTGACGGCGCTCGACCAGGCGATCGGCGACGGCGACCATGGGCTGAACATGAAGCGCGGCTTCGAGGCCGTGCGGGCCGAGGCTGATGCGTTCGCTGCCAAACCCTTGCCCGACGCGCTGAAGGCGATCGGCACCAAGCTGGTGATGACGGTGGGCGGCGCTTCGGGTCCCTTGTTCGGTACGCTGTTCATGGCGCTGGGCAAGGAGATTGCGGCGGATCCCGATCGCAACAATCTGGCCGCCGCCTTCGGCAAGGCGGTCGACGCGGTGGCCGCGCGCGGCAAGTCGCAGATCGGACAAAAAACCATGCTCGATGTGCTACAGCCGGTGCATGATGCCTTGGCCGGGGGAAAGACGGCGGCGGAAATCGCCGACATCGCCGACGCCGCCGCCGAAGCGACGGTGCCGATGAAGGCGCTGCGCGGCCGCGCCTCGTTCCTCGGCGAGCGCTCGATCGGCCATATGGATGCCGGCGCGCGCTCGACCGCGCTGTTGGTGCGCTCGGTGGGGCAAGCGATCGGGGAAAGCGCATGAGCAATGTCGGGATCGTGATCGTGTCGCATTCGCCGCTGGTCGCGGAGGGCACGGCCGACATGGTACGCCAGATGGCGGGCGAAGAAGTGCCGCTTGCATGGTGCGGCGGAAACGGCCATGGCGGGCTTGGCACCAACGTCGAGGCGATCATGGGCGCCATCGACAAGGCCTGGTCGGAAGCCGGTGTCGCCATCCTCGTCGATCTCGGCGGCGCCGAGACCAACTCGGAAATGGCGGTGGAGATGATCGGCGAGCCGCGTGCGCAGAAGATCATCGTGTGCAACGCGCCGATCGTGGAGGGCGCGGTGATGGCCGCGACCGAATCCTCCGGCGGCGCCTCGCTGAAGGAAGTGGTGGCGACGGCGCATGAATTGTCGCCGTCGTGAATGAACGGGATTTCTGAAAAATGTCCGCAGCCGCCGAAGCGACCGTCCTGATCACCCACGATGTGGGGCTGCACGCGCGTCCGTCGGTGAAGTTCACCAAACTGGCCAAGACGTTTGCCGCCGACGTGGAAATCGCGCTTGCCGCCAACGGGCCGTGGTTCGATGCCAAGAGCATCGTCAAGGTGATGGCCGCCAAGGCGCCGAAGGGCACGGTGCTGCACATCAGGGCCAGCGGCAGCGGCGCCGATGATGCGGTGCGCGCGCTGATCGACCTAGTGCAGCGCGATTTCGACGAGGACGCCGGTCATGTCCGCTCGGCGTGAGGCTGGGGCGCTTCTTCGCCAGCCCGCAGGGAATGCGGGCCATGCGGATTGAGGGCGTTCCGGCCTCGGCCGGCTATGCCGAGGGGCCGCTGTTCGACCTGGACCGGCCGCCCGCCGTCTACGCAGGCAAAGCCACCGCTACGGAAGAGAAGACGTCGCTGGAAGCCGCGATCGGCACGGCAGTGAGCCGGCTTGCCGCCATGGCGGAGGCCGCCGACAGCGACGCCGCCGGCATACTCGAATTCCACATTGCCATGCTGGAAGACGACGCCTTGAGCGGCCCGGCCTTCGCATCGATCGCTTCCGGACAGACCGCCGACGTGGCATGGCGAGAGGCGCTTGATGCCGAGATCGGCGGTTACGAGGCCTCCGACCAGGACTATTTCCGTGCCCGCGCCACGGATTTGCGCGATATCAGGGACCAGGTGCTGCGGGCCCTGACCGAGGACGGCGACAGCACAGCGCCTACCGGTGCCATCCTCTGCGGCGAGGACATCGCGCCGACGCGCTTTCTCGAAACCGACTGGAGCCATGGCGGCGGCATCGCGCTGAAGGCGGGCAGCACGGCCAGCCATGTCGCCATGCTGGCGCGCTCGCGTGGCGTGCCGATGGTCGTGGGGCTGCGCGAAACACTTGCCAGTCTCGCCGGCACGGCACTGCTCGACGCCGAGCATGGCAGCATCGTGCTGGCGCCCTCGCCGGCTGAGATCGGCGCGTTCCGGCAGTCGTCCGCTTCCTTCGTCGCCCGCCAGGGCGTGGTCCGGCGTTTTCTGGCGCGGCCGGCGGTGACCAAGACCGGCACAGCGGTGCGCGTGCAGGTCAACATCGCCGATCCGTCCGATGTCGACGGCATCGACATCGCGACCTGCGACGGTGTCGGGCTGATGCGAACAGAGTTCCTGTTCGGCAAGAATTTGCCGGATGAGGAGACGCAATACCGCGCCTATCGCAAGGTGCTGGAATGGGCAGGCGAAAAACCGGTGACGATCCGCACCGTCGACGCCGGCGGCGACAAGCCGGTGCCGGGCTTCACCGTCGAGGAAGGCAATCCGTTCCTTGGCTTGCGCGGCATCAGGCTGTCGCTGGCACGGCTCGACATTTTTCGCGTACAGATCAGGGCATTGCTGCGCGCCGCGCCGCACGGCAATCTCAGGGTGATGTTTCCGATGATCGCCATGGCCGATGAATATGAACGCGCAGCCGCTCTGTTCGGCGAAGAGCAGGCAGTCCTTGCCGCGCGTGGCGTCACCCAAAAGATGCCGCCGCTGGGCATCATGGTCGAGGTGCCGTCGGTGGCCATCGCGCCGGAGGCGTTCGCCGGCGTCGCCTTCTTCTCGATCGGCTCCAACGATTTGACGCAATATGTGATGGCTGCCGCGCGGGATAACGCTGCTGTGGCCCATCTCAATTCGGTCCGTCATCCCGCTGTGCTGCGGTTGATCGGCTCAGTCACGGCCTTCGGACGGGAAAACGGCATTCCCGTCAGCCTGTGCGGCGATGCCGGCGGCGATCCGGCCGCGATCCCGTCGCTGCTCGAAGCCGGTCTGCGCGATCTGTCCGTCGCGCCGGCGCAACTCGCCATGGCCAAGGCGGCCATCGCGGATGTATCGGTCTAGTCGCGGCCGGCATGGTTGACATCAAACCCGAACCCGGTTCCGAAGAGGCGATCCGCGCCTACAAGACGATCCTGTCGCAGGTCATAGACCAGCGCCCGTCCGGCACGCGCCAGCGCCTTGCCGACGCGCTCGGCAAGCACCGCAGCTTCGTGACGCAGATTTCAAGCCCGGCCTATACAGTGCCCATTCCATCCAAGCATTTGCCGGCTATTTTCTCCGTCTGCCATTTCAGTCCGGCCGAGCGGGATCAGTTTCTCGCCGCCTACCATCAGGCGCATCCGGGAAAAATGTCGATCGCCGCGGGCATGCGCAAGACGCGGCATGTGTCGCTTGTCGTGCCGGATTTCGGCGACGACAAGCAGAATGCGGCGCTCGACCGGGCGATCAACGAATTCATCCAGAAGATTACCAGCATCGCCGGCAAGGGTGGCAGCTAACCGTTTCTTGCCGGGCTGTTTGGGAGGACGCCATGAAGAAATTTATGAACGCGGTGGACACGGTTTTGACCGAGAGCCTCGACGGTTTCGTGGCCGCCCACACCGATATCCTCGTGCTTGGCGAGGAGCACAAGTTCGTCCGCCGCAGGACGTTGCGGCCGGGCAAGGTGGCGCTGATCTCCGGCGGCGGCTCGGGCCACGAGCCGCTGCATGGCGGCTTTGTCGGCCATGGCATGCTGGACGCCGCCTGCCCCGGCCAGGTGTTCACCTCGCCGACGCCGGACCAGATGCTGGCAGCGGCGCAGGCCGTCGACAGCGGCGCCGGCTGCCTGTTCATCGTCAAGAACTACGAGGGCGACGTGATGAATTTCGACATGGCGGCTGAAATGTCTGATGGCGTCCTGCAGGTGGTGACCAATGACGATGTCGCCGTCGAGAATTCGTCCTACACGACCGGCAGGCGCGGCGTCGCCGGCACGCTGGTGGTGGAAAAGATCGTCGGCGCGGCTGCCGAGCATGGCCTGGCACTGCCGGTGCTGAAGACGCTGGGCGAGCGCGTCAATGCCGCGACCCGCTCGATGGGCGTGGCGCTGACCAGCGGCACCGTGCCGGCGGCGGGCAAGCCGACCTTCGACATCGGCGACGGCGAGATGGAATTCGGCGTCGGCATCCATGGCGAGCCCGGCCGCCGGCGCGACACCTTGAAGAGCGCCGACGCGATCGCCGAGGAGATCTGTACCGCGATCCTGGGCGATCTCGGCGACAAAGCGAAAGGACCGGCGCTGCTGTTCGTCAACGGCTTCGGCGGCACGCCGCTGATGGAGCTCTATTTGATGTACAACAGCGCGCGCAAAATTTTCGAGAAGCGCGGCGTGACGATAATCCGTTCGCTGGTCGGCAGCTACGTCACCTCGCTCGACATGGCCGGCTGCTCGATCACGCTCACCATGCTCGATGACGAGATGACCGGCTGGTGGGACGCGCCTGTCCACACGGCGGCGCTGCGTTGGGGCATGTAGAAATTCGAATGCGCGGCGATTCTCCCGGGAAAGAGCCATAGCGCTTCCGTTGGGAATGGCGATCTATACGCCATCACCTGCCCTCAGCGGGAATCACCCCAGAAATAGTCGTCACCACGAAGCCTGCGTCGACTCGCCGGACCGTTGCTTTTCTTCCCCTAAGTAAGGTAAGGACTCCCCGGGGTTTTGGGGAGATAGCGTATGCGTTACAACTGGGAGCGGGCTCCGACGACTTTCGAACGTCATCGGAAAGCGCTGGCGGCAGCCATTTTGATCTTCGGCGGCGTAGGCCTCATGCTTGTGGCCCTGCCGATCTAGTGCGGCCGGCATTTCGTCCCCTGAATACCGTTTGTTAGAGCAATTCCAGGAAAAGTGGGAACCGGTTTTCCGTACGGAATTGCGTAAAAAAACAAAGAGTTAGAAAGTGTCGCCGTTTCCGTGAAACGGTGAACCTCTCTAGACGGCTATCGGCCGGCTTCTCAACGAGGCTGCCCGGTCACGGCGATGAAGCGGTGGTCGCGCCCTTCGAAGCCCTGGCTGAAGCGTTGCAGCAGCACGACGATCACCGCCGGTTTGCCGGAAGGCGAAAAGCCGATGATGCGCCTAGCCGCGGCATCTCCGGCCAGGGCGGTTGCGGTGGAGATCGCGAGCACCGCGCCGATCGTCAGCGCAAACACCGGTTTTGCCACGATCGATGCTGGATGGCGCATCGCTCAGATCCCTCTCCCGAGAAGACTTCACTTCACGATACGGCGCGCAAGGGGCCAAGCCGGGATCGGTTCATACGAAAATCAGGGAAGACAGCGCCGGAAAACAGCATAGGCTGTTGGCAAAGACGGCAAATGGTTTCCTGGGGAGGTACGGATGGCTTCACGCTATCATGAGGTCTATGACGGATGGAAACGCGACCCGGAACAATTCTGGGCGGATGCGGCCGGCGCCATCGACTGGTATTCGCCCTGGGACAAGGTGTTCGACGCCACCGCCGGCGTCTATGGCCGCTGGTTCACCGGCGCGACCTGCAACACCTGCTACAACGCCATCGACCGGCATGTCGCCGGCGGACGCGCCGACCAGATCGCACTGATCCATGACAGCGCCATCACCGGAACGGTGAAAAAATTCACCTACGCCGAACTCAAGCGCGAGGTGGTGGCGCTGACCTCGGTGCTGAAGAACCGGGGCATCGGCAGGGGCGACCGCGTCATCATCTACATGCCGATGGTGGCGGAGGCGGCCATCGCCATGCTCGCCTGCGCCCGCATCGGCGCCGTGCATTCGGTCGTGTTCGGCGGCTTTGCCTCGCATGAACTGGCCACGCGCATCGACGATGCCAAGCCGAAGGTAATCATCTCGGCCTCCTGCGGCCTGGAACCGGGCCGGATCGTCGCCTACAAGCCGCTGCTCGACAAGGCGATCGAGATGTCCCGCCACAAGCCGGACGCCTGCCTGATCCTGCAGCGCGACCAGCTGCGCTGCGAGCTGAAGGAGAATTTCGACATCGACTATGCCGACGCCGTCGCGCGCGAACGGGCGGCCGGCGCCAATGTCGACTGCGTGCCGGTGCTGGCCACCGACCCGCTCTACATCATCTACACATCAGGCACGACCGGCCAGCCCAAGGGCATCGTGCGCGACAATGGCGGCCACATGGTCGCGCTGAAATGGACGATGGAAAACGAGTTCGGCGTCAAGCCGGGCGAAGTGTTCTGGGCAGCGTCCGATGTCGGCTGGGTCGTCGGCCATTCCTACATCGTCTACGGACCGCTGCTGCATGGCAGCACCAGCGTCCTGTTCGAAGGCAAGCCGATCGGCACACCTGATGCCGGCACCTACTGGCGGGTCATCTCGGACCATGGCGTGGTCGCGCTGTTCACCGCGCCGACGGCGTTCCGGGCGATCAAGGGCCAGGATCCCCGGGGTGAGTTCGTTGCCAGATACGATCTGTCGAAATTCCGCACGCTGTTCCTCGCCGGCGAACGCGCCGATCCCGAAACCATCAAATGGGCGGAGCAGAAGCTCAACGTGCCGGTGATCGACCATTGGTGGCAGACCGAGACCGGTTCGCCGATGACCATCAACCCTGCGGGGCTCGGCCTGCTGCCGGTGAAATACGGTTCGCCCGGCGTGCCGATGCCGGGCTACGACATCTGCGTGCTCGACGATGCCGGCCATGAAGTGCCGCGCGGCACGCTCGGCAATGTCGTGGTCAAGCTGCCGCTGCCGGCCGGCTGCCTGCCGACGCTATGGAACGCCGACGCCCGCTTCCGCCAGGCCTATCTCGATGAGTTTCCCGGCTACTACAAGACCGCCGATGCCGGCATGATCGACGAGGACGGCTATCTCTACGTGATGGCCCGCACCGACGACATCATCAATGTTGCCGGCCACCGGCTGTCGACCGGCGCCATGGAAGAGGTACTGGCCGCCCATCCCGATGTCGCCGAATGCGCCGTCGTCGGCATCGCCGATGCGATGAAGGGGCAAATTCCGCTCGGCTTCGTGGTGCTGAACGCCGGTGTCGCTCGCGACGGCGGCACCATCGAGAAGGAGGTCGTGGCGCTGGTGCGCGAGCGAATCGGGCCGGTCGCCGCTTTCAAGACCGTGGTGACGATCAAACGCCTGCCCAAGACGCGGTCGGGAAAGATCCTGCGCGGCACCATGCAGAAGATCGCCGACAAGGAAGAATGGACGATGCCGGCGACCATCGACGACCCGACCATCCTCGACGAGATCACCGCTGCGATGAAGGCGCGCGGGATCGGGATTTGAGGCTGATGCGGCGAGTGGTTTCGCACAGTCTGTCCTTGCCGGTTGGTCAATCCTGATCGGAAAGCAATACTTTTGTTGTGCAATGCAGCAAGCCACCCTACAGTGTCTCGCGGGGGGCCATCCGACGGTGCGGTATGGCTCAGCAAAAAATCACGTTTGGCGGCGTCGACATCCTGCGGTTTCTCGCCGCCGTTCTGGTCATGGTCTACCACTATGGCTTCTGGGTGTGGGCTTATCCCGATGGCATTTCGGCACAAGCCACGGGCGGCATGCCGGCACAGCCTGGCATAGGCGCCTGGGTCGGATCCGGATGGGTCGGCGTCGAGATCTTCTTCGTCATCAGCGGTTTCGTCATCGCCTTCAGCGCCGAGAAGTCGACGCCGCTGCGGTTCTTCGAGGCCAGGGTGAAGCGACTGGCGCCGGCGGTCTGGATCTGCGCACCGGTCACCGCCGTGCTGCTTCTCGCCATCGGCCTGAGCTGGCCGACCGATGCTGTGGTCAGGCTGGTCCGCACCGGCCTGTTCGCGCCCTATGGTCCCTGGGTGGACAGCGTCTACTGGACACTCGGCATCGAGATCGCCTTCTACGCCATCGTCTGGATCCTGCTGCGGCTTGGTCGCTTCGATCTGATGGAGCCGGTCGCCATCGTCATCGGCCTGGTCAGCACGCTGTTCTGGTGCCTCTATTATCCGCTCGGCTGGGCCGACTTCGCCGAGACGCGGCTGCTGCAGCTCACTTTGGTGCATCACGGCTGCTTCTTCGCCGTCGGCGTGCTGCTGTGGCTGATCCGGTTCAAGGCGCCGACGGTGCCTCGCCTCGGCTTCTGCCTGCTGTTCCTCGGCGGGGGCGTGCTGCAGATCGCCAGTTCAGTCGACGTCCACAGCATCAAGGTCAATGCCGTGATGCCCTATGCACCGCCGATCCTGATCTTCCTCGTCGCGATCGCGCTTATGGCGTGGTCGCTGCGGCTCGACCTCAGCTGGAGCGGCTGGCGCCGGATCGGCCTGATGACCTATCCGCTCTACCTGATCCACGACGTCGTCGGCGCGGCGATGCTCGGGGCGATGGTCCGTGCCGGAGTGCCTTATCTCCTGTCGATGGCAGTGGTCGGTGCGACGATGATCGCGGCAAGCTGGCTTGTGGCAACGGAAGCCGAACCGCGCATAAGGCTGCTGCTCGACCACACCGTCTTCCGTTACCGGCTCAAGGCCGCGTAGCCAAGGCCGTCACCAGCCGTGATGACACGGCTGGCCTCACCAGAGACGGTGGACCGATATCAGACCGTCGCCTTGCTGCGCACTTCGGACTTGTCGAGATAGTAGCTCGAATATTTGTCGAAGAATTTTTCCGACGCGCCGAACGATCCGTATTTGGCGAGCTTCTTCAGGTCGACCTTGTTCAGCACCGCGCCGACGATCTTGTTGGCGACATAGGGTTCGGATTCCAGCATCGACCTGACCATGGCGCGCGGCGTGCGGCCCCATTCGGTGACCAGCACGAAGCCGTCGACCAGCGGCGCGAAGGCCTTGGCATCGACCACCGGCCCGAGCGGCGGCAGGTCGACGACGATGTATTCGAACGTCTCCTTGGCGTTCTCGATGAAGCGCCGCATTCCGGCCGAGGACAACAGCTCGCTGGTGTGCGAGAAGTTGCCGCGCAGCACGGCGGGGATGATGGCGAGCTTGGTCTGCCGGTCGATCTTGCCGACCGATTGCCAGGTCTGGCCGTTGA
The DNA here is from genome assembly GCF_016756575.1 of Mesorhizobium sp. 131-3-5. Classification (NCBI taxonomy): domain Bacteria; kingdom Pseudomonadati; phylum Pseudomonadota; class Alphaproteobacteria; order Hyphomicrobiales; family Phyllobacteriaceae; genus Mesorhizobium; species Mesorhizobium sp. 131-3-5. The sequence goes on from NZ_AP023254.1 coordinate 246,488, forward strand.
CCACGGCTTCCATGAGACCCTGCTCGGCCTCCATGCCGAGGCTGCGGCTGAGGCCCGGATTGCGCAGGTCACCGTCGATGAGCAGCGTCCTGGCGCCGTTGGCGGCGAGCAGCCCGGCGAGATTGGCCGCGACCGTCGACTTTCCTTCACCGGGAAGCACCGAGATGACGCCGACGACTCGGCTGCCCTGTCCTTCCATCACGACATCGAAGGCGATCTTGGCGCTGCGCAGCGTTTCGGAGAACATCGATGCCGGCGCGTCGATGCTCACCCGCATGCGCGCCCGCCTTTCGATGGCCGCCGGCGACCTCGCTGTCTTGGCATCCGGTAGAGCGTCGGTCTGCTTGTCGTCCTTGGCGGGCCTGCTGCCTATGGTCGGCAGATAGCCGAGGAATTTGAGGCCGACACGGTCGCGCACTTCTTCGCCGGTCCGGAAGAACCGCTCGTTGAACTCGTTGAGGCCGCCGAAGCCGGCGCCCATCAGCACGCCGAGCACGAGCGAAAGTCCGAGCACGACGACGGTGCGCGGGCTCGAGGCCGAGAGCGGCGTCGAGGCGTCCGAGATGATGCGGATCTTGCCGACCGGGAAGGATTGCTGCTGCGCGGCTTCCTCATAGCGGCCGAGGAACGTCTGATAGAGCGTGGTGAGCGCCGTCGCCTTCTGGTCGAGGTCGCGCAACTGGACCTGCGACTGGTTGTCGATGGAGCTCTTGCCTTGAGCGGCGGCAACATTGGCCCTGAGCGCGGTCTCGCGCGCCAGCGCCACCTCATACTCGTTGCGATAGCTTTCGGTGAGCTGCTTGAGCTCGCCGAAAATCTGCTTCGATATGTCGGCCTTTTCCTTGGCTAGCGCCACGGCCTGCGGATGGTCGGGACCAAAATTCGCCTCGACATCCTGCTGGCGCTTGGCGACGGTGAGGTAGCGGGTCTTGAGCGCTGAAATGACCGAGCTGCTCGGCTGATCGCTCGAAATGGCGGCATCCTTGAAGGCATTGTCCGAGCCGCTGTCGACGATCGACTTGTACTGCTGGTAGCGGGCGCTGGCGCGCGCCGTGTCGGCCTGCGCCACGATGAGCTGGGCGTTGAGGTCGGCAAGCTGCTTGTCGCTCATCAGCTGACCATCGCTGTTGGCGGACAAGCCGTGTTCTGCCCTGAACTTCTCGACAGCCAGCGATGCCTGCTGCGAGCTTTCGCGCAGTTCCGTCAGCCGGCCCTGCAGCCAGACCGCCGCGCGCTCGGTCGCGTCGAAGCTGGCATCGAGCTGATCGGCAAGATAGGCGTCGGCATAGGCCTTGGTGATCGCTTTCGCCAGGCCCGGATCGGTCGCCTGATAGCCAAGCGCGATGACGTAGCTTCGTCCGACACGATCCGCCTGGATCTCGTTCTGCAACTTGAGGATCGCATAGTCGCGGCTCGACGTGGCGATCAGCGCATCGCGGGTGGCGGGGTCGAGCTTGCTGATGTCACCCATGCCCGGGATAGGCGGGCTAGGGCGGACATACTGGATCAGGCCGCGGATCAGGCCGACGCCTTGGGCAAGCGCGGACTGCGGCGGGTTCATGAAAGCATCGTTCTGGGCGAGCTTGAGCTTGTCGACGACCACCGCCGCGAGCCGCGTCGAGGTCAGGATCTCGATCTGGCTCAGAATGGCGGAATCGGTCTGCATGGTCGTCGACGCCGCCGAAATATCGTCGACGATCTTGTTCAGGCCCTCGTCGATCAAGACGCTCGAAACCGACACATATTTAGGCGGCGTTGTCTGCAGATAGAGCATGCCCAGGAAAAGACCGATGGCGGCGCACACGGCAACCACCTTGGCCTGCCGCGCAGCCATGCCAAGCAGCCGCTCGATATCGATGAAGTCTTCGCCGTTTCCTGCGTCCGAATTCGGCAATGGCATCCTCTTGTCGAGAGGAAAATTGGCATAATTCATCGTCGGTCCAATCCCAGAGCCCGTTGCGTTCCCGACCATCGGGTTGAGGCTCTATCTCTTTGTTTGGGCATGATCTTTTCCGAAAACTTCCGGGATCACGACCTGTCTCAGTTCTAAGCATGACCTTTCCGGAAACCGGGAGCCACTTTCCGGGATCATGCTTGGGCTTGCAGCGCCTCAACGATCGGGAGCATTGCCAAAAGCAACGCAAGCTTCATGCCAGACGACGGGGCCTGTCGGCCTCTCGCCGCCGGCCATCCGGCAATACTCCCGAAAGATGGGCATTATGCGGCTTCTTCCTGGCGTTCATGCGACCGGACGAACTCCTGAAGCATCTCGAAAACCGGGCCCTTCATGTCGTTGCGCGCCAGCGCGAAGGCGATGTTGGCCTGGATGAAGCCTTCCTTGGATCCGCAGTCGAACATGCGGCCCAGGAAAGGCTGAGCAAAGAACGGCTGATCCTTCGACAGCCGGACCATTGCGTCCGTCAGCTGGATCTCGTTGCCGGCGCCACGCTGCTGATTGCCCAGCAGCGCAAAGATCTCGGGCTGCAGGATGTAGCGGCCGTTGATGTAGAAGTTCGACGGCGCGTTGGCCGGGGCAGGCTTCTCGACCATGGCCGTGACCTCGAAACCGCCGCCGATTTCGGCGCCGCGGCCGACAATGCCGTATTTGTTGGTCTCGCTCGGATCGCAGCGTTCGACGGCGATGACGTTGCCGCCGGTGCGCTCATAGAGGTCGACGGTTTCGGCCAGACAGCCGCGCCCGCCGAAGGAGACCATGTCTGGCAAAAGCAAAGCGAAGGGCTCATTGCCGATCACCTCGCGGGCGCACCAGACGGCGTGGCCGAGGCCTTGCGGGGATTGCTGGCGGATGAAGGAGGTGGCGCCGGCCACCGGCAGCATGCTTTCGAGCGCCTCCAGCTGGGTCTTCTTGCCGGTCTGCTCCAGGGTTCCGATCAATTCCGGATGCAGGTCGAAATAGTCCTCGATGACCGCCTTGTTGCGGCCGGTCACGAACACGATGTGCTCGATGCCGGCTTCGAAGGCCTCGTCCACCGCATATTGCACGACAGGCCTGTCGACCACCGGAAGCATTTCCTTCGGCATCGATTTGGTCGCCGGCAGGAACCGTGTTCCAAGCCCCGCCACCGGTATCACGGCCTTCCTGATTTTCTTCATCGCAAATTCCTTCTGAGGAGATCGACTTCAGTCCATTCACAGGCCACGAAAAATCCCTCCATGTGCCTGCATCTTCACCTCCCCGCCCCCACGGCAAATTGTGCCGCTACTCGTCGCAACCGCACGGCGATCGGCATGCCCATATGCCTGACCGCCGCCGGGTCGCTGAGCGCCGTCCGGATCGCCTTGAGCGGGGACCGCGCCTTGATGTGCTGGACCATTGCCAGGAAGGAGGCTGCCTTGCGCAGGCTGCGGCCGCGCCGGGCAAAGGCCGCCTGGGCCGCCTTGTCCATCCGATGGGTTTGAGCGAATACGGCATCCGCCTTGCGCATCGCTTCTACATGGTGAAGCTCGAGCACACGCGAGATGGAACCGCTGCGAATATGGTAGGCGTAGCCGATCTCAGGCTCGACCACGCATCTGCCGCCCTTGGCGAGCGCCTCGGCAAACAGGATGTAATCCTCGCCGATCCTCAGTTTCTCGTCATAGCGAAGCCGGTTTTCGTCCAGGAACCGGCGCTGGAAGATCGGCTTGAGGTAGCCGAGGTTGAACTTCGATTCGAAGACCACGTTGCCGGCGATGTAGGTGGCCAGCGAAATCTCGCTCAGGCCTTCCAGATACCGCCTTGGGAACATCGCATCCTCCACGACACCGTCCTCGCGGATGACCTGGAGATTGTCGACGGCGATCTGGGCACCCGCTTTTTCGGCGCGGCCGATCATGGCGGCGATGCGACCGGGGAAGACGGCATCGTCGGAATCGAGAACCGCGACCCATCTGCCGCGGGCGACGTCGAGCCCGGCATTCCGGGCGCCGCCGGGACCGCGATTCCTGGCGAGCGCGACGACGCGCACAATGTCCTGCGGGTAGGCCCGCGCCACATCGAGCGTGGCGTCGCGCGACTGGTCGTCGACGACGATGATCTCGACGCTGACGCCCTTCTGCGCGATGGCGCTGGCAATCGCGCGGTCGAGCGTCGCCTCGGCATTGTAGGCGGCGATGACAAAGGAAACATCGGGGACTGAAACATCGGAGGTTGGGGAAACGTCAGGCTGCACGCTTGCCTCCTTCCCCAGGTGACGACTGACCGTAGAGGCGCAGTTCGCGGACGCCGACAAGGCCGCTGACGACGCCGACATGCATGATGCCGCGCAGCACGCTGCGGTTCCTGCGCACCGGGCTGGCGACCACGGGAAGGGCCGCGGCGAAACAATAGGCCGCCTTTGCCGCGGCAAGGCCGACATGCTTGATCAACCCGATGCCGCGCGCATTGCTGCCCAACAGGTGACCATGCGTCTGACCGACACGGAAGCGACGGCGGCCGAGCCAGTCGAACGCGGCCCTTGAGCGCGGCACCACCTCGTCCACCCAGGCCTCTTGAGCGAAGGCGATGCGGCCGCCGGCCTTGACCATCTGATCGAAGAGTTCGGTGTCCTCGCCTCCGGTCTGGCCGCGCGCCAGGCTGAAGCGACGGCCGCGCAGGCTGTCCGACCGCATGCGCAGCAGGACGTTGCAGGTGTAGCCGGTGCGGATCTCGCCGCGCACCCAGACCGGCAAGGTCGAGTGGAAGTCGCCGCGCCGCATCCATTCGGGCGCATCAGGGCGGTAGAGCGCCCGCACCGGGCCGAGCACCGCCGTTGCACCACTCTCCTCGGCCGTCGCCACCAGCTCGGCCAGCCAACGGGCGGAGGCAGTCTCATCGTCGTCGATGAAGGCGAGGAAATCCGCCTCGCTGGCATCGAGGCAAGCGTTGCGGGCGACCGAGATGTTGCGCGCCGGGGCATGCCGGTAGCGGATCGGCAGCGCCAATTCCTGCGACAGCGCCGTCACCAATGCCTGCGCGCTCGGCGTGTCGTCATTGTCGGCGACAATGACGCTGATATCGAAGCCCTCAGGCATGTCCATGGCGGCGAGCGAGCGCAGCGTGTCGGCCAGTTCCGGCCGGCGGAACGTGCACACGCCGATGTCGATGCTGCGGTTCTTGGCCTGAGCCACCATCACGCCACCCCGCGTCGCGCGCCGAGGCCGAGAAGCTGCAGCCAGAAGCCGACGGACCAGCCGAAATGCATGACCATGGCCGAGACGCCCGCCAGCGCGATGTCGGCATTGCGCTGGCGAATGGCCGTCACCAGGCCGTAGCCGAGGCAGACCGAAGCCCAGACCAGCAGCGGCACAGCCGCGATCCAGTGCACGAAAGAGAAGGCCGCCAGAAGAACCACCGGAAGGACCGCCAGCGGCACCATCTGCCGGACCTTCGGGATGACGCGGTGCTTCAGCACATTCTTGGCGCGGCCGCGGCCATAGCCGAGATACTGGAAATAGAGACCTTTGAGCGAGGCGCGCGGATAGTAGACCATCTGCGTCTTGCCGCTCATCCAGATGCTGTAGCCGGCCTGCCGCAGCCGGTAGTCGAGCTCGGCATCCTCATTGTGGCTGAAGGTCTCGTCATAGCCGCCGACAGCACCGAAGGCCGATATCCGCATCAGCGCGTGATGGCCGTGGTCGACCCATTCTCCAGCGGAGAGGTGACGATGCTTGGAACCACCGGTGCCGAGTTTCGAATTCTGCGCCGCCGCGACCGATTTCTGCACGGCGCCGCTGCCGCTGGTCAGCATCGAAACCACGACCGAATCGGCTGATGTGGCCAGCGCCTCCTCGAGCAGCCGGTCGCAATAATCGTCGGGATAGCCGCCATGCGCGTCGATGCGGATGAGATATTCCGCACCTTCGCCAAAAGTGCCGACGGCGAGATTGATCGCCGCGCTCTGGATGCGCCGCTTGTTGTGAAGCAGGACAACGCGCGGGTCCTTGGCGGCGATCTGCTCGACAATGGCCAGCGTGCCGTCCGTGCTGCCGCCATCGGCAACGACGATCCGGGCGCCAAGCCTTGCCGCCGCCGGGCAAAGCTGGCCGAGAAGCGCACTGATATGGGCTGCCTCGTTCAGGCAAGGGATCACGATCAGGCTGGAGGGAAGCGCTTGCGTCATCGGGCGATGTTCATCCTATGCCAGGGCTTCAGTCGCGAGGGGCTCGCGCACGGTGGTCAGGCGGCGCAGCTTTTCGACCAGCGCGCTGCAGTCGCTGCGATCGTAGCTCCACGTCCTCGGATTGCGGGCAAGCACGCGCGCCTTCAGTCTGCCGAAGCGCTGCTCCTCCATCGTGCCGAGCGCAGTTTCGAGCGCCTCGGGCGTCGCCTTGGGCAACAGGATGCCGATGTCCTGCTGGCTGAGGAACCGTCCGGTTTCCGTATGGCCCATAGCGATCGGCACCGCCCCGAAACGGCAGCCTTCATAGAGACGGTTGGGCAGCAGCCACTCCGAATTCTGCCCCTCCTCGAAGAAATCGATCGCCCAGGAGAAATGCACGTCCTGGTAGATCGCCGCCATGTCCTCCGGATTGCGGTAAGGTCCACGAAACGACAGATAAGGCTCGGCATCGACGAAGGCGTGGAAATCCGGGAATTCGGAGAGCGCCGGACGGCCGCGCAGCACGATTTCGAAACGTCCGTCCATGCGGTGGGTGAAATCAGCCAGAAGCTTGAGCGAGCGCCGGCAGCGCAGTGCTCCGAACCAGCCGATTCGCCAGGGCGGGGCGGCAGGCGCTTCGACTGTTTCACGCTCGCCGGGCAGGATCGCCGCTGCCTCGAAATATTTGTTCTCGATCAGCTCGACGGGGGCGGCAACCTGGCGGAAGGGCTTGAAATAATTGGCGATGAAGGCGGGCGAACTGGTCACCAGCAACTTCACGTCGCGCGCCAGATGGCGCTCGGTGGCGCGCAGCGCCTTGCCGAAGATGTCGTCGCGAAGCACCAGGCGGTGGATGTCGAGGCATTCATAGACAATCGGCACCGTGGCGCCGAAGGCCGACCTGGCGCGGCGCGCCAGCGCCAGCATTTCCAGATTGCGCGCGATGATGAGATCGGGCCGCGGCGCGCCCTTCAGCTTCGCGCCTATCGAAACCGTCGCTTTCGCGACCGCCGCCAGGCGCTGGGCGAATCGGCCGTCGCGCGTCGCCCCAAGGTCGACCGGCTGCAATCCTTCGATATCGGCAATCGGGGTTGCGGTGCGGCGAAAGCCCGCCAGAGTGACCCGGGCGCCGCCTGTCCTGAGCATTGTGATCCGTCGGCGAACCGCCGGATCGGAAACATCGTGCACCAGGTACAAGACATGCAGCATGAAAACTCGACCGCTGTTTGACCCCACCCAAAGGGATGCTAGTACAGCTCTTGCTGCATCGCAACATTTTTGGCGCGGTAATGGACATTTTCTGTTGCACTGCAAAATTATTGCCGTAGTTTGGGGATGGCGGCGGTCGTGGATTTTCAGGGTTCGGAAATCCGCGCAAAAATCAGGAATCCTGAATTTGGAAGCCAACCCATTCGATCCGCCGGAAGGCTCGCTGCGTAAATCGGTCGGGCGCGGCGCGGTGGTGACCGCCATGTCGCAATCGGTGCGGGTCGCGACACAGATCATATCCGTCATCGTGCTGTCGCGGCTCTTGTCGCCGCAGGATTTCGGCGTCGTGGCGATGTGCGCGCCCGTGCTGGCCTTCATCGCGCTGTTCCAGGATTTCGGCCTGACCCAGGCGACGATCCAGAAATCGGGCATCCGCCATGAGGAGGTGAACTACCTCTTCTGGATCAATGTCGCGGTCAGCGCCATCCTGGCCTGCGTGCTCGCGGGTGCGGCACCGTTGGTCGCGGCCTTCTATGGCGAGCCGCGCGTGGCCGGGCTGGTCGCCGCGTTCGGGCTGCAAATCATGGCTTATGGGCTCGGCGCCCAGCATCTGGCGCTTTTGACACGACGCATGCAGTTCGGGCGCCTGGCGATCATCGACGTCGCCAGCGCGGTTGCCGGGCTGATTGTGTCGATTGCCTGGACCTTCATCGACCGCTCCTACTGGGCGCTGTTTGCCGGCACGCTGACCGGCGCGGTGCTGCCGACGCTGTGCTACTGGGCAAGCTCGCGCTGGCGGCCCGGCCTGCCGCGCAAGGTCGCCGGCATCGGCGAGCTGATACATTTCGGCGCCGGCATCACCGGCTTCAACTTCGCCAATTTCTTTGCCCGCAACCTCGACAATGTGCTGATCGGCAAATACTGGGGCGAGCAGCAACTCGGCCTCTACGACCGCGCCTACAAGCTGCTTCTGTTCCCGCTCAGCCAGATCACCAATCCGCTGTCGAAGGTCATGGTGCCGGCGCTGTCCAGGCTGAAGGATGAGCCGGACCGCTACCGCAGCGCCTATCTGCGCGTCATGCCGCTGATCCTTTTGGTGGCGCTGCCCGGCGTCGCCTTCGCCACCGCGATGTCGGATGTGCTGATCCCCTTCGTGCTCGGCGAACAGTGGCGCGCAAGCGCCTCGATCTTCCTGGCGCTCGGCTTTGCCGGGCTGCTGCAGCCGCTCAACAACCCGGCGGGCTGGCTTTTCGTCAGCCAGGGCCGCTCCGGCGACTTCATGCGCTGGGGCATCATCACCGCCGTGACCTCGGTGCTCGCCTTCGCGCTCGGCCTGCCCTATGGCGCGCTCGGCGTGGCGATCGCCTATGCGGTCAGCGAATATCTGCGCACGCCGTTCCTGTGGCTCTATGTCGGCAAGAGCGGACCGCTGCGGGCCAGCCATGTGCTGCGCGCGGCAACGCCGTTCGTGCTCGGCGCGCATCTGGCACTGGCGGCGGTCTGGCTGATCAAGCCGATGCTGCCGCAGCAGCATGTCGTCGCCCTGGCCAGCGGTGCCATGCTTGCCTACCTCATCACCGTTGTCGTCGCGCTGGCCTTCGCATCCGGCCGCGAGGCCTTGCGCGAGGCCCTGAAAATGCTGCCGGCAAGACGGCCGGCGGCAATGCCGCGCGAGGCGCAATAATTTCGGCACCTTTGCCGGCTACCCAATATCCACACGAACATCAGGTCTGATCCATGCACTACCGATCGATCTCCGACATGAACGACACGATTGTCGGCAACCTTCACCGGCTGCCGCGCGACATCGACCTTGTGGTCGGCGTGCCCAGAAGCGGCGTGCTGGCGGGGACGCTGGTCAGCCTTGCGGCGAACATTCCGATGACCGATCTGGATTCCTTCCTGGAAGGCCGGGTCTATACGTCAGGCATCACCAAGCGGCGCGCCGCACTCGACCGCAAGGTCTCGGACATGCGCAAGGTGCTTGTGATCGACGACAGCATCGCCGGCGGCAACGCCATGCGCGATGCCCGTGCCCGTATCGAGGCTGCCGGCATCGAGGGTGATTTCATCTATGCCGCAGTATTCGGCCTGGAGCCGAAGCATCGGGAAACCGACGTCGTCTTCGAAGTGGTGCCGCATCCGCGCATGTTCCAGTGGAATTTCATGCATCACAAATTCCTAGCGCAATGCTGCGTCGACATAGACGGCGTGCTGTGCCTCGATCCGACCGAGGCGGAAAACGACGATGGTCCGGCCTATGAGAAATTCCTCAGCGAAGCGCGGCCGCTGCATGCCCCGACCCACAGGATCGGCTGGCTGGTCACCAGCCGGCTGGAGAAATACCGCGCGCTGACCGAGGCGTGGCTGGCCAAGAACGGGATCCTGTACGACCAGCTGATCATGCTCGACCTGCCGAGCAAGGCGGAGCGTCAGCGGCTCGGCGCGCATGGCAGTTTCAAGGCCGATTTCTACCGCAAGTCCAACGCCATCCTGTTCATCGAAAGCGAACATGCGCAGGCGCTGAAGATCACGGAGCTGTCAGGCAAGCCGGTGCTGTGTGTCGAGACCCATATGGTGAGCTTTCCCGACGCACTGTCGCTGCCGGCGCTCGGCCAGGCGGCGCGCAACCTGCCGGCCAGGTTGCGGCAGATCAACTCGCAGCAAAGCCGCAAGGGCGCCGCCAAGGCCCTGGCCCGCGCCCTGCTTGGCGCCCGCGGCTATGAAACGCTGAAAAGCCGGGTCAAGCGCCCGGCCTGATCGGCTGGCTTGCTGAGTGCTGGCTAGAGCGTTTAACCGTTTCACAGAAACGGCGAACCGCTCTATCCTATTGTTTTAACGCAATTCCGGACGGAAAACACTTTTCCTGGAATTGCTCTAAGCGGCCTGCAGCGCGCGCTGCCGCACCGCCCTGTCCAGTATCGAGAAGAAGGTGACGAACTGCCGATCGGGATCGAGCTCCGGACGCGCCGCGAAGCCGCGCGCGAGGTTTGAAACCCGCTCATATTCCTTGTTGTCGTTCCACAGCTGCCTGACGGCCGCGACCCAGTCGATGAGCGGAGCGTCATAGTCGAGCACCGTGCCGCCGGGGCCGATGGCTTCGGGCAGACCGCCGCGCCGGGAACCGACGACGGGGATGCCGCTGCAATGGGCTTCGGACGCGACGCGGCCCCAGGCCTCCTCCCATTTCGAGGGCGCGAGCAGGATCCTGGTGCGGCCATAGATCGTCTTCATGTCGTTGGTGCGGCTCTCCAGCGTGACATTGCCGAGCGGCGCGATCGTCTCCTCGATGCGCGCGCGATGGTCGTCCTCCAGCTTCCAGCTTTCAACGAACAGGAACGGGATTTCCGGGCAGGCGCCGGCAATGCGCACCGCCAGCTCGAAGCCCTTCTCCTCATAGGGATTGATCAGGGTGACGAACTGGCCCGTGGTCGGCGTGCTGTACTGCGTCGGGTTGATGGTCGGCGGAATGACCGTCGCCTCGATGCCGAATTCCCTCTTGTAGCTGCGCGCGGTGAACTCCGAATTGGCGATGTAGAGCGCGGAACCCAACTCGCGCAAATCGCCGCCCAGCTCATGGAACTCGACATTTCTGAGATAGACCACCAGCGGCACGCCCTCGGCCTGCAGGGCTTTGCCGAGCGGAACCGATTTGTGGCACTGGACCACCGTCACATCCGGCTTCAGTTTCTTGACGGCAAACCCTGCCGCCTCCCAGGGAAACCATGTCCTTATCACCGGGTAACCGGGAAAGCTGTCGACGACCGCCGGTTGCCGCATGAGCTTCATCTTGGCGCGCGCCTTGAAGCCGAACATGCCGTCGCCGAACAGGGCGCAGAGCACCGACGCTTCATGGCCATGTTCGATCAGCTGCTGCACCAGATGATGCGTGCTGGATTGGACGCCGCCACCGAACTCGGGCGGATAGCCGTTGCCGCTGGCAAAGAGGACTTTCATGATCCTGGCTCCTGGTCTTTCGCGTTTCAGTCATGCGGCCGATCAACGGCCGCGTCGAAGGCGCCTCAAGCGCTCTGTGGCGGATCAAGCGTCGCGAACGGATTGGTGCATGAGTTCCATCCGGTGAACCGGATCGGATCGTCAGGCGAACTGCGCCAGGCGTAGTCCGTCAGCATATGGAATTCGGCGATGACCCAGCGGTCGAAATGTATCAGATCTTCCCGCTTCTCCTGGGGCAGCAGACGGCGGGCGGCGCCCAGTTTGAGCTCCTCGACCAGAGTGACTGCGTCGCTAAGTTTCTCGCTCGGAAAGATCCAGGGGTTGCGGTTGCGGAACTCCAGCACGAACTGCTGCAGATGCTCGATGCGCATATTCAGCCTGCCGAGGTATTTTTCCAGCGTGACGCGAACCAGATCCTCGTCCGAAAACGAGGAGACGGCGGCATAGGCAACGCCCGTCGAGGCAACGCCACCCGCCAGGATGGCCAGTGCGGAGCGCCGTGTGACTTCGATCATCGGCCCGCTCCTCTCACGCGATCCGGCTCGCCGCCCGCAGGGACAAAGCCGCCGCGGTCAGGCTTGGATTGGCGCAGGAGCAGCTCGGATAGGTGCTGGTGCCGACGACAACCAGGTTTCTCAACCGGTGATGGATCATGTTGCTGTCGATCACCGAATCAGCGGGGCCGGTACCCATCCTCAGTGTGCCCTGGACATGCGATTCCGTTGGCCGGATGCCGCGGTCGAAGAGCCGTTCGACCGGCAGCGGGGCAAGCAGTGCCGGTAATTTGTCCAGCGCCCGGGCCATGCCCTTGACCGCATAGTCCGACGGCGCCTTGAAGGAGACGAAGGCATTGTCGTCCTCGTCGAGGGTGACGAAATTCTCGTGATCGAGCAGGTTTTCCGTGACCACGACCAACGGCAGCGCCTGCCGCAGACGTCCCTTCTCGGCGCGCATCCCGTGCTGCCAGCGGTTCTCGAAATAGACCAGCGCCGCCGCGTGCTCGGACCGGTGCGGACCGTCATAGAGGCCGAAATTCAGTCCGGTGGTGATGGTGCTGCCGTCGAAATTGTCGACGCCGTCGAGATAGACCTCGAAATTCCAGCCATAGGATTCATGCAGGCCGCGCCCGACGAATTCGTCTCCCAGCCCCGAGCGCAGCATGATCGCCGCGCTCTGGATGGCGTTGGCGCCGAGAATGAAGAGGTCGCCGCTGACCTGATACTCCTTGCCGTCATGAACGAAGGTGACCGAACGGACCGTGCCGCCGACCTGATCAAGCCGCCGCACTTCCGCGCCGAGGCAGACCGAAACGTCAGGATGCTCGAAGACATGCATCAGGCCATTGTTGGCGGTGAATTTCGCGTCGACCGGGCACAGCCAGCAGCGCAGATTGGCGCAGCACGAGGTGCGCTGCGCGGTCGGCACTCGGGCGCGGGCGGTCGGCATAACGAAATGCTGGTCGGGCTGGGCCGCCTTCATCATCTTGTCCGGCGTCGACATGCGATGCGGCGGTTGCGGAAACGGTTTCGATCGCGGCAGCATCGCCGCCATGTCGGGATCGCCGGAGATCGACATGATCTCTTCGGCATCGCAGTAGAACGGCTCGACATCGTCATAGCTGATCGGCCAGTCATTGCCGATGCCATAGGTGCTTTTCAGCCTGAAGTCATTGGGATGGAACCTCGGCGTCTGGGCGAACCAGCAGTTGGTCCCGCCACCCAGTCCGATCGTGTAGTTCCACGGCTTGTCGGAGTTGGTCTTGTAGGTCGTCTCGTCGTCGATGTCGGTGTTGGCGTTCTGGCCGAGCTGCCATTCATGCGTGTTGTGCCGACCCCATTCCAGGATCAGGATGCGCGCCTTACGCCGCTTGGCGAATTCGTGCAGGAAGAAGGCCGAACCGAAACCGGAACCGATCGCGATGAGATCGAAATGATCCTTGGTGATTTGCTCTGGCTTTACGTCCAGCACCATCAGCCGCAACTCCTTTCCGCGCCGTGCGCGTGTGCGAAATTCCGCTTGCTTCCCACGCTCGCCCTCATGCCGCCATTCTGCCGATCGAGTGATATTCGATGCCGTGGCGCGCCACGACCTTGGGGTCATAGAGGTTGCGGCCGTCGAAGATGACCGGCGTGGTCAGCGCGTCCTTCAACGCATCGAAGGACGGGGCGCGAAAGCTCTTCCATTCAGTGGCGATGAGCAGCGCATCGGCGCCGCGCAGGGCCGCTTCCTTGGTGCCGCAGAGCAGCAGGTCGTCGCGCAGGCCGTAAATGGCCTGGCATTCCTGCATCGCCTCGGGATCGTAAGCCTGTACGGTCGCGCCGGCCTTCCACAGCGCTTCCATCAGGACTCGCGCCGGCGCCTCGCGCATATCGTCGGTGTTGGGTTTGAAAGCCAGGCCCCACAGCGCAAAGGTCTTGCCCTTGAGATTGCCCTTGAAATAGCGGTTCACCTTGTCGAACAGCACGGATTTCTGGTCATTGTTGCGCTCCTCGACGGCGCGCAGCAGCTTGGCATCGAACTTGACGCCCTCGGCGGTCTTGATCAGGGCGCGGACGTCCTTGGGAAAGCATGAGCCGCCATAGCCGAGACCGGGATAGATGAAGTGGTAGCCGATGCGCGGATCGCTGCCGATGCCCTTGCGCACCTCCTCGATGTCGGCGCCGAGCTGCTCGGCCAGATTGGCCATCTCGTTCATGAAGCTGATCTTGGTGGCCAGCATGCAGTTGGCGGCGTATTTCGTGAATTCGGCGCTGCGCACATCCATCACGATCATCTTTTCGTGGTTGCGGTTGAAGGGCGCGTAGAGCTCGCGCATCACCGCCTCGGTCCCCTCGCTCGAGGTGCCGACGATGATGCGGTCGGGCTTCATGCAGTCGGCGACGGCCGAGCCTTCCTTGAGGAACTCGGGATTGGAGGCGACGTCGAAGGCAAGATCCTCACGCCCTCTCTTCTTCAGCGTTTCGGCGATCCTGGCTTTCACCTTTTCACAGGTGCCGACCGGCACGGTCGACTTGCCGACGACGATCTTGGCGCTATCCATCTCGCGGCCGATGGTCTCGGCGACGGCCAGAACATATTTGAGGTCGGCCGAGCCGTCCTCGCCGGGCGGCGTTCCGACCGCGATCATCTGGATTTCACCGTGCCGGACGGCGGCGGCGGCATCGGTGGTGAATTTGATGCGGCCGGCGGCATGATTCTCCCTGACGATGGTTTCGAGGCCTGGCTCGAAGATCGGCACGAAGCCCTGGTTGAGGCGCTCCACCTTGCCTTCGTCGATGTCGACGCAAACCACCTGGTGGCCAACCTCGGCAAGCACCGCCGCCTGCACGAGGCCGACATAGCCAATTCCAAACACCGTCAAGTTCATTCGGTTTCATTCCCATCCATGGCCGCGACCCGTTCTCGGTCCGGCCGGTTCAATTCGTCTTTCCCAACTCTTTTACGCTGCATACGAGCGATTCCGGAAACTGGCATGGCTGGCCGAGCGCGGTGAAGGCAACGCGTTCGACCTGCAGCGAAAGCTTGCGGCCCGGATCCGCGAAGGCGCCCATCCAACCCTTCATGGTGTCGCTGCCCCAAAGGCTGAAGAAGATCTTCTGCGCATGGCTGGGCAGCTTCGCCGGGTCGGTGATGGTGTTCACCAGCTGGCCGTTGACGTACCAGCGCAAACTGTCCTTCTCCCAGACGAAGGCGTAGTCGTTGAAGCCCTTGTCCGTGCCGCCCGGCACCTCGACCAGCTTCTCGTTCTTGCCCTTGCCGTCGATATAGGCGTTGACCTGCACCTTGGAGGTGTCCTTGGTCAGGATCTCGAAGTCGATCTCGTCCCAGGGCTGCTTGTCCGACGGGCCGATATAGGTGAAGAAGGCCGCGTTGAGGCCGGAGCCGGTGTCGGTCTTCAGCCGTGCCTCATAGGTGCCGTAGCCGAAGCGCTGCTTGGTCTGGATCTCGCCGCAGGCGAACTCGCGATCCTTCAGCTTCTGTTTTTCGAAGCCAAGCGACAGCACACCGTCTGAAAGCTCCACCAGCCCCTTCGACCAGGTGCAATTCTGATGACTGCCATTGCTCCAGCCATCGGACACATACCAGCGCGACTTGTCGAAGCTCTTGAAATCATCGACGAAAGAGGGAGCGGACTGGATATCCTGCGCATGGGAGGGAGCCGCAAAGAGGCTGCCGAGAGCAGCCAGCAGCAACCCGCCGATCAAGCCCAACCGCCGCAGGTCGGCTTGCCGGGTCTGATGCGCGACGGAGGTTGCGTCAATTGCTGACGTGGACGTGGTTTTCGGATCCAAATTCATACCAAACTCACCTTTGTGCTGTGCGTCCCCAACCCAAAGTCGACGTTTGAACCGCTTCCAAACGGGCCAACCTTGGCCTCCTCTTCGGCCCTCCCGAAATCCTCTCCTGTCTGCATCATACCTTCGAAGCTTGCATCATGCCTTTGAAGTAGTCTCACGCCCGGCCGGCGCCCGCGGGCCTGGCGAAATCGGCCGCGTCGGCCGAATCGGACTCCCCAGCCGCGTCGAAGACCATATTCAGCGAATGACGCAGCTCTTTCATCAGGCCGTCCTGGCGCGACAAGGCGGCGATGCGGCGCTCGCAATTCAGGATCGATTGCGTCAGCGCGCTGACTTCGGATGAGCGCCTCTGCGAAGCGGAGCCGTTTTCCATGGCTTCGACAAGAAAGG
Organism: Mesorhizobium sp. 131-3-5; assembly: GCF_016756575.1. Lineage (NCBI taxonomy): Bacteria > Pseudomonadati > Pseudomonadota > Alphaproteobacteria > Hyphomicrobiales > Phyllobacteriaceae > Mesorhizobium > Mesorhizobium sp. 131-3-5. The sequence continues at coordinate 262,422 of NZ_AP023254.1, forward strand.
CCGCATTGGTCGCCGTCTTGCGGTAGCGGCTCTCCAGGCCGGTTTTCTCGGCCTCGATCTCGGCGGCGATCTGCTCGAACAGTTTCGCCAGCCGGTCGTGGCGCGCTATGTCGGCCTGCCGGTCGCGGGCAGGATCCCTTGATCTGAAGCCAAATATCGAGGCCATGGGCTTAAATTCCTGTTATCGCCGGCTTGCCTGCCGACCACTGGCCGATCCCCGCAAGCGGGGCTGAAAAGCTCGTACCGCATTGTCCAGCTCCTTTTGACCGGAGAGACGTCGGACCAATCCGATCGGGGGCCAGTTCGGTTGGTCATTCAATTTGCTGCACCGCAACATAGACTGCCATCGTCGGAGCCGTGAGGCAACCACCCAATTCGTAAACTCTTAAATCCAGTGGAAATGGTTTGCGCCGTGCGAATGCTGTTTGACGGATGAAGCGAGCATTCCCGCCCCTTACCGCTCCTTGCCCGCACTGGTCCCGGCCATCAGGAAACGCAGCGGCGGCACGCGCTTTTGCCCGGACACAAGGCCAACGCGCCGAAACAGTGCCTCCAGCTTGTCGGAGGCCACGCCCTGGACGATGGGGACCAGGTTGGATTGACTTGCAAAGGCGTAGGCCGCGGCCGAAGCCAGCCCGCGCTCGGCCTTCACGTCGAGGAAATTGCGCAGCCGGTATTTGTCGCGCACATGCCGCTCGTGCCGCCGCAGCACCGCCTTGGAGCCTTCCGGCAGGCTGTCTATCGCCAGCAGCGCCAGATCGGCGTCGGCCAACCGCTTCAGGTCCTGCGTCTTGTGGCGGCCGCTGAGCGAATCAGCGCGTACGATGGCGCCGTAGCCGCAGGAACGGATGACCTTGAACCGCGCGCCGTGGGCGACCGCGCGGGCGTAGAGCTCGTAATCCTCGCCCAGCCGCAGGCTTTCGTCGTAGCGCAATCGGTGCCGGTCGAGGAAGGCGCGGCTGATCACCGGCTTCAAGAAGCCAAGCTCGCCTCTCTGCACGCGGCGCCTGGAGATGTTGCCTTCGACGAAGCGCTCGAAGTCGAGGAATTCCGGATCGGCGGCAAAATCCGGGGCGACGATCTTGGTCGCGTCGCTCGTCGCATCATCCCTGATGAGCATGATGTTGTCGGCCGCGAAATCCCAGTCGGCGGCGGCAAACAGGTTGCGGAACCGGCCCTCGAGGAAGAAGTCGTCGGCATCCAGAATGCTGATGAACGGCGCTTTCGAGCCGGCGATCGCGGCATTGCGAGCGAAGGAGGGGCCACGATTGACGTCGAGGCGCATGACCCTGAGCCGGCCGCTGCCGTCGTCGGCGGCGCGGGCGACCTCGGTCGTGTTGTCGGTGGAGCCGTCGTCAACGACGACGACCTCCGCCACCTCGGATTCGCGCAATGCGGACGCGATGGCGACCGCGATCGTGCGTGCCGCATTTTTGGCCGCGATGATCACGCAGACCTCTGATTTCGTCATCGACATGGGTTAGCCTCTTGCACAGGTTCCGATTTGCCCTCGCCCTGTACGTATTGCGACGCCACCGCCATCACGGGCTGGCCGGCCGCTCGAAGATGCGGCGACTGAGATCCGCCGACGCTGCCCAGCCGGCCTCGGCCAGGTAGCGCACGGGAGCCCTGCCGCACAATTCCCACAACACCGTTCGCCGCTGCGGCCACCGCAAGGACGACAGCCATGGCGCGATGACCATGTTGAGCAGGTCATCATTGCCGATGCGCGACAAGATCGGCTTGGCCCGCTCCGACAGAAGCGTGCCGGTGGCGCCCAGCAGTACATCGGCGGCGCGCAGGCCGAGCAGCAACGTGTCGTCCAGCCCCTGGCTTACCGCTGCATCCAGCACACGCTGCTGATCGGCCTCGCCAAGACGGTTGGCGCTGGCCCTGATATCGCAGACATAGCCGGCACAGGGTTCGTGGTTGAACAGGGCCTTGGCGACGCTGATGCAGGACAGCATCAGCGTGTCGGCGGCCGACGTGAAGGGCACTTCGGTGCCGGTGATCTCGACCAGCCGCTTGCGCCGCAGGAAGCCGTCGGCATCGCGCGGGCTGGGCGAACCGGGCTGCTGGAGGCGATAATGAAGGTCGACCGTGGACGGCCCGTTGCCACGGATCATGTGCTGTTCGCCAAGGAAGCGAACCCACCAGACGGAGCGTGACTTGCCTGAGACCTCATAGCCGATCGAGCGCAGCGCATCGCGTGCTTTCGAGAATCCGGCCGGGGAAACCAGGATGTCGACATCGCCCGAAGGCTTCATGAAATGGTCGTCATAGAGCAGATGCTGCTGGAAGGGACCTTTGAGAAAGACGAAATCGATCTGCCTGTCGCGCAGCGCCGTATGGATCGTCATCGAATCCATGAGACAGGCGGCGTTCATCGAAACCGTCCGCCTACGATAGGCGTCGAGCCATTGGAAAAGCTCGGCGGGCCTTTCGCTGGCCGGGGCGCGCGACAGCGCTTTCAAAACGAAGGTGGCGACCTTGTTCAGCCTGGCGATATCGGCGACGGCGGTGGCGGAAAGGCTCGGCGTCGACACATCGCCGGCCGCAGCCGCCGCGCCTGAGAAATACAACCGCAGGCAGGCCTGCACATAGCCAATCTCGTCGGCACAGTCGGCTGCGCGCAGTCGTTCATAGGAACTTTCCGGCAAGGCCATTGAGCGCATAGTCTCCAAAATGCGGTTTGCACGACGTTTATGCTGCAGGTGCGAAACAAAGCATCCTCAAAAAGCTCGACGCCGTAAAGTCTTTCCTTTCACGGCGCGAAATTTTGCAACCAGAGCGTTTGCCGCCGTTTCTCGAGCAGCGCAACATACGGCTGAAATCCCGACCCAATCGAGGCGGCTTCAGCTGATCATCGACACCGGCTGGCTAACAAGAATTCATCTTTTTAGCCATGCCTAAAAAAGCGCCACCGCCATGAACTTTTTATGCAAGCAAATTCAATTGCTTAAATAATAGCCCGTGCTGAAGGCAGACTGCACCGAGCTTCAGCTCGACAGCGGCCGAATCTTGAGCATTCCGCACACGCATGGTGACGCCCGCAACCCGTAATTGATTAACCAGAAGTAAATCAGGCTTGACTCATAAATGTTGCTATGCAGCTATTGCATCGCAGCATGAAAGTGCTGACGGCACTCGACAGGCCGTTTCCAGTCCTCATTGGAGAGTAAAATGGAACAGAATGTTGAAAAGCATGAGTACGAAACGCCAAGCCTGACGGTACATGGTTCGATCGAAACCATTACCCAGGGCGGTGGCGGCAGCACGGCAATCGACGCGTCGTTTCCGGCGCACACCCCGATTGGCGATCTGACGTTCTCCTGAGACCAGCTTGGTTCTGGAGGAGTGACGTTGGGCCTCCAGGATTGAAGACCGTAAATGGAGCCGGGGATGAAAATCCCCGACTTTCCGCTTTTGAACTGACGACGCGTAGACCGTGTGTTGCTAACGAGGTTTTGGCATGAACTGGAACCCATCCGAGCACGATTGCGTAAGTGCCACCGGGGATGCGGTGGCCTGTGAATTCGGCGATGGCCTCGCGCTTCTCAACCTGAAATCCAATATCTATTACAGCCTCAACAGCGTCGGCGCGTTCATCTGGGAGCAAATCCAGGAGCCGAAGTCGATCGCCGATATCCGCAGCGCCGTGCTTGCGCGCTACAATGTCGACGCCGAGCGCTGCAAGGCTGACGTCGACGCCTTGCTTAGGGGCTTCGCCGAAAACGGACTTGCGAGGCTGCACAATGAGGCACTTGTCTAGGCAGGTTCCGCAAAAGGCCATGATCTCGCGGCGGAGACCTGCGACGGACCAGAGACCGAGGCCTGCCAACCGCCGGCCCGGCCGGGGATCGGCCAGGGTCCTGTCCCTGAGTGGCCCGGAAGCACTTTTCCTCTGCCATTGCCTGCTGGTGGTCGCGACCGTCCGGCTGGGGCTGACCTTGTTCTCCTACAACCGTGTTCGCGGCATGGTGACCCGACTCAACGCGCGCCAGTGCGCCAGCATGGGCGAGTTGCGGCTCGTCGCCTGGGGGGTTGCCGCTGCCGCACGGTTCGTTCCGCGCGCTACCTGCCTTACCCAGGCGCTTTCGGGCCAATACATTCTCGCGCGCCAGGGCAATGCCTCCAACATCCGCATCGGCATCGAACGCGGCACGGGCGAGCAGTTGAAGGCGCATGCCTGGCTGGTCAGCGACAACCATGTCGTGCTTGGCGGCTCCGTCGATGGTTTCGCGCATCTGGTCGACCACGGCAGCCGATGAGCGGCGTCGCCGGAATCCTGCTGCGACAGGACCCCGCGCCGGTGGACGCGGCAAGCGACATCCAGCGGATGCTGGCCCGCATGCGCCATCGCGGGCCCGACGGAAACTCCTGGTGGCTGGACAGCGGCATCGCGCTCGGCCACGCCTGGCTCAACACCACGGATGAAGCCGGTCCCGGCCCGCTGACGATGGCAGGCGGCAAGCTCGCCATCACCGCCGATTGCCGGCTGGACAATCGCGACGAGCTGATGGCGAGGCTTGGCATACGCGACAGGTCGGTTGCGGACGCCGTATTGCTGATGCGGGCCTATCTGCGCTGGGGCGAAGCCAGCCCCGCGCACCTGCAGGGCGATTTCGCCTTTGCCATCTGGGATGCCGAGCGGCAGCTTTTGTTCTGCGCGCGCGACCATTTCGGGGTCAAGCCATTCTACTATCACGCCGCGGACCGGCGCTTTGCCTTTGCCTCGGAGATCGGGCCTATGCTTGGGCTTGACGGGGTCGGCGTGCGCATCAGCGAGCACCGCATTTCGGGATTTCTGGCCGGGCTTCCGGACGACCCGCAATCCACCCCCTACAGCGATATCTTCAGCCTGCCGGCGCGCCACAGCCTAACTGTCACCGCGCAGCAGGTGGTGCTGCACCGATACTGGCAGATCGAGCCGTCGGCACGACCGCCGCGGTCGGATGCGGCGGAGGAATTCGCGCATCTGTTTTCGCAATCGGTGCGCAACCGCATGCGCGGAAGCCGGTCGGTCGGCGCGATGCTGAGCGGCGGTCTCGATTCCTCCTCGATCGCCTGTGTCGCCGGCCTGCAGAACGCCGCCGAGCGGAAACCCAGGCTGCCGACCTTTTCGCTGGTTTTCGAGAAGGGCTCTTCGATGGACGAACGGGTCTTCATCGATGCCGTGCTCGATCAGCAGAAGACCGATCCGACACTGATCCCTGTCGGCAATTATGCGCCCTTCGCCGAGTTCGAGCGGGTGCTGGAGGAACAGGAGGGCACCTTCCTGGCGCCGGGCCTGACGCTGACCCGCGGCATTTACCGGACGGCGGGCGCAAAAGGCATCAAGGTGCTGCTCGACGGCCATGGCGGCGACGAGGTTGTCTCACAGGGACACGGCCATCTGCACGAGCTTGCCAATGGCGGAAGGTGGCTGGACCTTTGGCGCGAGGTTCGCAGCGCCTCCGACACTTATGGCGACAGCACGCTCGGCCTCTATTTCCAGTTCCTGACCCTTTACGGACCGGCCTGGCGCATCGCCAAGGCGAGACAGCTGGCGAACCGTGCCCTGAACAGGATACGCAAGCCCACGCAAATGCAGCGCGGCCGCAGCTGGCGCGACCTGATCAATCCGGACCTGGCCAGGCGGACCGAACTCATCGACCGCTTCCATCGGGCCGGCTACATGCCGCCCGGCGTCCAGGCCAGCGACGCGCTCAGCCATCGCTGGATCCTGTCCAACGGCTATGTGCCGCACTCTTTCGAAGTGCTCGACAAGGCCGCGGCCAATTTCGGCGTCGAGCCGCGCTATCCGTTCTGGGACAAGCCGCTGGTCGAATTCTGCCTGGCGCTGCCAGGCGAGGAGAAACTCAGCCACGGCTTTGGCCGCTACGTGTTGCGACGGGCCATGGAGGGCATCCTGCCGGCGGCGGTGCAGTGGCGGCGCGACAAGATCGATTTCACCGCCAATCTCGTCAACGGCATGGTGCGCAACCACCGCGACCTCCTGGAACAGCTGCTGGTTTCGGATGCCGGCCGTATCGCGCCCTATGTCAACCTGCCGCAGGTGAGCGCCGCCTATGCGCGGCTGCTGCGCCAGCCCGATCAGGCAGCGCCGCTGGATGTCCAGTATGTCTGGCGTTCGGCCTCGCTGTCGCTGTGGCTGCGGCAGGTCCAGCACAGCGGGAGACACGCATGACGCCTCCCAACCAGCCGCTCGCCACATATCTTGACGATCCTCCTTCCGATGGCCAGACGATGCGGGAGCGGCGCTACTACCGGGCCTATGGCCTGACCGTGGCGTCCGACGTGGCGCTGCCCGAGCTGGAGCCGGCCGAGCCGGCTGCGGCGGATATACTGATCGCCATCGGCACGATCGACATGCCGAAGCCTTCGTCCGAGGCCGCGACGATCTTCCGCTTCGAGCCGGACCGGCAATATCTGGCTTGGCATGCCGTCGGCTCCTTCCTGATCAGCAATGCCAGCCGCATTGATATCGAGCCGGCGCCCGGCGTCGATGACGCCCTGCTTGCCTTTCCACTGCTCGGGCCGGTGATGGCGCTGCTGCTGCACCAGCGTGGCCTGCTCGTCCTGCATGCCAGCGCCATCGCGGTGGCCGGCAGGGGCGCCATCTTCATGGGCGACAAGGGTGCCGGCAAATCGACCACGGCAAGCGCGCTGATCCGGGCCGGTCATCATCTGCTTACCGACGATGTCGTGGCGCTGCATCTCGCCAGACCGGACGCGCCGATGATCGTTCCGGGCTTTCCCCAGATCAAGCTTGCCGCCGACGCGGCGGCCGCGATCTCGCTTGGCCAGGCGGAGGTGCGGCCGCAAGTGCATCCGGCGATCGAGAAGATGCAGCATCGCCTGCATGGCGCTTTCGCCGGTGGCATGGTCCCGGCAACCAGGATCTATGTCCTCGAGCGCGGCGCGAAGGCCGCGATTATGCCCTTGCCTGGCATTGCTGCCCTGCCGGCGATCATCAAGTTCTCCTATGTGACGCGGTTCGGCCGCGCGGCGCTCTCCGGCGATTTCGCGGCACTTCATCTTCGCCAATGTTCAGCAATGGCTAACCATGTCGGCGTGTTTCGGCTGGAAGTTCCGACCGGCCTCGACAGGATTGGCGAGGCCGTCGAGCTGATTGAAACCGACTTGGCGGCCCAGGGTTTGGCGGCCGTCCGTCGGCAGCGGTGAGCGCAATCATGTCGAAGTCCCCGATCCTTCGTCTGTCGCTGTTTCGCGATGTCGCCGCGTTCGGCGCCGTCATCGCCCAGATCGGCGGGCGGCGGACCTGGACGGCGCTGCTGTTCCTGATCCTCGGCAGCCTGACGGAAGGCATTTCGATCCTGCTGCTTGTGCCGCTGCTGCATCTGGTCGGCCGCGCCGACCAGGATTTCGCGGTGAGGCTGCCGAACAATGATTTCGTGCGCTGGCTGGTGCCGGACGGAACGCTGCAGCTGACCACCGTGCTGTGCGCGCTGGTCGGGCTCGTTGCCGTGCAGGCCGCGTTCAACCGCTTCAAGTCGGTCTACATGGCCAGGCTTCTCTTCGATTTCATCAACCGTTTGCGCATGAACCTGTTCGAGAGCATCGGCAAGGCGCGCTGGGGCGTGTTCTCGCGCATGCGCAGCTCCGATCTCGATCATGCCCTGACCGGCGATATCGATCGCGTCCAGGGCGCCGCCTTCTCGCTGCTGATGCTGGTGCAGATATCAGTGCTTTTGGTGGGCTATCTCGTGATCTCGATGTTCATTTCACCGGTGATGACGGCGTTTGCGATCGTCATCGGCATCGTGATGTTCATAGCACTGCAGCCGTTTCGCGCGCGCGCCACCGCTTTCGGGCGTGTCCTGACCAGCAATCGCCAGGATCAGTACCGCACGGTCTCGGAGTTCCTCGGCGGTATCAAGGTGGCCAAGAGCCTGAATGTCGAGGCCAGCTATTTCGCGCAGTTGCAGTCGACCCTGGAAAAGATGAAGGCCGACAACATCGACTATGTGCGCAACAGCTCGATCGGCACCGCGGTGTTCCAGGTGGCGAGCGTCGTGGGCCTCAGCCTGTTCATCTATGTGGCGCTGGTCCGCTTCAACCTGTCGCTGGCCGAGATTGTCGTGCTGCTTCTCGTCTTCATGCGCATCGCGCCGCGCTTCATGGACATGCAGACGCAGGCCCAGCAGGTGCTGATCAACCTGCCCGCCTATACGGCCATGCGCAGCCTGCAGGCCCGTTTCGACGCCGAGCGCGAGCCTGGCCATGCCGAATCCGAGAATGCGCAAAAGCTGTCGCTCGATACCGGGCTGAATATTCGCGGCGTCTCCTTCGGCTACGATGACGGCTCCGGCAAGGCAGTGGTGAGCGACATCACCTTCGGCCTGCCGGCCGGCAAGGTCACGGCCCTGATCGGCCCCTCGGGGTCGGGCAAGAGCACGATCGCCGACATGCTGCTCGGCCTTCTCGAGCCGACCGCCGGCAAGATCCTGGTCGACGGCGTCGAGATCGATGCCGGCAATCGCCGGCGCTGGCGCGATCAGGTGGCCTATGTGCCGCAGGACGTGTTCCTGCTGCATGACACGATCGCGGCGAACCTGCGCCTTGCAGCGCCGCAGGCCAGCGACGGCGATCTGTGGACCGCGCTGCGCGCCGCGCATGCCGGTGACTTCGTCGAACGGCTCGACCAGCGGCTCGAGACCGTGGTCGGCGACCGCGGCGTGCGGCTCTCGGGCGGCGAGCGCCAACGCATTGCGCTGGCGCGTGCGCTGCTGCGCAAGCCGTCGCTGCTCATCCTCGACGAGGCGACCAGCGCGCTCGACTGGCAGAACCAGTCGCTGATCGCCCGGTCGATCGACGGATTGCGGGGCGCGATGACCATCCTGACCATCGCGCACCGGCCATCGATGATCGCCTTCGCCGACTGGGTGGTGGCGATGGAAGACGGCCGCGTCGTGGAGGTCGGCCAGTATCAGCGGCTGAAGGCGAAGCCGGCGAGCCGGCTGTCGAGGATGCTGTCGGGGGAGCAGTCGGAAACCGAACCCGCCAATGTGGCCTGAGGTCGCGGATATCCTTTGCAGGAACTAGTGCAGGCTGCGCCGGGCGTTGCCCAGCTTCTCGCCTTCGGTCACGTCTGGCGAACTCAGCTTTCTCTCGGCTTCACGCAGCCTGTCGGCAGGCGTCGGCGCGCTCCGGGCGATCATGGCATAGACGAGGACGAAATAGCCGGCCTGGATGATCACGGCGCAGATGATGACGCGTAGCAGCGTCATGCCTAGCGACGCGCCACCAAGCCATGACCAGGCGACGACGATTGCAAGAGCGAAAATCATCCCAACGATGAATTTTGGAAGCGACATACCCAACAGCCCATAAACCGGCCCGGGTTTTATCAAACGATAGCCCCACCCGAGCGCCGTCCCTTTGTCATGCGGGCTTGTAAAGGTGCCCGCTATCGACCGGTTGCTTCCGGCCTTTCAACCTGTCGCCACTCTGACAGGTATAATTTGCAATTCTATTAAGGCGAGCAGGAGGCGGCAAGGGCAACCGCACATATTTTTGATTGAGCTCGCAGGATCGACTCGGGCATGCTGCAACGCACACCACCGCAATTCACTCAACCTGCAGGAGCCGACCCGTTTCAGTACAATTCCGAATATTATGTAGTATTTTATGTTAATAGTTGGGAACTTAGCGCCTTCCTAAAGCTCTAGTATGTACCATTCAGGGCCTGCGAGAACGCCTTGCCCCAGATTCGCCCCAAAAAGGTCCGCATTTTTTTAAGCTTGCCCATTTATTGTCACAAATGTGCTAAACATCCCGAAAAATGTGCATCGCTAGCTTATTATTTAGTCAATTCATGACGTGACTATTTCAATGGGCCAGGAAATTGTGTGTTGCGCTGCAACATTTTTTTGGTATCGTGTGGTGAACCATTCGTTCAACGCATGGAGTTTCCGCATGAGGGATATTGCCAAGTCGGCCACGGCGGACTTTTCGCAGGCTGACACCGATTTTCCGCCGCCGATCGGCGGCCTCATCAAGCGCAGCTTCGACATTTTCGGTTCACTGGTTGGTCTGATCGCTCTCAGCCCGCTGTTCATCATGGTAGCGCTGCTGGTCAAATTTTCCGACGGTGGATCGATTTTCTACGGCCATCGGCGAATCGGGCGCGGCGGACGGATTTTTCCGTGCCTGAAATTCCGCACCATGGTTCCGGACGGCGACAAGGTGCTGGCCGCCTATCTCGCCACCAATCCAGAGGCCAATGCGGAATGGATAGCGACCCGCAAGCTGAAGAACGATCCGCGCGTCACTCGTGTCGGCGCGGTGCTGCGCAAGCTCAGCCTCGACGAATTGCCGCAGATCATCAACATCCTGCAGGGCGATATGAGCCTTGTCGGTCCTCGCCCGGTGGTGCGCGACGAGTTGGAAATCTACGGCAGCGCCGCCGTCTACTATCTGAAGTCGCGGCCCGGCCTGACCGGCCTGTGGCAGGTCAGCGGCCGCAACGATGTCTCCTACGACAGCCGCGTCGCCTTCGACCGCCACTATGTCGAGAACTGGTCGCTGTTCGGCGACGTGCGCATCATCATCAAGACCGTGCCGGCCGTCTGGATGTCACGCGGCTCTTACTGACCGGTCGCCGGCACCAGGCATCCGGCGGCAAGCTCATCGGGCGATGGGGCTAAAACGGATCGGAACGTTCAGTTGAAAAAAGATATGTTCGAAGCCTTTGGCAGCGGCCGCTTTTCCGGCCGCTCTCGGCTTATGGCCACCTGCCTTGCGATGTCGCTGGCTTTTCTTCCCCAGGTCGCCATCTCAGGTGAATACCAGCTCGGCTCGCAGGACAAGCTCAACATCCGCATCGCCGAATGGCAGACCGTCGAAGGCACGTTCCGCGACTGGACGGCGGTGAACGGCGAATACACGGTCGGCCCGGCCGGTACGCTGTCGGTGCCTTTCGTCGGCGAGTTGCCGGCGGCCGGCAAGACCACGGCTGAAGTCGCGGCGGCAATCGCCGAGGCGCTGCAGCACAAGCTCGCTCTGTCGGACAAGCCCGAGGCCTCGGTCGAGATGGCGCAGTTCCGGCCCTTCTATATTTCGGGCGAAGTGCAGAATCCCGGCCAGTTTCCCTTTGTACCCGAACTGACGGTGCTGAAAGCGATCAGTGTCGCCGGCGGCATCAGGCGCAGCGCCGATTACGGCCCCCAGCTCGGCAAGGACCTGGTCACCGCCAAGGGCAATTTCGATATCTCCGACGACCAGCGCGTCCGGCTGCTCGTCAGGCGCGCCCGCATCGATGCCGATCTGGCCGGCAAGGCAAGTTTCGAAGCGCCGAAAGAGGTCGAGGGCGATCCGCGGCTGCCGACCATCGTCGCCGACGAAATGACGATTCTCACGGCGGACCAGAAGGCGCTGAAGTTGAAGCTCGAGGCGCTCGACGATCTCAAGAGTGTCCTTCAGGCCGAAATCGAATCGCTGCAAAAGAAGATCGTCAACCAGCAGAAGCAGGTCGACTTGGCGCAGCAGCAACTCACCAGCATCGGTCCGTTGGCGCAGAAGGGCCTGGTCGCCAATGCCAGGCTCCTGGACTCGCAGCAGTCCGTCACCGACCTGCAGGGCAAGATCCTCGACTACGAGACGGCCATCCTCACCGCCAAGCAGTCGATCAGCAAGGCGACGCAGGACGCCATCGACGCCCAGAACACGTTGAGCTCGAGCCTCGCCGCCGACCGGCAGCAGACCGAAGCCGACCTGAACGAGGCCGCGCTGAAGGTGAACATGCAGAAAGGCCTGATCGCCCAGGCCAGCGACCCCGCAACGACTGCCGCCATCACCAACGACCAGCAGCCTACGCTGCTCTATTCGCTGGTGCGCAATGTCGACGGCAAGACCAGCGAAATCGCGGCGAAGGAAGAGACACCGGTGCTGCCCGGCGACGTGATCAAGGTCAAGCTGGCGCCACTCGCCAGCCAGTAGGTCACGCGTCCCTCTGAGCGGTTCATCGTTTCACGGAAAGCAGAGCCGCTCCGCGATTTGTTGCGTGGCGATGCCAAGCGGAAACCGGAAGCCCTCGCTTCCGGACCTCGGATTATGACTTGGCCCGCGTTGACTCTCATGGACGGTCCAGGCAGCAGCGCCTCTGACAGTGGGCAGTAAATCCGTTACTGCTCCTTCTTGAACAGGTCCTGGAAGATCAGTTGGCCCCAAGTGCGGCCTCGTGCGTGGACCAGCGCGCCACCCTCGTTGAGTTTTCCCAGCTTGACGGCTGCGAATCCGAGTTGTTTGGCCAAATCCGCCACGGGAGCGGTCGCGTCCTCGTCGTCGCTCGACAGAAAGACCACCCGGTGGCCACCCTCGACGACCGGATCGGCAGCCAGGGTGGCCGCAGCCAGGTGATTGAAACCTTTCACGAACTTGGCGCCGGCGAACGCCTTCACGACGAAGGCGGAGGACGGGAGGCCGTCCAGCTCTTCAGGGACGGGAAACGCGTTCATCGCGTCGATGACCGTCTTGCCTTCCCAGCTCGGCAGGGCCTTGGCGACCTCGCGGTGCTCCGCAAACGGGACCGCCAGGATGATCGTGTCGGCCTCGAGCGCATCCCGCAGCGACTTGGCAACGACCGTGGGTCCAATCGCCCGAGCCTGCGGCGCCAACGCCTCGGGCGGCCGGCGGCTCGCGACGGTCACCTCGATGTTTTTACGGGCGAAGGCGTGGGCGAGAGCCTGGCCTATCTTACCGAATCCTATAATTGCGTAGCTCATAGTGCTTCTCCGATCCGTGTTGATATTGATTGCCCGGCCTTCAACGGCGCCGGGTTATTCGTTCCACTGTGTAGCGACCTTTGCGTAGACGTCCCGGCGTGAACGACTTCGGCGCGGCCGGACGGTCAGCCACTTCCGACGATCCGGCGCGAATTCAGATGGCCGAGAAGCCGCCGTCGACAGACAACTCCACCCCATTCACGAAGCTCGAATCGTCTGAAGCAAGAAACACCGCGACAGCCGCGATTTCCTCAGGACGCCCCATCTTTCCCCGCGGGATCAGGGATTCGAACATCTGCTTCGCCTCCTCGGTGAGAACCTGGTCCTGCATCGGTGTGGCGATCGGCCCCGGGCTCAGCACGTTCACGCGGATATTCCTGTCCTTCAGTTCGTTGAGCCAAGTGCGTGCGAATGAACGCAACGCCGCCTTGCTCGCCGCATACACGCCGTAACCAGGAAAACCTTTCACCGAAGCAACTGACCCGGTCATGAGGATCGATCCGCCATCGTTGAACAGCGGCAACGCCTTCTGGACCGTAAACAGCGTGCCGCGCGCATTCAGGTTGAAGGCCGCATCGAAATGCTGCTCGGTAATCTCGCCCAGTGGGACGGCTTCGCCCGTGCCGGCGCTCGCGTACAGGACGTCGATCTTGCCCTTTTCCCGCCTGACCGCGTCGAACAGACGGTCGAGGTCGTCGAGATTGGCCGCGTCGCCGCGCACGCCGGTCACGTTCCGTCCGAGCAGCTTGATGGCCTCGTCCAGCGCCTCCTGTCTCCGGCCCGTGATGAAAACATAGGCGCCTTCTTCAACGAACCGCTTGGCGCTCGCCAGCGCCATGCCGCTCGATCCTCCAGTGACGACCGCAACCTTACCGTCTAGCTTTCCCATGACTTTTCCTTTCGTGGTGTCAGGACAGCATCTGCCTCCGAGAACCTCGAAATGGGGCCGCCCTCGTCAGTTGTTGAGTACGGAAGCGCGCACATCGGTGGTGCGAAATCGATCCGGCTGGACCAGCCGCGACGATCGGTGTCCGCCGTTCGGAACCGGCCTGCTTGTCGGCATGGGCTGTGATGGCCGCCCCGCGCCACCCACATACGATTGCCGTACGATGTGTTAGACACCGGCTTTGAAAGGCGCACCTAGCGGTGCCGGATTGCACCATGATCGACTGGGATGACGTTCGCTACTTTCTTGCCGTCGCGCGCGGAGGCTCGGTGCGGGCTGCCGCCGGGCGCCTCGGGGTGAATCACTCGACCGTGCTGCGACGCATCGCCCAGCTCGAGGAACGCCTCGGGACGCACATGTTCGAAAAGCTGCCCTCGGGCTACCGCCTGACGGCTGCGGGCGAGGAGGTCCTCGAGCTCGCAAACCAGATGGAAGCGTCGTCGCACCAGCTGGAGACGCGCGTCTTCGGGCGCGACCAGAGCGTGCGCGGGCTTCTGCGGGTAACGCTGGCACCGCACCTCGCGACACACCTGCTCATGCCGGACTTCGCCGATTTCGCGCGTCTGCATCGCGACATCGAGATGGAAGTCTTGTCATCCGGCGAGCTGGCAAATCTGACCAACCGAGAGGCCGACGTCGCGATCCGCGTCGTCTACGACCGCAAAACCCTGCCGCTCAATCTTCACGGCCTGAAGGGACCGGAGCTGTTTGGAGGCGTCTATATGTCCCGCGATCGACTGGCCGCGTGGCGTGCGGGCGCGCCTGATCCCATCCGGTGGATCGTCATAAGCAGCCATGGAATCCCGGATTGGGCCAGCGAGGGTGAGGTTCACACCACAGGGGTTCCGTTCAGGATCACGGACGGCGAGGCGCAGATCGTCGCTGTACGGCAAGGGCTTGGGATGACGACACTGCCGTGCTTCGTCGGAGATGCCGACCCCCTGCTGGCGAGGGTGCCGGGCACCGACCTGCATATGTATGGAACGGTTTGGCTTCTCACACAGGGCGAGACGCGCAAGACGAAGCGCGTGCGGCTCTTCACCGAGTTCGTATCCCGCAGGCTCGCCGCGCATGCGCCGCTTCTGGCGGGACTGTCCGTATCGCGCGACTGACGCGCGGCAGGTCGACGGCGACGCTTGCAGTGGACAAGTGCCTGCAAGCGAACATTCCTAGCGTCCGACATGAGGTCGAACCCGGTCGCGGGACCGTAGTTCACATCTGATCGGCGGCGGCCGGACGGCCGACATGCCGGGGCCAGGCCGGCTCGCCCCTTGCCGCATCCGCCGGCTCGAAGGCCGGCGACCAGCGGGTGCGGGTGACCGGCAGCCGCGCCAGCTTGAAGTAGCTGAAATACATCAGGAAGGAGCCCATAATGTAGGGGTTGAGGACCTCGACCTCGACGAAGGAGCGGATGAGCAGCAACACCATCACGCCGAACAGCACCACCGATTCGGCCTGCCATGCCTTGAAAATCACCGTCGAGACATGGCCGTAGAGCGTGCGCAGCATGATCAGCGAGATCATCACCGCTCCGGTGAAGCCGAGTTCGACAAGCGCCTCGACATAGGTGTTGTGGAAATGGAAGCCGGTGCGGGTGGTGATGTAGAATTCGTTCCACAGCCGCTCGGCCTCGGCAAAGCCCTGCACCCAATAGGCGGCATAGCCGACGCCGAGGATCGGCGAGCGCTGCGCGGCGTTCCAGCCCTGCTCCCACAGATAGGTCCGCCCGGTGAGCGTCGAATCCTTGCCGAAGAGGCCAAGCACGAAGTCCATGAGCCCGAGATTGAGGGCGACAAAGGCCACCACGACGATCAGGCCAGCGCCGACCACGAAGATCACCCGGCGATAGCGCCGTGACAAAAGCTTGGTCATGGCAAGAAGCGCGATCAGCGCCAGAACCGCCGGTATCGAGGCCATCGAGGTGGCGGAATGCGAAATGACCAGCAGGTAGGCCGACAGCAGCACGACAGGCACGGTCAGCATGAAACTCAGCCGGCCACGGCGCAGGAAAGCAAGGAACACCACGGAGAAATAGATGCCGAGCGAGCCGACGAAGCCGATCTGGTTCTTGGACGCAAATGCGCCAACGAAATTGTAGGTGCCGTCAAGGACGTCCTCGGAATAGGCCCCGACCTTGAGCGAATAGAGCATGACGAAGAAGATCCCGATCAGGGCGCCGAGCGTCAGGGTCCGCACGCTGACGGTGCGCGCCGCGACATAGGCACAGGCGATGTGGGACAGGTACTGGACCGCCGTTCTGGCGGTGACGCCGGGCGCCTGCGACCAGAAGATGGAAAAACAAATATAGGCCGCGAACAGCAGCGGCAGCCAGGCGCTGGAGAGCTGCCGCAGGAAGCGCCGATAGTCGACCAGGATGAGTGGAAGCCAGACGGCATAGTAGGCCAGGATCAGCACCTGGCCGAAAATGACGGAATAGGAGAACGCCCAGATCGAGACGGCAACGGCAAAAGCGCCATAGACCGAGTTCTTCTCGGGATCGACCAGCAGGGACTTTGGAATTTTCATCTCAGAGTCCCGTCGGCGCGGCCCAAGACCAGCAAACCCGGCAGGCCGCAAGCCGGCCGGCATATCCGCAAAGAGGGGCGTGCAATAAACGGCATATCCATTGTGCAGTGCAATATAACCTATCGCACCGCATGCTCAATGGCAAATCCGGTCACCTTGTCTTACATCAGAGCCGTTCACCGTTTCGCGGAAACGGCGAACCACTCTAACTCTTTGTTTTGAAGCAATTCCTGTGGGAAGACCGTTCACACTTTTCCTGGAATTGCTCCAGCGAACGCAGAGAGATCAGCCGGTGGCCCGCCCCGCGACAGCCGCCTGGATCAGCGACGAGGACGCTACCAGAGTGCTCCGCCGGTGACCTGGATGTTTTCCATGGTGATGCCCTTGGCCAGGTCCGAGCACAGGAACACGGCCAGTGCCGCGATTTCCTGCGGCTGCAGCATGCGCTGCTGCGGGTTGCCCCTGGCGATCTCGGCCATCGCTTCTTCCGCCGTGCGCCCCTTGCCCTCGCGCTCGACGACCTGGGCCACGTTGCGGCGCATCAGTTCGGTCTCGACCCAGGTCGGGCTGATCATGACGCAGGTGACGCCATGCGCCGCCCCCTCCAGCGCCACGCAACGGGTCAAGCCAAGCAGGCCGGCCTTGGAGGCGCAGTAGGCGGGATTGTCCTTCCAGCCGACGGAAGCCGCGGTCGAGCCGATGTTGACGATGCGGCCCCAGCCGCGCTCGATCATGCCGGGAAGCACGGCACGGGTGGCGCGGAAGGCGCCGGTCAGGTTGGTGTCGACGATCTTGTCCCACAGCGCGTCGGAATGTCCGCAGACCGGTTGCTCGGCGGTCGTGCCGGCCGCGTTGACCAGGATGTCGGCAGGACCGATGGCGGCCTCGGCTTGCGCCACGAAACGGTTGGTGACCTCGCTGTCGCGGACATCGAGGTGAGCAGCATGCACCCTGGTGCCATGGGCCGACAGGGCCGAGCGCACGCGCTCGATTTCGTCGACGCCGGGATAGTAGGCGGCGTCGGATCTGTCGGCGCCCGCAGACGCGATGTAGGAGCCGACGGCGACATTGGCACCGGCTTCAGCCAAGGCCGTGGCAATGGCGAAGCCCATCCCGGAAAAGCCGCCGGTGACGATTGCACCGCGCCCAGCAAGGTTTGTCATCGCGTGCTTCTCCAATGGTTGCGGCAGGCAATCAGGTTCCGGGGTATTTGTCGACGCGGTCCGCCTTTCTCTAGAGCGGCTTGCCCAGCCATTCGCGATAGAAGCCTTCGAGATCGGGCTGAAAATCGTGCACGATGGGATAGCCGGGGGCAGCCGCTTCCACCTCGTGCATGGTGCCGCATTCCGGGCAGATGAATTCGCGGATCTCCATCCATTGCGGATCGGGGATATCGCTGTTGGGATAGATTTCGCGCAGCGTCTCCTCGGTGTTGCGCACGATGATCGAAGCCTTGAGCTTCCAGTTCTTGCGATAGTCGCCGAAGGAGTGACCGCATTCGCAGCGTGTCACACGCTCGTCGCCGCTCTGGCAGATGAAGAGGTGATCCGAGACCGGCAGCAGGATCGGGTCCTTCCAGCCGACACGGTCCTGCAGCACCGCGACGTATTTGAAGAAGCGGTCGTCATCCTTGTAGGCGCTCATGACGCGGCGCGTCTGCGGCCAGGGCAGCGTGCCCGCGACCAGATCGGCGATGACTTCCTTGCTGTACGAGGTCATGGCTTTGCTCCCGGCATGAAGATCGATTTGGCGTCGACGTTCCAGAAATCGCTGAATTCCCTGGTGAAGCGCGACGATAGCTTGATCGCGCTGGCGTACATCTTCTTCACCTCGGGCGCGAAGTCGGCCTTCTCGACACGGCAGCGTTCGGTAGCGATCCACTCCGAGACCGGCTTCGCCTGCGCAAGCCGCCTGGCGCGCATTTCGGCGCGGTGGCGCTTGGTGGCCTCGAGGTTGGCGACGGGATAGCCGTCCTCGTCCTCGTCGAGCATGATGCCGAAGATGCCTGTAGCCGCTTCCTTGGTGAGATAGCCGTTCTCGACATCCGTCGCCGTCTTGAGCGGGTCGCGCTCCAGCACGTCGCCATAACCACCGCCGCCATTATAGGAATGGGTGAAGACGTCGCCGGTCTTGTGCGGGGCGGTGATGTAAGGGCCTTCCATCGTCACATGCTCGCCCTGCAGCCGCAGTTCAAGTTCCGAGCGATGCGGGTTGGTGCCGGTGTGATGCGCCAGCGGCGCCCGCTTTTCGGCGAGTTCGAAGATGTTGCTATCGCGCACCGCGCGGTGCTTCTGGCAGGTCGGCGCCGGGTAGCCGCCGCACATGCCGCCATTGTCGAACACGCGGGAGGAATGTTCAGATGTAACCAGCCTGAGATGGTCGGTCTTGCTGACCAGCCAGGTCGAGATGAAGGAGCAGCCGCCGCGATATTTGCCGGCGCCGCCGGAATTGGGAACGATCGAGCGGCCGATATAGACCATCGGCATGTTCTGTTCCCAGATCTCGATATTGCCCATGTCGGATTCGGGGTTCCAGCCGACATAGGCGGTGTCCAGCCCATCCTTGATGGCCAGCGCGCCGGAACCAGCGGCGGCGCATTCGAAATGCGCCATGCCGAACAGCTTGCCGTACTGGCTGGTGCCGCCCATCTCGATCATCGGGCTGTTGACCTGGCCGACGAAAGCTTCCTCGACAAAGCCGCGCCCGATGAAGGAGCGCGACAACAGCCGCTGGAACACGCCGTAGGCCGGTAGCAGCAAGGCCCATGAGGTGGCGGTCGCCACCATCTCATTGTCCGGGTTGGTCCAGGTGCCGTGCGGCAGCTTCAGCTCGGTCGCCATCCAGGCGCCGTCATTGACCAGGCCCTCGAAATTCATGTGCTGGGTGAGCGTCACGAACATGCCGCCATCCATGCCGGCCGGCGTGCAGTTCATCGAATGGTAGCCCCAGGGCTGCGTGCCCTCGAAGTCCATGATGATCTTGCCGTCGGTGGTGATCTCCATTTCGATCGGCATGTTGTAGAGCCAGTCGGGATCGCCGAGCGGCTGATAGCCAGGCTTGCCCGCGGTGACATGGCCGTAGAATGTATGACCGCGATAGATGCCGGGAACCGTGAGCTGGCGCGTGCGGGCGAGCTGGGCACGGCGGCCTTCCTCGATGAATTCCTTCGACACCTGCATCCAATAATCCAGGCCGATCTCGTCGATCAGCGCCTTGACGCTTTCGCGCATGTCGATGCAGGAGGCGACCTTGGCCTTCTCGTCGAGCACCCAATAGATCGGCATGCGCAAATTGCGCTCGCAGCGGATGACATAGTCGCGACGGATCTCGTCGTTCTCGCCGACCTTTTCGGCGCAGACGAAAAGGCCCTCGGTGAAGCGCTCCTGCGCCAGCGCCACATCGCCGCCGGGGGTGATGCCGCCGGCCTCGAGTTCGTGGCAGACCGCGCCCGCCCAGCCGACCAGCTTGCCGGAGTGGAAGATCGGCACCACGTCCATCACATCGGGCACCTGAACGGTGCCGATGAAGGCGTCGTTGTTGGCGAAGATGTCGCCGTCGCGGATGCAAGGGTTTTCCTCGTAGCCGTTGCGGATCATCCATTTGATGAAGCGGCTCATCGTGTGCACATGCACCATGATGCCGTTGGAGAGCGCGATCGCATCGCCTTCCGGCGTGTAGATGGCGACGACCATCTCGCCGACTTCGCGCACGCCCGGCGAAGCCGAGATGCGGCGGGCCATTTCGCGTGCCGAGACGCAATAGGCGCGCAGCTTGGTGTGCAGCGTCTCGAATTTCAGCGGATCCTGGTTGCGCAGCTGCAATTCGGTGATGCCGTCATAGCAGCCGGTCTCTTCCATGAGCCGTTCGGATTCGATCAGCCGTTCGCGGATGCGCAGGGCGGAGGCGGGTTTGTCCAGCATGGCGTTCGCCCTTCTCAAGCGTGGGTGTAGTGCAGCAGCGTCCACTCATCGACATGGACACGGTCCTGCGGATGAACGACGAGCGTGGTGGCGGGATGTTCGATGATGGCCGGGCCGATCACCTCATGACCGGGCTGCAGAAGGTCCATCTCGTAGAGATTGGCCTTGTGCCAGCGGCCGCCAATATAGGCCTCGCGCACGCCCTTATGGGCGGACGACGGGTCCGACTTGCCGAGCGGGCGCTTCAAGAGCACCGGCTTGACCTTGTCGGCGGTGGCGATCAGGCCAAGCTCGGTGATGGAGAAGCCGGCCTCGCCATAGCGCGAGACCCGATGGTTGACCTTGGCGTAAACCGCCTCGAACTCGTCGATGACCCTGCGCAAGTCGTCGGCCGATTGGAGGGCCGACAGCGGCGCCATCACCTCGACGTCCTCGAGCTGGCCGGTGTAGCGCATCATCAGGAACGGCACGGTCTTGATCTTTTCGCGCGCATGGCCGTCCACGATCATCTCGTCGACCGCCGCCTTGGTCAGGTCGTCCCAGACGGCGGTGACCTTCTTGCCGAAGGCGAGCAGCTCGTCGTCGCTGGCCCGCGAACCGATGTCGTGCTGCGTCGACACGGAGTGGCGGCGCATGAAATCGGCGGTGGTGCAGCCGAAGGCCGAGAAGGCGGCGGCGAACTGGAAGGTGATGATGTCCTTGAAGCCGATGCCCCTGGAGCAGCCGGCCAGATGCAGCGGACCCGATCCACCATAGGAGAGCAGCGTGAACTCGGAGGGGTGGATGCCCTGGCCGGAGATGACGCGGCGCAGCGCGTTGTTGGCGTCGGCCTCCAGCATGTCGATCATGCCTTCGGCGGCTTCCTCGACACCGACGCCAAGCAGGCGCGAGCATTTTTCCTCGAAGGCTATCCTCGCCTTCTCGACCTGCAGCACGACCTTGCCGCCAAGGAAATAGTGCGGATTGAGACGGCCGAGGATGGCGTCGCAATCGGCGATGGTCGGTTCGGTACCGCCCTTGTCGAAGCAGATCGGACCGGGATCGGAGCCGGCACTTTCCGGCCCGAGCGAGACTTTCTTGGTCAGCGGATCGACTTTTAGGATCATGCCTGCGCCGGCGCCGATCGTGTCGAGATGCAGCGTCGGCACGTTGAGCTTGAAGCGGTCCATCAATGGCTCGTTCTCGATCCGCGTCTGGCCGCGGGTGATGACGCCCATGTCGAAGGAGGTGCCGCCCATGTCCGAGCAGATCAGCGAGTCGTTGCCGATCAGCTTGCCGACATAGGCCGCACCCAGAATCCCGCCGATCGGGCCGGAGATCATGGTCTCATGCAGGCGCGGATGGTTGATCGAGGTCAGGCCGCCGAAGGAGAGCAGCGTCTGCACACCATATTTGAAGCCGTATTTCTTCGAGACGTCCTCGATGCCCTTGAGCTGCTTGCGGCCGCGCGAGGTGGCATAGGCCTCGATCAGCACCGAGTTCAGCCGCGACTGCTCACGGATGACCGGGCGCACCTCGTGGCTGGTGTAGACGAGGATGTCGGCCCCGGCCTTGGCGATCTCCTCACGGCAGATCTCGGCAATGCGCTTCTCGTGCACGGGATTGACATGCGAGAAGATGGTCATGATGCAGATCGCCTCGACCTTGTCGGCGATCAGCTTCCTGGCGGCGGTCGCGACCTCATGTTCGTAGAGCGGCAGGATGATGTCGCCGAACTGGTCGATGCGCTCGGTGACGCCATGGGTGCGGCGGCGCGGCACCAGCGGATCGGGATGCTGGTGTGTCACCGCATGCAGCCGGTCGGCATAGGAATAGTCCGCCCAGGCCTGCAGGCCGCGGCCCATCAGGATCATGTCCTCCAGGCCTTTGGTGGTGATGAGGCCCAGCCGGCGCCCCGTGCGCGACAACAGCGTGTTGAGCATGCCGGTGCCGGAATAGAGCACGACGTTGACGCCGGAGAACAGCTGCTCCAGCGAGATGCCCCAGGCATCGGCCGCGTCCTCGGCCGAGGCGAGGAAACCCTCGGCCTCGTTCTTCGGCGTGGTCGCCGACTTGCCGATCTTGAAGTGGCCGTCCTGATCGACAAGGATCGTGTCGGTCATGGTGCCGCCGGCGTCGATGCCGATGACGATGGGGTTGGTGGTGATCTGGTCCACGGGTCGCCTTCCCTCTTCGAGAATGACCGCAGGCTAGATTCGATCGTGCGGATCGCGCCATATGCCTAAAGACACAATGACTGCGCGGCGCGGTTCGCCGAGAAAAGGGCATGCGCATGGGCAACATCTGGGCGCCGCTGGCCAAGGCGATCGCCGCCACCGGCACCGACCTGCATGTCGACTGCCTGATCGACCTGATCGGGGCCGACATTGCGCACGATTTGGTGACGGTCACCCGCTACTCGGCGACCAAGACGCCGGAATTCGTCAAGCACCGTCGCTTCTCGGACCAGATGGTGCGGCGCTATCTCGACAATTACTACGTCTTCGACCCGTTCTATGCCTCGTGGCGACGCGAGCGTCGTCTCGGCATCCTGCCACTCAAGGGATTGGCCGACGAAGAAGCCAGGCGCGGCCAGTACATAGCCGGCTTCCTGGCACAGTCCGAAATCTGCGACGAGGTCGGCATCATGCTGGCCGATGGCGGCGACTGGTGCCTGGGCATCTTCCTCGACCGCTCGACCAGTTCGTTCAAGGATAGCGAGATTGCCCTCTTGGACGAGCGACTGCCGGTGTTCGAGGCGCTGCATGCGCTCGACATCAAGGCGCGCGGCAGCAACTTTTCGCGCACCTCTGCCCCGACCGGCCCCGGCGCTTCGCCGCAACAGAAGCCGACCATCCCGACAAGCCTGTGGCCGGAACTGTCGCTGCGCGAGCGGGAGCTGGTGCAGCTGATCCTCGCCGGTCATCCGACAGCCAACATCGCCGAGCGTCTCGGCATCACCGTCGGCACCGTCAAGAACCATCGCCGGCGCATCTACGAGAAGCTCGACATCACCACCGAGCGGGAGCTGTTCTTGCAGTTCTTTCAGAACCGATAGCGCTCCTGCTGGCCTACCAATATCCCGTCCGGCAAGCCCGATCCCGCCTTGAACTTGGTTGCGGTTGACTTCACATTCGCCATCGATTGGGAGGAAGACCATATGCCGAACTTCGCGGGACGCTTCGCTGGCCGGTCAGCCGTCATCACCGGCGGAGCCTCGGGCATCGGCCTGGCAGTCGCGCAAAGGATCGTCGAGGAAGGTGGACGCGTCTGCGTCTGGGACCGTGATCCGGCCCAGATCGAACAGGCGAAAACTCTCATCCCTGGCCTGCATGGTGTTGCCATTGACGTCGCCGATGCCGCCGGCGTCGAAGGCGCCGCCGCACGGACGATCGAAGCGCTTGGCGGCGTCGACATCCTGGTGACCAGCGCGGCCATCACCGGACCGAACATGACGACCTGGGCCTATTCGACCGAGGACTGGCAGAAGGTCATCGACATCAACATCAACGGCGTCTTCTACTGCAACAGGGCGCTGGTGCCGCATATGCTCGAGCGCAATTATGGCCGCATCGTCAACATCGCCTCGATCGCCGGCAAGGAAGGCAATCCCAACGCTTCCGCCTACAGCACGTCCAAAGCCGCCGTGATCGGACTGACCAAGTCGCTCGGCAAGGAACTGGCCAAGACCAAGGTAACGGTGAATTGCGTGACGCCGGCGGCCGTTCGAACAGCGATCTTCAAGCAGATGAGCCAGGAGCACATCGACTTCATGCTGTCCAAGATTCCGATGAGGCGCTTTGGCGAGGTCGAGGAAGTGGCGGCGCTGATCTGCTGGATCGCCTCGGAAGAATGCTCGTTCACGACCGCCGCCGTCTTCGACGTCTCCGGCGGCCGCGCCACTTATTGACCCGGGCCGTAACATCCCAACATTGGCCGGTGCGACTACAATTCCGCGTGACGAGGCAACGATCGGAACTGGACAGGCGTATATAGTCGGCGACGGGCGGCGACAGAACAGGGTTTGCGGGGAGGCCATGACACGACGAGACAGTTTGGCGATGACCCACGGCCGCCGTGCCGGCGCCGTGCTATCGACAGGGGTCGCGGCCATAAGGCTGGAGATTGCATCGCTTGCCTGAAGCAGATCCTGCAGCACTATCCGATGACGACCTCCTGGACCGCTATCAGCGCGCGGCCTTCGGCTATTTCCTGGAGAATGTGAACCCCGACAACGGGCTGGTCGCCGATACATCGCGGCCGAACTCGCCGGCCAGCATCGCCGTCGTCGGTTTCGCCCTCTCCTGCTATCCGATCGGTGTCGAGCGCGGCTGGATGACACGTGCGGCGGCGGTGGAGCTGACGCTTGCGGCGCTGCGTTTCTTCTCGGCCAGTCCCCAAAACGGTGGTGACAACGTCACCGGCCATAAGGGTTTCTACTACCACTTCCTCGACATGCGTACAGGCTTGCGCGTCTGGCGCTGCGAGCTGTCGATGGTGGACACCGCCTTGCTGATGGCCGGCATATTGGTGGCCGGCGCATATTTCTCCGGCGGGGACGCGAAGGAGGCCGAAATCCGGCGGCTTGCCGAAGCGCTCTACCGGCGCGTCGACTGGCGCTGGGCGCAAGGCGCCAGCCCGACCTTGCGGCAAGGATGGAAGCCGAAGAGCGGTTTTCTCCACTATGGCTGGGAAGGCTATAACGAGGCGACCGTCCTCTATGTGCTGGCGATGGCCTCGCCGAACAGCCCGACTTCCGACGACAGTTACGAAGCCTGGACGGCGACCTACCAATGGGAAAACATCTACGGCCATGACGTGCTCTATGGCGGCCCGCTGTTCATGCACCAATTCTCGCATGCCTGGATCGATTTCGCCGGCATCCGCGACGCCTTCATGCGCGAGAAGAATTCGGACTATTTCGAAAACAGCCGCCGCTCGACCTATCTCCACCGCGATTATGCCCGTCACAACCCCTATGGCTTCGACGGCTATGGCGAGAACCTTTGGGGCCTCTCGGCGGGAGACGGGCCGGGCGGCTTCCGCGCCAGCGTGGAGCGACGGAGGCACCGGTTTTCGGGCTATGCCGCGCGCGGCGCACCGTTCGGGCCGGATGACGGGACGATCGCGCCATGGTCCTATCCGGCGTCGCTGCCTTTCGCGCCTGACATCTGCCTGGCAGCCATGCGTCATCTCGGTGAGCGCTATCCCCAGGTGATCGACAATTTCCGCCTGCCGAGCGGCTTCAATCCGACCTTGGCCAACCGGCGAAAATTCGGCCGCGACGGCTGGGTGTCGGAAGGCCATTACGGGCTGGACCAGGGCATCGTGGTGATGATGATCGAGAACCACCGCTCGCGCCTGGTCTGGGAGCTGATGCGCTCCAATCCGCACATCCGCCGTGGCCTGGACAAAGCAGGTTTCACCGGCGGCTGGCTGACACAGCCGGCAGGCTCCGCATCGGGAGCCTACGATGGCGCGTGAACAGACAAAGGCGGCCACCTTCCCGGTCGACCGCAACGACGTCGAACTGGTCCGAGGCGCGCATCCGCCGCACT
This sequence comes from Mesorhizobium sp. 131-3-5, assembly GCF_016756575.1. Taxonomy (NCBI): domain Bacteria; kingdom Pseudomonadati; phylum Pseudomonadota; class Alphaproteobacteria; order Hyphomicrobiales; family Phyllobacteriaceae; genus Mesorhizobium; species Mesorhizobium sp. 131-3-5. The sequence continues at coordinate 288,100 of NZ_AP023254.1, forward strand.
GGAAGAACCCTACGCCCGACGGCCCCTACAATCTCGTCGTCATCGGCGCCGGGCCTGCCGGGCTGACCGCGGCGCGTGACGCCGCAAGCCTTGGCGCAAAGGTCGCGCTGATCGAACGCGGGCTGATCGGCGGCGCCTGCGTCAATGTCGGCGGCATCCCGTCGAAGTCGATCATCCGCACGGCCAGGCTCTATGCCGACATGCGCGACGCCGAGAATTTCGGCGGTGACACGCCTGCGCGTCTTCCCGTCGACTTCGAGCGGGTCATGATGCGGATGCGGCAGATCCGGCAGCGGCTCAGCCGCGCCGATTCAGCCGCGGCCATCACAGCCGAAGGCATCGACCTCTATTTCGGCGAAGCGCAGTTTGGCGGACCGGACACGGTTGAAGTCGCCGGCAAGACGCTGCATTTCAAGAAGGCCCTGGTCGCGACGGGCGCGCATCCGAGCGGGCCGGCGATCCCCGGACTTGCCGAGGCCGGCTATCTCGACAATGAGAGCATGTTCAACCTCACGCAACGTCCTGAGCGGCTCCTGGTCATTGGCGGCGGTCCGCTTGGCTGCGAGACGGCGCAGGCCTTCTGCCTGCTCGGTGCGAAAGTCATCCTGGCGCAGAACGATCCGATGTTCCTGCCCGGCGAGGAACGCGACGCCGCGCAGATCCTTTCGGACGCGCTGGCACGGGAGGGGGTGGAGGTGCGCCTGAACACCGAGGTGGTGGCGGTGCGCAAGGAAGGCGGCAAGAAGCTCGCCGACCTTTTGCGGGACGGCGACACGACAACGATCTCCGTTGACGAGATCATCGCCGGCGTCGGCCGTTCGCCCAATGTCAGGGGTCTCGGCCTGGAAGAGGCCGGCGTCGTGTATGACGCCAACGGCATCAAGGTGGACGATCACCTGAGGACCACCAATCCGCACATCTACGCGGCAGGCGATGTTTGCCTGGAATACAAGTTCACCCATACCGCAGAGGCAACGGCACGCATTGTCGTGCGCAATGCCCTGTTTCGCGGGCGCGAAAGGCTCAGTGACCTCGTCGTTCCCTGGTGCACCTATACCGATCCGGAGATCGCCCATGTCGGGCTCTATCCGATCGAGGCGCGGCAGAACGGCATTCCGGTCAAGACCTATACGGTGCTGATGCATGACGTCGCCCGCGCCGTGATGGACGGCGAGGAAGAAGGGTTCGTCAAGATCCATGTCCGGGAGGGATCCGACCGCATCCTGGGGGCGACGGTCGTCGCCGCCCATGCCGGCGAGATGATCAATGCGGTGACGCTTGCCATAAGGTCGGGCATGGGATTGCACGCCCTGGCCGACGTCATCCATCCGTTCCCGACGCAGGCACAAGGCATCAAGATGGCGGGCGATGCCTACAGGCGAACCCGGTTCACCTCCTTGCGCAGGCGTCTGGCGGCGCGCTGGCTGGCCTGGTCGAGGCGATGAACCCGGCCCCGCGCAGAGGACTCGGGGCGCGGCAGTATTCAAAATATACAGTGCTTGACGAAAGCCTTGTTCAGCTAAACAAGGTGGCGCTGATGCCTGTAATCACGGAATCGTTCTGAATGCCATCCGAATTGGACCCCTTGCCTGGCACAAAGCCCCAGGCGTCAGCATTGAACGGCACAGGCGCGCAACCAGCTGTCGGCCAGCCCGAGCGGGCGACCCAGAAACGTACGGTGGTCGTGTCGCACGACCCGGGCTTTCCGCCAGCTTCAGGTGCGGATCTGAGAAACTATCGCAACGCCGAAGCGGCCGCCAGGTTCGGACCGGTCTGCCTGGTTTCAGTGAAGCCGAACAAGGTAAGGAATGCACCTGATCCATTGATCCGGGTCGAGGCCCTGTCGATCGAAGGCGAACCTCGTACAGCCTCGATCGGTTGGTGGCGCTCAAGGGCGGAGAATCGCATATCGCGTTCCGCGCTGACGCGGCTTGAGGCACTCGTCCGTGAATTCCGCCCTGACACCATCATTGTCGAGGGCGTTGGCCTGTTCAAGCTGCTGCGGCCCCTGCGGCCGCTGGTGGAGCAACTCATTCTCGACATGCACAATGTCGAGTCCGACCTGGCCGGACAGATCAGGCGTCTCAGTGCCAAGCGAAGCGCGGCAGCATTCAACGTCCGGCTCCTCGAGAGAAAAGCACTATCCCTCGTCGACAGGGTATGGGTCTGCTCGAACCTCGATCGCCAGAAGCTGATGACGCTTTCCCGGCACAGGATCCCGATCGACGTTGTTCCGAACGGAATTCCGCAGGCCGGGGATGGTCTCGCGCGCCTGCCCGCCGAGCCGTGGACCGACAACGGCTTTCCGGTGATCGTGTTCATCGGCCATCTCGCCTACCCGCCAAACATCGATGCCGCCCAGCGGTTGGCCAGTGTCATATTGCCCCGTATGCGACACGCCCTGCCGGATGCCAAGCTCGTCCTGGCGGGACGCACCCCGCGACCGGAAGTGCAGGCATTGGCTGGATTGCCTGGTGTGGAGCTCATCGAAGATCCCGCGGATGTCGCGCCGCTGTTGTCCAGCGCGCATCTCACCATCGTCCCACTGACGGCGGGCGGCGGCACACGCATCAAGATCCTGGAGGCAATGGCCGCGGGCGTGCCGGTGATCGCCACGCCGATCGCGGCCGAAGGCCTGGACCTGGTCGAAAATGACGAGGTGCTGCTGTCTCAATCCGACGAAACGCTTGCCGAGATGGCCATCGGACTCTGTCTCGACCCCGAACGCAGGGCGCGGCAACGCCTTCGGGCGCATCAGGCGGTATGGGCAAGGTTCGGCCCGCAAGCGATCCGCGATGCCGTTCGTGACGGGCTTGGACCAAACGGCGCCACCGGATGATTCCGGCAATCCTGCACCAGACCTGGAAGAGCGACGCCATTCCAGCGCGCTTCCAGGCCTATGCAGACAGCTGGAAGCGGCACAATCCGCACTGGACGGTGATGTTCTGGAGCGACCGGATGCTGCTCGAATTCGTGGCCGAGCACTACCCTGATTTCCTGTCGATGTTCTGCGGCTACACGAGGGGCGTGCAGCGCTCGGATGCGGCCCGCTACATGCTGCTGCATCATTTTGGCGGGGTCTATGCCGACATCGACTGCGAATGCGTCGCAGCCTTCGATCCGATCATGGGCGAGACCCGTGTCGTGCTGTGCAAGGAGCCGGCGTCGCATGCGGCCGTCCAGGCGGACTTCCGGGGCCTGCCCTATCTTCTGTTCAACGGAACAATCGCTAGCCCGCGCCGGCATCCGTTCTGGATGCATGTCCTGTCCATGATGCCCGGGCTCGCAGACGCCGAGGACGTGCTCGACGCGACCGGTCCTTGCCTTTTGACCTCCGCCCAGCGCGGTTACAGCGATCAGGAAGCCTTTGCCATTCACCCTTCCGGCCTGTTCTCGCCGGTGACGTCTGCCGGGAGCATGGAGCGTGAGGCCGGCGACGATACTGCAGCACTTTCGATCCATCACTGGGCCGGCACATGGTGGATCCCGGAGCCGCCACCGAAATGGACGACCAGGCTGCGCAACCAAGCCTATCGGCTTCGGTACCAGCTGACGCGCGGAGCGTATCTGGATGAGGCCGAGGCCAAAGCCGGCGTCGACAAGGCGGTTCTGGCGGCGCCGCCGCCTTCGGGCCAGAACATCGCTGTTCTGGTGCCGCTTCGCGACGCCGCCGACCTCATCCAACCCTTTCTCGATGCGCTGGACGGGCTCGACTACCCCAAGGACAGGATCAAGCTGGTCTTCTGCGAAGGCGACAGCCTGGATGGCAGCTGGGAACGGCTGCAGGCCGCGACGACGGGACTGGCCGGCAAATATCGTGATATTGTGCTGCTGCAGCGACAGGTCGGCACTAGGCTCGACAGGGCAAAACGGGCCAGGCCGAGCATGCAACGCGTGCGGCGCGGCGCGATTGCCAAGGTGCGAAATTACCTCATCGATCACGGGCTGAAGGAAGACGACGACTGGGCGCTGTGGATCGATATCGACATCTGGCGCTTTCCCGGCGATGTGCTGGGCCGGCTGATCGCCACGCGGCATCGCATCGCTGTGCCCAACTGCGTGAAGATCGCCGGCGGCGACAGCTTCGACCTCAAAAGTTTCGTTATCCGACGGCGGACCAGGGATTATCGCTACTACCGCGAGATCCGCGGCGGTCTGCACCAGCCTCCCAAGCAGACCCCATATCGCTATCATCTGAGCGATGTCAGGCATCTCGACATCATCGGCCTCGATGCGGTCGGCGGAACCATGCTTCTGGTCGATGCCGCTCTGCATCGCGGCGGCCTTCGCTTCCCCGAAATTCCCTACCGCGACCTGATCGAGACCGAAGCCTTTGGGGTGCTCGCCAACGATCTCGGCATCCGGCCGGTCGGCCTGCCGAAGCTGGAGATCCTACACGTCCCCTGGTGAGGCGGCAGCCTGCCGAAGTTCCTGCCTGAGGGGCTCCAGATAGGCCTGCGGCCGCAGGCGTCGCCACAAATATTCCCGGTCCGTCAGATGCGCGACTTTGCCGATCCAGCGCTGTGGCGCTTCCGGATCCCTGACCTCGTGCCAATCCTCGACAATGATGACCGGCAAGCCCTCGTAGAGAGGATCGAGCGGCGAGGTCTTGGTCACGACGATGCAGCCGAGATAAAGCAGCTCCCATGTGCGGTGACAGTCGAGGCCGTTTCCCGTGGTCGAAAGCACGAGCGGATATTGCGAATACAGCTGCCAGATGCCGCGCTGCGAAACACGTCTTTTCAGGAAGTCGACATGCGGGCATCCGGCCAGCACATCAAGCAATTCCCGACGCTCGCTCGAGCCGCTGCTGACGCTGAAATCACAGAATATCCTGGGCTGGCGACGATCCGCACCGCCTTGCCGGCCGCGCAGGGTTTGCAGTTGCCGCACCAGTCCGGCAGGCGTCGCAAGGGAGCGTGGCGTATGGAGGTCCAGTCCGATCGGGAACGGCTTGATCCGGGGATGGACGCCATCGCAGTTCTGGCTGTACCAGGATACCAGATAGGGGTTGGCGAGGAGCCGCTCGACGGTGTCCTTCGCCAGGTCCGACGGCACCGAGGCATCGCCGTCGGTTGTCAGCAGGACGAAGGGAGCCTTGATGGTCGGCAAGACGACCCGGGTGAACGTATCGAGGTCGCAGTTTCGCCGTTCCCTGGCCAATGTGCTCAGCCGCACCCAGACGATGCCGTGCGCGCCACTGTAGTGGTTGCGGAAAAAGGCCTCGTCCTGCGTCGATTCGGTCGGCGCGTTGCGATACCAATCGGGTCCGGCGAAGTCGCAGAAGTAAGCGATGCCTTGCGACCACAGCACGGAAGGAACGCCGAGAAATCTCAGCGCCCAGGAACGCACCGCCTTTTTGAGTTTTGCCCGCCAACGCGACATGCCCATCGGCAAGGCTTAGCCCAGACACCGTCGCGGCTGCAATGTCCCGGTTCCGGCCGGAACGTCAGCCGTGGAGTTCCCGTGAAATCGGCGGGCCGACCGAAAATCCCGAGAATGTGACCTCGAAACCCTCGCGCTGCGGCGAACAGCACATCATGCCGACATCGACCGTCTTCGAGATCGGAAAATAGGCGAGCCGCACCGGCTTCCAGTGACCGTCCGAAGCGTCGAGATACTGGACGCGGATCGCCTCGCCGTGGCGGGTCAGGCGGATGCTGACGCCGTTCGGGCCGGCGTGAATGGCGACCAGCGACCAGTCCGATGTGTCGTTGGTGACGACGACGGAGAAATAGGCAAGGCCGTCGGTGTATTCGATGCCGGCCTTGATCCAATGCGTTTCGCTGAGCCGGACCATCAGTCCGGCCTGGTCATAGAGCACCTTGTAGTCGCCCTTGACGGTGACTTCGGCGGTGAAATCGCCCTCGACCGGCCGATGCAGGAAGTGGCCGTTGTCACGCCAGAAACCGTAGAAGGTCTGGCGCCAGAAATCGGTCTCCTTGCCGGTGCGCACGCGCACCGCATCGCCGCCGACGGCGTGATGCGGCGGCGGGTTGAGCCAGGTCAGGTCCTGCAACGTCATTGCCTCATGCCGATTCCCCGGTGAAAGTCGCCGGCCCGACAGGCCGGCGCCCGATCAGCCTGCGAATGTATAGGCGGTCTTCACCGTGGTGTAGAACTCCATGGCATAGCGGCCCTGTTCGCGCGGGCCGTAGCTCGAGCCCTTGCGGCCACCGAAGGGAACATGGAAATCGACGCCCGCCGTCGGCAGGTTGACCATCACCATGCCGGCCTCCGAATTGCGCTTGAAGTGCGTGGCATGCTTCAGGCTCGTGGTGCAGATGCCCGACGTGAGCCCGAAAGGCGTGTCGTTGGCGACGGAAAGCGCCTCGTCATAATCCTTGACGCGGATGACGCTGGCGACTGGGCCAAAAATCTCCTCGCGCGAAGAGCGCATGGCATTGGTGGCTTCGGTCAGCAGGGCCGGGCTGAGATAGAAGCCGGGCGTCTTGCGGTCGAGCCGTTCGCCGCCGAAGGCGAGCGTAGCGCCTTCCCTGACTCCGATGGCGATATAATCCTCGTCCTGTTTCAGCTGGGTCGCGTCGACGACCGGGCCGATCTGGGTCTGCGCATCGAGCGCATCGCCGATCACCAGTCTGCCCATCCGCTCCTTCAGCGCATCGACGAAACGGTCATGGATCCCTTCGGTCACGATCAGCCTGGACGAGGCGGTGCAGCGCTGGCCGGTCGAGAAGAAGGCGCCGTTGAGCGCGCAATCGACCGCGACCGCAAGATCGGCGTCGTCAAGCACGACCAGCGGGTTCTTACCGCCCATTTCGAGCTGGAACTTGCGCATATGCTCGACACTTGCCGCGGCGACGCGTTTTCCCGTGCCGACCGAACCGGTGAAGGTGATGGCGTTGACATCGGGGCTGTCGAGCATCGCCTGGCCGACCACCGAGCCCTTGCCCATCACGAGGTTGAGCACGCCCTTGGGCAGGCCGGCGCGATGCAGGATATCGACGATGGACCAGGCGCTCTCCGGAACCAGCTCGGCCGGCTTGAAGACGATGGTGTTGCCATGCGCCAGCGCCGGCGCGATCTTCCAGGCCGGGATGGCGATGGGGAAATTCCACGGCGTGATGATGCCGACCACGCCGACAGCCTCGCGGGTGATCTCGACGCCGACGCCCGGCCGCACGCTCGGCACCATCTCGCCGGTCAGGCGCAATGTTTCGCCGGCAAAGAAATCGAATATCTGGGCGGCGCGGATGGTCTCGCCAATGCCTTCGGCCAGCGTCTTGCCTTCCTCACGCGCCAGATTGCGGCCGATCTCGTCCTTGCGCGCCATGATCTCGTCGGACGCCTTTTTCAGCACCGCATGGCGTGCCAATGGACCGGAGCGGGACCATGAAGGAAACGCCGCCTTGGCCGCCGCGATGGCCTGCTTGGCCTGTTCGACCCCAGCCGAGGCATATTCGCCGACGACATCTCCGGTGTCCGAAGGGTTGATGTTGCGGGAGCCGGCATCGCCGACCCATTCGCCATCGATGAGGTTCTTTCGAAACTGTGCCATATCTGGTCTTTCCTGCTGGTTGGCCGCACGGCGGCATCTGGTGAATTGGTATTTGCCAGACAAATGCCTTGCGGGAAAGCACGCACTGGTCGAACAGCCGCGACAAAAATCCCCGGGCCAGCCGTCGCAGCCAGCCCGGCTGGTATCCGCGGAGCGTTATTCCCGACCAGGCGAATTGCCCTGTACACCTATGTCCATAGCCTTGATTTGGCTGATGCGGCGTGTCATGCGTCGTAGAGATGGCAGCACTCGAAACGACGATCCAGCGCGCCGGCGCCACCGGCAACATCAAGGCCACGCGCGAAGACTGGCTGAAACTGGCGCTTGAAACGCTGATCTCGGACGGCGTCGAACGCGTCCGCGTGCTGACGCTTGGCCAGCAGCTCGATGTCTCGCGCTCCAGCTTCTACTGGTATTTCAAGAGCCGGCAGGATCTGCTCGACCAGTTGCTGGACTATTGGCGGCAGACCAACACAAGGTTCATCGTCGAACGCGCCTCGCGGCCTTCCGCGACCGTCATCCGCGGCGTGATGAGCATTTTCGAATGCTGGGTGGATGAGAGGCTGTTCGATCCCCGGCTGGACTTCGCGATCAGGGCCTGGGCCCGGCGTTCACCCGCCATCAGGCGCGCCCTCGACGAGGCCGACGAGGAACGCGTCAATGCCATACGCGACATGTTCAAACGTCACGGCTATGAGGAAGAGGACGCATTCGTGCGCGCTCGCGTCCTCTATTTCATGCAGATCGGCTATTACTCGCTTGAGCTCAACGAACCGATGAGCACCCGTCTCACGCACGTCGCCTCCTATCTGCGCAGCTTCACCGGCCAGGAGCCTCCGGCAGAAGATGTCGAGGATTTTGCGCGCTACGTCGAGAAGACGCTTTCCGGCAAACGATAGACACATTCGCCGGCCGCCCTGACCCGACAGTTTTCTAGACGCGGTCCGTAGGGCCACCCCCATAGCCAGCCAGCACGCTTGCCAGATGCGAGCCAACTTGGCAACGTACTAGACACATGTGTACAATGCCGGTAGGCTGCGCCGCCATAACCGGTGGAGTGCGGCAAGATGAAATCCCAATACAGGGCGATCGTAGTCGGCGGCGGCGTGGTTGGGGCCTCGGTGCTCTACCATCTGGCGAAGTTCGGCTGGAGCGATGTCGCGCTGATCGAACGCGAGGTGCTGACCGCCGGGTCCAGCTGGCACGCGGCCGGCGGCTTCCACGCGCTGAACGCCGACCCCAACATCGCCGCGCTGCAGGCCTATACGATCGACCTGTTGTCGGAGGTCGAGACGGAATCGGGCCAGAACATCGGCATGCACATGACCGGCGGCATCTCGGTCGCGTCGGCGCCGGAACGTTGGGAATGGCTGAAGGCCTCCTACCGCATCTTCCAGACCATGGGCATTGACGATGTCCATCTGGTCGGCGTCGACGAGATCAGGCAGCGCTGCCCGATCCTCAACACCGACGGCATGCTGGGCGGCCTTTACGCGGCGCGCGAGGGCCATATCGACCCCTCGGGCGTCGTCCATGCCTATGCCAAGGCGGCAAGGAAGCGCGGCGCCGAGATCATCGAGCACAACCGCGTGCTGGCGCTGAACCGCCGCGCCGACGGCAGCTGGGATGTGGTCACCGAGAAAGGCACTGTCATTGCCGAGCACGTCGTCAATGCCGGCGGATTGTGGGCCAAGCAGGTCGGTCGGATGGCCGGCATCGACCTGCCGGTGTCGCCGATGGAGCATCACTACCTCGTCACCGAGGCGCTGCCTGAGATCCAGGCGCTCGACCGGGAATTGCCGCTGATCGTCGACCTCGAAGGCTTCACCTATATGCGCCAGGAGCAGAAGGGCTTGCTGCTTGGCATCTACGAAATCAAGCACAAGCACTGGAACATGGACGGCGCGCCGTGGGACTACGGCATCGAGCTGATCCAGGAGGACACCGATCGCATCGCCAACGAGCTGGCGCTCGGCTTCAGCCGCTACCCCTGCCTTGAGACCGCCGGCATCAAGCGCTGGGTGAACGGCGCCTTCACCTTCTCGCCGGACGGCAATCCGTTGGTCGGCCCGGTGCGCGGCGTCCCCAACTACTGGGTGGCCTGCGGCGTCATGGCCGGGTTCCTACAAGGCGGCGGCGTCGGCAAGTCGCTCGCCGAATGGATGATCCATGGCGAGCCGGAAGCCGACGTCTACGGCATGGACATCGCCCGCTACGGCGATTTCGCCTCCAACCGCGAATACATCAAGCAGACGACCGGGCAGTTCTATTCACGCCGCTTCGTCATGAGCTATCCCAACGAGCAATTGCCGGCGGGACGGCCGTTGAAGACGGCGGGTGCGCATGACGCCATGGACGCCGCGGGTGCGCGCTGGGGCAATTCCTGGGGCATGGAAGTGCCGCTGTATTTTGCCCCGCAAGGCTTCGTCGAGGCACCGACGCTGAGGCGCTCCAACGCTTTCGACATCGTCGGCCAGGAATGCCGCAAGGTGCGCGAAGGCGTCGGCCTGCTCGATATCACCGCCTTCTCGCGCTACGAGGTCTCCGGACCGCATGCGGAGGCGTGGCTCGACCGGCTGCTTGCCTGCGCGCTGCCCAAGCCCGGCCGCGCGAAGCTCGCGCCGATGCTGGGCGAAAACGGCAAGCTCAAGGGCGATCTCACGGCCTTCAACTGGGGCGACGGCTCCTGGTGGATCATGGGGTCCTATTATCTTCGCCAATGGCACATGCGCTGGTTCGAACAGCATCTCGCTGACGGCGTCACCGTGCGCGACATTTCGGACGCGGTCGCCGGCTTCTCATTGGCCGGCCCCAATGCGCGGCGTCTGCTCGAGCGGCTGACGCACCAGGATGTCTCGCATGAAGCCTTCGGCTTCCTCGCCTGTAAGCCGCTCGATGTCGGCCTGGTGCGGGCCAAGGTCGGGCGGCTCTCGGTCATCGGCGAGCTCGGCTACGAGATCCATTGCCAGGCCAACGAGCACGCCGGGCTGCGCCGCGCGCTGCTGGCGGCAGGCAGCGACCTTGGCGTCACGGAATACGGCTTCGGCGCCGTCAACTCGCTGCGGCTCGAAAAGAGTTTTGGCATCTGGTCGCGCGAGTTCACCCAGGATTATACGCCTGATGAAACCGGCATGGACCGCTGGATCGCCTTCGACAAGGGTGACTTCATCGGCCGTGAAGCGGCGGTGAAACAGCAGAAGGCCGACGCCAGGCGCACGCTGGTGACGCTCGAAATCGACGCTGCGGGTGCCGACGCCAGCGGCTACGAACCGGTCTGGAGCAGAGGCAAGCTTGCCGGTTTCGTTACATCGGGCGGCTATGGCCATACGGTCGGCAAGAGCCTTGCCATGGCGCTTGTCGATCACGATGCGGCCGGTATCGATACGGAGTTGACAACCCATATCGTCGGCGTCGAAACAGGTGCGCGCGTCATCGCTTCGTCGCCCTACGATCCACAGGGCAAAGCGATGCGGGCATGACCGGACGAACCGCTGCCATCCCTGCGGAAGACATGCCATGACCAGACGCTATTCCGCATTGTCGCTGTTCAAGGAGGGCCTTGCCGGCCAGACCGGCTGGAAGCAGGCCTGGCGCTCGCCCGAGCCGAAGCCGACCTATGACGCGATCATCATCGGCGGCGGCGGCCACGGGCTGGCGACAGCCTACTACCTGGCCAAGAACCACGGCATCACCCAGGTCGCAGTGCTGGAAAAGGGCTGGATCGGCGGCGGCAATACCGGCCGCAACACCACCGTGGTGCGCTCCAACTATTATTATCCCGAAAGCGTCGAACTCTACGGGCTGGCGCACCGGCTCTATGAAGGCCTGTCGAAGGATTTGAACTACAACGTCATGCTGTCGCAGCGCGGCATGGTCAATCTCTGCCACTCGACGGCCGAGATGGAGATCGGCGCACGCACCGTCAACGCCATGCAGCTCAACGGCATCGATGCGGAGCTGTTTTCATCAGAAGATGTGCGGCGCGTGGCGCCGATCTACAATTTCTCCCCGGATGCGCGTTTCCCCGTGTTCGGCGGTATCTGGCAAGGCAGGGCCGGCACCGCGCGCCACGACGCGGTCGCCTGGGGCTATGCGCGGGCGGCGAGCCGGCTCGGCGTCGACATCATCCAGAATTGCGAGATCACCGATTTCATCGTCGAAGGCGGCCGATGCCGCGGCGTCCAGACGACGCGCGGCGCGATCCGCGCCGAGCGCATCGGCATGGCGGTGGCCGGCCATTCCTCGGTGCTGGCGACCAAGGCCGGCTTCAGGCTGCCGATCAATTCCTATGCGCTGCAGGCCTGCGTCTCCGAGCCGGTGAAGCCGATCCTCGACACGGTGGTGCTGTCGCCCGGCTGCGGCGTCTATGTCAGCCAGTCGGACAAGGGCGAGATCGTCATCGGCGGCGGGCTCGACCGCGTCCCCTCCTATGCGCAGCGCGGCAATCTGCCGACGCTGGAAACCGTGATCGCCGGGCTGCTGGAAATGTTCCCGATCTTCGGCCAGTTGAAGCTGATGCGGCAATGGGCCGGCATCGTCGATGTCGTGCCGGACTCCTCGCCGATCATCGGTCCCTCGCCGCTGCCCAACCTCTTCCTCAATTGCGGCTGGGGCACGGGCGGCTTCAAGGCCATTCCCGCCGGCGGGACGCTGCTGGCGAACCTGCTGGCGATCGGCAAGCACAACGACATCAGCCGTCCCTTTGATCTCGATCGCTTCGCCAGCGGACGGCTGATCGACGAAGCGGCCGGCTCCGGCATCGCGCATTAGAGGTTTCTTGATGCAGCTCTTTCCTTGCCCGTTCTGCGGCCCGCGCGACGAGACCGAATTCCACTATGGCGGCGATGCCGGCAACGCCAGGCCGGATGGCGCCGAGGTGCCCATCGAGCGCTGGGCCGGATATCTCTATCTGCGCGGCAACCCGAAGGGCACGGCGCGCGAAATCTGGGTTCACATGAGCTGCGGCGAGTTCTTCGTCATGGAGCGTGACACCGTCACGCACAAGGTGCTGTCGTCGACCGCGCTTGGCGGGGAGCACGCGGCGTGAGCGCCTCGCGTCTCGCCACCGGCGGGAGCGCCATCGACCGCTCGCGGCCGATCCGCTTCAGCTTCGACGGCGCAAGCGTGGACGGTTTTGCCGGCGACACCATCGCTTCGGCACTGCTCGCCAATGATATCGCGGTCGTCGGCCGTAGCTTCAAATACCACCGGCCGCGCGGCATCTGGGGCGCCGGCGTCGAGGAGCCGAACGCGCTGGTCGATATTGGCGGCCCACAGGCGTCGCCGAACACGCGGGCCACGACCGAGCCGGCACGCGACGGGCTGGTGGCGAAAAGCGTCAACGCGACGCCCAATGCGCTGGCCGACCGCAACGCCTTCCTCGATCGCTTCTCGCGCTTCATTCCGGCGGCGTTCTACTACAAGACCTTGATGTGGCCGGACTGGCACATGTTCGAGCCGCGCATCCGCGCCATGGCCGGACTGGGCAAGGTCGACACCGACTGGACCTCGCCGGGCACGGCGGATCAGGTCAACCATCATTGCGACGTGCTGGTGGTCGGCGCTGGACCGGCCGGACTGGCGACAGCCAGGATGGCCGCCGGCGCGGGCCTCTCCGTCACGCTGGTCGACGACCAGCGCAAACCGGGCGGATCGCTCGGCCATCGCGCCGGCGAGATCGACGGCAAGCCCGTGGCCATGTGGATCGAGGAGACAGTTGCGGAACTTACCGCCGGCGGTCACCTGATCCTGCCATCGACCACCGCCTTCGGCATCTACGACCACGATCTGGTCGGGCTGAACCAGCGTCATTTCGATGGCCGGCGCGACACGCTGTGGCGGGTCCGGCCGCGTCATATCGTGCTGGCGACCGGCGCCATCGAGCGGCCACTGCCCTTCGCCAACAACGACCTGCCGGGCGTCCTGTCGGCGGATGCGGCACTCGCCTATCTCAGACGCCACGCGGTTCTCGTCGGCCGGCGCGTTGTCGTCGCGACCAACAATGACAGTGCTTATGAGGTGGCGGCAGCGTTGGCCGAGGCTGGCGCCGACGTCACGCTTGTCGACATCAGGCGTGACGGCATCCCCGAAACGCCGGCCAAGGTGCGGCTAGTCAAAGGGCGGGCGCTTGCAGCCGCCATGGGCAGACTGCGCGTCGAGGGCGTAACGCTGGATGACGGCACCAGGCTCGACGCCGACTGCGTGCTGGTCTCGGGCGGCTGGACGCCGACAATCCATCTGTTCGGCCAGGCCAAAGGCAAGCTCGCCTGGAGCGACGCCCGCGCCGCGTTCCTGCCGGGTGATCCCGTCGATGGCATTTCAGTCGCCGGTGCGGCAGCAGGTTCGGTCTCGTTGTCGGAGGTGTTCGCCAGTTCGGAGAAGACCGTTGCCTCGCTCAGCAAAACGAAAGCAGCAGTGCCACGCAGCACGGGGCCGGAAGCGACTGGCGGCATAGCGGCGGCCTGGCCGGTGCCCGGCTCGAAAGGACGCATCTGGATCGACTACCAGAACGACGTGACGGTGAAGGACGTCGAGCTGGCGGCGCGCGAGAACTTCGTCTCGGTCGAGCACCTGAAGCGCTATACCACGCTCGGCATGGCAACCGACCAGGGCAAGACCTCCAACCTGCCCGGGCTGGCGCTGATGGCCGGGATTACCGGACGCACCGTGCCGGAAGTCGGAACCACAACCTACCGTCCGCCCTTCACGCCGGTGCCGCTGGCAAGCTTTGCCGGCGCGCGCGCCGGTGAATTGATGGCGCCGGTGCGTCGGCTGCCGCTGGAGAGCGTGCATCGCGCCAGCGGCGCGGTCTTCCAGGAATATGGCGGCTGGCTGCGTCCGGCCCACTATGGCGGCCGCGACGCCGATGCGGATCGCGCCATCCAGGACGAAGCGTTGCGCGCCCGCCGGTCGGTCGCGCTGTTCGACGGTTCGACGCTGGGCAAGATCGAGGTGATCGGTCCGAAGGCCGCCGAATTCGTCGATTTCCTCTACTACAACACCATGTCGACGCTGAAGCCTGGCCGCTGCCGCTATGGCTTCATGCTGTCGGAGACTGGCGTGGTCTTCGACGACGGCGTGCTGGTGCGGCTGGACGAGCATCGCTTCGTCGTGTCGTGCTCGTCCTCGCATGTCGCGGCGGTGCATGCCCGGCTGGAGGAATGGCGCCAGGACCGCTTTGGCCGCGAGGCCGTCTATATCCACAACGCCACATCGGACATGGCGACGCTGACCGTCTCCGGACCGAACGCCCGCAAGCTGCTCGAAACGGTCGATCTCGGCCTCTCCCTCGATGATGCCGATCTGCCGCATATGGCGATGGGTCAGGGCAGCTATGGCGGCGACGCGGTGCGCATTGCGCGGGTCAGCTTCACCGGCGACAGGAGCTATGAAATTTCGATCCGCGCCGATCGCGCCGAGCCGCTCTGGGCGCATCTGCGCCAAGCAGGGCAGGCACTCGATGCCGTCGTCATCGGTCTCGAAGCGCTGATGATCCTGCGCGCTGAGAAAGGCTTCATCGTCATCGGCAAGGACACGGACGGCACCACGCTGCCACACGACCTCGGCAGCGAAGGCCCACGCACCAAACGCCAGACCGAATATGTCGGTCGCCGCTCGCTGTTTACCGAGGAGGCTCGCGCGGCGATCGCCTGCAGCTTGTCGGCCTGACGGTGCCGTCCGGTGAAGCGCCGCTGCCAACCGGCGCGCATGGCATCAAGCGGGAGAGCGGCAGGCTGCACAGCCAGGGCTTCGTCACCTCGAGCTACCGCAGCCCGACGCTTGGCCGGCCCATCGCGCTCGCTCTGATCGAGCGCGGCGCGGCGCGCCACGGCGAGACGATCGAAGTCCAGCATCTCGGCAAGGTCAGGACGGCGACGATCGCCGCGCCTTGCGCCTTCGACCCGGCAGGAGACCGGCTCCATGCGTGATCTCGCGGAAAAATGGTCCGTCCCACCGGACTGGCGGAACGCCACCATTGAAGTGCCGGGGCTCAAAGTAGGCGCCGTTGCCGGGCTGCACCAACGCCTGGTCAGTGGCGACCTTGCGGCATGGGCCGAGGCTTCCGGCTTCGATGGACCAGCCGTCGGGGCATTCGGCCTGGCGGAAGGCATGCGCTATTCGGTCCGCCTGGCACGCGACCTCTTGCTCGCCGTTTCCACCACGCCCTTCGGCATGGCCACCGGGTGGTTCAGCGAGGGGTTCGCTGTGACGGAGATCAGCGCCGGATTGCAGGTGTTCGAGGTCGAAGGCCCGGCGCTTGGTGCCTTCATCGCACGCGGGACGACGCTCGACCCCGCTGGGCCGCCAAGCGCCAGTGCAACGCTTTCCTTCGCCGGCATCGGCGCCATCGTGTACCGCCGTCAGCGCAGCCTGCGCATCCATGTCGATCGTGGCCTCGCCGCCTATCTCTGGACATGGATGGAAACAGCCGCCGCCAACATCGCCACCGGATCCCAGAATTAACCGGCCACGACAATGCCGGCCCTGGCTGATCGCCACTCCCAGGTCGGCGTGGGTGCGTCTTGCGCAAAATCAATCGCAAGGGCTGGACGCCGTCGCGCAAGGGTTCGACTGTAAAATCTCCATTCATGAATCGACGTCGCGGTTTTGCCGGAGCAATTGCCGATCATGGTCCAAAAGCATACGAGCCGGCCATCTCCCCATCCCTGGATCGACACAGTCTGGCAAACTGTGTGTTTGAGCGACGGGATTTACAAAGCCACACCTGACGGTTCGTGGGATCTGCTCCGCAGCGTCGCGCCGGACGGGATTTCCGTGGTGTTCTTGAGCGGCCAGGCAACCGAGCCCGTCGACGTGCCATATGTCGAGGGTGAGCACTCGGTCGTCATCTCATTTGCCGCCCATGTCTATCTTGCGCGTGACAAGGAGGTGCGAACCGGCGCCGCGGTCCGATTTCTGGATGTAACACAAGACCAATTTCTATTGGATGGCGTGGAACTGCCGTTGCCGACTTTCCTGAACGCCGAAGCTCTTGTCGACGAGATGATAGCGGCGGGGCTGCTTGCGTCCGACGACGTCGTGGCCAGGGCCTTTACCGAGAAGCCCAAGGCTGCCTCCAAACGCTCGGTGCAGCAGCATTTCAAGAACACCACCGGCATCACGCAGAAGGATTTCCAGTTGATCCGCCGCGCACAGGAAGCGGTTCGGCGCTTGAAAGCCGGCGATAGTGCCGCGGCCGTGGCTTTCGATCTTGGCTATACGGATCAACCGCACATGATCAAATCCATAAAGAAGATCATGGGTTCTCTGCCATCAAACCTCGATGCGGTTCACAAGATCTGATGCCGGGCGAGGGTTCGCCCGGCGGAGATCACCGCGGCGCTATTTCGTGACAAGCGCCGCGAATTGCTTGATGTCCTCGACATAGAATGCCGGATCTTCCCACGCGGCGAAATGGCCCGTCTTTTCCATATTGTGAAATTGCACGACATTTCCCGACGTCTGGCGGTCCGCCCATTCACGCGGCAGGCGAACGCCGCCCGGGATCGGCGCTTCGGTCGCCACCGCCACCGGAACCCCGGTGTTCTTTCCCTTGATGGTCGGCGGCTGCATCGCGTTCTGATTGTAAATGCGGAAGGACGAGGCCGCCGTTTCCGTCAGCCAGTAGATCATGATGTTGGTCAAAAGCGCGTCGCGACCAAATCTGGCGTCGGCCTCGTCGCCGACCCCCATTCCGGCCATGAAGCTCATAATCCATGCGGCAAGGCCGACCGGAGAGTCGTTCATGGCAAAGGCAAGGCTCTGCGGCTTTGTCGCCTGGACCAGATTGAAGGCGCCATGCATGAAGAACCATTGCTGGATCGCTCCCGCGTAACCCTGCTCCGGCCCGCTGAGGGCGCCAAAATCCGTGGTCTGGTCCGGGTAGCCCACATCGGTCAGATGGAAGCCGATAAGCTTGTCCGAGTGGCGCTGCGCCAGCGACATGGCGATCACCGACCCCAGATCGCCGCCAGCCACGATGAAGCGGTCGTAGCCCAGCACGTCATTCATAAGGTGAGCAAGAATGTCGGCCACCTTGTCGGCGGGCAGAGCCGTTCTGCCAGAAAAGCCAGTCCCCGGAATGGACGGCACGACGACGTGAAATTCCTCCGCCAGCGCATCCACGACCTTGTGATAGCGGTAAAAACTGTCCGGCCAGCCATGAAGCAGAAGGATTGCCGTCGCACCCTTCTTTTTCGACGGCTGATGGACGAAATGCAGGGCGATGCCCTCGATATCGACCTTGTAGTTCGGCAATGCGTTCAGGCTCGCTTCGGCCTTCCGCCAATCATAGTCATGGAGCCAGTAGGCGGTCAGCTTCTTCATGTAGTCGAGATTCGTACCAGTCATCCATCCGGCTCCGGCGGGTTCATCCGGCCAGCGGGTGTGGCTCAGGCGCGCCTTGAGATCGGCGAGTTGGTCATCGGAAATGGCAATCTTGAACGGCGTCGGCTTGGCCATTGTCGTATTCTCCTGTGAGACGGCGCTGCGATCGGTGAGACCGCCGAGAAGAGCTGCCGCGATGGCGCTTTTGGCAAATTCGCGGCGGTTCATTCTCGCAGCTCCTTGTTCATTTTCGATGGAGCCAAACTATTGGAACGGCGGCCGCGCGGATTGTAAATTTGCGCAAACCATCCAGACGAGACGAGCACGCGACAGGTCTCATTCTCGCGCCCGCTGAGGCATGAGGGATGCACAACGACAAACGGTGCAGCGTTCCGCCACCCGGCAACAAAGGGTGGAGGCGGACGAACATTGTGCTTTTTCTAGAGGGTGAACGACCAGAACAGGCAGGCCAGCGTCGCGGCGGCGAAGACCACGAAGAACAGGCTGCGCAACAGCACGTTGCGGCGCAGTTCGTTCATGACGAAGTGGCAGCCGACGACAGCCACAGCGAACAGGAACCGCCAGTTCAGCAATGCGAGCATTGCGCTGCCCTGGCCGAAAGCCCATCGGGCGAGAAGGCCGCCGACGATGGTGGCGAACAGCACGATCACCGCCCAGAAGATCGCGTCGGCGCAATGGGTGAGGACGATGCTGGCCGCCCTGATCGGCAGGATCATCATCAACAGCGCGCTGAAGAAAAAGACGGCGGCGAGCGGAATGAAGGTTCCGGCATCAGCGATGCCATCGAGGCGTCTGACGCCGATTGCGCCATAGGGATAGCCATGCCTGGCCACCGCAAGGCTCAGCGCCATGAGCAAGGCGGTCAGCACGGCGACGAGTGCGAAGGTCGTAAGGGCTTTGCTCATGGTGTTCCTGTCCCGGACGAATCAGACAGGAACTTTGTAGCGGGCGGTCGTAAATTGCACGTAAGTGAGGAAGCCGCTCGTGCGGATTTCAATCGGTGAAAGCCACTGTCGGCTGCTATTCGGCGGCGATCCTGCCTGCCGAGCGGTTGGCGAGTACGAAGCCGACCTCGTCCACCGCCTGCGCCGCGCGCTTCAGGATCGCCTCGGAGCGCAGCACTCCGTCGGTGAAATCCTTGTCGGTGGCATAGACGGCAGTCGGCAAGGCAAAGGCCTCGAAGAAGCCAAACAGCGGCCGCAGTTGATGCTCGACGATCAACGCATGGCGCTCGCCGCCGCCGGTCGCGGTCAGCACGATGGGCTTGCCCCGCAACGCGGCCGGATCGATCAGGTCGAAGAAGTGCTTGAACAGGCCGGTATAGCTGCCCTTGTAGGTCGGCGAACCGACCACCAGCACATCGGCCGCGAGGATCTGCGCCAGGATCGGCTGCGCCCGGCTGTCGAGGTCGCGCGCCCACCGTGCCGTGCCGAGCGAAGGGCCGACATCCTCGATGTCGTAGGTTACAGCCGACAGGCCATGGCGCGCGGCGATGTCCCTGGTGACCAGTTCGACGAAGGCGCGCGTCTTTGACGGCCGGGTGATGTTGCCGGAAAAACCGACGACTGTGGGGTTTGACATGGCAGTGGGCCTCTTGGATGTCGAAGTTTGAAGTGGCGGGCCACCCGGCCCGCCGAGGGGAAATCAGCTCCAGGCGTGCAGCGGCGGATTTTCGCCGTTTAGGAAATATTTGCCGAGGATCGAGTACTTCCAGCGTACCGGATCGTGCAGCGTGTGGGTGCGGGCATTGCGCCAATGCCTGTCGAGATTGTGCTCGGCCAGCGTCGAACGCGTGCCGGCCAGTTCGAACAGCTTGTTGGTGGCGGCGATGGCGATTTCGGTCGACAGTATCTTCGCCTCGGCAGTGACGATCTGCGCATGCGCCACCGTATCAGCGGTCGGCTCGGCCACCGCGCGGTCGATCGCCAGGCCGGCCTTTTCGAGCAGCGCCTGCGCGGCGTGCAGGCGCAGCGTCAGGTCGCCGACCGCCTGGATGGTGTAGGGATCGTCCCAGGCATTGTCGACGCCGCTGTCGATCCAGGCGCGGCTCTTCGTCCTGACGAAGTG
The DNA here is from genome assembly GCF_016756575.1 of Mesorhizobium sp. 131-3-5. Taxonomy (NCBI): domain Bacteria; kingdom Pseudomonadati; phylum Pseudomonadota; class Alphaproteobacteria; order Hyphomicrobiales; family Phyllobacteriaceae; genus Mesorhizobium; species Mesorhizobium sp. 131-3-5. The sequence continues at coordinate 308,033 of NZ_AP023254.1, forward strand.
AACCGTCTCGTCGATCGCCGCCTGGGCAATGCCGGTGTCGACCGCCACCTGGATGATCTGGAAGATGGCGCCGTCGGCGGTCGGTTTGTCGTAGCCCTTGTAGCCGGGCACCAGAAAAGTCTTCGGCACCTTGACATTGTCGATGATGACGGTGCCCGACAAGGTCGTGCGCTGGCCGAAGCTCGACCAGTCGTCGATGACCGTCAGGCCCGGCGCTCCGCGGTCGGCAATGGCATACCAGGCGCGGCCCTCGTCATCGAGCGCCACGATCGGCACCAGATGGGCAAGCAAAGCGCCGGAGGAATAGAATTTGCGGCCGTTGACGACGACATGGTCGCCGGCATCGGTGAAACGGGTCTCGAAATCGGCGGCGCGCTTGGAGCCGAACTCGGAAAAGGCGTTGCCGAACCGCGTGCCTTTCAGCGCCTCGGCAAACAGCAGCTTCTGCTGGTCCGCGTCGGAAACGGTGCGGATGGCGGCGACGACGCCGAGATGGTTCTGCGCGATCTGGCCGATCGAGGAATCCGCAGCCGAGATGATCTCGATCACCTTGGCCAACGTCGCGTAGGACACCTCCGGCCCGCCGAACGCCTTGGGTACGTTGATCGACCACAGGCCGCTCTGCGAGAAGGCGTCGAGTTCGGCGACCGGCCAGATCCGCTCGCGGTCGCGCTTCGAGGAGCCCTTGACGAATTCGGCGGCAAGCGCGTGGGCCACCGCAATCGCTTCGGCGTCATCCCGGATGATGTGGGCCGGCGCCGACGGCCTTGCAACGGGCGGCACGGCGGCGGAGGCGTGGTCTGTTTTGACGGTCGAGACGGTCATTTCACTGCTCCTTGAGATTTTGTTCAAGCGACGGCATGGAGATGGGCTGGTTTGGCAGCCGGCGAGGGCTGTTGGCCGAGATAGAAGGCGCGCACGTCCTCGCGCTGGCGAAGATCGGCAGCCGCGCCGGTGAGAACGGAGACGCCGTTTTCGAGCACCGTGGCGTGGTCGGCATAGCGCAGCGCGACAGCGGAATTCTGCTCGGCGACCAGGATCGACAGGCCGGTTTCGCGGTTGAGTTTTCTGAGTGTCTGGAAGATGTCCTGGACGATGAGCGGGGCCAGCCCCATCGACGGCTCGTCGAGAACCAGCAGACGCGGCCGCGACATCAGCGCCCGGCCGATCGCCGCCATCTGCTGCTCGCCGCCGGAGGTCAGGCCGGACAGGGTCCGACGCTTCTCCTTGAGACGGGGAAAATAGCCGTAGATCCGCTCGAGATCCGCGTTGATCTCGGCACGGCGGCCGCTGCGGCCGATGCCGCCGGCGACCAGGTTTTCCTCGACGGTGAGGCTCTTGAAGCAGTGGCGGCCTTCCAGCACCGACACTAGCCCGGCGCGCACCAGATCGCCGGGCTTGCGGCGAGAGACATCGGCGCCGTCATAGCGGATGCTACCGGCATTGACCTGGCCGCGTTCCGCCGGCAGCAGGTTGGAGACGGTCTTCAGCGTCGTGGTCTTGCCGGCGCCGTTGGCGCCGAGCAGCGCCAGGATTTCGCCGCGCCGGATCTCGAAGCTGACGCCATGCAGCGCCGCGATGGCGTGGTTATAGGTGGCATGGATCGTGTCCACCGCAAGGATGACGTCATTGTCCGGCATGGGCTCTTCTTCCGCGGTTCGAGAACCGTAAGGAGCGGTGCGCCACGGAAAGCTGTCCGTGGCGTCCGGCATTGGCTGATCAGTTGGTGGTCACGGCGTTGGCATCATCGGCGGTGCGCAGCTTGATGCCCTTCTCGGCGGCATAGGCTTCGGCGGATTTCTCGATGATTGGCCGCAGCAGCGCCCAGTCCGGCGCGATCCAGTCGGAGACGACGTTCCACTTCTTGCCGTCCCACTGCTGGAAGGTCACGTAGCCTTCGCCCTCGTGATTGTCCCAGCTGACATTGATGGAGTGGAACAGGTCCTTGGCGCCGAGCGCCTCGACCTTGGCCGGATCGAGCTTGAGATGTTCGAAGCCCCAGCGGACTTCATCGCCGGTCAGCGTGCGGTAGCCGAATTTCTCTTGCGCGACACGGATTGCCTCGACATTGAGGATGCCGTTGACGATGCCGAGATTGTGGTAGACCGAGCCGATGCGCCACTTGTCTTCAAGGTTGCCCTTGCTGGCGCCGTAGACAGTCTTCACGATCTCCTGCACCACCGGATAGGTGTTGCCGGAGGCCTGGGTGGTGATGGCGGTGTAGCCCTTGGCGGCGTCGCCGGCCGGGATGACGTCCTCTTCCGAATTCGACCAGACATTGCCGACAATATGGTCGACGGGGAAGCCGACCTTGACCGCCGTCTTCAGCGCCACCGGGTTCATCACGCCCCAGCCGCGCAGGACGACGAAGTCCGGCTTGGCGCGGCGGATGGTCAGCCATTGCGACTGCTGCTCATTGCCGGGATGCGGCACCTCGATCTGCTGCACGGTGAAGCCGTATTTCTGCGCCAGCAATTCATAGATCGGGATGGTCTCCTTGCCGTAGGGCGAGCCGTGATAGAGCACGACGATCTTCTTGCCCTTGAGCTTGTCGATGCCGCCTTCCTTGGCGGCGATGTAGTTCACGATGCCTGATGTCTCGCTGTAGGGATTGAGCAGCAGCGGGAAGACGTAAGGGAAAACGCGGCCGTCGGTGGAGTCGGTGCGGCCATGGTTGACGGTGATCAACGGCACCTTGTCGGCGGTGATCCGGTCGATCATGGCATAGGCGATGCCGACCGAAAGCGGATTCCATGCGGCCGCACCCGCATGGCTCTTCTGCCGCTCATAGCATTCGACGCCACGCTCGACCTCGTACTGGGTCTCGCATTCGTCCCAGGTCAGCTTGACGCCGTTGACGCCGCCGTCGCGGATGTTGATGAGATTGAGATAGTCGATGAAGCCGCCGAAAAAGCCGGTGCCGCCGGCCGCGTAGGGACCGACGCGATAGCTCTGCAGCGGAAAGTATTGTTCGTCGGCGTGGGCGGCCGGCAAGGCCACCGACACGATCATCGCCGCGGACAGCGCCGCCGCCTTGATTGTGCTGAGGAAGGTCATGGTCGAGATACTCCCGGTATGGGCCGTCTTGGTTCGGCCTCTGGTTCATTTTCCGATTCAGTTCGATGCGGTTGCCCCGCAGGGCTCATGTCGACTGCCAGGCGAACAGGAGCCGTCTTCGGATCCTGTCCCACAGGGCCACCAGCCCGTCGGGTTCCAGGATCAGAAACAGGATGATGAGGGCGCCGAGCACGATGCGCTGGCTCATGTCGAGGACGCCCGAGTCGAAGACATCGCCGAGCAGGAAGCCGCCGAGGCGCGACAGGCCAAGCGGAAAGACGACGATCAGGGCGGCGCCGAAGAAAGCGCCACGGATCGAAGCGAGGCCGCCGATGATGATGATGAACAGGATCTGGAACGAGCGGTCGAGATCGAAGCCGTCCGGCTCGACGGTCCTGAGATAGGCGAAGGCCCAGATGACGCCGGCAACGCCAATAATGAAGGAGGAGATGGCGAAGGCCAGCAGCTTGGTCTTCAGCACCGGAATGCCGATGATGCGGGCGGCGGTCTCGTTGTCGCGGATGGCAATGAAGTTGCGACCGGTCTGCGACGACACGAGCCGATAGGCGAGGAAGGTGAGGATGCTGACGATGGTCAGCGCAAAGAGATAGCGGCCGACGGCGCCATCCAGCGCAAGACCGCCGATAGACAGCCTCGGCGCGTCGATGACACCGGACGCCGAGTTGTTGGAGAACCAGCTGAACTTGGTCAGCGCCCATTGCACGAAGAACTGAGCGGCGAGCGTCGAGACGGCGAGATAGAACCCTTTCAGCCGTAGGCTCGGCAGGCCGAAGACGATGCCGATCGCGGCGGCGACGATGCCGGCGAGCACGATGCTGCCGATCAGCGGCAGGCCTTCAACACGCAGGTTGAAATTGTAGGCGGCGAAGGCGCCCGCCGCCATGAAGGCGGCGCTGCCCAGCGAGACCTGGCCGGCATAGCCGGTGAGGATGTTCAGCCCGACGCCGGCAAGACCGAGCGCCAGGAACGGCAGCAGGATGGCCTCGAACAGATAGCTCGAACCGATCAACGGCACGACGCCATAGGCAAAGGCAAGCAGCAGCACGGGCGCGATCCATTTCAGCAGCACCGGTGCGGAGGTGAGATCGCTTGTGATCGCGGCCATGCTCAGACCCTTTCCACGAGCTTCTGGCCGAACAGGCCGGAGGGGCGAATGAGCAGGAAGACCAGCGCCACGACATAGGCGAACCAGCTCTCGATGCCGCCGCCGAAATAGTCGCCGATATAGACCTCGGCGAGTTTCTCGCTGGCGCCGATCAAGAGGCCGCCGACGATGGCGCCGAGAATGGAATCGAAGCCGCCAAGCACCAGCACCGGCAGCGCCTTGAGCACCACCAGCGACAGGGAGAATTGCACGCCGAGGCGGGCGCCCCAGAGCAGACCCGCGACCAGCGCGACCAGGCCGGCGGCGGCCCAGACGGTCGCCCAGATCAGCGGCAGCCTGAGGCCGACAGCCAGGGCGGCGAACTGGTCGTCGGCAACGGCGCGGAAGGAGAGCCCGATGCGGGTGTAGCGGAAGAACAGCGACAGCAGCAGAACCATGCCGGCGGCGACCACCGCCGCGAAGATGTCGAACTGGCTGATCAGCACGCCGCCGACTTCCAGCGGCACATCCTCGATGCCGAGGTCGAGGCCGTGGACCTGCGTGCCCCAGATCAGCTGGGCAGCGCCCTCGATGATGTAGGACAGGCCGAGCGTCGCCATGAACAGCGTGATCGGCGGCTTGTTGGTGAGTGGCCTGAGCACCGTGCGCTCGATGGCGATGCCGATCGCCACCATGATGGCGAAGGTGGCCACCAGCGCCAAGGCGAAGGGAACACCGCGCTCGACCAGGCTGACGAAAGTGAGTGCCGCGAACAGGAGCAGAGCGCCTTGCGCGAAATTGAGCACGCCCGATGTCTTGTAGATCAGCACGAAGCCGATCGCGACCAGCGAGTACATGACGCCGGAGAGCAGGCCGCCGACGAGCACTTCGATGAAAAACTGGTAGTCGAAATCGGCGATCATATGCCTGCCCCGTCCTCATTGTCGGAGGCGACGCCGAGATAGGCATCGATGACGCGCTGGTCGTTCCTGACCTCGTCAGGCGTGGCGTCGGCGATCTTGCGGCCGTAGTCGAGAACGGCGATGCGGTCGGACAAGCCCATGACGACGCCGACATCATGCTCGATCAGCACGACAGTGGTGGCGAAGCGGTCGCGCGCGGCGCGCACGAAACTTGCCATCTCGCTTTTCTCGCCGGCGGTCATGCCGGCCATCGGTTCGTCGAGCAGAAGCAGGCGCGGTTCAGCGACCAGCGCGCGGGCCAGTTCGACCCGCTTCTGCAGACCGTAAGGCAGCGTGCCGGCGAGACGATCGCGGACTGCGGTGAGATCGAGGAATTCGAGGATCTGGCCGGCGCGGCTCAAGGAGTCGCGCTGCTCGCCACGCGAGCGGCCGATGCCGAGCACCTGCCCGGCGAAATTGGAGCGGACCTTGTAGGCGAGGCCGGAGGCGACATTGTCGAGGACGCTGAGGCCCTTGAACAGGGCAAGGTTCTGAAACGTCCTGGCGACCCCGAGATGCGCCAGACGCTGCGTCGGCACCTGACCATAGCGGATGCCATCGAGCAGGACATGGCCGCGATCCGGCCGGTAGACGCCGCTGATGACATTGATCAGCGAACTCTTGCCGGCACCGTTCGGGCCGATGATGGCGCGGATCTCTCCGGGGCGCACCGACAGGTCGATATCGGCCAGCGCGACGACGCCGCCGAACGACAGGCCGATGCCCTGCAGTGAAAGCAACGGAGCGGCGGCATCCGCGATCGACCCTGCCGGCACGATGCCAACGGCGGACGGCTGGGGCGTTGACGGCAGGCCGCGCGCAAAGACTTCCGGCGCATAGACCGAGGCGTCCATCATTCCAACGGCATAGTTGGCCAAGGGCATTCCAATCGTCCTCGATTGCTTCGGCAGACGCACGAATCCTCATCGCCACCCGATCGATCGAGCGCGCTTGGGAACCTTCATTGGTGTGCAGGCCGGACTGATCGGCCTGCGTTTTGAAAAGGGCTATTCCGCTGCCAGCGATGCAGCCTGCTCGGCATTTTCCAGCTCGCGAACGAGCGGGATGACATGCTTGCCGAAATACTCGACCTCTTCCTGGAAGTGCAGGAAGCCGAGCAGGATGAGATCGGCGCCGGCGCGCTTGAGATCGACGATGCGCTCGGCGACCTGCCTTGGCGTGCCGATCAGGTTCGAACGGAAGCCGTCATTGTACTGGACCAGATCGTCGAAGGAGGATTTTGCCCAGTTGCCCTCGCCTTCCGGCGAGGCCTTGCCGGCATTCTTGACCTCGTGGCCGAAGGCGTTGACCGCTTCGGGGTTGGCCTTGGCGATGATTTCGGCGAGCACCGCCTTGGCCTCGTCCTCCGTCTCGCGGACGATGGCGAAGGCGTTGACGCCAACCTTGACCGAATGGTTGTTGGCCTTCGCCTTGGCCCTGATGTCATCCACCTGCTTGGAGATTTCGGCCGGCGTGTTGCCGTTGGTGAAGTACCAGTCCGAGACACGCGAGGCCATGTCGCGCGCGGCACGCGACGAGCCACCCTGGAAGATTTCCGGCAAAGGCTGTGGCGGCTTCGGCTTCAGTGAATATTCGTTGAAGCGGTAGAAATCGCCGCGGAAGGTGAAGCTGTCCTGCGTCCATATTCCACGCAAGGCGCGGATGAATTCCTCGGAGCGGCGGTAGCGCTCGTCATGGTCGAGCCAGTGCTCGCCGATGGCGTGGAACTCGCCGCGGAACCAGCCGGAGACGAGGTTGATGGCGACGCGGCCATTGGTCAGGTAGCTGATGGTGGCGAGCTGCTTTGCGGCCAGCGCCGGATTCCACGGCCCGGGCAGGATCGCCGCGATGACCTTCAGCGTCGTGGTGGCCGCCAGCAGATCATGGCTGAAGGCAACCGATTCATGCTGTTCGTCGGCGCCGTAGCCGGCGGTGAAACGGATCTGGCTCAGCGCATAGTCGAAGCCGGCCTTCTCCGCGATCTGCGCCAGCTTGCGGTTATATTCGGCCGAATGGTTGGTGCGCTGCTCGATGTTGGAAATCACCAGGCCGCCCGAAACATTCGGCACCCAGTAGGCGAACTTGACCGCGTCGGTTGCTGCGTGTGCCATGAACTGTCTCCCCTTCAGGCCGTGTCGTTGATCGGTCCGGCGTGGCCGGATCTCACCGATATTTATTATGTCTACTGATTATATATACAAAGTAGGATTTTCCGTTTTTGGCGGCCGCTTGGGACGGAAATACCAATTTTGCCCGGCGCTGGCATTGGCGCCAACCGCCTCGACGGACGGAAACCCGTCGACCAGCCTTGCGATCTCGGTCGCGACCATCTGGGCATGGCGGGCGACCTCCGGCAGGCCCATGAGTTCGCCGAAGGTGCCCCGCGCCAGCGGACCGGCGACAAAGAGCCCGGCGACCGCCTCGCCATCCCGGCCGATGGCGCGGCTGTCGAGATTTGTCTCAATGCCGAGTCCGTAGGCGTCGACCCTGATCAACCCGGCCTCGGCCAGGGAGCGCAGCGCCGGATTGAGCTGAAGCGCCCGCCCATGGGCAGGCCCCGTCGTGTTGATGACGGCATCGAAGCGTGCGGTCTCGATCCGAGTCTGGCCGCGCCGCTGAAAGCTGACCGCGAGGTTCTCGCCCTCGTCGTTCGACGCGACAAGCCTGGCGGCGATGGTGTCGAACGTGCCGGCGGCCTTGCGGCGGTCGAGCACGGAAGCAATTTGCGGGGCGATCCTGAAGCGATGCACGTCCCAGAACACGCGCAGCCGGCGGACGAGCCTTGCACGTTCTGATGGAGCAAGCGCGGCCCACAGAACCGGCCCCTGCAGGCGCAACTGGTCGAAGACGGACTGCCAGTTGACATTGGCCTCGCGCGCCGCCGCCAGCGTCACGCGGATTTTGCCAAGCAGACCGAGCGCCGATGTGGCCGGCGCCGATGCGAAATCGCCGAAGGGTTCGCCCCTGACATCAGGATGGCCGCGCGAGCGAAGTCCGCGGCGCGACAGCGCCAGGGCGCGGCCGCGATGGCCGCGGCGGTCGAGCTCCGCGATCATGTCGGCCGAGGTCAGCCCGGAGCCGACGATCAACACGGAAGCGTCCGGCTCGATCCTGGCAAGTGCCGACGCTGCGTAGGGATCGGCGACAAAACCCGGCGCTTCGGCCAGGGAAGCAAGCGCTGCCGGGATTGCGGGAGCAGGATGCGTGGCGGCGAGGACGACGATGTCGGCGATGACAGGTCCGGCGGACGTCTGCACAGCCCAGCCCGCGCCATTGGCTTCGCGTGTCACGCCTGTGGCGAGACCGCCGACATGACGGACCGCGCCTGAAGCCAGATAGGGCGCGAGGTGCTCGGCGACATAGCGGCCGAACACACGCCGGCGCGGATAGGCGTCGCCATTCTTCCAGATCGCGTCCGCATCACGCTCGAGTTCGCCGGAGCCGGCCAGCCAGCGGGCAAAATGCTGCGGGTCGTCGGGAGCGATGCTCATTCTGACGGCCGGCACATTGACCCGGTGCGACGGCTCTTCGCTGGAATAGGCCAGGCCGCCGCCGAGCGTGGGGCGTGGCTCGATCACCGAGATCGACAGGCGCTCCGGCCGATGCGCCCGCGCCAGATGCCAGGCCAACGCCGCGCCGGAAAAGCCGCCGCCGATGATGGCGACGCGCAGTCGGCTGACCGGAGGCAGCGCGTTCACGAGGCGCTGGCGAGCGACTTCGGCCGATGGTCGCCGGCGATGGTCTCGCCGAACGGGCCGGTGTTGACGGATGCGCCGGCGGCTTTGACCGGATGATCGGTTGGCAATTTCGGCAGCACCAGTTCGCCAAAACGATAGGCTTCTTCCAGATGCGGGTAGCCGGACAGAATGAAGGTGTCGATGCCGAGGCGCCGGTACTCATCGATGCGCTCGGCGATGGTGTCGGGGTCGCCGACCAGGGCTGTCCCCGCGCCGCCGCGCACCAGGCCGACACCGGCCCACAGATTGGGGGCGATCTCGAGCTTGGCGCGATCGCCGCCATGCAGCGCGCTCATCCGCGCCTGGCCGACCGAATCCATGCGGGCAAAGACCTTCTGGGCCGAAGCAATGGTAGCGTCATCGAGGCGGCTGATCAGCCGGTCGGCGGCGGCCCAGGCCTCCTCGGTGGTTTCGCGTGCGATGACATGCAGGCGAATGCCGAAGGAGAGTTTTCGGCCTGCCTTTTCGGCCAGGTCACGCACGGCGTCCAGCTTGCGCTCGACATCGGCGGGCGGTTCGCCCCAGGTCAGATATTTGTCGATCTCCTGCGCCGCCACTGTCGACCCGGCATCGGACGAGCCGCCAAAATAGAGCGGCGGATAGGGCGTCTGCACGGGCGGGAACAGCAGCCTGCCATCCTCGATGTGGAAATGCTTGCCCTTGTGCTCGACCGTCTCACCGCTCAGCACGCGCTTGTAGATCCGCAGGAATTCCTGCGTCACCTCGTAGCGCTCGGCATGCGACAGGAAAATGCCATCACCCTTGTTCTCAAGCGGATCGCCGCCGGTGACGACATTGATCAGCAGGCGGCCATTGGAGATGCGGTCGAGCGTCGCCGTCATACGCGCGGCGAGCGTCGGCGACTGCAAGCCGGGCCGCACGGCGACCAGGAAACGCAGCCGCTCGGTCAGCGGCACCAGCGCCGAGGCGATCACCCAGGAATCCTCGCACGACCGGCCGGTCGGCAGCAGCGCGCCGTAATAGCCCAGCGTGTCGGCGGCCTTCGCCACTTGCGTCAGGTAGGGCAGATCGACCGATCGGCCGCTCTCAGCGGTGCCGAGATAGCGGCTGTCGCCATGTGTCGGTAGAAACCAGAGGACCTTGATGCGGTCCGGAACGTCGCCGGTCATGGCCTGCCTCCCGCGAGCCGGTGGCGATGGCGGACTCTTCCTGGCGGGGTTGAGAGCGAGCGCAAAGAGGCGGGCATGGCGGAATCCTGTCCGGGAAACAGATCGTCCGCACTTTGCTTATTCTATAAACTCTGTAGAGTTAGTTTATTCCAAATCCGCGGTTAAAATTGGAAATTCCCTTCGATCGATCGAACCCGCGCCTGATCCTCGGCGGGCTCGCTGGCGTCAGGCCCTGGCGGATTGGAGAACCCTGCTTGGCGGCTTTCCGTTGCAGCGCATCGGGCGCCTGGAGGTGGCTCAAGCCGAGAAATGATGACTGGGAAAGTCACATGCATTCCGGACTTCGAAGGCATGCGGGCTAGGAGCAACCGAGAACTGCTGGAAGCCGACGTTCGATCGAGGTGAAGGCGCTATCGATTGCCCTCCGGACACGTGATCGGGCGTCCCGACAGTCGGAGGGGGCGGCGGCCGAAACTCGCGCTGGCGAGGTTCGCTCCGTCCCTTCCGACCCCTAGGTGCATATTAGCCACAGGTAATGTTAATCAGCTATCCGGTCTTGCAATCGTCGGCATAGGTGTCCCTTAATGGGTCACCGTGTCTGGCACCGTCATTGCACTGTCGGCAATGCCGGCGACATCTCTCACCCAGCAATCGGGGGGCAGATGGGGGGCCCCGCCGCTTCGCAAATGGAGCGGCGGGCTATCGACAACGGGGGGCGGGCAATCATGTATTTTCCGCAATTTTTGGTGGGGATGTTCACCACGTCGGCCGTAGTGGCGATCTGGGCCGAAATGGAAACCGGATCTGTCGGCAAAGCGCTCGTTTGGACCGTCCTCACGCTGATGATGCTGCAGGTTGGATATTTCCTGCTGGCATTTGGGCTTTTCTATAAGCGCTCGACGGAAAGCACCGATACAGAACCGGACACTGCTCATCAGCCCGTCCGTCGAGACGGTAGCGTCTCATCGGGCCGATGATGACCGACAAGCCGGCCGCAACCTACTGTGAGCATGACGCCGCCTACGGGCAATTCCAGGAAAAGTGTGAGCGGTTTTCCGTCTGGAATTGCGTCAAAACAAAGAGTTAGAGCGGTTCGCCGTTTCCATGAAACGGTGAAACGCTCTAAGGGCGAAGTGATGGAGTGGCCAGCGCCCCGTCAAGCCAAAGCTATTTGGCCGTCATCTGCTTGCGCCATCCCAAGGTCTGTCGAACGATCCCGACCATACACCGCGCTTGGTTGCCGCGCATTTGCACGACGAAGTGAAGCTTCCGTACCAAGAGCAGTCCTAAAGGCTTGCGGTGCTGGTGAAACTTGAGGCTCGGTCGCGGCTTTCCCGCTTTTTCCTGTCAGTCCGCCGCGCAAACTTGGTCTCCGGGTCGAAAAACGCTCCTGGCCGTGCCCCGGCAGGTTTCCGAATGGCAGCCCTGGACACGCAAACGGCAAATAACTTGAAAACATTGGGAGACTGTTTGGTGGAGCCAATCGGAATCGAACCGACGACCTCTTGAATGCCATTCAAGCGCTCTCCCAACTGAGCTATGGCCCCACTCCCGGCAGTCAGCCGGCGCCGTTTCCGGCGAAGAGATCAGCGCGGGTTGGAACACCGCGCCGTTAGTGCAGGCGGCTTCTAACCCCGCCTTTCTCAGATATCAAGCCTTGATGAGCGGCTTTTTGTTCACAGGCCGAGAAAGCCTGCAAACGCTTACGTTTCAGGCCTATCAGACCTCGTCGTCGTCGTCGCCGACGCCGATCATGTCGGCAACGTCGTCGTCTTCTTCCTCTTCGTCGGCAAGGAAAGTGTCATCCTCATCGTCGCCGAGGTCGACGTCCTCGTCATCGCCGAGATCGGGCAGGTCGTCGCCCTTGACGTCGTCGTCGGCCTCTTCGAGCGAGACGACTTCAACGCCCTCTTCGTCCTCGGCGTCCACTTCCTTCTCGGCCACTTCCTCTTCCTCCTCGAGGGCGGCGATCTTGCCTTCCTCGAAATAGGAACGCGGATAGGTCTTGCCGGTGTAGGGCGAGACAATCGGGTCCTTGTTCAGGTCGTAGAATTTTCGACCCGTCTCGGGGTCGATACGCTTTGTGCCAAGTTCGGTTTTTGCCACGGCAAGCCTCGTCAATAAAAGAGTGGTCCCCTTAACCACTGTTTGCGGCGCTGTCAAAGCCAAAAGCCGGCGTCACAAAACCAAGTCCTGAAAGGCCTCGCGGCAAGTGACGACCATGGGGATGACCATTTCGCCTCGCCGTGATACGAGACCGCCGCAACAAATGAAAAGCGCCGGCCCGCCGGCATTCCGTCCAGGGAAATTCCATGTCTCACGCCGCCGCTGCCAAGCCGGCCACCGCCCGCAAATCTCAAGCCCTTTCCGGCACCGCGCGCGTGCCGGGCGACAAGTCGATCTCGCACCGCTCCTTCATGTTCGGCGGCCTCGCCTCCGGCGAAACCCGCATCACCGGCCTGCTCGAGGGCGAGGACGTGATGCGCACAGGCGCGGCCATGAAGGCGATGGGCGCGCATATCGAAAAGCGCGGCGCCGAATGGGTGATCCGCGGCACCGGCAACGGCGCGCTGCTGCAGCCGGAAGGTCCGCTCGACTTCGGCAATGCCGGCACCGGCTCGCGGCTCACCATGGGTCTCGTCGGCACCTATGACATGGAAACCACCTTCATCGGCGACGCCTCGCTGTCGGGCCGGCCGATGGGCCGCGTGCTGGAACCGCTGCGCCAGATGGGCGTGCAGGTGCTGAAGGCGACGCCCGGCGACCGCATGCCGATCACGCTGCATGGCCCCAAGCACGCCGCCCCGATCACCTACCGGGTGCCGATGGCCTCTGCGCAGGTGAAGTCGGCGGTATTGCTCGCCGGCCTCAACACGCCTGGCATCACCACCGTCATCGAACCGGTGATGACGCGTGACCACACCGAAAAGATGCTCAAAGGCTTCGGCGCCAATCTGTCGGTCGAGACCGACGAGCGCGGCGTGCGCCATATCTTCATCGAGGGCCAGGGCAAGCTGACCGGCCAGACGATCGCCGTGCCCGGCGACCCGTCCTCTGCCGGCTTCCCGCTGGTCGCCGCGCTGATCGTGCCGGGCTCGGACATCGTGATCGAAAACGTGCTGATGAACCCGACCCGCACCGGTCTGCTGCTGACGCTGCAGGAAATGGGCGGCCAGATCGACATCTTGAACCCACGCAATGCCGGCGGCGAGGACGTCGCCGATCTGCGCGTGCGTTATTCCGAACTCAAGGGCGTCACCGTGCCGCCGGAGCGGGCACCGTCGATGATCGACGAGTACCCGGTGCTGGCTGTCGCCGCCAGCTTCGCCGAGGGCGAGACGCTGATGCAGGGGCTGGAAGAATTGCGCGTGAAGGAATCCGACCGGCTGTCGGCCGTCGCCAACGGGCTGAAGCTCAACGGCGTCGACTGCAACGAGGGCGAGGCGTCGCTTGCCGTGCGCGGCAGGCCGGGCGGCAAGGGCCTCGGCGGCCATCCCAACGGCCTGGATACGACGGTGCAGACACATCTCGACCACCGCATCGCCATGAGCTTTCTGGTCATGGGGCTGGCGACGGAAAAGCCTGTCACCATCGACGACCAGGCGATGATCGCGACGAGCTTTCCGGAGTTCATGGGACTGATGACGGGGCTCGGGGCGGAGATCGGGTGACGGTCATGGCAACCAACAGCCGCGGCACTTTGGCAGGCGGCGAAGGATCTCGGCGCCCAACCCTTTCGTTGGCCAGCCAATGACTCACGTCTTCACCATTGCCATAGACGGCCCTGCCGGTGCAGGCAAAGGCACACTCGCCCGGCGTCTCGCCGACCACTACCGGCTGAACCTGCTCGACACCGGCCTCACCTATCGGGCGGTCGCCTATGCATTGCTTCAGCATGCGCTGCCGCTCGACAATGTCTCGGCGGCCGAGACCGCGGCGCGCCAGGTCGATATGGCAAAGCTCGACCGGGCGGTGCTGTCGGCGCATGCCATCGGCGAGGCCGCCTCGAAAGTTGCGGTGTATCCGACGGTGCGGCGCATTCTCGTGGAAAAGCAGCGCGCCTTCGCCAGGACGCCGCCGGGCGCGGTGCTGGACGGGCGCGACATCGGCACGGTCGTGTGCCCTGATGCCGACATCAAACTCTATGTGACGGCGAGCGCGGAGGTACGCGCCAAGCGCCGGCTGGCAGAGATCGAAAGCATCGGCGGCACCGCCAATTTCGCCGAAATCCTCGCCGATATCATGCGCCGCGACGAGCGCGACATGGGCCGTGCCGACTCGCCCTTGAAGCCGGCCGCCGACGCGCACTTGCTAGATACCAGCGAAATGGCTATAGAAGCCGCGTTTCTCGCGGCCATGGCGATCGTTGACGACGTGCTGGCCAGGAGAAACAACGCCTGATCCGGGTTTTCTCCCGCGTTTCCGTTGCCGGAAGCGCAGAAAATACCCATATCGGGCACGAACCAGCCTGCCAGCATTCTTCATGCGCCGGAATTGCCGCTTAAAATGCGGCCCAGGGCTTTTTTAAGTCCGGAACGCCGGCAGGCCAACGCAACGCTAACCCACGGCGCCCGTCCCGCTCAGAGATGCGGGGCACTCCAGGAGAAACAATGTCAGCTGCAAATCCCACTCGCGACGATTTCGCGAGCCTGCTCGAAGAATCATTCACTACCGGCCATTCCGGCGAAGGTCAGGTCGTCAAGGGCACGATCACCGCGATCGAAAAGGACATGGCCATCATCGACGTCGGCCTCAAGGTCGAAGGCCGCGTGCCGCTGAAGGAATTCGGCGTCAAGGGCAAGGACACCACCCTCAAGGTCGGTGACACCGTCGAAGTCTATGTCGAGCGCATCGAGAACGCGCTTGGCGAAGCGATGCTTTCCCGCGAGAAGGCCCGCCGCGAAGAGAGCTGGGTCCGTCTCGAAGAGAAGTTCACCAAGGGTGAGCGCGTCGAAGGCGTCATCTTCAACCAGGTCAAGGGCGGCTTCACCGTCGACCTCGACGGCGCCGTGGCCTTCCTGCCGCGCAGCCAGGTCGATATCCGCCCGATCCGCGACGTCTCCCCGCTGATGCACAACCCGCAGCCCTTCGAGATCCTCAAGATGGATCGCCGCCGCGGCAACATCGTGGTGTCGCGCCGCACCGTGCTCGAGGAGAGCCGCGCCGAACAGCGTTCGGAAATCGTGCAGAACCTCGAAGAAGGCCAGGTTGTCGAAGGCGTCGTCAAGAACATCACCGACTACGGTGCGTTCGTCGACCTCGGCGGCATCGACGGCCTGCTGCATGTCACCGACATGGCCTGGCGCCGCGTCAATCATCCGACCGAAATCCTCAACATCGGTCAGACGGTCAAGGTGCAGATCATCCGCATCAACCAGGAAACCCACCGTATCTCGCTCGGCATGAAGCAGCTCGAGAGCGATCCGTGGTCCGAGATCGGCACCAAGTTCCCGATCGGCAAGAAGATCAAGGGCACCGTCACCAACATCACCGACTACGGCGCGTTCGTCGAGCTGGAGCCGGGCATCGAAGGTCTCATCCACGTTTCGGAAATGTCGTGGACCAAGAAGAACGTGCATCCCGGCAAGATCCTGTCGACGACCCAGGAAGTCGACGTGGTGGTGCTCGAGGTCGATCCGGCCAAGCGCCGCATCTCGCTCGGCCTCAAGCAGACGCTCGAGAACCCGTGGGAAGCCTTCGCGCGCAACCATCCGGTCGGCAGCCAGGTCGAGGGCGAGGTCAAGAACAAGACCGAGTTCGGCCTGTTCATCGGCCTGGAAGGCGACGTGGACGGCATGGTGCACCTCTCCGACCTCGACTGGACCCGTCCGGGCGAGCAGGTCATCGAAGAGTACAATCGCGGCGACATGGTCAAGGCGCAGGTGCTCGACGTCGACATCGAGAAGGAGCGCATCTCGCTCGGCATCAAGCAGCTGGCCCGCGACACGGTCGGCGAAGCGGCGACCTCGGGCGAACTGCGCAAGAACGCCGTGGTCACCTGTGAAGTCATCGGCGTCAAGGATGGCGGTCTGGAAGTGCGGCTGGTCGACAGCGGCATCGAGACCTTCATCAAGCGCTCCGATCTGAGCCGTGACCGCGACGAGCAGCGCCCAGAGCGCTTCACCGTCGGCCAGAAGGTCGATGCCCGCGTCATCGCCTTCGACAAGAAGACCCGCAAGCTGCAGGTCTCGATCAAGGCGCTGGAAATCGCCGAAGAGAAGGAGGCGGTCGCCCAGTACGGCTCGACCGACTCCGGCGCTTCGCTGGGCGATATCCTGGGTGCCGCGCTGAAGAAGCAGGGCAACTAAGGCGTCAGCCATCGACAGCACGCCTCGCGTGCGGCCTTACAAAAAAGACCCGCCGGAGCGATCCGGCGGGTCTTTTTCTTTACGAGAACATAAACTTCATCGCGTATTTGCCGGTGGTCCAACGGAATACTTCCATGAGCACTGGCGCCAATCGTGCCGCTGCGCAGCCTTCGGGGTTGCTGCGCCTTTACACCAGCTCGCCTGTCCTGTTCTGCTTTTGCGCGATGGCGATCCTGACGACCGCTCTGTGGTCTCTGGGCTTCCAGCTCAACAATGACGCGGACGATCTCCTCAAGCTGCACGAAATCCGTACTTTGCTTGAAACGGGCAATATCTTCGACCGCACGCTGCCCGGCATCGTCCAGCCAGAGCCCTATGTCTCACACTGGCCGTGGATCGTGGACTTGCCCTACGCCGCCTTCGCGCGCCTGTTGGCGCCGTTTGCCGGCTTCGAGCCGGCTCTGACGCTGGCAAGCTTTGCCGTCCCGCTGCTGCTGTTGGCGCCCGCGCTCTATTTCTACAATCGGCTGGTGACAGCCATCGGCTTTGCCTACCCGGCCGTTGCATTGCCGTTGGCTTTGATCTTTGCCGCGCGCAGCTTTTTCGAATTCGCCCCGGGACGGATCGACTATCACAATCTGCAAATCCTGCTTCTGCTGGCGGCGCTGGTTTTGATGATGTCGCAGAACCGCCTTTCGGCCTTCGTCAACGGGCTGCTGACGGCCCTGGCAATCGCCGTCAGCGCCGAATTCGCGCCGTTCTACGCCCTGGTGATGGCGGTCTATGCCTTCGACTGGATCTTCGACCGCGAGGGCGGCCAAAACAGGATCATCGGTTTCGGGCTGGCCTTGACCGCCGGTGCAATCGGCCTGTTCGCGGCGATCGTGCCGCCTTCTGCCTATGCCGCGGTCAGATGCGACACCTATTCGACGCCGCATGTCACGGCATTGGTCGCGGCCGGGCTCTCGTTCGCCTTCGGGCCCTTGCTTGCCGGCCGGCGTGTAGGGTGGCCGATGCGAACAGCAATCCTACTGGTGTTCGCGGCGGCCAGCGCGGCGGTGCTGGCGGGGTTGTTCCCGCAATGCCTGGCCAGCCCCTATGCCTCGATCGACGCCTATGTCCGCGACAACATGATCAACAGAATTCTCCAGGAATTGAGCCTGTTTCGGCGACCTGATGTCGTCCTGTCGACGGGTTTTCTCAGCATGGCGCTGCTGTTTATCGGCGCGCTCGCGCCAGCCGTGATCTGCGCCAGGCCGGAAGGTCGAAGCCGGCCTGTCGTCATATTGGCGCTGTTCTCGCTGCTCTCGCTGGCGCTTGCGATCGGTTATGTCCGCTACTACCGCTACCTGCCGATCTTCTCCGGCATCGGCCTCATCTTCGCCCTGGCGAGCCTCCTGCCGAGTGCGGGGCTGGGTCGCTATTTGAAATCTCCGGCGCCGGCGGCATCGCACAGATACGCATTGATCCTGCCCGGTCTGGTTTTGTCCGGAGCAATGGCGCTGTACCACCTGTCGGTAAAACCGGCGCAAGCGGCGGTTCCCGCCGCCGAACTCGCCGACGGCTGCTATTACAGCCCTTTTGAACCGGAACAGGGTTGGCCCTCTGGCGCCGTCGTTCTTTCTCCCCCGCTGATCGGCTCACGTTTCGTCGCCCTCGCCGAAGGTCCGAAGGTGGTGACGATCCCCAACCATCCATCGGCCAAGGGCATCGAGCGCAGCTATCGTTTCCTCGATCCGGCGACCGCCGACCCCCGCGCGATACTCGATGCGTCCAAGGCAACGCATGTCGCGATTTGCGCCTGGCGAGGCCCGCCATTGCCGGGACTGGAAGCCGCCTATCCATTCGCGGCGGGCCTGATTGAAGGCCGGCCGCCGGCATGGTTGCGGGAGTGCCCGACGAAAGCTTCATCGCCGCTGCGCATCTACAGCTATCGCAATGCCGATGGATCGGATGCCGCGTGCCCGACTTCGACGCTCGCCGCTCAGGCCCGGCCGTAGAGCGGCACCAGCGTTCCGCTCATCGCCTGGTTGGCCGGCGAGGCGAGATAGGCGATGGCTTCGGCCGCTGCTTCCAGGCTGACCCATTTGCTGAAATCGGCGTCCGGCATGTCGGCGCGGTTTGCCGGCGTGTCGAGCGTCGACGGGGCCACGGCATTGACCAGGATGCCCTTGGCCTTGAGTTCTTCGGCCATCGCCACCGTCATGGCCGCGACCGCCGCCTTGCTGGCGGTGTAGGCGACCATGCCGGCGCCGCGCCTGGGGTCGAGCCCGGCGCGCGCGGTGACGTTGACGATGCGGCCTGATGTGCCCGACGCCAGCATCGATCGGATCGCCGCGCGGCTGCACAGGAAGGTAGTGCGGGCGTTGGTGTCCATCATCTCGGCAAAGGATGCCGATTCGATCTTTTCCACCGGCGCCATGGTGAAGCCGCCGGCGAGATGGATCGATCCCCACAAGGCAGGAACCTGGGCATAGAAGGCTTCGACCTTGGCGGAGTCCGACAGGTCGACATTGTGCGCCAGCTTGACGTTGTCGTGGGCGGTGAAAGGAAATTGCTGGGGTGCCGCGGCGTGTGCGTTCGGCACGTGGCAGATGGCGCCCTGTTCCAGCAGCCGGCCAACCACCGCACCGCCGAGAGCGCCGGTCCCACCGGTCACAACGATATGCCTGCCTTGAAGTGTTTCCGTCATCCTGGACCGCTCCTGTCGTGTTTTTATGATTGTGTCGCTTGTTGTGCCGCCCCGACGCGAAGCGTCGCGCCTTTCGGGCGATCACTCAATTGATATCTCGACATGGCAGCCGTCGCGTCTTTGCATGCGTCACAACGCATATTATGGCAATAGCGTCAGCCATGCGGCCGTTGCGGTACAACAGGCGAGCCGACGAATGGTCCGATGCAGACGAGAGATCAACGCTGGGCTGAAGCCTTCAATCGACGGTGATTTCGATGACGCAAGGCAATCCGGTTGCCCGGGCGCGCTTCAGGGCCTGCGGCAAGGCGCCGATATCGGCGAGCCGTTCTGCTGATATGCCATAGGCTTCGGCCAGCTTGCAGAAATCCGGCGGCGCCGGCGAGACCCCGACGGGCTCGACGCCGACATCGAGCATCGAGGTCTCGATCTCGCGATAGCCCCTGTTGTTCCAGACCACGAAGATGACCGGCGCCTTTGCATCGAGCGCCGCGCCAAGTTCGGGTAAGGTGAACTGGAAGCCGCCATCGCCGGTCAGGCAGACAACCGGCGCATCGGGCACGGCAAGTGCGGCGCCGATTGCCGCCGGCGGACCGTAGCCAAGCGCGCCGAAGCCGGTGGCGGCGTTGAACCAGCCGCCCGGCCGGTCGTGATCATAGTAGAGGTTGGCGGCGTAGACCGGCTGCGTCGAATCGCCGACGACGATGGCCCCCGGCAAGGCATCGCGGATCATTTCCACGGCATGCACCTGCGCCATATAGGCCGGGCTCAGCTCGGCGGATGCCGCCTTGCGTGCGGCGGCGGCGCGCACCTCGCCGTCCGGCGCGGCAGGATGAGCGGGGCCGATCGCGGCGAGCAAGGCTTCAATCGCCTCGGCGCAGTCGGCCTGGATGCCGACCGTCACCGGGCGGCGTGCGAGCTGGTCGGCGCCGATGTCGATGCGAATCAGGTTGGAAGGCAGCACAAAGCCGCCGTCGCCATAGCCGTCATAGTCGGTCGGGCCGAATTCGGTGCCGGCGGCAATCACCAGATCGGCCTCGGCCATCAGCGCCCGAACCGCCCTCAGGCTTGGGCTTGCCGGCACGCAGAGCGGGTGGCGGTGCAGCAGGCCGCGCGCATTGGTGGTCTCGACGACCGGCGCGCCCAGTGTCTCGGCCAGGCGCCGCAGCGCCATCTCGGCCCGCTTGGCGCCGCCTCCGGCCAGGATCAGCGGGCGGCGCGCGGCGGCGATGAGTTTGGCAGCACTGGCAATGGCCGCGCCATCCGGTGCCGGCGGTGCCGCATTGCTCAACAACGCCGAAATGTCGTCGCCCGGCTCGACCATGACATCGGTCGGGATCTCGATGTGCACCGGACCCGGCCGCGACGATGAAAACAGCGCGAAGGCCTGCGCCAGCGCGTCAGGCAATTCGCTTGCCTCGGTGACGCGCCGCGACAACAGCGCCACCTTTTCCATCATGCCGCGCTGGTCCGGGAGCTCATGCAGGAAGCCCAGCCCCTTGCCCAGCGTCGGCATTGCGTTGACGCCTGATATGACCAGCATCGGCACCGAATCGGCGCGCGCCTGGCCCATGGCGGTGATGGTGTTGGTCAGCCCCGGTCCGGTGATGACGAAGGCGACCCCTGGTCTGCCGCTGGCTCGGGCATAGCCGTCGGCCATGAAGCCGGCGCCCTGTTCATGGCGCGGCGTGACATGGCGGATCTTCGAGCGCGCCAGGCCACGGTAGAGCTCGACCGTGTGGACGCCGGGAATGCCGAAGACGGTATCGACGCCGTGCGCTTCGAGCAGCATGATCAGGGCTTCGCCTAGTGTTGTCATTGATTGTCTTCCCTTAGAGCCGATCACTGTTCGGAAACAGTGATCGGCTCGGTCCTTTGTTTTCAACGCAATTCCGGACGGAAAACCGCATCTCACTTTTCCTGGAATTGCTTTAGCGGCGCGAGGCCCAGTTCGGCCTCGACAGTCTTGATGCCGATCGCCGCCAATTCGCCGGGCGAGAACATCTCGCCGGCCAGGCAGCCTTCTATCCAGAGCCCGTCGATGATTGCATTGATCGCGATGGCATGGTGGCGCAACTGGCTTGCGTCCGGCTCGCGCCGTTCGGCGGCGAGCACCTCGGCCACAACGGCTTCCACCTCGTTGCGAAAGCCAAGGTAGCCTTCGCGGTGGGCGCGAGCCAGGCTTGGATCCGCACCGGCGCGGCCGATGAAGGTTGCCCAGAGCGAAAACACTCGCGCGTCGATGATCGGCACGTTGAGGTTGGCGGTAACGAAAGCCGCAAGGCGCTGGCGCGGCGAGGCATCTTGCATGGCCAACGCCGCTTTCGCCTGCTCGGTCATGCGGCCCATGAGGGCAGCATAGGCTTCCTGCAGCAATTCTTCCTTGCCGGGAAAATAGTGCCGGATCAGCCCGGCGGTGACGCCGGCGCGCAATGCGATGGTGCGCAAGGTGGCGCCCTGCAGACCACGTTCCGCCACGCTGTCCAGAGTTGCCTCGATCAAATCCTGCCGCCGCCGCTCCTCGCCCTCGCGACGGAACCTGCGGCGGGATGGCGTATTCATTGGCGCAGAATCGGCCGCGTCAGGCATGTCGGCCCGCCTTCACAGGCGATGCAGAGCGCATCGGCCTCGAAGATTTCGACCGTGCAGCCGGCGGCTTCCATCGCGGCCTTGGTCTTTGGAAAGCCTGCGACGGCAATGAGCTGGAGCGGATTGGTCGGCAGCACGTTCAGGCTGAGGCCGTTGGAAGCCGCGAACTCTTCGGCATCGCCTTCGACCAGACGGATGCCGCGCGCCTTCAGCATCTGATAGAACGGGGCCGGCAAAAGCGGTGAATAGACCAAAGCAAGGTCATCGGCCAGCGGGCTGATCACCGACATCAGATGCAGGCAGGCCTCTTCGCCCTGCCACAACGGAAGGTCAAAGCCGTAGACCGATACGCCCAGCGGCGTCAGCAGGTTGGAGATCTGCTGGATGCCTTCCTGGTTGGAACGGACACCGCGCCCGATCACTAGCGTGCGCGCATCCAGCCAGACACAGTCACCGCCTTCGACCTGGCCTGGGGCCTCGACGCGGCCGAGGATCGGAATGCCCAGTCTCCTGTAGGTCTCCTCATGCAGCGAAGGCTCCCGGGCGCGCAACGGCTTGCCCATGGACAGAATCAGTGCGCCGCGGTTGGTCATCAGCGATGGGTCGTGCGTGAACACCGAGTCCGAAAGTCCGTCGGCCTTGTCCTCGATCCATTCGATTTCGGCGCCGGAGGCCGCCACCAGTTCAGCAAGGGCCGCGTGTTGCGATGCCGCTTTCGCTGGATTGAATCCCGGGCCATAGTGCCAGGCGGCTCTGTCGGCGTCGCGCATCGCGTTGGCCGCCGACCGCATCAGCACGCGTCGCAGCGGCGCTGCCATGGATTGTGATCCGAAAGCGCTCATCGAAGCCCTTTTTTTGCTGAAAAAAACCGAGAAAATTTCATGGAGGGCTATTTATACACTTGCGCAACAAGCTCGCAAGTGCCGTAATGGGCGGGATTGACGGGCTCGCGCCGTTGGGTCCATGCTGAAATCTGGAGCGGGGCAGTACAGCGTATATGTTGATTGGCCGGATAGACGTTCGACGAACTGCCGCCGACGATGCAGAGGCCAGCCGGTGAGCGCGGTGGAAGCTGCCGCAGTCTCATCCGGCAAGGCGCAGAGTGGCGCTGCCGAAGCAATCCATGTCGAAAACCTGCACAAGAAATTCGGCCAGCTGCATGTGCTGAAGGGCGTGTCGCTGTCGGCGCGCGATGGCGAGGTGATCGCCATCATCGGCGGCTCGGGCTCGGGCAAATCGACGCTGCTGCGCTGCATCAACTGCCTGGAAAATCCGACCAGCGGCATCATCCGTGTCAATGGCGAGGAGATCAAGCTCAAGGCGGACAGCCATGGCCACACCGTTCCGGCCGACCGCAGGCAGATCGAGCGCATCCGCTCCAAGCTCGGCATGGTGTTCCAGAACTTCAACCTGTGGAGCCACATGACGCTGATCGAAAACGTCATCGAGGTTCCCGTGCATGTGCTCGGCGTCAAGCGCGACGAGGCGATCGCCCAGGCCGAAAAACTGCTGGCGCGCGTCGGGCTTGCCGAAAAGCGCGACGTCTATCCGGCCTATCTTTCAGGCGGCCAGCAGCAGCGCGCCGCAATTGCCCGCGCGCTCGCCATCAATCCGCGCGTCATGCTGTTCGACGAGCCGACCTCGGCGCTCGACCCCGAACTGGTCGGCGAGGTGCTGAAGGTTATCGGCGATCTGGCGCGCGAAGGCCGCACCATGGTGCTGGTCACCCATGAGATGAAGTTCGCCCGCGAGGTCGCGACCCATGTCGTCTATCTCTACAACGGGCTCGTCGAGGAAGAAGGCCCGCCGGAGCAGATCTTCGGCGCGCCGAAATCCGAAAGGCTCAAGCAGTTCATCCGCAACATCGGCTAGGGACAGGCCGAGACGGAAGAAAACCGGGAACCAACAACAAACTGGGAGTTTGAAATGAAGACTGTTCTGAAGACATTCGCCGCGGCACTGCTGCTCGGCGTCGCCGCCATGGGCGTGGCCAAGGCCGATCCGGTCAAGATCGGCGTCGCCGCCGAGCCCTATCCGCCCTTCACCTCGCCGGATGCCTCGGGAAAATGGGTCGGCTGGGAAATCGACTTCATCGACGCCGTGTGCGCCGAGGAGAAACTCGACTGCGTCATCACGCCTGTTGCCTGGGACGGTATCATCCCGGCGCTGACCACCAAGAAGATCGACCTCATCGTCTCGTCGATGTCGATCACCGACGAGCGCAAGAAGACGATCGACTTCTCGGACAAGTACTACAACACGCCGACGGCGATTATCGGACCGAAGGACCAGAAGTTCGGCGCCACGCCTGACGACCTGAAGGGCAAGGTGGTCGGCGTCCAGGTGTCGACCGTGCACGCCGTCTACGCCAAGAAGCACTTCGGCTCCACGGCTTCCGAAATCAAGGAATACCAGACCCAGGACGAAGCCAACCAGGATCTCGCCGCCGGCCGCCTCGATGCGGTGCAGGCCGATTCCATCGCGCTTGGCGAATTCCTCAAGTCCGACCAGGGCAAGGCCTGCTGCGACCTGAAGGGCATGGTGGCTCCGGACGACGAGGTGCTTGGACCGGGCGTCGGCGCCGGCGTGCGCAAGGAAGACACCGACCTGAAGGGAAAGATCAACGCCGGCATCAAGGCGATCCGCTCCAACGGCAAGTACGACGAGATCTCGAAGAAGTACTTCGATTTCGACATTTACGGCGGCTCGACGCAGTCGAACTGACGCCCCTCCGCATGAGCCGGAGGGCATGACGCCAACGTCGTGCCCTCCGCCCTATCCTTCCCACGCATGCCTGCCGCCGGCCGCTGGCGTCGGCAGAGAGAGCCAGCAATCCGGGGGCAAAGCTGATCGACGCGCTTCTTCCGGCCTCGGCGGCCGGTATCATCGAACTCCTCTCGCCCGCGCCCGTCGGCTGGGGCGGCACACTCATGCTCGGGCTGTTGCATTCGCTCGAGATTGCCGTCGGCGCCACGATCGTCGGCCTGCTCATCGGGATCTGCGGCGCCTATGGCAAGCTCTATGGCGGGCCTGTGGTGCGCGACCTGCTCGCGGTCTACACCACCGTGGTGCGCGCCGTGCCGGAACTGGTGCTGATCCTGCTGCTCTACTATGCCGGCACCGACCTGATCAACCAGGTGCTGACCGCGATCGGTTACCAGCGTGTCGATATTAGCGGGTTGGTGGCCGGCATAGCCGTGCTCGGCTTCTGCCAGGGCGCCTATTCGACGGAGGTCATGCGCGGCGCGATCCTGGCCATCCCGCAGGGCCAGATCGAAGCCGCCCGCGCCTTCGGCATGTCTCCCGGCCTTCTCTTGCGGCGCATCACGTTGCCGGCGATGCTGCCCTTTGCCATTCCGGGTCTCGCCAATCTGTGGCTGATCGCGACGAAGGACACCGCGCTGCTGGCCGTCGTCGGCTTCTTCGAGCTGACGCTGGCGACTCGGCAGGCAGCAGGCGTCACCAAGGCCTATCTGATATTCTATCTCGCCGCCGGCGTTCTCTATCTGGCGGTGACGCTGTTTTCGAACTTCCTGCTTGGCCGCGCCGAGAAATGGGCGCGGCGGGGCATGCCTTCGGTCAAGGAGGCACGCTGATGGCGGGCGAAGCGGCCATCAACACGGCGGCGCGCGCCTCGCTCTGGCTGCAGCCGCACCGCATCGTCCTCATCCTGATCGCGCTGGGGCTGGTGCTGTCGGCCGCCTTTTTCATGCGCTGGGACTGGCTGCCGCAATATTGGGAAATGGGCCTGATGGGCATCTGGCGGGCCCTGTGGATCCTGGCCGTCACCTGCGCGCTCGGCTTCCTGATCGCCGTGCCGGTCGGGCTGGCGCAGGCCGCCGGTTCAATCTGGGTCGCGGCGCCGGCGAAAATCTTCTGCACCATCATCCGCGGCACGCCGCTGCTTCTGCAACTGTGGCTGCTCTATTACGGGCTGGGCTCGCTGTTCCCGCAATATCCATGGATCCGCGACTCCTGGATGTGGCCCTATCTGAGGCAGGCATGGCCGTACGGCGTTCTGGCTCTCACCCTGTCCTTCGCCGGTTACGAGGGCGAAGTGATGCGCGGCGCCTTTGCCGGCGTGCCCAAGGGACAGTTGGAAGCCGCCCGCGCCTTCGGCATGAGCCGCTGGAAGATCCTCCGGCGCATCTGGCTGCCGCAGGCCTTCTACCGGGCGCTGCCGACGTTGACCGGCGAGACCGTGCTGCAGTTGAAGTCGACGCCGCTGGTGGCGACGATCAGCGTGATCGATATCTTCGCCGTCGCAGGTAAGGTGCGGCAGGACACCTACCTCACCTACGAGCCCTTGCTGCTGCTGGCGTTGATCTATATGGCGATCACCGGCATTCTGGTCCTGGCTCTCAGCCGGATCGAGGCGCGGATTCCGGTCAAGGTCGGCTAGAGGCGCACCGATCGCGCAGACGGCAACGATGGAGATATCCGCCGCTTTTCTTGCAGGTGCGGACGATTTTCAACACAAACGCCGGCTCATCTGCTGCTAGGCACAGACCAGACAACGCAACCAGATTCCCGCAACCCCAGGACAGCCATAATGCAACTCAGTCTCGACCAGGCAAGAGGACTGTGCCGGATGGCGGCACTCGGCGCCGGCGCCAATGAGGAAGCGGCGCAGTCGCTCACCGCCTCGATCATCGCCGCCGAGGCGGAAGGGCTTTCGACCGTCGGCCTGTCGCATTTCATCGACTATCTCGAAGCGCTGGAAGCCGGGCGCATCGACGGCAATGCCGATCCGGTGATCACAAGGCCGGCGCTGGCCGTCTATCTCTGCGATGCACGGGGCGGGCTGGCGCATACCGGCTTCGACCGGACGATCGACGATCTTGCCAAGGCGGCAAAATTGTTCGGCGTCGCCATCTTCTCGCAGAAGAACGCCTATACGTGCGGCGCGCTCGGCTATTTCACCGGCAGGCTGGCGGCACAGGGGCTAGTGTCCTTCGCCGCGACCAACGGCCCGGCGGTGCTTGCCGGGTCGGGCTCGGTCAAGCCGGTCTATTGCACCAATCCGATGTCGTTTGCCGCGCCCGCCGCCGACGGCGCGCCTCTGGTCATCGACCAGTCATCGAGCGCCACTGCCTTCGTCAACATCCGCAAGGCGGCCGAAGACGGCAAGAAAATCCCCGAAGGCTGGGCGCTGGACGCCAGCGGCAATCCGACCACCGACCCGGCCGCCGCAATGAAGGGCGCCATGCTTGCCTTTGGCGGCCAGCGCGGCGCCAACATCGCGCTGATGGTCGAAGTGTTGGCTGCGGGCATTTCCGGGGCCAACTGGTCGCTCGATGCGCCCTGGTTCACCGGCGGGCCCGACAGCCCCGGCACCGGCCTGTTCGTGCTGGCTATCGAGCCCAAGCTGCTCGATCCGGATTTCGAACAGCGCATGAAGGACCAGCTCGACCGCCTGCGCCGCCGCTTCGGCGTGCATGTGCCGGGCCGCGCCCGGGCGGAAGCCGCCGAGAAGGCGCAGGCGCGCGGCATCACCGCGCCCAAGGCGGTGGTGCAGCGCATTTCCGAATTCGCCGAGCGCTATTCGGCCTGAATTGCGGCGGACGAACGCCGGCCGGTGCCGGGCCTTAGACAGTGCCTTTCACCGGGGATATTCGAGCTGCATGGCGACGAAGTCGGCCGTGCGTGCACCGTGGCGCGCCGAGATGTCTTGCAGCGCCTGGTCAAGCGCCCTCGCCGGCCGCGGATCGGCCATTGCCGGAACCAACCGGTCGACCGGCCAGCCGGTGGCGATCTGGTCAGGCAAGATACGCAAGCCGTCGCGGCTGACGATCGCGCCGTCCTTGCCGGCGAATGTGACCGCGCCGGAGCGAAAGGTTCGCGACCAGGCATCGGCGACCAGCGCCAGCGACACCTCATCCACGCCTGATGTCAGCGGGATGCCGAGCTGCTCATGATCCAGCACGGCAAGCGCGTTGCCGATCGCCGTCAGCGCGAACGGGCGGGTGAACTTGAAGACGCCGCTGTCGTGCCGCGCATCCCAGTGCGCCAGGCCCAGATCACGGCCGACGGCTTCGGCCTTGTCCCGGCCGGCGATGGCCTCGATCAGGGTCAGCATCATCGGCATCGATGCGGTGATCCCCGTTGTCGTCGCGACACCCTGATCGACGACGAAGCGCCGGTCGGCGACATAGTGAATCGCAGGATGTTTCTCGCGGAGCTCGCCGACGGAATACCAATGGGTCGTCGCCCGCTTACCGTCGAGCAACCCGCTGGCACCGACCACCTTGGCGCCGGCGCAGATGCCGATCACCATGGCGCCCTTGGCTGCCTGGCTCTTGATCCATTTCAGCACCTCGGCGTCGTCGTCGCGCATCATGGCCGGGACGATGACGTAGTCGGCGCCGTCCGGATGCTCGGCGTCGAATGCCGCTGTCGTCGCATCGGGCTCGATCTGCAAGGCCGGGTGCAATCTCATCGGTCCGGGCTGCGTCGCCAGCGCCACGACATCGGCGACATCGGCGCGCCGCAGGATGCCGTAGGGCATGAGATAGTCGGTGGTTTCGGTGCCGTCGTTGATGCCTACGATGGCGATCAGGGGACGCTGGCGCTTCGGCGGCTTCAATGCCGCAAGCGTCGCGGCGGCCTCCTTGGCATCGATTGCCGGCTGAACGGCAGCCTGGGACGCCGCCGGCAGCGACAGCAGCCATGCGGCACCCAATGCGAGGACAGCCGCCACGACGC
This sequence comes from Mesorhizobium sp. 131-3-5, assembly GCF_016756575.1. Lineage (NCBI taxonomy): Bacteria > Pseudomonadati > Pseudomonadota > Alphaproteobacteria > Hyphomicrobiales > Phyllobacteriaceae > Mesorhizobium > Mesorhizobium sp. 131-3-5. The sequence goes on from NZ_AP023254.1 coordinate 336,318, forward strand.
CGAGACCACTCCACAGCATGATACGCAAATTCATGACCCAGTCCTTTCAATCGAAACGCTTGACCATCAACCTAGCTGCGGTAGGTTTTGTCCGAAATGACGTATATCGCGCAAAAACTGCCATGATCCGGAAGGTGGGCATCATCATTCACCCCGGCTTCCAACTGCTGGATGCGGCGGGCCCGGCGGCGGCCTTTGAGCTGGCGGAAGGCTTTTGTGTCGGCAGCTACACGCTCGATATACTGGCGCCGGGCGGCGGGGAGATCGAGAGCTCATCCGGCATGCGGCTCACGGCCCGACCTTTGTCGATGGAAGAGCCGCTCGACACCGCCATCATCTCCGGTGGCGAAATCATTCGCTCCATGGCTGCCGCACAGGAGATCGTCACCTGGCTCCGGGGCACGGGTGTGAGGCGAACGGCGAGCGTGTGCACAGGCGCCTATCTGCTGGCCGAAGCTGGACTTCTCGACGGCAGGCGCGCCACCACCCACTGGTGGAGCACGCACGACTTCGCACGCCGCTATCCCGCGGTGAAACTCGATGCGGAGCGGATCTTCGTCAGGGATGGCAGCGTGTGGACCTCAGCCGGCATTTCGGCCGGCATCGACCTGTCCTTGGCGCTCATCGAGGATGATCTTGGCCCGGCCATGGCGCGACGCGTTGCGCAGCAGCTTGTCGTGCATCAACGCCGCCCCGGCGGCCAGTCGCAATTCTCCGCCCTTGTCGAACTCGGCGGACGAACGGGCCGCTTTATCGAGCTGATCGGGTGGATGCGCACCGCGCTCGCCCAACCGCTGACCGTGGAGTGCCTTGCCGATCGTGCCGCCATGAGCCCGCGGCATTTTGCGCGCGCCTTCAAGGCGGAAACCGGCACCACTCCGGCCAAGGCCGTGGAACGAATTCGCCTGGAGAGCGCGCGGATCGCTGTTGAAACAGGCCCCATGTCGCTCGATCGCATCGCAGAAGAGAGCGGCTTCGGCGATGCCGGGCGAATGCGCCGCGCTTTCCTCAGAAGCTTTGGCCAGCCACCGCAAGCGCTCAGGCGGGCAGCGGCGGTTTCCCGCAATGGCGGCCGGTGACGTCCTTCGACGCATTCATGTCGCCCCGGCGGTACGATTTTTATCCGCCTTATGAACCTTCCTGCGTGTCGCGGCGACCAATGACTGTCCGGGTTGGGTTTGCCCGGTCGGTGTCTTTTGTCGAATGCGTCCAGGGCTGGGGCGGGCGTCTTACGCCATGCTGATACCGTCTCAGGTCAGGCCGCCTCGTTGGACCCTGGTTTCGACGCGAGTTCACCCGGAAAACCCCGCCTCGTCGGGGTTTTCTGCGTTTCGTCCCACGCGTCCGATAAACATGATCGTAAAAGTTAACTTTAGTTAACTTGACTTGATGGGATCCATCGGGCGTCTGCAGAGGTGTTCACACAGACAGGAGCTACGATGTCCGCAACCACCGACGCTTCCCGCGGCAGACTGATCATTCCGGCGCTCGGCCGCCTGTATTCGTCGCTGCATGACGCTGGCGAAACCGTGCTGCGCGCCGTCGCCGGTGCGTTCCTCGCCATCCACGGCTCGCAAAAGATCACCAATCCTTTCGGCGCCGCCGAGATGGTCGAAGGCCTCGGCTTCTATCCCGGCGCCTTCTGGTCGCTGCTTCTGGCCTGCACCGAATTCTTCGGCGGCATTTTCATCGCCATCGGGTTCTTGACGCGTCCTGCCGCTTTTGCCGGCCTGTTCGTACTGCTGGTCACAGTCTGGTTCCACTGGGTGACCATGGGCCAGGGTTTTCCGGGTGCTGAAAAGTCGCTTTTGTGGGCCGCGATCCTGCTCTTCTTCGTCATTCGCGGCGGCAACCGTCACTCGGTCGACGCCCGCATCGGCAAGGTGTTCTAACCAGCTTTCAAGAGGGGTGACGCGACGACGCGTCACCCTTTGCCTTTGGCGCAAAACCGACTATGAAACGGCTTCAGCCAAGCCATCTGGAAAGTGCGCCGGAGCCAGCCATGACCGAAATCCTGCAGACCCCAAAGCTCGTCGTCGTCTTTGGCGGGTCTGGCTTTGTCGGCCGCCATGTGGTGCGCGCGCTGGCCAAGCGCGGCTACCGCATCCGGGTTGCTTGCCGGCGGCCCGACCTTGCCGGCCATCTGCAGCCGCTCGGCAATGTCGGCCAGATCCAGCCGGTGCAGGCCAATGTGCGCGTGCGCTGGTCGGTCGACCGCGCCGTGCAGGGCGCCGACCATGTCGTCAACCTCGTCGCCATCCTGCATGAGACCGGCCGGCAGAAATTCTCCGCCGTGCACGAATTCGGCTCCCGCGCCGTCGCCGAGGCGGCGCGCTCGGTCGGTGCCGGGCTGACCCATATTTCAGCGCTTGGCGCAGACGCGGACTCCGAATCGGATTACGCGCGCACCAAAGCGCTTGGCGAGAAGGCCGTGCTCGAGACGATCAACGACGCCGTGATCTTCCGGCCGTCGATCAATTTCGGACCGGAAGACAGCTTCTTCAACCGCTTCGCCAACATGGCGCGCTATTCGCCGGTGCTGCCGCTGATCGGCGGCGGCAGGACCAAGTTCCAGCCGGTCTATGTCGGCGACGTCGCCGAAGCGGTGGCGCGCTCGGTCGACGGCAAGATCAATCGCGGCCAGATCTACGAGCTTGGCGGCCCCAATGTGCTCACCTTCAAGGAGTGCATGGAAGAGCTGCTCGCCGTGATCGAGCGCAAGCGCTTGCTGGTTCCCGTGCCGTGGTGGGTGGCCAACATCCAGGCCTCGATCCTCGGCCTGTTGCCCAATCCGCTGCTAACCAAGGACCAGGTGATGCAGTTGCGCGAGCACAACATCGTCTCGGAAGCCGCCGTCAAGGCCAACCGGACGCTCGCCGGGCTCGGCATCCAGCCGCAATCGATCGCGACGATCCTGCCGAGCTACCTCTGGCGCTTCCGCGCCGCAGGCCAGTTCCAGCAGCGCAAGCCCGCGGCTTGATTCACCGCAACCGCCTGAAAGCCACGCCTAGCGCGGCGTGACCTGCATGGGCAGCCCGCCTTGCGGTTGGGTCGTTAGCTTCTGCACCGGCCAAGGCTTGGTCTCGGCCGTCGTGTCGAAGCGGAAGCGCGACAAAAGGATGGCGAGGGCGATAATCGCTTCCTGCATGGCGAAACTGGCGCCGATGCAGACGCGCGGCCCCGCACCGAACGGCAGATACTGGAAGCGATCGATCTTCTCACGGTTGCCTGGGTGGAAGCGCTCGGGCAGGAAGGCGTCGGGTCTGTCCCACAGCTTCCTGTGGCGGTGGACGACCCAGGGCATGACCAGCACGGCCGCGTGCTTGGGGATATAAAGGTCCTTCCACATCTCCGGCTCGATCGGCTCGCGGTTGATCGAGGGCGCCGGCGGATAGAGCCGGAGCGCCTCGTCGAAGGCGGCGCGGGTCAACGGCATGGCGTCGAGCCACTTCGTCGGATCGGGTTCGCGCGCCAGCACCTCATCGATCTCCTGCTCGACCCGATTGCGCTCCCATGGCGATTCGGCGAGGCAGTAAAGCGTCCAGCCCAGCGCCCGCGCGGTGGTCTCATGGCCGGCGCCGATGAAGGTGATGATGTTGTCCTCGACTTCCGAGCGCGTCAGCCCGTCGGGACCTTCGGCCTTCAGCAGCAGCGTCAGGAAATCCTGCGGCACCGCATCGGGATCGCGCCTGAATTTCTCTTCGCGCATCTTGACCGTATCGGTCACGATCTTGCGGAAATAGGCCATGGTCTTGCGGCCGCGGATGCGGGTCAGCCGCGGCAGCCAGTCGGGCGCGCGCAACAGATCGAGCGGATCGACGCGGCCCATGGTCTCGAACAGGCGGTCGATCTCGTTGGCGAAACTGCCCGGCTCGCCCGCGATCTGGCCGGAAAACAGCGTCTCGGCGAGGATATCATAGGTGAGCAATGTCATGTCGTGGGCGATGTCGGATGTGCCGCCCGCTTCGTACCGGGTGACGAACTCCTTGGTGCGTTTCAGCATCGGCTGGGCAAAGCCGAAGATATGGCGCGGCGTGAACACCGGCGCCATCGCCTTTCGCGAGCGCTTCCACACCTCGCCCTCGGCGGTCAGCAGGCCATCGCGCAGGATAGGCCGCAGGATCTTCTGGCGCACCGTCGCCATCTTGTAGTTCTTGGCGTTGTCGACCAGCACATGTCGGATGAGGCCGGGATCGTTGGCGACGATCAGATGGCCACCAACGCCATTCGCGGAAATCCACGGCTCGTTATAGGTATGCTCTCCCCACAATTCGAGCGGATTGCGATAGACAATGCGGATCATCTCCAGCGTCGAAGGCGGCGTTGTGCGCGGCTTCGGCGCGGGGGGAACAAAGGGGGCGGGCTGAATGTCCATGAAGTGCTCCGCTGCTCGCATCAATGTAGTGGCTGGCGATCCCCGCGTCCATGTGACCGGACGGCAGGCAATTCGCCACGCGAAGCAGACGCTCCATTCATCCGATCGTGACCGCCTGCTCCGGCATCTCGCCTTGTCCGCCGGGACGCTCTGCCGTACTGACAGTCACCAACAGATACCGCTTGAGAAAGGAGCCCCGCCTTGAAGCACCAGTTGAGCATTATCATCGGCAGCACGCGGCCCGGCCGCGCCGGCCCGGTTTTTGCCGAATGGCTGGACACATTCGCGCGCCAGCACGGGAAATTCGAGCCGGTGCTAACCGACATCGCCGCGTTCCACCTGCCGGTGCTGGACGAGCCGCACCATCCAAGGCTTGGCAATTATCAGAACGACCACACCAAGGCCTGGTCGAAGGCGATCGACGCCGCGGACGCCTTCGTGTTCGTGGCGCCGGAGTATAATTATTTCGCAGCGCCAGCGATCGTCAACGCGATCGACTACCTGCTGCGCGAATGGAAGTACAAGCCGGCCGCCATTTTCAGCTATGGCGGCGTATCCGGCGGCCTGCGCGCGGCGCAGGCGCTGAAGCCGCTTTTGACGTCGGTGGGGATCATGCCGATCCCGGAAGGCGTCGCGCTGCCGATGTATCAGAAGCTGCTCGACGAGAACGGCGCCTTCAGCGCCAGCGAACAGGTGACCGGCGGGGCCAGGACCATGCTGGACGAGCTGTTGCGCTGGAGCGAAGCGCTGAAGCCGCTGCGCGCTGCCTGAACGGGCCGGTGTTGGCCAAACGCGCCGGCTTGCCCGCGCCGGAAAGAGGTGGAATGGTCGGCAGGTGACGGAGCCCGGGGGCGGTTCGACTTGCGCTTGCTGTTTGCCTTGCTGCTGACGATTGCGACCACCGCCACCGCGGTGGCGGAACGGCGCGTGGCGCTGGTCATGGCAGAGGACGACTACCGGCTGGTGCGGCCGCTCGCCAATCCCATCCATGACGGCGAGGCGATGGAAGCCGCGCTTAAGAAGCTCGGCTTCGAGGTCACCCTAGAAACCAACCGGGACCTTCGGCGCATGCGGCGCGCGCTCGACGACTTTCGCGAGGATGCCAAGGGCGCCGATGTCGCGCTGGTCTATTTCTCCGGCCATGGCGTCGAAATCTCAGGCGACAACCGGCTGCTGCCGGTCGATGCCGACGCGTCTTCGCTCGATCAACTGGACAAGACCAGTCTGCCGCTGGAGGAGGTGCGCGATGCCGTCGCCGCGACCGCCAAGGTCGGGCTGATCGTGCTCGATGCGTGCCGCAGCGATCCGTTCTCGGCAAGCAGCGGCGAAGGGCGTGGCGCGACTTCGCTGGCGAAGGATGTCGCCGACAAGGTCAAGCCGGGCCTCGGCCGCGTCGGGCGTGCGGAAAACATCCTGTTCGCCTTCTCGGCCGCCCCGGGCGAGACCGCCGCCGACGGCACCGGCCAGAACTCGCCCTTCACGACCGCGCTGACCAAATATCTCGGCACGGATGGATTGGAGATCCGCTCGGTGCTGACCTTGGTGCAGCAGGAGGTCTATGACCTCTCGCGCGGCAAGCAACTGCCTTATGTCGAAAGCGGCCTGCCGAAACTGTTCTTTGCCGCTGCCGCCAAGGAACAGCTGCCGGAACGCGAACGGCTGCTGCTCGCCATGGCCGACGTGACCCCGGAAATGCGCGGCGAGGTCGAACAGATCGCCAGCGACGCCGATATGCCGCTGGCGCCGCTTTATGGCGCGCTGATCAGTTCCGACGCCAACCATCTCTCCGCCGACAGCCTGAATGCCCGGCTGCGCGAGGCCGCCGACGCCTTCGTCAAGGTGCGCGGCGAAATGAAGACGCTCGCCTCCGACGATCCGCAGGTGGCGGAATTGCGCCGGCAGGCCGAGGAACAGCTTTCGCTCGGCGCCTTCGATGGTGCCCGCGCTCTTCTCGCCAAGGCCGCCGCCATCGACAATGTTTCGCGCCAGGCGCTGAAGGGCAATTTCGTCAGCCGCACCCTGTCCGAGGCCGCTACGCGCTTCCTATCCGGTGGTGCGGCGCGCGCCGACCTCGACTACGCCACGGCCATTAGTGACTATGAATCGGTGCTGGCGCTCTATGGCGAGGCCGGGCAGACCTCGCTCAACCTGGAACAGGCCGATCGCCAGAGCCGCACGCTGGAGGAACTCGGTATTCTCTATACGACGGTGGGCAATGTCGAGGCGGCCGGCCGCGCCTTTACCGCGCTGTTGACCAATCTCGAGCAGCGGTCACGTCAGGAAACCGACCCCAGCGTCAAGCGCGATCTCGCCATCAGCCACATCAAGCTCGCCAACATAAAGATGGTGCAAGGCGACCTGCCAACCTCCCTGGAGCACTATGAGGCGGCCCGGGACATGCTGCGGGACCTGACCGCAAGCGTGCCGGACGAGAAAGGCTGGCTCGGGGATCTTGCCATGGCCAATGACAAGATCGGCAACGTGCTGGCAACGCAGGGCGATGTGGGTGCGGCGGCCAAGGCCTACCAGCAAAGCCTGTCGATCAAGCAGAAATTGGCCGATGCCGAGCCGAACAGCGCCTACCTGCAGCGCGACCTGACCATAACCTATGATGAAATCGGCGACCTTGCCCGGACCGCGGGACAGTTGGACGACGCCCAAACGGACTTTGAAGAGAGCCTGAGAATTCGGCTTGTGCTGGCCAAGAACAAACCCGATGACCCTGAGCGCCAGCGCGCGGTTTCTGTCAGCCACGAGAGGATTGGGGATGTACTGCGCGAGCGCGGCGACGCCGCCGGTGCGCTCGCGGCCTACAGCAAGAGCCAGGCGATCGCCGAGGAACTGGTACGCCGTGACCCTAACGACACCGACTTGAAGCGCGATCTGTCGATCAGTTACGCCAAGATCGGCAACGCGCTCAACGACCAGGAGAACTGGCCAGCGGCACTGGCTTCCTATCAGCAAGCGCTGGCCGTAGCGCGCGAACTTGCCGCTGATGACCCCGGCAACACCGACTGGCAGCGCGACCTGTCGGTCTGCCTGGAAAAAGTTGCCGGTGTGCTTGATGCCCAGGGCAATGTCGGCGGCGCATTGCAAAACTACCAGGATAGTCTTGCCATTGTCGACCGGCTGGCCAAGCTCGATCCAGGCAATTCCGACTGGCAACGCGACCTGTCGATCACTTTGTCGGAAATCGGCATGCTGGAGACCAAGCAGCGCCACTTCGAGGGCTCCAAGAAGGCCTTCGAGGCCAGCCTCGGCATCCGCCAGAAACTGGCTCAGTCCGATCCGAACAATGCGATCTGGCAATTTGATCTGGTACAGGCCTACATCAACTACGCGTATGTGGCGAAGGATCCGAAGGCCGTGCTGACCAAGGCGCTGAACCTGACGCTGGAGCTCGACCGCACAGGCCGGCTGGCTCCAAGAGACAAACCCACGATCAAATATTTGCGCGGCGTTCTCGCCAAATTGAACGCCCGGAAAAAATAGCCGGCTGCCAGCCCGGGATTCGGCCCGGAAATGCCCGCAAACCTTGGAAAAACCGCCTTTAGCGCCTATATCTACGCTATATCAGACGCGCGATTCGGGGCCGATTTTTCGCGCTGTACAAGCGGCATCTAGACAATAGGTTTTCATGAGCGACCAGACCGAGAACACCAACGGCGCCGAAGCCGAATACGGCGCCGATTCCATCAAGGTTTTGAAGGGCTTGGACGCTGTCCGCAAACGCCCCGGCATGTATATCGGCGACACTGACGACGGTTCGGGCCTGCATCACATGGTCTACGAGGTGGTCGACAACGCCATCGACGAGGCCCTGGCAGGGCACGCCGACCTCGTCACCGTGACGCTCAACCCCGATGGTTCGGTGACGGTGATCGACAATGGCCGTGGCATTCCGACCGATATCCACACCGGCGAAGGCATTTCCGCGGCCGAAGTGATCATGACGCAGCTGCATGCCGGCGGCAAATTCGACCAGAATTCCTACAAGGTGTCGGGCGGCCTGCATGGCGTCGGCGTCTCGGTGGTCAACGCCCTTTCGGCATGGCTGAAGCTCAAGATCCGCCGCAACGGCCAGATCTTCGAAATGAGCTTCACGCACGGCAATGCCGATGCGCCGTTGAAGGCCACGGGTAGCTACGAGCAGGACAAGCAGCCAGGCACCTATGAGGGCCGCAGCGGCAGCTCGATCACCTTCTTCCCGTCGGCCGAAACCTTCACCATGGTCGAGTTCGACTTCGGCACGCTGGAGCACCGGCTGCGCGAGCTCGCCTTCCTCAATTCCGGCGTGCGCATCATACTGACCGACGCCCGCCACGCCGACGTCGTGCGGCATGAACTGCACTATGATGGCGGCCTCGAAGAGTTCGTCAAGTATCTCGACCGGGTCAAGAAGCCGCTGATCGAGAAGCCGATCGCCATCAAGGCCGAGCGCGACGGCATTACGGTCGAAGTGGCGATGTGGTGGAACGACAGTTATCACGAGAACGTGCTGGCCTTCACCAACAACATCCCGCAGCGCGATGGCGGTACCCATCTGGCCGGTTTCCGTGGCGCGCTGACGCGCCAGATCACCGGCTATGGCGAATCCTCGGGCCTGACCAAGAAGGAAAAGGTCTCGCTGATCGGCGACGATTGCCGCGAAGGGCTGACGGCGGTACTGTCGGTCAAGGTTCCCGATCCGAAATTCTCCTCGCAGACCAAGGACAAGCTGGTTTCCTCCGAGGTCCGCCCGGTGGTCGAGGGGCTGGTCAACGAGGCGCTCGGTACCTGGCTGGAAGAGCATCCGACCGAAGGCAAGGTGGTCATCGACAAGGTGATTCAGGCCGCGGCGGCGCGCGAAGCCGCGCGCAAGGCGCGCGACATCACCCGCAAGAGCTCGCTCGGCGTCACGTCCTTGCCCGGCAAACTGGCCGACTGCCAGGAGCGCGATCCGGCGAAATCCGAAATCTTCATTGTCGAGGGTGACTCGGCCGGCGGCTCGGCCAAGGGTGGCCGTTCGCGCCAGAACCAGGCTATCCTTCCCCTGCGCGGCAAAATCCTCAACGTCGAGCGGGCGCGTTTCGACCGCATGCTCGGCTCCGACATGATCGGCACGCTGATCACGGCGCTGGGCACCTCGATCGGCAAGGACGAGTTCAACGCCGACAAGCTGCGCTACCACAAGATCATCCTGATGACCGACGCCGACGTCGACGGCGCCCATATCAGGACCTTGTTGCTCACCTTCTTCTTCCGGCAGATGCCGGAGCTGATCGAGCGCGGCCATCTCTACATTGCCCAGCCGCCGCTCTACAAAGTGACGCGCGGCAAGAGCTCGCAATACATCAAGAATGAAAGCGCCTTCGAGGAGTTCCTGATCGAGTCCGGGCTGGAGGAAGCGTCGCTCACGCTGGGCTCGGGCGAAGTGCGTACCGGGCAGGATCTGCGCGGTGCGGTCGACGACGCGCTGGCTGTGCGCCAGCTCATCAACGGCCTGCACACGCGCTACAACAGAGGCGTGGTCGAACAAGCGTCGATCGCCGGCGGTCTCAACCCCGACGTCTTCAGCGATCTTGGCCGCGCCAACGCCATGGCGGAGCGGATCGCGCAACGGCTCGACATCATCGCCGAGGACACCGAGCGCGGCTGGACCGGCCGCATGTCGACCTCGAATGACGGCAGCGGCGGCTATGTCTTCGAGCGCACCGTGCGCAGCGTCAAGGAATACGCCCATCTCGACATGGGGCTGATCAATTCGGCCGACGCCCGCCAGCTCGACCGCTACGCACAGCGCCTCAGCGAGGTCTACGGGACGCCGCCCGTGCTGCGCCGCAAGGATGTCTCCGAAGTCGTCTCGGGGCCACTGGCGCTGCTCAACGCCGTCTTTGCGACCGGCCGCAAGGGGCTGACCATGCAGCGCTACAAGGGTCTCGGCGAAATGAATGCCGAGCAATTGTGGGAAACCACGCTCGACCCGAATGTGCGCTCGCTGCTGCAGGTCAAAGTCAACGACGCGACCGATGCCGACAGCCTGTTCTCACGGCTGATGGGCGACGAGGTCGAGCCACGGCGCGAATTCATACAGGACAACGCGCTGTCGGTCGCCAATCTGGATATTTGATGCATGTCGCCCAAAACCGTGCAGCGGTTTTGGGCAAACGATATGCACAAGAGTCTGGAGCGGTTCACCGTTTCACGGAAACGGCGAACCGCTCCATCTCTTTGTTTTAACGCAATTCCGGACGGAAAACCGCTCACACTTTTCCTGGAATTGCTCTGCGCGCGTCCGCTGAATCCGCTTCAATGCGACGGGCTTTGAGACTGTAACGATGCGCTGAAGAAGTCTGCCAGGGCGGCGTTCAGGCGCTGATGGAACGCGGCCCGGTCAAAGCCGGGTGCGTCGATGCAAATTTCGGGAGCAGCGGCGCGCCGTCCGGCACCGCATGGCGGCAGGAACGCATAGTGACCCGCCAGGGGTTCGACACGATACTCCGGCGGTCGCGGCAGCGCCGAACGGATCTGTTCCTCATACCAGGGGTCGGGTTGATGCCGGTCGTCGGCCGCGCGCCATAGAAGCACCGGGATCTGAACCGCGGCGAGGCCGGCGCGGTCAAAGGTGAAGCCGAACGCCGGCGCGGCAGCCGCGATGGCGCGAATTCGCCGATCAGGCTGCCACGCATCCGGTGGCGGCTGGACCGCTTTTGCAACGGAATGGACCCCCGCTTTCGCCAACGCCGTGCAAAGATCGTGCTGCGGGTTTGCCGCACAGTATGGGTCGATCCTGCCGAGATCGGGTATTCCGCCCGCTTCGATCAGTACGGTGAAGCCGCCATTCGAGAATCCGAAGGCGCCGATGCGCTGCGGATCGATGTCGGCGTGCTCCTGCCAGTCCTTCAGCATGAAATCGATCAGCCGGCTTAGCTGGGCTGGCCGGCGCCATAACATCAGCACCTTGCTCTGGTCGTCGAAAGTATCGCCGGCGTGGCTGACCGCGGCGACGATGAACCCCGCTCTCGCCAGCGCGATCGCCGTATCATAGTGGCCGGCATAGGATCCGCCGCCGCCATGCGAGATCACGATAAGCGGCAGCGCATGGCCTTTTACCGGACCGGAAGGCGCAACGCGCTGGTGGAAGCCTTCCAGCGGTACATCGCGCGGCTCGGCTGAAGTCGGGTACCAGATACCGGCAGCCAGCGGCGCCTCTCCGCCATTGGGTATTTGAACCGCTTCGAAGCCCACGGGAGAAAGATGCGCGGTGTCTTCGGCAGCCGAACTGGCCGATGGCGCGCCGATCGGCGCACCAGCTGCAGCGGCAAGGGCCGCGCCCCAGGTGAACAGACCAGAGAGCAAGACCAGGCCGACGAAAATTGCCGGGCGCAGCCCGCGGACAGGAGCAGAAATCCGCCGGGCTTTTGCTCTTTGCTTCTTCTGGAATCTCTTCAGAGCCATTTGGCTTCCTGTTCGGCAAGGCACTTCGAAGAAAATTCGTCCAGATTTCCGCTTTTGCCCGACACGGCCTATGGGTCAAATCACAACAACATGATCACTTGAGACATTGGTGCGGAGCGACGCTCCGAATTGTTCCATCGCCGGCAAACAAAATCATTTTATAGCCCGCCGGAACGGAAGCCCTCTCGGGACATTGTGCCAACATCGATCACAATTTCTCACAGGAGGCCTTCATGGGACGTGGTATTTTGCTCTGGTTGCTCGGTATTCCGATCCCGATCATCATCCTCATCATGCTGTTCGTACGGTAGGGGGCGTTGATGCAGCCCACCGTATCGGCTATCGACCTATCCGCTTCCGAAGAATCCTCCGCGACAGCAGTCAGTTGGGGACCGATCATTGCCGGCGCCTTCGCGGCTTCGACGCTGACTTTCATCCTGATGCTGCTCGGCTTCGGTCTTGGGCTCACCATGGTCTCACCATGGTCGGGCTCTGGTGCGTCGATCACCACCTTCGCGGCGTCGACCGCGATCTGGCTGGTTATCGTGCAATGGCTGTCTTCCGGAGTCGGCGGCTACCTAGCGGGGCGCCTGCGTACCAAATGGGTCGGCATCCACACGGATGAGGTCTATTTCCGCGACACGGCGCACGGCTTTCTTGCCTGGGCGTTGGCCACGTTGCTTGTCGTCGGTGTCCTCGGCTCTGCGCTTTCCGCAGTGCTTGGCTCGGGCGTGCAGGCCGTGTCCACGGTGGCGTCGGGTGCAGCCCTGGGAGCATCTGCCGGTGCCTCAGCCAATGCCGGCAATGCGTCGGCCAACAACGCGACCTCCTATTTGGTGGATTCGCTGTTTCGTCCCGCCGATCCGAGCAAGCTGGCTGCTGCCACTCCGGATGGGGATGCCGCCGCTGTAGGCCAGGCCTCGCGTATCCTCGTCGCCAGCGCCGCCGCGGGTGAGATTTCGGGCGACGACAAGACCTACCTGGCGCAACTGGTTGCCGCCCGCACCGGCCTTTCCGAGGCCGACGCCAAGGCGCGCGTCGATGCAATGGTTGCCAAGGTCGAGGACGCCAAGGTCAAGGCCAAGCAGGCGGCCGACAGCGCCAGGAAGGCCAGTGCGACCTTCGCCCTGCTCGGTGCCTTGTCGCTGGTCATCGGCGCCTTCATCGCCAGTGCGGCCGCGGCCCTCGGCGGCAGGCAGCGCGACGAAGAGGAAGCGGTTTTCCTGACCAGCCGCTGAGCCTAGGCTTGCGCCAGAAATGAAAGAGCCCGGCACCAGAGCCGGGCTCTTTGCTATTTCTGCCTATCGGCCGTATCAGTGATCCATGGCCTTGACGATTTCCTCGGTCATCTTCTTGGCGTCGCCGAGCAGCATCATGGTGCCGTCCTTATAGAACAGCGTGTTGTCGATACCGGCATAGCCGGAGCCGAGCGAGCGCTTGACGAACAGGCAGGTGCGCGCCTTGTCGACGTCGAGGATCGGCATGCCGTAGATCGGCGAGGACTTGTCGTCGCGGGCAGACGGGTTGGTGACGTCGTTGGCGCCGATGACATAGGCGACGTCGGCCTGGGCGAACTCCGAATTGATGTCCTCGAGCTCGAACACTTCGTCATAGGGCACGTTGGCTTCGGCCAAGAGCACGTTCATGTGTCCGGGCATGCGGCCGGCCACAGGATGAATGGCGTACTTCACGTCGACGCCGTTGGCCTTGAGCTTATCGGCCATTTCGCGCAGCGCGTGCTGCGCCTGGGCGACCGCCATGCCGTAGCCGGGCACGATGATGACCTTCTGCGCGTTCATCATCAGGTAGGCGGCGTCGTCGGCCGAGCCCTGCTTGACCGTGCGCTCGATGCCGTCGTCGGCCGCAGCCGCCGTCTCGCCGCCGAAGCCGCCGAGGATGACCGAGATGAAGCTTCGGTTCATGCCCTTGCACATGATGTAGGACAGGATCGCGCCGGACGAGCCGACCAGCGCGCCGGTGATGATCAGCGCCAGATTGCCGAGCGTGAAGCCGAGCGCGGCCGCCGCCCAGCCCGAATAGGAGTTGAGCATCGAGACGACGACCGGCATGTCGGCGCCGCCGATCGGGATGATCAAAAGTATGCCGAGCACCAGCGAAGCGGCGACGATCAGCCAGAAGACCAGCTTCGATTCCGTGCTGACCAAAAGCACGATCAGCACTATGAGCGCGGCGCCGAGAGCCGCGTTGATGAAGTGGCGACCGCCGATCATGATCGGCTTGCCCGACATGCGGCCATCGAGCTTCAGGAAGGCGATGACCGAGCCGGTGAAGGTGATGGCGCCGATGGCGACGCCGAGGCTCATTTCGATCAGCGCTTGTGCATGGATGTCGCCCGCCGTGCCGATGCCAAAACTTTCCGGCGCATAGATGGCCGCCGCCGCGACCATGACGGCGGCGAGGCCGACCAGCGAGTGGAAGGCGGCGACCAGCTGCGGCATCGAGGTCATGGCGATGCGGCGCGCGGTGACGGCGCCGACGCCGCCGCCGATGGCGAGGCCGAGCACGATGAGGCCGAAGCGGCCCGCGGACGGGGTCGCCAGCGCCAGCGTGGTGGCAATGGCTATGCCCATGCCGATCATGCCGTAGAGATTGCCCTGGCGGCTGGTGGTCGGGTGCGACAGGCCGCGCAACGCCATGATGAACAGGACGCCGGAGACGAGATAGAGGAAGGACGCGAAGTTGGCGTTCATGGCGCTCTACTTGTCCTTCTTCTTGTACATGGCCAGCATGCGCTGGGTGACGAGGAAGCCGCCGAAGATGTTGACCGAGACCAGCATCAGCGCGACGAAGCCGAAGCCGGCGGCAATGCCGGAGGCGGCGATGCCGACGGCGAGCAGCGCGCCGACGACGATGACGGACGAGATGGCGTTGGTGACGGCCATCAGCGGCGTGTGCAGCGCAGGGGTCACCGACCAGACGACATAGTAGCCGACGAAGATCGCCAGCACGAAGATGGCGAAGCGGAAGACAAAGGGATCGATGGCGCCGCCGGACAGGGCGTGCGCGGCATCACCCGCCGCCTCGGCGCCGCCTGGAGCATTGGCCAGGTTCTGCACCGCCAGCCGGACGGCGGCACTTGCCTGGTCCAGCTGGTCCAGGGCTTTCTGCAGGGTCTGATCCATCACGCTGTGCCTTTCGACTTGGGCGAGGACGACTTGGATGCGGCAGGTTTCTTGGCCGCGGTCTTTTTCGGCGTGGACGCGTCGGCGACCATGGTCTTGGCCGGGATCGCCGCGGGTTCGACACGCGGCTGCTGGTCGGCCTTGGCGAAGGCCGGATGAACCACCTTGCCGCCGTCGGTCAGCATCGTCGCCTTGACCAGATCGTCGTCGCGGTTGATGGCGAGCGTCTTGGTGGCCTTGTCGACCAGCGTCTCGAGGAAAGCGAACAGATTCTTGGCATAGAGAAGCGAGGCGGACGCGGCGACGCGGCCTGGCACGTTGAGGTGGCCGACGATTTTTACGCCATTGGCCGTGGTCACCACCTGACCCGGCCGAGCACCTTCGACATTGCCGCCACGCTCGACGGCGAGGTCGACGAGCACCGAGCCCGGCTTCATCGAGGCGACCATCGCCGCCGACACCAGCTTCGGCGCCGGCCGGCCTGGAATCAGCGCCGTGGTGATGACGATGTCCTGCTTGGCGATGTGCTCGGCGGTGAGTGCCGCCTGCTTGGCCTGGTATTCCTTGGACATTTCCTTGGCGTAGCCGCCGGCTGTTTCGGCGGCCTTGAACTCTTCGTCCTCGACGGCCAGGAACTTCGCGCCGAGCGAGGCGACCTGTTCCTTGGCGGCGGGGCGCACGTCGGTGGCGGTGACAACGGCACCAAGGCGGCGCGCCGTGGCGATCGCCTGCAGGCCGGCGACGCCGACGCCCATGATGAAGACTTTCGCCGCCGGCACCGTGCCGGCCGCCGTCATCATCATCGGCAAGGCACGATCATATTCCGAGGCGCCGTCGATGACCGCCTGATAGCCGGCGAGATTGGCCTGGCTGGATAGCACGTCCATCGATTGCGCCCGGGTGATGCGCGGCATGAATTCCATCGAGAAGGCAGTGACACCGGCCTTTGCCAGCGCCGCGACGACGGCATCGTTGCCGTAGGGATCCATGATGGCGATCACGGCCGCACCCGATTTGTAGCTCTTCAGCTCGGTTTCATCAGGCCGGCGGACCTTCAGCACGACATCGGCCTTGGCAACGTCCGCGGCCTTGCCGATGGCGGCACCCGCCTTGGCAAACTCTTCGTCGGGGATGCGCGACCTTGTGCCGGCGCCGGTTTCGACAATCACGGCGAAGCCCAGCCCCGCCAGCCGCTTGACCGTATCGGGCGAGGCCGCGACGCGCGGCTCGTTCGCATCAAGCTCACAAGGGATGAAAACCGTCTGTCCCACCGCATGATCCTTTCGGCTGGAACCTGTTTGCGCAAAGTCGGCCGGAATATCCGGCGAGGTCAATGGCAACTGGGTTTTGGAAGGTCTATCGCAGAATGAAGGCGCCGGCGGCCATGATCAAGGCGAACAGGATAAGTGCCGAGAAGAAACCGCCCGCGAAGAAACCGAAGGCCATCGCGATAAGCAGCGCGCCGCAGAAAAGCGATCCATATTTGGCCAGAGCGAGAAAGCCCGCATAGGTGCGGTCATGCTCGGCATAGTCCATCTTCGCGCCCAGTTCGACAGGACCGGTCGGCGAGTGATCAGCCATAGGAATACCCCTTCGAAGACATCTTTCAGGCACATAGCGAAAAGCCGGCCCGAGAGCAATGGCGCTATTGCCGCATTGGAGCCGACAACTGCCTCAAGGGAAAATTGAAACCGCCGACCGGTTCGGCGAAGGGTGGCTGTTGCGGCAGGCCAGCTCGGCGGCGCTCAGCCAGCGAGGTGCGGGAAAAGCCCGAGCAGCCCGACGACGATCAGATAGAGCGCGACGATGTAGTTCAGCAGCCGTGGCATGATCAGGATCAGCACACCGGCGATCAGCGAGATAAGCGGCGTGAGCGCAAGCTGGGAAATATGCATGTCGGGGGTCCTTTCCAGAGGCGATGGCATCGGCTGATGCTGCCACTGATAACGCCGTCAGGCCTGGAAAGCTCCATCGGGATGCATCGTTACCCAATGACGAGACATGAGGCCCTTGGGCCGCGTGCGCTTAGGCCGCTTCGAAATATTTGGCGGTGGGCAGGATGGTCAACGGCGCCAGTTCACCCCTGTTGGGGCATTGGAAAAGCATGCGTTGCTCGAACGTCGTCGAGTTGAAGAACGGGAAGCGATCCAGCGTCGCCTGCATGTTTTCGGAGCATTTCGACTGGTACAGATGCACGGGAACGGTAAGCCCGGGATAGTTTCGCGGGGGCACCGCCTGCTCCGACCTGAAGATGCGGTGATAGAAAGCGGAATGTTCTTCCTTGATCGCCGTCAGGCAATAAGTCGGCTTGAAGTGACTGCAGGCAACCACCGCCAGCCTGAGCGTAATGTATGGCAGCACCCGCAGGCTGCTCGACCATTCGAGATCGGCCGCGAACCGGCTTGGATCGACGAAAGTCTCACCGGCCGCCAGACGCCGCGCCAGCACGTCGCCGAAAACATCGGTACTGGGTGAAACAGGGTATCTCGCGCTGGCATAATGGAGCCTGATGGTGCTGACGAGCACACCGTCGAAGAACACGCCAAAGCGATAGGAATTGGGCAGATCGTCGAAACTGTCCTTCACCATGCGGGAAGCCATCGGCTTCACCATGCCGGCGTGAAGGTAGGAGTTGTAGCGGAGCCTGTAGATCGCCTCGAGGTCCTCGGCGCCATCGCAGAGCCGATATTCCACGTGCTCCAGAACATCCATGACGTGATCCGAGAACACTGACGGGCGATGCTTATCGCTGGTCGCAGCCGCCAGCGGCGTACCCAATACCTTGTTTTCCATTTTGTCCTCGCACCGCCACACAACGACAATAGCGAAGCGCCGGAGGAACAAGAAGCAAAATTGCCAGCTTTTGCGTTTACCCTAAATTAACGTTAACAAATGGTAAATTGCGGGCGCAGCGGCGCTTTGGGCAATCGATGGCTGATTTCAGGTGGCGACGCGCCTCGCAACCGGCTGCAATTCCGCCGCGAAAGGCCAGGTCACGTTGGACATGGTTTCGATGCCCGACGCGCTGAGCGCTGCGCCGAACAGGAAGCCCTGGACAAGATCCGGCTTCACCGAATGCAGCAGGACCTTGAGCTGCTCGAATGTTTCGACGCCTTCGATAGTGACTATGAGTCCCAGGATACGGGCCAGGTCGACGACGCCCTTCAGCAGCTCCAGCGAGCGCGGATTCTGGGTGACGTCCATCACGAAGGAGCGGTCGATCTTGATCTTGTCGAGGGGCAGCTTGTGGAGATAGCTCAGGCTCGAATAGCCGGTGCCGAAATCATCAAGGGCAATGCGCACGCCAAGCTGCTTCAGTTCCTCGATGTATTGGCGGGTCTGCGACTTGTCATCCAGCAGTGCGGTTTCGGTGACTTCGATCTCAAGGCGGTTGGCCGCCAGCCCGGAAACCTCCAGCGCTTCGCGAACCTTCCGGATGACGTCGCCATTGCGAAAGTCCCTGGCGGACAGATTGACCGAGACGCTGGTCTGGTCGGGCCATTTGGCGCATTCGAGGCAGGCGGCCTGAAGCACAAAGGCGCTGATCTCTGAAATGATGCCCATCTCCTCGGCCAGCGGGATGAAGACGCCGGGTGAAATCGGTCCGAGATCGGGATGGTCCCAGCGGCACAGCGCCTCGCAGCTGGCGATGCGCATGGTGTCCATCGCCACGATCGGCTGGTAGACGACCCGCAGGCTCCTGCTTTCCACCGCGCTGCGAAGATCCGCCTTCATCAGCTGCCGGTTGCGGAACGCGGCGTCCATTGCCGCCTCGAACAGCCGCCAGCCGTTCTTACCAAGCTCCTTGGCCTTGTAGAGCGCGAGGTCTGCCTTGACGATCATGGCGTCGACATCGGTTTCCGCGACCTTGGACAGAACCGCGCCGGCGCTGGCCTGGATCCGCAATCCATGCCCGGCGACGTCCACCTCGCCCTGCAATGCCGCGAAGATCTCGTCGATCTGCATGGTCAGATGGCTCTCATCCTCGATGCGGTCGAAGAAGACCATGAATTCGTCGCCGCCGAAACGGCTGACGGTGATGCCTTGCCCGGCAACGGCGGCGAGACGCTCGGCGACCGCGTAGATCAACCCGTCGCCGATCGGATGGCCGAGCGTGTCATTGACGCTCTTGAAATCGTCGAGGTCGAGCACGGCCAGGCCGCACAGCCGGTCGCGCTCTCCGGAAGCCATCAGCTCGCCGACCAGTTCATGGAAATAAGCGCGGTTCGGCAGACCGGTGAGGTTGTCGTAGCGCGCCATGAAACGGATCTTTTCCTCCGCCTCGACACGAGCCGTGACGTCTTCAAAGGTGATGACACCCAATTCCTGGTTGCCTTCGCGAGCGGAGAATTCGTAGTGCTGCCCGTTGGAGAAGGAGACAAGCACCTTGCGGTCACGTCCCTCGCGCAGCGCGCGCGTCAGTTGCGCCTCCACGTAGCGGCAATCCTTCGGTGCCAGCATGCCGCCGGCGACGCCGCGCAGCAACAGCGAATGGATCGACCGTCCGAGCAGTTGGTCCGGCGACCTTAGTGACATCAGACGGGCGGCTTCAGCGTTGCCGACGACCACCTTGCCGTCGGGGCCGAGCATCACCAGACCATGCGACATGGTGTTGAGGGCGCGGTTGAACCGCTGTGCGATCTGTCGCGCCTGCTTGTGTCCAACGACCGCCGAAAACAACACGTTGCGGACGTGGTCGGCACTGCCCTTGATGATAAACATGAAGGGAATGATCAGCAGGCCCAGCACGACATAGGGGATGTCGAGCCTGAGGATGAGCGCCGCGGCGATCGGCCCGACAAAGGTAACCGCGAAGATCATTACCATGCGCGGCGACCCGTAATTTCGGCCGACGACGGTCACCAACGAAGCCATCGTTACCGACAGCGCTCCGATCTCTGCATAGGAATCGGAGTAGACATAGATGGAGATGAAGCAAAAGAACCCCAGCAACAACCCTTGAAGGCTGCCCTTCAGGATGTATTCGCGCTCCCACTTCTTTGCATCGGCGGCGTCGTGCATTTCGCCGCCCGAGCGGTGGAACCGCCGCAGGCTGAAGTAACGCCAGACGCCGATGCCAAGCAGCGCGCCCGCCAGAGCCAGAAAAACCGGCTGGCCATTGCGCCAGTAAACCATGAGGCTGATGACAGCGTGACAAAGCGCGCCGATTATCAGCATGTGCGCGTTGTCGAACAACGAGCGCACAAACTGGATATAAACATCCACGGGGATGTTATCGGCTTTTGTTTTGCCCATTACTGGCGCCCAATGAGCCCCAGCCTTGGCATAGTCCCATTAAAAAACCTTTAGCTTGGCTTGAAATGCCTGATTTCAGAGGCTTTTTGGATCACTCGGCGGCCTGGAGTTCCACCCGCGTCGGCGAGCTAGACAGGCGCTCGACCAGTCTTCGACGCTCGCCCGCGGCCTTTTCCGCGCTGGCCTGCCGGACATGGCCATAACCACGGATGAGCGCGGGAACCGAAACCAGAGCGACCGCCGCCTCGGCCTTATCAGGCGCCAGCGACCTGGCGACGAGCTCAAGATCGCCCTCATATTGCGCCAGAAGCTGCCGTTCCATGCGCCTTTCGGCGGTATAGCCGAACAGGTCGAAAGCGGTGCCGCGCAGGCCCTTCAGCACCGCCAGCAGCCGGAAACCCTTCATCATCCAGGGGCCAAAGCTCGACTTCCTCGGTCTGCCGTCATTGCCGCGACGGCCCATGATCGGCGGGGCGAGATGGAATTCGAGTTTTTCATAGCTCTGGAACTGCTTGCCTAGCTCGGCGGCGAAGGAGCCGTCGGTGTAGAGCCGCGCCACCTCGTACTCGTCCTTGATCGCCATCAGCTTGAACAGGTTCCTGGCCGCTGCCTCGGTCACGGCGGTCGAGCCTGGCACGGCCCTGGCCTCGGCGGCGCGCAGCAGCGCCAGCCTGTCGGCATAGCGCTTGCCATAGGCGGTGTTCTGGTAGGCGGTCAGGAAGGCGACACGGCGGGCAATGATCTCGTCCAGCGTCTGCGCGACCGGGGCCGTCTCTCCTGCCTTGCCTGGCTGGGCGACGAGGCCACGCACGAAATCCGGCTGGTGCGCCGCGCGGCGGCCCCAGCGGAAGGCGGCGATGTTCATCGCCACCGCTTCGCCGTTGAGCTCGATCGCCCTCTCGACAGCCTCCGCCGACAGCGGCAGGCCGCCATGCTGGAAGGCAAAGCCGAGCATGAACATGTTGGCGCCGAGCGAATTGCCGAACAGCGCCGTGGCGGTGCGGGTGGCATCGAAGAAATGCGCCTTGTCGTCGCCGGCGGCGGTGCGGATCGCCTTCTTCAGGCGCTCGATCGGCAAGGAGAAATCCGCCGAGCGGGCAAACTCGCCGGGCATGATCTCGGCGGTGTTGGCAAGGAAGATCGTATGGCCCTCGCGCACTGCGGTCAGCACCTTCTTGGCACCCGACACGACGAGGTCGCAGCCAAGCACGAGGTCGGCCTTACCAGCCGAGACGCGGATGGCATGGATGTCGTCCGGCGTGCGGGCGATGCGGACATGGGTGAATACCGAGCCGCCCTTCTGGGCGAGGCCAGCCATGTCGATCATGCCGCAGCCCTTGTCCTCGAGATGGGCCGCCATGCCGAGCACGGCACCAACGGTGACGACGCCGGTGCCGCCGACGCCGTCGATGATCGCCGCCCAGCCCTCGGCGCCCAGCGGGAATTCGGCCGGTGTCGGGACGCCGTCAAGCGGATCGGTCTTGCCGGCAAGGCCCTCGGCCTTGCGGATCTTGGCGCCGTGCACGGTGACGAAGGACGGGCAGAAGCCGTTGACGCAGGAGAAGTCCTTGTTGCAGCTCGACTGGTCGATCTTGCGCTTGCGGCCGAATTCGGTCTCGACCGGCTGGATCGAGACGCAGTTCGACTGCACGCCGCAATCGCCACAGCCTTCGCAGACCAGTTCGTTGATGAAGACGCGCTTGTCGGGATCGGGAAAGGTGCCGCGCTTGCGCCGCCGGCGTTTTTCGGCGGCACAGGTCTGGTCGTAGAGCAGGATCGAGACGCCCTTGGCGTCGCGCAGCTCGCGCTGGACGAGATCGAGGTCGTCGCGGTGATGGATGGTGGCGCCGGCCGGAAATTCGGCCTTGCCGGCGTATTTGTCCGGCTCGTCGGTGACGATGGCGATGCGGTCGACGCCTTCGGCCCGCACCTGCCTGGCGATCATGTCGACCGTCAGGCCGCCCTCATGCGGCTGGCCGCCGGTCATGGCCACGGCGTCGTTGTAGAGGATCTTGTAGGTGATGTTGGCCTCGCTCGACAAAGCGAAGCGGATCGCCAGCGTGCCGGAATGATTGTAGGTGCCGTCGCCGAGATTCTGGAAGATGTGCCCGCGCTTCGAGAACGGCGCCTGGCCGACCCATTGCGCGCCCTCGCCGCCCATGGCCGTGAAGCCCAGCGTGTTGCGATCCATCCAAAGCGCCATAAAATGGCAGCCGATGCCGGCGGCGGCGATCGAACCGTCCGGCACCTTGGTCGAGGAATTGTGCGGACAGCCGGAACAGAAGAAGGGCGTGCGCGAACCGATGTCGGTGGCATCGGCCAGCATCGCCTGGAACTGGCGCAGCTTGCCGACCCGCGCCGAGATCTCCTCCGACGGGCCGATGGTCTTGACGATCCTCTCGCCAAGGGCAATGGCGATCTCGTTGGGATCAAGCGCGCCCTTGGCCGGAAACAGCCAATCGCCGCGCTCGTCCTTCTTGCCGACGATGACCGGCTGCGAGGCAGTGCCATAGAGGCTTTCGCGCAGCTGCACCTCGATCAGCGAACGCTTCTCCTCGACGACGACGATGGTGTCGAGGCCGCGGGCAAAGTCGGCGATGTGCTGCAGGTCGAGCGGCCAGGGGCAGCCGACCTTGAACAGCCTGATGCCGATGCGGTTGGCGGCCGCCTCGTCGATGCCGATGTCCTCCAGCGCCTGGCGGACATCGAGATAGCTCTTGCCCAGCGTGATGATGCCGAGCTTGGGGTTGCGGCCGCCCGAATAGACGATGCGGTTCAGCCCGTTGGCATGGATGAAGGCGGAGGCTGCGGCACGCTTGTATTCGTGCAGCCGCTCCTCCTGGCCCAGCATGTCGATCTCGTGGCGGATGTTGAGGCCGCCCGGCGGCATGTCGAATTCCGGCACGATGATGTTCAAGCGCTCGAGCGAGGCATCGACCGAGGCCGTCGATTCGATATTGTCCTTGACGCATTTGATCGCCGCCCAGGTGCCGGCGAAACGCGACATGGCAAAGCCATACAGACCGTAGTCGATGATCTCCTGGACGCCGGCCGGGTTGAGGATCGGCACCATGGTGTCGACGAAGAGGAATTCTGTTGCGTGCGCGTTGGTCGAGGATTCGGCCATATGGTCGTCGCCCATCAGCGCAAGCACGCCGCCATGCTTGGATGAGCCGGCGAGATTGGCGTGGCGGAACACGTCTCCCGAACGATCGACGCCCGGACCCTTGCCGTACCAGACGGAAAAGACACCATCATGGGTGCCCTCACCCAGGAGTTCCGTCTGCTGCGATCCCCAGCAGGCGGTGGCGGCAAGCTCCTCGTTGAGGCCGGGCTGGAAGACGATGTCGGCCCCGGCGAGCTGCTTCTTGGCCTTCCACAGCTGCATGTCGAGGCCGCCGAGCGGTGAGCCGCGATAGCCGGAGACGAAACCGGCGGTGTTCAGGCCAGCGCGGCGGTCGCGCTCGCGCTGCATCAGGAGCATGCGGATGACCGCCTGCGCGCCAGACAGGAAGATGCGCTCCTTCCCGAGGTCGAACTTGTCGTCGAGCGCGACATCATGCAGCGTCATCAGGCATTTCCTCTGCGAAGGCCGCGCGGGAGCAGGCAGCCAACGTCGGGGTCGGATGACGCATCCTTTCTCCCCTTGCAAGTGAGGTCAAACAAAATCGCAGGAGCCAGGCAACGCGCAACAAACAGTCCGGCGGGTGCTGGAGCGCGCACGAAACCGCACGTCGAGAGTGCCTAGGCGCACGAAAACTCCGGCCGGAATCGATACCGTCTGAAGGTGTCAGCCGGCTTTCGAGCAGTCCGGCTTCGGCTCGCCCGGCAGCTTGCCGTCGGGATGGCCGGCGAGATCGGGATTGGGCGTATAGAGCTGGTCCATGACCAGCGGCCGGTCGGGCAGGATCGACTGGTCTTCCGTCGACATCAGCGTGGTGTCGATCTTCTGCAGGACCGCGCCGTCGGCGCCCTTGATGCTGATGGCGATGGCGTAGGGCTTGTTCTTGACGATGCAGGTCAGCGCCGGGCTCTCCAGGCTGACCTTGTCGAGCTTCGGCCAGACCTTCTGCTCGACCACCAAGGGCGCACCGCCGGCGGGATTCTGGAAGCTGGCAACCGCCACCTGACCCTCGCCCATCGGCTGCAGGGGCCGTAGCGTCACGACATAGGTCGCCCTGGCGAGACGGTAGTTGAAGACAAATATCTTGCCGGAAACCTCGAACAGCTTGCCCTCGCCGCCGGTGTCGCGGCAGGCGCCGAGGGTCGCTGCGGCAATCAACATGGCGCCGGCAACGAGCGCGCGTGAAAATCCTCTAGGCATCCTTGACCTCATGGGCCGCCATGCGGCGGCGGCGATAGTGACGACTTGCCTTCTGCCGGTTGCCGCACACCGCCATGTCGCACCAAAGCCGGCTGGAATTGCGGCTTCTGTCGACGAACAGCCAGGTGCAGTTGGGGCAGATCCTGAGCCGCGCGACCGTGTCGTCGCGCAGCAGCGAAAGGGCCGAGACCGCCAGCGCCGCCTCGAAGGCGATAGGCGCCGCCGGATCGCCGAACGGCCTTCCCGGCGCGCCGATCTCGGTCCGGCTGCCGGCCAGGCCCTCGGCGCAGGCACGCAGGAAGTCTGGCAGGTCGGCGGTGGCGACTGACCCATTCGACACCGCGCCGCGAAACAGCCGGTCTGTCGTCTCGCGGATCGACAGCACGACAGGCGCGATTGCCCTCGGCGAGGACACGGTCAGCCGCCGGTCCCCAAGCTCGGCGGCGCGAAAGCCGCTGGCCGCGTCGGCGAAGCGGGCGATTTCGGCCGGATCGTCAAAACGATCGAACGTGCGCTCCGGATCGCCGCGCAGCACGACGGTGTTCGCCGTATCGAGCGCAAGCAGGCCGCCGGTGAAGCGGTGCGGGGTCCAAGCAACTGTCATGATGCAAAATCTAACCGATAAATCGCATTTGACAAGTTAGATTCGGCGATGCAAACCTCCGTTGCGCACGGTATCGTCGCCTTTGTCTCGAGCATTCCGTCGTCCCGACCGCTGTCGGCGAGATGCTTTTGGTGTTGTTGAGCATGCTCTATTTCTTCCAGCAGGTGCTGAACGGGCTGCACTCCGGCGCGCTCTATGCGCTGCTCGCCTTCGGCTACGTGCTGATCAACGGCATCCTGCACCGCACCAACCTCGCCTATGGCGCGCTGTTCGCCTTCAGCGGCCAGGCAATGATCCTGAGCGTCGCCTTCGGCTACCAGGTGCTGTGGCTGACGCTGTTGGCGTCGGTGCTGTTCGGCGTCGTCGCGGCATTCCTCTATGCCGCGCTGATCAGCCACGTCCTATCGCGCAGCGTCTTCGAACCGTTGGCCGACCGCTCGCCCAATGCGATTGTGGTGACGACGCTGGGCATCCTGATCGTCCTGTCGGAAGCAAGCCGCATCGCCGCCGACACGCATGATCTGTGGCTGCCGCCAATGCTGGCACAGCCCATCGTTTTCGCCGAAGGCGCCGGCTTCAAGGCGACGCTGACGCTGATCCAGGTGCTCGACTGCGCGGTGGTGCTGGCGGCGGTCGCACTCGCCACCTCAGCGTTTGCCCGCTCCAGCTTCGGCCGGCGCTGGCGCGCCGTCTCCGACGACCCGCGCGCTGCCGCCCTGTGCGGCGTTGATGTGCGCGGCGTGTTCCGCCATGCCGTGCTGCTCGGCGGCTTCTGCGCCGCGCTGGCCGGCGTCATGGCCAGCCTCTACTACGGCAATGTCAGCTTCGGTTCCGGCCTCGTCTACGGCCTGAAGATCCTGTTCGTGACGGCAGTCGGCGGCTATCTCTCGCCGCCACGGGCAGCGCTTGGCGCGGCCGCCTTCGGCATGGCCGAATCACTGTGGGCCGGTTATTTCCCAATCGAATGGCGCGATGCGTGGATGTATCTGTTCCTGGTGGCCATGCTGATCCTCATCGGCGCCGGCCGCGACACGAGCAAAGTCGTCTGAACCATCAGACTTTGGTTGCATGACGCGGGGCAGAGCGCCCTTGTCCGGCCCCGCTCTCCATCCGATACCGTTTTGCTGCCTCCATGCGTGTTGACCCGTCCGGCCACGCGCGGCATACCGTTGGGCCACGAGGCGTGACGGCAGGGGGAACCGGCACGCCTCCGCTACAAGGGAGGACTGCATGCAAGGGCCGCTCGCTCTGTCACGAGGCATCGACCGCCTCAACGAATTCATCGGCAAATCGGTATCCTGGCTGATCCTGCTGGCGATCCTGGTGAGCGCGGCCAACGCCGTCATCCGCAAGATCTTCGACATTTCGTCGAATGCGTGGCTGGAGCTGCAATGGTATTTGTTCGGCGCCGCCTTCATGCTGGCCGCCGCCTATACGCTGAAGCAGAACGAGCATATCCGCATCGACATTGTCTACGGCCTGTTTTCACGCCGCGTACAGCACTGGATAGACCTTCTCGGCCATCTCCTCTTCCTGATGCCGTTCGTGACGCTGATGGCCATCTATTTCGTTCCCTACGTCTCGCTGTCGTTTCGCAGCGGCGAGATGTCCAACAATTCCGGCGGTCTCATCATCTGGCCGGCCAAGGCCATCCTGCTGGTCGGCTTTTTCCTGCTTGCGCTGCAGGGCATCTCCGAAATCATCAAGAAGATCGCCATCATGCGCGGCGACATGGACGACCCCAATCCGTTCATATCGGCACATGAGCAAGCCGAACTCGAAGCCAAGGCACTGGCCGACGAGGTGCGCTCGTGATGGAATTCATCGCCCAGAACATGGCGCCGATCATGTTCGCCTCGCTGATCATCTTCCTGCTGATCGGCTACCCCGTGGCCTTCTCGCTGGCCGCCAACGGCTTGATGTTTTTCTTCATCGGCGTGCTCCTCTCGCCCTATTCTGGTGGATCGATCAATCTCGCCTGGCCGCTTCTGCACGCACTGCCGGATAATTTCTACGGCTCGAGGGTGATGTCTAACGACACGCTGCTGGCCATTCCGTTCTTCACCTTCATGGGCATCGTGCTCGAGCGATCCGGGATGGCCGAGGATCTGCTCGACACGATCGGCCAGTTGTTCGGTCCGATCCGCGGCGGCCTCGCCTATGCGGTGATCTTCGTCGGCGCGCTGCTGGCGGCGACCACCGGCGTGGTGGCGGCATCCGTCATCGCCATGGGTCTGATCTCGCTGCCGATCATGTTGCGCTACGGCTACGACCGCCGGCTGGCTGCCGGTGTGATCGCGGCATCCGGCACGCTGGCCCAGATCATCCCGCCATCGCTGGTGCTGATCGTGCTTGCCGACCAACTCGGCCGCTCGGTCGGCGACATGTACGCCGGCGCACTGATCCCGGGTCTGGTGCTGACCGGCCTCTACGCGCTTTACATCCTCATCGTATCGATCTTCCGGCCGAAAATGGCGCCGGCGCTGCCGCTCGAAGCACGCACGCTCGGCCACGGTGTTCTGTCGCTGCTGGTGGCGCTGGTGGCGGCGGTGGCCATCTCCTATGCCGCGTATCGCTATCTCGCGCCAGCCCATGGCGACAATGCCGACATTCTCGGCGCCACCGTAGGGGTGCTCTTCATCTACATCGTGGCAATTGCCGACAAACGTCTGAACTTCAACATGATGTCCAGGCTGGCACAGCAGGTGGTCATCGTGCTGATCCCGCCGCTGGCACTGATCTTCCTGGTGCTTGGCACCATCTTCCTCGGCATCGCCACCCCGACCGAGGGCGGCGCCATGGGCTCTGTCGGCGCATTGATCATGGCGGCGGCAAAAGGCCGGCTGTCGCTGGACGTGATCAAGCAGGCACTGACCTCGACGACGCGGCTGTCGTCCTTCGTGCTGTTCATCCTGATCGGCGCGCGCGTCTTCTCGCTCACCTTCTACGGCGTCAACGGCCACATCTGGGTCGAACACCTTTTGACCTCGCTGCCGGGCGGCGAAGTCGGCTTCCTGATCGGCGTCAACATCCTCGTCTTCTTCCTGGCCTTCTTCCTCGATTTCTTCGAACTGGCCTTCATCATCGTGCCGCTGCTGGCGCCGGCGGCCGACAAGCTCGGCATCGACCTGATCTGGTTCGGCGTGTTGCTGGGCGTCAACATGCAGACCAGCTTCATGCATCCGCCCTTCGGCTTCGCGCTGTTCTACCTGCGCTCGGTCGCCGCGCGCGTGCCCTATCTCGACCGCCTTACCGGCAAGCAGATCGCGCCGGTGACGACCGGCCAGATCTATTGGGGCGCGGTGCCCTTCGTGCTGATCCAGGTGGTGATGATCGGGCTGACCATCGCCTTCCCGCAAATGGTGATGCGCTACAAGGTCACGGTGACCGATCCGGGCACGATCGACTACAAGGTGCCGGAAGTGCCCGGCCTGTCGCCGCTCGGTACACCGCCGGCTGGTGGCACGGCCCCCGCCAATGGCGGCAGCGCACCGGCCGCGCCCGGTACGCCGGACCTGTCGCAACCGCCGAGTTTCGGCGATGCGCCGCCGGCCAAGCCGGCAACGCCCGCGCCTGACCTCTCGCAGCCGCCGAGCTTCAATTGATGGGGACGGCGCCATGAAAGCGGTGCGGCTGGAGGCGGTTGGCAGCATTGCGCTGCGCGAAGTCGGCAAACCTGTCGCCGGCCCGGACGAGCTTCTGGTGCGGATCGAGGCTTGCGGCGTCTGCGGCACCGACCGGCATCTTTTCCATGGCGAATTCCCCTGCCGGCCGCCGGTGACGCCCGGACATGAATTTTCGGGCATCATCGAGGCGATCGGCGACACCGTCTCCGGCTTTGCCGTCGGCGACCGCGTCACCGGCGACCCCAACATCGCCTGCGGACGATGCCCGCAATGCCATGCCGGCCGGGTCAATCTCTGCCGCAATCTCAACGCCATCGGCATCCATCGCGATGGCGGCTTTGCCGAGTATGTCGTGCTGCCGCAGAAACAGGCTTTCATCCTGCCCGCCGATCTGCCGCCGACGCATGGCGCCTTCTGCGAGCCGCTCGGCTGCTGCCTGCATGGCGTCGACCTTGCGCAGATCAGGCCGGGCAGCTCGGTGATCGTGCTGGGCGGCGGCGTGATCGGCCTGCT
The DNA here is from genome assembly GCF_016756575.1 of Mesorhizobium sp. 131-3-5. Classification (NCBI taxonomy): domain Bacteria; kingdom Pseudomonadati; phylum Pseudomonadota; class Alphaproteobacteria; order Hyphomicrobiales; family Phyllobacteriaceae; genus Mesorhizobium; species Mesorhizobium sp. 131-3-5. Next base: position 365,596 of record NZ_AP023254.1, read on the forward strand.
GACCGTGCAATTGGCAAAACTGGCCGGCGCCACGACCATCATCCTGTCGACCAGGCAGGCTTCTCGGCGCGCGCTTGCCGAGGCGCTCGGCGCGACGGCGACGGTCGATCCCACCGCCGGCGACGTCATCGATGCCATCGCAGGCCCCGCGGGCCTGATGCCGGGCGGCGCCGACGTGGTGTTCGAATGCGCTGGCGTGCGCGACACCGTCGAGCAATCGATGCGACTGGCAAGGGCCGGCGGCACGGTCGTCATTGTCGGCGTGACACCGCAAGGCATGAAGGCGGAATTCGAACCTTTTGACTTGCTGTTTCGGGAGTTGAAGGTGGTCGGCTCATTCCTCAATCCCTACACGCATCGCCGCGCCGCCGAGCTCATCGCGACGGGCGCGATCGAGGTCGACCGGCTGATCTCCAGGCAGGTGCCGCTCGACGAGGCGGCCGATGTGATCGGCAACCCGCCGGCGCCCGGCGAGGTCAAGGTTCTGGTGGTGCCGCGACGGGGTTGAGCCGAGGACCAGTCGCGCCGGACCCGCTTGCTGTCACGCCGCCGATCGACTATCCAGCCAGCGCCGAAAAAGACATGACCGGTTCGGTAGCCCGGTCTCTTCCGTTCCTGGACGGAGGCCTGTTCGCCGCATGAACGTGCGGGAGAACCCGCGGCCGGCAAGCGAGACGAAAGCCCGTGGGCCGGTTGGGTCATGTCCGGATTTCCTGATGTCACGGTCCCGCCGGTTCTCGGTCCGCAGCCAAGCCTGTCCGCGTTTCAACCGTGACAGGACAAAGACCATGAAACTGAACCATCTCAACCTCATCACATCGGAGGTCGCGGCTCTTGCCGGCTTCTTCACCAGCCATTTCGGCTTCGAACTTGTCGCCATGCGCGGCAAGGATGCCTTCGCGATCCTGCGTGGAGCCGATGGCTTTGCCCTCAACCTGATGGCGCCGAGCAAGGGAGAGCCTGCTACCTATCCTGACAATTTTCATGTCGGCTTCTTCGTTGGCAGCCCAGAGCTTCTACACGCCAAGCAGGCCGAATTGACCGAAGCAGGCTTCGCGCCGGGCGAGGTCGAGGACCTGGCACGCGGCGGCTTCAAATCGACGACGTTCTACTGCATGGCGCCGGGCGGAATACTGGTCGAGGTCGGCTCCTCACGGAGCTGAAAAAGAAAGACCCCGGGCATGTCGCCCGGGGTCTCTTCAACAAACGCGATGGGACCGTTTTTACAGCTTGCCGTTGCGCTGCTGGACCATCATGAAGGTGTCGTAATTGTACTCGGCCACCTGCGCCCAGAGATAGTGCTCCTTGCGGAAGCCCTTGATCGATTCCCAGATCTTCTTGAACGGCGCGTTCGAGGCTTCCATTTCGGCGTAGACCTCGTTGGCCTTTTCGAAGCAGGCGGCCATGATCTCCTGGCTGAACGGACGCAGTTTGGCGCCGCCGGCGACCAGCCGCTTCACCGCCGCGGGGTTCACATAATCGTATTTCTGCAGCATGTCGGCATCGGCGGCTTGCGCGGCGGTGCGCAGCAGCGACTTGTAGGCCGGCGAAAGCTCTTCGTATTTCGCCTTGTTGAACATCAAATGCACGGTCGGGCCGCCTTCCCACCAGCCGGGATAGTAGTAGTAGGGCGCGACCTTGTAGAAGCCGAGCTTCTCGTCGTCATAGGGGCCGACCCATTCGGCGGCGTCGATCGTGCCTTTTTCCAGCGCCGGATAGATGTCGCCGCCGGCGATCTGCTGCGGCACGACGCCGAGCTTCTGCACCACCTTGCCGGCGAATCCGCCAATGCGCATCTTGAGGCCGGAGAGGTCGGCGACCGTGTTGATTTCCTTGCGGAACCAGCCACCCATCTGCACGCCGGTGTTGCCGCCCGGCAGGCCGAAGAGACCTTGCGTGGCGAGGAACTCATTGAACAGGTCGATGCCGCCGCCATGGTAGTGCCAGGCATTCATGCCGCGCGCGTTGAGCGAAAAGGGGACCGCCGCGCCGAGCGCCCATGTCGGGTCCTTGCCCCAGTAATAATATGCCACCGTGTGGCAGGCTTCGACCGTGCCGGCCGTGGTGGCATCGGCGGCCTGCAGGCCGGGCACGAGTTCGCCGGCGGCAAAGACCTGGATCTGGAAATTGCCGTCGGTGGCTTCCGACAGCATCTTGGAGAACACCTCGGCGCCGCCATAGATGGTGTCGAGCGATTTCGGGAAGGACGATGCCAGCCGCCATGTCACCTTGGGATTGGACTGGGCGATTGCCGGGGCCGCAAGCGTTGCCGCCGCCGCCGCGGCGCCGACGCCGGTCACACCGGCCTTGCGAATGAATGAACGACGATCCATGCAGTTCCTCCCTTTTGGATCAACAGACCGACATCCGGGAAATCCTCGGGCTCCCGCATCGGTTGGCCGAAACAATACACAGGCGAGAAGGCTAGTCCAGCACGGCGACCGGATTTGGTGACCAAGCCGTGCGACCCTGCAACTATAGTCTAACAGACGACTTCGTGGTCCATGCGACACGCCAAAACTTGGCATGGAAAAATGCCCAGGGATCGCCTATTTTGCAGGCAGGATATCCCTTGCAAGATGGAAAACAGACCCAAAATGCACCAGCCGCTCGTCGCCATATCGACCGACGTCCGTCAGTTCGACAACTACACCTGGCATGCCGCCCCGCAGCAATATCTGGAAGCGGCGGTTGCCGGCGCCGGCGTGTTTCCGCTGCTGGTGCCGTCGTTCGGCGACAGGCTCGACTTCGATGAACTCCTATCCTCGGTCGACGGCGTCATGGTCACCGGTTCGAAATCCAACGTGCACCCCTCGCTCTATGGTGGCGATGCCAGCGAAGCCAACGGTCCCTATGATCCGGCGCGTGACGCCACCACGCTGCCGCTGATCCGCCGGGCGATCGAGCGCGGCGTGCCGCTGCTCGCCATTTGCCGCGGTATCCAGGAGTTGAACGTGGCGCTCGGCGGCACGCTGGGCACCGAGATCCAGGAGCGCGAGGGTTCGCTCGACCACCGCGCGCCGGTGAGCGACCACCAGGACGAGCGCTTCGCCATTCACCAGGCCATTTCGATCAAACCAGGCAGTTGCCTGGCCGGTGTGTTCGGCGCCGGTGAGATCAAGGTCAATTCACTGCACCGCCAGGCGATCGACCGGCTCGGGTCGAAGCTCGAGATCGAGGCTGTCGCCACCGACGGCACGGTCGAAGCGGTTTCGGTGAAGGGCGCCCGAGCCTTTGCCGTCGGCGTCCAGTGGCATCCGGAGTACTGGGTCAACTCGGACAGCAACTCGGCCAAGATTTTTCGCGCGTTCGGCGATGCGGTGCGCCTGCACGCCGCCGCGAAGGCCGGGGCACGGGCAGCGGCGGAGTAGTCAGTCGCCGGTCCTGCGGCCGCCCGCCAGCGACAGCAAGGGCGTGGCTGGCGCATAGGATTCGTAACCGTCGCCGTCGGCCACGGCGAAGGTGACGATCGGATCGACGCCGTTGGCGCTGAAGGCGACCGTGCCGTCATTCTGTTCGCGCCAGAACTTTGCCCGTTCTATGCCAGGGATCAGACGACGGCATGTCGGAGCAACAGTAAGCAGGGACAGGCCATCCGAAATTTCGGCCCCGCGGCTCACCGCGCAGGCTCCCTCATCGCCATTGGCGACCAGCCTGTAGGTGCTGGACCGCGTGACCTCTTCGGCGACGCTTTGCCCATTGCCGTTATGAAACAGCTGAACGCCGCCAAACAAGGCGGCGATTGCGATCAATGCGGAAAGCGATTTCATTCTGTCTCATCCATGCACACGGGCAGGATGCAAAATGATTTCAAAGGGTTAAGCTGGCGTTAATAAATGTGACGGAGCCACTGCCGGCATCAACGAACGCGGAAGACGAAACCGTCGAACTATTGAGGGACGGTCGTCGGATAGCGATCTGAAAGGAGTTTAAAGAGCCACTCGCGCTCGACATCGGTGGCTGCCGAACCGATCTCGACCCTCTGGGCCCCAGCGTCGACTGTCAGGCGATTGTGAGTATCGCCGTCGCGAAGCCTCAGCGATTTGAGCTGCATCCGGTCGAACCTGCGCTCAGTCCGCTTCGAAAACAGCTGCGTCCAGGCGGAGGCGCCGTAGGACGGCATTTTGAACGGCGGCAACCCAGGGTCATGGCTGACCCCGGCCGCATCGAGCCTTATCACTTCGGGCACGGAGCGCCGGAAAATGCGGCGAACCATGAGCATTGCGAAGATGCCACCGACTGTCCAAGCGCAGAGCCAGAAGGCAACAAACGCCGTAGGCCCGCCGAACGGCCTGGTCACGAGCTGATATGCGGCTGTAATCTCGCCAAAGGCCCAGCCTCCTAGCCAGCAAAGAACGAATATTCCGATCAGGTAGTTGGCGAAGGGCCGCTTTGGATACGGAATCGAAATGATCTGATCTCGGCCATTGGTGGCGACCAAAATCGTGGAATTGTCAGGCGGCTTCACCGTCATCGGTTTGCCTTTCGCTAGCCGCGAGCCTTGACATGCGCCGTCTCCGGCACCGGCGTCAGCGGCCGGCGCTCGGTGAACCAGGACACCAGATTGTCGACGCACAGATCGGCCATGGCGCGGCGTGTGTGTTCCGAGGCAGAGCCGACATGCGGCAAAAGCGAGGCGTTGGGGGCGTCGAGCAACGCCTTGGGCACATTCGGCTCGTCGGCGAAGACATCGAGCCCGGCGGCGGCGATGGTGCCGTCGGCGAGCGCCGCCGCGAGCGCCGCCTCGTCGACCGTGCTGCCGCGGCCGATATTGACGAAGACGCCGTTGGCGCCAAGCGCCGACAGGATCTCGGCATTGACCGCCTTCTGCGTCGAAGCGCCACCAGGCGCCACCGAAATCAGCGTATCGACCGCTTCCGCCAGACCTTTCAGCGTCGGATGATACTCGTAGGAAAGACCCTCGACCCTGCGCCGGTTGTGATAGGCGACCGGCAGGCCGAACGCCTCAAGGCGCCGGGCAATGGCCTGCCCGATGCGGCCCATGCCGAAAATCCCGACGCGGCGGGCGCGCAAGGTCAGCCGGCTCAGCGGATAGTTGCCCTTGCGTACCCAGCTGCCGTCACGCAGCCAGTTTTCCGCGCGCGGCAGGTCACGGATCGTGTTGATCAGCAGCCCGATCGCGGTGTCGGCGACCTCCTCGGTCAGCACGTCGGGCGTGTTGGTGACCATGATGTTGTTCGCCGCCGCATGGCCGACATCGACCGAATCATAGCCGACGCCGAAGGAGGCGATGAGTTCGAGATTGGGCAGCGCATCCATCATCGCCGCGCTGATCCCGGCAAACGACGCAATGCCACGCACCGTGCGGCGCATCTCGTCGGTGACCAGCGCCGGGTCGGTGCGTTCGACCCTGATCTGTTTGAAAGTACGGTCGATGCGCCGGACGGCGTGGTCGCTGAAGTCCGCCGGCACCAGAATGGCGACGGCTTGCAGCTGTTCGGCCTTGGTCATGCCCGCTCCACCGGCTTGCCGGTCGACTGGCGCACATGCAGCTCCGGCTTGATCAATTCCTGCGAGGGCCGCACCGTCTGCCCGTTGAGCTTGTCGAGCAGCGCGCTGGCGGCGCGGCGGCCGACCTCGCGCTGGCCGTTCCAGACGGTGGTGAGCGCCGGCGTGGCGATCGCCGCCTCCTCGAGATCGTCATAGCCGGTGACGGAAATGTCGATGCCCGGCACCAGGCCGGCGCGCGCAATGCCGTTCATCAGGCCGATGGCGACGAGGTCGTTCCAGCAGCAGGCGGCGGTCGGTCTGTCTTTCAGCGCCAGGAACTGCCCGGCGGCCTCGAAGCCGGCCTGCTTGGTGCGCGGACCGGCGATGCGCCAGGACGGCCTGACTTCGAGCCCTGCCGCCTCCATGGCGTTGACATAGCCCTGATAGCGGTCGCGGCCGGTCGAGGTCTGGTCGGTGCCGCCGATCATGGCTATGCGCTTGTGGCCGAGCGAGATCAGATGGTTGGTGGCAAGCCCGGTGCCGTAAGCGTCGTCGCCGCGAAACACCGGCACGTCGGCGCCCTCGACGGTGCGGGCGATCAGCACCGCCGGCAGGCCGTTTTCCTCGGCCATCAGTATGTCGGCAGCCGGGGTGCCGATGGCCGGCGACATGATCACGCCGTCGGCGCCGAGTTGCAGCAGCGTGTCGATGAAGGTGCGCTGCTTTTCGAGCTGGTCGTAGTGATTGGACAGGATGAAGGTCTGCCGGCTGCGGTCGAGTTCGCTTTCGATCGAGCGCAGGATCTCGGCGAAGAACGGGTTCATGATGTCGTGGACGACGACGCCGACAATGCCCGAGCGCGAGGTGCGCAGGCTGGCGGCGCGGCGGTTGTAGATATAGCCGATGGCGCGCGCATGTTCCTTGATACGGTCGCGCGTCGCGCCGGCCACCAGCGGGCTGTCGCGCAACGCCAGCGACACGGTGGCCGTGGACACGCCGAGTGCATCGGCGATCGTCGAAAGCTTGATTTTTTGTGCCAGCGCCTTGCGCTCCCCGAACGAGCTGAATTGCGACCTAAACAGTTTAAAGGCGGCGTTATGCCACCGATCGGGGGCAAATCAAAGTTTTTTTGCCAGCGCCTCGGCCTCGACATCGGAGGCCGCGCGGCTCCGCAGCCGCAGCCGGTGCTCGCGGTGGACGATGTAGAGGCCGCTGGCAACGATGATGGCGGCGCCGACCAGCGTCCAGCGATCCGGGAACTGCTTGAAGACGATCCAGCCGGAAATGATCATCCACACCATCTGCGAATAGGGATAGGGGGCGAGCGCCGTGGTCGTTGCCAGCCGATAGGCCTGGACCAGCAGCCAGTGCCCGACACCGCCGAACACGCCAAGCATGAGCAGGATGAACCAGTGCCAGCCATCATGCGGCAGCGAGAAGGAAAACGGCAGCATGGGCAAAAGCAGCACCGTCGGCGCCAGCGCCGAAAACAGGATCAGGCTTTCCGACGTCTCGGTCGACGACATGCGGCGCGTCATGATGACATAGAAGCAGTTCGACAGCATCGAGCCGAGTGCGAAGAGATGGCCGATGCCGAAGACGCCGACACCTGGCCTTGTGATGATGAGGACCCCGGCGAAGGCGGCCAGAATGGCCAGCCAGCGCCGCCAGCCGGCCCATTCTCCGAGCAGCGGGCCGGCAAGGGCGGTGATCACCATCGGCCCGAAGAAATAGATCGACGTCGTCTCGGCCAGCTGCAGGGAGCGCAAGGCCAGGATGTTGCACATGGTCGAGCCGAACAGGAACACGCCGCGCAGCACATGAGCCGGCAGGTTGACCGGGCGAAACCGCAGCGGATCGCGCCAGCCGCGCAGGAGGGTGCCGACCAGCACGACATGCACGGCAAAGCGCACCCAGGCGACGATCAGCGCCGAAACGCCGGCAAGGACGAGATATTTGCTCGAGGTGTCGAGGAAGGTGAAGAAGACATAGGTGGTCAGCATGCACAGGATCGCCACCGGCGGCGTCGCGCTTTCGACATGTCTTTGGGAAGCGTTCACTTGCAGGCCGGGGAAAAGCTGGGCTGGAGCGCACCTTTGCGGGAATTGTCGCTTGCCGGCAAGCCAATTGTCGGCCACTGCCGCGCACATGAGCTCGCTGGCACAACAATAGAAGCCGCCAGGCTTAGTCCAAGCCTCCCACGCTATGCCTGCATGCGGGCGCCCTTGGTGATCTTGTCGACCACCTTCTTCTCGGCGCGCAGCGCGATGCCGACCACCTTGGCATCTTCTGGCGCGAATTGCGCAAAGACGGCGCGGTTGGCGGCGTCGAAGCCGGTGGAAAACATCTCCTCGACATAGAGCGAGGTCGTCACGCCGCGCTCCAGCGCGCGCCGGTGGAGCGCGGCCAGCGTCGCCTGGTCTGCCGACAACACGATGACCGGCTGGATCGACAGCGGATTGTAGAGATTGCCTGAGCGGTCGCGATAGGGCTCGCCGATGATGTCGGGAAACTGCGCGACGATGCCGCTGGTCAGGAAGGCGGTGACGTTGAGTTTCTGCCAGACGGGCAAGTCTTCGCGCAGCACGATTGCAAATTTCGTATCGAACATGACAAAATGGACCATTCGAGGTTAGGCCCCGATTGCGAGGCTGAATGAGACGATGTCGTTCGAACTAGACCGCCAGGCCTCTAAGGGTCTTGGACGTTTGTGCGCGGACGCGGCGGAGAATTGCATCATCTCCGCACCCGACCCCGCCGGCATGGAGCGGATCGAGGCGCGCTTTCATGGCAGCGCCTTCGATCTGCATCGTCATGACACCTATGCGATCGGGGTGACGCTGCATGGCGTGCAGACCTTCCGCTATCGCGGCGCGACGCGGCTAAGCCTGCCCGGCCAGATCATCGTGCTGCATCCCGATGAGTTGCATGACGGCGGCGCCGGCACCGAGGACGGGTTGCGCTACAGGATGCTCTACCTCGAACCGTCGCTGATGCTGGACTGCCTTGGCGGCGCGTCGTTGCCCTTCGTCAGGGAAGCCGTGGTGCGGGACGAAGCCTTCTGCGCCACGCTGCTTTCGGCGCTGGGGCCGCTGCAACAGGAACTCGACGAGCTGTTCGTCGATGATTTTCTCGCCCAACTGATGCATGGCCTGGCACGGCATGCCGGCCAGCCGGCAAAGCCGATGGCCCGGACGGCATGGCGGGCGGCGACGCTGGCGCGGGACTATCTGACGGAGAACGCAATGCGCCCGGTGCGTTCCGGCGAATTGGAAGCCGTCACCGGACTGGACCGCTACGCCTTATCGAGGCATTTCCGCGCCGCCTTCTCGACCAGCCCGCATCGTTTCCTGGTGATGCGCCGGCTTCAGCGCGCGCGGCGGATGATTACCGCCGGCGAGCCCCTGGCGCAGATCGCGGTCGAGGCCGGCTTCACCGACCAGAGCCATTTCAACAGGCAATTCAAGAAGGCATTTGGCATGACGCCGGGGCGTTGGTCCTCGCTGATCCGGGACGCGGCTCCAGCAGCGGCCTGATCACTCGTCCGACTCGGCGTCGTCGTCGATCAGCACAAGCTCCTCGTTGGAGAGATTGGCCTCGATGCGGGCCAGCAGCTTGAACAACGCCTTCTGGTCCTTCTTGTCGAGGCCCTTCAGCGCCTGCTTTTCGGTCTTCTTCACCGATTTCTCGATGGCGTGGATGATATCGCGGCCAGTGTCGGTGAGGAAAATATGAGCCTGACGGGCGTCGGCCGACGAGGCGCGCTTTTCCAGAAAGCCCTGCGCCTGCAGCCGGTTGATGGTCTTGGTGATGGTGGGCGGGCGCACGCCGAGGCGGCCGGCGAGATTGCCAGGCGTCTGGCCGTCCTCGCGGTCGAGCGCCAGCATGATCTGGTCCTGGCCGGCATAGAAGCCGTGCGCCAGGAGCCGGGCCGCCAGCGCCGTTCTTGCCAGCCTTGCCGCCGAATGCAGCCGGCTCATTGTTGCAGTTTTGTCCGCCTTGGCCATGGTCATCCCCTCTTCGGCCATACCGGTAGCGACAGCATAGACGCAGCCGGCCGGTTGGCAATCGACGATAAAAAGAATCCGGCGCGTGAAACAGCTTTGCCGGCAAGCATTGCGGTGCCCGCCGTGGCTAATGCCAGATGTTTATTTCAGTTAGATGACAAACGACTTTTCGCCGCACGGGAATCGCCGCAAAGGTGAGGCCCGCGTGGCGTCAGACGCGCCTGGCTCGCGACAAAGGCGCACTTTCGCAGTCATCCGGCACGCCGATATCACAGTGGCCGGGCCAAGAGCTTTGGCCCATCGGTTTGCCCCGTGCAAAAGCCCCGCACACATCCTATATGGAGCCGACAATCCCTTTTTTCGCGGCCTGGATTTCAAGGCCCAGTCATCTCGAGGCAAGCCATGAGCGACGCACAGACGCAGATCCCCGTAACCGTTCTCACCGGCTATCTCGGCGCCGGCAAGACGACGCTGCTCAACCGCATCCTGTCGGAGAACCATGGCAGGCGCTACGCGGTCATCGTCAACGAATTCGGCGAAATCGGCATCGACAACGACCTGATCGTGGAATCCGACGAGGAAATCTACGAGATGAACAATGGCTGCGTCTGCTGCACGGTGCGCGGCGACCTGATCCGCGTCGTCGAGGGCCTGATGCGCCGACCGGGGCGCTTCGACGCCATTGTAGTCGAGACCACCGGCCTCGCCGATCCGGTGCCGGTGGCGCAGACCTTCTTCATGGACGACGACGTGCGCTCCAAGACCAAGCTCGATGCGGTGGTGGCGCTGGTCGATGCCAAGCATCTGCCGCTCAGGCTCAAGGATTCCAAGGAAGCCGAAGATCAGATCGCTTTCGCCGATGTCGTCGTCCTCAACAAGACCGATCTCGTCACCCCGGAAGAGCTCGCCAAGGTCGAGGCGACGATCCGCGCCATCAATCCGGCAGCCAGGATCCATCGCACGACGCGCGCCGGCGTCGCCCTGTCGGAGGTGCTCGACCGCGGCGCCTTCGACCTCTCCCGGGCGCTGGAGAACGATCCGCATTTCCTTGAGGCGCATGACGATCACCATCATGACCACGATCACGACCATGATGGCCACGATCACCACCACCATGATCATGACGGGCATGACCATCATCACCACGACCACGCGCATCCCTCAGACATCCATGATGTGACGGTGCAGTCGGTGTCGTTGCGCGGCGGCGAGATGGACCCGAAGAAATTCTTCCCATGGATCGAGAAGATCACCCAGATGGAAGGCCCCAACATCCTGCGGCTGAAAGGCATCATTGCCCTGAAAGGCGATGATGAACGCTACGTCATCCAGGGCGTGCACATGATCATCGAGGGCGACCATCAGCGCGCCTGGAAAGACGGCGAGAAACATGAGAGCCGGCTGGTGTTCATCGGCCGCGAACTGGACGCCGAGCGGCTGAAGAAGAGTTTCGAGGCCTGCCAGGCCTAGTCAGGCTTTGCCGTGCGGTTCCAGGCTGGATGTAATGATCGAAGGAATTGCGGCCGTGGAATTTCAGAAGCCGCCGTTGACGATCGTGGCGTTTCCACGAACGCCGCCACTGCGACGGTAGGTCGGCGGTCCCTTCGCTCAGCGCCGCTTGCTCGATTTGATTGGTATCAGACCAAGCGAGCGGCTGCCGCCGCCCGTCAGGGTTGAGGTCAAAGTCGCCTGCCTGCCTCCTTCCCAGATAATGGCGGCTGACCGCCAGGCGGCCACCATTCTAGCACAAAACCCGCCGCCGAAGCGGGAGCTTGTCTATGAGGAAAGGAAGACGGGCGGGCGTGTCTAGCCAGTGCATCCTTGAAATGGTCGAATGATCGGCTTTGACCAACAGGCGATAGCTAGCGCGACGTACATCTGTGATCGAGGAGGTGCTCAGCTGCCCTTCCCCAATTTACCAGAATATAGAATCCCGGCCTCGCGTCAGCCAGCGTTGCACCGGCGACGAGTACATTTAGATCATCCATGGTGTGTCGTGCCTGAGGCAAACCGGCAACAACCAGGCCGACCACGTTAGTGGTTCGCAGATCCGGCTCAGCCACTGCCATTATCCAATAGGGTCGCCCCTTCAATATCAATGGAAACGGTTGCCAGGTCGCGTCTTGCTTCGGCCCATCTAAGGCAAGCGTCCTTTCCACCGACTCCAGCAAGCAATCGACGTGGATGTGCAACTGATCCTGGGACCGCTCAAATCGGGAATTCACCGCCAGGCCAACGGCTGATCGTGGCAGGCCGTGTCCGAGTCTTGCTTCAACTTTCTGTCGGGCTTCCCATGCCCGGTTCCATAGTCGGGCGCTATCAGTGGAACGGGCGGATGGGCTTTCCAAGCCCGCAATCGCTGTGATTGGGGCCACCAGAAACTCGGTCCGGTGTAGAGGTGATTTGATGAGGACTGACCCATAATCCCCCTGCTCGGTCAGTATCACCTGGTCGCAGGGGAAGGCGACGCCAAGCCGTGTACTTGCAAGTGCGCAGGTCTGCACCATCTCCCACAATATTCTGCGTTTGAGGAAAGCGTAGCCGGCAGCGGCTGACAAAGCGACCAACAATGTCACGAACAGCCGAAGGCCCCTGCGCTCCAAGAAGCCCAGCACATTGTTCCTTTCTCAAACGACCGGAGCGAGCGGCGCGAGCATCGCCAAGAACATGGTTTGGGTCATCATACAATCGCAGGGTGCGGAAGTTCCGTTCCCGCCTGGAGATCACAATCGGTGGCGTTATCCCATTCCGTTGGGGAGGTCGCCATCGGGCAGGGCTTGAAGGCCAACTGCTCGCCGCCGCCGCGTTGCGCTGCCTGCGGCTTGCCGGCGAAGGCGGCGGCATCCTGCTCATCATCGATGCCAAGAGCGACCGGGTCCGCAAGGTGGTATGCCAGCTGTGGTGCAGAGCGCCTCCAGGGATCGGCTTTGACCCTGGTGATGCCATCGGCGACGTTTGCAACTGAACTGCGAGCCAAGGGGCTGCCTTGACTAGATTACAGCCTCTTACCGCCTCGCCGATCCTCCAAGGTTGCCGGAACCGTAAACGTCGAGTAAGCCCCTGCAACCGCTGCAATTCAACTGAACAAAGATATCCATGCCCACAGTTGCCCCCCTCGACCTCGAAGGCCATTGCGTTGCCGCCGTCTTCCTTGGCGACGTGCCGCATTTCGCGCTGGCCGATGGCGCCATCCATCGGCTCGACAATGGCCACAAGACCATCCAGGCCAATGACGGGCTGCTGGCGGCTTTCCACGATGCGGCCAACGACCGGCTGATCACTGGCGGCGAGGACGGCAAGGTGTTTGCCGTGAAGACAGGCGGCGAAGCCACCGAACTGGCCAGCGCCGGGAAAAAGTGGATCACCAGCGTCGCCGCCGGGCCGCAGGGCGCCGTCGCCTATGCCACGGGCAAGACCGCCTTCGTGCGCTTCGCCGACGGCAAGACCAGGGAATTTGCCCATCCGCGCTCGGTCGAGGGGCTGGCGTTTTCGCCCAAGGGCATGCGCTTCGGCGTTGCCCGCTACAATGGCGCGACGCTGCATTTCCCGGCCGCCGAGGGCAAGCCGGTGGAACTCGAATGGGCCGGCGCCCATACCGGCATCACCTTCTCGCCGGATGGCGCCTTCCTCGTCACCACGATGCAGGAAAACGCCCTGCATGGCTGGAAGCTGGTCGACGGCAAGCACATGCGCATGAGCGGCTATCCCGGCAAGGTCAAAAGCCTGTCATGGAGCGTCAAAGGCAAATGGCTGGCGAGTTCCGGCGCGCCGGCGGCGATCGTCTGGCCGTTTTCGGGCAAGGACGGACCGATGGGCAAGGCGCCGCTGGAACTCGGCACGCGCGGCAACACGATGGTGACTTGCGTGGCCTGCCATCCAAGCCAGGACGTCGTGGCGATCGGTTACGAGGACGGCATGGTGATCGCCGCGCGCTTCGCCGACGCCAAGGAAGTGCTGCTGCGCCGGCAAGGCAAGGGCGCCATCACCGCGATGATGTGGGACAGGGAAGAGCGCCGTATCGCCTTCGGCAGCGCGGCCGGCGACTGCGGCGTCATCGACATCACGGCCTGACCTCACCGCGCTCGCGTGGCCAGCCGAAGAGGCTTGCGCCGCAGCGACAGCCCGTCGCGAATGTTGAGCGACAACAGTGCGATGTTCGTTGCGCCGGCTACCAGCTCGATCGCCTGGACGACTGCGAAAAACTTGTCGAAGCGACCGGCCGTGGCAAAGCTGCTGAGCAGGAAGGCCGAGGGCACCAGCACCAGCAATCCGTTGGCGGCGATGATGCGCATGCGCCACTTCTTGCGTGCCACGACCGGGCTCTTCCAGCCCTTGCCAAGTGAGAAGCCAGACGCGCCGGCAATGATCATCGCCGGGATGAGCGCCACCATGCCGGCCAGCACGCAGTTCTTGACCGTTGTGATCGCGGCCGAGTCGCCGAGCAGTTCGGCCGTAGCCGTCGACAGCCAAAAAGCCGAAACCGTGATGAGCGCGACGGCGCCCGCTGCCGCATGAATTTTGGTTTTCATTTGTATCTCCATAGCAAGCTATATATCATTGCATAGCATGCTATTCAACTATTATCTGTCAGGCATGACATTTCAGAAAGAACGATCCGCCGGATTCCTGGCCAACCACATGGCGCGGTTGTTTGCCAACGGCCTGCAGCAGCGCATCCGGCCGCTTGGCCTGGCGCCCGCCCAGTTCATGACGCTGCTGGCGCTGTGGGATGAAGACGGCCTGACGCAACGCGAACTCGTGCAGCGTCTCAATGTCGAACAGGCGACGATGGCCAACACGCTGATCCGCATGGAACGTGACGGCCTGATCGAACGACGCCTGCACCCCGAAGACGGGCGCTCGCAGTCGATCCATCTCACCGCGAAGGCCGTTGGCCTGCGCGAGCCGGCGACACAGGCCGCGCGTTCACAGAACGAGGTGGCCCTGACCGGTTTCAGCGAGGACGAGCGGCTGGTGTTCCTCGACCTGATGCGGCGCGCCATCGCCTCGATGCAGGCGGGCTGACACAACCGATCGGCGAGCCTACTCAGCCCCGCACGACACCTTGCCCGTCAATTCCACCGGTTTGCCGTCCTTGTCCGTGTCGGCGGCGTTGTCATAGACGGCAAGCGTGTACTGCCCGTCATAGACGCCTTCGTCGCTGGCCTTGGTCAAGATCGTCAGCTCGACCGAATTGAAGGCGTTGGCCACCTCGTGCTCGTGGTAGATATTCAGCCGCAGTTCCTTGTCGTCCAGCCAGTACTGGGTCAGGTTGGAATCCTCGAACACCGTCTTGCGCAATCCATCGCCAGCCAGCCTCGCCTTGATTTCGAGATCGCCGCGAAAATTGAAGGTCGGGCCGCCCATGCCTCGGGTGACACCGGCGCCGACGTCGAATGTCACCGCCCTGTCGTCGACATTGCACCAGATGCCGCCCGAGGCGAAGGCAGTGCCGGCCGACGCCAGTAGCATTGCCACACAGAGGATCGTCCGCATTTTTGTTCCCCCACCTCATTCCCGTTCATATTGGCGCTGACTTCGCCAGCACGGTCAAGCGCCGCCGGAGCAGGCTGAGCCAATGCAGGGCAGGCGCGCGGCCAATTGCGGTGGCGGACATGGATTGGCTAAGAGGGACGGACGAGAGGGGTTTTCATGCACAGCAGTGACGGTTCAAAGACGTCCATCGGCGGCATCAGCCGTGACCGCATCGTAGAATTGCGCGAGACCGAAGGCGCGGCCTTCCGCAAGGCGCGGCCGAAATCGCAGGCCAAGGTCAGCAACGGCCTGCCCGGCTTCTTCGGCGGCGTGCCGATGCACTGGATGAACGACTGGCCGACGCCATTTCCGATCCTTGTCGACAGCGCCAAGGGCGCTGCGATCACCGACATTGACGGTAACAGGCTCGACGATTTCTGCCTTGGCGACACCGGCTCGATGTTCGGCCATTCGCCGCCACCGGTGGCGCGGGCCATCCGCCGCCAGGCCGGGCGCGGCCTGACCTATATGCTGCCCTCGGAAGACGCGCTTGCCATCGGGCCGCTGCTGCAGCAGCGTTTCGGCCTGCCATTCTGGCAGATCGCGACGACGGCGACCGACGCCAACCGCTTCTCGCTGCGCGTCGCCCGCGCCGTCACCGGGCGCGAAAAGATCCTGGTCTTCAACGGCTGCTACCACGGCTCGGTCGACGAGACGATGGTGCGGCTTATCGACGGCAAGCCGGTCAACCGGCCAGGACTGGCGGGCGAGTTCCGTGACCTGACCCGTACGGCGAAAGTCATCGAGTTCAACGATGTTGCAGCCCTTGAAGCAGCCCTCAAGGACAGGGATGTGGCCTGCGTCATCGCCGAGCCGGTGCTGACCAATTCCTGCATGGTGCTGGCCGACCCCGGCTTCCACGACGCGCTGCGCAGACTGACCCGCGAGACCGGCACGCTGCTCCTGATCGACGAGACACACACGATCTCGACCGGCCCCGGCGGCTACACCAGGAAGTACGGGCTCGACCCCGACTTCTTCGTGCTGGGCAAGCCGATCGCCGGCGGCGTGCCGGCAAGCGTGTGGGGCATGAGCGATGAGGTCGCCTCGCGCTATGCCGCCTACAACAGGACCAAGGAGCCCGGCTATTCCGGCATGGGCACGACGCTGTCGGCCAACCCGCTGCAGTTCGCCACCATGCGCGCCATGCTCGAAGAGGTGATGATAGCGGAGAATTATGACCGCATGGACCATCTGGCGCGGCGTTTGGATGCCGGGCTGACCGGGGTGATCGACCGCTATCGCCTGCCCTGGCATGTTGCCCGCGTCGGCGCCCGCGTCGAGTTCATCTGCGCACCCGGACCGTTGCGCAACGGCGCCGAAGCCGAGACCGCGCATGCGCCGGAACTGGAGGCCGCCATCCATGTCGCGCTGGTCAATCGGGGCGTGTTGATCGCGCCCTTCCACAACATGATGCTGATCTCGCCGGCGACGTCAGGCGCACAGGTCAACCGGCTGATCAGCGCCTTCGGCGCTGTTGCGGCAAAGCTTGCGGCATGAGACAAGCGGCCATGGACAATGCCTTTGTGACCTCCCCGTCGGGGTCTTCGCCCACCGAGGCGCAAGCCTTTCTCGACGCCCATCCCGAGATCGAAGCCTTCGATATCGTGCTGACGGACGCCAATGGCGTGGGCCGCGGCAAGATCGTGCGCCGGCATGAGTTGAAAAGCATTTTCGAGGGCGGGCGGCACATGCCGATCTCGATCCTCGGCCTCGACATCACCGGCGAGGACGTGCACGAGACCGGACTGATCTGGACGACCGGCGACGGCGACCTCAGGGCATGGCCGATCCCCGGCACGCTGGTGCCCCTCTACGGCACCAATCCGCCGCGCGGCCAGGTGCTGATGGCGATGTATCACCTCGACGGCCTGCCGATGTCGTCGGACCCGCGCCTGGCGCTGGCCCGGCAGGTCGAGATCCTCGCGGCCAAGGGCCTTTACCCGGCCGGCGCCTTCGAGCTGGAATTCTTCCTATTGGCCAATGAGCGAGACGCCGACGGCAAGGTGCAGCCGGCGCGCGCCGTGCTTGATGGCCGCGTCTCGGGCAAGACGGAGGTCTATTCCGTCGACCACCTGCACGGCATGGAACCGCTGTTCTCAGACATCTATGCCGCCGCCAAGGCGCAAGGCATTCCGGCCGAGACGGTCATATCGGAATATGCGCCGGGCCAGTACGAGCTGACGCTGAACTACCGCAAGGATGTGATGCGGGCGGCCGACGACCTCGTCATGCTGAAGCGGCTGGTGCGGGCGCAGGCGCGCCGCCATGGCGTGACCGCCTGTTTCATGGCCAAGCCGATCGAGAAATATGCCGGCTCGGGCATGCATTTCCACGTCTCTCTGCAGGATAAGGCTGGCCGCAACGTGTTTACCGAAGCCGGCGGCGAGAGCTGGTCGCTACCCCTGTTGCAAGGTCTCGGCGGGCTGATCCAGACGATGGCGGAATCGATGCTGGTGTTTGCGCCGCACGCCAATTCCTGGCGGCGTTTCGTCTCGCAATCCTATGCGCCGGTGGCGCCGACCTGGGGCGTCAACAACCGCTCGGTAGCACTGCGCGTGCCGGCTGGCGACGCCAAGAACCGGCGCATAGAGCACCGGCCGTCCGGCGTCGACGCCAATCCCTATCTGATCGCCGCGACGGTGCTGGCCGGCATCATCAAAGGCCTCGACGAAGGGCTCGATCCCGGCCCTGAAACGACCGGCAACGGCTATGAAGCAGCCGTTACCCGCACGACGATGCCGGCGGACTGGCGCGCCGCGATCGAAGCGGCCAAGGCCTCCAGCTTCCTGAAAGGCGCGCTCGGCGAGGATTTGCACCGCACCTTCGTGGCGATCAAACAGTCCGAATATCTGCGCGTGGCACGCACGGTCAGCGAACTGGATTACCATCTCTATTTGCACGAGGTGTGAGGACCTTGAGATGGCGGCGATCACTTTTTCGCCGCCTATGTCAAATGAGGTAGCGCGGCAGTTGCCCAGAACATATCATGAACGGATGAGCGCTCTCACCGTCCGTGAAAAGCTGGCGATCCTTTCCGACGCCGCCAAATATGATGCTTCCTGTGCCTCATCGGGCTCGGCGAAGAAGGATTCGCAGCAATCCGGCGGCATCGGTTCCACCGAAGGCATGGGCATCTGCCATTCCTATGCACCGGACGGCCGCTGCATCTCGCTCCTGAAAATCCTGCTCACCAATTTTTGCATCTACGATTGCAGCTATTGCATCAACCGCTCGTCCTCGAATGTACGGCGCGCCCGCTTCAGCATCGACGAGGTGGTGAAGCTGACCATGGATTTTTACCGGCGCAACTACATCGAGGGACTGTTCCTGTCCTCTGGCGTCATCCGCTCGCCGGATGAAACCATGGGCGAGATGGTCGAGGTGGCGCGACGGCTGCGGCTGGAAGAGAAGTTTTCCGGCTATATCCATCTCAAAACCATTCCGGAAAGCTCTGCCGAACTGGTCGAGAAGGCGGGGCTCTATGCCGACCGGCTGTCGATCAATGTCGAGCTGCCCACCGATGAGGGCGTCAAGAAACTGGCGCCGGAAAAGAAGCCGGAAACGATCCGTCTTTCCATGGCCAGGCTGCGCCAGAAGATGGAGGAAAAGGCCGAGCCGACGCTGAGGACCAAGAAGCGCGAACGCTTTGCGCCGGGTGGCCAGTCGACGCAGATGATCGTCGGCGCCGACAAGACCTCGGACGACGGCATATTGCACACCAGCGCGCGGCTCTATGGCAGCTATCATCTGCGGCGGGTTTATTACTCGGCCTTCAGTCCGATCCCGGACTCGTCATCGTCGCTGCCGCTGCAGAAGCCCCCGCTGATGCGCGAACACCGGCTCTACCAGGCCGACTGGCTGATGCGTTTTTACGGGTTCTCGCAGCCGGAAATCCTGGCCGGCAGCAGCGATGGCATGCTTGATCTCGCCATCGACCCGAAGCTCGCCTGGGCGCTGCGCAATCGAGGCCAGTTTCCAGTCGACATCAATCGCGCGGATCGCGAGGCGCTGCTGCGCGTGCCTGGCCTCGGCACCAAGGTGGTGGCAAAAATCCTGGAGACGCGGCGCCACCGGCGAATGCGGCTCGAAGATGTCGGGCGGATCTGTCAGTCGATCGCCAAGCTTCGGCCATTCATCATCGCCGAAGGCTGGTCGCCAGGCGCTGTCACCGACAAAACCGGCCTGCGCGACACCATCGTGCGTTCCTGCGAACAGCTGTCGTTGTTTTGACCATGCCGTCGGCCGAGCTCAACCTTGCCCGATACAGTGTCTTGCTCGAAAGCGAGACCGATTTTGCCGGTTGGCGCGACGCGGCCCGTCGCCTGGCGCTGAACGAGGTCAGGCCCGAGGATATCAGCTGGCATGTCGCGGCCGGTTCGGACCGGACGCGGAACGATTTGCCGGCCGCGCCGCAAGGCGCACAACTCGTGGTGCCGCGCGACTTCATCGGGCAGGCGGAAACCGCCTTCTGCCATTCCGATCCCACCCGGTTCGCCTTTCTCTACCGGATGCTGTGGCGGCTGCGCAGCGAGCCTAAGCTGCTGTCGATCGCCTCGGATCCCGACACCAGGCGGCTTGAGGCCATGGAGAAAGCGGTGCGGCGCGACAGCCACAAGATGCATGCCTTCGTGCGCTTCCGGAAGATAGGCGATGGCGCCGAGGAGCGTTATGTTGCCTGGTTCGAGCCTGATCATTTCATCGTTGAGCGCAATGCGGATTTCTTCGTCAGGCGCTTCACGGGCATGCGCTGGACGATCCTGACGCCGCACACCTCCGCCGATTGGGATGGTGAAAGGCTGGCGATCGGGCCGGGTGCGGCCAAAGGCGATGCTCCGACTGAGGATGATACCGAGGCGCTGTGGCGCACCTATTTCGAGAACATCTTCAATCCAGCGCGGCTGAAGGTGAAGGCCATGCAGAAGGAGATGCCGAAGAAATATTGGCGGAACCTTCCCGAGGCCTCGCTCATTCCAGAGCTGATCGCAGGAGCGGACAAGGCCGCCAAGGAGATGATTGCCAGAATGCCGACAACGCCCGCACCGCACCACGCCAAGGTGCAGGCAAAGCATTGGCCAAAGCGTGAGCCGACACAGACGCCGGGAGGTGATGCCGCCAGCAGCATTTCCGAGCTGCGCGAGGCCGCGAAAGGCTGCCGCCGCTGCCCGTTATGGCGCGATGCGACGCAGACCGTGTTCGGCGAAGGGCCTGACAATGCCAAGGTCATCTTCGTCGGCGAACAGCCCGGCGATCAGGAGGACCTCGCCGGCAAACCTTTCGTCGGTCCGGCCGGCAAGGTGTTCGACGCGATCCTCGACGAGGCGGAGGTGGATCGCCAAAAAGTCTACGTTACCAACGCGGTCAAGCACTTCAAATTCGAGCCGCGCGGCAAGCGCCGTATCCATTCCAAGCCGAATGCCGGTGAGGTGCAGGCCTGCCGCTGGTGGATCGACAGGGAATTCGCACTGATCAAACCGGATCTTGCCGTGGCGCTCGGCGCTACGGCTGCCTTGTCTTTGCTGGGCAAGGCCATACCGGTGACAAAGATGCGCGGCCAAGTGATCGAACGAGAGGATGGCCTGCGCGTGTTCATCACCATCCATCCCTCCTTCATCCTGCGCATCCATGAGCCGGCCGACAAGGAGGCCGAGCGCGAGCGTTTCCTGCGGGATATGAGAGAGGTGAAGCGGTTGATGGTTGCCTGAACCGGTCGCCTATCGGATCAGGATCGCCCTGAGATCATTGACATTCGTGCCGGTCGGCCCCGGCACGAAAAGATCGCCAACTGCATTGAACGCCGTCCAGGCATTGTTGCCGGCCAGCATTGCCTTGGCATCGACGCTTGCAGCGCGCATGCGCGAGACGGTCGAACCGTCGGCGAAGGCCCCGGCATTGTTTTCCGAACCGTCGATGCCGTCGGTGTCGGCGGCCAGGGCGTGAATGCCTTGCACGCCGTTGATGCCAAGGGCGAAGGCGAGCAGGAATTCCGAATTGCGGCCGCCCTTGCCTTTTGCCCGCAAGGTCACGGTTGTTTCGCCGCCCGAGAGAATGAGCACCGGTTTCGAAAATGGCCGGTCGCGCGTCGCCACTTCGCGGGCAATGGCGGCATGGACGCCGCCGACCTCACGCGCTTCGCCCTCGATGGCATCGGAGAGGATGACGGCCTCTATCCCTTGCCGCTTGGCTTCCGCCGCTGCCGCTTCCAGCGACACGCCGGCCGAGGCGATCAGATGCACTTCGTTGCGCGAAAAACGCTCATCTCCAGGGTTTGGCGCATCGGCCGCCGGCGAACTGATATGCGCCATCACCGAAGCCGGCAGCTTCATGCCATAGGCAGATATCGACGCCAACGCGTCTTCCCGGCTGCCGGTATCGGGGATCGTCGGACCGGAGGCGACAAGAGCCGGGTTGTCACCGGGAATGTCGGAGACAACCAGCGACACCACCTTGGCCGGCCAGGCAGCGGCGGCCAGCCGGCCGCCCTTGATGGTCGAGACATGCTTGCGGATGGTGTTCATGGCCGCGATCGGCGCGCCGGAGGCAAGCAGCGCCTCGTTGACGGCAATCTCGTCGGCCAGCGTCAGGTTGGCCGCCGGCGACGGCAGCAGCGCCGAACCGCCGCCGGAAATCAGCGCCACGACCAGATCGTCCGCCGTCAGGCCCTGGACCTTTTCCAGCAGTCGCCGTGAGGCTTCCAATCCGGCAGCGTCCGGCACTGGATGCGCCGCCTCGATGATCTCGATGCGTTCGCATTTCGCGCCATAGCCGTAGCGCGTGACGACCAGCCCTTCGATCGGCCCGTCCCAGACCTTCTCGAAGGCAGCCGCCATCTGCGCCGAGCCTTTGCCGGCGCCGATGACGATGGTGCGACCCTTCGGCCTGGCCGGCAGATGATCCCTGATCGTTCGCTCCGGATCGGCGGCGGCAACGGCGGCGTTGAACATGGAGGTGAGAAAGGCCTTGGGATCGAGCACGGTCATTCGGCGTCCGTAGCCAGTGCCAGCCCACGCTTGTCGACACCCAAGTGGTCGCACAGCGCATCGACGACCACGCCGTGATCCTCGCGCTCCGGCAGCCCGGAAACCGCGATCACGCCGATAACGCCGGCGCCCTTGACCGTCACCGGAAAACCGCCGCCGGCGAGCACATAGTCGGAGATGTCGAGGCCCTCGCCGATCTTGAAGGCGCGGTCGGAGCGTTGCTGCTCCAGCACCATGCGGTAAGTGCTCCTCAGGAACCGTTTCACCACATTGATCTTGCGGCGCGCCCAATCGGGATTGGAAGCATTCGACCCCGGCATGGCCGCATAGAACAGCGGCCGGTCCCACAGCCTGATGTCGACGATGATGGGCAGGTTTTCGGTGATTGCGCGGTGGCGGATGGCGGAGCCGATCTTGAAGGCGACGGCCTCATCGAAGGCTGGGAAGACAAGAACTTCTTCCTGTTTCCGGATCAGAGCGATGTCGTCAGCAACGGCCATGTCGTTCCCCTGTCAACTTCGCCGCACGCTTTGACCGATGGCTGCCGCCGGGTCAAGCAATGAACGCACCCCGGCGCTCTAATTCGCCATATCGCTCTTGGCCGCCCGCCCCGCGACATAGACCTCGCGCACGGCGCGGTCGTCGCCCAGGGTCTGCAGCAGGAACAATTCCTGCGCCAGCGTCTGCGCCGTTTCCATCCTCAGCCGCATCGCCGGCGTCGCCCTAGCGTCGAGCACGACGATATCGGCGTCGGTGCCTTGATCCAGCGTGCCGATCTTGCCGGCCACGGACAGCGCCTCGGCATTGCCGCGCGTGACCTGCCAGAAGGACTGGAACGGGTTGAGCTTCTCGCCATTCAGCGCGATCACCTTGTAGCCCTCGTCCATGGTGCGCAGCATGGAGTAATTGGTGCCGCCGCCGACATCGGTGGCGGCGGCTATGCGCAGCGACTTTTCCCGGCGGCGAAAGCGCTGGTAGTCGAACAGGCCGGAGCCGAGGAACAGGTTCGAGGTCGGGCAGAACACCGCCACCGAGCCGCTCTCTGAAAGCGCATCGGCCTCGCGCTCCGACAGATGGATGCAGTGGCCAAACAGGCTGTTTTTGCCCAGCAAGCCGTAATGTTCGTAGACATCGGTGTAGTCGCGCGACCACGGGTAAAGCTGCTGCGTGAAGGCGATTTCGGCGTGGTTTTCGGACAGATGCGTCTGCATGTGCAGGTCGGGATGCTCGCGGCACAGCGCGCCGGCCATCTCCATCTGCTCCGGCGAGGAGGTGATGGCGAAGCGCGGCGTAATGGCATAGTGCTGGCGCCCCTTGCCGTGCCACTCCCTGATCAGCGCCTTGGTGTCGTCATAGCCGGATTGCGGCGTGTCGAGCACGCCTTCGGGCGCATTGCGGTCCATCATCACCTTGCCGGCGATGTTGAGCATGTTGCGGTCATGCGACTCGGCGAAAAAGGCTTCGGCGGAAGCCTTGTGCACCGAGCAGTAGGCAGCCACCGTCGTGGTGCCGTGCCGCACCATCTCATCGAGGAACAGCCGCGCGATGCGGCGGCCATGCTGGGCGTTGGCGAATTTCGTTTCTTCCGGAAAAGTGTAGGTGTTGAGCCAGTCGAGCAGTTCGGCGCCGTAGGAGGCGATGACCTGCATCTGCGGGAAATGCACATGGGTGTCGATGAAGCCCGGCAGCAAGAGGTGCGGCCGGTGATCGATTTTCTTGGCCCCCTCACCGGCCTGCTTCTCGACGTCCGCATAGGCGCCTGATGCAACGATCTTGCCGTCGCTGATCAGCAGGCCGCCATCTTCCTCGTAGCGCCAGGCCGAATGGTCGTCGATGGTCTCGGGCCAGCGCACGAAGGACAGCATGCGGCCGCGCAGAAGTGTCGAATTCATGCTTATTTCCCCGCGCCTTCGAACCAGGCCACCAGCAGCGCCCGCTCCTTGTCGGTGATCTGGCTGACATTGGCGGGGGGCATGGCGTGGCTGCGGCCGGCCTGCAGATAGATCTCGCGGGCGTGGTTGGCGATATCAGCATCGGTGTCGAGCATCACCCCCTTGGGCGCGTGATAGATGCCTTCATAGACCGGCTCTTGCGCATGGCACATCGAGCAGCGGCCGAGCACGGTGTCGCGCACCGCCGGGAAATGCGCGGAAGCGATGTAGATATCCGCCGAGGCGGAGGCCTTGGGCTCACCGGTCAGCACCTTCGGCACGGTCGACAGCCAGATGATGATGATGAACAGGACAAGCGCGCCGAGCCAGGTCCAATGCGGGTTGCCGGCCCGCTTGTGCACGGTGTTGAAATAGTGCCGGATCAGCACGCCGATGATGAACACCAGCGAGGCGATGACCCAATTGAACTGCGTGCCGAACGCCAGGGGATAGTGGTTCGACAGCATCAGGAACAGAACGGGCAGCGTCAGATAGTTGTTGTGGAGCGAGCGCTGCTTGGCGATCTTGCCGTATTTCGGGTCAGGCTTGCGGCCGGCGATCAGGTCGGCGACGACGATCTTCTGGTTGGGGATGATGACCATGAAGACGTTGGCCGACATGATCGTGGCGGTGATGGCGCCCAGATGCAGGAAGGCGGCGCGGCCGGTGAACAGATGCGTCAGCCCCCAGGCGATGAACACCAGCACGCAGTAAAGCACCAACATCAGGCCGGTATCGCTTTTTCCCAGCGGCGAGCGGCACAGGAGATCATAGACCACCCAGCCGACGCCGATCGTGGCCATGGACAAAAGGATGCCGGCCGGCACCGACATTGGCAGCACATTGGGATCGATCAGGAACAGGTCGGCGCCGGCATAGTAGACCACGCACAGCATGGCGAAGCCGGACAGCCAGGTGGCGTAGGATTCCCATTTGAACCAGGTCAGGTGCTCCGGCATCTCGGCCGGCGCCACCAAATATTTCTGGATGTGGTAGAAGCCGCCGCCATGCACCTGCCATTCCTCGCCGAAGGCGCCGGCCGGCATGCCCGGACGCTGGCGCAGGCCGAGATCGAGCGCTACGAAATAGAAGGACGAGCCGATCCAGGCGATGCCGGTGATGACATGCAGCCACCGCACGGCGAAGCTCAGCCAGTCCCAGAAAATCGCGAAATCCATCATTGAAGTCGTCCCTGCCGATGACGCGACTTTACGGTGTCGCACGCAAACGGAAAGAGGCGAGGTGTACGATGACTTTCAAAAAAAAATGGAAAATACTAGGCTAATCGCTGCAAACCGGCGAAGGTGCTCCGAATGGCCTATCTCGACAACATCGCCGTCTTCGTCCGCGTCGTCGAACTCGGCAATCTGTCGGCGGCTGGCCGCGACATGCGCATTTCTCCGGCGGTCGCCTCCAACCGCATCAAGGAACTGGAGAAGCATCTGGGCGTGCGGCTGTTCAACCGTACGACGCGGCAATTGATGCCGACCGAGCATGGCACGGTTTTCTACTCGGGCGCCAAGCAGGTGCTGGAGGCGATCACCGAGGCGGAAGCCGCGGTGTCCGCCTTGTCCGGCCAGCCGCGCGGCACCATTCGCGTGACAGCGCCACTCGGCCTCGGGCGCCGGCTGGTGGCCTCGGGCATTCCCGATTTCCACGACAAATATCCTGACATCGAGGTGCGGCTGAGGCTCTCGGACCACAATGTCGACATCATGAAGGAAGGCATCGACGTCGCTTTCCGGCTCGGCATCATCGAGGATTCCAGCCTCAGAATGCGCGGCATCATGGAATGCGAGCGGGTGCTGGTGGCGGCGCCGAAATATCTGGAGGCGCGCGGCGAGCCGGCCGAGCCGCAGGAGCTGATCGGCAAGAAACACGACTGCCTGATGCTGCGCTATTCCGGTGCGCGCGAATATGTCTGGACGCTGCAGACCCCCACAGGGCCGCAGAAATTCGAGGTGCATGGGCCTTACGACACGGACGATGGCGACGTGCTGACCGGCTGGGCACTGTCGGGACGCGGCATCATCAACAAGCCGCGCTTCGAGGTCGAACCGTTCATCCGCGACCGGCGGCTTCAGGTGATCCTGGCCAACACGCCGCCGACGCCGGTGCAGTTCGCCGCCGTCTATCCGCACAAGAAACTGCAGGACCCCAAGGTACGGCTGCTGCTGGACTTCATGGCGGAGCGCTGCCAGCGGTTGATCAAGGATATCCTGGCCGGCAAGTAATCGGCTGGCCGACAAGTGAGGGTCCACTGGTCTATCCGCCGGACTTGCCTTGCGCACCGGCGAACCTAGGTTGACGCAATGCATCTCGCCATTTCGCTCAACATCGCTGCCGCCAAAGGACAGGCCGTTCTGGATTTCGGAGAGATCAAGACCTTCGTGCGAGCGGCAGAGGCGGCCGGCATCGACATGGTCGTGATTTCCGACTCCGCGGAAGGGTTATCAAGCGGCCCGTTCGAAGCGACAACGCTGCTGGCCTCCCTGGCGACCGTCACCGATAAGATTGGACTGGTTGCCTCGGCCTCGACGGTTGCCCATCAGCCCTACAATCTGGCGCGCCGTTTTGCCTCGCTCGACATCATCAGCCATGGCCGCGCAGGCTGGCATGCGACGATGGCGCAAGGCCCACGCGAAGCCGCCAATTTCAGCCGGCCGGAAGGATTTTCCGACACGGACTTTCGTCGCCGCAGCGAGGAATATATCGGCATCGTTCAAGGCCTGTGGCAGGGCTGGGATGCCGACGCGTTGCTGTTCGACAAGACCGGCGGCAGATTCCATGATCCCGAGAAAATGCACCTGCTCGATCACAAAGGCGAGTTCTTCTCCGTGCGCGGGCCGCTGAACGTCGCGCGTTCGCCGCAGGATGCGCCGGTGGTGGTGCTGTCGGGCCTAACGGAAGCCGATTTCGACATTGCCGCCCGCACTGCCGATGTCATTTTGTTGGAGAGCGGATCGGCCGAGAGCGCGAAAACACGCTTTGATGATCTGAGGCGTCGTGCCACGGCCGCTGGGCGCGATCCGGACGCCGTGAAGGTGCTGACGAGTATCTCGTTCGCCCCCGACGATGAGCCGGCCGCCAGCATGGACAGGCTGGAAACCCAATTGCGGGCGAAAAGCTGCGATGGCTTCAACATCCAGTTGCCCGCGCAGCACTCAGCGCTCGACGATTTCGCCGATCGTGTTCTGCCGGCGTTGCGGCGGCATGGCCTTGTTCGAGAGGGCTATCGCGGGGCGACGCTGCGCTCGCATCTTGGACTTGCCGGCGGAGGTGACCAATGACCGCGCAGATGAAGCTCGGCGCCTTCCTCTGGGCGACTGGTCACCACATCGCTGCCTGGCGGCACCCGAAAGCGCATGTCATGGCCGGCATCGACATCGACCACTACATCCAGCTGGCGCGCACGGCGGAAGCGGCGAAATTCGACATGATCTTCTGCGAGGACGCCGCGGGCCTGCGCGAAGCCAATGTCGGCATCGCCAGCCAGACGTCGCGCTCGATCGGCTTCGAGCCTATCAGCCTGCTGTCGGCACTGGCCGTGCGGACCAGCCACATCGGCCTCGTTTCGACGGCGTCGACAAGCTACAACGAGCCTTACGGGCTGTCGCGGACCTTTCTGTCGCTCGACCATCTGAGCGGCGGCCGGGCCGGCTGGAACCTGGTCACCTCGGCCAGCCCGATCGAAGCAGCCAATTTCGGCTCGACGGGCCTCAAGCCCCATGCCGACCGCTACGAGCGTGCGCGCGAGTTCGCCGAGGTGGTCACCGGGTTGTGGCACGGCAAGGCTCCCGGCCATCACGGCCAGAGCTTTTCGGTGCGCGACCCGCTCGACCTGCCCCGTTCGCCGCAGGGCGCGCCGGTCATGGTCCAGGCCGGCGCCTCGGATGTCGGCCGCGACCTTGCTGCCCGCACCGCCGACGTGGTGTTCACGGCAGCGCAGACTTTTGAGGAAGCCAAAGCCTTCTACGATGATCTCAAGGAGCGCATGGCCGCCTATGGGCGTGAGCCCGACGACATCAAGATCATGCCCGGCGTGTCGCCCGTGGTGGCGGAAACCGAGGCCGAGGCCCGCGAGAAGCACGAGGAATTGCAGGAACTGATCCCCGACGATGTCGGCGTGGCGCTGCTCTCCAGCTACCTCAGCATCTCCGATCTCTGGCGCTATCCGATCGACGGGCCGCTGCCCGAACTGCCGGAGAGCGAGGGCATGAAAAGCCGGCAGGCGCTGGTCGTCGAGCAATCGCGCCGCGACGGCCTTTCCATCCGCCAGCTGGCTCGCCACTTCGCCGGTGCGCGCGGCCATTGGCGCATTGTCGGTACGGCGGCGCAAGTGGCAGACGAGTTGCAGGCGCGGTTCGAAGGCGGGGCGGCCGACGGCTTCAATGTCATGCCGTCCTATTTCCCGGGCGAGCTTGATGCATTTGCCACGCTCGTCGTGCCGGAACTGCAGCGGCGCGGCCTGTTTCGCCGGGAGTATGAGGGTCGCACGTTGCGCGACCATCTGGGCTTGAGACGGCCGGCCTGAGCACCAGCAAAAAGCTTAGCCGGCCATCTCCCTGTCATGCGGACGGTCGGCATTTGGTGCGGTGTTGTGACTGACCAGCGCCGTCATGATTTCGGCGGCTGCAAGTGCAGCAATGACTTGGGGGCGCTTGTCCTTGACGGCGTCGCCGCCGATCGGCGTGACGAGGCGGGCAAATTCCGCATCGCTGCCATCCGCCGATTTCAGGAACCAGTTCCTGAACGTAGCTTTCTTGGTCTTCGAGCCGATCATGCCGACATAGGCCGCATCGTCGCGTTTCAGCGCTTCGGCGACGATCAGGAAATCAAGCGCGTGGTCATGGGTGAGGATGGCGAAAGCAGTGCCGGCGGGCGCGTTGCGCACCTCGGCCTCAGGCATCGGCGTCAGCCGCGTCTCGACGGTTTCCGGCATGCCTTGCAGCGCCTCGGCCCGCGTCTCGATGACGACTCCGTGTACGGGAAGGAGCGCAATCGTCGACGCCAGCGCCTGGCCGACATGGCCGCCACCGAAGATATAGACGTGCGGCAGGTGGGCTTCTTCGACTTCGGCCGCCGAAACCAACTCAGCAGCGAGCGCGCTGTCGACAAGCCGGATCAAGACTTCGACGCGCCCGCCACAGCATTGGCCAATCTCGGGCCCGAGAGGCACGTCGAGCGTGGCGCAGACTTCATCGACCTCGATGCGGGCCTCTTTGCCCTCTAGCTTGCGGTGAAATGAAGACGCCACCATCTGCCGCGCCTTGTCGATCGCCATATATTCGAGCTGGCCGCCGCCGATCGTGCCGAAAGTCGCCTCCCGCGAGACGAGCATGAAGGCGCCCTTCTCGCGCGGCGTCGAGCCCTTGGTGCCGGCCAC
Organism: Mesorhizobium sp. 131-3-5; assembly: GCF_016756575.1. NCBI lineage: Bacteria > Pseudomonadati > Pseudomonadota > Alphaproteobacteria > Hyphomicrobiales > Phyllobacteriaceae > Mesorhizobium > Mesorhizobium sp. 131-3-5. Next base: position 394,886 of record NZ_AP023254.1, read on the forward strand.
TTCGACCAAGGCGATGCGACCTTGGCCAGCCAGGAAGTCTTTCAGGCTTTGCACTTTCGAATTCATCATTCGCATTCCCGTGCGGGAAACATAGGGTTTTTCGGCCTGAATTGCACGTTCTGCCGGATTCAGTCCTTCGCCTCACCTTTCAGCCGCTCGATCGTCATCAGCACACGCTCCGGCGTCGCTGGAGCATCAAGGCGCGGACAGATCCTGTGATCGGCGACGCTGGCCACCGCATCCGACAGCGCGTGCAGCACCGACATGCCGAGCGGGAAGGGCGGCTCGCCGACCGCCTTGGAGCGATGGATCGTCGGCTCTCCGGCTTCCGGCCAGTCGGCCAAAGTGACGTTGAAGATCTTCGGCCGATCGGAGGCGAGCGGGATCTTGTAGGTCGACGGTGCGTGGGTGCGCAGCCGGCCCTTGCCGTCCCACCACAGCTCCTCCGTCGTCAGCCAACCCATGCCCTGGATGAAGCCGCCCTCGATCTGGCCAAGGTCGATGGCGCGGTTCAGCGAACGGCCGGTCTCGTGCAGGATATCGGTGCGCTCGACCACATATTCGCCAGTCAGCGTGTCGACCGAGACTTCCGAGCAGGAGGCGCCGTAGGCGAAATAGTAGAAGGGGCGGCCCTCGCCCTTGTCGCGGTTCCAGTGGATTTTCGGCGTCTTGTAGAAACCCGCCGCCGAGAGCTGGATGCGCGCCATGTAGGCCTGCTTGACGAGATCGGCGAAGGCGATCTCCTGGTTGCCGATGCGCACCCGGTTGGGCAGGAACAGCACCTGATCGCGCGGCACCTGGTATTTCTCGGCGGCGAAATCGGTCAGCCGGTCCTTGATCTGGCGGGCGCCATTCTGTGCCGCCATGCCATTGAGATCGGAGCCGGACGATGCCGCGGTGGCCGAGGTGTTGGGCACCTTGCCGGTGGTGGTCGCGGTGATCTTCACCTGGTCGAGATCGATCTGGAATTCTTCCGCCACCACCTGCGCGACCTTGAGGTAGAGCCCCTGCCCCATCTCGGTGCCGCCATGGTTCAGATGCACCGAACCATCGGTGTAGACATGCACCAGCGCGCCGGCCTGGTTGTAGTGGGTGGCGGTGAAGGAAATGCCGAACTTGACCGGCGTGAGCGCCAGGCCGCGCTTGATGAAACGGCTGTTGGCGTTGAAGGCCGATATTTCGCGCCGCCGCCGCGCATAGCTGGCGCTCTCCTCGAGTTCGGCGACGATGCGCTGGATGATGTTGTCCTCGACCGTCTGGTGGTAGGGCGTGATGTTGCGGTCGCTGGTGCCATAGAAATTCGTCTTGCGGATCTCGAGCGGATCCTTGCCGACCGCGAACGCCACCTCGTCGATGACGCGTTCGGCGCCGACCATGCCTTGCGGGCCGCCGAAGCCCCGAAAGGCGGTGTTCGACACGGTGTTGGTGTAGAGCGGCGCCGATTGCGCGTGCACGGTCGGCCAGAAATAGGTGTTGTCGCAATGGAACAGCGCGCGATCCGTCACCGGGCCCGACAGATCCGACGAGAAGCCGCAACGCGCGGCGAACATGAAATCGACACCGAGAATGTTGCCCTCGTCGTCGAAGCCGACTTCGTAGTCGACGAGGAAATCATGACGCTTGCCGGTGGCGATCATGTCGTCGTCGCGGTCGGGCCGGATCTTGACGGCGCGATGGTGTTTCTTGGCAGCGATGGCCGCGAGCGCGGCAAACTGATTGCCTTGCGTTTCCTTGCCGCCGAAACCGCCGCCCATGCGTCGAATCTCCACCGTGATGGCATTGCTCGGTACGCCGAGCGCATGGCTCACCATGTGCTGGACTTCGCTCGGATGCTGGGTCGAGGAATAGATGGTGACGTCCTGATCCTCGCCGGGAACGGCCATGGCGATATGGCCTTCAAGATAGAAATGCTCCTGGCCGCCGACGCGCATCTTTCCCTTCAGCCGGCGCGGCGCCGCCTTGATCGCAGCGGCGGCATCGCCGCGCTTCAAGGTAAGCGGCGGCGTGACGAGCTTGTCCTTCCTCGGATCGAGTTCGCCAATGTCGGTGACGAAAGGCAATTCCTTGTATTCGACCTTGGCCAGCCTGGTGGCGCGGCGTGCCTGCTCGCGGGTTTCGGCGATAACGCAGAAGATCGGCTGGCCGAAGAACTCGACCTTGCCGTCGGCGAGCACCGGCTCATCGTGCCGACCGGTCGGCGAAATATCATTCTCGCCCGGCACATCCTTTGCCGTGAGCACATCGACGACTCCGGAGGCAGCGCGCACCGCCGAAAGGTCCATGCGGGTGATGGTGGCATGCGCGGCGGCCGAGAGGCCGAGGCAGCCATGCAGCGTGCCGGATGGTTCCGGCATGTCGTCGATATAGACGGCTGTGCCGCTGACATGCTTGTGAGCGGAATCATGCCGCTGATCGGTGGCGACGCCGCCGACGATCTTCTCGGCCTTGAGGTTCGATGTGGCGTGCTTGTTCATCATGCCGCCTCGTTGCGGGACACCTGGAAGGGTGCCCTGGTGCCGCTGGTCTCGGCGAAGAAACGCAACAACAAGTTGCGCGCCGCAAGCGCCCGGTATTCGGCTGAGGCCCGCATGTCGGTGAGCGGGGTGAAATCCCTACCGTATTGTGCCATCGCCGCCTCGACCGTCTCTTCGGTCCATGGCTTGCCGAGCAGCGCCTTTTCGACAAAGGACGCCCGCTTCGGCGTCGCTGCCATGCCGCCATAGGCGATGCGCACATCGGCGACCGTGCCGTCCTTGGCCAGCGTCAGGAAGAAGGCGCCAAGCGCAGCGGTGATATCCTCGTCGCGCCGCTTGGTGATCTTGTAGACGGCAAACTTCTCTCCCTTGGCCGGCACGGGCACGTGCACGGCCTCGACGAATTCGCCCGGCTGCCGGTCCTGCTTGCCATAGGCGATGAAGAAGGTTTCCAGCGGGATCGTGCGCCGCTTCTTGCCCTTGCGCAGGGTCAGGCGCGCGCCGAGCGCGATCAGGGGCGGCGGCGTGTCACCGATCGGCGAGCCGTTGGCAATGTTGCCGCCGATGGTGCCCATGTTGCGCACCTGTTCACCACCGATGCGGTCAAACAGCGGCCCCAGCGCCGGGATGCGTTTCGACAGCGTCGAAAAGGCTTCGGTGTAGGTGACGCCGGCGCCGATCGAAATGACTCCCTTGTCTTCGGCGATGGTGCACAGCCCGTCGAGATTGCCGATGAAGACCGCCGGAGAGATGTCGCGCATATGCTTGGTCACCCACAGGCCGACATCGGTCGAGCCGGCAACGATGGTGGCGCCGGGTTCCTGGTCGAGCACAGTGGCGAAATCGTCGACATTGGCCGGCACGATGAGCCGCGCCCTAGCCGAACCGATCTCGACCCGCGCGCCGTCCCGCAAGGCTTCCAGCCTCGCCGTGATCGCCTTGCGCTCGACAGCCAGCGGATCCTTCCCCGCTTTGCCGTAGCTGGAGATGGCGTGCGCGGCGCGCATGATCGCTTCATAGCCGGTGCAGCGGCAGAGATTGCCCTGCAGCGCCTTTTCGATCGCCGCGTTCGATGGATCCGGCGACTTCATCCACAGGCCATAGAGGGACATGACGAAGCCCGGCGTGCAAAAGCCGCATTGCGAGCCATGAAAATCGACCATCGCCTGCTGGACGGGATGCAACTGGCCGGGCTGACCACGCAAATGTTCCACCGTCACGACATGGGTGCCGTCGAGCGAACCGAGGAAGCGGATGCAGGCATTGACGCTTTCATAGACCAGCCGGCCGGCCGAAAGCCTGCCGACCAGAACGGTGCAGGCGCCACAATCGCCCTCGGCGCAACCTTCCTTGGTGCCGCGCAGCGAACGGTCGAGCCGCAGCCAGTCGAGCAGGGTCGCGTCCGGCGCCACCGAGGACAGCACGACATCCCTGCCATTGAGGATGAAGCGGATTTCGTTGCGGATATTGACCTTGGCCATGCCTCAGCTCCCCCTGTAGGTCGAATAGCCATAGGGCGAGATGAGCAATGGCACGTGATAGTGCACCGCCTCCGCCATGCCGAAACGGATCGGCACGCTGTCAAGGAAGGCCGGCTCGGGCAGCTTTGTGCCCTGGCCGCGCAGATAGTCGCCGGCCGCGAACACCAGTTCGTATTCGCCAGCGCGGAACTCGGCGCCGACCAACAGCGGCGCGTCACAGCGGCCGTCGGTATTGGTTGCGACCGTCTTCAGATGTGTCCTCGCCGAACCGTCGAGACGATAGAGTGCGATCGACAACCCGGCCGCCGGCTTGCCGGTCGCGGTGTCGAGGACATGCGTCGTCAGACGTCCGCCATCGGCTTTCGACGTTTCTGCCACTGGCGCCTCCCATTTCCAATATGAACGAACTGGCCCGGTACAGTCGAACAAAGCAATGAATTGTGCGCCAATTAAAGGCGATGCATAAGTCCCGGTCGAGCGGAGCGGCACAAAAACACTTTCAAAAATTTCAAGGGAATGCTGAGGCAACCCTTTCGACTATCCTGATCACAGCTTCCGGCAGTGTCCGGCAGGAGGGGCAATGCGTTACGAAAGAGACATGCACGGCTACGGAGCCAATCCACCGGATCCGAAATGGCCCGGCGGGGCGCATGTCGCCGTGCAGTTCGTCGTCAATTACGAAGAGGGCGGCGAGAATTGCGTGCTGCATGGCGACAAGGCGTCGGAAGCCTTCCTGTCGGAGATCGTCGGTGCCGCACCATGGGTGGGACAGCGCCATTGGAACATGGAATCGATCTACGAATATGGCGCGCGGGCCGGCTTCTGGCGGCTGCTGCGTCTGTTCAGCGAACGCCAAGTCCCTGTGACCTGCTACGGCGTCGCCACAGCGTTGGCACGCTCGCCCGACCAGGTCGCGGCCATGCAGGACGCCGGCTGGGAAATCGCCTCGCATGGGCTGCGGTGGATCGACTACCGCGATCATAGCGCCGAGGATGAGCGCCGCGACCTCGATGCGGCAATCAAGCTGCATTACGAAGTGACCGGCCAGCGCCCGACCGGCTGGTATACGGGCCGCACTTCGGTCAACACCGTGCGGCTGGTGGCCGAAGAAGGCGGCTTCGACTACGTCTCCGATACCTATGACGACGAACTGCCTTATTGGTTCGAGCATGCCTGCGGCACGCAGCTCATCATTCCCTATACGCTCGACGCCAACGACATGCGCTTCGCCACGCCGCAGGGCTTCAATTCGGGCGACCAGTTCTTCGCCTATCTCAAGGACAGTTTCGACACGCTCTATGCCGAGGGCAAGGCCGGGCGGCCGCGCATGATGAGTATCGGCCTGCATTGCCGCCTCGTCGGGCGGCCGGGCCGGGTCGCGGCGCTGAAGCGCTTCGTCGACTATGTCAAATCGCATGACAAGGTCTGGCTGGCGCGGCGCATCGACATCGCCAAGCACTGGCAGGAGAACCATCCCTACAAGCCAGCGGCGCTGCGCCCCTCCAAGATGGAATTCGAAACATTCGTCCACACGTTCGGCGGCGTGTTCGAGCATTCGCCCTGGATTGCCGAGCGAGCCTACGAGTTGGAGCTGGGCCCGGCGCACGACACGGCCGGCGGCCTGCACAATGCGCTCTGCCGCATCTTCCGCGCTGCCAGCGAGACCGAGCGGCTGGGTGTGCTCAACGCCCATCCCGATCTTGCCGGCAAGCTGGCCAAGGCCAGGCGGCTGACGGCGGAATCGACCAGGGAACAAGCCTCCGCCGGCCTCGACGCGCTGACCGACAAGGAACGCGAACTGTTCTCCAAGCTCAACGCCGCCTACGTCACCACTTTCGGTTTCCCCTTCATCATCGCGGTCAAGGGCAAGACCAAGGAGGAAATCCTCGCCGAGTTCGAGGCGCGCATCGGAAACAGCCGCGGCGTCGAATTCGAGACCGCCTGCAAACAGGTCGAGCGCATCGCGCTGCTCCGCCTCAGAGACATGCTACCGCAATAGGTTTGAACCCATGGATACGATCAGGATGCCAGAGCGCACCTACTACGCACCACATGGCGGCCATCCCGGCCAATCTGAATTGCTGACAGGCCGCGCCGTCTTCACCGAGGCCTATGCCGTCATCCCCAAGGGCGTGATGCAGGACATCGTCACCAGCGCCTTGCCGTTCTGGGACAAGACCCGCGTCTGGATCCTGTCGCGGCCACTGTCCGGTTTTGCCGAGACATTCTCGCAATACATCGTCGAGGTGGAGCCCGGCGGCGGCAGCGACCGGCCGGAACCCGATGCCGGCGCAGAAGGCGCCCTGTTCGTGGTCGAGGGCGAACTGACCGTTCTGCTTTCCGGCAAGAAGCATGTGTTGCGGCCAGGTGGCTTTGCCTTCCTGCCGCCGGCGAGCGGCTGGACGGTTCGCAACGAGGCCAAGGCGGCGGTCCGCTTCCACTGGATTCGCAAGGCCTACGAAGTGGTCGACGGTCTCGATATGCCGGAAGCCTTCTTCACCAACGAGCAGGATATCGCACCGACGCCGATGCCGGGCACCGAAGGCCGCTGGGCGACGACACGCTTCGTCGACCCGGCCGATTTGCGCCACGACATGCACATGACCATCGTCACGCTCGAGCCGGGCGCGGTCATTCCGTTCGCCGAAACGCATGTGATGGAACACGGCCTCTATGTGCTGGAAGGCAAGGCGGTCTACCGCCTCAACCAGGACTGGGTCGAGGTCGAGGCCGGCGACTATATGTGGCTGCGCGCCTTCTGCCCGCAGGCCTGCTATGCCGGCGGCCCGGGAAAGTTCCGCTATCTGCTCTACAAGGACGTCAACCGGCACGCCAAGCTCGGCGGGGCCGGTATCGGCGGTCGCGCGCGGTGACCCGCATCACAGCACAGAAGCTGACCCGTGAGGCCTTTGCCCCCTTCGGCGATGTCATCGACATGGGTGGCGACAACCACTACCCGATCAATGGCGGCAAGGCTGAGCGCTACCACGATCTGGCGACCGCCGAGGCCACAGGGCCGAACGCGCGCGTGCTGATCTCGATGGTGCGCGGCACGCCTTACGAACTGCCGCTGAAACTGACCATGGTCGAGCGCCACCCCTTCGGCAGCCAGGCCTTCATTCCGCTGTCGCCGCGTCCGTTCCTGGTTGTCGTCTGCCATGACGGCAAGGAGGGGCCGGGCGAGCCGCACGCCTTCATCACCGCGCCCGGACAGGGCATCAACTATTCCCGCAATCTCTGGCACGGCGTGTTGACGCCGCTCGGCGAGCCCCAGGACTTCCTTATCGTCGACCGTGGCGGCGACGGCTCCAACCTCGAAGAGTTCCATTTTTCGCACGCCTACGAGATCCATCTCCCCTGAAAGCTTTCCCCATGACCGATATATCGCTGATCGACCGCCTGCTCGACGTGATCGAGCACGACATCGTGCCGAAGACGGCGGAAGGCGTCGCCCACGGAAACAAGCTGTTCGGCGCGGCGATCCTGCGCAAGGACGACCGTTCGCTGGTGCTGGCCGAAACCAACAACGAGATGGAAAACCCGCTCTGGCACGGCGAGGTGCATTGCCTGAAGCGGTTCTACGAGATGCCGAGGGCCGAGCGCGTCGACACCAAGGATGCGCTGTTCGTCGCCACGCACGAACCCTGCTCGCTCTGCCTGTCGGCGATCACCTGGACGGGCTTCGACAATTTCTACTACCTGTTCAGCCACGAGGATTCGCGCGACAGTTTTGCGATCCCGCACGATCTGAAGATCCTGAAAGAGGTCTTCACCCTCGACCCCGGCGGCTACAATGCCGAGAATGCCTATTGGAAGAGTTTTTCGATCCGCAGGATGGTACGGGCGTTGCCCGAGGCGCAGCGTCAGCGGCTGGAAACGCGCATCGGCAAGATCTCGGCACGCTACGACGAACTGTCCGACGCCTACCAGGCGAGCAAGAGCGAAAACGACATTCCGCTGAACTGAGGTTGTGCCGCAGGTAACGGCACAGGTCGCATAATTCGCTGCTCCAGTCGCGAATGGCGATTGAAACTTGCCGCGCCGCGGGGCGTTATGCGCACCCATGAAAACCATCACCGAATTTCCCCGCAAGGTCGTCGAATTCCCCGATATGGGCATCGTCATGCCGGATGGCTGCCGGCTATCGGCGCGGGTGTGGATGCCGGAGGATGCCGGCGACGAACCAGTGCCTGTCATTCTCGAGCATTTGCCCTACCGCAAGCGCGATGGCACCATCTTTCGCGATCAGCTGACGCATCCCTATTTCGCCGGCCACGGCTACGCCTCGATCCGCGTCGACATGCGCGGCAATGGCGATTCCGAAGGGCTGATGGACGACGAATATTCCGAACAGGAGTTGCAGGATGCCTGCCACGTCATCGCCTGGGCGGCGGCCCAGCCCTGGTGCAACGGCAATGTCGGCATGATGGGCATCTCCTGGGGTGGCTTCAACTGCCTGCAGGTTGCGGCCAAGCAGCCGCCGGCGCTGAAGGCGGTGATCAGCCTGTGCTCGACCGTCGACCGCTACGCCGACGACATCCACTACAAGGGCGGCTGCCTGCTGATCGAGAATTTCGGCTGGGCCTCGACTATGCTCTCCTACTCGTCGCGGCCGCCGGACCCGCTGATCGCCGGCGACAACAGATGGCGCGATCTGTGGCTGACCCGGCTGGAGAACCAGCCCTTCCTTTTGCCGCTGTGGCTCAGCCACCAGCACCGCGACGCCTATTGGAAGCGCGGCTCGATCTGCGAGGATTTTTCGGCCGTCAAGGCCGCCGTGCTGTCGATCGGCGGCTGGCATGACGGCTACCGCAACACGATCTCGCACCTCGTCACCAACATCGAAGCGCCGGTCAAGGGCATTGTCGGCCCCTGGATCCACAAATACCCGCACTATGCCGGACCCCAGCCGGCCATCGGCTTCCTGCAGGAAGCGCTGCGCTGGTGGGACCACTGGCTGAAGGGCGCCGAGACCGGCGTCGAGGACGATCCCGCCTACCGCGCCTATGTGATGGACAGCGTGCGCCCGGCGCGCTGGCATCCCGAGCGGCCCGGCCGTTGGGTGGCCGAGCAACAATGGCCGTCACCCGCGATCAAGACCCAGGCCATCGAACTGCTGCCCAAGGGGAGCAAACCGGCCATCATTGCCTCGCTGCAGAATTGCGGGCTGGCCGGCGGCGAATATTTCCCGTTCACCTTCGGCCCGGAATTGCCGGGCGACCAGCGTCCCGACGATGCCTTGTCTGTCTGTTTCGACCAGCCGGAGCTCACCGAGGCCATCGATATTGTCGGCGCGCCGGAAGTCCAAGTCACTCTCTCCTCCGATCGCCCGCAGGCCAACATCGCGGTGCGGCTGTGCGACGTGCATCCCGACGGCGCTTCCGAACTGATCTCCTATGGCGTGCTCAATTTGACGCATCGCGACTCGCACGAATTCCCGCAGGCCCTGGTGCCTGGCGAGACCGTGTCGGCGCGCGTCGTGCTCGATCAATGCGCCTACCGCGTGCCGACCGGCCACCGCCTGCGCATCGCCGTGTCGAACGCCTATTGGCCCATGATCTGGCCGTCGCCGGAGCCGGTGCAGCTGAGCTTGTCGGCGGCGACACTTGCCTTGCCGCTACGCCCACTGGCAAAAGGCGACGAAGCGACGTTCGCCGAGCCGGAAGGTGCTACGCCCTGGGCGACCGAGACGATCCGTGCCGCCAACTCCGAGCGCCATGTCGATCGCGACGAAAAGACCGGAATCGTCACGCTTTCCATCGCGGATGATTTCGGCGCGGTGCGTGATCTCGACCACGGCCTGGTCAATGGCAGCATCGCCCGCGAGACCTGGGCTATCCATCCTGACAATCCATTGTCGGCCTCGGGGAAAACACACTGGACGCAGACACTGTCGCGAAATGGATGGTCGGTGCGTACCGAGACATGGGCCGAGATGCGATCGGACGCACAAAACTTCATCGTCAGCGCCAGAATCGAGGCCTATGAGGGTGAGAAAATCGTCTTCGAGCGCAATTTCGAGGAGAAAATCCCGCGCACGCTTGTTTGAGCGCCGACACCCTTGGTCCAAATGCGACGTACGATTTACGCCACGGCATGTCGCATTCGGTCTTGCTTACGGCATTGGCTTACCCTCATTATTCAGGGAGAATTAACAACAAAAATCGACCGTAGAGTCGAACCAACAGAGTGAGGAACTCAAAATGTCGAACGAACTGGAATTCCTTAGCCGGCGTGTCGCAGCGGGCAAGCTGAGCCGTCGTGATTTTCTCGGTCGCGCGGCAGCGCTCGGCATTGCCGCACCCTTCGCCAATTCGCTGCTTTCAAGTGCTGCGCGCGCGGCAGGCCCGGTCAAGGGCGGCACGCTGAAGGCCGGCCTGGTCGGCGGTGAATCCACCAACAGCCTCGATCCGGCGCTGATGATGACGCAGGTGCCGTTCGCCTTCGGCAAGTGCTGGGGCGAAATGATCGTCGAACTGTCGCCGGACGGCAAGCTCGAGAACCGCATTGCCGAAGAGATCGGCTCGTCCGACGACGCGAAGACCTGGACCCTGAAAATCCGCGACGGCGTCGAATTCCACAACGGCAAGACCGTGACCGCCGAGGACGTGGCCGCCACGCTGGAGCGCCACTCGGACGAGAAGTCGAAATCCGGCGCGCTCGGCTACATGAAGGGTATCGCGACCATCAAGGCCAGCGGCAAGGAAGTGGTGCTGACGCTGAAGGAGGCCAATGCCGACCTTCCCTACCTGCTCAGCGACTATCACCTGATCGTCCAGCCGAATGGCGGCAAGGACAAGCCCGATGCCGGCATTTCGGCCGGCCCGTATGTGGTCAAGACCAACGAGCCCGGCGTGCGCCATGGCGGCGAGCGTTTCGCCAATTACTGGCAGGGCGACAAGATGGGCCATGCCGACCAGATCGAAGTCATCGTCATCAACGATGCGACGGCGCGCACGGCGGCCCTGCAGGGCGGCCAGGTCAACATGATCAACCGCGTCGAGCCGAAGATCGTCGACCTGATCAAGCGCGTGCCCGGCGTGACCATCCGCAACCATGCGGGTCCGGGCCACTATGTCTTCATCATGCATTGCAACACGGCGCCCTTCGACAACAACGACCTGCGCATGGCGCTGAAGCTCGCCATTGACCGCGAAGAGATGCTGACCAAGGTGCTGCGCGGCTATGGCTCGCTCGGCAACGACTTCCCGATCAACGCGTCCTATCCGCTGTTCACCGAAATCGAGCAGCGCAAGTACGATCCCGACAAGGCCAAGTTCCACTATAAGAAGTCCGGCCATGATGGCACTGTTCTGCTGAGGACTTCGGACGTCGCCTTCCCCGGCGCGGTCGATGCCTCGCAGCTCTTCCAGCAGAGCGCGGCCAAGGCCGGCATCAAGATCGAGCTCAAGCGCGAGCCCGGCGACGGCTACTGGAATGAGGTCTGGAACAAGCAGCCCTTCTGCGCCTCCTACTGGGGCGGACGCTCGACGCAGGACCAGATGTACTCGACCGCCTATCTGTCGACCGCCGACTGGAACGACACGCGTTTCAAGCGCCCGGACTTCGACAAGATGGTGCTGGCGGCGCGCGCCGAGCTCGACGAGGCCAAGCGCAAGCAGATGTACCACGACATGGCCGTCATGGTGCGCGACGAAGGCGGCTTGATCCTGCCGATGTTCAACCAGTTCATCGACGCCACCGGCGCCAAGGTCGATGGCTGGGTGGACGATCCGCACCAGGAACTGATGAACGGCTACGCCCTGGCGAAGTGCTGGCTGCAGGCCTGAGTCCGGCTTTGCGGAGATGTCCTCACCCATCCTGAAGCTAATTGCCCAGCGCGTCGCGCTGGGCATCCTCCTTCTGCTGGCCATTTCGGTCCTGATCTTCGCCGGCACGCAAATCCTGCCCGGCGACGTCGCGCAAGCCATTCTGGGACAATCGGCGACGCCGGAGTCGCTCGCCAATCTGCGCGAACAGCTCGGCCTCAACGACCCGGCCTATGTCAGGTATTTCCACTGGCTCGGCGGCGTGCTGACCGGCGACCTCGGCACTGCCATGTCGAGCGGCCAGGATATCGCCACCTCGATCAAGGGCCGGCTGTGGAACACGCTGTTCCTGGCCTTCTGGGCGGCGGTCGTGGCCGTACCGCTGGCGATCATCCTCGGCCTGATCGCCGTGCGCTACCGCAATGGCTGGGTCGACAAGCTGATCTCCGGGCTGGCGCTCGCCTCGACCTCCTTCCCGGAATTCTTCATCGGCTATCTCCTGGTCTATTTCTTCGCGGTGAAATGGCAGATCTTTCCCGCCATCTCGACCGTCTATGACGGCATGCCCTTTGGCGAGCGCATGCAGGCCATCGCGCTGCCGGCGACGGCCCTGACGCTGGTGGTGCTGGCCCACATGATGCGCATGACCCGAGCCGCGATCCTCAACGTCATGCAGTCGGCCTATGTCGAGACGGCGGAGCTCAAGGGGCTCTCGGCCTTTGCCGTCATCCGCAAGCATGCCTTCCCGAACGCCATCGCGCCGATCATCAACGTCGTCATGCTCAACCTCGCCTATCTCATCGTCGGCGTCGTCGTGGTCGAGGTGATCTTCGTCTATCCCGGCATGGGGCAATATCTGGTGGACCACGTCACCAAGCGCGACGTGCCGGTCGTGCAGGCGGTCGGCCTGATCTTTGCCGCCGTCTACATCAGCCTCAACATCATCGCGGACATTGCGGCGATCGTCGCCAATCCGCGTCTGCGACATCCAAAGTGAGGGGGCGGGCATGCTCGATATAAGACGCATTCCCATCCCCGCCCTGATCGGCCTGGTGCTGACCGCCCTGTTCGTACTGGCGGCGATCTTGGCACCGTGGATCTCGCCGCACGACAATGCCGAGATCGTCGGCGACGTCTGGGAACCAATGTCGGCCGCGCATTGGCTCGGCACCGACAATCTCGGCCGCGATCTCTTGTCGCGCATGATCTACGGCGCCCGCATCACCCTGTTCATCGCCGTGCTGGCCACCGCGCTGTCCTTCTCGCTCGGCGCCATACTCGGTTTCTCGGCGGCGGTGTTCGGCGGCTGGTTCGACACGATCCTGTCGCGCCTCGTCGACCTGCTGATGTCGATCCCGACCCTGATCATGGGCCTGGTCGTGCTCTCCGTGCTGCCGACAAACCTGGTAACGCTGATCCTGGTCATGGGCATTCTCGACTCGACCCGCGTCTACCGCCTGTCGCGCGCGGTCGCCGTCGACATCAACGTCATGGATTATGTCGAGGCGGCAAAACTGCGCGGCGAAGGCAGCGCCTGGATCATCTTCCGCGAAATCCTGCCCAATGCGCTGTCGCCGCTGGTTTCGGAACTCGGCCTGCGCTTCATCTATGCTGTCCTGTTCCTGTCGACGCTGTCCTTCCTCGGCCTTGGCGTGCAACCGCCGGACGCCGACTGGGGCGGCATGGTCAAGGAAAACAAGGACGGCATCGTCTTCGGCATCGCCGCAGCACTCATTCCGGCGGGGGCGATCGCCGCGCTCGCCATCTCGGTCAACCTTGTCGCCGACTGGATTCTCAACCGCACGACAAGCCTGAAGGGAGGACGCGGGTGATGGCCGACAGCAAAGCGAAGCCCGGCGTGCTGCTCGATATCAGGAATCTGCGCATCGAGGCCACGGTCTACCCGCCCGGCGAGGCGCCAAAGAACATCGTGCTGGTGCACGATGTCTCGCTGACGCTGGAAAAGGGCAAGGTGCTGGGCCTGATCGGCGAATCTGGCGCCGGCAAGTCGACCATCGGCCTGTCGTCGATGGGCTATGGCCGCGGCGGCGTGCGCATCACCGGCGGCGAGGTGATCCTCAACGGCCGCGACATCCTGAAGGGCGGCAAGGAAGGTTTCCGCAAACTGCGCGGCCGCGAGGTCTGCTATGTCGCGCAGTCGGCGGCGGCCGCCTTCAACCCGGCGCACCGGCTGATGGACCAGGTGGTGGAAGCCACGCTGCTGCATGGCACGGCGACACGCGCCGAAGCCGAGAAGCGCGCCGTCGCGCTGTTCAAGAAGCTCAGCCTGCCGAACCCTGAAACCATCGGCGAACGCTTTCCGCACCAGGTCTCGGGCGGCCAGCTTCAGCGCGTCATGACGGCAATGGCGCTGTGCTCGGAACCCGACCTGATCGTCTTCGACGAGCCGACAACGGCGCTCGACGTGACGACGCAGATCGACGTGCTGTCGGCGATCAAGGATGCCATCCGCGACACCCATGTGGCGGCGCTCTACATCACCCACGACCTTGCCGTCGTCGCCCAGGTCTCCGACGAGATCATGGTGCTGCGCCATGGCAGGCTGGTCGAATGGGGCGGTACAAGGCAGATCATCAAGGAGCCGCGCCAGGAATACACCAACGCGCTGGTCTCGGTGCATGAGATCGAGCACCAGGAGCAGAACCCCGGCGCCACGCCGTTCCTGTCGGTGAAGAACGTCACCGCCGCCTATGGCGGCGGCCACGTCAAGGTGCTGAAGAACGTCTCGGTCGACATCTACCCCGGCCAGACGCTGGCCGTGGTCGGCGAATCCGGCTCCGGCAAGTCGACGCTGGCGCGCGCCATCACCGGACTTTTGCCGCCCGAACAAGGCACCGTCACCTTCGATGGGCGCCCGCTCGCCAACCGGCTTGCCGACCGGCCGAAGGAAGATCTGCGCCAGTTGCAGATGATCTACCAGATGGCCGACGTGGCGATGAACCCGCGCCAGACCGTCGGCACTATCATCGGCCGGCCGCTCGAATTCTATTTCGGCATGCGCGGCAGGGAACGCGACAAGCGCGTCGCCGAGCTGCTTGACGAGATCGAGATGGGCAAGGGCTTCGTCGACCGCTATCCGGCCGAGCTGTCCGGCGGCCAGAAGCAGCGCGTCTGCATCGCCCGTTCGCTCGCCGCCAAGCCGAAGCTGATCATCTGCGACGAGGTGACCTCGGCGCTCGATCCGCTGGTGGCCAACGGCATCCTCAAGCTGCTGCTCAACCTGCAGCAGCATGAAAAGGTCGCCTATCTCTTCATCACCCACGATCTGGCGACGGTGAAGTCGATCGCCGATTCGATCGCGGTGATGTATCGCGGCGAAGTGGTTCGCTACGGCTCGAAGAGCAAGGTTCTGACGCCGCCCTTCGATGCCTATACCGACCTTCTCCTGTCGTCGGTTCCGGAGATGGAGATCGGCTGGCTGGAAAAGGCGATCAAGGGGCGGCGCATGGCCAGCGCGGGGAACTAGCGACCTGCTGGTCGGGCGGCTGTCGTCATCCAGATGCAACACGAAAGCGCCACACGTCCTTGCGGACGGGCGCTGCCCGTGACGTTGTTTTCAACAGGGGGTAGGAACATGAAGACGGAACTCGACCATCTCGCCGATCTCGCCGGCCAGGGCCGGATATCGCGGCGCGACTTCCTTGGCCGCACGGCGGCACTGGGTGTGTCGGCGGCGCTGGCAACGACGCTGGCCGGGAAAGCCTTCGCACAGACGCCGGTCAAGGGCGGCATCCTCAAGGCCGGCCTGCAGGGCGGCGAGTCGACCAACAGCCTCGACCCCGCGCTGAACCTCAGCCAGGTCACCTTCAGCTTCGGCAAGCAGTGGGGCGAATATCTGGTCCGGCTGATGCCCGACAACAGCCTGACCAATATGATCGCGCAGGAGATCGGCGCATCCAAGGATGCCAAGACCTGGACGATCAAGGTGCGCGACGGCATCGAGTTCCACAACGGCAAGACCGTCACCGCCGAAGACATCGCCGCCACCATCGAGCGCCATGCCGACGAGAAGTCCAAATCCGGTGCGCTCGGCATCCTCAAGAACATCAAGGGCGTCAAGGCAAGCGGCAAGGAAGTCATCGTCACGCTCGGCGATGCCGACGCCGATTTCCCCTATCTGATGGCCGACTACCACCTCGTCATCCAGCCGAATGGCGGCAAGGACAATCCCAATGCCGGCATCAGCGCCGGTCCCTACAAGGTCACCGTCAACCAGCCCGGCGTGCGCCATGGCGGCGAGCGCTTCGCCAATTACTGGCAAGGCGACAAGATGGGCCATGCCGACCAGATCGAGATCGTCGTCATCAATGACGCCACCGCGCGGCTTGCGGCGCTGCAGGGCGGCCAGGTGCACATGATCAACCGCGTCGAGCCCAAGGTCGTCGACCTGGTCAAGCGCATCCCCGGCGTCAGCATCGAGAACGTGTCGGGCAAGGGCTACTACCCGTTCAACATGTTCTGCGACACCGCGCCCTTCGACAACAACGACCTGCGCATGGCGCTGAAACTCGCCATGGACCGCGAGGAAATGCTGACGAAGATCCTGCGCGGCTATGGCTCGGTCGGCAACGACTTCCCGATCAACGAAGCCTACCCGCTGTTTTCGACCGACATCGAACAGCGCAAGTTCGATCCGGAGAAGGCGGCCGCTCTCTACAAGAAGTCGGGCCACAGCGGCTCGATCCTGCTGCGCACTTCCGATGTCGCCTTCCCCGGCGCCGTCGACGCCGCCCAGCTCTATCAGCAGTCCTGCGCCAAGGCCGGCATCAAGATCGAGATCAAGCGCGAGCCCGGCGACGGCTACTGGTCGGAAGTCTGGAACAAGCAGCCCTTCTCGCTCTCCTACTGGGGCGGGCGCGCCACGCAGGACCAGATGTATTCCACCGGCTACGTCTCGACCGCCGACTGGAACGACACGCGCTTCAAGCGGCCGGAATTCGACAAGATGCTGCTTGCGGCGCGCGGCGAGCTCGACCACGCCAAGCGCAAGGCGATCTACCACGACATGGCGGTCCTGATGCGCGACGAGGGCGGCCTGATCGTGCCGTTCTTCAACCAGTTCATCGATGCCGCGACTACCAACAAGATCGGCGGTTTTGCCAAGAGCCCGATCGGCGAGATGATGGATGGCTACGCGCTTGGTGAGTGCTGGCTCAACGCTTAGCCGGACCCTGCCTGTCTGATTCACGTGCCCCGTCTGATTTACATACAAGAACGCCGTGTGCCAGAAACGGCACGCGGCGTTCCCGTTTCAACAGCCAGACATCATGGAGCAGCCCATGGCGCTCAAATCCAAGCTTCTGCTGATCATCCTCGACGGCGTTCCCTATCGCAACTGGCGCCGGCTGATGGGCAATCTCGAAGGCTGGGTGCAATCGGGTGAAGCGCGGGTCTGGAAGATGCGCTCGGTGCTGCCGTCGACCTCGGCCTGCTGCTATGCCTCGATCCACACCGGCGTGTCGCCGCAGGTGCATGGCATCCTTTCCAATGAGAATCGGTTCCGCGTCGGGCAGCCCGACATCTTCTCCGAAGTCAGCAAGGCCGGCGGCAGGACCGGGGCGGTCACCCACTCCTACTGGTCGGAATTCTTCCGCTCCCACCCGTTCGACCTGGTCGAGGACATGGAGTATGACGAGCCGGGTGGGCCGATCACGCATGGCCGCTTCCACACCATGACCGGCTACAACGCCCGCAACCAGATGACGCCGAGCGACGTCGATTTGTTCGCGACGCTGACCATGCTGACCAAACGCCACGGCATCGACTACGGCATCCTGCACACCTGCACGCTGGACTCCATGGGCCATCGCTTCGGCCATGACTGCCACGAGATGGACCATGCCGTCTACGCGATGGACGGCATGCTGGCCGCCTTCCTGCCGGGCTGGATCGCGGCCGGCTACGAGGTGATGGTCACCGCCGACCATGGCCAGACCGACCGCGGCCACCATGGCGGCCATGATGACGAGATGCAGGATTTCGCGCTGTATTATTTCGGACAAGGCCAAGGGCCTGAAGCCGATACGCTGCTCGACCAGCTGCAGCTGGCGCCGACGGTGCTGAGCCGGCTCGGCGTGCCGGTACCGGCGACGATGAAGGCGAAGCCTTTCTTGGGTTGAGCGGGTCGCCTTTCCTTCTCCCCTTGCGGGAGAAGGTGGCCTCGCGAAGCGAGGTCGGATGAGGGGTGTTCCGGGAAAAGCCAACGTCTCACTCCGCTGGAGCACCCCTCATCCGTCTCGGCGCTGCGCGCCGATCCACCTTCCCCCACAAGGGGGGGAAGGAAAGGCGTCCCTACTGGCAACCGCCCCGTTCTTCAGTTAGCCTCCGCAAATTCCTTGGCGGAGGATGAACCTTTTTGGACCGACCGGCGACAGAGCAGACAGGAGCCAGGCGGCTCGACCGGCCATGACGGCAGCGACGGAGACAGATCGCGCGCTCGTCGACCGGGTCGCGAAGGGCGACCGTGCCGCCGTGCGGCTCCTGTTCATGCGTCACCACGCGCGGGTCTACCGCTTCGTGGCGCGCCAGACGGGATCGGAAATGATGGCTGACGATATCGCGAACGAGGTGTTCCTTGAGCTGTGGCGCCAGGCGCCAGGCTTCGAGGGGCGTTCCGAAGTCTCGACATGGCTGCTCGGCATCGCCCGGTTCAAGGCGCTGTCGCTGCTGCGCAAGAAGAAGGAAGACTGGGTCGACGACGAGGCGGCCGCCGCGGTGCCGGACAGCGCCGACACGCCGGAGGTCGTCACCATGAAAGAGGACAAGGCCGCCGCCTTGCGCCGCTTTATCGACGCCTTGCCCGAAGAACACCGCACGGTGATCGACCTTGCCTATTATCACGGACAGTCGGTAACCGAGATCGGCGAGGTGCTCGCCATCCCGGTCGCGACGGTCAAGACCCGGATGTTCTACGCCCGCAAGAAACTCGGCGAGGCCCTCAAGGCCGCCGGTTACGACAGGGGGTGGCCATGAGCGCCGCTGAAAAAATGTCGCGCCGCGACGAAATGGAAACGCTGCTGCCGTTCTACCTGAACGGCTCGCTGGAAGGTTCCGACCTCGAAGCCGTCGAGGAGTGGCTGGCGACCGATCCGGCGGCGATGGCAGCCCTTGGCGAGGCCGAAGCCGAATTCTCCGGCACATCGGCGGCCAATGAAGCCATCCGCCCGCCCGCCGACGCGCTCAGCCGCTTCGCCAAGGCACTCGACGCCGAGGCCGGACCCGCGCGCAAGCCAGCAGGTTCGTCCTGGCTGGCGCATGCCTGGGCCCGCTTCATGGCGGTGCCCGTCGGCGTCGCCTGGGCGGCGGCCGCGGTCCTGCTTTTGCTGATCGCGGTGCAGTCCCTGGTGCAGCCCGGCGGCAAGGGCAAGGATTTCGAAATCGCCGGCGCGCAAGACGACCTGGCGAAAATGCCGTTCGCCCTGGTCAAGTTCAAACCGGATGCGAAGATGTCGGACATTTCGGCATTCCTCGGCAGCAACGGGCTGAAGGTCATCGGTGGACCGACCGCGGACAGCGTGTTCCGGATCGGCATTCCCGCCGCCAACGCAGCCGACTATGCCAAGCAGCTCAGCCTTATTGCCGCCCAGCCATTCGCCGACACTGTGATCGAGGGAAGGAAACCGGTTAATGGCGGCTGAGGCGGCCCTTCGATTTGCGGCGATCCTGGCGGCGGCGATGACAATCGCCGCCGTGCCTGCGTCGGCACAGACCAATGCCGCCAAGGGCGACCAGACGAAAACCGACTGCCGAAACGGCAGCAACGCGGCCGGCGCCGACTGCGCCAAGGACGGCAGCGCCAGCGACAATGCCGGCGGTGCGGGTCCTGACCAGGCGGCCGCCGTCTTTCTTCCCGCCCTGATCGTCGACCTGTTTCCCAATCCGGTCGCGCCTCCGGCACCGGTGCCGACGCCGCAGCCGGAGCCGGTCACGCCGCCCGGTAACAATCAGGCCGGCCCGCCGGCCGGCGGGCCGATCGTCTCGCCGACCGATCTCGTCGCCGTCCAGCCGCCGCGCGCCGTGGCCGGCGAGTTTGTGCCCGACGAGGTGCTGGTGACGGTTGACGGCGATGCCGGCGCCGTGCAGCAGATCGCCGCCTCCTTCGGCCTCGAAGTGCGCTCGCAGCGCCAGTCACGCCTGCTCGGCACCACTTTGGTACGCTTCGGCATTCCCGACGGTCGTCCCGTCGGCGTCGTGCTGGCCCAACTTGCCGCCGACGGCCGCACGCAGCGGCGCGAGCCCAACCACATCTATTCGCTGCAGCAGGCCGCCGGCATCGTCAACTATGCCTTTGACCGCATCGCGCTCGATGCCAAACAGGCGAGCGGCCAAAACGTCCGCGTTGCCGTCATCGATACCGGCATCGACGACAGCAATCCGGCGCTGGCCGGTGTCATCGCCGCGCAGTTCGACGCCATGCCCGACGTGCCGGTCGAAAAGCGTGATCATGGCACCTCGATCGACGGGCTGATCGCCGGCGTCGGCGCCCTGGAAGGCATGGCGCCGGGCGCCAGGATCTACCACGCCCGCGCCTTCGAAGGCGGCAAGTCGACCATGGATGTCATCCTGTCGGCGCTCGACTGGGCGGCGGAACAGAATGTCAGCATCATCAATATGAGCTTCGTCGGACCGAAGAACGACCTGCTCGGCGCCGCCTGCCGCAATGCCCGCGCGCTCGGCATGGTGCTGGTCGCCGCCGCCGGCAACAACGGACCGAAAGCACCCTATGGCTACCCGGCCGCCTTCGACGGCGTCATCGCGGTGACCGCGACCGACGCCAAGGACGCTCTGATGCCGCAGGCCAATCGCGGCGCCTATGTCTTCATCTCGGCGCCCGGCGTCGAGATGGTGGCGCCAAGCGGCGCCGGCTCGGATGTCGTTACCGGCACCTCTTTCGCCGCGGCGATCCTCAGCGGCGCCATCGCCAATCTCCTCCATGCTTCGCCTGGCCGCTCGGCCGACGACATCGAGAAAGCGCTGGCAGCCACCGCCAAGGATCTCGGCCCAAAGGGGCGCGACAATGATTTTGGCTACGGGCTGCTGGACATCAAGGCGGCCGAGGCGGCGAATGAGTGAATTTTCCTCTGAGCTTCCGGTCTATGCCGCCGGGAGCTGCCGGGTTCGGCCGATCTGCAGAAGCAACGCGGATGCGAGACAAAGCCCAACGACCGCCAGCCCTGAGATAACAAGCCATCGCATCAATGCCGCCTGCTCGTCATGGCCGATGACGCGGTAGAGACCGTTGATCTCGACCATTTCCGTGTCGGAGAGCCGCTTCTTGGGCAGTGTTTGGTCGGTGTAGAAATGTTTGGTCATCGCGTTGAATTCGAGTTCGCTGCCGATGAACATTTCGGTGGGGTTCAGGTCTGACGTGACATGACCCTCATAGAGGCGTTCCTGTGTGGTCCGGATGTCGACATTGTTGAAGTCCGGCTTGGTCGCACCCGCATGAAACCAGCCTGGCGAAAACACCGTGAATGACCCGGACCGAGGCAGATGTGTAATCGGTTGGTTGACGATTTCGACCACTTTCTGTTCGGTCCGCGCGGCTTCCGCATTTGCCTTCCCGATCCCTGGCAACGTCCAGAAGATCCCAGCGCCGACCGTCAGCAAAAGGCCCGTTAAGCCAAGCAGAAACACGATATGGCCGACAGGGCGCGTCGGTCTTGCGGTGCGCCCAATCGGGGCCGCCGGGACGCGACTCTCGCGCCCGCGCCGGCCGAAAACCGCGCTGGGCTGATCGGTGTTCATCCGCCCATGTTGGAGCAGGCGGGCTAATGCGGCGTTAATAGGATCCATGTGAGGTGATCCCGGTCCGGACTAAGGGATACGCAGGGCGCAAACAGGGCGCACCCGACCCCTGATCGAGGTCAGGTCCTAGACTAGGCCGGCGCTCCCGCAACCGATCCCCTGATCACCAGATCGACCGGCCAGACTTCGCCGCGGGCGCCTTCTTCCAGCCCTGAAATCCGCGCCGCCAGCCGCTCTGCGACGCGGGCGCCGGCAAGGCGGATGGACGAGCGCGTCGTCGACAGCGGCACGGAAAAATTTTCCGGCTTCAACCAGGGGAAGACGTCGTCATGGGCGATCAGCGAGACATCGCCGGGAATGGTGAGGCCTAGGTCGCGCACCGCGCGCACGACGCCCAGCGCCATGATCAGGCTGGAGCAGGCGATTGCCGTCGGCGCATCGCCCTCCTCGAGCAGACGCCTGGTGGCGCGATAGCCGTTCTCTTCGGTCATGACCACAGAACAAACATGGCGTTCGCCCAGGCTCAGCCCACTTGCCGCGAGCGCCCGGCGCACGCCGCGCTCGCGATGGATGGCGAAGGTCTCGCGGTCGTCGCCATTGATCAGCGCCAGCCGCCGGTGGCCGAGCTGGACCAGCAGCCGCGCCGCTTCGTGGAATGCGCCCTCATTGTCGATGTCGAGATAGGGATAGTCGAAATCGAAGCCTTCGCTGCGGCCATGGACGAGGAAGGGAATGCCGAGCGTGCTGACCAGCGCCACCCGACTGTCCTGCGGCCGCGGCGAGGAGATATAGACGGCATCGACCTGCCGGTTGGCGACGATGCGCCGATAGGTCGTCTCCTGGTCGTCGGCATCGGCCGGCGACAGCACGAGGTCAAGCTCGTGCGAGCGGGCATAGTCGCCGAGGCCCGACAGGAACTCGACAAAATGCGGATCGATGTCGACGGCCGCGCCGGTCGGCAGGACATAACCGATCATGCCGGATTTGCCAGTCGCCAGCCGCCGCGCGCTGGGATTAGGGCGATAGCCATGGCGCTTGGCGGCGTCCATGACGCGCCTGCGCGTTTCCTCGTTGACCTCCGGGTAGCCGTTCAATGCCCGGCTTACCGTGGTCTGCGAAAGCGCCAGCATATGCGCGAGCTGCTTGAGGTTCACAACGGTCTCCATTCCCTCAAAGCGCTTTTAAATTGAATCGACCCAATCACCACAAGGGCGCGACGATATCGAGATGACCATAGTCGGGGTTGGGGCCAGTTTGAAACGAAAATTGCTGTTGCGCTGCCAAAAAAGCATGCTGCGCTGCACTTTTCGGCGACAAAATTCGCTAGATTAAATCGATTAGCTACCGAGCCTCTTGACTTTCGGATGATTCAATGGCGTGATCGGAAAAGCCAAAGCGCTTTGGAAGACTCTTCGAAAGGTTGCGGTTCCCTTGCGACTGAGTCACAGTCCTGCGGCGTCGGCGGGCGGAATGGAGGTTCCGTCCGGTGTGTGTGACCCACTGGGAGGAATACCGATGAAGAAAATGCTTTTGCTGGGTGTTGCGTTTGCCACGTTCGCCCTGAATGCGCCTGCGCATGCCGAACTGAAGTTCAAGCCGGGCGAGGACAAGCGCTTCAACTGGGCAAACTTTGAAGACCTCAAGAAAGTCGACCTCAAGGGCGAGACCCTGACCATCTTCGGGCCGTGGCGCGGCGAGGATGAGACGCTTGTCCGTTCGGTGCTTGACTATTTCTCCGAGGCGACCGGGGCGGAGGTGAAATACTCCTCGTCCGAAAACTACGAGCAGCAGATCGTCATCGACACCCAGGCCGGCAGCCCGCCGAACATCGCCGTCCTGCCGCAGCCGGGCCTTATCCAGGATCTTGCTTCCAAAGGTGTGCTGACCCCGCTGGGCGACGACGTCGCCGCCTGGATCAAGGAGAACTACGCCGCCGGCGACTCCTGGGCCAAACTAGGCACCTATACCGGCAAGGACGGCAAGTCGGCTTTCTATGCCTTTCCCTACAAGATCGACGTGAAGGGGCTGGTCTGGTACTCGCCCGACAATTTCCAGGAAGCCGGCTACAAGGTGCCGAAGACCCAGGAGGAACTGGCCGAGCTCGAAAAGAAGATCATCGCCGATGGCGGTAAGCCCTGGTGCATCGGGCTTGGTTCTGGCGGCGCGACCGGATGGCCGGCGACCGACTGGGTCGAGGACATCATGCTCAGGACGCAGCCGCCGGAAGTCTATGACAAGTGGGTCAAGAACGAGATCCCGTTCACCGATCCGGCGGTGGTCAACGCCATCGACATCTTCGGCAAGATCGCCACCGACGACAAGATGGTCGATGGCGGCGCCAAGGCGGTGGCCGCGACCGACTTCCGCGACAGCCCGAAGGGCCTCTTTACCGTGCCGCCGAAGTGCTACATGCACCATCAGGCATCGTTCATCCCCTCCTTCTTCCCGGAGGGCGTGAAGCTCGGCCAGGACGCGGACTTCTTCCCCTACCCGCCCTACGCCTCCAAGCCGGAACTCGGCACACCCCTGGAGGTCGCCGGAACGCTGGTGATGATCACCAAGGATTCCAAGGCATCGCGCGAGTTCATCAAGTTCCTCGAAATGCCGCTCGCACATGAATTGTGGATGGCGCAGAAGAGCTTCGTCACCCCCTTCAAGGGCGCCAATAAGGATGCCTATGGCAGCGATGCGCTGAAGAAGCAGGGCGAGATCCTGGTCGGAGCGACGACTGTCCGCTTCGACGGCTCCGACCTGATGCCCGGCAAGGTCGGCGCGGGCTCGTTCTGGACGGGCATGATCGATCTGGTCGGCGGCAAATCTGCCCAGGACGTGGCCGCCGACATCCAGAAGAGCTGGGACGCAATCAAGTAGGTCGCTACAGGCTAGCTAAAACCTTACTGATCCTCCTGCAGGATCCGGGCCACGGCCCGGGTCCGACCGGCGGCATACGCCGGAAGCCTTCGCGTTTCGATTGTTCCGAATGACTCACAAAGTCGGTGCATCCGACCGCCAGCTTGCCTGGCTGGTCATGCGCAGGGAGAGGGACCCATGGCGGCTCAGATCTTCTCGGCCATTTTCGTCATCATCATCGGCGTCGGCGGCTGTGTCGCCTACTTCTGGGGCGCCAACAAACTGCTGGACCTGACCTTCCCCTCGCGTGGGGTGACCGGCGCGGCTGCCGTCAACAATCTACGCCGGCAGGGCCTTGTGCGGCCATGGCTGTTTGTCGGCCCGGCGCTGATCATTCTCACCATCTACCTGATCTACCCGGTGATCGCGACACTGTGGCTTTCCTTCCTCGACCGCGGCGGCACCAGTTTCGTGGGGCTGGCCAACTATGAGTGGGCGCTTCGCGATCCCGACCTCCGACACTCGATCCTGAACAACCTGCTGTGGCTGGCGGTGGTGCCGGCGGCCTGCACCTTCCTGGGCCTGATCATTGCCGTGCTCACCGACAAGATCTGGTGGGGCACGATCGCCAAGAGCCTGATCTTCCTGCCGCTGGCCATCTCCTTTGTCGGCGCCAGCGTGATCTGGAAGTTCATTTACGAGTATCGCGGCGAGGGCCAGGTGCAGATCGGCCTGCTCAACGCCATCATCCAGCATTTCGGCGGCCAGCCGCAGGTGTGGATATCGCTGCCGTTCTGGAACAATTTCTTCCTGATGATCATCCTGATCTGGATCCAGACCGGCTTCGCCATGGTCATCCTGTCCTCGGCGCTGCGCGGCATTCCGGAAGAAACTCTGGAAGCCGCCGTCATCGACGGCGCCAATCCGTTCCAGATCTTCTGGAAGATCATGGTGCCGCAGATCTGGGGCACCATCGCCGTCGTGTGGACCACCATCACCATCCTCGTGCTCAAAGTGTTCGACATCGTGCTGACCATGACCAACGGCCAGTGGAACAGCCAGGTGCTGGCCAATCTGATGTTCGACTGGATGTTCCGCGGCGGCGGCGATTTCGGCCGTGGCGCGACGATTGCCATCATCATCATGATCGCGGTCATCCCGA
This sequence comes from Mesorhizobium sp. 131-3-5, assembly GCF_016756575.1. Classification (NCBI taxonomy): domain Bacteria; kingdom Pseudomonadati; phylum Pseudomonadota; class Alphaproteobacteria; order Hyphomicrobiales; family Phyllobacteriaceae; genus Mesorhizobium; species Mesorhizobium sp. 131-3-5. Next base: position 420,390 of record NZ_AP023254.1, read on the forward strand.
TCATGGTCTGGAACATCCGCCAGGCGAACAAAGAGACGGGAGGACACTGAGATGGCCGTCGCGACTGGAAAATCCTTCGTCAGCCGTTTCGGCGTCCACATAGCGGTGCTGGTCTTCGTTGCCATCTGGACCATTCCCACACTCGGCATCCTGGTCTCGTCGCTGCGCGACAAGGACCAGATCGTCGCCTCGGGCTGGTGGAATTCGTTCGCCAGTTCCAGCCAGACCGAGGCCGGGCGGCTGCCGCCCGCCACGGCGCAGACCCAGAAGGACGGCAAGTTCGTCCTCGAGGGCAACATCTTCGGCGATGGCGCCAAGCGCAACATCAGTGCCTTCGGTGTCAAGGCCGCGGCACCGACGCAATATCCGGCCGGCTCATCGGCCGACCTGGGTGACGGCGTCACCCTGCAGGTCAATGCCGACGGCAGCTTCGTCATGACCTCGCCCAAGGCGTTCGAAGGCGACCGCGGCCAGCGCCTCTACTATGCCTCGTCGGCGCCGCCGAAATTCACCACCGACAACTATCAGACCGTGCTGTTCTCGGAAGGCATCGGCCGCTCGTTCATGAATTCGCTGACCGTCACCATACCGGCGACCGTCATCCCGATCCTGATCGCCGCCTTTGCCGCCTATGCGCTGGCCTGGATGCGGTTTCCCGGAAGGGCGCTGCTGATCGCGGTCATCATAGGCCTGCTGGTGGTGCCGCTGCAGATGTCGCTGATCCCGCTGCTCAAGCTCTATAACGGCGTCGGTACTTTCTTCGGCGTGCCGTCGAAGACCTATCTCGGCATATGGCTAGCGCATACCGGCTTCGGCCTGCCTTTCGCCATCTACCTGCTGAGGAGCTATATCGCCGGCCTGCCGCGCGAGATCATGGAATCGGCCCGCATCGACGGCGCCAGCGATTTCGAGATCTTCGTCAAGATCGTGCTGCCGCTGTCCTTCCCGGTGCTGGCCTCCTTCGCCATCTTCCAATTCCTGTGGGTATGGAACGATCTCCTAGTGGCGATGGTTTTCCTTGGTACGGCACCCGACCAGATCGTGTTGACGGCCAAGCTCAACGCGCTGCTCGGCTCTCGCGGCGGCAACTGGGAGATTCTGACGACATCGGCCTTCATCACCATCATCGTGCCGCTGATCGTCTTCTTCTCGCTGCAGCGCTATTTCGTCCGCGGGCTGCTCGCCGGCTCGGTGAAAGGAGGCTGAAACCATGCAATCCGCTTTGAAAGCCAGTTCGAACCCTGACCTCGCCGTCGATCGCGACTGGTGGCGAGGCGCGGTGATCTACCAGATCTATCCGCGCAGCTACCAGGATTCGAACGGCGACGGCATCGGCGACCTCAAGGGCATCATCGGACGGCTGCCCTACATCGCCGCGCTCGGCGCGGACGCCATCTGGATCTCGCCCTTCTTCAAATCGCCGATGAAGGATTTCGGCTACGACGTCTCGGACTATTGCGACGTCGACCCGATGTTCGGCACGCTGGCCGATTTCGACGCGCTGACGGCGGAGGCGCACCGGCTGGGTCTCAAGGTGATGATCGACGAAGTGCTGTCGCACACGGCCGACATCCATCCCTGGTTCAAGGAAAGCCGGTCGAGCCGCACCAATCCCAAGGCCGACTGGTATGTCTGGGCGGACGCCAGGCCAGACGGCACGCCGCCCAACAACTGGCTGTCGATCTTCGGCGGGTCGGCCTGGCAGTGGGACACCAGCCGCCAGCAATATTACCTGCACAATTTCCTGGCCGAGCAGCCCGACCTCAACTTCCACAACCGCGAAGTCCAGGATGCGCTGCTCGACGTCACCCGCTTCTGGCTGGAACGCGGCGTCGACGGCTTCCGCCTCGACACGATCAATTTCTACTTCCACAGCCAGGGCCTGGAGAACAATCCGCCGCTGCCGCCGGAAGAACGCAACGACCAGACCGCGCCGGCGGTCAATCCCTACAATTACCAGGACCATCTCTACGACAAGAGCCGTCCGGAAAATCTCGGCTTCCTCGAACGCTTCCGCGCTTTGCTCGACGAATATCCGGCAACCGCCGCCGTTGGCGAGGTCGGCGATTCGCAGCGCGGGCTGGAAGTTGTTGCCGCCTATACGGCCGGCGGCAAGCGCGTGCATATGTGCTATTCCTTCGACTTCCTGGCGCCGGAAAAGATCAGCGCCGCCAAGGTGCGTTCGGTGCTGGAGGCTTTCGGCAAGGTCGCCAGCGACGGCTGGTCGTGCTGGGCGTTTTCCAACCACGACGTGATGCGCCCGGCCTCGCGCTGGGCCGCCGGCGAAGCCGACCCAGTCGCCTATCTCAAGGTCATCTCGGCATTGCTGATGTCGCTGCGCGGCTCGGTCTGCATCTACCAGGGCGAAGAACTCGGGCTGGGCGAGGCCGAACTGCGCTTCGAGGATCTGCAGGACCCCTATGGCATCCGCTTCTGGCCGGAATTCAAGGGCCGCGACGGCTGCCGCACGCCCATGGTGTGGGATGGCGGCGCCAAGAATGGCGGCTTTTCCCAGGCCAAGCCCTGGCTGCCGGTGCCGGCCAAGCATCTGGCGCAGGCTGTCAATGTCCAGCAGGGCGACCAGGCTTCGCTGCTCGAGCACTACCGGCGCTTCCTGACCTTCCGCCGCGCCCATCCGGCGCTGGCCAAGGGCGACATCACCTTCATCGAAAGCGAGGGCGACACCGTCGCCTTCACGCGCCGCGCCGGCAATGAGCAGGTTGTCTGCGTCTTTAACCTCGGCGCCAAGCCGGCCAAGGTTGACCTTGGCAGCCGATCACTGCAACCTTTGCCGGGACATGGGTTTTCCGGGCAGGCGAGCACCGGTTCGATCGAGCTTGGCGGCTACGCCGCCTGGTTCGGACGCATAGACTGAAATCTTTGAGGAAATCACTGGGAGGACACCAATGGCCGATGTCAATCTGAGACAAGTGAAGAAGTCCTACGGCAATCTCAACATTCTCCACGGCATCGACCTCGATATCAAATCGGGCGAGTTCATCGTCTTCGTCGGTCCATCGGGCTGCGGCAAGTCGACCTTGCTGCGCTCGATCGCCGGGCTCGAGGAAATCACGTCGGGCGAACTCAAGATCGATGGCGACGTGGTCAACGACGTGCCGCCGTCCAAGCGCGGCATCGCCATGGTGTTCCAGTCCTACGCGCTCTATCCGCATATGACGGTCTACGACAACATGGCGTTCTCGATGAAGATCGGCAAGGAGAACAAGGCCGAGATCGACCGCCGCGTGCGGCAGGCGGCGGAAATCCTGCAATTGACCAAATATCTCGACCGGCTGCCCAAGGCGATGTCGGGCGGCCAGCGCCAGCGTGTCGCCATCGGCCGCGCCATCGTGCGCAATCCGAAAGTGTTCCTGTTCGACGAGCCGCTGTCGAACCTTGACGCGGCGCTACGCGTCGCCACGCGCATCGAGATCGCCAAGCTCAAGGAATCGATGCCCAACACGACGATGATCTATGTCACCCACGACCAGGTCGAGGCGATGACGCTGGCCGACCGCATCGTGGTGCTGAAGGACGGCCATGTCGAACAGGTCGGCACGCCGATGGACCTTTACAAGAAACCCGGCAACCTGTTCGTCGCCCAGTTCATCGGCTCGCCGGCCATGAACATCCTGCCGGCAACCATCGACAAGACCGGCAACCCGACCGTCGTCAACCATGTCGGCGGCCGCAAGGCGACGGTGCCGATCACGACGCCGGCCTCGGCAAAGGGCGCGGCGGTCAGTTTCGGCGTGCGGCCGGAAGACCTGATGATTGCCAGCGGCGCGGACTATCTGTTCGAGGGAACGGTCGACTATGTCGAGCAGCTCGGCGAGGTCCAGCTGGTCTATATCGATATCGGCCGCGCCGACCTGCCGCTGGTGACCAAACTGCCGGGCAATGTCGAGGTCAAGCGCGGTTCGACATTGCGGCTGAGCGCCAATGCCGAGGACCTGCATATCTTCGATGCGGACGGACATTCCTTCGCGCTGCAAAAGCCGGAAGCAAAAGCGGCTTGAGGCCGCCGGTCCTGCTGGGTCAAGGCAACAAAAAAGAGCGGCGGGCCAGGCCCGCCGCTCTTTTTTTGGAGATCAGCTTCGGCTGTTAACGGCCGAAGAGGTTCCGGTCGCTGCCCTGAGGAGCGGACTTCTGCACGTCGCCCGACGAATTGAGCAGCTTGTAGACGGGCGAGCCGCTCTCGCGGATCGAAGCCGTACGCGAGTTGTCGACCGAAGTTGCGGCGGGCTGGTTGGCGCCATTGGAGCCATAGTTGTCGCTGCCCGCGAAAGCGCTGCCGGAGATGGCCAGAACGGCGGCGGCAGCAAGGATGAGCTTGTTCATGTTAGTCTCCTGAATTTCTGGATTTCACGGGAATGGCCGGCATCGCCGCCATTTCCGTGAACCGGCATTACTTGCCGAAGAGGTTGCGGTCAGCGCCCTGCTGAGCAGGCACCTGGGTGGCCGGAGCCGACTTGTCGACCGAAGCCGTGTAGGAATGGTCGACCGCAGCGGCCGGCTGGTTGGCACCGTTGGAACCGTAGTTATCGCTGCCAGCGAAGGCACTGCCGGAAATGGCCAGGACGGCGGCGGCAGCAAGGATGAGCTTGTTCATGTTAGTCTCCTGAGTTTCTCAAGATCGGCCAGAGCGGCGGGCGGAAAGCCCGCCATTAGCCGGGACCCGTTGTTAGTTATTGCCGAAGAGGTTGTGATCTGCGCCCTGGGCAGGCGTCTGAGCAGCCGGTTCCGACTTCTTGGTCGAAGCGGTGTACGAGCTGTCGACAGTCGTGGCTGCGGCGGCATTCGAACCGTAGTGGTCGCTACCAGCGAAGGCGCTGCCGGAAATGGCCAGAAGGGCGGCGGCAGTGAGAACAATCTTTTTCATTTTTAGTACTCCAGTATTTTTTCCGTCCGTCTAGCGGCGTGTCTTGGGATTGAAATCGCGTCGTTCGGACAGCCCCGATGTGGGAAAGCCAGATCGCCGTTTCCAATCACGAAGTTGTTCCGTGTGGACCAAGAATCCACCACTTGAAATTGTGCCAGAGGTTTCCTCGCCATAAATTTTTCTTCTTGATATCAATCACTTAATAAAAGCCAGCCGCAAGATCACAGACTGTATCGGAGGTCCAGTGTTCACACCGTCCTGCACGCACCGTCAACAGAAACGAACCGTTCGGTTCGATTTTAGAATCCGCTAATAGTCACTTTTCGAAACCGTTAACCTTTTTTGCCCCTGTTCCGGGTCGATTTTGACAGCCAGGTACAGCTATCGGCGAAGACGATTTTCGTGACCGCTGTCCGCGCCCAGATCGTTGCGCATGCGTGTCGCGCCGCATGGATGCGATGTCGCTTTCATGCCGATGTCGCAAACGCCGTCGTGATTAGATCATGTCATCTCAGGTGCCGCTTCGTGACGACGGGGTGGAGAATTGGGAAGCCGGTCAAAATCCGGCGCTGCCCCCGCAACGGTGGTGGAGTTCAAGTCGCAACGGGAGACCACTGGGCGAAAGCCTGGGAAGGTGTCGCGACCGTCCGCAAGGACACTCCAGAGCCCGGAAACCAGCCCGAGATTTTTGAGCTCGACTGATCGCGGTGGGCGGTCAAGAGGCGGATGGCGCGCGCCCGGCTTTCGCCGGCCTGCGTCTCATCCTTCCTCAATCACCACCAGTTCAGTCCTTGACGTATGAGGACAGGACATGGAAGCGCGCAACGATATGCTGAGGCTCTTGAACAGCCGCAGAGAGGGCTTCTCGCTCGAGCAGCCCTTCTATACCGATCCCGATTTCTTCAAGCTCGACATGGAGCTGATCTGGTATCGCGACTGGCTGTTCGTCGGCCATGATTGCGAACTGCCCAAGCCCGGCAGCTTCATCACCGTGCAGATCGGCGACTATCCGGTCGTGCTGGTGCGCGATCAGCAGGGCAAGATCAACGCTTTCCACAATTCCTGCCGCCACCGCGGTAGCCGCGTCTGCAACACCGACAAGGGCATGGCCGCCAAGCTGGTCTGCCCCTATCACCAATGGACCTATGAGCTGGACGGAAGGCTGCTGTTTGCCCGCCAGATGGCCGACGGTTTCGACAAGAGCCAGTTCGGCCTGAAGCCGGTCGCCTGCGAAAGCGTGGCCGGCTATATCTTCATCTGCCTGGCCAAGGAACCCGCCGACTTCTCGCCGATGCGGGCGATGATCGAACCCTATCTCAAGCCGCACCGGCTCAGCGAAGCCAAGATCGCCTTCGAGAGCACGATCGTCGAGAAGGGCAACTGGAAGCTCGTCTGGGAAAACAACCGCGAGTGCTACCACTGCGCCGGCAATCACCCGGAGCTGTGCAAAACCTTCCCGGAAGCCCCGACGGTGACCGGCGTGCAAGGCGCCGACAGCGATCCGGAGATGCTGGCACACTGGGCCAAATGCGAAGCGGCCGGCCTGCCGAGCAAGTTCCGCATCGATCCGGCCGGGCAATACCGCGCCACCCGCGCGCCGCTGCTGCGCGATGCGGTCAGCTACACGATGACCGGCAAGCGGGCGGTGAAGAAGAACCTGTCCGACAGCGTCTCCGACGACCGCATCGGTTCCTTGCTGCTCTATCACTATCCGACGACGTGGAACCACATTCTGGGCGACCACGCCGTCACCTTCCGCGTGCTGCCGATCAGCGCCACGGAAACCGCGGTGACGACCAAATGGCTGATTCACAAGGATGCGGTCGAGGGTGTCGACTACGATCTTGCCGAACTCACCCATGTCTGGACCGAGACCAACGACCAGGATCGCCGCATCGTCGAGGAAAACGCCTTCGGCATCCAGTCGCCGGCCTATGAACCCGGCCCCTATTCGGAGCTGCATGAGGGCGGCGTGATCCAGTTTGTCGACTGGTACGCCCGCTTCATCGGTCCGCGCCTTGCCGACGATGGCCGGCCGGCCCTGCGCAGTGTCGCCTGAGGGGTTTGGGGATGAACGCGATGACGGATCTTGGCCTCTATCGCCATCTCGACCAGATGGCGCCCTGGAACGACAGGCTGCAGGTGCTGGAAGTGATCGGCGTCAGCGACGAGGCGCCTGACGTCAAGACCTTCACCTTCCGCTCCGACAACCAGACCTGGTTCCGCTACAAGCCGGGCCAGTTCGTGACGCTGGAACTGCCGACGCCGGACGGCCCGCTGATGCGCACCTATACGCTGTCGTCGTCGCCGTCGCGGCCGTTCTCGATCGCGGTGACGGTGAAGGCGCAGGCCGGCAGCACCGGCACACGCTGGATGTTCGATCACCTGGTGCCCGGTTCGCACGTCAAGGCCTATGGGCCGAGCGGCGATTTTTCGCTGCACAGCCATCCGGCGGCCAAATATCTGTTCATCTCGGCCGGCTCCGGCGTGACGCCGATGATGTCGATGCTGCGCTGGCTGAACGATTGCGCGCCATGGACCGATGTCGGCTTCGTCAACTGCGCGCGTCGCCCGGAAGAGATCATCTTCCGCAAGGAGCTCGAACTGCTCGGCGGCCATATGCCGGGCCTGTCGCTCGGCTTCATGATCGAGGAGCGGTCGAGCCGCGAGGGCTGGTACGGCCATATGGGCCGCATCGACGCGATCCGGCTGCCGCTGCTGGCGCCCGATTTCCGCGAACGCGAGATCTTCTGCTGCGGTCCGGATCCTTTCATGCGCGCCGTGCGCGGCATGCTTGAAGCCGCCGGCTTCGACATGACGCAATACCACCAGGAGAGCTTTGCCGCCCCCGCGGTGGAGGAAGTCCCGGCGCCGTTCGCGTCGCCCGGGGAAGACGGCATTGCCGTTCCCGTCGAGGCCACACCGATCCGCTTCGCACTTTCGGATGTCGATGCCGAGTGCGTCGCCGGCCAGACCGTGCTGCAGACGGCGCGCTCCTCGGGCGTGCGGATCCCCGCGGCCTGCGAATTCGGCCTGTGCGGAACCTGCAAGGTGAAGAAAGTCTCCGGCGCCGTCGAGATGAGCCACAATGGCGGCATCCTCGATCACGAGATCGATGACGGCTTCATCCTCGCCTGCTGCTCGAAGCCGCTTTCGGCTCTCGAAATCGAGGCGTGACAGCGTCGGGCGGCCCCGGCACCGCAGCCTTGCCAGGCAGTTGCGGCTGTTGTTTCCAGGACCCTTGCGACCTTGATAGGGACGTGCCTCGGGAGCGGCTTATAAGGCGTTCTCGTGCGGCTTCGTTACCCGCCGCAGCGTCAGATTGATCCTGCCGCCGTTCTTGAGCAGCGCCGAGGTCGAGGGATAGATGCGGTCGACGCCGTGGAAGGCGAGACGGCCCTCGCCGCCAAGCACGACGACGTCGCCGCTCTTCAGCCTGAACGATTTGGTGGCGCCGTCGCGCGTCGTCTGGCCGACCCGGAACAGGCAATCGTCGCCCAGCGAGACGGAGACGACTGGCGCCGAGAAATCGGCCTCGTCGCGGTCCTGGTGCGGGCCCATCTTCGCGTCGGCCGTGTAGAAATTGATAAGACAGGCCTCTGGCGGATTCGGATAGCCCGACACCTGCCGCCACAGCTCGAGCAGGCCCTCCGGGATCGGCGGCCATGGCTCTCCTGTCAGCGGATGCGTCGGCTGGTAGCGATAGCCGCGCTCCTTGTCGGTGACCCAGCCGAGCGGGCCGCAATTGGTCATGCGCACGCTCATCTCCTTGCCGGTGCGCGGCATGGCAGGGACGAACAGCGGCGCCTGCTGGATGATGCCTCTCACCTCTTCGACCAGCGCCTCCTGAACAGCGCGGGAGAGATAGGCCGGCATGTGGCGGACGCCGTTGGGCAGAACGAGCATGGAATAGCGCACCTTGAGATGGTTCGAGCCCGCAAGATGCCACCATCAACGGAAAACAGCGACCCGAAAGCCGTCGCCGATTGCACTGCTGCGGCTATTGCTATCTGGGTCAGGGCCGCAACATCACGGCCTCGCTGAAGCGCAACGGGCAAAAATCGAAAACGCCGCGCGTCCTTTCGGATGCGCGGCGCTTGATTAAGCCGTTTCGAGACTGCCTGGCAGCCGAATCAGGGGATGCGCAGCACCTGGCCCGGATAGATTTTGTCCGGGTGGGTCAGCATCGGCCTGTTGGCCTCGAAGATGGCGGTGTTCTTGGCGCCCTGGCCCTTGCCGTAGCTTTTCTCGGCGATCTTCCAGAGGTTATCGCCCTTCTGGACGGTGTAGAAGGTCGGTTCCTTGGCCGGGGCAGCTGCCTTGCCGGCGTCCGGCGCGACCTGCAATTCGTCGGCCTGCACCTTGGAGACGCCCAGCGTGTTGCCGACGGCGATGACCGCCTTTTCAAAGATCGACTGGTCCTTGACCACGCCCTTCAGCACCGCCGTGTCGCCCTGCACGACGACCTGCACGCCATCGGTGCCGAGCTTGTGTGAATCGAGCTCCTTCTTGAGCGTGTCGGCCGTGGGTGCGGCTTCCTCGTCGCCGCCGATGCCCAGTTTCTTGCCGACGCTCTTGACGAAATCGAACATGCCCATCTCTGGTCTCCCTTGCTGTGGCAATGGCGAAACCTCGCATCTGCGGTGCGAAATGGAAAGCCGTTTTATGCACGCGGCTGGTGTGGTGCTTAGTCGTTTTCCACCCGGCCGCGCAGCTTCTTGATCGTGCCGCGTCCAGCCTTGCTCTTCAGCCGCCGCTCCACCGCGCCTTTCGAGGGGCGCGTCTTCTTGCGGGGTGGCGGCGGCGGTTCGGCGGCCTTGGCGACAAGCGCCGTGAGCCTCGCTCTGGCATCCGCCCGGTTCTGCTCCTGGGTGCGGAAGCGCCCGGCCTCGATGACGATGACGCCGTCCTTGGTGGCGCGCTGGCCGGCAAGCTTGATCGTGCGGGCACGCACGCGTTCCGACAGGCCGGCCGCGCTGGCCGCGTCGAAGCGCAGTTGCACGGCGGTTGCCACCTTGTTGACGTTCTGACCACCCGGCCCCGACGAGCGGATGAAATCCTCGTGCAGGTCACCGGGATGGATCACGGCTTCGTCTGATATGATGATGTTGTCATCGATCGGCATGCCGCAGTCATGGCGCGGCGGCGGACAAAAGAAAAGGCCCGATCGAAACCGGGCCTTCGATGGTACTGCGCGGCTACGATGCCAAGCGATCCGGGCTCTTACTCCGCCGCTTCCTCCATGCGAGGCGCCGCCCCCATCACGGTTGCATCGACATGCGGCTCGAATTTCTCGAAGTTGACGGCGAACATGCCGACCAGTCTTGCCGCCTGGCGGTCATAGGCAGGCTTGTCGACCCAGGTCGAGCGCGGATCGAGAATGGCGCCGTCGACGCCAGGCACCGCTACCGGCACCTCGAAGCCGAAATTGGCGTCAGTGCGGAATTCGGCTGTCTTCAGCGAGCCGTCGAGCGCGGCGGTCAGCAGAGCGCGCGTCGCCTTGATCGGCATGCGCTTGCCGGTGCCGTAGGCGCCACCGGTCCAGCCGGTGTTGACCAGCCAGCAATCGGCGCCGTGGCTGGCAATGAGCTCGCGCAGCAGATTGCCGTATTCCGAGGGGTGGCGCGGCATGAACGGGGCGCCGAAGCAGGTCGAAAACGTCGCTTCGGGTTCGGTGACGCCCTTTTCGGTTCCGGCCACCTTGGCCGTATAGCCGGAGAGGAAATGGTACATCGCCTGCGCCGGGGTCAGCCGCGCGATCGGCGGCATCACGCCGAAAGCGTCGGCGGTCAGCATGATGATGTTCTTGGGATGACTGGCGCGCCCGGTCTTCGAGGCATTGGGGATGAAGTCGAGCGGGTAGGCGCAGCGGGTGTTTTCGGTAAGGCGACCATCGTTGAAGTCCGGCACGCCGTCGGCGTCGAGCACGACATTTTCCAGCACCGTGCCGAAGCGCTGCGTGGTGGCGAAGATCTCCGGCTCGGCTTCGGCCGACAGCTTGATCGTCTTGGCGTAGCAGCCACCTTCGAAATTGAAGATACCGTGCGGACCCCAGCCATGCTCGTCGTCGCCGATCAGCGTGCGCGACGGATCGGCCGACAGTGTCGTCTTGCCGGTGCCGGAAAGCCCGAAGAAGACGGCCGCGTCACCCGCCGGCCCCTCATTGGCCGAGCAGTGCATCGGCATCACGCCCTTCTGCGGCAGCAGATAGTTGAGCATGGTGAACACCGACTTCTTCATCTCGCCGGCATAGGAGGTGCCACCGATCAGCACGATCTTGCGGGTGAGGTCGACGGCGATCATCGTTTCCGTGCGGCTGCCGTGGCGGGCGGGGTCGGCGCGGAAGGACGGCAGGTCGATGATCGTCATCTCGGGCACGAATTGTTCGAGCTCGGCCTTGTCCGGACGGATGAGAAGATTGCGGATGAACAGCGAGTGCCAGGCAAACTCGGTGACTACGCGCGTCGGCAGTTTCAGCTCGGCATCGGCGCCGCCGACGAGGTCCTGAACATAGAGATCCTTGTCCGCGGCGTGGGCAAGGAAATCGGCGAACAGCGTTTCGAACTGGGCTGGCGAGATCGCCTTGTTGTTGTCCCACCAGACATGCGCCTCGGTGGCGGCGTCGCGGACGACGAACTTGTCCTTGGGCGAACGGCCCGTGTGCTGGCCGGTCTCGGCGACCAGCGCGCCATGCGCGGTCAGCCGGGCCTCGACGCGCCGGATCGCCTCCTCATAAAGGGCGGCCGCGCCAAAATTATAGCGCACCATACCGGTGGTTTTCAGGCCGATACGATCGATCGGGCAAGCAGGATTGCGTTTGCCGACTTCCGACATTGGTGTCCCTTCTACGATTTGCCGCATCTTTGCCGGCACATTTCCGGCACGCCCGTTGTGCAGGCTGAGATGGTCAAAACCAGAAAAGCCAAATGATATCAAATCATTAATCGATTTAAAAATTTTGAAAGTTGTTTAAATCGTTTATATATGCGAAAAGTTTCACGGTTGCCCAAAGGATTGGCGATGTACGTTCGTCCAATCCATGTCGAGGTAGGATTGTGGCCTGCGGCACCCCGCGCGTGACAGCGGACAAGGCCTATGCCACATTTTGTACCTAATTTGTCCTGCAAAAGCCCCTTCTCTACGAAAGAAGGGACAGCTCATGAGGGAGCCGCTTGAAATGGCAACAATCGCGCTTGTCGATGACGACCGCAACATTCTGACGTCGGTGTCGATCGCCCTCGAATCCGAGGGATATCGCGTCGAGACCTACACGGATGGTGCGTCCGCGCTGGAAGGCCTGGCGGCGCGTCCGCCGAATCTTGCCATCCTCGACATCAAGATGCCGCGCATGGACGGCATGGAGCTCTTGCGCCGGATGCGCCAGAAGTCCGACCTGCCGGTGATCTTCCTGACTTCCAAGGACGACGAGATCGATGAATTGTTCGGCCTCAAGATGGGCGCCGACGATTTCATCCGCAAACCGTTCTCGCAGCGCCTGCTGGTCGAGCGGGTGCGCGCAGTGCTGCGCCGTGCCAGCGCCCGCGAAGCTGCGGCAAAGGCGCCCAGCCAGCAGGCCCGCTCGCTCGAGCGCGGCCAGCTCGTCATGGACCAGGAGCGCCACACCTGCACCTGGAAGGGCGAACCGGTGACGCTCACCGTCACCGAATTCCTGATCCTGCATTCGCTGGCGCAGCGTCCCGGTGTGGTAAAAAGCCGTGATGCGCTGATGGATTCGGCCTATGATGAGCAGGTCTATGTCGATGACCGCACGATCGACAGCCACATCAAGCGGCTGCGCAAGAAGTTCAAGGCTGTCGACGACGACTTCGAGATGATCGAAACCCTTTACGGCGTGGGATATCGGTTCCGAGAAGCGTGAATAGGGAATAGGCAGTAGGGGTTAGGCAGTAGGGAATCTCAGCCATTTCTCTATTCCCTACTGCCTACTGCCTACTCACTAAACAGGGCCTGCTATTCGATGGCAGTGGAAGCACAGCGAACAAGACCGACGGGCGCCGCCAGGCGGCCGTCGCGCATCATGCCGTCCTTCGTCTCGAAGATCACGGTGCCGATGCGCCGCTTCCTCGGCCACCACATCTTTTCCAGCCTGACGCGGCGCATCCTGTTCCTCAACCTTGCCGGCCTGGCTGTCCTGGTCACCGGCATCCTCTACCTCAACACCTTCCGCGACGGGCTGATCGATGCCCGCGTCGAAAGCCTGATGACGCAGGGCGAGATCATCGCCGGCGCGATCGCGGCATCGGCGACGGTCGAGACCGATTCGATCAGCATCGACCCGGAGAAGCTGCTTGAGCTGCAGGCCGGCGAAAGCCTGGGGCCGGGCTCCGACCAGCTCGACAATCTCGATTTCCCAATCAATCCCGAGCGTGTCGCGCCGGTGCTGCGGCGGCTGATTTCGCCGACCCGCACACGGGCCCGCATCTATGACCGCGACGCCAATCTACTGCTCGATTCGCGCCATCTCTATTCGCGCGGCCAGATCCTGCGCTACGATCTGCCGCCGGTCGAGGAGGAACAGCCCGACCTTGTCGAGCGCGTCCAGAAGTTCATCTTCGACTTCTTCCGCAACACCGACCTGCCGGTCTATCGCGAGCAGCCCGGCGGCAATGGCGCCGCCTTCCCGGAAGTGGTCAAGGCGCTGACCGGCAGCCCCTCGACCATCGTGCGCGTCTCCGAGCAGGGCGAGCAGATCGTGTCGGTGGCGGTGCCGATCCAGCGTTTCCGTGCCGTTCTCGGCGTGCTGATGCTGTCGACCGAAGGCGGCGACATCGACAAGATCGTCGCCGCCGAGCGCAAGGCGATCCTGCGCGTCTTCGGCATCGCGGCACTGGTCACCGCCATCCTGTCGATGCTTCTGGCCTCGACCATCGCCAATCCGCTGCGCCGGCTGTCGGCGGCGGCGGTCAGGGTCCGGCGCGGCGTCAAGAGCCGCGAGGAAATCCCCGACTTTTCCGACCGGCAGGACGAGATCGGCAACCTGTCGGTCGCGGTGCGCGACATGACCAACGCGCTCTATGCGCGCATCGAGGCGATCGAAAGCTTCGCCGCGGACGTGTCGCACGAATTGAAGAACCCGCTGACCTCGCTGCGCAGCGCCGTGGAAACCCTGCCGCTGGCCAAGAACGACAATTCGCGCAGCCGGCTAATGGACATCATCCAGCATGACGTGCGCCGGCTGGACCGGCTGATCACCGATATTTCCGACGCTTCCCGTCTCGACGCCGAGCTGGCGCGTGAGGATGCCGGGACGGTGGACCTGAAGAAATTCATCACCGACCTCGTCGCCGTGTCGCGCGAGACCACGCGCAACAAGAAGGCGGTCGAGATCGAGCTCAAGGTCGCCAAGCTGCCACAGGGCGTCAAAGGCTATTTCGTCGCCGGCCACGATCTGCGCATCGGCCAGGTCGTCACCAACCTGATCGAGAATGCACGCTCCTTCGTTCCCGAGGACCATGGCCACATCAGCCTGTCACTGGCGCGCGCCGGCAAGTTCAACATCCTGACCGTCGACGACAACGGTCCCGGCATCCGCGCCGACAATATCGACCGCATCTTCGAACGCTTCTACACCGACCGGCCGGCCGGCGAAGCGTTCGGCCAGAATTCGGGCCTTGGCCTGTCGATTTCGAGGCAGATCGTCGAAGCCCATGGCGGCACGCTGACCGCCGAGAACATCCCCGGCACCAAGCCCGGCGAGATCAAGGGCGCGCGCTTCGTCGTGACGTTGCCGGCCGAAGCATGATCCCGAAAAGTGGGAACCGGTTTTCTCGGACGAACGGTTCCGTTCGTCCAGAGATCATGCTTCACGCAAAAGGCATGATCGGGCAGCATCGTGCCTGATCCAGTTGCGCAGCCAGAAAACATTCACGGAACCGCGATCCTGATCGGCGAGCGCGGCGTCCTTATCACCGGGGCGTCCGGCGCCGGCAAGACGACGCTGGCGCTGACACTCCTGGACCATTGCCGCGCGCGCGGGCTGTTCTCGCGGCTGATCGGCGACGACAGGCTGCTCGCCGCGGCCCGCGCCGGGCGGCTGGTCTGTCGCGTGCCGGCGCCTATCGCCGGTCTCGCCGAAGTGCCTGGATTCATGCCGCGCCGGCTGCCGTTCGAGCCGGGCGGGGTGATCGACCTGCATGTGAGGCTGGTGCCAAAGGCAGAGATGGCCCGTTTCCAGGAGGAAATCAGCGGGCCGGTCGCAGGCTGCCCGGTGCCGCGTATCGACCTTGCCGAGCGTAATGCCGCCACGGCCCTGCCGGCCGTGATGGCGCGGCTGTCGATCGCGCCTTTTCTATGATCCGCTCCCGATTTTTTGCTGCAATGCGTCAAAATGGCATGGGCCGGCGCAATTTTGGGCTTGTCAACGGGCCGCGCGTCGACAAGATAGCGCTCCCGCCGCCTGGAATGGCTGGCGAGCATAAAATGCGCCTGTGAAGCGGCGATGACGGGAGCCACCAAAGAATGATCGGACTCGTGCTTGTAACGCACGGTCAACTGGCCACCGAGTTCCGACATGCCGTCGAACATGTCGTCGGGCCACAAGACAATTTCGAAACCGTGGCGATCGGTGCCGACGACGATATGGAACAGCGTCGTCGCGACATCGTCGACGCCGTCGCCCGTGTCGATACCGGGGCGGGCGTCATCGTGCTGACCGACATGTTCGGCGGCACGCCGTCGAATCTCGCCATTTCGGTGATGGAGTCCGGCCGCACCGAGGTGATCGCCGGCATGAATCTGCCGATGCTGATCAAGCTATCCTCGATCCGCAAGGGCGACAATATGGCCGCCGCGCTCGACGAGGCGCAGGCCGCCGGGCGCAAATACATCAATGTCGCCAGCCAGCTTCTGAGCAGCAAATGAACGCGCTATCCCCGGAGAAAGACCACATCGTCCGGGAGTT
The DNA here is from genome assembly GCF_016756575.1 of Mesorhizobium sp. 131-3-5. Classification (NCBI taxonomy): domain Bacteria; kingdom Pseudomonadati; phylum Pseudomonadota; class Alphaproteobacteria; order Hyphomicrobiales; family Phyllobacteriaceae; genus Mesorhizobium; species Mesorhizobium sp. 131-3-5. The sequence continues at coordinate 436,193 of NZ_AP023254.1, forward strand.
CCCGATCGTCAACCAGCGCGGCCTGCATGCACGCGCCTCGGCGAAATTCGTCCAACTCGCCAGCGGCTTCGACGCCGCGGTCCATGTCGAGAAGGACGGCGTCAAGGTCGGCGGCACGTCGATCATGGGCCTGATGATGCTGGCCGCCAGCCCGGGCTACTCGATCCGTGTCACCGCCAGCGGGCCAGAGGCGCTCGAGGTCATGGACGCGCTCGAGCAGCTTGTCGCCTCCCGCTTCGGCGAGGAATGCTGATCCCGTTCTAGGCATGCTCGCGAGACATGCAGGGATAAAGATTTCTTTATATCCCATTGTCGTCTTGAGCCTGATCTGCTAGTCAGGCCGGCAATTCGCGCCCTTCGACGCGCCAACCGGCGCGGGCGCATCCGCAACCAATTCGCAGCATAACAATTCGCATCGGAGTACTGCCATGACGGGTAGCAAGGATTATGTGGTCGCCGACATCTCGCTTGCCGGCTGGGGCCGCAAGGAACTCGATATCGCCGAAACCGAAATGCCGGGCCTGATGGCCTGCCGCGAGGAATTCGGCGCCAGGAAGCCGCTGAAGGGCGCGCGCATCACCGGCTCGCTGCACATGACCATCCAGACCGCGGTGCTGATCGAGACGCTGAAGGTGCTCGGCGCCGACATCCGCTGGGCCTCCTGCAACATCTTCTCGACCCAGGACCATGCCGCCGCGGCCATCGCCGAGGCCGGCATCCCGGTCTTCGCCGTCAAGGGCGAGAGCCTCGAACAGTATTGGGACTACACCGACCGGATCTTCCAGTGGACCGACGGCGGCCTCTCCAACATGATCCTCGACGATGGCGGCGACGCCACCATGTACATCCTGATCGGCGCCCGCGCCGAAGCCGGCGAGGACGTGCTGTCCAACCCGCAGAGCGAGGAAGAGGAATATTTCTACGCCCAGGTCAAGAAGCGCCTGAAGGCTTCGCCCGGCTTCTTCACCAAGCAGAAGGCTGCGATCCGCGGCGTCACTGAAGAGACGACCACCGGCGTCAACCGGCTCTACCAGCTGCAGAAGAAGGGCCTGCTGCCCTTCCCCGCCATCAACGTCAACGATTCCGTCACCAAGTCGAAGTTCGACAACAAGTATGGCTGCAAGGAATCGCTGGTCGACGGCATCCGCCGCGGCACCGACACGATGATGGCCGGCAAGGTCGCGGTCGTCTGCGGCTATGGCGACGTCGGCAAGGGCTCGTCGGCTTCGCTCAAGGGCGCCGGCGCCCGCGTCAAGGTCACCGAGGTCGATCCGATCTGCGCCCTGCAGGCGGCGATGGACGGCTTTGAAGTGGTGACGCTGGAAGACGCGGCGCCGACCGCCGACATCGTCATCACCACCACCGGCAACAAGGATGTCGTCACCCTCGACCATATGCGGTCGATGAAGGACATGGTGATCGTCGGCAATATCGGTCACTTCGACAACGAGATCCAGGTCGCCTCGCTGCGCAATCTGAAATGGACCAACGTCAAGCCGCAGGTCGACATGATCACCTTCCCGGACGGCAAGCGGATGATCCTCTTGTCGGAAGGCCGCCTGCTCAATCTCGGCAACGCCACCGGCCATCCGAGCTTCGTCATGTCGGCGTCCTTCACCAACCAGGTGCTGGCCCAGATCGAGCTGTTCACCAAGGGCGAGCAGTACCAGAACCAGGTCTATGTCCTGCCCAAGCATCTCGACGAGAAGGTCGCACGCCTGCACCTCGACAAGCTCGGCGCGCGCCTGACCGAACTGTCGGGTGAACAGGCCGCTTATATCGGCGTCACGCCGCAGGGTCCGTTCAAGCCGGAACACTACCGCTATTAACCAAAGCTAAATTTACTACCATATATTGAGGCCGGGCGATTGACTTTTCGCCCGGCCTTATTTTTGCGCGCGATCAGCCTTCACGGCGATTCGGCGAGGGTTTATTGTCAGGTGATTCGCGACGCTTCCGGCCCGAGAGGGGATCAGAGAGGCGCGTATCAGGGCGGTCTTGCATTCAGGCGGCGGAGAGGACCAAGACATGCCGGGGCAAAACCCGCACGGAGCGGGATCGGCCGTTTCCGGCGGCCACGACGATTCGGGGACCATAGGCTCGACCATTCAGGGCGGGCGCCTTTCATGGCGTGCCCGCATCGGTCTGTTCCTGACCAGTTCCGCGCTGGCCGGACCCTTGGCCAGTGCCGTGGCGCATGCCGAGAACGCCGCCGCGGCCACCGCCGGCCTGTCGATCAACACGGTCGAAGTCATGCAGCTTGCCGTGTTCGTCGGCGTGACGGGCGCGGCATTCCTGTCGGCCATCGTTCTCATCCGGGAACGGGCCCGCACTTCGGCGGAGAATGTCGAACTGAGAAGCCGCGTCGCCGACATCAATGCGGCACTGCGCCGTTCGGAAGCGCTGCTCAATCTGCGCGACCAGCGCGTGGTGGTCTGGGCCTCGGAGAACAAGAAGCCCGAACTCATCGGCACGTTGCCTGTCGAAAGCGGCGCGCCAGAGGAGCGGGCGGCTTTCCTCGCTTTTGGCCGCTGGCTGATGCCGCGCTCGGCGGCGGCGCTCGAGCACGCCATCGCGGGCTTGCGCGAAAAGGCCAGGCCCTTCGACCTCGTCATCGAATCGCAAGCCGGCGCCCCGCTTGAAGTGCATGGCCGCAAGAGCGCCGCGCATATCCTCGTGCGGTTTGTCTCGCTTTCCGAGACACAGCGCAGCCAAGCCCGGCTGAAGATCGACAACCAGCGGCTGGCCGCCGACCATGACACGATGATCGGCCTGCTCGAAGCGCTGAAGATGCCGGCGTGGTTGCGCGACGAGCACGGACGCCTGAAATGGGTCAACCGGGCCTATGCCGACGCGGTCGAAGCCGAAAGCGCGGAAGCCGCCGTCCGTGACGCCAAGGAATTCCTCGGCGGCCAGGCACGCGAGGCAATCGACGCCCAGCACAAGACGCATCCGGTCTTCGAGCAGTCGCTCTCCACCGTGATCGAAGGCGACCGCCGCGTCTTCGCGGTGACCGACTTCGCCGGCGCCGACGGTTCGGCCGGCCTTGCCGCCGACACCAGCGCCATCGAGACCATTCGCGGCGAATATGAGCGGACGGTGCGCAGCCACGCCGACACGCTCGACCAGCTCAACACCGCCGTCGCCATCTTCGACACAGACGAGAAGCTACGCTTCTTCAACCAGGCCTTCCAGAAACTTTGGGGCCTGGACAGCGGCTTCCTGCACAGCGCGCCCGACAATGCGCTTTTGCTCGACCGGTTACGCAGCGAAGGCAAGATCGCCGAGCAGCCCGAATGGCGCCGCTGGAAGGAAGGCCTGCTCGGCGCCTATCGCGCAGTGGAATCGCAGGAACATTGGTGGCATCTGCCCGACGGCAAGACCATCCGCGTCGTCGCCAATCCGCAGCCCAAGGGCGGCGTCACCTGGGTATTCGAGAACCTGACCGAGAAGATGGACCTGGAAAGCCGCTACCGCACCGCGGTGCGCGTCCAGGGCGAAACGCTCGACAATCTCGCCGAAGGCGTGGCGGTGTTCGGACCCGATGGCCGGCTGCGCCTGTCGAACCCGGCCTTTGCGACGCTCTGGGGATTGAGCGGCGAAGCCGCCAAGCCCAATGTTCACGTCTCCACGATACGCGACCTTTGCGACCGCCAGGCGGTCGACAGCCCCTGGCCCGGTTTCGTCGCCGCCATCACCGGTTTCGACGACGAACGCCGCGACCGGCACGGCCAGAGCGAGCTCAACAACGGCACCGTGCTGCGTTACGCCGTGATCCCGCTACCCAATGGGCAAGTGATGATGACCTTCGTCGACGTCACCGACAGCGTGCATGTCGAACGTGCGCTGAAGGACAAGAACGAGGCATTGGAGAAGTCCGATCAGCTCAAGAACGACTTCGTCCAGCACGTGTCCTACGAACTGCGTTCGCCGCTGACCAACATCATCGGCTTCACCGAACTGCTTTCACTGCCCACCACCGGACCGCTGAATCAAAAGCAGCGCGAATATGTCGAGCACGTCAGTTCGTCCTCCTCGGTGCTGCTGACCATCGTCAACGACATACTCGACCTTGCGACCGTCGATGCCGGCATCATGCAGCTCGACATTTCCGAGGTGCATGTCGACCGCACCATCGCGGCGGCCGCGGAACTGGTTGCCGACCGGCTGCAGGAGCATTCGATCCGGCTCGAAGTCGATGCCGCTGCCGCGCCGAAGACGTTCCACGGCGACGAGACCCGCATCCGCCAGATCCTCTACAATCTGCTGAGCAACGCCGCCAATTACGCGCCGGAAGCCAGCACCATCCGGCTCGCCTGTCGACATCTGGCGGATGGGGTGGAATTTTCCGTTCACGACGATGGGCCCGGCATGCCGCCTGACGTTTTGGACTCGGTGTTCCGCCGCTTCGAACCGCGCACCAATGGCGGCCGCCGGCGAGGCGCCGGCCTCGGCCTGTCGATCGTCAAGAGCTTTGTCGAACTGCATGGCGGCAATGTTCGCATCGAAACCGGCAAGGACAAGGGCACCACCGTCATCTGCACCTTCCCCGACATGCCGGGCATCCGCGCCGCGGCCGAGTAGCGCGCTCGATGACGGGACCTGTGCTGGAGCGTTTGCTCGCCGATGAGACACAGACAGCGCGGCTGGGCGAAGATCTGGCGCTGTCCCTGCGCGCCGGCGACGTGCTGGCGCTCAAAGGCGATCTCGGCGCCGGCAAATCGACACTGGCGCGGGCGCTGATCCGGGCGCTGGCCGATGATGCCAGCCTGGATGTGCCGAGCCCGACCTTCACCTTGGTGCAGAGCTACGACACGCGCATTCCGGTGCACCATTTCGACCTCTATCGCCTGGCCTCGGCAGCCGAGCTCGACGAACTCGGCTTCGACGAAGCGCTGACGCAAGGGGCTGCCCTGGTCGAATGGCCCGAGCGGGCGGAAGGCTATCTGCCGAAGACGACGCTCTCGATCGAACTCGTCCAGCATGGCGAGGGCCGGCTGGCGCGGCTGTCGGGGCAAGGCGCCGCCTTCGACCGCGCGGCGCGATCGCTGGCCATGCGCGATTTTCTGGAGAGGGCCGGCTGGGGCGACGCGCGGCGGCGCCATTTCATCGGCGACGCCTCGGCCCGTTCCTACGAGATCGTGACGCTCGCCGGCCAGGAGCCGCGCGTGCTGATGAACTCGCCGCGGCTGGTGCTCGGCCCCGCCGTGCGCGACGGCAAACCCTATGCGGTGATCGCCCACACCGCCCAGTCGGTCTCCGCTTTCGTCGCCATCGACCGCGCCTTGAAGGCCGGCGGCGTCAGCGTTCCGCAAATCCATGCCGAGGACCAGGACCAGGGTTTCTTGCTGCTCGAACATCTCGGTTCCGAAGGGTTTCTGGGCAAGGACGGCGAGCCCATAGCGGAACGCTATGCGGCGGCGGCCGAACTGCTGGCCATGATGCATGGCAGGACCTGGCCGCGGCGCCTGCAGGCCGGACCGGGCAGCTTTCATGAGGTGCCGCCTTTCGACCGCGACGCGATGATGATCGAAGCCGATCTCCTGGTCGACTGGTATGTGCCGGCGATATCGGGCGGCCCGCCAAGCGACGATCTGCGCTCGGGCTACGCCAGCGAATGGAACGCGCTTTTCGACCGGCTGCAGGGCAGCGAATACACGCTGATGCTGCGCGACTTTCATTCGCCCAACATCATCTGGCGCGACGACCGCGCCGGCCATGACCGGCTGGGCATCGTCGACTTCCAGGATGCGCTGATCGGGCCTTCAGCCTATGACGTCGCCTCGCTGGCCATGGATGCCCGTGTCACCCTATCGCCCGAAATCGAGAAGAAGACGCTCGATGCCTATGTCGCAGCGCGCCATGCGGCAGGCGCCTTCGACGAAGCAAGTTTTCTGGAAGCCTATGCAATCATGGCCGCGCAGCGCAATTCCAAGATCCTCGGCATTTTCGTGCGTCTCGAAAAGCGCGACGGCAAACCTTATTATCTGAAGCACCTGCCGCGCATCCGCGACTATCTGCGCCGGGCGCTGTCCCATCCGGCGCTTGCCAGCCTGCGGGAATTCTACAATACGCACGGGCTGCTCGAGGAACGAACACTGTGACAAGACCGGACACTGCCATCGTCCTTGCCGCCGGGCTCGGCAAGCGCATGCGGCCGATCACCGATACGATCCCCAAGCCGCTGGTCAGGATCGCCGGCAAGACCTTGCTCGACTGGGGGCTCGACAGCCTCGCCGCCGCCGGCGTCGCCAAGGCGGTGGTCAACGTCCACTATCTTCCCGAGCAGATCGTCGCCCATGTCGCGGCGCGCAGCGCTCCGCGGATCATCATTTCCGATGAGAGCGACCGGCTGCTCGATTCGGCCGGGGGCATCGTCAAGGCGCTGCCGGAACTCGGCCAACAACCCTTCTATATCCTCAATGCCGACACGTTCTGGATCGACCACGGTCCGCTCAATCTCGGGCGGCTTGCCCTTGCGTGGGACGCCGCGAAAATGGATATTCTGCTGATGCTGGCGGATCTCCATCAGGCGACAGGACATTGTGGCAGCACCGATTTCCTGGTGGCGCCGGACGGTGCCCTGCGGCGTTCAAAAGGCGATCCGGCGGGCTTGATCTATGCCGGCGCGGCGATCGTCCATCCGCGCCTGTTCAAGGATGCATCGGCCGAACCGCATTCGCTCAACGCCTATTTCGATACCGCCATCTCCGCCGGCCGGCTGTTCGGCATGCCGATGCACGGCCACTGGATCACCGTCGGCACGCCCGATGCCATTCCGCTGGCGGAAGAAGCCGTCGCCGGCGCGCTAACCGAGTCGCAATGAGCGGCTCGAGCCGCGTTTTCTCGATCCCCCCCGGAGCGCCGTTCCTGCCGACGCTGGCCGAGGCGCTGCTTGCCGGCCGCCTGGTTCCGGGATTTCGTTTCGACGGCGATCCGCTCGCGCTCGCCGATGTCACCATCTATGTGCCGACGCGTCGTGCCGCGCGCGCCTTGCGCGGTGTGTTCGTCGACAGTTTGAGGGCACGCGGCGGCGGCGGTTCGGCGATCCTGCCGGTCATCCGCCCGCTCGGCGAATTCGACGAGGACGAAGCCCTGTTCGAGGCCGAGCCTTCGGCGGCGATCGATCTCGCGCCGCCGATCTCGGCGACCGAACGCCTGTTGCTGCTGACGCCGCTGGTGCGGGCCTGGAAGCGCCGGCTGCCGGAACATGTGGCGAAGCTTTTCGCCGAGGAAATCGTCATCCCCGCGTCCACCGCCGACGCGATCTGGCTGGCGCGCGATCTTGCGGGGCTGATGGACGAGATCGAGACGGAAGGCACCGACTGGACCAAGCTCGCCGATCTGGTGACCGGCAACCTTGCCGGCTGGTGGCAGGTGACGCTCGAATTCCTCGGCATCGTCACTGACGCCTGGCCGAAATTCCTGAGCGAGAGCGACCGCTCCAATCCGGCCGCGCATCGCAGCGCGCTGATCCGCTCCGAGGCGGCCCGGCTGCGGCGCAATCCGCCGGCCGGACCGGTCATCGCCGCCGGCTCGACCGGCTCGATACCCGCCACGGCCGAACTGCTTGCCGCGATCTCCCGCCTGCCCGGCGGCGCCATCGTGCTGCCCGGTCTCGACCGGACGCTGGACGAAGCGTCCTTCCAGGCGCTTGTCGCCCCCGGCGCGCGCCCAGCCGTACTTGGCCACCCGCAATATGGCCTGGCCAGGCTGATCGGCAAGATCGGCGTGCTGCGCTCCGACGTCGAAGAACTCGGCACGGCCGAACCGCACCTTGCGCTTCGCGCCGCGCTTGTCGGCGAAGCGCTGCGGCCGGCCGAGACCACCGAATTGTGGGCCGAAACACGCAGCGGGTTTTCGGCATCCGATATTGCCGGCGCCTTTGCCGAGGTGACGCTGCTGGAAGCCGCCAGCGAGCGTGACGAAGCCGTCGCCATCGCCGTTGCGCTGAAGCAGGCCGTGGAAGCCCCCGGCCAAAGGGCCGCGCTCGTCACCGGTGACCGCGCGCTGGCGCGACGCGTCTCGGTCGAACTCAAGCGCTTCGGTGTCGTCGCCGACGATTCCGGCGGCACGCCGCTCGCCAACAGCCCGGCGGCCAGCCTGCTCCGCCTGGCGCTGGAAGCGGTGTTCCGGCCGGGCGATCCCGTCGGCCTCTTGTCCCTGCTAAAGCACCCACTGCTTGGCCTCGGCCTCGAGCGTGCTGCCGTGCGCCATGCGGCAGAACTGCTCGAACTGGTGGCGCTGCGCGGCGGTACCGGCCGCCCCGACATCGTTTCGCTGCCGAAATTGTTCGAAAACCGTCTTACCGGCCTCGGCGATGACAGCCGGCCGCCTTTCTGGTTTTCCCGTCTCACCGTGCGCTCCATCGAGGATGCGCGGAGTTTGCTCGCGCGACTGACGGAAGCGCTGGCGCCGCTTTCGGCCTTTCGCGGCCAGGCGAATGCCGATCTTGCCGCGCTGGTCCAGGCCAGCGTCGTGGCTTTGGAAAGTCTCGGCCGTTCCGCTGATGGCGGCCTGGGCGACCTCTATGCCGGCGATGCCGGTGAAAAGCTTGCCGAATTGCTGCGCGGGCTGGTCGCTGCTTCGGCCTCGCTGTCATTCGCGGCGAGCGAATGGCCCGATGTGATGGACGCGCTGATCGCGCCCGAGACGGTCAAGCCGGCGCAAGGCACCGACAGGAACATCGCCATCTGGGGTGCGCTGGAAGCGCGGCTGCAGGACGTCGACACGCTGGTCATCGGCGGGCTCAACGAAGGTGTCTGGCCGCGCAAGCCGGAGAGCGACCGCTTCATGTCGCGGCTGATGAAGACCGGCATCGATCTCGAACCGCCGGAGCGGCGCATCGGCCTTGCCGCGCATGATTTCCAGATGGCGATGGGCGCGAGACGCGTCGTTCTGGCCCGCTCGGCGCGTTCCGGCGACGCCCCCGCCGTGCCGTCGCGTTGGCTGCAGCGGCTGCTTACCTTCATCGGCAACGACCAGGCGGCAACCCTGCGCCGGCGTGGCGACGAGCTGCTCGCCTGGGCACGCGCGCTCGACACCGGCCCAAAACAGGATTTCGCGCCGCGGCCGCAACCGAAGCCGCCATTGGCGGTGCGCCCAACGCATTTCTCGGTCACCGAGATCGAGACCTTGCGCCGGGATCCCTACGCCGTCTATGCCAGACGCATCCTCGGCCTGATGCCGCTCGATGCGCTCATCCGTGATCCCGGTGCCGCCGAACGCGGCACGCTGTTCCACGCCATCCTGCATCTGTTCTCGTCTGAGGTTGCCGATCCGCGCGCACCCGACGCGCTGGCCGGTCTCATTGCCGCCGGCCGCGCCTGCTTTGCCGAAGCCGCCCTTCCGGCCGATGTCGAGGCGATGTGGTGGCCGCGCTTCGAAAAGCTCGCCGCCAACATCGTCAAATGGGAGCGCACGCGCGCCGATGCCGTGACCCGGCGCCATGCCGAGGAGCGGGCCGGCAAGACCCCGGTCGGCCAATCCGGCGTGACGCTGTCCGGCTATGCCGACCGCGTCGATCTGCTGGCCGGCGGCATGGCCGATATTCTGGACTACAAGACGGGTTCTTCGCCCTCCAAGGCGCAGGCGCACACGCTGCTGGCGCCGCAACTGGCGCTGGAGGGCGCTCTGCTGCGGCGTGGCGCGTTCAAGGATCTGGGCGCGCGCGAGCCGTCGCAACTGGCCTTCATCAGGTTGAAGCCGAATGGCGAGGTGTTCGAGGAGTCCATCCTCGAGCACAACCGCCAGCCACGGACCGCCGCCGACCTTGCGGAAGAGGCCTGGGCGCGGCTGGAAAAGCTGCTGATCCATTATGCCGACCCGCAGACCGGCTATCTGTCGCGCGCGCTGCCGTTTCGCGAGGGCGAGACCGATGGCGACTACGACCATCTCGCCCGCGTGCTCGAATGGTCGGCCGGCGGCGATGCCGGCGACGAGGGAGGAGAGGCATGAAGAAGGCCTATCCCATCCCGAGCGATACCGCCAACAGCCAGGCCCGCGCCGCAGATCCGCAGAATTCGGCCTGGGTGTCGGCCAATGCCGGCTCCGGCAAGACCCATGTGCTGGCCCAGCGCGTCATCCGGCTGCTGCTCAACGGCACCGACCCGTCGAAGATCCTGTGCCTGACCTATACGCGCGCCGCCGCCGCCAATATGTCGAACCGGGTCTTTTCCACGCTGTCGGACTGGACGGTGCTCGGTGACACCGAGCTGGCCGCGAAGATCGAGGCGCTGGAAGGGCGCCGCCCAGACCGCGACACGATGCGCCGGGCGCGGCGCCTGTTCGCCGAGGCACTGGAGACGCCAGGCGGACTGAAGATCCAGACCATCCACGCCTTCTGTGAATCGGTGCTCCACCAGTTCCCGCTTGAAGCCAACATTCCGGCCCATTTCGAGATGCTCGACGGCCAGATGGAGGCATCGCTGTTCGCTGCCGCGCGCCGCGAGATGATCACCGGCACGGCTGCCGGCAACCCGGATCTGGCCGACGCCTTCGCCACCGTGCTGGAACGCGGCGGCGAGGCCGGTCTCGATGCCTTGCTCGGCGAGATCGTGCGCAAGCGCGACGGGTTGCGCCAGTTCCTCGATGCGGTCGGGCGTGACGGCTTCCAGCCTTTGTTCGATGAATTCCATTTCCGCCCTGGCCAGACCGCCGAAGGGATTGCGGCATCGGTCTGGCCGCTGCCCGGCTTCCTGCCCGACTATTTCACCGGCTTCGCCCAGGCCGCCGAATCCACCGACGCCAGGTCGGTGCTGAACAACATCCTGCCCTATGCGCGCCAGGCTTTTGCCGAGAGCGATCCCGTTCGCCGCCTGCAATCGCTCGCCAGAGCCTTTCTCAAGACCGATGGCGATCCGTACGATCCGGCGAAGGCCTTCAAGAAAGCCCTGACCGACCGGCTGCCGGACCTTGCGGAGCGCTATGTCTCGGCGGCAAGCGCCATTATAGAAACCGTCGACCGGCTGGCGCTGTTCCGCATGCTGGAAGGCACACGAGCGGCAATGACCATCGCCGACTGGCTGATCGCCCGCTACGAAGTGCTGAAGCGCAGCCGCGGCTTTCTCGACTTCAACGATCTGATCACCCGCACGGTCAACCTTCTGGCGCGGCCCGATGCCGGCCCCTGGGTGCAATACAAGCTCGACCAGGGCATCGACCACATTCTGCTCGACGAGGCGCAGGACACCAGCCCGGATCAATGGGAGGTGGTGAAGCGGCTGGCGGAAGAATTTTTCGCCGGGCTCGGCGCGCGCGACCGGGTCCACCGCACGGTCTTCGCCGTCGGTGACGAGAAGCAGTCGATCTATTCCTTCCAGGGAGCCGCGCCCGACTCGTTCGCCGACAGCCGGCTGTTGTTCGCCGGCCGGGTGCGCGATGCCGAGGCATCCTTCGCCGACCTCAAGCTGACCTGGTCGTTCCGTTCGACCGACGACGTTCTGGCCGCCGTCGACCGCGTCTTTGCCGATCCCGTCGTGCGGCGCGGCATCAGCCATGATCCCGATCCGTTGAGCCACAAGGCCATCCGCACCGATGCGCCGGGCTATGTCGAGGTCTGGCCGTCGATCGGCGCCGATGTCGTCGACGAGCCCGACGACTGGACGCAAGCCATCGACCACGCCCATGCGCCGGCGGTGCGCGTTGCCGAGAATGTCGCGGCGACCATTGCCGGCTGGATCGGCAAAAGCGAGATCATCGAAGGCCGCGGCAAGCGGCTGCGGCCGGGCGACGTGCTGGTGCTGGTGCGCAAACGCGACAGTTTTGTCCATGCGCTGACCCGCGCCTTGAAGCGCCGCGACATCCCGGTTGCCGGCGCCGACCGGCTGAGCCTACCCGGCCACATCGCGGTCAAGGACCTGATCGCGCTCGGTCATCTGCTGATCCAACCGCAGGACGACCTGTCGCTCGCGGCCGTGCTGCGCAGCCCGATCTTCGACCTGCCGGAGGAGGCACTGTTCACGCTCGCCGCGCAAAGGCCGCCCGGCCTGTCGCTGGCCGCGTCGCTGCGCCAGCATGCCGAAGAAAACGAGCGCCTGGCGAAGATTGTCGCGCAACTCGACGCCTGGGCTGACGAGGCCGCCTTCAAACCGGTGTTCGAACTCTATGCCGGCCTGCTGGCGCGTGATGGCGTGCGTAAAAGGATGATTGCGAGGCTTGGGCCGGAAGCCGGGGATATTCTCGACGAATTCCTGAGCTTCTGTCTTGCCGAGGAACGGACCGGCCTGCCCGGGCTGGAAGCCTTCCTGTCGACGCTGGAAAATGCCGGGCCCGAGATCAAGCGCGAGATGGACCAGACGCGCGACGAGGTTCGCGTCATGACCGTGCACGCCGCCAAGGGCCTGGAGGCGCCAGTGGTGTTCCTGGTCGATGGCGGTTCCGCTCCGTTCAGCGACCAGCATCTGCCGCGGCTGATGCCCTTCGACGGCTCAGGCACTTTCTGGTACGGCAAGGGCTATCTCTGGCGCTCGGCCAGCGACGTCGCCAACGGCTTCTCGAAGGCGGCAGCCGCCAGGGCAAGGGAACTCGCCGACGACGAGTACCGCCGGCTGCTCTATGTCGGCATGACCCGCGCCGAGGACCGGCTGATCGTCTGCGGCTATCACGGCAAGCGGGCGCCGAACACCGGCACCTGGCATTCGATCGTCAGCCGCGCGCTAACCGGCGCGCCGGAAAGCGAACAGCGCGCGCATCCCGCCGGCGGCGAGCCGGTGCATCGTTTCCACGTCACCAAGCTGCCGCCCGTCGCGGCGAGCGCCGATGAACAGGCGCGGCAGGCCGATGCTTTCGGTCCGCTGCCGGGGACCCTGTTCCGGCCCTTGCCGCCCTTCGAGGACCTGCCGCGGCCGCTGTCGCCATCCGGCGCCTCAGCGCTGATCGACGAAGGCAAGGAAGCGGTCGTCGACAAGGCTTCACCGGTGCTGGACGCCGATGCCGAGCCCGGCTTTGCGGTGCTGCGCGGTCTCGCCTTGCACAAGCTGCTGCAGATGCTGCCCGGCATTGCCGAGGGTGAACGCCAGGGCGCGGCCGAGCGTTATCTCGCGCGAACGGGTGCCGTGTGGCCGCCGTCGGAGAGGGAAAAGGCCATGGCATCGGTCATCGCCATCCTCGACGATCCACGCCTCGGCCAACTTTTCGCGCCCTCCTCGCGCGCCGAGGTGGCGGTCATGGGCAGCCTGCAAGTGAGGGGCAAAACACGCTCGATTTCCGGCAAGATCGACCGGCTGGCGGTGACCGCGAACACGGTGTCGATCGTCGACTACAAGACCAACCGGCCGGCGCCCGCTTCGCTGGCCGAAGTCCCGCCGGCCTATCTTTTGCAGTTGGCGCTTTATCGCGCCCTGCTGCAGCCGCTTTATCCTGGGCGCGAGGTCAAGGCGGCCCTTCTGTTCACCGAAGCGCCAAGGCTGATCGAGCTGCCGGCCCGGACCATGGATGACGCCCTTGCCCGACTCACAGGAGCGTGACACAAGACCTGCTTGAAGAAGGGCCAGATAACCACCACATTTGGTGCGACAAAGAACTCTCGAAAGGAATTTTCCGCATGGGTGCCACCGTCAAGGTCGACAAGAACAATTTCCAGGCTGACGTGCTCAACGCCAACGTACCGGTTGTGGTCGATTTCTGGGCGGAATGGTGCGGCCCCTGCAAGCAGATCGCGCCGTCGCTCGAAGACATCGCCACTGAACTCGGAGCCAAGATCAAGATCGCCAAGCTCAACATCGACGAGAATCCCGAGCTTGCCGCCCAATTTGGCGTGCGCTCGATCCCGACGCTGATGATCTTCAAGGGCGGTGAAGTGGCCGACATGAAGGTTGGTGCAGCGCCCAAGACCGCGCTGTCGCACTGGATCAATGGCAGCCTCTGATCCTCTCTGTTTAGACGCAATTCCGGACAGAAAACCGCTTCACACTTTTCTTGGAATTGCTTTGAAATTCCCGATATCAAGAGCCCGGCCATCGCGCCGGGCTTTTTGTTGGCGTCACCTACAGCGCCGCGCATCCTTGGATGCGCAGAGGACGCTGTAGCAGTTGGATGGCTCATTATCCTCTGGGTCATGCGCTGGGCGGCTCTGGCCCTCACATCAGGGCACGCCATGTCTTCTGCTGGGAACCAGAAACAGGGAGAGCGACATGACCGGATCCGCCAAGGCCACCGTCTTCATCGACAATGAGCGCGTCATCGTCACCGAGTACCGCTTCCAGCCCGGCGACAATACCGGCTGGCATCGCCATGGCCACGACTATGTCGTGGTGCCGCTGATGGACGGCAAGCTGAAGTTGGTGACCAAAGACGGCGAGACCTTCGCCGAGATGAAGAAAGGCGCGCCCTATTTCCGCAAGGAGGGTGTGGAACACGACGTCATCAGCGCCAATGACGGCGAATATGCTTTTATCGAGATCGAGTTGAAGTAAGCAGGCTCATCGCGCATGAGATGGCACGCCATCAAGTGCCATCTTGATGGCAGAGACGCGTAGGCTTATATTCCCTTTTCCAAAGGGAGTCTTAAATGGCCGAACCACAGCTCTCGGTCCGCAGCGCGAAAGCACGTGACCTGGCTCATAGGCTTGCTCGTCGCGAGAACCGCTCGATAGCCGACGTGGTCGAACGCGCGCTTGAATCCTACGAGATTCGAGAGGCTGGCCGCGAACCTGCTTCCATTTTCTATGCCAGCCTGACCGCAAGCAGTGGCGTCGACATCGATCTGGAGAACGTTATTCGCCAAGGTCGTGAGGTTCATTCAGGAATTGAGCTTTGATTTTCGTCGATACCAACGTGATTTCGGAGTCTCTGAAGAAGACGCCGGATCCAGCCGTGCTGGCGTGGCTTGTGCGCAATGACGCCGAACTGGCGCTTCCCACGGTGACGATTGCTGAAGTCGCCTTCGGTATTCAAAAGATACGACCTGACGAGCGTGCGGATCGGCTGGAACAGGGACTTTCCCGATGGCGGCATCGATTTGCCGACCGGATTTTTGGACTGACGGAAGAGGCTGCCTTGGCTTACGGCGAGATCATGGGGGCCGCGACACGCCAAGGTCGCGGCATGTCGGCTCCCGATGGCATGATCGCGGCGATAGCGCGCGTGAATGGAGGCCGGCTGGCAACCCGAAATCTCAACGACTTCTGCACCACCAGCCTGGACCTGATCTCACCATGGAATTTCTGAAGCATGTCTAGTCACCAGTCGGCGATACGGTCGCCGCCGACGAACTGCGCGCTTTTGGCGGTGTATTCGAACAGCTCGATCTTCACGCCGTTGGGATCGCGTATCCAGGCCTGAAAGGTGTCGTCGCAGGCATGCTTCTTGGCCGTGACGTCGACGCCCTTCGACTTGATGTGGGCGATCGCCGCGTCGATGTTTTCGACCTCAAGGCAGAAATGGTTGATCTGGTTGAGTTCGCTATAGGTGGTGGCTTCCTTCTGGAACACCTCGACGTGGCTGCCGCCGCCGCAATCGAGATAGAAGCCGAAAATCTTGCCGTCGCGCAGGAAATTGAACCTTGTGTCCATGCCGAGCACGTCGCGGTAGAAACTGCGCGTCGCTTCCAGATCATGCGCGAAAATGCAGACATGGGCGAGCTGCTTCACCTTGATCATCACGGGCTCCTTGTGCAAGCCAGGCTCTCAGGTTGGCGGCGTGCCATTCTCGGCGAGCACCGAGCCGGCCAGATAGAGTGATCCGCCGATCAGGATGCGCGGCGCCGGGCCGTCCCAGGTGTCGCGCAGCAGCATCAGCGCGTTGGCGACGGAACTCACCGGCTCGGCCGTCAGCCCGGCTTCCGTGGCCCGGATCGCCAGCTCATCGTTCGGCACGCCGGCATCGCTCAGGCTCACCGGCACGGTGTAGACATGCCGGACGAGGCCCTTGAAGGCGCGGAAATAGCCGCTCTGGTCCTTGGTGTTGATCATGCCCGAAATGAGGAACAGCGGCCGCGGGTTCTTCTCTTCCTGTTCGGCCAGCGCCTCGGCGACGACCACGCCGGCGCCCGGATTGTGGCCGCCGTCGAGCCAGATGTCGGTGCCCTTCGGCGCCAGCTCCGTCAGCCGGCCTTGCATCAGCTTCTGCATCCGGCCGGGCCAGACGACATGGGTCATCGCCTTCTCGGCGGCGCGGTGGCTGATCTCGAAGCCCGCCGCCTTGACCGCGGCGATCGCGGCGGCCGCATTGGCGAACTGGTGGCGCCCGGGCAGGCGCGGCGGCGGAAGGTCCATCAGGCCGTCCTCGTCCTGGTAGACCATGCGGCCGTTTTCCTCGAAGGCGAGGAAATCCTGGCCATAGACGAAGGTCGGGCACTCCAGCCGCTCGGCGGTCTCGATCAGCACCTGCAGCGCCGTCTCGCTTTCCTGCGCGCCGATCACCACCGGGCAGCCGCGCTTCATGATGCCGGCCTTTTCGGCAGCGATCAGTTCGACCCGGTCGCCGAGATAGGCTTCATGGTCCATCGACACCGGCATGATCACCGTCACGGCGGGCCGGGCGACAACATTGGTGGCGTCGAAGCGGCCACCGAGGCCGACCTCGATGATGGCGGCTTCGGCCGGATGTTCGGAAAACAGGATGAAGGTGACGGCGGTGAGGATCTCGAAGACGGTGATCTTCTGGCCGTCATTGGCCTTGGCGACGCGGGCAATGGCCTCGGCGAAGGTCTCATCGTCGACGAGTTTGCCGCCGCCTTCGGCGGCCAGCCGGTAGCGCTCGGCCCAGTTCACCAGATGCGGCGAAGTGTGGACATGGACAAGGTGGCCGGCGGCTTCAAGCAGCGCGCGAGAAAAGGCGGCGCAGGAACCCTTGCCGTTGGTGCCGGCGATGTGGATGACCGGCGGCAGCAGATCCTGCGGACTGCCAAGCCGCTCCAAGAGCCGCGTGATGCGGTCGAGCGAAAGGTCGAAGCCTTTCGGGTGAAGCGCCATCAGGGCTTCGATTTCGCGGTCGGCGGCAAGCGTTGTCATGACAAAATCCCGGCGCATGGCCCAAGCACCAGAATCAATCCCGGAATGGCCATGGCAATCAAAAGGCTACAGCGCGCCATGGACATGGCGCAATCGCTGTTCGCGGCGGCCAAAGCCGCGTTATGCATGTCGTTTCCCAAAACCGAGGTCACTTTTGGGCGACATGCACAGTGTCGTGTCAGGCCTGCGGCCTGGCTTCGGCGGCAACCACCGCGGGCGGCAGGATTTCCGGCTCCAGCGGCTTCTGCTCGCCTGGCATCTTGAGCAGCATCTTCAACAGCCGCGCTATCGTTTGGCGCATCTCCAGCCGCGACACCACCATGTCGACCATGCCGTGCTCCATCAGATATTCGGAGCGCTGGAAGCCGTCCGGCAGTTTCTCCCGGATGGTCTGTTCAATGACGCGCGGCCCGGCAAAGCCAATCAGCGCGCCCGGTTCGGCGATATGCACGTCGCCCAGCATGGCATAGGAGGCGGTGACGCCGCCGGTGGTCGGGTTGGTCAGCACGACGATATAGGGAAGGCCGGCTTCCTTCAGCCTGTCGACGCCGACCGTGGTGCGCGGCAATTGCATAAGGGACAAAATACCTTCCTGCATGCGGGCGCCGCCAGAAGCGGCGAACAGGATCAGCGGCCGCTTGCGCTGCAGCGCAACTTCGAAAGCGTGCACGATGGCGTCGCCCGCCGCCATGCCGAGCGAGCCGCCCATGAAGGCGAAATCCTGCACCGTCACCACCACCGGCAGGCCCTCGATGGTGCCCAGCGCGTTGACGATGGCGTCTTCCAGCCCGGTCTTGGCCTTGGCGTCCTTCAGCCGGTCGGTGTAGCGCTTCTCGTCGCGGAACTTCAGCGGATCCAGCACAACCTTGGGGTTTTCGAGCTGCTCGTACCTGCCGTCATCGAGGAAGTATTTCAGCCGCTCCTTGGCCGAGATCTTCATGTGGTGGCCGGAAGACGGGATGACGAACTGATTGGATTCCAGATCCTTGTGGAACACCATTTCGCCGGTCTCGGGATCCTTGATCCAGAGATTCTCGGGCATGTCGGTGCGCCGGCCGAGCATCGAATTGATCTTCGGGCGAACGTAATTGGTGATCCAGTTCATCGCTTCGGCTCCTGTCCTGACGAAGAGTTGGCTAACGACGTAGGAAAACTATTCGGCAGCAGCAAGGCGGGCCGAACGCACGCCTTGCGCCAGGCCGCTGACCAGCGTGGCGACAGCCTCGGCGGGGTCGGCGGTCTTTTCGCCCTTCGGCCCCAGCACATTGGCGACCGCATTGACGATCGCCGTGCCAACGACGACGCCATCGGCATTGGCGCCGATGACACGCGCCTGTTCGGCGGTCTTGACGCCGAAGCCGACGCAGACCGGCAGGTCTGTGTGGCCCTTGATGCGCGTGACGGCGGCGGCCACCTTGCCGGTGTCGGCCAGCGCCGAACCGGTGATGCCGGTCATCGAGACGTAGTAGACGAAGCCGGAGGTGTTCTGCAGCACTTTCGGCAGGCGCTTGTCGTCGGTGGTCGGCGTCGCCAGGCGGATGAAGTTGATGCCGGCCTTCAGCGCCGGAATGCAGAGTTCCTCGTCCATTTCCGGCGGCAGGTCGACGACGATCAGCCCGTCGATGCCGCTGGCCAGCGCGTCTTTCAGGAAGCGATCGACGCCATAGATGTAGATCGGGTTGTAGTAGCCCATCAGCACGATCGGCGTTTCATTGTCGCCGGCGCGGAACTCGGACGCCATCTTCAGCGTCTTGACCAGCGTCTGGCCGCCTTTCAGCGCCCGCAGGCCCGCCGCCTGGATCGCCGGACCGTCGGCCATCGGATCGGAAAACGGCATGCCGAGCTCGATGATGTCGGAGCCGGCGCCGGGCAGCGCCTTCATGATCGACAGCGAGGTGTCGTAGTCGGGGTCGCCGCCCATGAAATAGGTGACGAGTGCCGGGCGGCCTTCGGTCTTGAGCTTCGCCATGCGGCGGTCGATGCGGGTCGTCATGTGTGGCCCTTTGGACGAATTTTGCTCATAATCAACTCCCAAGTCGAAACTGTTCAAAGGGCCTAGATCTCCATGCCCAGCATGGAGGCCACCGTGTGCACGTCCTTGTCGCCACGGCCAGACAGGTTGACGATGACGATCTGGTCCTTGTCCATGGCAGGCACGATCTTCACCGCGTGCGCGATGGCGTGCGCCGATTCCAGCGCCGGGATGATGCCTTCGACGCGCGTCGTCAGCTTGAAGGCTTCCAGCGCCTCGTCGTCGAGGATCGGCACATATTCGACGCGGCCGGTATCGCGCAGCCAGGAATGTTCCGGGCCGACGCCGGGATAGTCGAGACCGGCCGAGATCGAATGGCCGTCCATGATCTGGCCGTCGGCGTTCTGCAGGAGATAGGTGCGGTTGCCATGCAGCACGCCGGGCGAACCGGCATTCATCGAGGCGCAATGCTCGATGCCGTCGAGACCACGTCCGCCTGCTTCGATGCCGATGATGCGCACATCCTTGTCGTCGAGGAAGGGATGGAACAGGCCGATGGCATTCGAGCCGCCGCCGACAGCGGCGATGATGGTGTCGGGCAGCCGGCCTTCCTGTTCGAGGATCTGCGCGCGCGCCTCAGTGCCGATTACCGACTGGAAGTCGCGCACCAGTTCCGGATAGGGATGCGGGCCGGCGGCGGTGCCGATCAGGTAATAGGTGTCGTCGACATTGGTGACCCAATCACGAAGGGCTTCGTTCATGGCATCCTTCAGCGTGCCGTGGCCGGCGGTGACCGGCCGCACTTCGGCGCCGAGCAGCTTCATGCGGAACACGTTCGGGCTCTGCCGGGCGACGTCGGTGGCGCCCATATAGACGACGCAGGGATAGCCGAAGCGGGCGGCGACGGTGGCGGACGCCACGCCATGCTGGCCGGCACCGGTCTCGGCGATGATGCGCTTCTTGCCCATGCGCTTGGCCAGCAGGATCTGGCCGAGGCAGTTGTTGATCTTGTGCGACCCGGTGTGGTTCAGGTCCTCGCGCTTGAAATAGACTTTTGCGCCGCCGAGATGCTTCGTAAGACCCTCGGCGAAATAGAGCTTCGACGGGCGCCCGGCATAGTGGGTCGAAAGATCGGTGAGCTCAGCCCTGAAATCCGGATCGTTCTTGACCTCGTTCCAGTGCCTCTCCAGGTCGAGGATCAGCGGCATCAGCGTTTCGGCGACGAAGCGGCCGCCGAAAATGCCGAACATGCCCTGCTCGTCGGGTCCGGTGCGGAAGGAATTGGGTGTCGCCGGCTGGTCCATCGCCGATCTCCTGGTCTCGATGTGGGAGCATGTCCTTGTCGGAAAACCGGTTACCACTTTTCCGGGGCATGCTCAGGTTTGAGCCGGTCAGGCGGCGCGGTTGTCGCGCGCTGCCCTGACGGCCCGGAAAAACTGTTCGATCAACGCCGGGTCCTTGACGCCCGGCGCGCTTTCGACGCCTGAGGAAATGTCTATTCCGGGCGGGTTCGCAAGCCGAAGGGCATCGCCGATGTTGGCGGCGTTGAGCCCACCGGAAAGCATGTAATCGACGCCGGCGTCAAGGCCGGCGAGGATGCGCCAGTCGAAGGCCACGCCATTGCCGCCCGGCAACTCGGAGCCCTTTGGCGGCTTGGCGTCGAACAGGAAGCGGTCGGCGACGCCGATGAATGGCTTGATCCGGTCGAGATCGGCCGCCTCGCTGAGTGGCAACGCCTTCATCACCGGCAAGCCATAGCGAGCTTTCAGTTCAGCCACCCGTTCGGGGTGTTCGGAGCCGTGCAACTGCAACATGTCGGGCTGCATGGCCGTGACGATTGCGTCCAGGAAGGCGTCGCTGGCGTCGACCGCGACAGCAACCGCCAAGGCCTTGCCGCGCGCGGCTTCGCGCAGGCGGCCGGCTTCAGCCGGCTCGACATAGCGAGGGCTTTTCGCGAAGAAAATAAAGCCGACATGGCTGGCACCGCCGGCGAGGGCCGCGGCCATTGCCTGGTCGGTCTTCAAGCCGCAGATTTTGATGTCGAGCGCCATGGCGCGGGAATTGGCATGAAATCGAGCCAGAGTCGAGAAAAAGCATACTGTTTGCCGGCAAGGCCAAAGGCGCTACCTATTGATGGACGGGATTATCAGCATGCCGGGCGGGAGAACGATCATGGCCGACAGAACGGTTGCCGAACTGAAGCAGAAGATCGCGCAGGCGCGCGAAGTCATCGCCCATCTGATGGACAAGGCCGCCTTCAACGGCGCCGAGGCGCATCGCGCGCTCGACTATTTCGGCAGCGATGAATTCGACCGGAATTTCCTACCGTGGCCGCATCATGGCGATGAGGGGCTGCGGCCGGAGGAACTCAACGCCGCGAATGACGACTGACTACTCGAACACGATCGCCTGCAGCGCACCGCCGTTGCGCTTCAGCCAGTCCTTGCAGCGGTCGGTGTCGGGGCAGAGTTTTTCGCACAATTTCCAGAATTTCGGGCCATGGTTCATCTCCTTGAGATGCGCGACCTCGTGCGCCACGAGGTAGTTTATCACAGGCTGCGGCGCCATCATGATGCGCCAGGAGAAGGAGAGATTGCCTTCCGAGGTGCAGGAGCCCCAGCGGCTGGAGGTGTCCTTGTAGCGGATCGCCTTGGCGCGCTTGCCGAGCGCCTCGGTGTGTTTGACCACCAGCTTCTCGATCTCCTTCTTGGCCTCGCGCTTCAGGAAGTCGGCGATGCGGCGCGGCAGGTGCACACGGTCGCCATGCACGATCAGCAGCGGGCCGCGCTCGTCACGCGATACCGTCACGGTGCCGCGCTTCGACGGTTCATGGACGATGCGGTGCGCCACGCCCCGGATCGGGATCTTGATGCCCGGCCGCACTTGCGGGCGCGTCGGCACCTTGGCCAGGCGCTGCTCCAGCCAATCCTGATGGCGGTCGAGGAACCTGTCCACCTCGCCACGCCGCAGGCCGGGCGGCACGGTGATGCGCAGGCCCTGGCCGCCGGAATCGATGCGCAGCGTCAGGCGCCGTGCCCGGGCGCTCTCGACGATCTTGAGCGGCAGCGTGCGACCGGCGACGCAATATTCCCGCTCCACGACTGGCGTGGCCTTGGGCTTCGTCAGATTGCGGAAGAATCCGATGGTCATGGCGGGACGATACGCGATTCGAGAAAAACGACTAGAACAAAAAAGAAACGGCGCCGCTCGCGCGACGCCGTCATCGTACCTTGGCTCGTCGCAAAGCCTCAGTCGTCAAGCAGGTTCGAGCCCTTGCCGCGCTTGGTCGGGGTCGTGCCGGTGCTCGGATCGGTCTTCGCCGGCGCGGTCGACTTGTTGCGCTTCGCCATGAAGCGATCGAACTCGTCCTGATCCTTGGCGCGACGCAGTTCGCGGGCATAGTCGTCGAACTCGGTCAGCATGTCGTCGAGCTTGCGGCGCTCCTCGGCGAGGCGCTCAAGCTCCTTTTCGCGCCAGTCGTCGAAAGCGACGTTGCCGGTGCGGGCGGAGCCATTGCCCCAGCGCGCGGCCTTGTCGGAACCGCGGCGGCAGCCGGCGAAGATGCCGTCCGTCGCACGGTTGACGTCACGCTTGAAGCCGTCGAGCCGGTCGCCCCAGATGATGTAGGCAAGCATGGCGAAGCCGAGCGGCCAGAACACCATGAAGCCGATCACCATCAACGCGATGGTTGCCGGCGTCCAGGCCGGGCGGATCAATGCAGATGTGTTCATTTTCTCCCATTCCTTCGGTTGGAGACAGCCAAGACCGGCTGCGTGGAATCGAAATGGGAAGGCAAAAACGGCGATTCAAGACAATGTCCGCCAAAACCGGACAAGGGTCTGAAATGATTATCGCTTTTTGAGCCTGTCGAGGAAAAGCACGACCAGCCCGGCGATCAGCCCCCAGAATGCCGCGCCAACACCGAACAGGGTCAGCCCCGAAGCGGTGACGACAAAGGTGACGGTGGCGGCCATGCGATCGCCTTC
Organism: Mesorhizobium sp. 131-3-5; assembly: GCF_016756575.1. Taxonomy (NCBI): domain Bacteria; kingdom Pseudomonadati; phylum Pseudomonadota; class Alphaproteobacteria; order Hyphomicrobiales; family Phyllobacteriaceae; genus Mesorhizobium; species Mesorhizobium sp. 131-3-5. The sequence continues at coordinate 459,103 of NZ_AP023254.1, forward strand.
GTCCTTCAGCGCGATCGCCAGCGCGTTGGCCAGCGAGGCCATCAGCGCCAGGCCCGCCACCAGCACGATCAGGCTCTGCGGCAGGACGGCGAAGATCGCTACCAGCGAGGCGCCGAAAATCGCGAAGATGAGATAGGCGACCGCATAAAACGGGCCGGTCTTCCAGCGCTCGGCGGGGTCGGGATGTACGTCCGGCCCGGTGCAGATCGCCGCCGAAATCGCCGCCAGATTCGTCGTCGAGCCACCGAATGGCGCCGACAACAGGGAAAACAGGCCGGTGACGCCGATCAACGGGCCGGGCTCCGGGTGGTAGCCGGCGGCGCGCAGCACGGCCAGCCCCGACAGGTTCTGCGAGGCCATGGTGACGAGATAGAGCGGCAGCGCCAGGCCGATCATCGCCTTGGCGGTGAAATCAGGTGAAATCAGCGTCAGCGTCGACAGTTCGGGTGTCGGCAGGCCGCCGACACGGCCGGTGAGAAATGCGGCGAGACCGCCGCCGACCAGCACCGACAGCACCGACAGCGCCGGGTGGAACACGCGGATCAAGAAGAAGGCCGCGATCAGCGGCAGGATCAGCCAGGGGTCGACGGGAACGGTCTTGACCGCATTGAGGGCGAAGGTGACGACGATGCCGGCGAGCATGCCTGAAGCGACGGAGGGCGGTATCCTGGAGATCAATTGCGTCAACGGCCGGAACAGGCCGGTGGCGATCAACAGGATGGCGGTGGCGATGAAGGCGGCGACGGCCTCGCCGATCGAAAAGCCCGTCGACGCCGCCATCAGCGCCAGGCCTGGCGTCGACCATGCGGTAATGACAGGCATTTTCGTGCGCCAGGACAGCCACAGGCTCTCGATCGCCATGGCCAGGCAAATGGCCGTCACCCAACTCGCCGTCTGAATTTGCGTGGCGCCGACCGCGTGGGCGGCGGCAATGACGATGGCCAGCGTACCGCCAAAGCCGACGATTGCCGCGACGAAGGCCGAGATCGGAATGGAAAGGCGCATCGTCACTTGCCCCGCCCGGCCATGTCGCCGACCGCGCGCACCAGCATGTCGAGGTCCTGCGGCCGCGACAGGCGGTGATCGCCGTCGGGAATCAGCGACAGCGTGACATCATCGGCCGGCAGCAGGCTGACCAGCTTCAGAGCGTGGCTCGACGGTACGTCCGGATCGGCCAGCCCCTGCAGGATGTGCACCGGGCAATGCGTGTCGATCGGCCCAGTCATCACCCGGTTGGCGCGCCCGTCCTCGATCAAAGCGCGGGTATAGATGTAAGGCTCCGTGGAATAGTCCGACGGCTCGGCGAAGAATCCCTTCTCAGCGAGGGCGCGCTTCTGCGCTTTGGTCAGCACGGGCTCGACCAGCTCGGAGGTAAAATCCGGCGCCGGTGCCAGCAGCACCAGGCCGACGACGCTTGCGTCGCCCGCCTTACGCAATTCCTGCACCATGCGCAGCGCGATCCAGGCGCCCATCGACGAGCCGACCAGGATCTGATTGCCCCTGGCAAACTTCCGGAACACGGCAAGGCTCTGCGAAAGCCATGTCGAAATCGTGCCGTCGGCAAAGGCGCCGCCGGATTCGCCGTGGCCGGAATAGTCATGGCGCAGGAAGGCGCGACCCTCTTTCGCCGCCCAGTCCGACAGGGTCTGCGCCTTCGTGCCCAGCATGTCCGACTTGTAGCCGCCGAGCCAGACGATACCGGGCGTCGAACCCGCATTATGGCGCACCGCGATGCGCGATCCATCGACATCGAGAAAGCTCGGGGGCGTGACGGTCATGGCTTTTTCCTCAGGCCCCTCTTCTGGCTCGGGGTTCTTGTGGCACAGCCACGGGCGTGGCGAAAAGTGCTCGCGCCGTTTCTTTGTTTGGTGCAGGCGGTGATCAGGGTGATTTTCTATCAATGCTGTGCTATTGACTCCGCCCGCGCGCTCACCACATTGGCGCGTCCACGCATCAAGACTGACAAATCCTGAACGAAACGGCCAAGGAGACCACGACCATTCGCAGACCTTTCAAAGCAGCGGCGCCGACCAAGGATGGGCCGCGCTCCAACCGTGACATCCGGGTTCCCCGGGTCCAGCTTATCGACGCCGAAGGCCAGAACCGCGGCGATGTTTCCATCAACGACGCATTGCTGCTCGCCGAAGAGGCGGGGCTCGATCTCGTTGAGATATCGCCCAATGCGGTGCCGCCCGTCGTAAAGATCCTCGATCTCGGCAAGTTGAAATACGCCAACCAGAAGAAGGCGGCCGAGGCGCGCAAGAATCAGAAGGTCATCGAGATCAAGGAGATCAAGATGCGCCCGAACATCGACAGCCATGACTACGAGACCAAGATGAAGGCGGTTCGCCGCTTCTTCGAGGAGGGCGACAAGGTCAAGCTGACGCTGCGCTTCCGCGGCCGCGAGATGGCGCATATGGAGCTCGGCATGCAGCTTCTGAACAAGGTGCGCGAGGAAGTGGCGACCATCGCCAAGGTCGAGGCGGAGCCGAAGCTCGAAGGCCGCCAGATGATGATGGTTCTGGCGCCACGCTAAGGTGTGCTGAATATCAACACCTGAGATCACGATAAAGTCAGGCGTGACCAGCGCTCCAAATCCGCCTGAATTGTCTTGCAGAGCGTCCCGGCGATCGGCGGGACGCCTGTTTCTCGGCTAAAGCTGCGATCGCCGGCTTTGTATTTATGCATGTCGTCCTCCCAAAACCGGGGCCACTTTTGGGCGACATGCAATAGCTCCTCGACGATCGGATATCCCCTTGGACAACGAACTCAAATACGGGCTGGGCAATTACCAGCAGATGCGTCGGCTGGTGCTTGCCGTGCTCGTGGTGGTGCTGTTTCTGGCGCTGCTGTTCGGTCAATCGACCTTCCCGCCCGACACGCCGGTGCATGAAACAATCGAGATGTTCGGCGTGCTCCTGATTTTCCTCGGCATCGTCGGCCGCCTTTGGGCGACGCTCTATATAGGCGGGCGCAAATCCTCCGAGGTGGTGACGGGCGGGCCCTACTCGATCACCCGCAACCCGCTCTACGTGTTCTCGACGGTGGCCGCGGCCGGGGTCGGCGCACAAATCGGCTCGTTCTCGGGCATCATCCTGTTCGCACTGCTGTGCGCCGGCGCCTTCCACATCGTCATCCTGCGCGAGGAGAAATTCCTTAGGGAAGCGCTCGGTGCGCCCTATCAGGCCTATCTGGACAAGGTGCCGCGTTTCTTCCCGAAGCTTTCCCTCTACCAGGAGGGCGACACCGGCAGCTTCAAGCCACGCCTGCTGTTGACCACGCTGCTCGACGGCCTGGTGTTCCTGATCGCCCTGCCGGCCTTCGAACTGATCGACGGCGCGCAGCAGTCGGGCATGCTGCCTGTGTGGTTCACGCTGCCCTGAGCGGGGACACAGCGTCGCACGGCTTCAGGTGTTGCGCACAGGCCGTCTTTGACGTATAGGACCGCCGTTCAAGAAAACCGCCCGGCAGGGCATGCCGTGGCGGTTTCATTTGCTTTTCGGGCTTTGGTCGGCCCGGAGCGAACAAGAAGCGCGATAGTGCGCCAACAATACGGAGTAGCAAAATGCCCAAGATGAAGACCAAGTCGGCCGCCAAGAAGCGGTTCAAGATCACAGGTACGGGTAAAGTCCTGTCGGCTGCGGCCGGCAAGCGTCACGGCATGATCAAGCGTTCCAACAAGTTCATTCGAAATGCCCGCGGCACGATGGTTCTGGCTGAACCGGATGGCAAGAAGGTCATCAAGAATTTTCTGCCGAACGGCCTCTAAGGCATTCGGTCCGGACACGCAGTAGTTTTACGCAATTCCGAACGGAAAGCCGCAGGCACCTGGAATTGCTTTTAAGGAGATCATGACATGGCACGCGTAAAGAGAGGCGTCACCTCGCACGCCAAGCACAAGAAGGTCCTGAAAGCCGCCAAGGGCTTCTACGGCCGTCGCAAGAACACCATCCGCATCGCCAAGCAGGCGGTGGAAAAGTCGCTGCAGTACGCCTACCGCGACCGCAAGAACCGCAAGCGCTCGTTCCGCGCGCTGTGGATCCAGCGCATCAATGCCGCGACCCACGAGCATGGCCTGACCTATGGCCGCTTCATCGATGGCTTGAACAAGGCCGGAATCGAGATCGATCGCAAGATCCTGTCCGACATGGCCATCCATGAGCCGCAGGCTTTCGCCGCGCTCGTGGCCAAGGCCAAGGTCGCGCTCGAATATCTGAAGAACACCACGCCGAACGCTTTTGAAAGCGCTGTCGCCTAAGACCAGCGCTTCCCAAGCATTCGCAATTCTGATTTGGGGAACCCGCGCTGGCACGGCTGGCGCGGGTTCTTTTTTGACCCTGATGCAACCAAAATGGTGACGACGAACCAAAGTGGTGTCGGTCGCCCTATCGAGAGAGCTTCACTGTGAACGCCACCGCTGGAAATCTTGAAGCCCTGGAAGATTCACTGCTGGCCGATATCGCATCGGCCGCTGACGAGCCGGCCATCGAGGCCGTGCGCATCGCCGCCTTCGGCAAGAAGGGCACCGTGTCCGAGATGCTGAAAACGCTTGGCGCCATGACCGCCGAGGAGCGCCAGCTCAAGGGGCCCGTCATCAACGGCCTCAAGAACCGCGTCACCGAGGCGCTGACGGCCCGCAAGGCCGAATTGAAAGACGTGGCGATCGCAGCGCGTCTGGCCGCCGAGAAGGTCGACGTGACGCTGCCGGTGCGGCAGTCGCCGGCCGAGCGCGGCCGCATCCATCCGATCAGCCAGGTCATCGACGAGATCGCGGCGATCTTCGGCGATCTCGGCTTCGCCATCGCAGAAGGTCCAGACATCGAGACCGACTATTACAATTTCACCGCGCTGAACTTCCCTGAGGGACATCCGGCGCGCGAGATGCACGACACCTTCTTCTTCCAGCCGGACGAAAAGGGCGAGCGCAAGCTGTTGCGCACGCACACCTCGCCCGTGCAGATCCGCACCATGGAGAAGCAGAAGCCGCCGATCCGCATCGTCATTCCGGGCAAGACGTACCGGCAGGATTCCGACGCCACGCACTCGCCGATGTTCCATCAGGTCGAGGGACTGGTGATCGACAAGACGGCCAACGTCGCCAACATGAAGTGGGTGCTGGAAGAGTTCTGCAAGGCGTTCTTCGAGGTGCCCTCGGTCAAGATGCGCTTCCGGCCGTCCTTCTTCCCGTTCACCGAGCCAAGCCTCGAGGTCGACATCCAGTGCGACCGCTCGCGGCCCGGCGAAGTGCGTTTCGGCGAAGGCTCCGACTGGATGGAGATTCTCGGCTGCGGCATGGTGCATCCCAATGTGCTGCGCGCCGGCGGGCTCGATCCGGACGAATATCAGGGTTTTGCCTGGGGCATGGGCATCGATCGTATCGCCATGCTCAAATACGGCATGCCGGATCTGCGCGCCTTCTTCGACGCGGATGTCCGCTGGCTGTCGCATTACGGTTTCCGGCCGCTCGATATGCCGACGCTGTTCGGCGGCTTGAGCGCATGACAGCGCTCCACATCGGCGGCTGCCGCTGCGGCGCCGTGCGGTTCGAGGCTTCGGCCGAGCCGCATCACGTCAGCTATTGCCATTGCGGCGATTGCCGGCGGGCCAGCGGCGCGCCGGTCTCGGCCTTTGTCGGCTTTTTGGCCGGCAAGGTGGCGTTCACCGGCAAGGCGCTGAAGATGTACGAGAACGGCCCGGTGACGCGCTCGTTTTGCGGCGTCTGCGGCTCGCCCATCGCCTATGTCGACGAGCGGCTGGAAGACGACATCTACTTCATGCTCGGCGCCATGGACGCGCCGGCCGACCTCAAGCCGACGCTGCATGCCTATGTCAGCGAGCAGCTTCCTTTCCTGCATATGTCCGACGATCTGCCGAGACATCTGAAATCAAGCGTCAAAAGACCAGACGGAACAGCCCCATGAAATTCACCCTCTCCTGGCTCAAGGATCACCTCGAGACCGATGCCTCGCTCGACGAGATCGTCGAGCGGCTGACGTCGATCGGCCTCGAAGTTGAGCATGTCGACGACAAGTCGAGCCTGAAACCCTTCGTCATCGCCAAGGTGCTGACGGCGGTGCAGCACCCCGATGCCGACCGGCTGCGCGTGCTGACCGTAGACACCGGCGACGGCAAGCCCCCCGTCCAGGTTGTCTGCGGCGCGCCGAATGCTCGCGCCGGCCTGATCGGCGCTTTCGCAGCGCCCGGCACCTATGTGCCCGGCATCGACGTGACGCTGACAGTCGGAAAGATCCGGGGCGTCGAAAGCCACGGCATGATGTGTTCGGAGCGCGAGCTGGAACTGTCCGACGAGCACAATGGCATCATCGACCTGCCGGCCGACGCGCCGGTCGGCACCAGCTTTGCGTCCTACGCCCATCTCGACGATCCGGTCATCGAGATTAATCTGACGCCGAACCGGCCGGATGCCACCAGTGTCTACGGCATTGCCAGGGATCTGGCGGCAAGCGGGCTCGGCACACTGAAAAGTGGTGCAGTCGAAAAGATTGCCGGGAAGGGCGAGACGCCGGTCAAGGTGGTGATCGAAGCGCCGGAGCTTTGCCCGGGCTTCGCCTTACGGTTGGTGAAGGGCGTCAAGAACGGCCCGTCACCGAAATGGCTGCAGCAGAGGCTGATCGCCATTGGCCTCAGGCCAATCAGTGCACTGGTCGACATCACCAACTATGTCACCTTCGATCGCGGCCGGCCGCTGCATGTGTTCGACGCCATGAAGGTCGCCGGCAACCTTGTCGTGCGCCGCGCCAGGGACGGCGAGAAGGTGATGGCGCTCGACGGTCGCGAATACACGCTGACATCAGACATGTGCGCCATCGCGGACAACAACGGCGTCGAATCGATCGCCGGCGTGATGGGCGGCGAGCATTCCGGCTGCGACGAGTACACGACCGACGTGCTCATCGAATCCGCGCTTTGGGATCCGATCACCACCGCCCGCACCGGCCGCACGCTCGGCATCATCACCGATGCGCGCTACCGTTTCGAGCGCGGCGTCGACCCTGAATTCATGGTCCCCGGCGTCGAGCTGGCGACGAGGCTGGTGCTCGATCTCTGCGGCGGTGAGCCGGCCGAGACCGAGGTCGTCGGCTATGCCGGCCACAAGCCCAAGATCGTCTCCCTTCCGCTGTCGGAAGTGACGCGGCTGACCGGCATCGAGGTGCCCAAGGCGGAAAGCCTCGACATCCTGTCACGACTCGGCTTCAAGCCGCAGGGTTCGGGCGATGTCGTCGATGTGGCGGTGCCGTCCTGGCGTCCCGATGTCGATGGCAAGGCCGATCTGGTCGAGGAAGTGATGCGCATCCACGGCGTCGACAACATCGCCCCGCAGCCGCTCGGCGCTCATGACGCAGTCAATTCGAAGATCCTGACCACGCTGCAGATCCGCACCCGCACAGCCAAGCGCGCGCTTGCCGTGCGCGGCATGATGGAAGCCGTCACATGGTCGTTCATTCCGGCCAAGCATGCCGAGTTGTTCGGCGGCGGCCAGACGGCGCTGAAGCTTGCGAACCCGATCGCCGCCGACATGTCCGACATGCGGCCGTCGCTGCTGCCGGGGCTGATCGCCGCCGCGCAGCGCAATGCCGACAAGGGCATTGGCGACGTCGCGCTGTTCGAGGTCTCGGGCACCTATGAGGGCGACGGCGCCGACCAGCAGCGGCGCGTGGCCGCCGGCGTGCGCCGCGGCACGGCCAAACTCGACGGCTCCGGCCGCAGCTGGGCCGGCAATTCCGGTCCGGTCGGCGTGTTCGATGCCAAGGCCGATGCGATTGCGGCGCTCGAGGCCTGCGGCGCGCCCGTCGAACGGCTGCAGATCGAGGCGGGCGGTCCGGCCTGGTACCATCCCGGCCGGTCCGGCACGATCAAGCTCGGGCCGAAGACCGTGCTCGGCACGTTCGGCGAATTCCATCCCAAGACGATGGAAGGGCTCGATGTTTCCGGCCCACTCTGCGGCTTCGAAGTGTTCGTCGACGCCGTGCCGGAGCCGAAGGCCAAGCCGACGAAGACCAAGCCGAAGCTGGAGCTCTCGGCCTTCCAGGCGGTGAAGCGCGACTTCGCCTTCGTCGTCGACAAAGCGATCGAGGCCGGTACGCTGATGCGCGCCGCACTTGCCGCCGACAAGAAGCTGATCACAGCCGTCTCGGTCTTCGACATTTTCGAAGGCGCGTCGCTCGGCGCTGACAAGAAATCGATCGCCATCGAAGTGTCGATCCAGCCGGTCGAGAAGACGCTGACCGACGAGGATTTCGAGGCGCTGGCCAAGCGCATCGTCGAGAATGTCGGCAAACAGACGGGCGGCGTGCTGCGCGGCTGAAGCAATTTCGGGAAAAGTGCCTAGCGGTTTTCCTACAGGAATTGCGCCGGAACTACGCCTTGCAGGCAGATGGCGAATCGTCCTCCAAAGGGCGATGGACCATCTGCGCTATTCCGGGCTGCCGTTCGAAGCACAGCGAGGGGCGTTTCTCGAGATCGTGTCGGGGGACTCGCTCGTCCGTGAAGCACTGGTACGTGCCCGCACGCTTGAGCTGCCGGACTGGCTGGTCGTCTCCGGCGCACTTTACAACAGCGTCTGGAACCATTTGACGGGCAAGCCATCAGGTTACGGCATCAAGGATGTCGACCTGTTCTATTTCGACGACAGCGACCTGTCCTATGAGGCCGAGGACGATGTCATCCGCCAGGCAGCGCGGCATTTCGAAGAGCTGGCGCTGCCGGTCGAGGTGCGCAACCAGGCGCGGGTGCATCTTTGGTATCCGCAGAAATTCGGGCAGCCCTGCCCGCGCTATACGAGTTCCCGCGAACCCATCAGCCATTTCGCCTCGAAGACGCATGCGGTCGGGGTGCGGTTCGATGCCCACGGGCAGCTCGATCTGGTGGCGCCATTCGGGCTCGACGATGTCTTTTCGTTCCGCATCACGCCAAACCGAGTGATGGATAACCGGCGCACGCATGAGGCGAAGGGCAAGCGGGCGCGGGAGTGCTGGCCGGAGATTGAGGTGGTGCCGTGGTAGGACGCGGAGGCAGGACAGAGGGGGGCGCTGTCCCGCCGACGGCTCCCATTCTCAACGCTGCAAAAAGAGGCGCCGAAGCGCCCCTTCTTCCGCTGACCGCTGCTCACCCATTCACAAGCGCCAGCAACTCCTCCGTGTAGCGCTTGCCGACCACCTTGTCCGGCGACAGCGCATCGCCGATCGCCGCGACCTCGGCTGCACTCAGTTCGATCTCCGCCGCCGCAGTGTTCTGCTCCAGATGGCGGATTTTCCGTGCACCCGGGATCGGCACGATGAAATCGCCCTGGTGCAGCACCCAGGCGAGCGCCAGCTGCGCCGAGGTTACGCCCTTTTCCGCCGCCATTTTTTCCAGCGTGGCGATAACCTTGGCATTGGCTTCCATGGCCTCGGCCTGGAAGCGCGGCAAGGTCCGGCGCCAGTCGCCATCGTCTAGCGTTTCCGGCCTGGCGATGGTGCCGGTCAAAAGGCCACGGCCGAGCGGGCTGTAGGGAACGAAGCCGATGCCGAGTTCGCGGCAGACGGCGAACACCTCTTCTTCCGGGTCACGGGTCCACAGCGAATATTCGCTCTGTACGGCCGCGATGGGATGCACGGCATGCGCACGGCGGATGGTCGCCGCACTTGCCTCCGACAGGCCGAGCGCGCGCACCTTGCCCTCGCGCACCAGCTCGGCCATGGCACCGACCGTATCCTCGATCGGCACGTTGGGGTCGACACGGTGCTGGTAATAGAGGTCGATGACATCGGTACCCAACCGCTTCAGCGAGGCCTCGGCCACCGCCTTGACGTGCTCGGGGCGGCCGTCGACGCCGGCCATGCGGTCGAGGCCGGTGCCTTCCTCCAGAATCTTGAAGCCGAACTTGGTGGCGATAGTCACCTTGTCGCGAACCGACTTCAGTGCCTTGCCGAGCAGGATCTCGTTCTCGTAGGGGCCATAGACTTCCGCCGTGTCGAAGAAGTTGACGCCGATCTCGACGGCGCGGTGCAGCGTGGCGATCGCCTCGCCCTCCGGCTGACCGCCATAGGCAAAGCTCATGCCCATGCAGCCGAGGCCGACGAGATAAACGTTCAATTCAGTTCCCAGCTTGCGGGTTTGCATCACGCGTCTCCTTGTTGTGATGCTTAAAGCGCGTCGACAACGCGCTTTAAGTTTTGTTTTGTGCATGTCGTTGTCCCAAAACCGCTGCGCACTTTTGGGCGACATGCGTGAGGAGATAGCGCCTTGCTTTGTGTTCGATAATCGTCTCTCATTTGCACGGGCTGTTCCAAGAAATAGATCAATGAACCGAGCGCATCTCTCCCAACTGGCCGTGCTTGCGACCGTCGCCCAATGTGGCAGCTTTCGCGGCGCGGCCAGGGAATTGGCCATCGCACCGTCAGCGGTCAGCCATGCCGTGTCCAGTCTGGAGGCACGGCTCGGCGTGCGGCTCCTGGCGCGCAGCACCCGCAGCGTCGCGCCGACGGAAGAGGGTGCGCAATTGCTGGAGCGGTTACGTCCTGCCCTTTCCGAAATCGACCTGGCGCTGGAGACGGCACTCGAGGCGCGCGACCGGCCGGCCGGGAATCTGCGGCTCAGCGTGCCGCGCACGGCGGCGCATCTGGTGCTGACGCCACGGCTCGGCGCCTTTGCCGCGGCCTATCCCGATATCGTGCTGGAGATCCTCATCGAGGATCGTTTCACCGATGTGGTGGAAGGTGGTTTCGACGCCGGCGTGCGGCTCGGCGAGAGCCTGCAGCGCGACATGATCGCGGTGCGCATCGGGCCGGACATGCGCGGCGCGGTGGTCGGCGCGCCATCCTATTTCGCGGCCATGCCGAGGCCGCATCATCCGCGCGACCTTGCCGTTCATCGCTGCATCCGCTTCCGCTTCTCCAGCGGCATTCTCTACCGCTGGGAATTCGAAAAGGACGGCGAGGAGATGGAGATCGCCGCGCAGGGGCCGCTGATCCTCGACGAGGACCATCTGATCGCGCAAGCCGCGATCGACGGCGCCGGGCTCGCCTTCGTCTTTGAGCCTTATGTGCATGCCCCGCTCGCCGACGGAAGGCTGATCCGCGTGCTGGAGGACTGGTGCCCACCCTTCGACGGGTTCTTTGTCTATTACCCCAGCCGCCGGCAGATGCGCCCGGCGCTCAGGGCATTTGTGGATTTCTTCAAGGTGAGCGGTTAGCTTACCCTTCCACCTTGTAGGGAGGGTGAGGGGCGTTGGAAGAAAGTTCTGTCCAGCGTCGTTCACACACAATGCAGTCGATCACCAACACCGCGACCCGCTACGGCTGGGCGACGATCCTTCTTCACTGGCTGATCGGCATCATCTTCATCGGCCAGTTCGCCCTCGGCTTCATCATGGTGCGGCTGACCAGCCAGCGCACCGCTTTCGAGCTGATCCAGTTGCACAAATCGCTGGGCTTTCTGCTGCTTGGCCTCATTATCCTGCGCATCGCCTGGCGGCTTGGCAATGCGATGCCGCCTCTGCCGGCTTCGGTCGGCGCGCTCGAACGGCGTACGGCGCCGCTCGCGCATCTGGCGCTCTATGCCTTCCAGATCGCCTTGCCCTTGTCCGGCTGGGCGCTGGTTTCGGTTTCGACGCTGGAAATTCCGACCATGCCGTTCAACCTGTTCGTGATGCCCAACCTGCCGCTCGCCGAATCCGATGCCGCCGAAAGCTTCTGGGCGGCCGCGCACTGGTATCTCGCCTATGTCGGCATCGCGCTCGTCGCGCTGCATGTCGCAGCCGCCCTGCGCCATCACTTCCTGCTGCGCGACAGCGTGCTCACGCGTATGATCACACCTTCGTCAGGTGGGGAATAGAGCGGGCGGCACGCGCGTTTGTGAGGTGAGGACGCGAACAAGCGTTGCCTCCAGGAAAGGAACAATCCCATGCATGCGCGCATCCTTGGATTCGCGGCTTTTGCCGCATGCCTTGCCGTGCCCGCAGCCGCGGCGGTGGCATTGAGCGACGCCGCCGGCAGCTACACGATCAGCCCGGCAGGCTCCAGCATCCGTTTCACCATAGGCAAGGCCGGCGGCGGCGGCTTCGACGGCGCCTTCGCCCACTTCAAGGGCACGATCCGCATCGACAATGGCGATGTCGGGCGCTCGAAGGTCGACCTTACCATCTATCCGGAAAGCGTCGGCACCGGCCAGAGCCGCATCGATGCCTTCCTGCGCTCCGACGCGGTGTTCGATGCGGCCAACAGCCCGGAAATCCAGTTCCGCTCGACCAGCGTGACCCGCACCGGCGACACGTCCGCCCTTGTCACCGGCAGGCTGACGGCGCGCGGCAAGACGTTTGCGGAAAAATTCACCGCCGAGCTCAATGGGTTGAAGGGCGGCACGATCAAATTCCATGTCACCGGCAAGGTGCTGCGGTCGCGCTACGGCATGGATGTCGGCACGCCGCTCTATTCCAACGTCGTCGACTTCGACATGACGCTGACGGGGAAGCGGGGCTGAGCCAGGGGTCAGCCTCGGTCATTGGCTTTTCCGTCGATTTCGGGCAAACCTCGCCTGATGTAACCGACATGGAGAAGCGTGATGTTCCGATGGGGTGTGTTGTCGACGGCCAAGATCGGCCGCGAGCAGTTGTTGCCGGCAATCGTCGAGGCGGAGAATGGCGTGCTGTCGGCGATTGCCAGCCGCGACCTGTCGAAAGCCACGGCCCTGGCCGAGCGCTTCGGCGCGCGCCATGCGTTCGGATCGTACGAGGAACTGCTGGCCTCCAAGGATATTGACGGCGTCTATATCCCGCTGCCGACCTCGCAGCATGTCGAATGGACGGCCAAGGCCATCGAGGCGGGAAAACATGTGCTGGTCGAGAAGCCTCTGGCGCTGGACGCCAAGGACATCCCGCCGCTGATCAAGCTGCGCGATGCCAAGAAGGTGCTGGTCTGCGAAGCCTTCATGGTCATCTACCACCCGCAATGGATCAAGGTGCGCGACCTCATCGCCGGCGGCGCCATCGGCCGGCTGCGCCATGTGCAGGGCGCGTTCTCCTATTACAATGTCGACCCCAACAACATGCGCAACCAGCTCGACCTCGGCGGCGGCGCATTGCCCGACATCGGCGTCTACCCGACCGTGTCGACGCGGTTTTCGACCGGCAAGGAGCCTAGCCGGGTGCAGGCGACGATCGAGCGCGACAAGAAATTCGGCACCGACATCTACTCGTCGATCCGCGCCGATTTCGGCGATTTCGAACTGTCCTTCTATCTGTCGACGCAGATGGCGGCGCGCCAGGTGATGGTGTTCCACGGCGAGAAGGGCTTCATCGAGGTCTTTTCGCCCTTCAATGCCGGGCTCTACGACCACCATCGTGTCGAGTTGCACAACCAGAACCACACCGAAGCGCAAGTGTTCCGCTTTCCCGGCACGCAGCAGTACCGGCTGGAGGTCGAGACTTTCGCGCGTGCCGCACAGGGCGGCAAGGAGCGTGTCTTCACGCTGGAGGAATCCGTGCTCAACCAGAAGGTCATCGACGCTATCTTCCGCGCCGGCGGCAAGGACGGCTGGGAGGCCGTCTGACATTTACTTTGACGCAATTCTGGATGGAAAACCGCCTCACACTTTTCCTGGAATTGCGCTAGCCGGCTAATTCTGGGAGGAAAGATGGCTGACGATGCGGACGTGATCATTGTCGGCGCCGGCCTTGCCGGGCTGGTTGCCGCCGCCGAGCTTGCCGAGGCCGGCAAGAAGATCATCATCGTCGACCAGGAGCCGGAGCAGTCGCTGGGCGGCCAGGCGTTCTGGTCGTTCGGCGGGCTCTTCCTCGTCGATTCGCCCGAGCAGCGGCGCATGCGCATCCGCGATTCGCATGATCTGGCGCTCGAGGACTGGATGGGCACCGCCGCTTTCGACCGGCCGGAGGATTTCTGGCCGCGCAAATGGGCGGAAGCCTATGTCTGTTTCGCCGCCGGCGAGAAACGCTCCTGGCTGCTGCAGCGCGGCCTGAAATTCTTTCCCGTCGTCGGCTGGGCCGAGCGCGGCGGCGGCAATGCCATCGGCCACGGCAATTCAGTACCGCGCTTCCACATCACCTGGGGCACCGGCCCCGGTGTTCTCGAGCCCTTTGTCCAGCGCGTGCGCGAGGCGCAGAAGCGCGGATTGGTCAGCTTCAAGTTCCGCCACCGGGTCAACGAACTGACGCGCACTGGCGCTGTCGTGACCGGTGTGCGCGGCGACATCCTGGAACCCAGCACCGTCGAGCGCGGCCACAAGAGCTCGCGCGACATATCGGGCGATTTCGAGCTTCACGCGCAAGCGGTGGTCGTCGCCTCCGGCGGCATCGGCGCCAACCACCAGCTGGTGCGGGAAAACTGGCCGAAGCGGCTGGGAACGGCGCCCAAGCGCATGATCACCGGCGTGCCTGACCATGTCGACGGCCGCATGCTGGCGATCACCGAAGCGGCCGGCGGCATGATCATCAACCGCGACCGCATGTGGCACTATGTCGAGGGCATAAGAAACTGGGCGCCGATCTGGACCGACCATGCGATCCGCATCCTGCCCGGCCCGTCCTCGCTCTGGCTCGACGCGCGCGGCAAGCGCCTGCCGGTGCCGCTCTATCCCGGTTTCGACACGCTGGGCACGCTCAGCCACATCATGAGCACCGGCTTCGACTATTCCTGGTTTATCCTGACCAAAAAGATCATCCAGAAGGAGTTCGCGCTGTCGGGCTCCGAGCAAAATCCCGACCTCACCGGCAAGAGCTGGCGCCAGGTGCTCGGCCGCGCGACGTCGGGCATTCCGGGTCCGGTGAAAGCGTTCATGGAGAAGGGCGAGGATTTCATCGTCGAGGCCGACCTTTCGAAGCTGGTGACGCGCATGAACGCGCTGGCCGGCGGCGAGCCGCTGCTCGACGTCGCCCAGGTGGAACGCGAGATCCGAGCCCGCGATCGCCAACTCGACAATCCGTTCTCCAAGGACATGCAGATCACCGCGCTGCGCGGCGCCCGCGCCTATCTCGGCGACAAGCTCATCCGTACGGCCAAGCCGCACAAGATGCTCGATCCGGCAAACGGCCCGCTGATCGCGGTGCGTCTCAACATCCTGACCCGCAAGACGCTGGGCGGCCTGCAGACCGATCTCGACAGCCGCATGCTGGGCGCCGATGGCCAACCAGTACCCGGGCTCTATGCGGTGGGCGAAGCGGCCGGCTTCGGCGGCGGCGGCGTGCACGGCTATGCCGCACTGGAAGGCACGTTCCTTGGCGGCTGCATCTTCTCCGGCCGCAGCGCCGGCCGAGCGGCGGGACGCTCGGTGGCGTGAAACGACGTTACCATGGCCCGTGGTGAGACGGGAAACCGCTTACCAGAGCCAGGCGCCTCGTCCAAGGGCGGCGACCGCGTCGACGATCCGCGTGAAACTTTCGCGGGCGCGCCCGACCGTGTGCCGGGCCCTGAGATAGCCGTGCACCAGACCCGGTTCCTCGAACCAGGTGGCCCGCCCGCCTGCCGCGACGATGCGGTCACGATAGGCCTCGCCGTCCGAAGACAGCGGGTCGCACTCAGCGGTGACCAGCACTGTCGGCGGCAGCTTGGCGAAGTCGGTGTCGGCAAGCGGCGCCAGCGCGGCATCGCCGCTGCGATCCTGCCCGCCGGTGCGGATATGCTTGTAGAATTCGAGATCGCGCATGGTCAGCATCGGCGCTTCGGCATGTGTCACATACGAACCCTTCGAGCGGTCGCCGCCGAGGCCGGGATAGATCAGCAGCTGGCCCGCCGGCCGTTTCGCAGGGCCGCGCGTTGCGTGCGCAGTGGCGGCGCAGAGATTGCCGCCGGCGCTGTCGCCGCAAAGCAGGATGGGTCGGTCGTGGGTGGAGGCAGCCCATGCGAAAGCGCTCATGGCGTCCTCAAAGGCGGCCGGATGCAGATGCTCCGGCGCCAGCCGGTAATCGACGGAGACAATTTCGTAGCCAGTGCGGGCGCAGAGCTCGGCGCAGACGTCGTCATGGCTGTCCAGCCCGCCAAGGATGAAGCCGCCGCCATGGATGTAGAGCACTGTCGCCGCCGGTTGCGGGGCGCTTCGGTAGGTGCGGATCGGGATATTGTGCGTTGGTGTTGCAATGGCCGAGGTTTCGACCGTCACGCCCTGGGGATAGCCAGCAAAGAATTCCCGGCACATACGGTCATAGATCTCGCGCTGCTGCGCGATCGTGTAGTCGATCGTATCGGGCGGATAATAGGAATTGGTCCGCTCGATGAAGGCCCAGGTCTCTGCGTCGATGAGTTTTGTGTAATCGGTCATGCTGGACACGCCGACTGCAAAGGTCGAGCCCAGTCACCCCCCTCTGTCCTGCCGGACATCTCCCCCGCAAGGGGGGAGACTAGCAACTTTGATCGCGGCGCTTTTCTTGCGGCGCTTGTGATTGGCGAAAGCAGAGATAACATCCGATCTCCCCCCTTGCGGGGGAGATGCCCGGCAGGGCAGAGGGGGGTGCTTCGCGCTGTCATCTCCGCGGAGTCACTTCCCCTTCCACACCGGATCGCGCTTTTCGGCGAAGGCGCGGAAACCTTCCATATTGTCTTCCGACCCATACAGCGCATCGACGGTCGCCAACTGGCGGCGCGTCACCTTGTTCATGGCGTCCTGAAAGGTCAGCGCTTCGGCCACGCGCGCGGTCTCCTTGATCGCGGCGAAGACCAGCGGCGGGCCGCTGGCGAGCAGGCGGGCGATCTCCCAGACGCGGTCCTCGAGCTTTTCCTTGGGCAGCACTTCGTTGACCAGGCCCCAGCGATGCGCCTCAGTGACATCCATCCAGCGGCCGGTGAGCAGAAGGTCCATGGCGACATGATAGGGAATGCGCTTCGGCAGCTTGATTGTCGCCGCGTCGGCCAGCGTGCCGGCACGGATTTCGGGCAGCGCGAAAGAGGAGTGGTCAGAGGCGTAGATGAGGTCGCAGGACAGCGCCAGTTCAAAGCCGCCACCCACCGCCATGCCGTTGACGCAAGCGATGACCGGCTTGTTCAAGTCGCGCAATTCCTGCAGGCCGGCAAAGCCGCCGACGCCATAGTCGCCGTCGACCGCGTCGCCGCCGGCGGCGGCCTTCAGGTCCCAGCCGGCGCAGAAGAACTTGTCGCCGGCTGTCTTGACGATGGCGACGCGCAGTTCCGGATCGTCGCGGAACGCCTTAAAGGTTTGCCCCATCAGCCGCGAAGTCTTCAGGTCGATGGCGTTAGCCTTGGGCCGGTCGAGGGTGACCTCTAGGATCGAGCCTTCGCGGCGGGTGGAAATGACGTCAGACATTCTTGTTTTCTCCGAGCACCAGCAGCGCGTCGGCGATCCAGGCGCCCTTGCCCTCGACGCAGACGATCAGCGGGTTGATGTCGAGTTCCTCGATCTCGCCGGCATTCTTCTGCACGAAGCCGGCAATGCCCGCGATGGCGTCGATGGCGGCCGCGACATCGGCCTTCGGCCGGCCGCGATAGCCTTCGAGCAGCGGGAACAGCTTCAGGCCGCGCAAAGCCGCCTCGATGTCGTCGCGGGTCGCCGGCAGCATCAGCGTGACGCTGTCGCGCAGCAATTCGACCAGCACGCCGCCAGTGCCCAGTGTCATGACAGCGCCGAACATCGGATCCCTGGTGAAGCCGACGATCAGTTCGGCGACGCCGTCGCGCACCATGCGCTCGACATAAAGGCCGGTGCCGAGCGGCAGCAGGTCATGAGCCGCCGTGCTGACGGATTCGGCATCCTTGAGGTTGAGCCGGACAGCGCCGACCTCGGATTTGTGGGTGACCCCCAGCGCCTTCAGCGCCACGGGAAAGCCGAGGGCCATCGAGGAAATCACCGCCTCGACCGCATTGCCGGCGCGCTCGCCCTTGGGCACCGGAAGCCCGGCCTTGATCAGCCGCGCCTTGGCTTCGGCTTCGTCTGGCGTGACATGCTCACCGCCGGCAGCACCTGCAGCGGATGTGTCGACCGGCTGCGCCTGCGGTTCAGCCCATGCCCAGCCGATGAAGGCCGCTGCACCTGCGGCATCCATGGCCTCGGAAATGCCGAACAAGGGCACCATGCCGCGCGCCATCAGTTCGGCGGTGTATTCCTCGGGCAGGTTCTCCGGCAGCGAGGAGACGATCGCGCCATGCGCCCTGTTGGTCTTCAGCGCCGATTCGAAGGCGCGCAGCGTCGCCCACCAGTCGGTGACCGAACAGCGGTCGGGGCGCGGAAAGTCGAGCACCAGCATGTTGAGGTCGAAACCGCCCGACACCATGGCGGTGAAGGTGGCGGTCATCGCCGGCTCGTTGTTCCAGATGAAGGTGTGATAGTCCAACGGATTGGCGACCGCGACCAGCGGCCCGAGCGTCGACTTGACATGGGCGCGATGGCTCTCGGTCAGAACCGGGAAATTGACCCAGCGGCCTTCGGCGCTGTCGGCCATGACGGAGGCCTCGCCGCCCGAACAGCTCATCGACGACAGCCTGTAGCCGGGCAGCGGCCCGGTGATGTGCAGCAGCTTCAGCGCCTCGATGAAGGCGGGGATGGAATCGACGCGCGCAATGCCGAGCCGCCTCAGGAAGGCACCCGAGGCCGCGTCCGAGCCGGCCAGTGAGGCGGTGTGCGAAACGGTCGCCTGCCGCGCCTGTTCGGAGCGGCCGACCTTCATGGCGATGATAGGCTTTTTCAGTTCGCGTGCGCGCGCCGCCAGCCGCTCGAAGCCGGCTACCGAATCGAAGGCCTCGATGTGCAGGCCGAGCGATGTCACCCGCTCATCCTCGATCAGGCCGAGCGCCATTTCGGAGAGGCCGGTCTGCGCCTGGTTGCCGGCGGTCATCAGGAAGGCGATCGGCAGGCCGCGCTTCTGCATCGTCATGTTGATGGCGATGTTGGAGGACTGGGTGATGATGGCGACACCCTTGCCGCCCTCCTCCAGCCGGATGCCGCCATGCTGGTCAGGCCACAAAAGCGCGCCGTCGGCATAGTTGATCAGGCCGTAGCAATTCGGCCCGATGATCGGCATCTCGCCAGCGGCCGAGACCAATTCGGCCTGCAGCCGCTCGCCGTCATCGTCATAGGCTTCGGTCTCGAGGAAGCCGGCGGCAAAGCAGACGGCGCCGCCGGCGCCGCGTTCGGCCAGCGCCTTGACGACCTCGATGGTCAGATGCCGGTTGACGCCGACAAAGGCGGCATCCGGCGCGCCGGGCAGATCGGCGACGGACCGGTAGGCCTTACGTCCGGCAACCTCGTCCTTGGTCGGGTGCACCGGCCAGATCTCGCCAGCAAAACCCATCTTGATCGATTGCGCGACGACGGCGGCGGCCTGCACGCCACCGAAGACGGCGATCGATTTCGGGCGCAGGAGACGTTCGAGTTTATGCATGGTCATCTTTTCGTTTGAGCATCTCAGAACAAACGATCTCGTTTGCCCGACAAAACCGAATCTCGGCTTTGGGCGATCATGCTCTAAGCGCCGAACGGACGCAGCAGCGCCCGCGAAATAATATGTCGCTGAATCTCCGACGTGCCCTCCCAGATGCGTTCGACGCGAGCGTCGCGCCAGATGCGTTCCAGCGGCAGGTCGTCCATCAGCCCCATGCCGCCATGGATCTGGATCGCCTCGTCGGCGACGTATGCGAGCATTTCGGTGGCCTTCAGCTTCGCCATGGCCATGTCCTGGTCGGTGACGGTGCCCTGATCGTACTTCCAGCCGGCTTCGAAGACCATGAGGTCGGCGGCCTTCAATTCGGTCGCCATGTCGGCGAGCTTGAACGACACGCCCTGGAACTTGCCGATCTGCTGGCCGAATTGCTGGCGCTGCGCGGCATATTCCACCGCATGACCGAGCGCCCGCTCGGCGCGGCCGAGACAGGTGGCGCCGACCTGCAGGCGCGTGGCGCCCAGCCAGGAATTGGCAACATCGAAGCCCTTGTGCACTTCGCCGAGAACCTGGCTTGCCGGCAGCCGGCAATCGTCGAATTCGAGGATGGCGTTGGTGTAGCCGCGGTGGGAGACGTTGCGGTAGCCATCGCGCACCGTGAAACCCTTGGTGCCCTTGTCGACAAAGAAGGCGGTGATCTTCTTGCGCTTGCCACGCGGCGAATCCTCTTCGCCGGACGCCATGAAGACGATGGCGAAATCAGCGAGATCGGCGTGAGAGATAAAATGCTTGGTGCCGTTGAGCACCCAGTCATCGCCGTCCTGCACGGCTGACGCCTTCATGCCGCGCAAATCGGAGCCGGCGCCAGGCTCGGTCATCGCCAGGCAGTCCCATTTCTCGCCGCGGATGCAAGGAAACAGATATTTTTCACGCTGCTCGGGCGTGCCGGCCAAGAGGATGTTGGAAGGCCGCGCGACGCAGGTCCAGTGCAGCGCGTAATTGGCGCGGCCGAGTTCCTTTTCGTAGAGCAGCCAGGTCACCGTATCGAGCCCCGCGCCGCCGACGTCCGCCGGCATGTTGGCGGCATAGAGCCCGGCCTCGATCGCCTTGGCCTTGATCTCCTCGATCAGCTCGCGGCGCAGCACGCCGGTGCGCTCGACCTCGCGCTCATGCGGATAAAGCTCGTTCTCGACGAAGGCGCGCGTCGTCTCGACGATGAGTTTTTGTTCCTCCGAAAGACCGAAATCCATGGCCTCAGCCCTTCTTCTTTTTCTTCGGCTTCTCCGCCTTCTTCACCGGCTTGGAGGCCTTGGCCTTCTCGGCGGCCGTGGAAGCCGTCGGCTTCTTCGCCGCCAGCTTGGCCAGCTGCTTCGTATAATCCTTATGCAGCGCGCCGGCGCCCCAGCCCTTGCCCTTGTTCTGCTTCGACAGCGCATCCATGATCGCGACAAGATTGTCGTCGCGGATCTTTTCCAGCTCGCGGATCGACAGGCCATGCGCCTGGTCGTCCGACTGGGTGGCGATCAGGTCGACCAGCTCGTCGTTGAATTCCGGCACGTCCATCAGCTTGGTCCACGGCCATTTCAGGCACGGCCCGAACTGCGCCATGAAGTGGCGCATGCCGGCCTCGCCGCCGGCGACGCGGTAGACCTGGAACATGCCCATCTGCGCCCAGCGCAGGCCGAAACCGTAGCGCATGATGTCGTCGAGTTCCTCGACCGTGCAGATGCCGTCCTTGATCAGCCACAGCGCCTCGCGCCAGGCTGCTTCCAGCAGGCGGTCGCCGACGAAGGCCTCGATCTCCTTGCGGATGACGACAGGCTTCATGCCGATCGAGGCATAGATCTCCTTGGCGACCTCGATGGCCTCGGGAAAGGTCTGCTCGCCGCCGACGATTTCGACCAACGGCAGGAGATAGACCGGGTTGAACGGATGGCCGACGACCAGCCGCTCCGGGTGCTTCTTCATCGCCACCTGCATGTCGGTCGGCTTGATGCCGGAGGTCGAGGAGCCGACAATCGCGTTGGCCGGCGCATGGGCGTCGATCTCGGCCAGCACCTTGTGCTTGAGATCGAGACGCTCCGGCACGCTTTCCTGGATGAAATCGGCATCGGCGACCGCCTCGGCAATGGTCTTGGCGAAGGTGAGCTTGCCCTCTTTCGGCAAGCCGCCGGGCACCATCTGCTTGTAGGCGCGGCGCGCGCCCTTCATCACTTCCGAGACCTTGCGCGAGGCTTCGGGATCGGGATCGAAGATCGACACGTCGATACCGTTGAGCAGCAACCGCGCCACCCAGCCGGCGCCGATGACACCGCCGCCAATGGCGGCCGCCTTGTTGATGATGCTCATGCGGAAGCTCCGGTTCTTGTCCTGGCTGTTTCGGGATCGACGAGAGGCACGCGCTCGCCGGCGCGGATCACGGCCGGGTCGTAAGCCTTGCGGGCAAAGACCTCGAGCACGAAGGGTCGGAAGAAGTCGATCGGCAGCGTCTCGTAATCGGGATCGAAGCTCGACTGGTCCCAGCGCTCGCAAAACTGGTCGCAATCGTCGAAATAGGCGTGGCCGGCAAAGCGATCGCGCGCACGGCGGTTGCCGCCGAGATGATGGGCGTAGTAGAGCCGCTGGAAGTCACCGTGCTTTTCCACCACCCAGGTGCATTGCTCGCGCACGAAGGGCTTCAGGATCGAAGCGGCGTATTCGTCGTGATTGTAGGGCGCGTAGATGTCGCCGATATCATGCAGCAGCGCGCAGGCGATCCAGTCGGTGTCGGCGCCGTCGCGCCAGGCGCGCGTCGCCGCCTGCAGCGAATGGCCGAGCCGGGTGATCTTGTAGCCGGACAGCCCCTCGTCGAGCTGGACCAGCGCGTCGAGCAGCCGCTCGCCGGTTTTGGCGGCATAGTCGATTTCATGGGCGGTCAGGAACTCGTAATCGTCCCTGTCGCCATCCTTCATCGCGGTGAACTTGACGGTAGCCATGATCAGACCCCGTTTTACGCCGCGGCTGCGATCGGCGCCCGCTTGGTCAGGTTGAGCTTCTTGCGCACTTCCTCCGGCCCCAAGATCCGGGCGCCGAGATTGGTGACGATGCTGGCGGCGCGCTCGACCAGCTGCGCGTTGGTGGCCAGCACGCCCTTGTCGAGCCAGAGATTGTCTTCCAGACCGACGCGGACGTTGCCGCCGGCGAGCACGGCCGCGGCGGCATAGGCCATCTGGTTACGGCCGATGGCGAAGGCCGACCAATTCCAGGTCGACGGCACATTGTTGACCATTGCCATGAAGGTGTTGAGATCGTCGGGCGCGCCCCACGGCACGCCCATGCAGAGCTGCACCAACGCGTCGGGGTTAAGCACCTTTTCCTCGACCAGTTGCTTGGCGAACCAGAGGTGGCCGGTGTCGAAAGCCTCGATCTCCGGCTTGACGCCGAGCGCCGTCATCATGCCGCCCATGGCGCGCAGCATGCCGGGCGTATTGGTCATGACATAGTCGGCTTCGGCGAAGTTCATGGTACCGCAGTCGAGCGTGCAGATTTCCGGCAGGCACTGGCGCACATGTTCCATGCGGTTGGTGGCGCCGCCCATGTCGGTGCCCTTTTCGTTGAGCGGAAGCGGCGCTTCCGGCGAGCCGAACACCATGTCGCCGCCCATGCCGGCGGTGAGGTTGAGCACCACGTCGACATTCGCGTCGCGGATGCGCTCGGTCACTTCGCGGTAGAGATGCACATCGCGCCTGGGTTTGCCGGTTTCGGGGTCGCGGACATGGCAGTGGACGATTGCCGCACCGGCCTTGGCCGCGTCGATGGCCGAATCGGCGATCTGCTTGGGCGAACGCGGCACATGCGGAGAGCGATCCTGCGAACCGCCGGATCCGGTCACGGCACAGGTAATGAAGACCTCACGGTTCATCGCAAGCGGCATGGAATTCTCCTCCCAATCGAAACAGAGCACAGCATTGCGCGACTTGCAGGCGACTGTTTTGCGCTTTACGAAGGCTGCATGCCAAAAAACGAAAAAGCGACAATCTTTCGCGCCGAGCAGTCGCCGCTCAAGGTGACGTTGCTGGTGTTTTCCGGGGCATCCATCATGTGCGTGGCGTGCGCCGTCGATCCGCTGCGCGCCGCCAACCGCATCGCCGGCGAAACCCTGTTCGACTTCAAGCTGGTTTCGGTAACCGGGGAGGCGCCGGTCACGACATGCGGCCTGCCCGTTGCGGTAAGCGGCCGATTCGATGCGACGGAACCAACCGATGTCCTGGTCGTGGTCGCGGGCTTCGGCACGCAGAACTATGCCACGTCTGCCTTGCTCGCCGGGCTGCGCCGCGCGGCGCGGTCGGCCCGCGCCTGCGGCGGCGTCGAGGCGGGCACCTGGCTGGTGGCGCGCGCCGGCTTGCTGGAAGGGCGCAGCGCCACCACCCATTGGGAAGACATGGAAGATTTTTCGTCGGCCTTTCCCGGCGTAGACGTGCGCCCCGATCGATACATCATCGATGGGCCGGTGTTCACCACGGGCGGCGCGTCACCGACCCTGGACCTGATGCTGCACCTGATTCGCACCCGGCTCGGCATGGCCGTTGCGCTCGATGTGGCAAGCGCGTTCATCTACGATCAGGCGCGCGTGGCGACGGATGCGCAGCCGCTGGTCTCGCTTGGTCGGCTCGATGGCTACGATCCACGCCTGGCGCAGGCCATCCGGCTGATGGAAGCGCATGTCGATCAGCCGCTGACCATCGAAGCAATAGCCAAGCGCGCCGGCGTGACGGCGCGCACCCTGGAAAGCATCTTCCGCAAGTCGATTGGCGAGACGCCGGGCGCCTATTATCTCAGGCTGCGGCTAGGGGCCGCGCGCCGGCTGGTGGTCGACACGCGCGTGGCCATGGCGGATATTGCCGGGCGGACGGGATTCTCGTCCGCCGCGGCATTTTCCAGAGCGTTTTCAAGAGCTTTTGGCGAAGCCCCGGTCAGGTTGCGCCGGGGCTAAGTCAGTTCAGGGAATCAAGCAGCGTTCTGGCGATCGCTGCCGGCGTCGATCTGCGAGCGCATCTGTCTCACCAGCCGGACTTCAAAACGGTTGCTGACGGCGCGATCCCATTGGTTTTTCACGTCGTCGGTCGGCCGCGGCAGCGCCATCAGCCGGTCGATGATCGATCCGGTCTCCCCAGATGAGAGCAGGGCGTCGATTTCGCGTTCGTGCTGCATATCGGTTCGCCTCCTTCCTTTTCACCCGCCACAGGCCCCTCTTATACGAGATACGTGACGGCAGTTTGAAGGCAAGAGCGAGGTCATTGAGGGGCGGCCAAGGGCAAAACCTTGTCGCCGGATGAGCGCTTCGGCGCAAAGCCGTTCCGCGCGCCAAAACCCGAATCAGGAAGATCAGCCGGGCCGTTTCACGAACAGCACGGTGGCGAAGCCGCTGTCCCATTCATCATCGGGATAGCGGTCTTTTTCGGATGTAGCCGACCGCCTTGTAGACATTGCGGGTGCGCTCGTTGAACGTTTCGGTCTCGACATAGCGCCGCGCCGATGCCTGGGTGACGTGCGGCAGCCAGGTGCCTTCAAAGGTTTCCCGCAGCGCCTGTTTCAAGGCTGCGACGTCGCCCGCCTGCGCCTTGCGCACCGTGATCCGCCCGTTTGCCATCATCATCTCCCTTAGGAAGAGCGGATTAGCAAAAGGCGATCACGGCGGCTTTCGGCCACATCGGGCAGCTGTCTGTCCAGCGTCCGCCGTCAGACGTAGCGGTTGACGATGTTTTCCAGCAATTCCTGACGGCCGGAGCGCGGCTGCGGTTCGATCTTCTTCTTGACCACGCGCTCGGCGATGTCCTCGAGCGTGCGCTTGCCCGACAGCATTGCCTTGCCCTCTGCCGTGTTCCAGCCGGCATAGCGCTCGGCCAGCGGCGCCGACAGCGCCTTGTCCTCGACCATGCGGGCCGCGGCCTTGAGGCCGCGCGCACAAGAATCCATGCCGCCGATATGGCCGATCAGCAGGTCCTGCGGGTCGAGCGACTGACGACGCAACTTGGCGTCGAAATTGGTGCCGCCGGTCTTGAAACCACCGGCCTGCAGGACCTGATAGTAGGCCAGCGCCATTTCCGGCACGTTGTTGGGGAACTGGTCGGTGTCCCAGCCCGACTGGTAGTCGTTGCGGTTCATGTCGATCGAACCGAAGACGCCAAGCGCATTGGCGAGCGCCAGCTCGTGCTCGAAGGAATGGCCGGCGAGGATGGCGTGGCCCTGCTCGATGTTGAGTTTTACTTCCTTCTCCAGGCCGAAGCGCTTGAGGAAGCCATAGACCGTGGCGACGTCATAGTCGTACTGATGCTTTGTCGGCTCCTGCGGCTTTGGCTCGATCAGGATGGTGCCCTTGAAGCCGATCTTGTGCTTGTAGTCGACGACGAGGCTGAGGAAGCGGCCGGCCTGTTCCTGCTCGCGGGCAAGGTCGGTGTTGAGCAGCGTCTCATAGCCTTCGCGCCCGCCCCACAGCACATAGTTCTCACCCTTCAGCCGCTTGGTGACGTCGATGCAGCTCTTCACCGTCGCCGCCGCATAGGCAAAGACATCCGGATCGGGGTTGGTGGCGGCGCCCGACATGAAGCGGCGATGCGAAAAAAGGTTTGCCGTGCCCCAGAGCAGCTTGACCCCGGTCTGCTTCATCTTGCCGGCGAAATAGTCCGCGATCTCGTCGAGGCGGGCGGCACTTTCTGAAAAGTCCTTGCCCTCGGGCCGGACATCGGCGTCGTGGAAGCAGAAATAGGGCGCGCCGAGCAGCGAGAACATCTCGAAGGCGACATCGGCCTTGAGCTTCGCCAGTTCCATCGTGTCGATGCCGCCGGCCTTGGGGAACCAGGGGCGGTCGAAGGTCTGGCCGCCGAACGGGTCGCCACCCGGCCAGGCAAAGGAGTGCCAATAGGCGACGGCGAAGCGCAGATGGTCTTCCAGCCGTTTGCCGGCGACGACCTCGTCAGGATTGTAAAAGCGGTAGGCCAGCGGATTGGTCGAATCCGGCCCCTCATATTTGATCTTCTGAATGTCGCCGAAAAATCCGCTGCTCATGATTTCTGTCCTCTCTCGAATAGTTCGCCCTGATTACCTCAGGTAATTCGCCTTGATTACCTCAGGCGTAATTGGTTTCGGACTGCCGTGGGGTGAAAAGGGTTGCGTCAAAGCCACTCAACGAAGGAGACAGACCATGACCGACCTCAACAAAATCGCCGAGGGCTACATCACCGCCTGGAACGAAAGCGATGCCAGCCGTCGCGCCGAATTGCTGAAGGCCACGTTCACCGAAGACGTCAGCTATCGCGATCCCCTGATGCAGGGCGACGGCCATGACGGTGTCGCGGCGCTGATCGACGGCGTGCAGCAACGCTTTGCCGGCTTCCGCTTCTCGCTGAAGGGCACGCCGGACGGCTTCGCCGACAAGATCCGCTTCTCCTGGAACCTCGGGCCTGAAGGCGTTCCTTCGGTCATCGAGGGCACCGATATCGGCGTCATCGAAAACGGCCGCCTGAAGAGCATCACCGGCTTCCTCGACAAGGTCCCGGCGCAGTGAGGCCGGAAGTCTCGGCGTGGGCGAGAAATCGTTCACGCCGTGGCACCCCTGATTGCCGGATAGAGCGCCCGGTAGCGATGATAGGCATCGGCGTAGGCGCCGCCGAGCTTGGCATCCGGTTCGATCGTGGCATCCGTCCTTGGGGCGGAGCAGACGGCCAGGGGATCGGCACCCGTCGCCGCGATCAGGCCGAGCCTGGCGGCACCGAAGGCGGCGCCGAAATCGCCGTCGGCGGGAATATCCACCGGCACCTGCAGCGCGGTGGCGATCGATTTCAGCCAGTAGCGCGAGCGTGAGCCGCCGCCGATCGCCGTCACCCGCGTCAATGTGGTGCCGGCTGTCTTCAGGACTTCGAGACTGTCGCGGAAGGCGAAGGCGACGCCTTCGAGCACCGCCTGCGTCAGGACTGCCCGGCTCGATTCATGCGCCAGCCCGGTGAAGGAACCGCGAATGGCGGAATCATTGTGCGGCGTGCGCTCGCCCGAGAGGTAGGGCAGGAAGGATACACCGGTCGGCGCCTTCAGCGCGTCGCCGAGTTCAGCGGTCAGTTCACCCGCGCCCTTTCCAGTGATCTCCGACAGCCAGTTGAGCGAATCGGTCGCCGACAGGATGACGCCCATCTGGTGCCAGGTGTCGGGCAGCGCATGGCAGAAGGTGTGGACGGCACTCGCCGGGTTGGGCAGATAGGACGCGTTGGCGGCAAACAGCACGCCCGACGTGCCGAGAGAGACAAAGGCATGGCCAGCGCCGACCGTGCCCATGCCGCAGGCCGAGGCTGCATTGTCGCCGGCGCCACCGGCAATCGGGATGCCGGCCTCGACGCCCCATTTCGATGCCAATTCGCTGCGCAAACCGCCGGCCTTCTCGGTGCCTTCGACCAGGGACGGCATCTGCTTCTCGTCGAGCGACGTTGCCGCCAGCAATTCGGCCGACCAGCGGCGCTTGCCGACATCGAGCCAGGACGTGCCCGCTGAGTCCGACATTTCGGAAATGTGCTCGCCAGTCAGCCAAAGCCGCAGGAAATCCTTCGGCAGCAGCACCTTGGCCACTTTGGCGAAGACGGCGGGTTCGTTGTTCTTCACCCAGGCGAGCTTGGGCGCGGTGAAGCCGGGGAAAACGATGTTGCCGGTGAGCTTGCGGAAGCGCGGATCGGCGTCGAGCGCTGCTGCCTCGACATGGCTGCGCGTGTCGTTCCACAGGATGCAGGGGCGCAGCACATGATCAGCCGCATCGAGCAAGGTCGCGCCGTGCATCTGGCCGGACAGGCCGATGCCTTTCACCGCCGCGAACTGCCTGGGGAGCGAAGCCTTGAGTTCGGCGATCGCGTCTTCGCAGGCGCGTATCCAGTGGGACGGGTCCTGTTCGGACCAGCCGGGATGCGGCCGCGAAACGTCAAGCGAACCATGGCCGGAGCCGACGACGGTCTGTCCGGCATCGATCAGCAGCGCCTTGACGCCCGACGTGCCCAGGTCGAGGCCCAGATACATATCATCCTCCCATGCCAATTATTTTTTTCGGATCTCGAAAAAATCTGGCTGAGCAGTTTTTAAGGCAAGATCGGCTTGCGGTCAATTCTCTGACAAATCGGCCGCGCGTCGCGCAAGCAGCACAGACAGCGGGCTATCCGGCCGCGCCATCGAACGCTCCGCCGTGAGCGCCCCGGCGAGCGCGCGGTCACCGGCCCGCAAGGCCGCTTCGATCAGCGTCAGGTCGATGACGTCGCGCTGTGCGTGGCTGCCGCCGAAGCGGTTGGCGATCGCCCGGATCGGCCGGATCAGGTGCACGGCCTCGCTGTAGTTGCCCTCGCCGAACGCCTTGATTGCCAGCGTCAGTGGATGGCCGACATCCCGCGTGAAAGCGACGTTGTCGCCGCCGCCATGCATCGCCTCGCGTTGCGCCTCGAGCAAGGCAAGGGCGGGTCCGTCGAGCCCGGCGCCAACGAAGGCCATCATCGCATGCGCATCGTTGAAGGCATAATCGCCGGCGCCGGCCTTGGGCCAATTGGCGGCGAGCGCCGTCCAGCGGTCACCGACATCGATGCCGCCGAGATGCAGCCGCCACAGGATTGCCGACGCATCGACCATGTTCAACGCCATCGCCGATGGCGTGCCATAGATCGGTCCGTCATAGAGCGCCAGCACCTGGTCGATCTCGCCGAGATCGTAGTGGAACAGCGCCAGGTGCCACCAATTGTGCACCTGCAGGAAGCTCTCCTTTGTCCAGCCTTCGGGATTGGCGCGCATCCAGGCGATACCGTCCTTTTGCCGGCTTTGCATTTCCATGACATGGGCGACCGCATGTTGCGCCCAGCCGTCGCGCGGCTCGATCTCGACCGCCGCGCGACCAAGCTTTTCGGCCCTGGCATAGTCCCCCATTTCCTCCAGCCCGAAGGCCTGCATGCCGAGGATGGCGTGGTAGCCCGGCATGCCGCTCTGCCATGACGGCAAGGCGCGGGCGATGCGATCACGCAGCATGCGGGCATTGCCGGTGAAGAAATCGATCTGGTGCCCGACCTGCAGTGCCAGCGCGTCGAGCGGGGTCTGGATGGCGATATCCTCGAGGATCCTGGCGGCGTCATGCCAGCGCCCGTTGGCGAGGTGGCCGAGGGCCAGAACATGCGCCTCTTCGCGCGCCGTCGCGGCAAGCGGCAGCGCCGCCTCGTGGCAAGCCCTGGCCACCGCCGTCGCGTCGCGCTCGGTGGCAAGGCCGAAGAGATAGCCCTTGAAGACATGCGCCATGACGAAACCGGGATCCGCCGATATGGCACTGTCGACGGAAGCGACGGGATCGCCAATGAAGCAGAGCAGTTCACGCACGGCCTGGCTGTAGGGCGTGAACCCCGCTTCGGTGGCGCCCGAAAATGTCAGGCCGAATGCGTCCCTGATTGCCATGCAACATCCCTCTGATCGACCTGGAACAAGCCCCGGACCCTTCGGGCCAAGGCGATCTTAAATCATGGGCCACGGACGTGCCAATCGTGCACTGCATAAGGTCTATGCCAGCAGCCTTTGCAGTTCATCAACCATGGAATGCAGATTAGGCTTTGTAAAATCGAACGAATTGTGGCTTCATTGCGGCGCGGCGAAGGGCTTGTAATCGCGATCTGAGAGGGGACGCGATGCGGCATTTTGAAATACAGCGTCCGAACAGCCGTTCGGAAAACGTTGATGAGTCGATTTCTTTGTTGTGGCGAAAACCACGGCAAATCCATCCATGGTTTATTAGCTTACTTGCAACTACCGCGCTTGTGTTGCTGCCGAATTCCGCGGCCCTGGCGGCCTGCGTGCTGGTTCCGTCGGCTGGAAATACCACCTTCACCTGCGATAGCGGCGATTCGGGCGGCGGCCTTACCGATACAAGCGGCGACAACACGCTGACCTTTCCCGCCGGCGGCACCGGGCAGGTGAGCGGCAACGTCACCTTCGGCGCCGGTACGGATCGCATCGACATGCAGTCCGGCACCATTACCGGTACGGTCAACCAGGGCGACGGCACGGATTTCTTCACGATCGGCGGCGGCACCGTCTCCGGCAATGTCCAGCAGGGCGCCGGCATCGACGATTTCAACATGAGCGGCGGCCAGATCGCATCGCTCAACCAGGGCGACGGACTGGACACATTCACCATGACGGGCGGGCGCATCGTCGATTTCTT
This sequence comes from Mesorhizobium sp. 131-3-5, assembly GCF_016756575.1. Lineage (NCBI taxonomy): Bacteria > Pseudomonadati > Pseudomonadota > Alphaproteobacteria > Hyphomicrobiales > Phyllobacteriaceae > Mesorhizobium > Mesorhizobium sp. 131-3-5. The sequence goes on from NZ_AP023254.1 coordinate 489,636, forward strand.
CGACGATGGCGACAACGCGGTGATGACCGGCGGCCGCATCGGCCGGGTCAACATGAAGCTCGACAAGAACTATTTCAACATGTCCGGCGGCACCATCGACCGCAACCTCGTCACCGGCTTCGACCAAGACACCATCATCCTCTCGGGCGGCACGATCGGCGGCAACATCAGCGTCAGCGGCGGCAATGACAGCGTGACGATATCAGGCGGCACGGTCGGCGGCGATGTGCTGATGAGCTTTGGCTCCGACAGTTTCGTCTGGAATGGCGGCGGCATCATCTATGGCGCCGTCGATCTCGGCGCCGACAACGATACCGCCAAGCTCAGCAACCTCACCAACGCCAATCTCGGCGACACGGATGCCCTGAATGGCGGCCTCGGTACCGATGCGCTGACCTTCGACAACGTCAAGCTGGAGGGGATCGCCAGAGTCCAGAACTGGGAAAGCATCAGCGCCACCAACGACACACAGCTGATGCTCGACGGCAATCTCAAGCTCGGCGACAGCGGCACCGGCACGGGCTCGCTCAGCGTCGATGCTTCGAGCACGCTCTATGGCGGCGGCTTCAACGCGACGATCCAGGCCTTCACGGCAGGCCAGTTGGCTGAAGTAACCAATGCCGGGCGCATCGACCTGACCAACGGCACCACCGGCGCGATCGATCGGCTGACGATTTCGGGCAATTATGTCGGCGCTGGCGGCGTGCTGCTTGTCCAGACCGAACTCGGCGACGATTCTTCCGCGTCCGACAGGCTGGTGCTTTCGGGCGGCACGGCTTCCGGCTCGACCGGCATTTCCGTGGTCAACGCCGGCGGCGCGGGTGCCGCGACCGCTCAGGACGGCATCATGCTCGTCCAGGCAGTCAACGGCGCCACTTCGGGCGCCTCGACCTTCGCGCTCGACGGGCCGGTCGCCGCCGGCGCCTTTGAATACTATTTGTTCAAGGGCGGCGTCAGCGCTGGCAGCGAGGAGAACTGGTATCTGCGCTCGACGCTGATAACACCGACGACGCCGGCCGCGGCGCCGCCGACGGTCGAGCCCTCCCCGCCGGTGGAACCGGTGCCGCCGGCGGCCGAGCCGCCACCCCCGCCGCCATCCGAACTGCCGCCGACGCCACCGCCGAGCGAGGGCGACATCAACAATCCGCCGGTCGACCCGACACCGCCCGTGCAGGCCAGCGACCCACAACCCGAACCGCCGCCGCCGCCGCCACCGGCGCCTCCGGCGGATCCGCCACCGCCGCCACCGGTGGTGCCGACCGAAGCGCCGGCGCTTCCGGTGCCGACACTGCCCGGCCCGCCGCCTGTCCAGCCGGCGCCGCCGACACCCGGAGCGACCGCGGTGCAGGCAGCCGTGATCCCGCTCTACCGCATCGAGGTCCCGGTCTATTCGGCCTTGCCGCCGGTGGCCGAACACCTGGCGATGACGACGCTCGGCACCTTCCATGAACGGCGGGGTGAGCAAAGCCTGCTGTCGAACCCCGAGCTATCGCCGGTCTGGGGCCGCATCTATGGCCAGGACGCCAAGATGGGCTGGTCGGGAACGGTGTCGCCCTCCTTCGACGGCACGCTGTTCGGCCTCCAGGCGGGTTTCGACGTGTTCGGCCGCGACACCACCTCGGGCGGAATCGATCGCGCCGGCCTGTTCGTCGCCTATGCCAGCATGAAGGGCGATTTGCGCGGCCAGGCGCTGGGATGGAACGATCTGTCCGTCGGCAGCCTCAACGTCACCGGCACCAGCGTCGGCGGTTACTGGACCCGGATCGGCCAAAGCGGCTGGTACCTTGACGGCGTCCTCATGGCCACGTTCTTCGGCGGCCACGCGACATCGTCGCGCGACATCGGCATCGATGTCGGCGGAACAGGCGTCACCGCTTCGCTGGAAGGCGGCTATCCCATCGCGCTGGCGCAGGGCTGGACGCTCGAACCGCAGGCGCAACTGGTCTGGCGGCATCTGTCGCTCGACGACACCAACGACCGCTTCTCGTCGGTTTCCTTCGACACCAACGACAGCGTCAGCGGCCGGCTGGGTGCGCGGCTGCAGGGCGAGACCACCATCAACGGCATGGCGCTGCAACCCTACCTCAAAGCCAACATCTGGCACGATTTCAGCGGCACCAGCCATGTCAATTTCGACACCACCGACATCTCGACCGAGGGCCGGTCGACCTCCTTCGAGTTCGGCGGCGGCGTGGTCGCCAAAGTGACCGACAAGGTCAGCCTCTTCGCCACCGGCGACTACACGACCAATCTGGGCGGCGACAAGCGCCGCATCCTCGAGGGCAATGTGGGCATCAGCGTGAAGTGGTGAACCACCATCCGAAACCGGTTCCGGTTCGGATGGTGGAATAAAGGGTCGCCTAGTTCCCCGAACGCATCGCCACCGTGGCGATGCCGGCGCCGACCAGCAGCGTGCCGCCGGTGCGGTTGAAGATGCGGATCGCCTTGGGATTGCGGACGACGTTTCGGGCGCGGGCCGCGACCAGCGCATAGCCGAAGGCATTGGCGAAGGCGAGCGCCAGGAAAGTCGTCTCGAAAATCAGCATCTGCGTCCAGAAATCGGCGTGCCGGTCAAGGAACTGTGGCAGGAAGGCGACGAAGAAGGTGATGCTTTTCGGGTTGAGCGCGGTGACCAGCCAGGCATGCGCCATCATCTTGGCCGAAGACACCACGTCGGTGCGCGGCTCGGCCTTCAGCGCGCCGCCGGCGCGGAACAGCTTTACGCCGAGATAGATCAGATAGCCGGCGCCGATCAGCTTCAAGATGGTGAAGACCGTCGCCGAAGCGGCGAGCAGCGCGCCAATGCCGAGCATCGACAAGGTCATGGCGGTGAAATCGCCGAGTGCCACGCCAACCGCCATCGGCAAAGCGGTGCGCCAGCCCTGGCCCAGCGCATAGGACACGACCAGCAGAATCGTTGGCCCCGGAATGATGAGCAGGATGGTAGACGCGGCGGCGAAGGCGGCCCAGTTCTCGAAGGACATGTCTGTCTCCCTTGGGTTAAGGAGAAGGATAAATCCTCAGCCCAGGGGCAATGTAAAGAGGCCTGATTTTTGTTTGTACGAAAATCCGGGCGGAAGACCGCCACGCACTTTCCTTGGAATTGCCGCGCCATCAATTGCGCCAAAGGCAGGTCGGCGTCAGTTCGCGCCGCTCAGCGTGCTCACGATATCGGCCAGGCTGACATCGGCACCGAGAACCAATGCGGCCGCGACAATGGCAGCGGCAAAAAGCGTGATGTCGGTTTTTAACGTCTTGCACATGGAGGCCCCTCGCTGATCGCCCGATGGGTAGGAAAGACCGGTGCCGGGATTATGACCCGGCCTGGGTCTTTTTGTGCAGGAACGCCCGGTTGCCAGTTCATTCGGCACGGTCAGGTGCCGCCAGGCCAGGCGCAAATCCAGGCAGCGCAAGGCATTCACGCTTTATCAACCATGAATGATGAAAATGCCCGCTATCCGGCCGGACCGTGCTTCCCGCCGACAGCGTAGGGTTTGGGTATATGCGTGAGTTGCCGCAAGGTCTGACGCCGCCACGATACGGCGACGCAATCGATACCGATCATCATCTTTCCCGCCGCGCTATCCTGTCCGGGGCAGGCGCGCTGGCGCTGCTCAGCGCGGCCGGCTGCTCGACGTCCGGCGGCGGCATGCCGGCGCTCGAACTCGACAATACGGTCACCGGTTCCGTGCCGCCGATGCGGCCGGCGATCAGCGTCGACAGGAATATCACCAGCCCCGACCTGATGTACGCCGCCTTGACGGACAATGGTTTCAACGTGCCTGAAGTGCCGTATCTGAAGGTCAAGCCGGAATTCCGCCGCCAGATCGTCGTCGACACGACCGGCGAGGCGCCCGGCACCATCGTCGTCCATCTCAAGGAGCGCATGCTCTATCTCGTCCAGCCGGGCGGCGACGCCATCCGCTATGGCGTCGGTATCGGCAAGGACGGCTTCCGCTGGTCCGGCCGCGCCAACATCCAGTATGGCAGGGAATGGCCTACCTGGACGCCGCCGCCGGAGATGATCCAGCGCAAGCCCGAACTGGTGAAGTGGCAGGGCGGCCAGCCAGGCGGCCTCACCAACCCGCTCGGCGCGCGCGCGCTCTACATCTACCAGGACGGCAAGGATACCGGCTACCGCATCCATGGCTCGCCCGAATGGTGGAGCATCGGCCAGGCGATGTCGTCTGGCTGCGTGCGCCTGATCAACCAGGACATCATCGACCTCTACAGCCGCGTTTCGAAGAAAAACCCGGTCGTCGTCATGTGATCGTTTTGGGCGGCTCAGGCGGCCGCTTCCATCTTCCTGTTCGCGCATGAACTTTTCCCGAAAACCCGTTTCCACTTTTCGGGATCATGCTCAAGACTCTCCCGTTGCGTGACGCGGCAAGACAGGCCAAGGTGCCTTGAAAACCATCGCTCGGGAGACGTCAGGAATGGCCGGAACTTTTGTCATCGCACAAGGCGGCGGCCCGACCGCCGTCATCAACCAGACGGTGGTCGGAGCCACGCTGGAGATCCGCAAGCGGCATCCCGGCGCCAAGGTGCTGGGTTCCATCCATGGCGTGCGCGGCATCCGTGACGGCAATTATGTCGACCTTTCGGCCATTCCCGAGGATCGGCTGCGGCTGATCGCCGGAACGCCAAGCGCGGCCCTCGGCTCGACACGCGACAAGCCGGATGCCGCCTATTGCGATGTCATCCTCAACGGCCTGAAGAAGGCCGGCGCCGACGCCTTCATCTATATCGGCGGCAACGACACGTCGGGCACGCAGCAGATCCTGACCGATGCCGCCGGCGGCTCGATCGCTTTCGTCCATGCGCCCAAAACCATCGACAATGATCTGGAGGAGAACGACCATACGCCGGGATTCATCTCGGCGGCCGAGTTCGTCGCCGGCGCCTTCCTCTCGGTCGATCTCGATTTCCGCGCTTTGCCCGGCATCTATGTCGGCATCGTGATGGGCCGGCATGCCGGCTTTCTCACGGCAGCGGCGGCTGCCTGGCAGCTCGATCCCGACAGCGGCCCGCATTTGGTCTACGTGCCGGAACGGCCATTCTCGGCCGCGGGCTTCATCGACGATGTGCGTGCCACGCTCGACCGCCACAAGCGCTGCATCGTTGCCGTGTCGGAAGGGGTGAGCACCGCCGACGGCAAGGCGCTGGTCGAAAGCCTGGTAGCGCCGGAGAAGCTCGAGCGCGACGCGCATGGCAACGTCAAATTGTCGGGCAGCGACCTGCCGGCAGCTCTCGAGCGCGCATTGGCCGAGGGCCTGCCGGGCAAGCGGGCCCGCGTCGACGCGCTCGGCTACATGCCGCGCGGCTATGTCGGCGCCATCAGCGCCGTCGACGCACAAGAGGCGTTCGATGCCGGCGCCTTCGCCGTGTCCGTCGCCGAACAGGGCGGCGGCTCCGTGGCGCTGCAATATGACGGCGCAAAGACCGTTCTGAAGAAGGTGCCGCTGAAGAACGTCGCCGGCAAGACCCGCCACATGCCTGACAATTTCATGAAGCCCGACGTCAACCAGCTGTCGGAGGCCGGCATGGCCTATCTCAAGCGGCTGGTGCCGGAAAAGTACAAGGTCGGGAAGCCTTTCGTTTGATGTCAGGCTTCCGCCTGATACCGGGCTCACAAGTGATGCCGGAGTGGTTCAGCAAGAGCATCGTCGACGACAGGACGACGATGCTGACCGAGCCGTTCGTGCATGACTATGTGCGCGCCAACATCTGGCATCTGCGCGGCCGCGACGCCGACCTTTTGGTCGACACCGGGATGGGCATCTGCCCGCTGGCGCCGCAGATAGAGACGCCGCAAGGCAAACCGCTGCTGGTCGTCGCCACCCACATCCATCTCGACCATGTCGGCTCGCTGCACGAATTTGCGTGGCGGGCCGGGCCGAAGATGAGTGCGGCGCAATTCGAAAGCATGGATGAGGCGGCGACCTACGCCTACATGTTCCACGATCTCGAAGGCGCCGTGTCGATATTGCCGGCGCCGGGCTGGAAGGCCGCCGACTACAAGATCCCCTCGGCGCCGCTGACGCGGACGCTTGACGAGGGCGACGTGGTCGATCTCGGCGACCGGCAATTGCGCGTGCTGCACCTGCCCGGGCATTCGCCGGATTCGATCGCGCTTTTCGACGAGGCCGACGGGCTTTTTTTCAGCGGCGATGCCATCTACGACGACACGCTGATCGACACGCTGCCGGATTCCGATCGGGCTGCCTATGCCAGCACCATGCAGCGCCTGCTCGACCTGCCGATCCGCATCGGCCATGGCGGCCACGGGCCGAGCTTCGACGGCAAGCGTATGCGCGAGATTGCGGCCGACTATCTGCGCCGGCATGACGATCCGTAAGCGCTCCCTGAATTAAATCTTCGTAAGGTCGGCCGAAAACCCTAATTCGGGCCGATCGGCACCCTAGATACCTCGGTGTCGATCCGGCCGGCCGCCATGTACGGCGAGACAGGCAATCCGGTCGTCGACACGCCGGCGGGCGCTTCTCCCAAGGTGCCCGCGGCGCCCGATCAACTCTCGCCCGGACAGAACGACCATGTCACCTCTTGGTATTCTTCGTAGGCATCGCGTCGCCGCCCTGCTGGGCGCTGCGCTGATCATCTCCCCCGTCGTCGTCTCGTTCGCCCAGAGCGCGAACAACAGCACCGGCGTCAGTAAAATTGTCGCGACGACCCAGACCCCGGTCGCCGGAATAACGGCCCCGAACGGCTCCTTTGCGCCGATCGTGGCGGCCGACAAGCCGGCAGTGGTCACGGTCACCACCATCATGAAGGCCCAGCCGGCAGGCGCCGATGACGGCATGCCTCTCGGCAATTCGCCGTTCGACCAGTATTTCCGCCAGTTCTTCGGTGACCAGATGCCCGCTCCGCAGACGCCGCCTCAGCAGGCACAACGGGCCGAAGCGCTCGGTTCCGGCTTCATCGTCAGTGCCGACGGCACCATCGTCACCAACAACCACGTCGTCGACGGCGCCTCTTCGATCAAGGTGACGCTCGATGACGGTACCGAACTTCCCGCCAAGCTCGTCGGCCGCGATGCCAAGAACGACCTTGCCGTGCTCAAGATCAAATCCGACAAGCCCTTGCCGACGGTCAAATGGGGCGATTCCGACAGGCTGATGACCGGCGACCAGGTGCTGGCGATCGGCAATCCGTTCGGCATCGGCACCACGGTCACCGCCGGCATCGTTTCGGCACGCGGCCGCGACCTGCATAGCGGGCCGTTCGACGATTTCATCCAGATCGACGCGCCGATCAACCATGGCAATTCCGGTGGCCCGCTTGTGGATGTGAACGGCAATGTCGTCGGCATCAACACGGCGATCTATTCGCCCAATGGCGGCAGTGTCGGCGTCGGCTTCGCCATCCCGTCGGACCAGGCGCAAAAGGTCGTCGCCAAGCTGATGAAGGACGGTTCCATCCAGTACGGCTATCTCGGCGTCGAGATCCAGTCGGTGACGCCGGACGTGGCAAGCGCCATCGGGCTCGATCACCCCGGCGGCGCGCTGGTTTCCAAGGTCAATGACAGCTCGCCCGCCGCCAGCGCCGGAGTCGAGGCCGGCGACGTCATCACCGGCTTCGCCGGACAGGACGTGAAGGATCCCAAGGATCTGTCGCGGGCCGTGGCCGATGTCGCGCCCGGCGCCAAGGAAACGCTTGATGTCTGGCGCAAGGGCAAGGCGATGCAGATTTCCGTCAACGTCGGGCAAAACAGCGACGATGTTAAGACGGCATCGACGGACGATTCCGGCGCACCGAGCGCCGAGCAGGGCTCGCGCGCACCGGCGATCGGCCTCGGCCTGATGGACATCACGCCCGACATTCGCCAGGAAATGAACCTCGCCGACAATGAGCATGGCGCGGTGGTTGCGCGCGTCAATCCCGACAAGGCGGCCGCTGCTGCCGGCATTCAGCCCGGCGATGTCATCGTCGCCGTCAACCAGGCCCCGGTGAAGAGCGCCAGGCAGGTCACGCAGGCGATCGCGCAGGCGAGCAAGTCGGGCCGCAAGTCGGTGCTGCTTTTGATCGAACGCGATGGCAGCCAGATCTATGTCGCCGTGCCGTTCGCCAATGGCTGAGCCGCGATGCCGATGACATGAACGTCGAAGTGGCGGGCCTGCCGGAGACGGGGCCGCCACCTCGGTATCTGGCTGGAGCAATTCCAGAAAAAGTGTGCGGTTTTCCCGGGAAAAGCGCGTAGCGCTTTCCCTTGGGAATTGCGCCAAAACAAAGAGTTAGAGCATTTCGCCGTTTCCATGAAACGGTGAAACACTCGGGTCTAAAGTTTGCGCAGCGCCACTTCCTCGACCAGATGGTCGGCGCCCTTGCGCAGGATGAGGTCGGCGCGGGCGCGTGTCGGCAGGATGTTCTCGCGCAAATTCTTCAGATTGATGTTGGACCACAGGCCTTCGGCGATGGCGCGCGCCGCTTCCTCCGAAAGCTGCGAGTAGCGGTGGAAGAACGAGTCCGGATTGCGGAAGGCGGTCTCGCGCAGCCGCATGAAGCGCGCGATGTACCATTCGTGGATCAGCTTCTCGTCGGCATCGATATAGATGGCGAAGTCGAAAAAGTCGGACAGGAAGGGCACGATCTTGCCGTCCTGCGGCAACTTGCCCGGCTGCAGGACATTGATGCCTTCGAAGATCAGGATGTCGGGCCGGTCGATGGTGACGAACTCGCCGGGAATGACGTCGTAGGTGAGGTGCGAATAGACCGGCGCGCGGATATCGGGCAGCCCCGACTTGATGCCCGAGAGGAAACGTAGCAGCGCGCCGACATCGTAACTGTCGGGAAAGCCCTTGCGTTCCATCAGGTTCTCGCGGCGCAACACCTCATTGGGCAGCAGGAAACCGTCGGTGGTGATGAGATCGACCTTGGGGCTCGACGGCCAGCGCGCCAGAAGCTCCTTCAGCACGCGTGCGGTGGTCGATTTGCCGACGGCGACGGAGCCGGCGATGCCGATGATGAACGGCGTCTTGACGATATCGACGGCGTTGAAGAAAGCCTGGCGCTGCCGGAACAAGAGCTGGCTCGCCTCGACATGGGCGGACAAAAGCCGCGACAGCGACAGATAGATGCGCTTGACCTCCTCGAGGTCGACCGGATCGTTGAGCGAACGCAGGCGGCGGAACTCGTCCTCGCTCAGCGTCAGTGGTGTGTCGGCGCGGAATTGCGACCATTGCTCGGCCGAGAAGAAACGAAAGGGGGAATATTTCTCGGTTGGCGCGAGCTGATCCATCGAGATACCTGCCCTCCCTCGCGGTCAGCCCTGGGGCCGTGACGCCTTCTCGGCGATGCCCGAACGCCCGGTGCGGCTTTCGAGCTCCTTGAGCACGTCGCTCAGCGGAACACCCGAGAGGCCGAGAACGACGAGCCAATGATATATAAGATCGGCACTTTCGGAAACGAGGCCCTGTCTGTCGCCCTTGACGGCGGCAATCACCGTCTCGACCGCCTCCTCGCCGAGTTTCTGGGCCGCCTTGTCGATGCCGCGCGCGAACAGTTTCGCCGTCCAGGAGTCCGGGTCGCCGGAATGGGCGCGGTCCCTGATGATTGTCTCCAGATCGGAGAACGAAAATTCAGCCATGGCGCCTGGGGCCCTTTTCTTAGCCGGAACAGCCTCTAGGGCCGATCACCCGAGGAGTCCAGCCGCATCGGCAGGCCCGCGGCGGCCATATGCGCCTTGGCCTGGGCGATTGTATAGGTGCCGAAATGGAAGATGGACGCCGCAAGCACCGCGCCGGCATGGCCGTCGCGAATGCCTTCGACCAGGTGATCCAGCGTGCCGACGCCGCCCGAAGCGATGACCGGCGCGCGCACCGCATCAGCGATCGCACGCGTCAGCGCGATGTCGTAGCCGGCCTTGGTGCCGTCGCGGTCCATCGAGGTCAGCAGGATCTCGCCGGCGCCGCGATCGACCATTTGACGCGCGAATTCGACCGCGTCGATGCCGGTCTTCTCGCGCCCGCCATGGGTGAAGATCTCCCAGCGGTCGGCCTCGCCGGCGCCGGAGACCTTCTTGGCGTCGATGGCGACGACGATGCACTGGTTACCGAACTTGTCGGCGGCTTCGGCGACGAAATCCGGGTTCTTCACCGCCGCCGTGTTGATCGACACCTTGTCGGCGCCGGCCAGAAGCAGCTTCCTGATATCGGCGACCTGGCGCACGCCGCCGCCGACGGTCAGCGGCATGAAGCACTGTTCGGCGGTGCGGGCGATGACATCGAAAATGGTTTCACGGTTGTCGGACGAGGCGGTAATGTCGAGAAAGCAGAGCTCGTCGGCACCAGCGGCGTCATAAGCCTTGGCCGCCTCGACCGGGTCGCCGGCGTCGATGAGGTCGACGAAGTTGACGCCCTTGACGACACGGCCGTCCTTGACGTCGAGGCACGGGATGACACGGGCTTTCAGCATCAGCGGCCCTCTATCGTGGCGATGAGATCGTTTAGCAGCTCGCCGACCAGCGGCGGGACGTCGCCCTGCGCGTCGAAGGCCGGATCGTAGGCGGAAACGGTGATGCCGACGACCGGCACCGCCAGCGCGATGGCGCAGGCCGCGTCGCGCAACTGTTCCGGGCTGGGCCCGCCTGACGTGACGTATCGATTGGCCTGCAGTTCCTTGGGGTCGTGCACGTCGAGATCGAGATGCATGTGCACGCTTTTGGCGCCTGCGGCCTTTAGCTTCGCAGTTGCTGGTCCAATGCCTGGACATTCGGTGCGGATGACCGGCAAGGTCTTGAGCAGTTCTTCCTCGGCCGGATCGAGATCGCGGGCGTTGACAAGCACACAGCGTGACGGATCGATCGGCTTGAAACCTGGAATGGCCGCTGCCATCGGACGCCAGCACAGGCCAAGCACGGTCGCCAGCGCCATGCCGTCGAGAAAGCCGTATACCGAGGTCTCGGGCGTGTTGAGATCGCCATGCTGGTCGGCCCAGATGATCGCATCGGCACCCTCGCCGGCGACCGCGCCGGCCGATGTCAGGCAGTTTCCGGCCAGCACGATGGGGAACCGCCCCCTGTCGATGGCAATGCGGACCTCTCCCGAGACGGCATTGCAGACGGCGAAACCGGTGGCGATCTCGCGTTCCTGGTCGTCACCGACCCTGCCGATATCCGCGACCGCGACCTCGTGGCCGGCAATGGTCAGGGCGTCGACCAGACCGCCTGCAATCAGCGCATCCGGGCCCTGTCCCATGCCGCCGTGATAGTGGCCGCTGTCATAGGAGGCGAGGATGATGGTGATCTTCACGATTTCGCCTCCGCCGCCGGCCGGCCCTGCAGGATCGCCAGCGCCTCGGCGGGATCGATGCGGCCGTCATAGAGCGCGCGACCGGAGATGGCACCTTCAAGCTTCTTTGCATCGGGCATCGTCATGCGCACGATGTCGGCGATCGAGGCGAGGCCGCCAGAAGCGATGACCGGGATCGATACGGCCTCGGCGAGGTCGATGGTGGCGTCCCAGTTGATGCCGGTCAGCACGCCGTCGCGATCGATGTCGGTGTAGATGATGGCGGCGACGCCGGCACCCTCGAATTTCCTCGCCAGTTCAATGACGCCGAGGCTCGACGCCTCGGCCCAACCCTCGACCGCGACCTTGCCGCCCTTGGCGTCGATGCCGACGGCCACCTTGCCCGGGAAAGCCTTGCAGGCCTGCCTGACAAGGTCGGGATCGCGCACCGCCACCGTGCCGAGGATGACGCGGGCCAGCCCGCGGTCGAGCCAGTCCTCGATCTGCGCAAGCGTGCGGATGCCGCCGCCGAGCTGCACCGGGTTCCTCGTCGCCTTGAGGATGGCGCCGACCGCCGCGCTGTTGACACTCTGGCCCTTGAAGGCGCCGTTGAGGTCGACGACGTGCAGCCATTCGAAGCCCTGGTCCTCAAAGGCTTTTGCCTGCGCGGCCGGATCATCATTGTAGATGGTCGCGGTCGCCATGTCGCCGTGCTTCAGGCGCACGCACTGGCCGTCCTTGAGGTCAATGGCGGGAAACAGGATCACGATTCAGGCGCCCTTCTTGCTCATGCACTAGGGCCTCCAGCGCAGGAAATTGGTGATCAGCGCCAGCCCCAGCGCCTGGCTCTTTTCGGGATGGAACTGCGTGCCGACGAGATTGTCGCGGGCGACGGCCGCCGTCACCGGACCACCATAGTCGGCGACGGCCAGAACCTCGGCCGGCTTTTTCGCGTCGAGATGGTAGGAATGGACGAAATAGGCGTGCAGCCCCTCCGGTCCGGTCGGAATGCCGACAAACAGCGGGTGTTGGCGTCTGAGCTCGATCGTGTTCCAGCCGATCTGCGGGATTTTCAGAGCCGGATCGGCGGGCGTGATCTCCTTGACGTCGCCCGAGATCCAGCCAAAGCCATGGGTGACGGTCTTTTCCAGGCCGCGCTCAGACATCAGCTGCATGCCGACGCAGATGCCGAGGAAGGGCCGGCCCTTGGCGATGGCGACGTCTTCGACCGCGTCCCACATGCCGTCGACCGCGCGCAGACCGGCCGCGCAGTCGGCATAGGCGCCGACGCCGGGCAGGACGATGCGGTCGGCGCTGCGCACCCGGTCGGCATCGGCCGTCAGGTCGATTTCGGCCGATATGCCGGCTTCGCGCGCGGCGCGCTCGAAAGCCTTGGTGGCCGAGCGCAGATTGCCCGAGCCGTAGTCGATGATTGCTACCCGCATGTCAGGGCCGTCCCGGTATGTGGGTCAGGCCCAGCGCCATGCCCGGCTGCGCCGGACGCGCCTGGGCGGCATCCGGAACGATGCGCGGCGGCGGCGCGGCTTCCTCCGCATGCCCCTCGATCTCCAGCGCATAGCGTATGTCGGCATCGTCGAGCCGGCCGGCCTGAACCGCGCCCCATTCATGCCAGCCGCGCCGGCGCAGGGCCGCTATGCGCAACCCCTGGCCTTCCAGGCCGATATAGAACGAAACCAGCGTCGACAGCAGCGAACTTGCCAATCCAAGGCCAAGGTTTTGCCCAGCCATCGAAAGCGCGCCCATGACGACGAAGGCAAGTCCGGCTTCGATCCACAGCCGGTGCCAGGCGAGCCAAAGCGGCGGCACCAGCAGGCCGAGCCAGGTGAAGCCGTCGCGGATAAAGGCCGTTGCGTCGACCTTCTCGCTGCGGCCGGGCGGTTCCATCACGACATAGGTGGCCATGGCCTATCCCTTCAACGATCCCTTGGTGGAGGGAACCGCGTCCGGCTGGCGCGGGTCGGGCTCGAGTGCGGCACGCAGCGCGCGCGCCACCGCCTTGAAACAGGTCTCGGCGATGTGGTGGTTGTTGGCGCCATAATGGTTGGTGACATGCAGCGTGATGCCGGCATTTTGCGCCAGCGCCTGGAAGAATTCACGCACCAGCTCGGTGTCGAAGGTGCCGATCTTGGGCGACGAGAAAGACACGTTCCAGACCAGGAACGGCCGGCCCGACACGTCGATCGCCGCGCGCGTCAGCGTCTCGTCCATGGCAAGGTCGATCGAGGCATAGCGCATGATGCCGCGCCGTTCGCCCAGCGCGTTGGTCAGCGCCTGGCCGAGCGCGATGCCGGTGTCCTCGACCGTGTGGTGGTCGTCTATGTGCAGGTCTCCCTTGGCCCTCACCGTCATGTCGATCAGCGAATGGCGCGACAGCTGGTCGAGCATATGGTCGAAGAAGCCGACGCCCGTGGCGATATCGGATTTGCCTGAGCCGTCGACATGGACCGACACCGAGATGTCGGTTTCCTTGGTCTTGCGGCTGGCTTCGGCGGAACGGGGCGCCATGACCTTGTCCTTGTCTCAGGGTTTCAAAGCTCCGCAGACGAGCTTCGAACATTCACCGGCTTGAAAACGAAAGCCTTCTATCAGCATGATCCGGCGATTGCCAGTTGCCTCGGACAGAGGTATCGGCCTTGCCGGAGTGGCGATTTGCAATCATGGGTCCCGTGCATACATATGGCCGATAAAATCACTCGTACCGCGCCAATCGCCTTTTGGGATCGCGCGAATCGGAGCCAATAAATGTCTGATAATCTGACCATGCACGCCACGACCATCGTGACGGTGCGCAAGGGCAACAAGGTGGTGATCGCCGGCGACGGCCAGGTCAGCCTTGGCCAGACCATCATGAAGGGCAATGCCCGCAAGGTCCGCCGCATCGGCAAGGGCGGCAATGTGATCGCCGGTTTCGCCGGCGCCACCGCGGACGCCTTCACACTGCTGGAACGGCTGGAAGCCAAGCTCGAACAATATCCCGACCAGCTGACGCGCGCCTGCGTCGAGCTCGCCAAGGACTGGCGCACCGATCGCTATCTGCGCCGGCTGGAGGCGATGATGCTGGTGGCCGACAAGTCGGTCTCGCTGGCGCTGACCGGCACCGGCGACGTGCTCGAACCCGAACATGGCGTCATGGCCATCGGTTCAGGCGGCAACTATGCGCTGGCCGCGGCGCGGGCGCTGATGGACACCGACAAGGATGCCGAGGAGATCGCCCGCAAGGCGATGCAGATCGCCTCCGACATCTGCGTCTACACCAACAACAATTTCGTCGTCGAAACGCTCGATGCCGCCTGAGAAGGGTGTGCTCTACGATTTTCGGCCGGTTACCGAAAAGGACCTGCCGATGATCGCCGGCTGGCTCGCCGAGCCGCATGTTGCCCAGTGGTGGAACGATCCGGAGACGGAGATCGCCGAGATTCGCGATCATATCGACTCGATTTCGGTCGAGCCGCTGATCGTGGAACTCGACGGCAAGCCGATCGCCTATCTGCAGAGCTACGACCCGCATCTGGAAGACGACCATCCCTATGCCGACCAGCCGTTCGGCACGCTCGGCATCGATTTGTCGATCGGGCCGCCGGAGCTGGTCGGCATCGGCCATGGCTCGGCGATCGTACGCCAGTTCGTCGAAGATCTGTTCGAGGAAGGTGTGCCCCGCGTCATCATTGATCCCAACCCCGCCAACATCCGGGCCATCCGCGCCTATGAAAAAGCCGGATTCCGGGCCATAGACCGCAGGCAATCGGTCTATGGCGACGTCGTGCTGATGGCGATCGATGCCGACGATGAACAAATGGGGGAATAACCAGATGAGCAAGCCGGCCGCGGATGATGGCTATTCGGCCTATGAAGACAGCTGGCGCATGGGTCTTCTGCTCGTCCTTGGCCTGCTCATCTTCCAGGCCGGGGCTCTCTATGGCATGGGCCGGACGCCGATCTGCACCTGCGGCTACGTGAAACTCTGGCATGGCGTGGTGAACAGTTCGGAGAATTCCCAGCACATTTCCGACTGGTACACCTTCTCGCACATCATCCACGGCTTCCTGTTCTATGCCTTGGCGAGGTTCCTGTTTCCGCGTTCGCCGATCGGCTTGCGGTTGGCCTTCGCCGTCCTCATCGAGGGCGGCTGGGAATTGCTGGAGAACAGCCCGTTCATCATCGACCGCTACCGCGCCGGCACCATCTCGCTCGATTATTACGGCGACAGCATCATCAATTCGGTGTCCGACACACTGGCCATGGTGCTGGGATTTGTGATGGCGCGAAGGCTACCTATATGGGTGATCGTCAGCCTCGCCATCCTCTTCGAACTCGGTACCGGCTATCTCATCCGGGACAATCTGACACTCAACGTGATCATGCTGCTGCATCCGTTCGAGGCCATCAAGCAGTGGCAAAGTGGAATTTAGCTATGACGACATTTTCTCCCCGCGAAATCGTTTCGGAACTCGACCGCTTCATCATCGGCCAGAAGGACGCCAAACGCGCCGTAGCCATCGCCTTGCGCAACCGCTGGCGCCGCCAGCAGCTGGAAGGCCAGATGCGCGAAGAGGTGATGCCGAAGAACATCCTGATGATCGGCCCGACCGGCGTCGGCAAGACCGAAATCTCGCGCCGCCTGGCGCGGCTGGCCGGCGCGCCTTTCGTCAAGGTCGAGGCCACCAAATTCACCGAGGTCGGCTATGTCGGCCGTGACGTCGAGCAGATCATCCGCGATCTCGTCGAGATCGCCATCGGGCTCGTCCGCGAAAAGATGCGCGAGGACGTCAAGGCGCGCGCCCACATCAATGCCGAGGAACGTGTCCTGGAAGCGCTGGTCGGCAAGACCGCCAGCCCGGCGACGCGCGACTCTTTCCGCAAGAAGCTGCGCGACGGCGAGCTCGACGACAAGGAAATCGAGATCGAAGTGGCCGACACCGGCAATGGCGGCATGCCGGGCTTCGAGATCCCCGGAATGCCGGGCGCCAATATCGGCGTGCTCAACATCAACGACATGCTGTCGAAGGCGATGGGCGGTAAGAAGACCAAGCTGCGCAAGACGACGGTGAAGGAGTCCTACGATCTGCTGGTCAGCGACGAGTCCGACAAGCTGCTCGACCAGGACGAGGTCGTGCGCCGGGCGCTCGATGCCGCGGAAAATGACGGCATCGTCTTCCTCGACGAGATCGACAAGATCGCCGCCAGATCCGACATTTCCGGCGGCCCTTCGCGCGAAGGCGTGCAGCGCGACCTGCTGCCGCTGGTCGAAGGCACCACGGTGGCGACCAAATACGGGCCGTTGAAGACGGATCACATCCTGTTCATCGCCTCGGGCGCGTTCCACGTGTCGAAGCCGTCCGACCTGTTGCCCGAATTGCAGGGCCGCCTGCCGATTCGCGTCGAACTGCGGGCCTTGGAGAAGCAAGATTTCGTCCGCATCCTGACCGAGACGGAAGCGAGCCTGATCAAGCAATATATCGCGCTGATGAAGACCGAGGGTGTCGACCTGACCTTCACCGACGACGCCATCGATTCGCTGGCCGGCATTGCCGTCGACCTCAATGACAGCGTCGAGAATATCGGCGCCAGGCGGCTGCAGACGGTGATGGAGCGGGTGCTGGACGAAATCTCCTACGACGCGCCCGACCGCAACGGCACATCGGTCACCATCGACGCCGCCTATGTGGAAAAGCATGTGGGCGACCTGTCGCGAAACACAGATTTGTCGCGATTCATCCTTTAAAGCACGGCGCCGGCTGGTCCGGCGCCGGTTCAGGCAACCCGGCAGAACAATCATGTGTGGCCAGATGGTACCATCTGGCCACCTTTCGTCTTGCCGGGTGAAGGGGCGCTCTCGACTCGAACGGGAGCACTACCCTAGTTTGCCCGCAAGATTGCAGGCGGCGGACGCATGAAAAAACTCATCCCAATCATTCTCAGGCCAGTCATTCTCGGCTTGACGCTGGCGGCGACGCTGTTCGCGGCTGAGGCGGCGACATTGGTGCCGGCGGGAAACCGCAATGCCGAGCAGCCCGATATCCCCGGCGCGTCGAGCCGGCGCACGCAGGCGACCAACACCACCTTCCAGGCGAAATACCGCAAGGTCTATGCCTTGCTGCAGAACGACCCCGACCTGCGCGGCAAGATCAAGAAGGCCGCTGCCGCCTATGGCATCGATCCGATGCATATCGTCGGCGCCATCGTCGGCGAGCACACCTACAATGTCGACGCCTATGACCGGCTGCAGACCTATTACGTCAAGGCGATCTCCTACCTCTCCAGCAAGCTCTCCTTCGCCTATGATGGCGAGGACATCACCGATTTCGTGCAGCGGCCGGAATTCAAGAAATGCGCCGGGATGTCGGACAGCTACGACCTCTGGGAATGTCGTGAACAGGTCTGGAACCATACGTTTCGCGGCAAGAACGTCGGCGGCGAGGACTTTCCCGATGACCGCTTCGGCGCCACCTTCTTCCAGCCCTATTATGCCGGCCAGACTTTTGGGCTCGGTCAGCTCAACCCGCTGACCGCGCTGCAGATGAGCGATCTCGTGCACAAGGTGTCGGGCCTGCCGAAGCTCGATGTCGGTGACCCCAATTCGGTCTACAAGACCATCATGGATCCCGATCTGACACTGCCTTATGTCGCCGCGACGATCAGGAAATCGATCGATGCCTACAAGAGCATTGCCGGCTTCGACATTTCGGGCAATCCTGGGCTGACCGCGACTCTCTACAATGTCGGCAATCCGGAGCAGCGCGCCGATGCGCTGAAGGCGGAGAACGACAGGCGTCGCGCCGCAGGCGAGCCGGAAAAACTGCCGGAGGAGAATTATTACGGCTGGCTGGTCAACGACAAGCTGCCGGAGCTGAAGGCGCTTTTTTAGACCGGTTCACGCCGCCAGCAACGACTTCAGCTTGACGGCCTGCGATCCCAGCGCCTCCGGTGCCGGCTTGGCCCGCTTGCCGATCAGCATTTCGGCCAGCCGGATGTCGCGGGCGACCGCATTGCCGGGGCCGATGCCGCTGGCCGCCACCAGCCTGCCGTCTTCGGCGAGATGGAAAAGTATGAAAGCGCCGTCACCGAGATCGCGGCGCACCGTGTTTCGGCCTTCGTCCGAAAGTCCGGCTATCTGCAGTGACAGGCCATACTGATCCGACCAGAACCACGGCACCGCCGCATGCGCCTCGCCGGCACCGAGCATGTTCTTTGCCGCCAGTGCGCCTTGTTCCTGGGCGTTGCGCCAGGCCTCCAGCCGCACGCGGCGGCCGCCATAGACGGCAAGCGGGAACGAACAGCAGTCGCCGGCGGCAAAGATGTCGGGATCGCTGCTGCGCAGCTCGGCATCGACAGCGATGCCATTGTCTATCGTCAGGCCGGCCTCGGCCGCGAGCCCGGTCACCGGCACGGCGCCGATGCCGATAATGGCGAGGTCGGCTGATATCTCGCGCCCGCCGGCGAGTGTCAGGTACACTTGCCTGCCGTCGTCGGCGATGGAGGCAATACCTTGACCACACACGATGTCGACGCCTTCGGCGACATGGGCCTGATGGATGATTTCGGCGATCTCGGCCGGCACGCCGCGCATCAGGATGCGCGGCTGCGCCTCGATGACCGTGACCGCAGCACAGAGCTTGCGGGCCGCGGCGGCGAGTTCGAGGCCGATGAAGCCACCGCCGATGACGGCAATGCGGTTGCCGGCGCCGAGATGGCCGCGAATGGCCAGCGCATCGGCGAAGGTCCTGAGATACACGCAGCGCGCGCCAAGGCCCGGCATCGGCAGCTTGCGTGGGGTCGAGCCGGTGGCCAGCAGGAGCTTGTCGTAAGGCAGGACCGAACCATCCGACAGGCGCACCCTATGTGCGGCGCGATCGATCGCCACGGCCTGGACGGAATGGATATGGCGGATCGACCTCTCGACCAGCACCGCGTCGCTGGCGATCGCCTTGATTTCCGGCGCGTCGCTAGCCATCGCCTCCTTGGAGAGCGGCGGCCGTTCGTAGGGAAGATGCGGCTCGTCGCCGACCAGCGTCACCGGCCCATCATAGCCGAGATCGCGCAGCGCAAGTGCTGCCCGCCCGCCGCATTCGCCGGCGCCGATGATGACCATGCCCCGCGCCATCTCCGTCACCCGATCTGAACGAGGACTTTGCCGGCGTCGACCTTGACCGGATAGGTTTTCAGATTGACGCAGACCGGGGCGCCACGGGCCGCGCCCGTCTTGTAGTTGAAGCGGCCATTGTGCTTGGGGCATTCAATGATGTCGTCCATCACCAGACCGTCGGCGAGATGCACCTTTTCATGCGTACAAAGCCCATCGGTGGCGAAATAGTCATCGTCGGGACTGCGATAGATGGCGAAGGTGCGGCCGCCATGATCGAAGCGCATCACGTCCTCTTCATCGATGTCACCGGCGGCACACGCCTCGACCCAGTCGCTCATTCAGTCCTCCCCTGGAAGATCGGATAGCCAGCGCGCGATCATTCCGCAGCGGCGGCGACGACATCGTTGTGGAATTCCTCGCGGTATGGCCTGGCGGTCGGCGGCAGTTCGCGCTTGAGGAAATAATCCTCGTTGCGCAGCTGACGCAGGAAGACCGGGACCATCTCGCGATAGCCGGCCAGGATCGACGGCGTCGGCGCCGGCAGATCATGCTTGATCAGTTCATGCAGCCTAGGCAGCGCATGGTAGGGCACCATCGGGAACATGTGATGCTCCACATGGTAGTTCATGTTCCAGTAGATGAAGCGGCTGATCGGGTTCATGTAGACGGTGCGGCTGTTCAGCCGATGGTCGATGACATTGTCGGCGAGGCCGCCATGCTGCAGCAGGCCGACCATGACGTGATGCCAGGCGCCATAGAGCCTGGGCAGGCCGACCAGCATCAAGGACAGGAACGAGCCGGAATAGATCGCCAGCGCGATGGTTGCGGCATAGATCGCCGTCCAGATGCGGGCAATGCGGATCGCCTTGCCCTGCTCCTGCTCGGGAACGAAGGTCTTTTCGGCGGCGCTGATGTTGCCGGCGGCGTTGCGCAGCATGTCCGACATCGCATGCCAGGCGTCCAGCACGCCGACAAAGCCGAGCAGCGCGCGCACCAGGTCCGGCGGCCGCATGACCGAGATTTCCGGGTCACGGCCGACGATGATGGTGTCGGTGTGATGGCGCGTGTGGCTCCAGCGCCAGGTCACCGGATTGCGCATGATCATGAAGCAGGCGATCTGATAGACCGCATCGTTCATCCACTGCGTCCGGAACGCCGTACCGTGCCCGCATTCATGCCAGCGTGAATCCGTCGATGAGCCATAGAGGACGCCGTAGACGAAGAAGAACGGCACGCACCACCAGCTGCCCCAGAACAAGGCGCCACCGGCGCCGCTGGCGATGAGCGCGGCCAGCCAGATCGCGGTGTCGCGGATCGCCGGCCCGTCGGAGCGCTGCATCAGCTCCTTCATCTGCTTGCGGGACACGTCGGTGTGATACCACTCGGCCGCCGACAGGCCGGTTTCCACGGCAAGTTTGGCGTCGCGGCCGATCAGGCTGTAGTCCCGCCGGGACGGCGCAGTGATCATGATTGCCTCCTCGGCAGGCACTCGCCCAGGCGAATGCCGGTTGCCCATATGGCTTCTAGCGTGAAAGTACCGCTTGCCCATGATAGACTCAATATCACAAAGATAGTTTCTATCATTTCCTATCAGAATGATGTATCGTGCCCGGCAACGGAACCGAGGGGCGACCATGGCGAAACGGCCGACCATATCCGATCTGGCACGCATCTCCGGCGTAAGCGTTGCCACGGTGGACCGCGTGCTCAACAATCGCCTGCCGGTGCGCGAGGAGACCGCGCGGCGCGTCTATGAGACCGCGACCGAGATCGGCTATCACGCGGCCGGCCTGATCAAGCAACGGATGCGCCATGAACTGCCGGAGTACCGGCTCGGCTTCCTGCTTTTGCGAGGCAACGATGTCTTCTACGGCGATTTCGCGGCGGAGCTCGAACTGGCGGTGTCGCAATCGCAGCGGTTCCGTGGCGCCGCAACCATCGACTTCGCCAGTTCCCTGGTCCCCGACGAGATCGCCGCCCAGATGCGCAAGCTGGCGGCAAAATCGAGGGCCATCGCCGTTGTCGGCCCGGACCATCCGACCCTGACGGCGGCGGTCGAGGCGTTGAAGGCGAGAGGGCAACCGGTCTTCTCGCTGCTGTCCGACTTTGCCGCCGGTATCCGCGAGGGCTATGTCGGCCTCGACAACCGCAAGGTCGGTCGTACCGCGGCCTGGATGATCGCCAGGGCGGCGCGGCAGCCCGGCAAGGTCGCCCTCTTCGTCGGCAGCCATCGTTTCCATGGCCACGAGCTGCGCGAGATCGGCTTCCGCTCTTTCTTTCGCGAGCATGCACCCGACTTCGGCGTGCTGGAAACGCTGGTCAATCTGGAGGCAAACCAGGTGACCCATGATGCGATGATCGATCTTCTGGCGCGCTATCCGGATCTTGCCGGCTGCTACGTCGCGGGCGGCGGCATGGAAGGCGCGGTCTCGGCGCTGCGGGCAGCAAGGCCGGTGCATATGCCGGTGGTCGTCTGCAACGAGATCAACGCCGAGTCGCGCGCGGCACTCGCCGACAACATCCTCACCATGGTGATCTCGACGCCGCTCGCCGCGCTCTGCCGCGAACTGGTCGATCGCATGGTGCATGCCATCGAAACCGGCGCGGCCAACGCGCCTGGCCAGACCTTCCTGCCCTTCGACATCTATCTGCCGGAAAATATCTGACCTTTGCCGGGCGGGAGCAGCCGCCGGAAATGATAGAATCCATCAGGACGATCCGAAAATCCGGCGGCAGGCCGCGGAATCGCCCTTGACGTTCCGCTGGAATGGAATAAATATTTCACCCACTGTACATTTTGGTTCTTTCGTTCCGGAACGTCTGTTTCAAACAGAGGGTTTGGCATTCCAGCTCAAGCAGGGGCCAGCCCAAGTAGGGGATGCCACACGGAGCGAAGCGATATCAGGGAGAGATTCCCCGGGGAGATCGGGGATTCCGGATAGATCGGTGCAACCGGACACCAAAAGTGGAGGAGAGATACAATGAAGAAACTGCTTTTGGGCGTCGCCTTCGCGGCGCTGATGAGTTCATCGGCTTTTGCCGCCAAGATCGGCGTATCGATGGCCAAGTTCGATGACAACTTCCTCACCGTGCTGCGCAACGGCATGATCGCCCAGGCCAAGGGCATGAGTGGCGTCGAACTGCAGGTCGAAGACGCACAGAACGACGTTGCCAAGCAGCTCGACCAGATCAAGAACTTCGCCGCTTCGGGCGTCGACGCCATCATCGTCAACCCGGTCGACACCTCGGCCACGCAGGCGATGTCCGACGCTGCCGCCGCCGCCAAGATCCCGCTGGTCTATGTCAACCGCGAGCCGGTCAACGTGAACTCGCTGCCCGACAATCAGGCCTTCGTCGCCTCGAACGAGGCCGATTCCGGCACGCTCGAGACCAAGGAAGTCTGCCGCCTGTTCAAGGAAGCCGGCAAGAAGGAAGCCAATGTCTATGTGATCATGGGCGAGCTTTCCAACCAGGCCGCCGTGCAGCGCACCAAGGACATTGAAGAGGTGATCGCCACGCCGGACTGCAGCTTCATCAAGATCATCGACAAGCAGACCTCGAACTGGAACCGCGACGAGGCGCAGAACCTGATGACCAACTGGCTGTCGACCGGCAAGAAGTTCGACGGCGTCATCGCCAACAATGACGAAAGCGCCATCGGCGCCATCCAGGCGATGAAGGCCGCCAACATCGACATGAAGTCGGTTGTCGTCGGCGGCGTCGACGCCACGCAGGACGCGCTTGCCGCCATGCAGGCCGGCGACCTCGATGCAACCGTGTTCCAGGACGCCGCCGGCCAGGGCGCAGGCGCGCTGGATGCGGCGCTGAAACTGTCCAAGGGCGAGAAGGTCGAGCACAAGGTCTACGTGCCGTTCCAGCTTGTCACCCCGGCAAACATCGACAAGTTCCTGAAGAAGAACTGAGCCGCGGACATAGGAGCGGCGCGCGCGCAGAAGGCAGCGCCGCTCCCCTTTCCCTCGGCGCCTGACGGCGCTCGAGGCGCGACCGCGGCTGACGGAGGATAGAAGATTGGCACAGACATCTCATGGCGTCGGAGGGCTTACCTACGATGCGAAGAAGCGCGCCTGGCCGGCCGAATTCAACGTTTTCCTGGCGCTCGTCATTCTCGTCGTCATCTTCGAACTGATCGGCCGCATCTTTCTCGGCGACAGTTTCCTGTTCAACACCCGCAGCGACGTCTCGGGGATCTTCAATGAGGCCCGCCTGCAGATCATCATCCTGCAGGTGTCGATCGTCGGCATCATCGCCATCGGCGTGACGCAGGTGATCATTTGCGGCGGCATCGACCTGTCTTCGGGTTCGATCGTCGGGGCCACCGCCATGATCGCCATGAGTTTCGCCCAGGTGGCGACCGTCAACGGCAATCCCAACCCGAAGGCGATGTTCCTGGCGCAAGGCTGGACCGACCTGCCCGTCATCGTGCCGCTGCTGGTGGCGATCGGCTGCGGGCTGCTCGCCGGCCTCGTCAATGGCTCCTTGATCGCCTACACGCGCATTCCTCCCTTCATCGCCACGCTCGGCATGATGGTGACCGCGCGCGGCATCGCCAAATGGTGGTCGAAGGGCCAGCCCATCTCGTTTCCCACCGACAGTTTCGCGGCGATCGGCAAGGGCCTGATGCCCGTCATCATCTTCCTGTCGCTGGCCGTGCTGTTCCAGCTCATCATGAGCTACACACGCTACGGCAAGCACTGTTACGCGATCGGCTCCAATGAGGACGCCGCGCGCATGTCCGGCATCAAGATCGCCAACCACAAGATCCTGGTCTACGTCATCGCCGGCATCCTCGCCTCGCTCGCCGCGGTGGTGCTCTCGTCCAAGAACCTCACCGCCCAGGCCGGCATGGGGGTGATGTACGAACTCGACGCCATCGCCATGGCGGTCATCGGCGGCGTCTCGCTGTCGGGCGGCCGCGGCTCGATCATCGGCACGGTTATCGGCTCGCTGATCTTCGGCGTCATCATCTCCGGCTTCACCTTCCTGCGCCTCGACGCCTACTACCAGGAGATGGTGAAGGGCGTGATCATCGTCGGCGCGGTCGTTCTCGACCAGTGGCGCCAACGCCTGCGGGCATTGAGGGCTTGACCATGTCAGACATCGTCCTGAAGACCGAAAACCTGACCAAGCGCTATGGCGGCGTGCATGCGCTGGAAGGCGCAAACTTCGAACTGCGCAAGGGCGAGCATGTCGCCATCATGGGCGACAATGGCGCCGGCAAATCGACCTTCGTGCGCCAGATCACCGCTGTCGAGCAGCGCACCAGCGGCCAGATCTGGTTCGACGGCAAGGAGGTGAATTTTGCCGGGCCGATCGAGGCCCGCACCGCGGGCATCGAGACAGTGTTCCAGAACCTGGCGCTGGCCGACGATCTCGACGTGCCGTCGAACCTGTTCCTCGGCCGCGAAAAGGTGCTGTTCAATCTGGGGCCCTTCTCAATCCTCGACCGCAAATACATGCGCAAGGCAACCGAGGCGGCGCTGGTGCGCACGGCGGTGAAGATCCCCAATCTCTCCAACACCATCCGCCACATGTCGGGCGGCCAGCGGCAGTGCGTGGCGATCGCACGGACCGCGACCTTCGCCTCCAAGCTGATCATCATGGACGAGCCGACAGCCGCACTCGGCGTGCAGGAGACGGCGCAGGTCGAAAACATCATCCGCACGCTGAAGGACAATGGCGAGCCGCTGATCCTGATCAGCCACAATATGCGCCAGGTATTCGACCTGTGTGACCGCATCGTGGTGTTCCGGCGCGGCCGCATCGTCGCCAATCTGCGCAAGGAGAATACCGACGGCCAGGACATCGTCTCCTACATCACCGGCGCCAAGACCGGGGAGGCGGAACTCGCGGCTTGAGGCTAGGCGATCGCCCGCTTCCGGGACGATCTGCCGCGCCAACAAAATACCCCAGGCACCTTTCCCTAACAGGAAGGTGCGGACACAACGCTCTCGAACCCATCCCTCAGAGGAAACATCCATGACTGTTCGTTTCGCCCTCCTCGGTGCCGGCCGCATCGGCAAGGTCCACGCCCGCGCTGTCGGCTCCAACCCGCAGGCCAAACTGGTGGCGGTGGCCGACGCCTTCGAGAAGGCGGCGACCGAACTGGCAACGGCCTATGGCGCCGAAGTGCGCACCATCGACGCCATCGAAAAGTCCAAGGACATTGACGCCGTCGTCATCTGCACGCCGACCGACACCCATGCCGATCTGATCGAGCGTTTCGCCAAGGCCGGCAAGGCGATCTTCTGCGAGAAGCCGATCGACCTGAACGTCAAGCGCGTCGAAAAATGCCTGGCCGTGGTCGAGAAGGCCAAGGCGACGCTGATGGTCGGCTTCAACCGCCGCTTCGACCCGCATTTCGCGGCCGTGCGCAAGGCAATCGACGACGGCGCCATCGGCACGGTCGAGATGGTCACCATCACCTCGCGCGATCCCGGCGCGCCGCCGATCGACTACATCAAGCGCTCGGGTGGCATTTTCCGCGACATGACCATCCATGATTTCGACATGGCGCGCTTCCTGCTCGGCGAAGAGCCCGTTGCCGTGAGCGCCCACGCCTCGGTGCTGGTCGACAAGAAGATCGGCGAGGCCGGCGATTTCGACAGCGTCAGCGTCATCCTTGAGACGGCTTCCGGCAAGCAGGCCGTCATCTCCAATTCGCGCCGCGCCACCTATGGCTACGACCAGCGCATCGAGGTGCATGGTTCGAAAGGCATGATCGCGGCCGAGAACCAGCGGCCGGTGTCGATCGAACTGGCCAACGAGAAGGGCTATACGCGCCCACCGCTGCACGATTTCTTCATGACCCGCTATCTCGACGCCTACGCCATCGAGATCGCCTCGTTCATCGCCGCCGCGACATCAGGCAAGAAGGCGGCGCCGAGCGGCGCCGACGGCCTCGTGGCGCTGAAGCTGGCCGATGCGGCGCTGAAGTCGGCGACGACGGGCAAGACCGTCCGTCTCGACACGGTGCGTTGATATTCGGGTGAGGCCGGCCTGACCCGAATCTAAACACACCTTGAGTTGTTTGGAACCTAACAAAGGAGTAGGGCGATGAGCGCATCCGCCGATCGTAATTCACAGACACGCGCCATCGTCACCGGCGGCGCGCAAGGCATCGGCTTTGCCGTCGCCGAGGCGCTGGCCGACGAGGGCTGCCGGGCATTGGCGCTCATCGGCCGCTCGCAGGAGAAGGGCGACAAGGCCGTTGCCCATTTCAAAAAGGCCGGCGTCGACGCGATCTTTGTCAGCGCCGACGTCTCGAAGGTGGCGGACTGCAAGCGCGCGGTTTCGACCGCGCTCGCTCATTTCGGCACGCTGAACGCGCTGGTCAACGCCGCCGCCACCTCGGCGCGCGGCTCGCTGGTCGAAACCTCGGAAGAGCTTTTCGACCAGATCTTCGCCACCAATGTGCGCGGACCCTTCTTCTTGATGCAGGGGCTGGTCGCCCATCTCCTGGAGCGCAAGGCGCCGGGCTCGATCGTCAACGTGCTGTCGATGTCGGCGCATTGCGGCCAGTCGTTCCTGACGCCCTATTCGACCAGCAAGGGCGCGCTGATGACGCTGACCAAGAACGTCGCCAACGCCTATCGCTTCAACCGCATCCGCTGCAACGCGGTGCTGCCTGGATGGATGGATACCGAGGGCGAGGACATCGTGCAGAAGAAATGGCACGACGCCCCGGACGACTGGCTGGCGAAAGCCGAAGCCGCGCAGCCGATGGGCCAATTGGTCAAGCCGGACCAGCTGGCCCGGCTGATCAGCTACATGGTCAGCCCGCAATCGGGGGTCATGACGGGGTCGCTGGTTGACTACGACCAGAGCGTTGCCGGGTCGTCGCCGGAGTAGCAGCGAGCCCTGCGCAAACGCTCCTCACTTCGTCATCCACGGGCGGAGCAAGGAGCGAAGCGACGCGGCGCAGCCTGAGGATGACGAAATCGCGAGGGTACGGCTCAACCCTGATTGACTGTCGTCAAGGGGACGTGACAAACGCCTCGGCTTCGACTATATGAGCCGCATGATCCACCTGTCCGCCACCTATTGGTACTTTAGCAGCTCGCTGGCGGCGGGAGGATTGCGCTCAATCTGAAGATTGCAGCAATACAATCCGAACAGCCGCCAGACCTGGCGGCTTTTTTGTTTCAGCCGGCAGGTCTCCTAACAGGAGCAGAAAGCCGTGTTGACCACCACAGACGACCTACGGGTCAAGGAAATCCGAGAACTGAGCACGCCGGACCAGGTGATGCGGGAAATCCCGCGCACGCTGACGGCGACGCGCACCGTCAGCGCCTCGCGCAACGCCATCCATGCTATTCTGAACGGCACTGACGACCGATTGCTTGTCGTCGTCGGACCCTGTTCGATCCATGATCCGGTCGCGGCCGTTGACTATGCCAGCCGTCTGGCGGCGCTGCGCGAGACCCTGTCCGACCGGCTCGAGATCGTGATGCGGGTGTATTTCGAGAAGCCACGCACGACGGTCGGCTGGAAAGGGCTGATCAACGATCCCGACCTCGACGGCAGCTTCAACATCGACAAGGGGCTCAGAATGGCGCGCAATGTGCTGTCGGCGGTCAACAATCTCGGCCTGCCGGCGGCGACCGAATTCCTCGACATGACCACGCCACAATACATTGCCGACCTCGTCGCCTGGGGCGCCATCGGCGCGCGCACCACCGAGAGCCAGATCCACCGCGAGCTGGCCTCGGGCCTGTCCTGCCCGGTCGGCTTCAAGAACGGCACCGACGGCAATCTCAGGATCGCCGGCGAGGCGGTAAAATCGGCCGCCCAGCCGCATCATTTCATGGCGGTGACCAAGGGGGGACGCAGCGGCATTGCCACCACCACGGGCAATGAAGACTGCCACGTCATCCTGCGCGGCGGCGTCCAGCCGAACTATGACGCGGCAAGCGTCGAGGCGGCCTCGCTCGAACTCGCCCGCATCGGTGTCGCGCCGCGGCTGATGATCGATGCCAGCCACGCCAACTCGACCAAGAAGCCGGAGAACCAGCCCAAGGTGGCGGCCGATGTGGCCGGCCAGGTGGCGGCGGGCGACGAGCGCATCATCGGCCTGATGATCGAGAGCAATCTCGTCGCCGGCCGGCAGGACGTGGTGCCCGGCAAGCCGCTCGTATATGGCCAGAGCATCACGGATGGCTGTATCGACTGGGCGACCACCGAGACCGTGCTGCACGGCCTTGCCGGCGCCGTCGAATGGCGCCGGTCGGCACGCCGCGCCATGCTGGAAAGCCGGCAAGGCGCTGCCTGACAGGACGGCAATGTGGGAAGGGCGGCGCTGGATTACGCCGTCCTCAGCCCTTCCCAGGCGGTGAACACCGAGACCGCAAAGAGCAACAGCCCGGCCGCGCGGCCGGCAAGGATGGTCGCCCGCGGATTGGCGATCAGAAGCTTGCGGCTGCGGCCGGCGGTGATTGCAAGCCCGCCATAGATCCCGGCCTGGGTGATCACCGTCATCAGACCCATGACAGTCGCCTGCACCCAGATCGGGCCGTAGTCCGGCTTCAGGAACTGCGGATAGACGGCAAGCACGAACAGATAGGCCTTCGGATTGATCAGGCAGGTCACCAGCCCCTGGCGAAACGCCTTCCATGCGGAGCGGCTGCCGACAGGCTCGTCCTGACCGACGGTGATGGAGCTGCGCATCAGCGTGATGCCGATGAAGGCCATGTAGGCGGCGCCGGCGATCAGCAACGGCTTGGACAGGATCGGCACGAAATGCATCAGCAGGCCGACGCCGATCGCCCCGTTCAGCGTGTGCACCATGCCGCCGACCATGATGCCGCCGGTCGCGGCCAGACCCCTGTCGCGGCCGCCGGTCAGCGCATTGGCCAGCACGAACAGCATGTCCATGCCCGGAACGGCGATGATGCCGAACAGCAGGATAAAGAAAAGCCAGAGATTTCCCGCGTAGCCCATGTCAGTTGCCTGTCGCCTCGTTCCACCAAGCCGCAGCGGAACCTGTTGATTTTCAATTCGATAGGCAGTCCTATAGGTCGACCCAACTGACAAGGGTGTGTCAGTTGCGGTCGGAGCCGGGTGAGGAAAATGCGCAAGGCGTCACGCCTGTTCGAGATCATCCAGATCCTGCGGCTGGCGCGGCAGCCGGTGACGGCCGCCATGATCGCCGAACGGCTGGAAGTGACGATCCGTTCGATCTATCGGGACATCGCCGCACTTCAGGCGATGCGCGTGCCGATCGAGGGTGGGCGCGGCATCGGTTATATCTTGCGCCCCGGTTTCGACCTGCCGCCGCTGATGTTTTCGATCGAGGAGATGGAGGCGATCGTGCTGTCGCTGGCGCTGCTGGAGCGCACGGGCGACGACGAGCTCAAGCAGGCGGCCAAGCGCGTCAGCAGCAAGATCGCCGGCGCGGTGCCGCCGCCGCTGCGCCAGACATTCGACGCCAATGCCCTGCATGCCTGGGGCTTTGCCGCCCCCTCGGCCGGCACGATCGACCTGGCGCTGGTGCGCCGCGCCGTCCGCGACGAGGAGAAGCTCGACCTCTCCTATCGCGACGAAGCAGGCCGGACCACGCAACGCATCATCCGGCCGATCGCGCTGATCTACTACGCCGAGTCCGCCAACATCGTCGCCTGGTGCGAACTGCGGCACGCGATCCGCAATTTCCGCAGCGACCGCATCGAGGACTGCCAGCCGACCGGGCTGCACTTCAAGGGCGAAGGCGACCGCCTGCGCCAAATCTGGGTCGACGGCTGGGAAACCCCGGCCCCCGGCGGCTAGACGAGCGGGTATTACCGTACATCCACCCAGCGCTTTTCCTCGAAGGAGCGTGCCATGGCGTGCACGGTGCGCTCGATCTCCAGACCCTCGGCGAATTCGATGAGGCGCGCCGGTCGGCCGGCGAGCCGCGTCAGCAATTCGTGGCACTCGATGATCTTGAGGTCGTTGAAGCCCAGGCCATGGCCGGGCGCCGGCAGGAAGGCGTCGTAGGGCTTGTGGTGCGGCGCCACCAGGATGGTGCGGTAGCCCTGTTCGGTCGGGCGATCCGCGGTGAGATAGAGCTGCAATTCGTTCATTCGCTCCTGGTCGAACAGGATCGAGCCCTTGGAGCCGAAGATCTGGATGGCGATGCGGCCCTTGCGGCCCCAGGCCGAGCGGTTGACCTGGAGCGTGCCGGCACTGCCGTTTTCCAGATGCATCAAGATGCTGGCGATGTCGTAGGTCTCGACCGCGCGGCGGCCGCCGGCCGCCAGCTTGCGGTCGGCATAAGGCTTGGCCATATCGCAGATGACGCTGGCGACGCGGCCGAACAGGACAGAGACCAGCGACAGCGGATGCACGGCGAAATCGTCGAGGGCACCATAGCCGGAAGCGGCCTCGTGCTTCCAGAAGAACAACGCCTCGGGATCGGCCATGAAATCCTCGTCCATCTCGATGCGCAGATGGTTGACCTCGCCGATGATCTTCTCGTCGAGCAGCGCGCCGATGTGACGGATGGCCGGGCTCTGGATGTAATTGTAGCCAAGGGCAGCGACCTTGCCGGATTTCCTGGCCGCTTCCGCCATCGCCTCGGCTTCGGCAAAGCTCGGCGCCATCGGCTTTTCGCACCA
Organism: Mesorhizobium sp. 131-3-5; assembly: GCF_016756575.1. NCBI lineage: Bacteria > Pseudomonadati > Pseudomonadota > Alphaproteobacteria > Hyphomicrobiales > Phyllobacteriaceae > Mesorhizobium > Mesorhizobium sp. 131-3-5. Next base: position 520,598 of record NZ_AP023254.1, read on the forward strand.
CAGATGCTTGCCGGCCTGGAGGATGGCGATGGCCATTTCCGGATGGAACTGGTTGGGCGTGGTCAGCGAGACGATATCGACTTCCGGATCGTTGACGACGGCGCGCCAGTCGCCTGAGGCCTTGGCGAAGCCGAACTCCCCGGCCTTGCGCCGGGCAAGCTCCTCATTGACCTCGCCGAGATGGACGAGCCTGGGCTTGGCCACGTCGGGAAAGACGGCGCCGACGGCACTCCACGCAATGGCGTGGCACTTGCCCATGAAACCCGTGCCGATAAGACCGACGCCGACCATTTTCCGTTTCCTCCGCTGCCTGAAGCACTGCGTGGATGAATTAGTCCATTTTCTCTCCAAATGGAATGTCTGCCTCATTTTTTATGGCGTTCTTGCGCAGGCTCGCTATGATGGGGCAGAGAGGACGTTTCACGGATGAGCTTGGACGGGCCGACGATGGACGAACGGGTACCTCGCGACTTCGAGACGCTGCGCGCCACCATCCTGGACCGGCGCGAAAGCCTGCCCAAGCGCATCGCCCAGATCGCCGCCTACGCGCTCGACAATCCCGACGACATCGCCTTCGGTACCGCCGCCAGCATCGCCGCCTCGGCCGGCGTGCAGCCCTCCACCCTGATCCGCTTTGCCCAGCAGCTCGGCTTCGACGGCTTCACCAGCCTGCAGCAGGTGTTCCGCGAGCGGCTGCGCGAGCGCAACTCATCCTATGACGAGCGGCTGCAGGCGCTGCGCGCCAAGGCCGAGGGCGGCGCCGGTCACCGCGCGATCTTCGACGGCTTCGTCGCCGCCGCCAGCACCTCGCTCAACGACATTTCGCGCACGCTGGACGATGCGCATCTGGAAGAGGCGATTTCGCTGCTGGCAAAGGCGCAGACCATCTATGTCCTGGCCAAGCGGCGCTCCTATCCGGTGGCGACCTATATCGCCTATGCGCTGGGCAAGCTGAAGATCCGCAACCAGCTGATCGAATCGGCCGCCGGCCTGAACGCCGAGATGATCGCCTTCGCCACGCCGGCGGACGCCGTCATCGCCATCTCCTTCTCGCCCTATGCGCCGGCCACCATCGAGGAAGCACGCACCATTTCGGAACAGGGCGTGCCGATCGTCGCCATCACCGACAGCTCGTTTTCGCCGCTCGCCCAGTTCGCCAGGGTCTGGTTCGAGGTTGCCGAGGCGGATTTCGCCGGCTTCCGTTCGCTGTCGGCGACGATGGCGCTGGCCATGGCGTTGACCGTTGGCGTCGGCGAGAAGCGGCGCGATACCACCCGCAGGCGCAAAGCCTGATCGGGCACCTAAAAGCCAATTTTAGATCTCCGGGAATGCTCATTCCATATTGACTATGGATTGGAATTATTATTTCATATTCCCGGCACCACGCCGCCGCTCGCGCGTGTTACCCAAACAATGTTGTTCCTGACAACAAGTCTGACGGGAGGTTCCAATGAGCGAAGCCGTGGACGCCAAACAGGCGCCGCTCGACGTCATCACCATCGGTCGCGCTTCCGTCGACCTCTATGGCCAGCAGATCGGCTCGCGGCTGGAGGACATCACCTCTTTCGCCAAGTCGGTCGGTGGCTGCCCGGCCAACATTTCGGTCGGCACGGCGAGGCTCGGCCTGCGTTCGGCGCTGCTGACGCGCGTCGGCGACGAGCAGATGGGCCGCTTCATCCGCGAACAGCTGAAGCGCGAAGGCGTCAACACCGATGGGCTGAAGACCGACAAGGAGCGGTTGACCGCCCTGGTGCTGCTTTCGGTCGAGAGCGAAGGCGTTTCGCCGATGATCTTCTACCGCTCGGACTGCGCCGACATGGCACTGGCGCCGGAAGACATTGACGAGGCGTTCATCGCCTCGGCGCGTTCGATCGTCGTCACCGGCACGCATTTTTCCCGCCCCAACAGCGACGCCGCCCAACGCAAGGCGATCCGCATCATGAAAGCCAAGGGCGGCAAGGTTATCTTCGACATCGACTATCGGCCCAATCTGTGGGGTCTTGCCGGCCATGCCGAAGGCTTCGAGCGCTATGTCAAATCGGACCGGGTCTCGGCCCAGCTGAAGACCGTGCTGCCCGATTGCGATCTCATCGTCGGCACCGAGGAAGAGATTATGATCGCCTCGGGCGCCGACGACTGCCTGAGCGCGCTGAAGACGATCCGCGCACTGTCGTCGGCAACCATCGTGCTGAAACGCGGCGCCATGGGCTGCATCGTCTATGACGGACCGATCAGCGACGATCTCGAGGACGGTGTCGTCGGCAAGGGTTTTCCGATCGAGATCTACAATGTGCTGGGGGCCGGCGACGCCTTCATGTCCGGCTTCCTGCGCGGCTGGCTGGGCGGGCAAGACCATGCGACGGCGGCGACCTGGGCCAATGCCTGCGGCGCCTTCGCCGTGTCGCGGCTGCTCTGCGCGCCGGAATATCCGACCTTCGAGGAGCTGCAGTTCTTCCTCAAGAACGGCAGCAAATACAGGGCGCTGCGCAAGGACGAGGCGATCAACCATATCCATTGGGCAACGACCCGGCGGCGCGATATCCCGTCGCTGATGGCACTCGCCTGCGATCACCGTGTGCAGCTAGAAGACGTGGCGGCGAAAGCCGGCGCCGATCCGGCGCGCATCCGCGATTTCAAGGTGCTGGCGGTCAAGGCGGCGGCGAAGGTCGCGGCCGGCCGTGACGGCTACGGCATGCTGATCGACGAGAAACATGGCCGCGAGGCGATGTTCGAATTCGCCAGGCATTCCTTCGCCTGGCTCGGACGCCCTGTGGAACTGCCGGGCTCGCGGCCGCTGCGTTTTGAGTTCTCGCAGGACATCGGCTCGCAACTGGTGGAATGGCCGGTCGACCATTGCATCAAGTGCCTGTGCTTCTACCACCCCGACGATCCGGCGGCCTTGAAGGAGGAACAGCAGCAGAAATTGCGCGCGCTGTTCGAGGCGGCGCGGAAAGTCGGCCGGGAACTGCTCGTCGAGATCATCGCGGGCAAGCACGGCAAGCTCGACGACACGACCATTCCGCGCGCGCTGGAAGAGCTTTATGCGCTCGGCATCAAGCCGGATTGGTGGAAACTCGAACCGCAGGCTTCAGCCGGTGCCTGGACCAGGATCGAAGCGGTCATCCTGAAGCATGATCCGTGGTGCCGCGGCATCGTGCTGCTTGGGCTGGAAGCGCCGCAGGACGAGCTGGAAGCCGCCTTTGCGGCCACCGCCAAGGCGCCGATCGTCAAGGGTTTCGCCGTCGGCCGCACCATCTTCGTCCATGCGGCCGAAGAGTGGCTGGCCGGCAGGATGTCGGATGACGAGGCTGTCGCCGACATGGCGTCGCGCTTCGAACAGTTGACCGAGGCGTGGCTTGCCGCGCGCGGCCGCAAGGCGGCATAAGAAGGCGCGGCACAAGGACTGCGGAGGAAAACACCATGAGCAAGACAATCCGCCTGACGATGGCGCAGGCGCTGACCCGCTTCCTGTCCCGCCAGATGACCGAGATCGGCGGCAAAAAAGTGCCCATCTTCGGCGGCGTCTGGGCGATCTTCGGCCACGGCAATGTCGCTGGCATGGGCGAGGCGCTCTACCAGGTGCGCGACGAACTGCCGACCTTCCGCGCCCACAATGAACAGGCGATGGCGCATGCGGCTATCGCCTATGCCAAGGCCAATTTCCGCAGCCGCTTCATGGCCGCGACCTCTTCGATCGGCCCCGGCGCGCTCAACATGGTGACGGCGGCGGCGCTTGCCCATGTAAACAGGTTGCCTGTCCTGTTTTTGCCCGGCGACGTCTTCGCCAACCGCATCCCCGACCCGGTGCTGCAGCAGGCCGAGGATTTTTCCGACGGCACGGCGACGGTCAATGACTGCTTCCGTCCGGTGTCGCGCTATTTCGACCGCATCACGCGGCCGGAGCAGATCATCCCGGCGCTGAGCCGCGCCATGCAGGTGCTGACCGATCCGGCCGATTGCGGCCCGGTGACGCTGTCGCTCTGCCAGGATGTGCAGGCCGAGGCCTATGACTATCCCGAAAGCTTTTTCGCCGAACGGGTCTGGCACCAGCGCCGGCCGCGCCCGGACCGCCACGAACTCGCCGCCGCTGTGGCGGCACTCAAGGGCTCGAAGAAGCCGCTGATCATCGCCGGCGGCGGCGTTCTCTATTCGCAGGCCTCCGATGCGCTGGCCGAATTCGCCCAGGGCGCCGGTATTCCGGTCTGCGAGACACAAGGCGGCAAATCCTCGCTGCCGGACGATCATCCGCTCAACATGGCGGCGGTCGGCGTCACCGGCACCTCGGCCGCCAACCGGCTGGCGGAAGATGCCGATGTGGTGCTCGCCATCGGCACGCGCCTGCAGGATTTCACCACCGGCTCATGGGCGCTTTTCAAGACTTCCGGCAAGACCATCATCGGGCTGAACGTCCAACCTTTCGATGCCGGCAAGCACCGGGCACTCCCGCTGGTCGCCGACGCGGCCGAGGGACTGGCCGAACTCGGTGCCGTGCTGAAGGGCTGGAAGGCGCCTGCCGCCTGGACCGACGATGCGGCCAAGGGCAAGAAGGCCTGGCAGGCCGACGCGGCCAAGGTGACGGCCTCGACCAACGCCGCTTTCCCGTCCGACGCGCAGGTGATCGGCGCCGTGCAGCGGGCCATGGGCTCCGGCGTGACCTTGTTGCATGCAGCCGGCGGTCTGCCCGGCGAATTGCACAAGCTTTGGCAGGCCGGCGCGCCGGGTTCCTACCACGCCGAATACGGCTTCTCGACCATGGGCTACGAGATTGCCGGCGGGCTCGGCACCAAGATGGCCAAGCCCGGCGAAGAGGTGGTCGTCATGATCGGCGACGGCTCCTATCTGATGCTGAATTCGGAGATCGCCACCTCGGTGATGCTGGGTTTGAAGCTCACCATCGTGCTGCTCGACAACCGTGGGTATGGCTGCATCAACCGGCTGCAGATGGCGACCGGCGGCGCCAACTTCAACAATCTCCTGAAGGATTCGCGCCACGAAATCCTGCCCGACATCGACTTCGCCGCGCACGCGGCGAGCATGGGCGCAATTGCCGAGAAAGTGCCGTCGATCGCCGGCCTGGAAAACGCCCTGCAGAAGGCGAAGACGAACGACCGCACCACCGTGCTGGTCATCGACACCGACCCGCTGGTCTCCACCGACGCCGGCGGCCATTGGTGGGATGTGGCGGTGCCGGAAGTCTCCGCGCGGCCGCAGGTCAACGCGGCGCGCAAGGCCTATGACGAAAAGCGCCAGATGCAGAGCGTTGGCGATTGATGCTAAGTCGGCGCTGCTCCCTACCTCCCCCTTGTGGGGAGGTCGGACCGAGGGTCCGGGTGGGGGTCGGCGTCGCACCCCCACCCCGCTGCTTCGCAGCGACTTGCCGGGGCGAGCCACGGGTCTCGCCCGTCCTTCGGACCCCCACAAGGGGGAGGACAGATACGAACTGAAACTGGAGTGACGACTTGAAAGCCAAACTGGGCATGTCCCCCATCGCGTGGTGGAACGACGATCTTGCGGAACTGAGCGATGACGTGTCGCTGGAGGAGTGCCTGCGCCAGTCGCGCTCGGCCGGCTTCACCGGCATGGAGATGGGGCGGCGCTTCCCCAACGATCCCGCTGTCATGCTGCCGATCCTGAAAGCCGCCGACGTGACGCTGTGCGGCGGCTGGTTTTCCGGCACGCTGGTCGATGAGGAGATGAGCAAGAACAAGGATCGCATCCAGCCGATGATCGAGCTGTTCAAGGCGGTCAACGCGCCTTGCATCGTCTATGGCGAGGTCGGCCGCTCGATCCAGGGCGACCGCTCGAAGCCGCTGGCCACCAAGCCGAAACTCACCGGCGACGAGATGAAGGCCTATGCAAGGCGCCTGACCGAATTCGGCGAATGGTGCGCCGAACAAGGCATGCCGCTGTCCTATCATCACCACATGGCGGCGGTGGTCGAGACCGAGCCGGAGCTCGATGCATTCATGCGCCATTCCGGCGAAGGCATTCCGCTGCTGCTCGATGCCGGACACCTGGCCTTTGCCGGCGGCGATGTGCTGCGCGCCATCGACAACCACCACAAGCGCATCAGCCATGTGCATGTGAAGGATGTGCGCATGGATGTGATCGACAGGCTCGACCGCACGAAACAGTCGTTCCTCGACGCCGTGGCGCTCGGCGCCTTCACCGTGCCGGGCGACGGCTCGCTCGACTTCGGCGCCATCGTGCAGCGCTTCGCCGACCATGGCTATGAAGGCTGGTTCGTGGTCGAGGCCGAGCAGGACCCGAAGAAGAACCCGCCGCTCAAGATGGCGCAGGTCGGCCACAAGGAGCTGATGCGGGTGATGACATCAGCCGGCTACACGGTCGAAACCCAGGGTTTTCCGAATGCCTGACGCGACGGGTTCACGGCGAGGCAGGTTGCTGTAGATTGGCCCGATGAAAGATTCCGAGCACCCCTTCTTCCGCCCGTTGTGGCGGCGTGTCGCCGTCGTCGCGGTCTGTATCATCTGGTCGATCATCGAGTTCACCACCGGCACGCCATTCTGGGGCACCATCGCGCTCGGCTTCGCCGGCTATGCCGTCTGGCAGTTTTTTTATCTGTACAAGCCGGTTGATGAGAACAAGGCGCCGGCCGAGTCCGAACCGAAGGAGTAACCCGATGTCGAAGCTGCTGGTGAAGGCCGACAAGGGCCATGGCCGCGTTGCCCATGTGACGCCGAAAAGCGCCGGCTGGACCTATGTCGGTTTCGACCTGCATCGGCTGCAGCCCGGCGAAAGCGCCTCGGGAAAGACGCAAGACCGCGAAGTCTGCCTGGTGTTCGTCACCGGCAAGGGCAGCGCGACAGCCGGCGGCAAGGATCTCGGCCTGCTCGGCGCGCGTATGTCGCCTTTCGAGGGCAAGCCGTGGTCGGTCTATGTGCCCGAGGGATCGGACTGGTCGGTGACAGCGGACACCGAATTGGAACTCGCAGTCTGCTCGGCCCCCGGCCTCGGCGGCGGCTTGCCGGTTCGGGTGATCGGGCCGGACGATCTCGGCCAGGAGGTGCGCGGCAAGGGCACCAACACGCGCTACGTCACCAACATCCTGCCGGAAGGCAAGCCGGCCGATTCTTTGCTGGTGGTCGAGGTCATCACGCCGGGCGGCCACACGTCGAGCTATCCGCCGCACAAGCATGACCAGGACAATCTGCCGGCAGAATCCTATCTCGAGGAGACCTATTACCACCGCCTCAACCCGCCGCAGGGCTTTGCCTTCCAGCGCGTCTACACCGATGCCGACACGAATGGCCATCGCGCGCTGGACGAAGCCATGGCGATCGAGGATGGCGATGTCGTGCTGGTGCCCAAAGGCTATCACCCCTGCGCCGCCTGCCATGGCTACGATCTCTACTATCTCAACGTCATGGCCGGGCCGAAGCGGACGTGGAAATTCCACAATGCGCCCGAGCACGAATGGTTGATGAAGGCCTGACCGTTTTGCGTTTCCGGCTGAACTTATTGGTCCAGCTCGGAAAAATCGTCGGCTAAGGACCTATTGGGTCGATTTGCCTTCGAAAACCCTTCAAAGCTTCGTCAATCCGTCATGGAAATCACCTATGGCAGCGGTCTGACGAGGATTTTCGATGCGTTATGCCATCTACTTCACCCCCCGGCAGGACGAACCGCTGGCGCGGATCGCCGCCAACTGGCTGGGCCGTGACCCATTCGGCGCGGCGACAAGGCCGGTTGAGGCCGTGGCCGATCTGGCGGCGGAGGAAGTTGCCTTCCACACCGCCTCGGCACGCCGCTATGGATTCCACGCGACGCTGAAAGCACCCTTTCGCCTGGCTGCCAGCGAGACCGAGACGTCGCTGCGCGCCGCAATCGACCATTTTGCCGAAGCGACGCCGGTTGTGACGATCCCGCGTCTCTTCGTCAGCCAGATCGACAGCTTCTTCGCGCTGGTGCCGGAAGGACCGCTGCCGCCGCTCAACCGTTTCGCCGACGAGGTGGTGCGCGATTTCGACCGCTTCCGCGCGCCACTGACCGAGGCCGAGATCGAACGGCGCAGCCCGGATTCGCTGAAGCCGGCCGAGTTCCGCAATCTCTGCCAGTGGGGTTACCCCTATGTCTTCGAGACCTTCCGCTTCCACATGACTCTGTCGGGCCGCGCCGGGCCACAGGAAAGCCCTCGTTTGCGCGCAGCAATCGACAGCCTGTTCGCGGATGTGTTGCGGCAGCCGGTGCTGGTCGACGCGTTGACGCTGTTTATCGAGCCCGAACCGGGCGCGCCGTTCATGGTGCTTTCGCAGCACGCGCTGGGACGCCGCCCGGCAAGGAAAACTGCCTGAACTAACCTGCTCGAAGAACCAAAGGACTGCCCGAAATGACCGCCGAAACCGCTCTTTCCAACGCCCGCATCGTGCTTGCCAACGAGATCGTCGAGGGGTCGCTGGTGCTGCGTGACGGCTTTATCGCCGGCATCGATGCCGGCGGCAGCCGGTCGGGCGAGGACATGGGCGGCGACTATGTCATTCCCGGGCTGGTCGAGCTGCACACCGACCACCTGGAAGGCCATTACGCACCCCGGCCTAAGGTGCGCTGGAATCCGATCGCCGCGGTGCTTGCCCATGACGCGCAGGTGGCGACGGCCGGCATCACCACCGTGCTCGACGCCTTGCGCGTCGGCATGGACGAGGACGCCGACCTCACCTTAGCCGATATCCGCAAGCTGGCCGATGCCATCGAGGACAGCGTCGCGCAGGATCGTCTGCGCGCCGATCACTTCCTGCATCTGCGCTGCGAGGTTTCGGCGCCGGACTGCCTGCAGGCCTTCGCCGATTTCGACCGGGACGACCGGGTCAAGCTGGCCTCGCTGATGGATCATGCGCCCGGCCAGCGTCAGTTCGTCAATCTCGAAACCTATGCCTATTACTACCAGCGCAAGCTGAAGCTGACCGACCGCGACTTCAAACTGTTCTGCGAAAAGCGGATGGCGGAATCGGCGCGCTATTCGGCGCCGAACCGCGCGGTGATCGCGGCTGCCTGCCGTGAGCGCGGCATTGTGCTTGCCAGCCATGACGACGCCACATCGGGCCATGTCGACGAGGCGATCGAGCAGGGCGTGCGCGTTGCCGAGTTCCCGACCACCGAGGAAGCGGCGCGCGCTTCGAAGGCCGCGGGCCTGGGTGTTCTGATGGGTGCGCCGAATGTCATGCGCGGCGCCTCGCATTCGGGCAATGTCTCGGCGCGCGCGCTGGCCGGCGACGGGCTGCTCGACATCTTGTCATCAGACTATATTCCCTTCAGCCTGATCCAGTCGGCCTTCTTCCTCGGCGACATGGTCGAAGGCATTTCGCTGCCGCAGGCGGTCGCCATGGTGTCGAAGAACCCGGCCGAGGCCGTTGGCCTGACCGACCGCGGCGTCATCGAGCAGGGCCGCCGCGCCGACCTGGTGCGCGTGCGCGTCGACGACCATGTTCCGGTGGTGCGCACCGTCTGGCGGCAAGGGCGCCGGGTCGCATGATGGTGTCGGCCTTGATCGAGCGCGAGTTGTCCGCTGAAACGTTCCCTGTGCGTCATGGCGTCTTTGTCGCCGTCGTGGGGCCGAGCGGCGCCGGCAAGGACACGGTGATCGGTTACGCCCGTGCCCTCTTCGCCGATGAGACCCGGCTGGAATTCGTCCGCCGCGTCATCACCCGGCCAAGCGATGCGGCGAGCGAGGATCACGACACACTGGCCGACGCCGCCTTCGTCGAGGCCGAGGCCGACGGCGCCTTCGCCATCTCCTGGGAAGCGCATGGCTTGCGCTACGGCCTGCCTGCCGATGTCGACTGGTCGGTCGCCAATGGCCATGTGGCGGTGGCGAACGTGTCGCGTGCGATCATTCCCACCTTGCGCGAGCGCTATGCCAATCTGGCCATTGTCGAGATCACCGCTTCGCCTGACGTGTTGGCCGAGCGGCTGGCGATGCGCGGCCGCGAGTCGCGCGGCGAAGTGCTGGCGCGCCTGGCGCGCAGCGCCAATGTGACCCTGACCGGCCCCGGCGTGACCACGATCGACAATAGCGGCCCGCGCGAAGTGGCGGGCGAGCGCTTCGCCGAGCTCCTGCGCAAGGCAATGGCCTTCTCCGACATGTCGGGCATGATCTGATTTAGGCGTGCATCCTGCAGCGGCAGCGTGCGCGGCTCAATTGGCCCCAAGCGCCGCCCATTGGCGCTCACTTGCTTTCCCGCGGCTTCCGGAGCGCTATGTGGTGCTGACCACAGAAGTGATTCCAGGCCACGCGTCCTGGAACACCCGATCAGAGAATCCGGGGCGAACGAGGACAGGGAGCTTTCATGCAGACGCTGACGCCCATCCTCCCGACGGTCACGGCGGCATTTCTCGCCTCCTTCGTCGAGGTCGTCGAAGCCTTCACCATCGTGCTTGCGGTCGGCGTGACGCGCAGCTGGCGCCCGGCGCTGATTGGCGCCGCCTTGGCGCTGGCGTTGCTGGCGGCGCTGGTGCTGGCGTTCGGGCCGCTGCTGGCGCTGGTGCCGATCACCACGCTGCAGTTCATCGTCGGGGTGCTGCTGGTCCTGTTCGGCATGCGCTGGCTGCGAAAGGCCATCCTGCGCAGCGTCGGCGTCATTGCACTGCATGACGAGGAGGCGGCCTTCTCCAAGGAGACCGCCGCCCTCAGCCAGCAGGCCAATGACCGCCGCGCCGACTACCTCGCCGGCCTGGCCTCGTTCAAGGCGGTGCTGCTCGAGGGTGTCGAGGTTGTGTTCATCGTCATTGCCGTCGGCGCCGCCCATGGGCAGACGCTCTACGCCAGCCTGGGCGCGCTGGCAGCCTTCGTCCTGGTGATGCTTATCGGCCTGGCGGTGCACCGGCCGCTGGCACGCGTGCCGGAGAATGCGCTGAAATTCGTGGTCGGGCTGATGCTGACCAGCTTCGGCATCTTCTGGACCGGCGAAGGCATAGGCGCCGACTGGCCGGGCGCCGATCTCGCTCTGCTCGCCATCTTCTCCATCGTCACGCTGGCGTCCTTTGGCATGGTGCGCTGGCTGCGCGGCACCTATCCCGTATCAGCCGGAGGATTCGCCCGATGAGCGTCATCCGTCTTGTTGCCAGGGAATTCCTCGGCATGTTCGTCGATGACGGCAATCTGGCGCTGTTGGCGCTGGTGCTGGTGGCCGCCGTCGCGGCGGCGGTGAAGCTGCTGGCCCTGCCGCCGCTGCTCGGCGGCGTGCTGCTGCTGGTCGGCTGCCTCGCCATCCTGCTGCAAAGCGTTCGCCGCGCGGCACGTGCGGTCAAACGATAAAGGCGGCCCGCATGGCCGCTACCTCGGGCATCGTTTCGATAGCAAAACGATGCCCCAGCGATGCTGGCTAGCCCTTGAACGCCGGCAGGGTCAGGCCCTTGACGCCGACATCGAGCGCGAACAGTCCACCCGGATTCTTCTGGCGGACGAAGTGGCTGGCCGGGCGCTTGAGGACGGCTGACGTGACATAGAGGATGTCGAGGTCCTTGCCACCGAATTCGCAGCAGGTCGGCAGGTCGGTCGGCAGAACCACGGTCTGCATCAATTCGCCATCAGGATCATATCGGCAGACCTTGCTGGTCACCGGGATGGTCACCCAATAGCATCCCTCGGCATCTACGGTGGCGCCGTCGGCGACGCCGCCGGTCGCCGTCATGTCGATGAAGGTGCGGCGGTTTTCGATATCGCCGGTGGCGGCCTCGAAATCATAGGCCCACACCGCGCCGGCATGGCTGTCGGAGAAATACATGGTCTTGGAATCCGGGCTCCAGGCCAGCCCATTGGAGCAACCGATGCCATCGATCATCTTGTGCACGGAAAGGTCGGGATCGAGCCTATAAAGCGCGCCGATGAATTCGATCGGCTGACCCGGCACCTCGAACATCGAGCCCGACCAGAAGCGGCCCTGGCGATCCGGCTTGCCGTCATTGAAACGGGTGTTGGGCATATGAGATTCCGGGTCGACGATCGCCTGGAACGTGCCGGTCGCCGGGTCGAAGAAGTGAAAGCCGTTGGCCATGGTCAGCACAAGGCCGCCCTTCTCGCGCAGGCCGAGGCAGCCGAGATATTCCGGTGTCTCGAAGGTCTCGTCCTTGCCGGTCGCTGGATCATAGCGGTGGATCAGCTTCTTCCAGATGTCGATCCACCACAGCACGCCGGCCTTGGGGTCCCAGAGCGTGCCTTCGCCGAGTTCGGCCCTGGCATCGACGACGCAAGTGATTTCGACCATGGTCAGCCCTCTTTTCTCCGCAGCCTGCCGCCGAGGCCGGCGAAGGTCTCGCTGCCGATCGACACGGTGAGCAGGATGACAGCGCCGTAAACGATGAGCAGCGCTCCGCTCGACAGGTTCAGCGCCGGCAAAAGGCCGGTGAGGATGGTGAGCACCATGGCGCCGGCGACGGTGCCGAGATAATGGCCGCTGCCGCCGAGGATGGAGGCGCCGCCGATGGCCACCGCCGCGATCGAGGTGAACAGATAGGCGTCGCCCATGCCGAGATAGGCTTGGCCGGAATAGCCGGTCAAAAGCATGCCGGCGAAAGCGGCGGTGAGGCCTGAGATGACATAGGTGAGGATGGTGGTGCGTGCGGTCGGCACGCCGGAGAATTCGGCGACCGTGGCGCTGGTGCCTAGCGCGTAGAGATGGCGGCCGAACGCCGCCTTGGAGAGCAGCAGCGTCGCCACCAGGGTCAGCGCCAGCCAGATCAGCGCGATGACCGGAAAACCACCGAGCCGCCCGACCGACAGGAACTGGATCAGGGCCGGGGCCGAAGGCGTCGGCGAGCCGCCCGTCAGCACCAGGATCAGCCCTTGCAGGATCACGTTTGTGGCCAGCGTCATGATGATCGGCGGCACGCCGAACTGGGCAACGCCGATGCCGTTGATGAGGCCGATGAAAGCGCCGCCGGCAAGCAGCAGCGGCATGACCCAGACCAGCGGCAGATCCTGCCCGCCGCACAGCAGCGCCATGATGATGGCGGCCGAATTCAGCACCCAGGGCACCGACAGGTCGATGCCGCCGCCGATGATGACGAAGGTCTGGCCGAGCGCGACGATGCCGACGAAGGCGGCCAGCACGACGGTGGAGCGCATGTTGGAGACCGACAGGAAACCCGGCGAGAACAGCGCCGTGACCAGAAGCAGCACCACCATGCCGGCATAGGCGAGCACGATAAGGCGGTTGCGGGCAAGGAAAGCGCTCATTGGACCCGGTTCCTTGCGGCTTTCTCGGCGACGGAACTGGCCAGCACCGAGAGCAACAGGATGACGCCGGAGGCGACCGGCTGCCAATAGCTCGACACATGCAGGACGAAGACCAGATTGCCGATCAGGGTGAGCACGAAGGCGCCGATCAGCGTGCCGGCGAGATGGCCGCGGCCGCCGAACAGGCTGACGCCGCCGATGACCGCCGCCGCCACAGAGGGCAGGATATAATCCTTGCCGATGGTGGGCGAGCCGGCGCCGGTCTGCGTCACCAGGAACAGCGCCGCACCAGCCGCGAACAGGCCGGACAGGCCATAGGTGACGAGGTTGACCCTTGCGATCGGGACGCCGGACAGGAAGGCCGACTTTTCGTTGGAGCCGGTCGCCTGGATGGCGATGCCGACCCGCGTCGCGCGAAACCACCACCAGAACAACAGCAGCACCAGCAGCATCCAGACCGGGCTGGTCAGGCCGAGGGGCTGTGCGGAAGCGAAGCCGACCCACCATGAGGGAATGCTGCCGCCATCGGTCGGCAGGATGATCATGGCGACGCCGTTGAGGATCGACCAGGTGGCGAGCGTGACCAAGAAGGGCTGCAGCTTGAGCAGCGAGATCAGCAGGCCGTTGAGTGCGCCGATCAGGAAACCGAGCGCCAGGATGATCAGCGCCCAAAGTGCCGTGGTCGACGCATCGTCGGTAAAGCGCGTCGCCGCGATCACCGTGCCGAGGCTGATCATGCCGCCGATCGACAGGTCGATGCCGCCGCGCAGCAGCACGATGGTCTGCCCGGTCGCCGCCAGCATCAGCGTCATCGCCGCCGCCGTGTCGAGATTGAGCTCGTCCAGCGAGAAGACGCCGGATTGCAGGCTGCCATAGATGCCGATGATCAAGGCCAGCATCAGGCAGGCGACCAGGAACGGCGCGCGGTCGAGCAGGCGGCCGCGCCAGTCGATGGCCGGCTTGGTGGGCTTCGTCTCGGCCGGCCTCTGCGCCATCTCCACAGTCTGCTGCACGGACATCACCATGATTCAGGCCGCCCTGGTTTCAAGCATGGCGGCGCGCAGGATTTCCTCCTCCGAAATGTGATCCCCCTCCAGCGTCGCGGCAATGCGGCCGTTGCGCATCACCAGCACGCGGTCGGCGACATGGACGAGTTCCGGCATGTCGCTGGAATGGAACAGGATCGCATAGCCCTTGGCGGCGAGGTCGCGCATCAGCTGGAAAATCTCGCCCTTGGTGCCGACATCGACGCCGCGCGTCGGATCGTAGAGCAACAGCACGCGCGCCTGCGTCAAAAGCATCTTGCCGAAGATCACCTTCTGCTGGTTGCCGCCTGACAAGGTGCCGGCAAGCTGTTCCGACGTGCCGGCCTTGATACGCAGGAAATCGACCATCTCCTTGACGAGCGCCGCTTCCTTTTGCCGGCTGAGCAAGCCGTTTTCAGTGAAGCGCTTGATGACCGACAGCGTCAAATTCTCGCGCACGCTCTTGGTCAAAAGCAGGCCCTGGCCGCGCCGGTCCTCCGGTACCAGCGCGATGCCATCCTTGCCGGTCAGCGCCTGGCGCGGATTGCCGATCGAGACCGGCTTGCCCCACAGTTCGATCGAGCCGCTTGCCTTGGTGGCGCCGAACAGCGCCTGAAACAGTTCGCGCTGGCCATGGCCTTGCAAACCGCCGACGCCGAGCACCTCGCCTTCGCGCAGCGCGAAGTCGACGCCGGAAAGCCGGCTGCCGCTCGAAACCCCCTTGACGCTCAGTGCGATGCGATCGGTCGCGGTGGCCACGCGCTCGGGATAGAGCCGGTCGAGATGCCGGCCGATCATCTGGGTAACGATCTCATTGTCGGACACCGCATTGGCCTCATGCGCGGCAACGGTGCTGCCATTGCGGAAGATGGTCAGCCGGTCGGCGATGGCGCGCACCTCGGCCATGCGGTGCGAGATGAAGATGACCAGCCGGCCTTCGGCGGCGAGCTGCCGGGTGAGCTTGAGCAGCCATTCAGCTTCCCGCGCCGGCAGCGCCGAGGTCGCCTCGTCGAGGATCAGGATGCGCGGGTCCTTGGCGAGGCCCTTGGCAATCTCGACGATCTGCCGTTCGGCCAGCGTCAGCCGCCGCAGCTCCTGGTCGGGGCGCAGCGCCGGAAAGTTGTATTTTTCCAGCAGCGCCAGCGTCTTGCGGCGCATCTCAGTGCGGTTGACGGTGCCAAGCCACGTGCGCGGCTCATGGCGAAACCAGATGTTCTGTTCGACGCTGAGATCGGGGATCAGCGACAGTTCCTGGAAGACGGCGGCGATGCCGCGTGCCTGCGCCGCATCCGGATTGGCCGGGCGATAATCCTGGCCATCAACCAGGATCGAGCCGCCCTCATGCTGCACGGCGCCCGACAGGATCTGGATGAAGGTGCTCTTGCCCGCGCCATTCTCGCCAAGCAGGGCATGCACCTCGCCGGCACGGGCGCTGAATGTCGCCTCGCTCAGCGCGACAATGCCGCCATAGCGTTTGGACAGGCCGTTGACGGTGACAAGGTCCATGCATGCGCCTTCGAAAAGCTCTCCCGACATCTTGCGATGCCGGGAGACAGGGTCGTGGTCCCGGATGTTACTTCGCCCCGGCGGCTTCCGCAGCGGTGATCTCTACCCAGTCGGGCGTGATCGGCAGCGTCAGGCCGGGCGCCTGGTCCGGGAAGGCATTTTCGCCAATGGCGATCTTGATCATCTTGGTGCCCGGATAGAGCTTGGACTCGAAGGGATCGGTGGTGACGAAATCGCCCTTGACCGAGACGGAACGCTCGGCCGGCTTCTTGCCGGTGTCGAGAATGTCGACCGCCAGCTTGATCGCTTCCGAGGAGAGGTAGGCCGGGTTGGAGCCCAGGATGCACTTGGCGCCTTGCGTCTGCGCGCAGGTGACGGCGGCGACATTGTAGGAGAAGCCGACGACCGGGACGATCGGCCGGCCGGCATCCTTCAGCGCCTGGATGGCGCCCGAGCCATAGCCTTGCGTCATGATGCCGTCGATCTTCGGATTGGCGGCGAGCAGCGCCGCGACACCCGACTGTTCCGGTCCGAGCGCATAGTTGCCGTTGTAGTAGCCGACGACCTTGATGTCGGGATATTTGGCCAGCACCTTCTCATAGCCCCCCTGCAGCTGCGCCGAGATCGGCGCGCCGGCGAGGCCGCGGTCGAGGATGATGTTGCCCTTGCCGCCGAGCTGCGTGGCCATCCACTCGGCCATGACGGAGGGGATGCGGTCCCAGTCGGAAGCGACGGCATAGGCGCAGGGTTCGGTCACCACCTGGTCGAAGGAGATGACGACGATGCCGGCGTCGCAGGCCTTCTTGATGGTCGGATTCAAGGCCGAGTCCGAACCGGCATCGACGAGGATGGCGTCCGGCTTCTGGCGGATGATGTTGTTCAGCGAGTTGATCTGCGCCTGGACGGTGTTCTCGACATTCTCGATCTTGAGGTCGACGCGGCCCTTCAGCGGCCCTTTGTTGACCGAGACGGTGGCGACGCGCTCCATCTGTTGGCGCCAGTCATTGCCGACGAAATTGTTCGAAAGATAGATGGTGTAGGGCTTCTTGTCCTCGGCGTGGCCAGTCTGCATGCCGGCAGCCATCATGGTGGCGGCAAAAGCTGCGAAGCCGATGTTACGGCTCAATGATTTCATGATTTTCTCCTCCCGTTTTTCGTTTCGCGCCCGATGCGGCGCATTGCAATTCACCAAATCAGGTTCCCGAGGCCTCCTTGGGGGTGATCTCCACCCAGCTCGGCGACACCGGCAAGGAAAGTCCCGGCGCGAGATCGGGAAATACGGTCTTGCCGAGCTCGATCTTCACCGCCGAGGAATTCGGCGCATATTTGGCATCGACCATATCCGTGGTCAGGCCGGGCGAATTGAACAGCACGGTGGTGTCGGCCGGCTTCTTGCCAGTGTCCAGTATGTCGACCGCGAGCTTGATCGCTTCGGCCGACAGCGACGGCGGATTGGCGCCGAGCCAGCATTTGGCGCCCTTGGTCTGCGCGCAAGTCACGCCGGTGCCGTTGAAGGCGGCGGCGACGATCGGCACCATCGGCCGGTCGGCATTCTGCAGCGCCTTGATGGCGCCTGTACCGTAGCCCTGCGAGAAGATGCCGTCGACTTCCGGATGCGCGGCGAGCAGGCTGGCGACGCCTTCCTGTTCGGGGCCGGCGGCATAGTTGCCGTTGAAATAGCCGACGATCTCGATGCCGGGATATTTCTTCAGCACGGCACCAAAGTTCTTCTCGAACTGTTCCGAGATCGGCGCACCGGCGAGGCCGCGATCCATGAAGACCTTGCCCTTGCCGCCGAGGATGGAAGCCATCCACTCGGCCTGGTTGTTGGCCATGATGTCGAAATCGGAATGCATCTTGTAGGCGCATTCGGCAGACACGGTCTGGTCGAAGCTGACGACGATGATACCGGCGTCGCAGGCCTTCTTGATGGTGGGATTGAGCGCCTCGGCCGACGACGCATCGATGAGGATGGCGGCCGGTTTCTGGCGGATGATGTTGTTCAGCGAATTGATCTGCGCCTGAACGGTGTTCTCGGCATTTTCGATCTTGAGGTCGACGCGACCCTTCAGCGGCCCCTTGTTGACGGCGACATTGGCGACGCGTTCCATCTGCTGGCGCCAGTCATTGCCGACGAAATTGTTCGAGAGATAGATGGTGTACGGTTTCTGGGTCGCGGTATGGCCCGGCATCGCAGCCATCGACGCTGCGAACCCGGCAAGCGCCACGAAGCAGGCGCTCAAGCTCGTTAGTTTCATGGTCTTCCTCCCTGTATTTCCTGCCCAGCCGGTGATGGACTGCGCCATCTTAGTCGGATGAAGACGACAAATTGATACCGGTACCAATCGCTGTTGTCAATTTGCCCAGACTTCCCAAAGGCTGCGTCCGCGAGCCGAATTCGCAGGAGTTCTTCTCTTGCGACGTCTCCCGTGGCCGGCACTTCAGCCTAGCTATCATGCTATTATAATTTTATGGACCTGTCTATGCGACGTCAGCAGAAAATCCCGCCTCCGGCGCGCTTCAGGACAGGTCGTTCGGTGCGTCGTAAGTGATGCTGAAGATATCGGCGGGGTGCCGGGCGACGGAGAATTCGATGCTGCGCTGGTCCGCCGACTGGTAGAGCATCTCTACCGTCAGCACCGGACTGCCGAGCGTTATGCCAAGGTCGGCGGCAACCGCCTCGTCGGCGATCTCGGCGCGCACCGTGACATGCGCCACGTCGAGCCGCAGGCCGAGATGTTGCTGCACCGAACGGAAGATCAGCACGTCCGAAAAATCCTCCCGCTTCAGGCGCGCGCCGATGTCGGGCGGGAAATAGGTGGTGATCTGCGCCTTGCGCTGTTCGCCGATCGACAGCACGCTGCGCAGGCAATAGCCGGCCTCGTCCTTGCCCATGCCGAAATGCCGCTGGAGCACGGGCGAAACCTCCTTGCGGTAGGATTTCACCGTCAGCTCGGCATCCTTGGTGAAGGCCGCCATGTCGGCGAAATTCTTGAACTTCCAGCTCAGATTGACCGAGGGGCTGCGCGCCGCGACCACGGCAGGCTTGGCCGAGCGCTTGCGGATCAGCCCGTCGGCTTCGAGATCGCGCAGCGCCTGGCGAACCGTGATCAGGCTGACGCCGAAATGCTCGGCAATGGTCGCTTCCTTCGGCAGTTCGCCGCCGACGGGGAAGGTGCCGTTGCCGATCGGTTCGCGCAGAATGTCGGCGAGCTGGCGGTAAAGCGGCCCGTTGGCGCGGCCGAGCGTGCGCCTGGGAAGACTGTCTATGGTGGGGTGGTCCATGTGCCTCGTCGCGTCTGTGTCGAAGCTTTTATAATAGCTTCCTGGGCCCGAGGCTAGGCAAGGCTGTTGACGATCAACCGTCTCAGACAAAGAGCCGAAGTGGCTGTTCGATCACCGATTTCAGGGTCGCGAGCCATGCGGCAGCGGTAGCCTCGTCAACACTTGCCGCATCTATCGTCAGCAGGCATTCAGCATGGCCGCCCGGCGTGTCGGGCGAAACGGTCAGGCGCATAGCACGGCCCGGCAGAAGCGGCGTCATCACCGGCCTGATGTCGCTCGCCGGCAGCAGCCGCAGAGATAGGGTCGCTGGCGTTTCCGTCCCATCCCGGCTGTCGGCCAATGCCGCAAGCCGCATGGCGCGCAGCGATGTCAGCGGCATCTCGGGAATCACTGCGAATACGGTTTGCCGACCCGCCAGTTCCAGCGCCACGCAAGCGCCACCTAACCTAGCTGCCTCCGGCATCTCGACAAATGCGCGACCGGCGGCACGCAGCAGCACGTCGTCGATGGCGAACACATGCCCCGAGCTCTCAAGCGCCGCCAGCAGGTCTTGCAGCGAGCCAAGGGCAACGGAGGTGGCAAAGGCGGCGATCCGGGGCGCGGTCGGGGACAGGGGCGCTGCCGCGGGGGCGACTTTTGGCGAGACGACCGGCGCGGCAACCGGAACGAAGGCCTGCACGTCGGCGGCCAGGATGCGGCCGCCCGGGCCGCTGCCGCGAAGTGTTTCGAGCGGCAGGGAACGCTCGCGCGCCAGGCGGCGGGCATAGGGCGAAACTGCCAGCCGGGTCTGCGCCGTCGCGATGTTCATTTCAGATACTCTGAATTCACGCAGTTGGTCAGCCGCCCCTCGGCGAGATAGGCGTGCACCACCTCGATCGATTTCAGCCGGAGGTCGCGCATCGACGCCGGGCTGTAGAAGGCGGCGTGCGGGGTGACGATCAGCCGATTGGCGATCCAAGGTTCTCGGGCGCGCCATGCGGTGAGCAGCGGATGGTCGAGATCGCCGGGCTCGTTCGGCAAGACGTCGAGGCCGGCGCCGGCGACGATGCCCTCGCGCATCGCCGCTTCCAGCGCGTCGAGATCGACGATCGGACCGCGCGCGGTGTTGATGAGGACAAGGCCGGGCTTGGCGGCGGCGAAGGCGGACGCGCCAAGCAGCTTGCGGGTCTCCTCGCTGAGCGGCGTGTGGACGCTTACCACATCCGCCCGCTCCATCAATTCACTGAGCGAATGGACGCGTTCGTAGCCGGTCGACAGGTCGACACCGGAGAGAAGATGCGGGTCATAGAACACCACCTTCATGTCGAAGGCGGCGGCGCGGCGCGCCGTGGCCAGCCCGATACGGCCGAGGCCGACAATGCCGAAGGTGGCGCCCTTGTGCCGGCGCACCAGCGGCGCCTTGGAAAAATGCCAGCCTCCGGCGCCATGGCCGGAAAGCTCCGCGCCATAGGCCGATGTGCCGCGCGTCAGCGCCAGCATCAGGCCGATCGCGTGATCTGCGACCTCGGTGGTGCCATAGTCCGGCACGTTGCAGGCCGGAATCTTGCGCGCACCCCAGCCTGATGTGTCGATGTTGTCGAAGCCGACGCCGGAACGCACGGCGATGCGCGCCTTGGGAAAGGCCGATGGCGCGGCCGCGACATTGTGGGTGGGCGAATAGTTGATGACGGCGTCGACCACCTCGCAGACGGCAGGATCGAGTGCGGCTGCCTTGTCGTTGGTCGAGCGGGCGAGGATGAACTCCACATCGGGATAATGCTGCCGCTCGAGTTCGGCCTCGTCGGCGGCTTGCCAGTTGGCGCAAAGGATCTTCATGCTTGCCCTTCGGATTTCCTCGGTACGATGATTATTTCTTGATGCCGCCGATGCGGCCGCCCATCGGCACCACGGCGCCGACCGGCTGATCGATGGTGTTGAGCGTCCCGCTGACCGGTGCCTCGATCTCGACCACGGCCTTGTCGGTCTCGATCTCGGCGATCAGTTCGCCTTCCTTGACCGGATCACCGACCGCCTTCAGCCATTTGACGACAGTGCCTTCGCTGACGGTGAGATCACCGAACGGCATTGTGATCGGCTCGTCGTTGCTGGGAGCGGCAGCCGCTGAAGCGGCGGGCAAAGGTTTGGCTGGAGCAGGCGTTGGTTTAGCCGGCGCAGCGCTTTTCAGGCCGACCGTGTACCAATGGTCCGGCACCGGCGGTTGGCCTGATATGACATCGCGCACGCCCTGGGCGATGCGCGCAGTGTCGACCAGCATGGCGCGCTCCAGTACCGGCGCGAAGGGATGCGAGGTCGGCGCGGTGTGCAGCCTTCCGGGCGGGGCGTCGAGTTCGTCGAAGGCGAGTTCGTTGATGGCCTGGGCGATCTCGCCGCCAAGGCCGCACATCGCCCAGGCTTCGTCGACGATGAGCAGGCGATGGGTCTTTCGCACGCTGGCGACGATGGTGTCGATGTCGAGCGGCATGATGGTGCGGGGATCGATCACCTCCGCCTCGATGCCTTCACCAGCCAGCGCCTCGGCAGCCTCCAGCGCGCGCTGCACCATCTGGCCGGCGGCAACGATGGTGATGTCGGTGCCGGCCCGCGCGATGCGCGCGACGCCGAAAGGCACGAAATGCTCGCCGACCGGCACCTCGCCCTTGGAGGCGAACAGCGCCTTGGGTTCCAGCATGATGACGGGATCGCCGGCCCTGAGCGCTGTCTTCATCAGGCCCTTGGCGTCGGCAGGGGTCGACGGCACGCAGACGATAAGGCCCGGCATATGGGCAAAGACCGGATGATAGATGCCGCTGTGATGCGGGCCGGAGCTGCGCAGCGCGCCGGCGCCGACGCGCACCACCATCGGCGCGCTCATCAGGCCGCTGGTCATGTAGCGCAGCTTGGCTGCCTGCAGGAAGATCTGGCCGGCGGTCTCAAAGGCGAAGTCGGCGAACATCAGGTCCGATACGGTGCGCGCACCGGTGGCCGAAGCGCCGACGGCGGCGGCGGTGAAACCCTGTTCGGAGATCGGCGTGTCGACCATGCGCTCGGCGCCGAATTCCTGCCAGAGGTTTTTGGTGTGTGCGAAACTGCCGCCACGCTCGCCGGTGCCCTCGCCGAAATAGAGGATCGCCGGATTGGCGCGCATTTCCTCGGCGATGCCGTCGCGCACCGCTTCGAGCCAACCTTGCGTGCGCGTCTCGCCGACGGCGCGCGGCTGTAATGCAGCCGGCGGATTGATCGGATCGGCGAAGACATGCAGGCGCACCGTCGCCGGATCGGGCTCGGGCGACTTGCGGGCGAAGGTCAGCGCCTCCTCGACCACCTTTTCGATCCGCGCCTCTATTGCCGCGAGCGCCTCGGCATCGGCGACGCCATAGTCCTCGATCAACCGCTTGCGGAACATGTCGATGGGATCGCGCTTGACCCAGGCGTCGAGTTCCTCCTGCGTGCGATAGGTGCCGATGACCGGATCGCCCTCATGGTGACCGACGGTGCGGTAGGTCTTGGCCTCGATGAGCGTCGGGCCCTTGCCGGAACGGGCGCGCTCGGTGGCCTCCTTCATCGCCTGCCAGACGGCGAAGACGTCGTTGCCGTCGACCGCGACCCCAGGCATGCCGTAGGAGGCGGCCTTGGTGGCGATCTCTGGGTTCAGCGTGACCGACTTCAACGGCGTCGCGGTGGCGTAGAGGTTGTTCTCGCAGATGAAGACCGCCGGCGCCCGCTGCACGGCAGCGAAGTTGAGCGCCTCGTGGAAGCCGCCATGGTTGGCGGCGCCGTCGCCGAAGAAGGCGACGCCGATGTCGTCGCGGCCCTGCTGGCGGGCGCTCATGCCGATGCCGACGGCATGGCCGATGCCGGCGGCGACGATGCCGTTGGTGCCGAACAGGCCGACCGAACGGTCGTAGAGATGCATGGTGCCGCCACGGCCGCCGCAAATCCCGTCAACCTTGCCGAACAGCTCGGCCATCACCCGGCCGGGATTGGCGCCCTTGGCAAGTGCGTGGCCGTGGCCGCGATGGGTCGATGTGACCCAGTCGGTTGGCCTGAGATGCGCGCAGACGCCGACGCCTGTCGCCTCCTCGCCGATATAGAGATGCAGGAAGCCTGGCGTTTCGCCCTTGCGGCAGGCGATCTGGGCGATGCTTTCGAAAAGGCGCAACAGCACCATGCGTTCGAACAGGTCGAGCAGGATTTTTGGATCGGGCAGGTTTGGAGCGCCCTTGAAATCGTCGCGTGCGCGCGCCGCAGACATTGCCACCAAAGCCTCCCTGAAATGCGTCCGACGCCGGGCGGCAGAGCGCCGGCGGCGAGCTTGTTGGCCGCTCGCTTTGGCGCATCATAGATTATAATAGCATAATGTCTACTGGCTTCGGACAAAGCCGTGCGACGGCTAGAGTCTGGTGATCCGAACGGTCGCATCGGGCCGCTGAAACAGCTCCGGCCGCAGGCTGAGACCCAGCCCCGGCCCTTCGAGCGGCGCGACGTGACCGTCCTTGACCGGCGGAATGTCGGCGACGATCTCGGTGTACCAGCCGGTGAAATAGGCGCGCACCGCCTCTTGGTAGTTGACGTTCGGCAAGGTCGCCGACAGCGCGCAGCTGGCGGCATAGACGATCGGCCCGGTGCAATCGTGCAAGGTCACCGGCAGTTCGCTGGCCTCGGCCATGTTGGCGATCTTGCGCGCCTCGGAGAGGCCGCCGCACCAGGCGAGATCGATCATGATCACGCTGGCCGCGCGCTTGTCGATCAGCTGCTTGAACATCTGCCGCGAGGCCAGCCGCTCGCTGGCGGCGATCGGGATCCAGGTATGGCGGGCAAGCTCGGCCATGGCGTCGAGCTCATTGTAGCGGATCGGCTCTTCCAGCCAGGCGACGTCATGGGCTTTCAGCGCCTCGGCAATGCGCAGCACCGGCGGCAAGGTCCACAGGCCGTGCAGCTCGACCATGATTTCCATTTCGCGGCCGACGGCGTCGCGGATTTTCTGGAAAGGCTCCAATGCCTTGTCCAGATCGGCCAGCGAAATGCGGGTGCCGTTCGACGCTTCGGCGGCGATGTCGAACGGCCATATCTTCATCGCGCCGATGCCTTCGGATTTCAGGCTCCTGGCGAGATCGCCGGCATTGTAGCGCCAGGCGAGCAGGTCCTCGTAGGGGCCTTCGTGGGAATCGCCAGGCTTGAGCGACCAGTCCTCGCCCCGCTCGAACAGGGCGTTCTTCTTCGTGGCGCGGACATGCTTGTAGCCGGCGCAGGTGTTGTAGATCGGCACGCTCTTGTGGGTGCGCCCGCCAAGCAGCCGCCAGACCGGCTCGCCAAGCGCCTGGCCATAGATATCCCACAGCGCGATGTTGACGGCGGAGTTGCCGCGCACCTCGGCGCCGGAGTCGCGCGCGCCGACATAGACGCTGCCCAGCGTGCGATCATGCAGCTCGATGTCGCGCGGATCCTTGGCCAGCAGATAGGACGCGACATTGTCGTGGATGTAGGCGGCGACCGGCCCCGGCGCCCAGAACGACTCGCCGGTGCCGATCAGGCCGGCATCGGTGTGGACGCGCAGCCAGAACAGGAAGGGAAACTCCGCCAGCTGCAGCGTTTCGAGCGCGACGACTTTCATCTTTCTTCTCCCCATTGCAGCGGACCATGCGGTCGATGGGACAATAGCACATCGCCGTTGACAGCCATTTATGGTACCGGTATCAATTCCGTCAAGATGGCCACCGGGAGGGTGTTTTCTTGCCAGCCGAAAATCACAATACGCCGCCACGAAGAACACTCGTCACCGGTGCCGCCGGCGGCCTCGGTCGCGAGGTGGCGATCCAGCTGGCGCGGCGCGGCTGTGTCGTCGCGGTCACCGACATCAATGGCGAGGGCCTGGCCGAGACCGCCAGGCAGATCGGCGAAGCCGGCGCGGAAAGCGAGAGCATCGTCAGCGACTTCACCGGGGAAGGCGCGCCGGAGGCGGCGGTGGAGAAAGTGGTGGCGCGCTGGGGCGGCATCGACATCCTCGTCAACAATGCCGGCTATGGCGTGATCGAGCCCTTCCTCGACGCCACCTTCAAGGCCTGGACGCGCACGCTGGCGCTCAATGTCACCGCATTGGCCATGGCCTGCAAGGCCGCCGGGCGGGTGATGCGCGAGCAGCGTTCGGGGCGCATCATCAACATCACCTCGCCGGGTTCGCGCATGGCGCTGCCCGACTATACCGCCTACACGGCGAGCAAGGCCGGGGTCGATTCCATCACCCGCGCCGCGGCGGTAGCGCTGGCGCCCTATGGTGTGCTGGTCAACAGCTTGGCACCGGGCATGATGGACACCGACATGCAGCGCTCGACCGAGGTCGACCTCGCCCGCGCCAATGGCCGCAGCGACCTGCAGGCCTTCCTCGACGAGCGCACCCGCCGCATCCCGCTCGGCCGCCGCGCCGAGATTGCGGAAGTCGCGGAAGCCGTCGTCTGGCTGTGCCTCGATGCGCCCAAATACATGACCGCCGAACGGCTCAACATGTCGGGCGGGCTCGACAAGGACTGATCAGATGCTGCGAAACTCCCCACCCGGCAGCGCCGATATCGGCGCGCTCGAACGCAAGGCGATACAATTGCGCCATCACATGCTGACCATGGCGCGCGGCCAGGGCCAGGGCTACATCGGCCAGGGCCTCGGCATCGCCGATGTGCTGGCCGCGCTCTACTTCCACGAACTGCGCTACGACCCGCACAATCTGGCGTGGGCCGACCGCGACCGCTTCCTGTTGTCGACCGGGCATTATTCGATCGCGCTGTGGGCAGCGCTGGCCGAGGCCGGCATCATCCCGGTCGAGGAACTTGCCACCTATGGCGCCGACAACAGCCGGCTGGAGATGTCGACGCTCGACACGACGCCCGGTGTCGAGGTCATCGGCGGCTCGCTCGGCCATGGGCTGGGACAAGGCGTCGGCCAGGCGCTGGGCCTGCGCATCGACAAATCCGAGGCGCGCGTCTTCGTCGAACTGTCCGATGGCGAAATGCAGGAAGGCTCAACCTGGGAAGCGGCGATGTCGGCCAGCCATTTCAAGCTCGACGGGCTGGTGGCGCTGGTCGACTGCAACGGCATCCAGGCCGACGGGCCTGTCGTGCTCGATATGGAGCCGGTCGCCGACAAATGGCGCGCCTTCGGCTGGCAGACATCGGAGATCGACGGCAACGACATGAAGGCGGTGGTCGGCGCACTGGCCGATGCGCGCGAGCGAAACGGCAAGCCGAAGGCGATCGTGCTGCGCACGCTGCCTGGCAAGGGCGTGCCGCGCATCGAAACCTCCGAGAAATCGCATTTCTTCCGCATCGACGTGGCGCAATGGGACGGCATCATCGCCGAGTTCGAAAAGACCGTGGGAGCAGCCCAATGAGCGGCGCGGCGACGGAGGCCGGCCGCACGCGGGCCATGGGTCAGGACGAAGCTGTTGGCGGTGGCCGGCAAAGCGTGGAGGCGCCGTTTGGCAAGGCGCTGGCGCGGCTCGGCCAGAACCGTCCCGATATTGTCGGGCTGACAGCCGACCTCGGCAAATACACCGACATCCTGCCGTTCCGCGACGCGTTCCCCGACCGCTTCTTCAATGTCGGCATGGCCGAGCAGAACCTGATCGCTGTCGCCGCCGGGCTGGCGCGTACCGGCAAGGTGCCGTTCGCCACCACCTATGGCGTGTTCGCGACAAGGCGTGCCTATGATTTCGTCGCCATCGCGCTCGCCCACTCCAACCTTAACGTCAAGATCGTCGCCGGCCTGCCGGGACTGACGACCGGCTATGGCGGCACGCATCAGGCGATCGAGGATCTGGCGCTGATGCGCATGATCCCCGGCCTGACCATCATCGACCCCTGCGACGCGACCGAGATCGAAGCGGCGACCGAGGCGATCGCCGAGCGTCACGGGCCGGTTTATATGCGGCTGCTGCGCGGCAACGTGCCTGTGGTATTTGAAGCCGGCTATCGTTTCGAAATCGGCAAGGCGCGGCAGCTTCGTAAGGGCTCCGATGTCGGCATCATCTCGACCGGCTTCATGACCGAGCGGGCGCTGGATGCGGCGGACGCGTTGCGAAAACAGGGCATCTCCGCCGGCCTGCTGCACGTGCCGACCATCAAACCGTTCGATGCCGAGGCGGTGGCCGCGTTCGCAGCCGGCGTCAGCCACATCGTCACAGCGGAAAACCATGTTGTCGTCGGCGGCCTGGCCAGCCTCGTTGTCGAGACCTTGTTCGACGCCGGCATAGCGAAGAAAGTCACCCGCATCGGCTTGCCCGACCGCTACATCGAATGCGGCGCGGTGCCGACCCTGCAAGCGAAATACGGCCTGACATCAGAGGCTGTCGTCGCCGCGATCATAGCCCTGGGTTAGGACACCACCGCGCATGAAAATCACCGAAATCGAGACCTTTGCCGTCGGCGCCGGCTGGAAGAACTGGCTGTTCGTCAAGGTCCATACCGACAAGGGCATCCATGGGATCGGCGAAGGCACGCTGAACGGCTTCATCAAGACCACCGAAGCGGGCGTGCACGAGCTCAAGCATCTCGCCATCGGCCAGGATCCGCGCCGCATCAATGCGCTGGCCAGGCGCATGCTGGATAGTGTCTCGCTCGACGGCGGCCACATCCATCGCACGGTGATCGCGGCGATCGAGGTTGCCTGCTGGGACATTCTGGGCAAAAGCCTCGGCGTGCCGATCCACCAGTTGCTCGGCGGGCAGGTGCGCGACAGCGTGCTCGGCTACGCCAATGGCTGGTACCGCACCGAACGCACGCCGGAGGCCTTCCTCGAGGCCGCCAAGGCGGTTCTGACCAAGGGGTTCAAGGCGTTCAAGCTCGACCCGTTCGGCACAGCGCAAGGTTTTATCTCGCGCGAGGAATTGGAGCTTTCCTACGCGATCTGCCGAAAATTGCGAGATGAACTGCCTCGGGATACGCTGATCCTGATCGACGTGCATGCGCGTTTCACCGAGATCGCCGCCCTGCAGGCAGCGCAGAAATTCGCCGATCTCGACATCTTCTGGTGGGAGGAGCCGACCTCGCGCGACCGGCAAGAGACGGTGCACGAAGTGGCGCATCGCTCACCGATCCCCGTGGCGACCGGCGAAATGTATGACACGGTCGGGCAGTTCTACACGCTGGCCGCAGGCGGGGGCGTCAACATCTTCCAGCCCGAACCGATGTCGCTCGGCGGTATCGCGCCGTCCATGCAGGTGGCCAACCTCGCGCTTGCCCATGGCAGCCACATCGCCCCGCACCAGAGCGGCGGCCCGGTGGCGACGGCGGTGTGCCTGCAGCTGGCGGCCGCGGTGCCGAACTTCCTCATCCAGGAGCACTTCGACGCTTTCAACGACCCGTGGACGCGCGATCTCGTGACCTGGCACCCGACCGTCGATCCGGACAATGGCCATCTGTCACTGCCCGACGCGCCAGGCCTTGGCATCGATCTCAACATCGAGGCTATCAAGAGCCACCCTTACGATCCCAACGCCTATCTCAACGTCCATGCGGAAGGATGGGAAAAACGGCTCGGGCGGCGGGAAGACGCGGGGCAGCGTGCTTTCTAATCCGTCACGCGCTTTCGCGATCGACGATCTCGAAGCCGAGGCTGGTGATGGTCGGCACCTTGGTGTCGCCGCCGAGCCGTGCCAGCAATTGCCGCACCGCACGGCGGCCCATCTCGTAGCGGTTGACCTTCACCGTGGTCAGCGGCGGATAGAGCTGCGCGGCGAGATCCATGTCGCCATAGCCGGCGATGGCGATCCTGCCCGGCACCGCCCAGCGCCGGCGGTGGCATTCCTGCACGGCGCCGACCGCGAGCGTGTCGCTGGAAAAGAAGATGGCATCGATATCCCGGTGGCGGGAGGTCAGCGTCACCAGCGCCTCGGCACCGCCCTGCGCGGTGATCGGCACTTCGACCTCCATATCGGCATGGTTCTTGATGCCGAGTTCCGTCAGGGCGGCGTGGTAACCGGTGCGGCGCTGCCGCAGGCGGTCATTGCCGTGGATCGGCGTCGAAACGAAGCCGATGCGCTTGTAGCCCTTGGCCGCCAGATGCATGGTCATGGCATAGGCGGTCTCGAAGTTGGAGACGCCGACCACCATGTCGATCGGCTTGCGGCCCTTGATTTCGGAAATTTCGACCACCGGGGCGCCGCTGCTCTTCAGCAAGGCGCGCGCGGTCTCGCTTTGCACGAAGCTCTGCAGGATCATGCCGACCGGGCGCCAGCCGAGCAGGTTGCGGATCGACTTCTCCTCGGCCTCCTGCGTGAACTCGCCTTGCACCAGGAGCATCGAGTAGCCGCTCTCATGGCATTCGTCGGACATGCCTTGCACCTGTTCGGCAATGCCCGAATTGATCAGCGGCGGCACGACAGTGCCGATCATGCGGCCATTGCCGCGCATGCTGGACGCAAGCCGGTTGGGTACGAAGCCGGCCTGCTCGATGGCTTCCAGCACTTTGGCCCGCGTTTCCGGCGAGACCATGTCGGGATTGGACAGCGCGCGCGACACCGTCATCGGCGCCACACCGACACGCTTGGCGATCTCGCGAACGCCGAGGCGTTGCGGCTTCTTTTCGCCCGCCGGCGGCTTGTCGACCATCACCATGCTCCAAGAAAGCGCTATCCACCAAGGCAATGTCCTGCGGATCACGCCGAAACGTCCATTCATAGCGGTTGCCGAGAGTGCTTTCCAGCGATGGACCCAGCTATGCACCGCCAGAAAATTTCAGCGTTGACAAGTTATAATATTATAATCTTAATGGCCGAGAGGAGCGCGCCAGGATCGGCGCGGGCGCATGGGGCCGGCCGCAAGAGCGGCAACGGTCGCTGCCAGGGAGGTCGGGATGAACAGCGCGGCTGAGGTGAGCGCGCCGCCAAGGGACGCGCGATCGTTCCGGCGGCGACTGATCGGCTTGATTGCCGTCGGTGAGGTCGGCGTGCTGGCGGCCATGGCTTTGCTGATCGCCTTCTTCTGGCTGCTCGAGCCGGCCTTCCTGTCGGAGCGCAACATCCGCGCCATTCTCAACGTCGTCTCCTTTGTCGGCATCATCGCCATCGGCCAGACCATTCTGCTGGTCGCCGGCGAGTTCGACCTGTCGGTCGGTTCGGTGGCCGGACTGTCGGCCGTAGTCGCCGCCAAGCTGATGACCGCGGCCGCCCTGCCGGTGAGCGTCGGCATTCTCGGCGGCATCGGCGTCGGCGCGCTGATCGGCCTCCTCAACGGCTTGATCGTCGTCAGGCTGGGCATCCCCGCCTTCATCCAGACGCTCGGCATGCTGTTCATCGGCCAGGGCCTGATCCAGGTGGTGACGGGCGGCTATCCGGTCTATCCGCTGCCCGAGGCGATCAACACCATTGGCGGCACCGATCTCGCCTTCGGTCTCGGCTGGAGCTTTGCCTTCTTCATCGTCGCCGCCCTCTTTGCCGACTTCGTGCTGCGGCGCACCGTGCTCGGGCGCAACATGTATGCCACCGGCGGCAACAAGGAAGTGGCGCATCTCGTCGGCATCAACACCAGCGCCTACAAGATCGGCGCCTTCATCACCGTCGGCGCGCTGTCGGCGATCGCCGGCATGTTCGTCATGGCCGATCTCGGCAGCGGCGGCACTTCGATCGGCAGCGGCTGGGAACTGACCGTCATCGCTGGCGTCGTGGTCGGCGGCGTCAGCCTGTTCGGCGGCGCCGGCACGGTGGCCGGCGGCGTCGTCGGCATCCTGATGCTGAAAGTGGTGCAGAGCGGCCTCGTCGTCATCGGCGTCAACTCCAACTGGCAGCAGATCGCGGTTGGCGTGATCATGGTCATGGCTGTCGGCCTCGACATAGTGCGCCGCCGCTACTTCATCGCCGGCGCCTGAGAGGCCGCGGATATTGCGCCGGCAAAAATGCCGGCGAACCAAGGGAGGTAAGGCATGAAAACCCATTTGAAAAAGCGGCTGATCCGAACCGCATTGGTGGCAGCGGCACTCGCCACCTCGCTCGGCTCGGTGAGCCTGGCCCGGGCGGCGGACATCCACCTGCTCTGGGTGCAGGCGATGAAGGATCACCCGGTGCACCGGCTGATGCAGGCGGGCTTCCTCAACAAGTGCAAGGAACTTGGCTACACCTGCGAGGTGGTCGGCGACCCGAGCGCCACCAACTGGGATATTCCGGCGACCTTGCCGCTTGCCGAGGCCGCCCTTGCCCGCACCAAATACGACGCGATCGGCGTCTACGGTCCCGATCCGGCCATCTATTCCTACATCTCGAAGCTGGCCAAGGAAGGTTTCCCGATCGTCACCTGGCACGTCCTGCCGCCCGAAGGGACCGTCAACGGCCTGAAAGCGGCAACGGGAGAGAACATCGCCGAAGCGGGAACCAATGCCGCGATCGCGATCGGCGACAAGCTCGGCGGCAAGGGCACCGTAGCGTTGACGCAGGGCGCTTCCAACGACACCGAAAACGCCATGTCGGATGCCTTCCGCAAGACCATCGCGGCGAAATATCCAGGCATCAAGGTGCTCGACACGCAGATGGAAGGCTTTGAGCCGTCGGCGGCCGAGGCAAAGGCGGTGGCGATCCTGCAGGGCAATCCCGATGTGACCGCCGCCTTCGGCACCACCGGCAACAGCATCCAGACTTGGTCGGGCGCCGCCCGCAAGGCCGGACGCGACGTCGTCATCGTCGGCATGGACTATATCAGGCAGAATCTCGATCTGGTGAAATCCGGCGCCGCCTACGGCATCGTCGCGCAGCCGCTCTATGAAGAGAGCGCCAAGGTCGCCGAATTGCTCGGTAATCTCGCCCAGGGCAAGACCGTGCCTTACAGCAATCCGCTGCCGGCAAAGGTGATCACCGCAGCTGATCTCGATCCCTATTACAAGATGCTGGACAGCGCCGGCCAGTAACACCTGCCGCCGGGCCCGCGCCTTTCAGGCCCGGCGCTTTCCGAAGGGATGCGTCTTGTCAATCACCACCCAAGCGCCGCTGTTTTCGGCCACCGCCATCGCCAAGAATTTCGGCGGCGTGCAGGCGCTGCGCGGCGTCGATTTCGATGTCGTGGCCGGCGAGATCCACGCCTTGCTTGGCCAGAACGGCGCCGGCAAGTCGACGTTGGTCAAGATCCTCAACGGCGTGCATCCGGCCGGTTCCTACACCGGCACGATCCAGCTCGACGGCCGGCCCATCAGCTTCGCTTCGCCGGCCGATGCGCGATCGAACGGCGTCGGTTACGTGCCGCAGGAAATCGAGGTGCTCGAACAGCTGTCGGTCGCCGAGAATGTCTTTGCCGGCCGCACCGGGCTGGGCACCGGCATGCTGGTTTATCAGCGCAAGCTCGAGCAGCGGGCCGGCGAAATCTTTGCCGACCTCGGCATCGACATCAACCCCAGGGCCTATGTCGCGTCGCTGACCTCGGCGCAGCGTCATCTGGTGATGATTGCGCGTGCCATCGTCACGAAGCCACGCGTGCTGATGCTGGACGAGCCGACGGCCTCGCTCTCCGGCACCGAGGTCGATGCGCTGTTCGCCGTGCTGCGCCGCCTGAAGGCGCAAGGCGTGGCGATGATCTACATCACCCACCGCCTGCCCGAGGTGCTCGCCATCTGCGACCGCGCCACGGTGCTGCGCGACGGGCAGGTGGCGGTACGGATCGCGCGCGAGGACTTCGATGCCGAGACCTTCATCTTCTCGATGTCGGGTCAAAGGCTGCAGCGGCTGTTTCCTGAACATGCAGCACCCGTCGGCGCGCCGACGGCGCTGGAGGTGCGCCATCTCACAGTCGCCGGCCACAGCGGCGCGGTCCATGGCGCCAGGGATATCAACCTGTCCGTGGCGGCGGGCGAAATCGTCGGGCTGGCCGGGCTGCTGGGCTCGGGCCGCAGCGAGATCCTGCACGGCATCTATGGCCGCGTCGCGGCCGAGGGCGAAGTCCGTGTCGCCGGCCAGACCGTGTCTATCAAATCGCCCAGGGATGCCCGCGCGGCCGGCATTGCGCTCTTGACCGAAGATCGCAAACGCGACGGCCTGCTGTTCAACCTGCCGGTCGGCGCCAACATCACCATCGGCAATCTCGCGCCTCTGTCGCGTCACGGCATGGTGCGCGGCGGACTGGAGCGGAGCTCCATCCTCACCGCCATGCGCGCGCTCAACGTCAAGGCGTCGTCGCCGCAGGCCGTGGTCACCCATCTGTCGGGCGGCAATCAGCAGAAGCTGTTGTTCGCCCGTGTGCTGATGCGGGCACCGAAAGTGCTGCTGCTCGACGAGCCGACCAAGGGCGTCGACGCGGCGACCCGGCACGAAATCTACCGGCTGGTGGTTGAACTCGCCGAGAAGGGCGTGGCTTTGCTGATCGTCGCTTCCGAACTGGAAGAGCTGATTGGCCTTTGCGATCGCTGCCTCGTGGTCGCCGACGGGCGCATCGTCGACGAATTTGGCCGTGGCGAAGGCGGCGAGGACCGCGTGCTGCGCTCGGTGACCGCGGCGCAAGCGGAACGCCACGCTGTGGCTGCACAGGTTTCAGCATGATGTTCGCCGGCAAACGTGTTTTCGTCACGGGTGCTGCGACCGGCATTGGCCGGGCGACCGCGGAGTACCTCGCCGACGAGGGTGCCAGGGTTTTCGGCGCCGGACTGGACGGCGCGGAGGGCAAGGCCCTTGCCGGCCGCTATGGCGAAAGCCAGTTGATCTTCCGCGAGTGCGATCTCACCCGCGAAGCGGAGGTTCAGTCGGCAGCGACGGCAATCACCAAACGGCTTGGCGGGCTCGACGCCGTCGTCAACTGCGCCGGCATCTACCCCACCGGCAAGCGGCTTGAAGACGTTTCCGACGCGGAGTGGGAAAAAACCATCGCCGTCAACCTCACAGCCATTTTCCGGGTCTGCCGCGCGACCTTGCCGCTGCTGCGCGCGGCCGGCGGCGGCTCGATCGTCAACATCGCGTCCGTCCACGCCGATGCCACGGTTCCCGGCGTGCCCGCCTATGCCGCGACGAAGGCGGCGGTCGTCGGCCTGTCGCGGCAGATGGCGCTCGACTATGCCGTCGACCGCATCCGCGTCAACGCCGTGCTGGTCGGCTCGGTCGCCACCCGCATGACGCTGGACGGGCTGGAAGCGGCCGGCGGCGCCGAAGCGCTGGGCCTGTCCTTCGAGCCCAACAGGATTGCCCGCATCGCCAACCCTTCCGAGGTCGCCACGGCAATAGGCTTCCTGATGTCGGACGCCGCGTCCTTCGTCACCGGCAGCGCCATGCAGGTGGATGGCGGCCTGCTGGCGCGGCTTCTCTAAGCCTAAACGCAATCGGCTGGTTGACTGAAGATCCGATTATCCTGCCCCTTCAGTTTGCCGCGCACAGGCGCTACCCTGCCAGGGCACGGAATTCCGCAGCCATGGCTGTAGCGGGGGGCAAGCCACCATGAACATGGACTCGACCATTGCTGGTCCGACACCACATTTGACCGCCCCGGCCATCGGTAGCGAGCTTGTTTGCATCGTCGATCGCAGTTCGTGTTTCCATGGCGCGATTCACGTTTCAGGATTCACGTTTTCCGCAAAATCCCCTGTCGTTGGGGTCGCCTTGCTTCTGCCGGATGGCCGCACAGTCGCCCTGTCGCAAACTGGCCTTCCCAGTGCGGATTTGAGTCGTCTCTATGGGCGACTTGCGGCCTCGTGCCGATTTGATGAGCGGGTCTTTACGGGGCTGGACAACGCTCAGATGCTGGATGTGAAACTCGAAATAAGATTGGCGGACGGGTCGAAGGAAGTGCGCCCGCTTGCGGCGGCAGATCCGAACGATCCGATACTGCCCCTGGTAAACAGATTCTTTGCCGAGTTGCGGTCACGTTCCGGCGGTCATTTGCTGGAGATCGGTTCGCGCAACCGGACCGGTGCAATGTGGCGCAACAGCCTACCGCCGGGCTGGGTCTACACCGGTTTCGATATTCTGGACGGCGAGAACGTCGACATCGTTGGAGACGCCCATGAGGCCAGCCGCTTTCTGCCTCGCAAAACCTATGACGCCGTCATGTCATTTGCGGTGTTCGAGCACCTCCTGATGCCCTGGAAGGCCGCGATCGAAATGAACCGGGTTCTCAAGACAGGCGCTCTGGGGATTATCCTGGCGCCGCAGACATGGGCTCTGCACGAAGAGCCGTGCGACTATTTTCGGTTTTCGAGTCACTCCTGGAAGGCCTTGCTCAACAGATCGACCGGGTTTGAAATCATCGAAGCCATCGATGGTGTGCGGGCATACATCGTGGCCCGAGTGCACAACATATCGACGCATTTTGGCGAGATGCACACCGGAGCGTTGATGTCGGCCGTCCTGTTTCGCAAGACAGGTGAAACAAAATTGGATTGGCCGGTCTCGCTTTCCGACGTTGCCGAAGATCTATACCCTTTTTAGATCCTTTTTAGCGGTTGGCAGGGGCCGTGGTTCTTTACGCGTAGCCTTGGGGCTGCGCGTCGCCAGGATCGACAGCGACGGACCATGCTCGTTGTCCGGTGTCTCGTGTGCGACCGCCAGATCGTCGAACCCCAGTTTGGCCAGACCCCACAGCAGATCGTCGCGATGTATCCAGCGCGGTACCGGGTCCATGCCTCCGCAAAATGTCGATGCGCCAAGCGGTCCGTAGGGGCGCGGATAAAGCGTCACCGTTCGGCCGTGCCAGTCGCGTTGCTCTGGCGCTCCAAGCGCCGCGCGCCGCCGGTCGCCGGCCGGCATCGCATTGTCGTCGACGACGTGAGTCCACAAAAACAGGCGATCGGTTCGGTCCGCCAACAAGTCCAGCACGTGCAGCGGGTCCGTCATATGATAGAGAACACCGCTGGCTACGATCAGCGGCCAATGCTTTGTTTCACTCTCCAGGAAGGGCACAAAATTGCCGAGCCGAAAGCTCGCGTCGCGCAAGCCAAGGATTTCCTTCGCGACCAGACAGCGAAGAAAGGCATCGCGATTGGCCTCGATGGCCAGAACCGACCCTGCACCTTGGGACAACAAAGTTGCGGTATGCGCCGCCTCCAAGGGACCTAGTTCGAGGACTTGCTTCCCGTTGAGCCAGCCACCCAGTTTCTCCGCGAGCCAAAGTATGCGTGGGTCCTCGTGCAGATGGGATGTGCCCGCCTGCAAGCCTTGCGCTGCCGGGAACGCGGTGACCCATTGGCCCTTGAATGCATCAATCGCATTTTGGGCTGACGGCGCTGATCCGATGTGCACGGGAGGATCGACAACGGCCGCAGCGATGTGTTCAGGCCCGGCTTCGTTGATCGCGTCGAGCGCCAGGGCCAGTCTGTCGGGACTATGCGTCGCCGGATTGGCGGACATCACCGCAAAGAACTCGCATCCTACAGTCGGGTAAAATTGCTCTTCACGAAGTCCCAGGACTCCTGCTGCGTGCAAATCCGCCATGGCCAGGCGGAAACTGGACGGCGTGAAGACCCAGGCGTGACAGTCGACATAGTCGTCTCCTTGCCTGGTTGCCATCGCGTAGCCTGCTTGAGGCGTTCCGGCGAAAGCATACTCTCCCTTGAACCCTTCCAGCCAGACCTGCACACCTCCGCGCGTTCCATGCGATGCATGGTGATCGAACATGGCCGCCGTGCCATGCCTTTTTTGCCCTGCCATATAGGCGGCCAACAGATGGCCCGCGGTACAACTGGGCCGCAGATAATCGAAGGTGTATCGACGATCCGGAATCAGGAGATACACCCGCCCACCCGGCTTGAGTGCCCGTTCGCAGCGTTGGAGGAAATGAACAGGGTCCGTGAGATGCTCAAAGACGTGACTGGCCACTATGAAGTCGAAGCCCTTGCCAGTCAGGTCGAGTTGTCTGAATTCGCCTCCATCGTCGATGGCATCTACCGTTTCAAGCCGTGAAACGTCGACGCCGATCGCAGCGTATTTCGAGCGCAATCCGTCGGCATCGGTGTGATCGACAACGAGCGTTTTGTAACCTTCGGCCTTGGGCAATATGGGCGAGTATGAAGCGCCAATCTCGATGCCGCGTCCATTCTTGCCGATTGCAGTTCGGATAGTCTTTCGGAAGTCCAAGTTCGCATCCCCCGCACCGAGCGTTGCACGTCATGAGTAGACCATTTCACAGCGTCGACTGAAGTGTTATCTGTCGGGGCCGGGGGGCGCGCGGCCATGAAAAAGATCGGGCAAATTGCGAACTGGGCGGCCGCAGGAGCGTATGTTCTGGCCGCCAAGATAATTCAGTTCCCAGGCATTCTGGCCGAACGCGAGCCGCGATTTGTTTCCGATGAGACCGTGACGCCGGCCATCGGCAATTGTTATGCGATCGTCGTCAAATATCACCTCATTGGGATTACGAGCGACTTTCTCGACCTCCTGGCGACGCTTCGTCGCCAACATGTCAACGCCATTGTTGTCTGCAATGGCGATCTTCGTCCGGATGAACTCGTGACCTTAAGGGCATTTGCGCACCGCATCCTTGTGCGTAACAACATTGGCCGTGACTTCGGAGCCTACCGTGCCGCGACCTTGCATCTGGCGTCGGAGGAACTCCGACCCGAACGTATGATTTATCTGAACGATAGTGTCATTTACATTGCCGGACCTGGCTTGGACTCAATGATCAAAGCTCTGCTTCAGAGCGACTATGACGCCGTTGGCACTTACGAGAACCATGAGTTTGCCCATCATATGGGCAGCTACGCATTTAGTGTAGCCGGCAAAGTATTCGCCGATGCACAGATTCGGCGATTTTGGCGAGGGTACAGGCCCTACGACATTCGCCCCCACGCGATACGGAAGGGAGAACTCGGCTTTTCGCAATGCCTGGAGCGTTGTGGCTACCGGGTTGATGTTATCTATTCCGCCGACAAGCTCGCGCTTCAGCTCGACAAGATGTCGATCTCCGAGCTGGTAGCAACACTTCGTTACGTCCCTTATGGCGCGCTTCGCGGTTACGATCTTGGCCCGCTTCTGAAAGGCGCTCAAAGAACCGGACAAATGCTGGCGGGCAATCCCAAATCAAAAAGGCGTGGAGAAAAACGCGGAAAGGACTCCGCCATTCTCGAACAGGAATCGCGAACGCCTACAATATCGGAGTTTGGCAGGTTTTCGGCCGAAACAAAGGCCCGGCTCGCGGAAGCCGAGAAAAATGCATCCGTGGCCATTCAGATTAAACAAGAGACGCTGGTCAATCATATGATTGGGACCATCATCAATGGCAGCCAAATACACTTCGGCTTCGGGCTCTTTCATCGGGTGATGGATAGTCCTTTGGTGAAGCGCGACCTACTTATTCGGGGGATTTTGCTTGAACATGACTGTGCTCGTATCCTCGAACATCTGACGCCGCCACGGCGGGAGCCGATCATGCGCGAGTTGTTGAACCGTGGGCGGGCCGTCAATGTGCGTGGCATGCGCCGCTTCAAGCTCAGGAATGGGCTTATTTAGACGACCATCGTCGTCAGGCGCACCCGTCTCATGCCCCAGCCTCAAGCGAAAAGGGCGTGAAACAGACGGTGCCGGCAGCACTTTCGCCCTGGGCGAGGACGATCACGCCCTCGTCCGCATCATCCCATCGGCCGCGGTTGAAGGCGCCGGAGGCGTTGGTCTGCGGCTCGACGCAGAAATATGGTTTGGCCGGATCGGCGTAAAACATCAGATGCTTGAAGATCGGGTCGGCCCTCATGCGCAGTCCCGCGCCGCGAGCCGGAAAGCGCAGCGTCGCTTCACCGCCCCAGCCGCCATAGTCGTTGTTGCGCCAACCACCCGGGAGGGGTCTGCCTTCGGCAAAGTCGAGTTCGGGCGGCAAGGTGACGGGATCGCCTGAAATGCCGTCGGGCTCTTCGAGATAGAAACGCCTGGCGTTGAACTGCACCGTCACGTCCGGATCGCGATCGAACCAGGGATGCAGTCCAAAACCGAACGGCATGGCGACCGGACCGGTGCTGGTCAGGGTCATGGTCACGCTCAGCCCCTCATCCGAAACCGCGAAAGCCTGGGTCGCGCGATAGGAATAGGGCTCGGCTCCGGCGGCGATGTCCAGCGACAGGGTGGCGTTGGCGGCACCTGCCCCGGTGACATCCCAGGCGTGTTGCCAACCGCTGCCATGGACGTTGAATTTCTCGGGCGGATTGTTGGGCAGGACCTGCCAGCGTCTTGCGCCGAAGTCGAAGGCGTTTCCGGCGATGCGGTTGGCATAGGGCGTCATCGGAAACATGGCGACGCCAAGCACGTTGCCGGATCTGCGATCATCTTCCGAGAGCCGGCGCATGAGATCGATGCCGCGCCAGCGCAGCGAACTCACGGAGCCGCCGATTTGCGGTACCAGCGCGACTTCGAGCGCTCCCGATCCGATGCTCAGCAATTCAGAAATTGCGGCCATAGCCTGCCGTCCATCCACCGTCGACGCCCAGCATCTGGCCCGTCGTGTAAGTGTTGAGCGGATCGCAGAAGAACAGCACGGCCGCGACCGCTTCCTCGATGCAGCCGGCGCGGCCGACCGGCGTGTGGCTGAGCATCGCCTTGTCGCCCGAGACCATGGTTTCGTCCTCGACCGCGCCGAAGCCGACGGCATTCACCAACACCTTCGGCCCGAACTCCATGGCCAAGGCACGCATGCCGGCTAGAATCGCCGCGTTCTCCATGGAAAAGCGCGGATGACGGCGCATCGGCATGCCGGCGGTGGCCGAGATCAGGAAGACGATGCGCCCGCCGCCGCGCTCGGCCATGGCCACGGCCGCCCTGCGCGCATCGGCATGCTGGCAGCGTGGATCCTGCATCGTCGTTCCCGGGCGCAGCGGGTTGGACATCAGCAGGATGTCGGCGGCATCCCCTGCTTCGAGAACCGTGCCGCCATTGGCACGCAGTGCGGCAAGCACGGCGTCGACGATCGGGTTGGTCTCGCCATCGAGGGCCACCGCGGCGCCGTTGAGATCGATTTCCATCGCGCCACTCACATCATGTATCCCGCCGTCCAGCCGCCATCGACGGCCAGCACCTGGCCGTTGACGTAGCTGGCGGCCGGCGAGGCCAGGAACAGCACCGCCTCGGCGATCTCCCGCGGCTCGGCCGGGCGGCCGAGCGGCACATGGGCCAGGAATTCCTGCGTGCGGCCGGCGAACTTGCCGTCATCGCCGTAGAACAGCTTGGCGGTCAGCGCCGTCATCACCGAACCCGGGGCGACCGCGTTGGTCAGGATGCCTTTGGCGCCGAGTTCGATCGCCATAGACCGCGTCAGATGGATGATGCCGGCCTTGGCGGCGACGAACGGGCTCTGCAGGCGCATGGCGGCAAGGCCGACGACCGAGGCGATGTTGACGATGCGCCCGCCCCTGCCGGCGGCGAGCATGGGACCGAGTGCCGCCCGGCTCATAATGTAGAGGCCGTCGAGATCGATGCCGGTGATGCGGTCCCATTCCTCGGCCGGGAATTCGTCAATTGTGACACGATGCGCCAGCGTATTGACGCCGGCATTGTTGATGAGGATGTCGAGGCGGCCGTAACGCTGCATGATCGCGGCTATCGCGCTGCCGACCGATGCGGCATCACGGATGTCGGTGGCGCAGGCCATGGCGTCGGTCAAGTCGGCCGCGACCTGGCTTGCGCCCTCGCCGTTGATGTCGGCGACGACGACCGCGGCACCATTGTCGGACAGGCGCCTGGCGATGGAACTGCCGATGGCGCCAGCCGCTCCCGTGACCAGCGCCACCTTGCCTCGCAAATCGCAGCGCATGTCCCGCACACCCCCCGAGCAATACCGGGTATGCTATTATAATATCTACAGGAGTCGGGCAAGCGGCAGCGTCGCCCCGCGATTATTCCGCCGGCGCGCCGGCAACGTTCTTGCGGGCGGCATCGACCATCAGCCGCCGTGCGCGGAACACACCCCATTGCTGGTCGACGA
Organism: Mesorhizobium sp. 131-3-5; assembly: GCF_016756575.1. NCBI lineage: Bacteria > Pseudomonadati > Pseudomonadota > Alphaproteobacteria > Hyphomicrobiales > Phyllobacteriaceae > Mesorhizobium > Mesorhizobium sp. 131-3-5. The sequence goes on from NZ_AP023254.1 coordinate 561,430, forward strand.
GCACGCCGATGAGGATGACGCCGCCCATCACCGCGAAATTGAGCGAGGACGGGATGCCGAGCAGATTGACGAGATTCTGCAGCTCCTGCAGCAGCACGGTGCCGAGGATGACGCCGATCAGCGAGCCCTCGCCGCCACGCAGCGAGAAGCCGCCGAGCACGGCGGCGGCGATGGCGTAGAGTTCATAGAACTGGCCATGGCTGGCCGGCGAGATCGAGCGCGTGTACATGGCGAAATAGATCGCCGACAGCGCCGTCAGCACGCCGCAGATGACGTAAGCCGCCATGACGATGCGGCCGGTGCGGATGCCGGAATATTTCGCCGCCTCCTCATTCTTGCCGATGGCATAGAGATAGCGGCCGAACACCGAACGGTGCAGCACCACCCACATGACGATGGCGATGACGATCAGCGCGATGAAGCTGTTGGGCACGCCATAGGAACGTCCGGCTGTCAGGAATTCGAGCTCGGGAAAATTCTGGCCGAAGGCGAAGCCGGCGGTGCCGTCGGCGGTGTAGAAGCGGGCGACGCCGCGATAGATCAAGAGGCCGCATAAGGTGACGACGAAGGGCTGCAGCTTCAGCCTGGTGATAAGCCAGCCATGCACCAGGCCGATGATGGCGCCAAGCGCGATGATCAGCACGAAGGCCAGCGGCCAGTCCAGCTCGCGCACGGCGATGAAATCGATGAACAGCGTTCCCAGCAGCGCCACCACCGATCCGACCGACAGTTCGATGCCGCCGGTGATGATGACGAAGGCCTGGCCGATCGACAGGATGCCGAACAGGCCGATCAGGTTCGAGGTGTTGGCAAGGTTGATCGGCAAGAGGAAGCGCGGATTGATGATGGCCACGATCGCTCCGACCACCAGGATCAGGATCAGCAGGCCGAGATCTTTCTTGCTCATCGTCGTCTCCCCAATGCCTGCCTGAGCAGGTTGCGCGGTCTCGCAGCGCAAAAACTATTTAGGCTGCTTGCCCACAGCCAGCAGCAGCACGTTTTCCTGGCTGAACTGGTCCTTGTCGAGAATGCCCGAAATCTGGCCCTCATGCATGACAGCGATGCGGTCGGACACGCCGATCACCTCTTCCATGTCGCTGGAGATCATCAGCACGGCGACGCCTGCATCGGCCAGCGCGCGCATCAGCCCGTAGATTTCCGCCTTGGCGCCGATGTCGATGCCGCGCGTCGGCTCGTCGAGGATCATCACCTTCGGGTTCATGGCCAGCCACTTGCCAAGCACGACCTTCTGCTGGTTGCCGCCCGACAGCGTGCCGGTGCGCGTCTGCACCGAAGGCGCCTTGATGCCGAGATTTCTCTTCTGCTTCTCGGCGGTTGCCGTTTCAGCGCTTGCCGACACAAGCGAGCGCCTGGCATGCGCCGGCAGATTGGGCAGCGAAATGTTCTGCGCGATCGACAGATCGAGCAGGATACCGGTCAGCTTGCGGTCTTCCGGCACCAGGAAAATGCCGTGCGCGACGGCGTCGGCCGCCGAACCCAGCACAAGCGTCTTGCCGTCGAGCTCGAGCGTGCCGCCAAGGCTGCCGTCGATGCCGAAGAAGACGCGGGCGAGCTCAGTGCGGCCGGAGCCGACCAGGCCGGCAAGGCCGAGGATTTCGCCGCGCCTGACATCGAGGTCGACGGGCCGGCTGGGATAGGTGGGGGTGCGGACGGCCTTGGCCGCAAGTGCCACGGCGCCGGGCGCGCGCGCGGCTTCCGAGGCCTTTTCGCGCTCCTTCAGCATGCGGCCTATCATCAGCTTGACCATCTGGTCGTGATTGATGTCGCGCTTGCCCAGCGTGCCGGCCAGCATGCCGTCGCGCAGCACGACGACGCGGTCGGCGACCCGCTCGACCTCGTGCAGGCGGTGCGAAATGAAGATGACGCTGATGCCGTCGGCCTTCAGCGCCTTGATGACGTCTAGCAATTTGTCGGTCTCGGCGAGCGGCAGGCTCGATGTCGGCTCGTCGAGGATGACCAGCCTTGCCTTGATCGACAGCGCCTTGGCGATCTCGACCATCTGCTGCTGGGCGAGCGACAGGTCGGCGACCTGCGCATCGGCGGAGAAATTGGCGCCGACGCGCTTCAAGAGCGGCGCCACCATCTCGCGCAGCTTTGAGCGGTCGACGAGTTTCAGCGGCCCGGCGCGCAGCGGCTCGCGGCCGAAGAAAATGTTGGCGGCGACGTCGAGGTTTTCGAACAGATTGAGTTCCTGGTGGACGAAGGCGATGCCCGAGCCCAGGCTGCCTTCGACGCTCAGCCCCTTATGGGCGGTGCCGTCGACCGTGATCGTCCCGGTGTCCGGCGTGGTGACGCCGCCGAGGATCTTCATCAGGGTCGACTTGCCGGCGCCGTTCTCACCGACGAGGCCGATGACCTCGCCCGGCCTGACCTCCATGGAGAAGCCATCCAACGCGACGACGCCCGGATAGGTCTTGCGCACGCTCTCGAGGCTGAGGAACGGCGTGGTCGCTGCGATGGATGTATCGGAATAGTTCATCATGCCTGACAGCAGTTAGCGGGCCGGCCTTCCGGCAGACTGACGATCCTCGAAGGTTTCGTCAATGCGCGCAGCCGGCTCAAGCGAAGTTGAGCCGGCTGAACTGCCTGTGGTCTTACTTTCCGGCCATCGCCTTCAGATTGGCGGCGTAGGCGTCGACATCATCCTTGCCGATGATCTTGGTCGGGATGATGATGAGATTGCCAGCCGGGATGCCCGACTTGTCGCCCTTGAGATAGGCAGCCATCAGCTTCATGCCCTGATAGGCCCATTCGAAGGGCTGCTGCACGACGGTGGCGGCAACGGTGCCTTCCTTGACGCCGCCCAGCGTGATCGGATCGTCATCGAAACCGACGACCGTGATCTGGCCGAGCTTGCCGGCATCGCGCAGCGCCTCATAGATGCGCGGCGTGTTGTAGGAATAGAAGCCGACCATGCAGGTGACGTCGGGGCTGGCGACCAGCGCGTCCTCGACATTCTTCTTGGCACGCGCCTGGTCGATATCGTCGCCACGCACGTCGACGAGTTCGATCTTGGTGCCGGCCAGACCATCCTTCATGCCCTGGATGCGCTCCTTGGCATTGTCGGCGCCGAGAAGGCCGACGAAGCCGAGGCACTTGCCGCCATTGGGCATCGCCTTCTTGGCGATTTCGGCCGCCTGCTTGCCTGCATCGACATTGGACGAGCCGATATAGGCGACGCGCTTGGTCTGCGGCGCGTCACTGTCGGTGGTGAACAGAGCGGTTTGCGAGGCGATCTTGTTCAGGCCATCGGTCGAGGTCTTGGGATCAACGGCCGAGACCATGATGCCCTTGACGCCGGCCGTCACCAGATCGTCCATCAGCCGCTGCTGGATGGCGACCGAGGATTGTTCGGGATATTTGAGTTCGAGATTGTAGTCGGGCAGTTCGCCCTGCGCCTTCTTGACGCCGGCTTCGGCCGCTTTCCAGAAATCGGAAGCGCCGTTGACGACGAAAGCCAGTGTCGGCTTGTCGTCGGCGCGCGCGATGGCCGTCGCCGTCAGGCCGACAACCAGGGCCGCGGCGGCCACGGATGCATTGCGTATCAAGGACTTCATGTTCAACCTCCCTTTTTGGTTCAGCCGTCGGGCTGGACCGTCTTGCTCACTAGAATTGCGTGCTCACCTGAATTTGCCGTTTGCGGCTTGGATACCCCCTCCTCCTCAGGGTTTCCCGGCACTCACAAGAATGGCCTCGTTCCAGCCACGGTTGCAGACTTTAGAGACTCATCCTTCGTTCGTAAATAGTCCGATTTGTCTGACATATCACATATCCGAGACAAGGCTCGCGGAGGCAATCTCCGCAAGCCATCGGACCATTGACGTTCGCTTTCCCGCCGCTCCGGACCCAACAAGGCCGGGCGCGACGGATTGACGTTACAGCGCATTTTTGTATTAGTAAACACTATTAGTTTTCAGCCGATATTCGGGCACAGCATGGCGCCACCGCGAACGGTGTACCGACGAACCCATGCCCTGGCCGCACGACGCAAGAAGCCGTGCAGCCATTACTGTCCCTGCGCATAAGGAGCCTGATGATCGATGGACCACACGGCCGCTAATAGATATAAACGAAGCGGCGGTCTCTATAAACCGGCACCGCCGAGCCATCTTGTCGGACCGGCAGGCGGCCGCTAGACAGGCCGTGATTGGGGACACGAACGCCATGAGCGAGACCAGGGATTCGACCATCGAGACGGTCAAGCGCCGCAAGGCGCTGGCCAAGCCCAAGGGGCGGGTCACCATGACCGACATCGCCCGGGCCGCCGGCTGCTCGCAGGCGACGGTTTCCTTCGTGCTCAACAATTCGCCAGGGATCAAGCTGTCGCAGCAGACCCGCGAGCGGGTGATCGACGCCGCACGGGCGCTGGGTTACAGCGCACCCGCATTCTCGGCGCTGCGCAAGCCTGTTGCCGCCTTCGACGGGCTGGACGGGGTGATCGGCTTTGCCGTCGACCAGCTGGCGACCAGCCCGGAGGCGGTGGTGGCGATCGAAGGCGCGCGCCAGGCTTCGTGGAATGCCGGCAACGTGCTTCTGGTGGCGCAGACCATGGGCGACGCCGTGATGGAGCCGCGCGCCATCCAGGCGCTGACAAGGCGGGGCATTTCGGCGCTGATCTACATGACCATCTTCACCCGCGAGATCACCGCGCCCGACTTCCTCTACAGCCTCGACATTCCGGTGATCCTGCTCAATTGCTATACGGCCGACTATGCCTTCCCCGCCGTGGTGCCCTCCGAGATCGCCGGCGGCCAGAACTCGACAAGGCACCTGATCAGCCACGGCCACCGCCGCATCGCCACCATCACCGGCGAGCCCTGGATGCAGGCGGCGCAGGACCGGCTGAAAGGCTACCGCCGCGCGCTCGCCACCGCCGACATTCCCTTCGACCCGGAGCTGGTGGTCGAGGGCGACTGGTCGGCAAGTGCGGGCTACGCCGCGACCGTCAAGCTGCTCGCGCTCAAAGACCGCCCGACCGCCATCTTCTGCCAGAACGACCGCACCGCGATCGGCTGCTACGAGGCGCTGAAAGAAGCCGGCCTGCATATTCCGCAGGACATCTCCGTGGTCGGTTACGACGACGAGGAAATCGCCCGGCATCTGTTCCCGCCGCTGACCACTTCGATCCTGCCGCATATGGCGATGGGCCAATGGGCGATCGAACAGCTGGAAGCGCCGACGGCGCCCGGACAGGGGCGGTATCCGATTACGAAGCTGGAGTGCCCGCTGGTGGAGCGGGAGAGCGTGCGGGCGGTGGCTGGAGGCTGAGGCAAGGCGGCCGAGCCATGCGTTGCGCGGAGCGGCGGCATTCTTTCGACAGCCGACCAAGGTCATCGCATTCCGGTCTGTCTTCGGCCAGTTTGCGGCCAGGCAATTGTCGTTCATACTCCGGCCATGACGCGTCCGGGCTTGCGCTGTGTGCAGGTATTCGCGGCTCTGCTGGCCGCGAGCTGCCCGCGCGCCATGGCCGACGGGATCTTCGAGGCGGGCTCCTTCTCCGACGAACGCGGCGGCTTCCGGATCCTTTCGGCCACGGGCGCCGGGACCCGCGCCGACCCGATCGTGGTCACCGAGGAACTGGACACCGCCGACCCGGTGACGCTGACCATACGCGCCGCGCGGCCGATCCAGCCCTTCGGATCGACGGGCAACTACTCGACCGGCTTCTTGCCGCTGAAAATCGTCACCCGCAACAACAGCGGCGAGGCCTGGATCGAATTCGGATTCGAGCTGCAGGCGATCCTGAACGCGCCGAGCGATTATGGCGACGGGCTGTCCTTCGACCAGGCGCAGCGCGTGGACAACATGATCAAGTCCGACAGCTTCGCCGAATTCAAACGCGACTTCGAACCCTATGACCGGTTGCTGTTCAGCAAGGGCAAGGTCGACCCGCAGGAGAGTGCGTCGTTCTCGTTCCTGGTGACGGACTTTTCGCCGAAGGATCGGTTTTACCTGGTGGAGGAGCCGAGGGTGCCTTCGTCGTAAGGGAGTCTGCGGACTGTAGCGCTGGTGCAAGGTCTGGCGCACCCGACAGGATTCGAACCTGTGACCTCTGCCTTCGGAGGGCAGCGCTCTATCCAGCTGAGCTACGGGTGCTTTCAGGATCGACAATCCGGAAAACGAACCAGCCGGTGAACCGGCAAGTCACGGCTTCTTAGCGGAAGCCGGCGCGGGCTTCAACGGGCAATTGGCGATTGAGCGGCGTCCTGTGAAGGGGGTGGGGTAGGTTAGTGCTCTAACGGGTGCGCTTGTTGGATATGGCGCTCCCCCTCTCCGTCTCGGCTTCGCCGAGCCACCCTGCCGGGGCGAGCCACGGGTCTCGCCCGTCCTTCGGACCCCCCACATTCGTGGGGGCGAGGAACCCAAGCGTCACTCCCCCGCCTCACTCTTCACCACCCGCCGCCCGCGCACGGCCCGCTTCACCTTCTTGGTACCCGCAAGCTCGTTCATCGCGTCGAGCTGCATCTGCTGCATCTCGGCCAGGCGCGTCCATTGGCGGGAGATGAGGTAGTCGAGCTTTTCGTGCAGATGGCGAACTTCGAGCTCGGCCTTGAGGTTGACGCGGTATTCGTTGAAGGAGCGCAGGCGGTCTTTCACCTCCTGGCGCTTCTGGCTCATCATGATGATGGGTGCCTGGATGGCGGCGATGCAGGAAAGCAAGAGGTTGAGCAGGATGAAGGGATAGGGGTCGAAGGCGCCGTTCAATCCCTCGAACAAATTGACGCCGATCCAGACCAAGAGCACGGCGGCAAACGAGATCAGGAACCACCAGCTGCCGCCAAAGGCGGCCATATTGTCCGAGACGCGGTCGGGGAAGGTGCGGTGCTCCTCGAATTCTTCTTCCGAGTTCTCGGAAATCGTGTCCTGTCTGGCGATCGATTCCACCACCTGGCGGTCGAGCTCGGAGAATTCGCCGTGCTCCTGCTGCAGCAGCTCTTCCATATAGCGCATGCGGTAGCGGCCGAGCTCCTCGCGGCTGATGCGGGCGCCCCGGGGCAGGTCCGGATGGTCGGAGCGGATGCGGTCGGCCAGGCTCGGGCGTAGCGTGTCGATGCGCACCAGGTCGCGCTTGTGGAATTTGCGGCCCGAGATCGCCGACGGCTTCTTCTTCGGCTTTATGCGCGACGTCCCTAGGCCGGTGGGTTCTGAGTCCGGCACTTCGGGCGTGTCGAAATGCTCGTCCGAAACCTCGTGCAGGTCTTCCGGCGTGATCGGCGCCTCGAAATATTCGCCGCCGCTGTCGTTCTCAGTGTCCGCCGCCTGCTGCTCGGATGCCTTGGGGACAGTGCTCATGGTGCGGGCTCCTGCTGTGGCGCTGCTGGTTTGAGGATACGCCGAGGTGACGGGGCATATCCACTGTCGGTTTGCGCTGCCTATGCCATGGCTTCCCGACGATTGCATGACAACAGAATAACAATAGCCGGCTGCGGGTTTCTTATGCGGCGACAGCCTCCCCCTTAGCTGGGCCGAGACGCTTCCCGAGTTCGTCATCCACGGGCGTCGCGGAGACCCGAGGATCCATGCCGGGACGTTGATCGTAGGGTGCAGCGGAGCAGGATTATGCTCCGTAGCGGCGCGTTGAGGGCGCGGCATGGATCCCCGGGTCTGCGCCGCGTCGCTGCGCTCCTTGCTCCGCCCGTGGATGACGAAGTGAGGGTGGGTGCGCTCCTTGCTCCGCCCCAAGATGACGAAGTGGGGAGGCTCCGCTCTTTACTGCTGTTCGGCGAACATCAGCCTGGTCTTGCTGTCGGCCGTGGTCGGCGACAGGCTGCGCTGGATCAGCGCCTCGACATGGTCGTTGCGCTGGCGGGCCGAGTCGGCGCCCATCACAACCACGATCAGCTGGCGGCCGTCGGCATTGTAGGAGGTGACTATGTTGAAGCCGGAGGCCCTGATGTAGCCGGTCTTGATGCCGTCGACGCCGCGCACGCGGCCGAGCATGTCGTTGTGGCCGCGCACCAGCCTGCCGCGGAACATAAAGTCGCTTTCGGAGAAATAGTGGAAATGCTGGGGGAAGCGCTGGCGCAGCGCCATGCCGAGCACCGCCATGTCGCGCGCGGTGGTCATCTGGCCGTCGTCGGGCAGGCCCGAGGCGTTGCGGAAAGTGGTGCTGGTCATGCCGAGCGAGCGCGCCTTGGATGTCATCATGGCGGCGAACTGGTCCTCCGAGCCGCCGAGATATTCGCCGACCGCCACCGCCACGTCATTGGCGGATTTGACGACGATGGCGCGGATAGCGGAATCGACATCAATCGTTTCGCCGCGCCGGAAACGCATCTTGGTCGGCGGCTGCGAGGCGGCATGGTCGGAGACAGAGATCTGCGTTTCCTTGGTCACGCGGCCGGACTCCATCGCCTCGAACAGCAGATAGAGCGTCATCATCTTGGTCAGCGAGGCCGGATAGCGCTGCGCCGTCGAGTTGACCTCGAACATCTGCTTGCCGGTCCTGACGTCGACGACGATGGCCGCATATTTCTGCGGCGGCGCGGGCACGGACAGCACCTGGTCCGGCGGGGTCGTGGTCGAGCAGCCGGCCACCATCAGCAACAGGCCAAGGGCGACGAGAACTCTCTGGAGAAGCGGGAAAGGACGCAATTTGGACAAGGGCGGACTGTTCTGGCGATGCTGTTGCTGAGATAAGGCGAAGCTAACGTAACGCGCTGGATGCGTCCATTTGGTTAATGGCGGTTAGCCCCAGGATTGTCGAGCTCGACCTGGTTCCTCTTCCCCGCTTTGCGCTACGCTATGCACACATCTTCTGTGCCTGGCGTGACTGATCGACGCAAGGCTTGATTGCCACGTGGCTCCCCCAATCCGTCGCTGCTTCCCAGCGCCACCTTTCCCCCCTCCGGAGGGAAAGGTGGGGAGCATTGCTGCACGAGCTTTGCCGGCGAAAAAGCCTGGCGCCTTTCCTGTACCCCGTCGATCGGGGGAGAGGTGGCTCGGCGAAGCCGAGACGGAGTGGGGGTCGACCAGCGCTGCCATGCAGGCTATCGCCAAAGACCAGCCTCTTGGAAATGTGTGCATGCCGTTGCACGGTAGTGAGGGCGAGGAACTTGAGGATTTATCCGCCCCGAAAACGCCTGTTTCTGTGTCTTTCCTTGCAAGAGCCGCGTTTCCTGTGGGAAGGGGCGTGGCATTGGCTGGCTTGGGGGGTGGCATGACGAATATCGGGGCCGGGGGCGCAGCGCCCTCGCTTATCAAGGCATCGCTCAGCCGCACCGGCAAATGGGCCGGCAGCGTGGCTTTCATCAGCGGCGCCGTTGGCGACGTGCTCAATCCGCTGGCGCCGTTCGCCGCCTATATCGCGCTGGTCGCGTCGATTGCCGCGGCCATCATCGCCATTGCCATTGTGCTCAGGCTCGTACTGGCGGCCAAGGCGCTGCCGGCGCTGTTGTTCGCCACCAGCGCGGCGGCGGTCGCCGGCGGCGTCTTTGCCGTGCAAAAGGAAACCAATTCGCAGAACGGCGTCATCGCCGGCCTGGTGCCGGCGATCGCGCAGCTGCAGCAGTCGATGGGCATCGTCTCCGAAAAGGTGGCCAAGATCGAGCAGACGGTGACGCAGACGCAAAAGACCGTCGAAGAGGTCAAGAAATCGACCGACACGGTGGCGCAGAAGACCGACCAGATCGCGTCCGCGCAGCAGCAGCAGACGCAGCAGGGCGCGCAGACGCAAAAGACCGTCGAGGCGGTCAAGCAGACCACCGACACGCTCGCCGCCGGCCAGCAACAGCAGCAGGCCCAGGCCGAAAAGCTGCAGGCGACGACCGAGCAGATCGCCGCCTCGATCGACACCATCGCCAAGGGGTTTGCGCAGCTTTCGGCGCAAGGCGGGGCGATCGCCGAGCCGAAGCGGCCGGACGAGTTCTACCACAATGCCCGCGTCTACGAATTGTCGGGCGACATGCTCAACGCAAGGCGCTCCTACCTCGCCTTTGCCGGCTTCGATGTCGACGCCATCGACCCTTATACGCGTTTTGCCACGCTGCTTCGGGTGCAGGACGGCAAGGCGGGCGCGCGCGAAGTGTTCGGGCAGCTGGCCGACAAGGGCAAGGCGCTGTCGATCAAGCTGGTGCATATATTGCAGTTCGAGGACGCGCAGCGGCTGGACAAGCTCGACGCCTTCATCACGGCCAATCCCGACTACGCGCCGGCCTATTTCCTCAAGGCGCAGGAGTTTTCGGAAGACCGCCTCGGCAGCCAGACGCTGGCCGACAAGCGCAGCGAAGCCCAGGCGCTGACCAAGTTCGTGTCCAACGAGAAGGATGGCGGGCTGCTCAAATATTTCGTCGACCAGACGCAGTTGGCCGACTGGCTGGACCGCAGCCGCAGCCGGCTGGCAGCCCTTGGCGACGTGCTCGACCCGGCGCGCTTTGCGCCTTCGTTGACGCCGATGCGCTCCAACCAGGGCTGGTCGATGACCATTTCGCTGCCCGAGCCGGCGACCGCGATCTCCTGGCGTCTCGGCGACAGCGGCCCGTTCACCGACACCGGCTTCCTGGCGATGAAGGACCAGACCACCGGCAAGCCGATGGCCAATCCGAGCTTCGAGTTGCCCGACAGCACGGCGGCGACCACGATCGCGATAAAATATCTCGACATAAGGGGCCGCGAGACCGGCCCGTTCGACATAAGCTTCGATCCGGACGCCGCGCTGCAGCAAGGCGACAAACAGATCCTCGACCAGTTCTGGACGTCGTGGATCGCCTTCGATTCCGGCGGCAATCACGGCCTGGTCTATTTCACCCAGATGCTGTCCTACCGCTGCGCCATCAAGGAGGTGCATTACAGCCTGAACGGCGCCGCGCTCGACAGGTCGCTCGAGATCCCGCCTTGCGACAAGAAGGACCCCTACGCCATCCCCTACGACGCCAAGGGCTATTTCAAGGTCGCCGACAGCGTGAAATCGATGTCGGTGCAGGTGACCTACACCGACGGGACGAAATCGCCGGTCAGGGAATACAAGCGGCAGTAGGCCTGAGAGCGCTGGTCATGGCGATGGCTTCAGTTTGGCCCTCGTCTTCCCTCGTTTGCGCCGCCCCTCACCTTCCTGCCGGCATCCTCTCCCCGTGTAGAGACGGGGAGAGGGGCGCTGTCGTCAACGGTTTCGCCAATCATCAGCGTTGCAGAGAAAGCTCCAGCGTGCGGCCAGTTCCCTTCTCCCCGTCACTATACGGGGAGAAGGTGCCGGCAGGCGGATGAGGGGCAGCGCCGATGGCTTCCATTGTGCCTGATGCAAAATGCCTTACGCAGTGCTTGCGCGATCAGCGCCTACAGGTTCTGTTTGCGCCCGTCAGATTCGGGTGAGAGCGCTATGGATACGATCACGATCAAGGCCAAAGGTATTTCGGTTTCGCTCGACCTCACCGTCGGCCACATCGCCGACATGACCGTCGAAAGCGACGGACGCCAGCTGAAGCCGCTGCACCGCGCGCCCTGGGTCGACGCAAACGAGACGCTGCCGAAGGACCTGCCGCAAGGCACGGTCCGGCTGTCCGGCGACTTCCTCTGCGCGCCGTTTTCGCGCAGCGATGTCGAGGAGGCGCCGCTGCATGGCTGGACGGCCAACAGTGCCTGGGATGTCACCGAAAGCAGTGCCACGGACGGCGGCTGGCGCGCTGTCTTCCGGCTGCGGCACGAGGTCATGGGCGCCAGCGTCGACAAGATTTTTACGCTCATCGACGGCCATCCCTTCCTCTACCAGGAACATGTGTTTTCCGGCGGCTCCGGCGCGATTTCCGTCGCCCACCACCCGATGACGGTGATGAAAGGCGGCGGACGGCTAGCCTTTTCGCCGAAGCGCTTTGCCGCGACGCTGGCCGATCCGCTGGAGCCGGATCCCGCGCGCGGCCGCTTCATGCTGGCCTATCCGGCGCGTTCGGCCGAGCTCGGCCAGTTTCCCGCCGCCGGCGGCGGCACGCTCGACCTGACGCAATACCGCATGGAGGACAGGCGCGAGGATTTCATCACCCTGGTCGAAGCCGACCATGCCGGGCCGGGCTGGACGGCACTGGCACGCCAGGCCGAGGAGGACCTGGTGCTGGTGCTGAAGAACCCCGCGGAGCTGCCTGTTACCATGCTGTGGCTGAGCAATGGCGGGCGCGACTATGCGCCGTGGAGCGGCCGCCATCTCGGCGTGCTCGGCATAGAGGACGGCCGCACGGCGATAGGCCATGCCGCTTCCATCGGCGACAACTGGCTGAAACGCGAAGGCGTGGCGACCGCCTTTGCGCTCGGCGAAGGCCGGAGCTTTTCGTTCCGCCATGTCATCGGCGCCCTGTCCGGCGGCACCCCGCCGCGAGAGATCACCACGGCCGACGGCCGGATGCGGCTTGCGGCCGGCGGCTCGACGTCCGACGTGCCGTTCGACAGCGCGTTCCTGCGCATCGGCCAGCCTGCGACCGCCTGAGGCGAGGTATGCCCTGAGCGCAGGATTTGAAATTTCCGCCGACTGCCGCCAAAATGCGGCGTAATGTTTCGCCGATCATCCAGGCAAGTGAGGCTCCCATGTCCGAAATCGCCCACCTAGCCGCCACCATCTTCAAACGTGCCGGCAAGGCAAAACGCTTCATCGTCGCCATCGCCGGACCGCCAGGCTCCGGCAAGTCCACGCTGTCGGCCGGCCTGCATGACCTTTTGCCGGAAGGGGCGGTGGAAGTCGTGCCGATGGACGGCTTCCACTATGACGACATCGTGCTCAACGCGCGCGGCATGCGGGCGCGCAAGGGCGCGCCGGAAACCTTCGACTTTGCCGGCTTCGAGACCCTGATGAAGCGCATCCGGGCCGGCGAACCCGACATCGCCATTCCCGTCTTCGACCGCAGCATGGAATTGTCGCGCGCCGCCGCGGCTATCGTCGGCACCGAGACCAAGTTCATCCTGGTCGAAGGCAATTACCTGCTGCTCGACGAGGAACCGTGGGCGCGGCTGGCGCCGCTGTTCGATTTCTCGATCTTCGTCGACGTGCCGCGCAATGAACTCGAGCGACGCCTGATGGAACGCTGGCACGGCCATGGCCGTTCCGACGAGGAGGCGCGCGCCTGGATCGCCTCCAACGACATGCCCAACATCGAACGCGTGCTGGCCCGGCGCCGGGCCGCCGACCTGATCATTGGTTAACACGCTTAATTTTCGGTATTTCTTGGCGGGAACCTTAAGAGTTTCGCGCCGTTATGCCTGACAACCCATTTGTCCGGCGTAAGGGATTTTCCAATGGCCACCAAGGCAAAAAAACCAGCCAAGACCAGGCCTGCGAAGGCAACTCAAGCGAAAGCCGGTGCTGGCCCCGCGATTGCAGAACGCTCGAAAGACGCCAAGGCCGCTTTCGGCAAGGCCGCACCGCGAAAAGTCGCACCGGTCGCCAAGACCGCCAGCCCGCGCAAACCGGCGCCGGCAAAGGCCGGTGCCGTCAGGACGGCGGCTAATGTCGCCGCCGGCGCGGTGGTCGCCACCGCGCGCGGCGCCGTCTCGCTGGCGGCCTCGGTTATCGGCAGGGGCGGCTCGAAGGCCAAGGCGAAGTAGCAGGCTGCTCCGCCCGACCGTGTGTATTGGGCCAAGGCTGTCGCCTTGCAGGGACAGGGCGCACTAGTCCTTTGCCGGTATGGTCAGGCCCTTCTGGACCGCCGGCCGGGCCAGGCCGCGCTCCAGCCATGCCGCCACATTGGCGAAATCATCGAAACCGACGAGGTCGCGCGCTTCATAGAAGCCGATCAAATTGCGCACCCAGCCGAGCAGCGAGATGTCGGCGATGGTGTAGTCATTGCCCATGATCCATTTGCGGCCCTTCAGCCTGCCATCGAGAACGCCAAGCAACCGCCGCGATTCGTCGCGGTAACGTTCCAGCGGACGCTTGTCGGCGATCTCGCGGCCGGCGAATTTGTGGAAGAAGCCGACCTGGCCGAAGATCGGCCCGATGGAAGCCATCTGGAAGAAGACCCACTGGATCGTCTCGTAGCGCCGCGCTGCGTCCGCCGGGACGAGCAGGCCGGTCTTGTCGGCGAGATAGAGCAGGATGGCGCCGGATTCAAAAAGGCCGATCGGCTTGCCGTCCGGGCCGTTGGGATCGATGATCGCCGGGATCTTGCCATTGGGGTTGAGCGACAGGAATTGCGGCGTCCAGCTTTCGTCCTTGCTGATGTTGATCAGATGCGGCTCATAGGGCAGGCCGAGCTCTTCCAGCGCGATCGATATCTTCACGCCGTTCGGCGTCGTTGCCGAATAGAGCTGGATCTGGTCGGGATGTTTGGCCGGCCAACGGATGGTGATCGGAAAGGCGGACAGGTCGGCCATCGGGAAACTCCTGAGCGGGGGATTTGGCGCACCAAGGTGCGCGGTGTTGGCGGGTAGGCCCAAGAACTAGGCCTGCGACCCGCTAGGATCAATATGGCGGCGGCAGTTTCGCCATCGTTATCCTTGGACACCGAATCGAACGCGGTGGATGGTGTCCCCGCCCTGGGGCGGTGGTGACCGCCGAGATCAGATGGCCTTGAATGCCAGCACCGCGTTGGTGCCGCCGAAAGCAAAACCGTTGCTGATCGCGGCGCGCACCTTGCGCTCGCGCGCGACATTGGGCGTCACGTCGAGATCGCAATCGGGATCGGGTTCACGGTAATTCGCGGTCGGCGGCACGACGCCTTCGCGGATCGCCATGACGCAGGCGATCATCTCCAGCCCGCCCGAAGCGCCGAGGCAATGGGCATGCATCGACTTGGTCGAGGAGACCGACAGCGAGCGCGCGTGCTCGCCGAAGACGCGCTTGATCGCGTTGGTCTCGATCTGGTCGTTGGCCTTGGTGCCGGTGCCGTGCGCGTTGAGATAATCGATGTCCTCGGGATTGAGCCCGGCATCGGCGAGACAGAAGCGCATCGCCGCTTCCGGTCCCTCGATGGTCGGGGCGACGATGTCGGAGGCATCGGCCGAAAGGCCGGCGCCGGCGATTTCGGCGAGGATGGTGGCGCCACGCGCCATGGCGTGATCGTAGCTTTCCAGAACCGCCATGCCGGCGCCTTCGCCGAGCACCAGACCCTGGCGGTCGGCCGAGAACGGCCGGCAGGTGTCGGGCGATAGCACGCGCAGTGCCTCCCAGCCCTTGAGCACGCCCCAGACCAGCGGCGCATCGGTGCCGCCGGCGACCATCACGTCGGCACGGCCGAGCCTGATCTGGTCGACCGCGGAGGCGATGGCGTGGTTGGCCGACGAGCAGGCCGACGTGACGCCGAAAACCGGTCCACGCAGGCCAAGATGCATGCTGACCTGGCCGGAGGCGGCACCTGGCATGACCCGGGGCACGGTGAAGATGCCGGCGCGATTCTTGCCCTCGATCAGAATAGCGCGATAGTTCTCCTCGACGGTCTCGAAGCCGCAGACGCCGACGCCGACAATGGTTCCCATGCGATAGGTGTTGTCGGCATGTGGGGCCAGGCCGGACTGCTGCATCGCCTCCTTCGCAGCGATAACCGCCAGCAGGCTGAAACGGTCCATCGACACAAGCTGCTTGCGCTCGATGCCGTGATCGGGCAGCGCCTTGATCTCGCAGCCGGTCTTGACCTTCAGGTCATGCAGGAAGGGATTGTCGATGGGGCCGATGGCCGAACGGCCGGCCCGCATTTCAGCCCAGATCGACTGCGCATCGACGCCTAGTCCGCACAGCCCGCCAATGCCGGTAATGACGACGCGTTTCAGCATTCGGTCAGGCTTTTTTCGCGATCAGCGCGCGAACGGCCTCGACCATGTCGCCAACATTCTTCAGATTGCTCCAGGCATCGACCGTGTTCATCTCGATCTCGATGTCATACTGCTCCTCGAGGTCGAAGATGATCTCCGTCAGCTCCAGCGAATGGATGCCGAGCGACGTCAATTCGGTGCTGGTGGTGATTTCTTCACCGCCCGGCTCGGCATGGGCCTTGATCTTTTCGATGATGTCCGTTGCCAGCTGGTCAGCCATTCGGTTTCTTCCCCACTTTATCGTTTCCCGACGCCAACTGAACAGCGCCTTCTTATCCTCGATATCAGGCCGCGATCGTCGCCTTCTACCCCCGTCAAGCATCGCCTGACCGTATCGAGGTGGCTCCCTCTATAGAAACGGAAACGCCATCAAGCAACAAGCTATATATCGACAAAACCGCCACAGTGCTTAACCTGACGGCGTGGATACGATCGAACATACCAAGTTTTCGGCCCCTTTGGCCCAGCGCGCCGCGGGTCTGGCCCAGCTGGGCTGCGCCAGCGCGGACGGGCGCACGCGGCTGCGACGCCTTTATCAGGACGGTTCCGCCAAGATAAGGCTGCCGGCCGTTTTGGCCGACCCGCTGGAGGCAGTGCTGATCAACACCGCCGGCGGATTGACCGGCGGCGACCGCATCGGCTGGGATGTGGATGTCGGCACAGAAGCCTCGGCGTCGATAACGACCCAGGCCTGCGAGAAGGTCTATCGCGCCGCATCCGACCATGCCGAGGTGCGGGTCAAGCTGACGGTCGGCGAGAACGGCCGCATCGCCTGGCTGCCGCAGGAGACCATCGTCTTCGACCGGGCGGCCTTTGCCCGCACATTGGATGTCGAGCTTGCCGCGGGGGCCGAGGCGCTGGTGCTGGAGGCCACCGTCTTCGGCCGCCTGGCGATGGGCGAACGCGCCGCGCAAGGCATTTTCCGTGACCGCTGGCGGGTCCGCCAGGACGGTTTCCTCATCCATGCCGAGGATTTCCGTATTGGACCCGATATCACTGGTGCCCTGGCACGCCCGGCGGCCGCCGGCGGCGCGATCGCCGTGGCGACGCTGCTGCTGGTGTCGCAGCGGGCCGAGACCCTGCTCGACCCGGTCCGGGAAATCATCGGCGACCAGGGCGGCGCCAGCGTCTGGAGCGTGAAGGCATCTGGCAAGCTTCTTGCGAGGCTTTACGCCGGGGACGGCTACCAACTGCGTCAGCGGCTGGTTCCGCTCGTCGGACTGCTCAACGGAAGGGCGGGGCTGCCCAAATTATGGTCACTGTGATTCTGGAAACCGCATGAACCTGACGCCGAGGGAAAAAGACAAGCTGCTGATCGCCATGGCGGCGATCGTGGCACGCAAGCGGCTGGAGCGCGGCGTCAAGCTCAACCATCCGGAAGCGATCGCGCTGATCACCGATTTCGTCGTCGAGGGCGCCCGCGACGGCCGCCCGGTCGCCGAACTGATGGAGGCCGGCGCCCATGTCGTCGCCCGCACGCAGGTGATGGAAGGGATCGCCGAGATGATCCATGACGTGCAGGTGGAAGCGACCTTCCCCGACGGCACCAAGCTGGTGACCGTGCACGAGCCCATCAGGTGAGGAGATCGACATGCTCGAACTGCGCCCAAACTGCGAGTGCTGCGACAAGGACCTGCCGCCTGAGGCGACGGATGCATTGATCTGCACCTTCGAATGCACTTTCTGCGCCGATTGCGTGGAAAACGTGCTGGACGGCGTCTGCCCCAATTGCGGCGGCAATTTTTCGACCCGGCCGATCCGCCCGGCAGCGAAGCTGGAAAAATACCCGGCGTCGACCAAACGCGTCCTTAAGGCCGAGGGCTGCGGCCCGCGCAAGGCCGCGTGACTGCACCATCGCAAACGAAAGGCATGTAGAATGATCCCTGCCAAACGCCTGTGCCTCGCGGCGATCCTGCTCATGGCTGCCGCCATGCCGGCCTATGCCCATGTCGGCATCGGCACGACCTCTTCCTTCACGGCCGGCTTCATGCATCCCTTATCCGGCCTTGATCATATGATTGTGATGATCGCCGTCGGCCTGTGGGCGGCGCTCAAGGGCGGCAGGGCGATCTGGGCATGGCCGGCGGCCTTTGTCGGCGTGATGCTTGCCGGCTCGGCCCTTGGCATGGCGCATGTGCCGGTGCCCTTCGTCGAGCCAGGCATACTGGCCTCCGTGGTGGCGCTTGGCCTGCTCGTGGCGCTGGCGGTCGACCTGCCGGTTTTGGCCGGCGTCGCCATCCTCGGCCTTT
Organism: Mesorhizobium sp. 131-3-5; assembly: GCF_016756575.1. Taxonomy (NCBI): domain Bacteria; kingdom Pseudomonadati; phylum Pseudomonadota; class Alphaproteobacteria; order Hyphomicrobiales; family Phyllobacteriaceae; genus Mesorhizobium; species Mesorhizobium sp. 131-3-5. Next base: position 579,423 of record NZ_AP023254.1, read on the forward strand.
TCGCGCTTTTCCACGGCCACGCTCATGGCACTGAAGTGCCGGAAAACGCCGGCGGGCTCGAATACGTGGCGGGCTTTGCCGTCGCCACCGTGCTGCTCCATGCCGTCGGCATCGCCGCCGGAATGAGCCTTGGCATGAGGTTCCGTGGTCTGGCTCGTGTCGCCGGTGCTGCCTGCGCGGCGATCGGCGTCGGCCTCGCCTTCGGCGTCGTGTGACATCAGATGATCCCCGGCGAAATCATTCCCGTCCCAGGCGACATCGAGCTCAACAAGGGTCTGCCGACCGTCACCCTGAAAGTCGCCAACAGCGGCGACCGGCCGATACAGGTCGGCAGCCACTACCATTTCTTCGAAACCAATGAAGGGCTGAAATTCGACCGCGAACAGACCCGCGGCATGCGCCTCGACATCGCCGCCGGCACCGCCATGCGCTTCGAGCCGGGACAGGAACGCGATGTCACGCTGGTGCCGCTCGGCGGCAAGCGCGAGGTCTATGGATTCCAGCAGAAGGTGATGGGCAAGCTGTGAATCCTGTGGCGTCTCGCGCTTGGCCTTCAAAGGCCGCGAACGGCGTTTGGGCAAGCGTGAAAGCAAATGGTGCTTTCGGCTCAGTCCGACGGTTTGGCGGCCGCATAGATGATGATCTTTCCGGGATCGTCGAACGCGACGGCAAGGACGTCCTGCGCGGCCACGCGCCGCGAATCGATGGCGTTAAAGAGCAGGGCGTTCGCCTCAATCTCCTTGCGCAGTTCCGCGACGTCGTCCTGATGCTGCCGGACCTTGTTCTCGATGACCGGCGGCGGGCCGCCTTCGCTGCGTGCCGCGTCGGTCAGGAACACGATATCGACCTTGTCGAGCTTGGAGGTCTTTCGCACCGTGCCGATGTTGTCGCGCGTGCGGTCGATCGCCGAACTGACTTTTCCGATTTCAGCTGTCGTCTTGGCCTGTTCCTCGCTGATTTGCGAGCCGACGATGCGGTCAACGGTCTCCGGGCTTTCAAGGCCTTGCGCATTCAGCGCGGCCTGGGGAAGGCTCGCTGCCAGAAACGCGGCCGCCGCAATGGCATGCAGCCATCGGGCATCGGGCAAGGTGGTGGAGGTCATCGTTCGCTTTCGCAGCTTGTTTCAACAATCAGCAAGCGAAACGACTCCAGCCCTGCCACGGTTCCCTTCGCAATACGGCCGGCGGACCGGATACCGGCCCGCCGCGCCGACCCGTCAGCTGGCCTTCTTGGTGATCAAGGTCAGCGCGCCATTGGGCTCCATGCTGGCCGCGACGACCTGGGCCGAGGTCATTCCCTTGGCCTGGAGGGCGGACTTCACCTTGGGGGTGGCGTCGATCGAGCTGCGCAGTTTCTGCAGGCCGGCGTCACCGCGCTGGGCGATCACCTGATTGACCTGCGTCTGGGTGTCCTTCGGCAGCTCGGTGATGTCGACAATGTTGACGCTCTGGATCGCCGGCGCGGCCTGCTGACCGCCGGGGGCGGGAGTCGTCGCCTTGGGGGCAGGCGTGGCCGGAGCGGGCTGCTGCTGGGCACTGGCGGCACCGGCCAGCATCAGGCTGGCGGCGGCTGCAAGAATTATCGTTTTGCGCATGGATTTTCCTTCCATCGATTTGGCAAACGGTCGTTTTGGGGTGACCTCCCAACCTCAACCGCCAAATGGGATCAGAAGGTGTCGCCCAGCGGGTCATTGCGTGACCATTGGATGGCGGCAATGTGCAGGCCAGCCTCAACCACACCGCATTTCGGGAGCAATCGCTGATGGCCAGAATCTCGCGTGCCGCCTACGCCCAGATGTATGGGCCGACTGTCGGCGACAAGGTCAGGCTGGCCGACACCGAACTCTTCATCGAGGTCGAAAAGGACCTCACCATTCACGGTGAGGAAGTAAAATTCGGCGGCGGCAAGGTGATCCGCGACGGCATGGGCCAGAGCCAGGTTTCCCGTGCCCAGGGCGCGGTCGACACCGTGATCACCAATGCCTTGGTGATCGACGCCAGCGCCGGCATCTTCAAGGCCGATATCGGCCTCAGGGACGGCCGCATCGCGGCGATCGGCAAAGCCGGCAATCCGGACACGCAAGACGGCGTCACCATTATCATCGGCCCGGGCACCGAAATCATCGCCGGCGAAGGCAAGATTCTCACCGCCGGCGGCTTTGACGCGCATATCCACTTCATCTGCCCGCAGCAGATCGAGGAAGCGCTGATGAGCGGCATCACCACAATGCTGGGCGGCGGCACCGGGCCGGCGCATGGCACGCTGGCCACCACCTGCACGCCGGGGCCGTGGCACATGGCGCGCATGATCCAGTCCTTCGATGCCTTTCCGATGAATATCGGCCTGTCGGGCAAGGGCAACGCCTCGCTGCCGGCGGCACTGGAGGAAATGGTGCTGGGTGGCGCCTGCTCGCTGAAGCTGCATGAGGATTGGGGCACGACGCCGGCGGCGATCGACTGCTGCCTGTCGGTGGCCGACGATTACGACGTTCAGGTGATGATCCACACCGACACGCTGAACGAATCCGGCTTTGTTGAAAACACGGTCGCGGCGATCAAGGGCCGCACCATCCATGCCTTTCATACCGAGGGCGCCGGCGGCGGCCATGCGCCCGACATCATCAAGGTCTGCGGCCTGCCCAATGTCATCCCGTCCTCGACCAATCCGACGCGGCCCTACACGGTCAACACGCTGGCCGAACATCTCGACATGCTGATGGTCTGCCACCATCTGTCGCCGTCGATCCCCGAGGATATCGCCTTTGCCGAGAGCCGCATCCGCAAGGAGACGATCGCGGCCGAGGATATCCTGCATGACATTGGCGCCTTCTCGATCATCTCGTCGGACAGCCAGGCGATGGGCCGCGTGGGTGAAGTGGCGATCCGCACCTGGCAGACCGCCGACAAGATGAAGCGCCAGCGCGGCTCGCTGCCGCAGGAGACCGGCGACAACGACAATTTCCGCGTCCGCCGCTACATCGCCAAATACACGATCAACCCGGCCATCGCGCATGGGCTGTCGAAAGACATCGGCTCGATCGCCGTCGGCAAACGCGCCGACCTGGTGCTGTGGAACCCGGCCTTCTTCGGTGTGAAGCCGGATATGGTGCTGATCGGCGGCATGATTGCCGCCGCCCCAATGGGCGACCCCAACGCCTCGATCCCGACCCCGCAGCCGATGCACTTTCGGCCGATGTTCGGCGCCTATGGCAAGGCCAGGACCAACTCGTCGGTGACCTTCGTTTCCAAGGCGGCACTCGAGTCTGGCCTGCATGGCCGGCTTGGCGTCGAAAAACAGTTCGTCGCCGTGGAAAACACGCGTGGGGGCATCGGCAAGCATTCCATGGTGCTCAACGACGCCACGCCGCATGTCGAGGTCGATCCGGAAACCTACGAGGTCCGCGCCGACGGCGAATTGCTGACCTGCCAGCCGGCGACCGTGCTGCCGATGGCGCAAAGGTATTTCCTGTTCTGAGGTCGGTCGGCCAAATTCCGTTGCGGCTGGTATGCATAGGCCGCAATATGCGGTCGAGCAGAAACCCACCGTGATCAGGCATGGCCACCGAAATCGCCTCTCCCCACGACGTCTTCCCGCATATCCGCATCGTCATGGGCATGGTGATCGGGCTTGGTGTCGCCCGCCTGCTGTCGGGGGTGGCGCGCATCGTCCAGCATCCCGGCCAGTACCGGCTGTATCCCGTGCATCTGGCCTGGGTCGCCTCGGTGCTGTTGATGCTGGTGCATTTCTGGTGGTGGGAGTTCGGGCTCTACGCCATCGAGACCTGGACCTTCGGCAAGTACCTGTTCATCATTTTCTACGCGATCACGCTGTTCCTGCTGTGCGCGCTGCTGTTTCCGGATTCGATGCTGGACTACACCAGCTACGAGGATTTCTTCTATTCGCGCCGCGGCTGGTTCTTCGGCCTGCTGGCGGCGACCTATCTGCTCGATGTCATCGATACGCTGCTGAAAGGGCCCGAGCATTTTGCCCGCTTCGGCAACGAATATCTGTTCCGCACGCCGGTCTTCGTGGCACTGTGCATCGCCGCGATCCTGGTGCGCGACCGCCGCTTCCACATCGCCTTCGTCGCGGCAGCACTGATCTACCAGATATCGTTCATCCTGCGGCTCTTCGACACGATCGTATGACTGTTGCGGATGGTCTAGAGTCCAGGAAAAGACAGGATCTTAGCATGTACAAGGCCGTTGGATCACGGGGATCCCGGGTCAGCCGCGTTCTCTGGATGCTCGAGGAGCTCGGGCAGCCCTATGAATTCGTCGAGGTCAAGCTGCGCTCGCCGGAAGCCTATGCGCTCAACCCGTCGGGCAAGGTGCCGGTCCTCATCGACGATGAACTGACGGTGACGGATTCGGCGGCGATCTGCGTCTACCTGGCCGACAAGCACGCCGACAAGGGCATGGGCGCCAATCCCGGTGTTGCCGGCCGTGCCGAGATGGATTCCTGGATGCATTTTGCCCAGAGCGAGTTCGAGGCGCCGCTGTGGAACAAATTGCGCCACCGCTTCCTGCTGCCGAAGGAGGTTCGCGTCGATGTCGGCCCGGCGGCGGCCTACGATTTCGCCTCGGAAGCCAAGGCGCTGGACCGCCGGCTCGGCGACAAGCCGTTTGCGCTGGGTGACCGGTTTTCCGCGGTCGACGTGCTGCTCGGCGACATGGGCAACTGGGCGCGCGCCGGAAAATTCCCGATCGAGTCCGACCGCGTCAACGCCTATTTCGACCGGGTGCTTTCGCGCCCTGCCCGCGCGCGGGCGCAGGCCAACGGAGGCTCCATGAAATGAAGCTCAACCTCAACACCGACTTCACCAAATTCCCGCGCGCCGTCTCGGTGCTGGCCGTCGGCGAGGCGGGCGCGGCGCCGGCGTTTGCCAAGGCTGTGCTTGCGCATGACGAGCGGCATCTGCGCCGCCGCGCCATCGAACTGTCCGACGGCAGCAAGGTGCTGGTCGACCTGCCCGAACCCGTCGCCCTGAACGATGGCGACCGGCTGGTGCTGGAGGATGGCCGCCATGTCGAGATCATCGCGGCGCCGGAAGAGGTCTATGACATCCGCGCCCGCGACGGCGTGCATCTGACCGAACTGGCCTGGCATATCGGCAACCGCCATCTCGCCGCAGGCATCGAGGCGGATCGCATCGTCATCCTGCGCGACCATGTCATCAAGGCGATGCTGGAGGGGCTTGGCGCCACGGTGCGCGAGGTCTCGGAACCGTTCAAGCCGGTGCGCGGCGCTTATTCCGGCCATGGTGGTGGGCATGGTCATGACCATGGCCACGATCACAGCCATGCCGAGGCGCATGCACATAGCCACGGTGAGGCACACTCCCACTCGCATAGCGAATCGCATTCGCACTCGCACAGCCATACCGGCCACCACCACGATCATGACTGACCAGCCTTCGAACATCGCCCTGCTGCGGCTGATGGCGTGGCTGTCGCCGGCCTTCCCGGTCGGCGGCTTTGCCTATAGCCACGGTCTCGAACGGGCGGTGCATGACGGGCAGGTTGCCGATGCCGCGAGCCTGGCCCACTGGCTGGAAACGCTGGTCGAGATGGGCTCGGGCTGGAACGATACCGTGCTGTTTTCCGAGAGCTGGCGCCGCGCCCGCACCGCCGGCGATCTCGACGAAGTCGCCGCACTGGCCGAGGCGCTGGCCGGCTCGCGGGAACGCCATACCGAGACCATGCTGCAAGGTGCCGCCTTCCTCAAAGCAGCTGCGGCCTGGCCCAATCCGGTGCTGGCGCGCCTGCCGGCCGAAAGCGCTTATTGCGTCACCGTCGGCGCCATTGCCGGCGGAAATGGCATTGCGCTTGAGGATGCGCTGTCCGCCTTCCTGCAAGCCTTCTTCTCCAACCTCGTCCAGGCGGCGATCCGGCTCGGTGTCGTCGGCCAGAGCGAGGCCACCACGCTGCTGGCCGGCTTCGAGCCGTTGGCGCTCTCAACCGCCGACCGCGCGTCCCGATCGACATTGGATGATCTCGGCGGCTGCGCCTTCGTCTCCGACATCATGGCGATGAAGCACGAAACCCAGTATTCGCGGCTGTTCCGTTCATGATCGCCCTCGCCTTTGTCCTCTCCTTCGTCCTGCTGCTGATCACGGCGCTGCATGTCTATTGGGGCATTGGCGGCATCTGGCCGGGCAGGGATGCGGCGTCCTGCGCCCGCGCGGTCGTCGGCTTTCGCGGTGTCGACGAAATGCCGACGCCCTTCGCCAGTTTCGCCGTTGCCGCCTGTCTTGGCCTGGCAACGCTCTGGCCGCTGGCGCTCATCGGCTTCTTTGCCTCGCCTTTCCCGAGGGAGGGCCTTGCCGCCACCTCGCTGCTCATCGGGCTGGTGTTCCTGGGGCGCGGCATTGCCGGCTTCACGCCGTGGTGGCGGCGCCTGGCGCCCGAACAGCCTTTCGCGCGGCTCGATGTGCGTTACTATTCGCCGCTGTGCCTGTTGATCGGGCTCGGCTTCGCAGTCCTTGCCATCATGGAGTTCCCGACATGACCCAAGCCAACGGTCCCCTTCGCATCGGTATTGGCGGCCCTGTCGGCTCCGGCAAGACGACGCTCACCGAAAAACTCTGCAAGGCGCTGCGCGACGAGTTCTCCATCGCCGTCGTCACCAACGACATCTACACAAGGGAAGACGCCATGATGCTGGCCCGGCTGCAGGCGCTGCCGGAGGATCGCATTGTCGGCGTCGAGACCGGCGGCTGCCCGCACACCGCCATTCGCGAGGACGCGTCGATCAATCTGCAGGCGATCGCCGAACTCAACCGGAAGTTTCCCGACCTCGACATCATCTTCATCGAATCCGGCGGCGACAACCTTGCCGCCACCTTCTCACCGGACCTCGCGGATCTGACGCTCTATGTCATCTCGGTCTGCCAGGGCGAGGAAATCCCGCGCAAGGGCGGACCGGCGATTACCCGCTCCGATTTCCTGATCATCAACAAGAGCGATCTGGCGCCCTATGTGAACGTCAACCTCGACGTGATGGAGAGCGACGCCGCCCGCATGCGCGGCAGGCGTCCGTTCGGCTTCACCGATCTATCGCGCGGCAAGGGCTTGCGGGAAGTCATCGACTTCATCGTCGAGCATGGCGGGCTGAGGGTTGGCACCGCCACCAGCACGGCGGCCTGACAGGCATCCGGCCCCTCTGCACCAACCGAAACCCGTTGCGGGCAGCGGTGGCTCGCGGCATTCTGGCCAAAACCGGAGGATTTTTCGATGAGCATCGCCCGCCTGCAGAAGGAACCGCTGACCAACCTGCCCTTCTACGAAGAGCGCGTCGATCTCGCCTGCGCCTTTCGCTGGACGGCGCGGCTCAACATGCACGAGGCGGTGGCCAACCATTTCTCGCTGGCGGTCAATGATGACGGCACGCAGTTCCTGATGAACCCCAACCAGGTGCATTTCTCGCGCATCAAGGCCAGCGACATGTTGATGATCGACGCCAACGATCCCAACACGCTGTCGGGCCCCAACGCGCCCGACCCGACGGCCTGGGGCCTGCACGGCGCCATCCACCGCAACGTGCCCCATGCGCGCTGCGTCATGCATGTGCATTCCATCCATGCCACGGTGCTGGCGTCGCTCGCCGATTCGACATTACCGCCGATCGACCAGAATTCGGCGATGTTCTTCAACCGCCATGTCGTCGACGCGCATTATGGCGGGCTGGCCTTCGAGGAAGAGGGCGAGCGCTGCTCGCAGCTTCTCACCGACCCCAAGGTCAAGGTCATGGTGATGGGCAATCACGGCGTGCTGGTGATCGGCGATACGGTCGCCGATGCCTTCAACCGCATGTTCTATTTCGAGCGCGCCGCCGAGACCTATATCAAGGCGCTGTGGACCGGCCGGCCTCTGCGCACGCTGTCCGATGCGATCGCCGAGAAGGCGGCCAGCGAAATGGACGACTATCCCGGCCAGGCCGAGCGCCATCTCGCCGAGTTGAAGGCGATCCTCGACGAGGAAGAGCCGGTCTACCGGAATTAGAGCCCGAGCTGAGCCCGCAATTCCTCGGCGCTGTTGATGACGATGGCGCCGGGCGGTCCTTCCATCGGCTTTTCCGGCCAGAAGATCGTCTTCATGCCCGCCGCCAGACCTGCCATGGCGCCCGGCCAGCTGTCGTCGACCGCGACCGCGTGCGCGGGATCGACTTCGGCCAGGTACGCGGCGCGCAGGAAAGGTTCGGCGTGCGGCTTGCCATCACGCACATCGTTGCGGCTGATCGTTTTCATGCCTGGATAAAACAGACCGACCATGCGCAGATTGGCGTCGACGATCATCCGGTCCGAATTCGATACCACCGCTTGCTGCACGCCAAGCGCGCGCAATTCATTGAAGACTTCTATAGCGCCAGGACGCGGTTTCAGCCTCTCCACCAGCGGCAGATAGTGCTCGTATTTGCGCATGATCCAGTCGTCGAAGGGAAGATCGAGGCCGAACTCGTCGCGCATCATTTCGTAGACCGGCCAGGCGGCGACACCGAGCACGCGCTCATGAAGGTCGGCGGGCGGCTTGAGGCCTGCATTGCGCATTGCCGCCACAAGGGCGGCCTCGTGCAGCGGCTCGCTATCGACCAGCGTGCCGTCCATGTCCCAGAAAACCGCCTTCGGTGTCATGCAGCGCTCCTTTTGCGATCCCCTTAAAGGGTTTGCGCCGGGAGATAAACCATCGCGATCACAGAAGGTGACTGCCGCCGGAAGCGAAGCCGCCCTGCTTTGCGCGTCGCGATCGTGTCAGCGGGAAAATCCCTGCCGTGCGTGGCCAAACAATTGCCCTTGAGATTGACAATTGCGCAGGAGGCCGTTCCCTGCGAAACTGGGAGCGGACCGCTCCTGTGAGCAGCGGTTTGCGGAGGCAGGACGTGAATACCCGGCAGGATGGCGGCAGCAACAGGCTGGACGACGCGGCGCGCGCCGGATGGCTCTATTATGTCGCCGGTAACACACAGGACCAGATCGCCGCCACGCTCGGCATTTCGCGGCAGACGGCGCAGCGGCTGGTGTCGCTGGCGGTGTCGGAAGGCCTGATCAAGGTCCGTGTCGATCATCCGATCGCCAACTGCCTTGACCTCGCCGCCCGGCTGAAATCGCGTTTCGCACTCGACCTGGTCGAAGTGGTGCCGAGTGATCCGAATTCATCCTCCACCACCATCGGCATCGCCGAAGCGGCGGCCGCCGAGATCGAGCGGCGGCTGCGGTCGCCGACGCCGATCGTCATGGGCATCGGCACCGGACGCACGCTGAAGGCGGCGATCGAGCAACTGCCGCCGATGGAATGCCCGCAGCACAAGGTGGTGTCCTTGACCGGCAACATTTCGCCGGACGGCTCGGCCGCCTTCTACAACGTCATCTTCACCATGGCCGACCGGGTCAAGGCGCGCTCCTTCCCGATGCCGCTGCCGGTCATCGCCTCCTCGCCGCAGGAGCGCGAGATGCTGCTCAACCAGCCGATGATCCAGCCAACGCTGGCGCTTGCGGCGGAAGCCGACGTCACCTTCATCGGCATCGGCGATCTCGGTCCGAAGGCGCCGCTCTACGAGGACGGGTTCATTTCCGAAAGCGAGTTGAAGGCCCTGCAGAAGGCTGGCGGCATCGCCGAGATCGTCGGCTGGGTGTTCGACCGGGAAGGCCGCATGATCGAGGGCATCACCAACGACCGTGTGTCGTCGGCATCGCTGCCGTCGCGCGAGAAGTCGCTGGTCATTGCGCTGGCCATGGGCGAGCGCAAGCTGCCGGGCATCCTGGCGGCCGTGAACCGCCGGCTGGTCAATGGTCTCATCACCGACGAACGGACGGCGACCGCTTTGCTGGCCAGCATCTGACCGGGACGCGGTGGCGCCTGCCGGACACGGCCGCGGCGACTGGCTGGCGATAAAGCCAACAAGTCTATTTATGCCGCCCGAGGGGATCGTTACCATCGAGGAAACCGAGGTCGCGCTGCAGATGCGGCGACAGGTCCCTGATGTCCAGATGCGCCTTTTTTCTGATCGCGAACCAGCCGAATCCGTCCGCAAGCCACGAAATCCAGCGGTGATCGGGAGCGGGAGTGCATTTTTGCTGCGCCATGGTCATGATCGTCAACCTTCGCTATCCTAGACCCGAATGACGGGTTGACAGTGAATGTCGGGCTTGCTGGCCAGCTTTGCCAATCGAACGTCGATAAGGACCCATAAGGACCCTTTATGCCGGATCTGAGCTCACCGCAGGTTTCGCAACTGCCACCGCTGCAGGCGATCCGGGTGTTCGAAGCGGTGGCGCGGCATCTTTCCTTCACCAAGGCCGCCGTGGAACTCGCCATGACACAGGCCGCCGTCAGCTATCAGATCAAGGTGCTGGAAGAGCGCGTCGGCGCACCGCTGTTCCTGCGGCGGCCGCGGCAAATCGAGCTGACCGAAGCCGGCCAAAGGCTGGCGCCGGCGGTCAGCGAGGCCTTTGCCATTCTTAGCCAGGCCTATGCCTCCGCGCGCGGTGGCGCGGACGGGCTGCTGTGCGTCACCACCGTGCTGACCTTCGCCTCGAACTGGCTGGCTCATCATCTGGGTTCGTTCCAGATGGCTCATCCAGCACTTGCCGTGCGGCTCGAAACATCGAGCCGTCTGACGGATTTCGCCCGCGAGGATGTCGATCTCGCCATCCGCTCGGGCAGCGGCAAATGGCCGGGTCTGGAGGCCCACAAGCTGCTCGACGCCGATTTCACGCCGATGCTGAGCCCGAAGCTCGCGGCCAGCATTGGCGGCGTCAAGGAGCCGGCCGACCTCTTGCGGCTGCCGATCCTCGATCCGGGCGATGTCTGGTGGACGCAATGGTTCGAGACGGCCGGCGTGCATGCGCATGATCTTGCCAAGCGGCCCGGCAGCAGCATGGGCGCGCAGGCCTATGAGGCCAATGCGGCTATCGCGGGCCATGGCGTGGCGATCCTGACCCGGGCACTGTTCAAGGCGGAACTTGCCGACGGCCGCCTGATCCAGCCTTTCGACCTGGTTGGCGATGACGGCCATGCCTATTGGCTGGTCTATCCCGAAGCACGCCGCAACGTGCCGAAGATCCGCGCCTTCCGCGACTGGCTGCTGGCCGAGATCGCCTGCTGACAGGCGCTTTTCTCCCGATTCAATCCTCCGGCCCTTCCAGTCCCGCCGCCTGATATCAGGGGCGGACAAGCCTCTCTTTGTCTGTCCATCGGCAGGTCCGGTGCTGCGCTGCAGCATCGAATCCGGCTTGACATAATTCACGGCAAGTGAGTAATTGCTCACAGCCAAGGCAAATGCTCATCTTGGTTCATGGGAGGAATTTGATGAAACTGCGTACGCTCACCCTGGGCTTGTTGTCGGCCAGCGCTCTCGCCTTTGCCGCACATGCCGAATCCATCACCATCGCCACGGTCAACAATGGCGATATGGTCCGCATGCAGAAGCTGACCGACGACTTCACCAAGGCCAACCCCGACATCCAGCTCAACTGGGTCACGCTTGAAGAGAACGTGCTGCGCGAGCGCGTCACCACCGACATCGCCACCAAGGGCGGCCAGTATGACGTGATGACCATCGGCACCTACGAGGTTCCGATCTGGGCCAAGCAGAGCTGGCTGCTGCCGCTCGACAAGCTCGGCGACGACTATGACGCCAAGGACATCATCCCGGCCATCGCCGGCGGTCTTTCGGTCGACGGCAAGCTCTATGCCGCGCCCTTCTATGGCGAAAGCTCCTTCGTCATGTACCGCAAGGACCTGATGGAGAAAGCCGGACTGAAGATGCCCGACGCGCCGACCTGGGATTTCATCAAGCAGGCCGCCGACAAGATGACCGACCGCGCCAATGGCGTGAACGGCGTGTGCCTGCGCGGCAAGGCCGGCTGGGGCGAGAACATGGCCTTCCTGACCGCCATGTCGAACTCCTTCGGCGCCCGCTGGTTCGACGAGAACTGGAAGCCGCAATTCGACCAGCCCGAGTGGAAGAAGACCTTGCAGTTCTATGTCGACCTGATGAAGGCCGACGGCCCCGAAGGCGCCTCTTCCAACGGCTTCAACGAGAACCTGGCGCTGTTCCAGCAGGGCAAGTGCGGCATGTGGATCGACGCCACCGTCGCGGCGTCCTTCGTCTCCGATCCCAAGGCATCCCAGGTCGCCGACAAGGTCGGTTATGCGCTGGCGCCCGACAATGGCCTCGGCAAGCGCGGCAACTGGCTGTGGGCGTGGTCATTGGCCATTCCGGCCGGCACCAAGAAGGCTGACGCGGCCGAGAAATTCGTCTCATGGGCGACCAGCAAGCACTACGCCGAACTCGTCGCTTCGAAGGAAGGCTGGGCCAACGTCCCTCCGGGCACGCGCTCCTCGCTCTACGCCAATGCCGAGTACCAGAAGGCGGCTCCGTTCGCCAAGATGACGCTGGACTCCATCAACGCCGCCGACCCGACGCATCCGACCGTCAAGCCGGTACCCTATGTCGGCGTCCAGTTCGTCGCCATCCCTGAATTCCAGGGGCTTGGCACCACGGTCGGCCAGCTCTTCTCGGCGGCTCTTGCCGGCCAGTCGAGCGTCGACGATGCGCTGAAGCAGGCCCAGGACGCCGCCACCGCGGCGATGACCGAAGGCGGGTATATCAAGTAAGGCTCCTCCCGGTGCCGAATGCCGGTTGCCTCCTCGACCGGCAACGGCCGCCCGAGTTCCCAGCTCGGGCGGCCGCCTTCAACGCCTCTGAAAATTCAGTCTGACCATTGAAGGGTGACCGTCATGGCTACTCAGCAGACCCGTTCGCTTGCCCGTTTCATGATGGCACCATCCGTCGTTCTGCTGTTCGTCTGGATGATCGTGCCGCTGGTCATCACCATCTGGTTCTCCTTCCAGCAGTACAATCCGCTCAACCCGATCCGCGACGGGTTCGTCGGCTTCTCCAATTACGCGCTGTTTTATTCCAATCCGGCCTTCCTGCAGTCGATCCTCAACACCTTGATCCTGGTGATCAGCGTGCTGCTGATCACGGTTATCGGCGGCATCCTGCTGGCGCTGTTGATCGACCAGCCGATGTGGGGACAAGGCATCGTGCGCATCCTCGTCATCTCGCCGTTCTTCGTCATGCCGCCGGTGGCCGCGCTTGTCTGGAAGAACATGATCATGCACCCGCAATACGGGGTGTTCGCCGACATAGCGCGCTTCTTCGGGGCGCAACCGATCGACTGGTTCGGGCAACATCCGATGACGGCCATCATCATCATCGTCGCCTGGCAGTGGCTGCCTTTCGCGACGCTGATCCTGTTGACCGCGCTGCAGTCGCTTGACGGCGAGCAGAAGGAAGCCGCCGAAATGGACGGCGCCGGCTTCATCAGCCGCTTCATCTATCTGACGCTGCCGCACATGTCGCGCGCCATCACCGTCGTCATCCTCATCCAGACGATCTTCCTGCTCTCGGTCTATGCCGAGATCCTCGTCACCACCAATGGCGGCCCCGGCTACGCCTCCACCAACCTGCCCTTCCTCGTCTACCAGAAGGCGCTGCTGGAGTTCAAAATCGGCCAGGCATCCGCGGGCGGTGTGATCGCCGTCATTCTCGCCAACATCGTCGCCTTCTTCGCCATGCGCGCGGTCGGCAAGAACCTCGACAAGTAAGGGAGGACAAGATGGCCCGTGCAGTCACCACCCAGCACAAGACGATCGCGACGGTTGCGGCCTGGATCGTCGCCCTGCTGATCTTCTTCCCGATCCTCTACACGATCATCACCTCGTTCAAGTCGGAACAGGAGGCGATCCAGGGCTTCGCGCTGATCCCGTCGGGAACTTTCGAGAGCTATACCGAGGTTCAGGCGCAGAGCGGCTATTTCAAGTTCTTCTTCAATTCGGTGCTGCTCTCGGTCGGATCGACCGTCCTGGCCCTGCTGGTCGCAATTCCGGCGGCATGGTCGATGGCGTTCTCGCCGACCAAGCGGACCAAGGACATTCTGATGTGGATGCTGTCCACCAAGATGATGCCGGCGGTCGCGGTGCTGTTCCCGATCTACCTGATCTTCCGCGACACCGGCCTGCTCGACAGCCGCATCGGCCTGATGGTCATGCTGATGCTGATCAACCTGCCGATCGTGGTGTGGATGCTCTACACCTATTTCCGCGAGATCCCGGGCGAGATCCTGGAAGCGGCGCGCATGGACGGCGCCTCGCTGTGGAACGAGATCATCTATGTGCTGACCCCGATGGCGGTGCCCGGCATCGCCTCGACCATGCTCTTGAACATCATCCTGGCCTGGAACGAGGCGTTCTGGACGATCCGGCTGACCACCACGGAAGCAGCGCCGCTGACCGCCTTCATCAGTTCGTTCTCCAGCCCGCAAGGCCTGTTCTGGGCCAAGCTTTCGGCGGCCTCGACGCTGGCGATCGCGCCGATATTGATCATGGGCTGGTTCAGCCAGAAGCAGCTGGTGCGCGGCCTGACCTTCGGCGCCGTGAAGTAAGTAAGCCGTGACCTAACGTGACGCTCAAGAACGTCGGACAATAACCCCTCGGGGAGGAAACCATGGGAAACATCACGCTCAAGAACGTCTCCAAATCGTTCGGGTCGACGGTCATCATTCCAGGCATTGACCTGGTGATCGAGAATGGCGAGTTCGTCGTCTTCGTCGGCCCGTCGGGTTGCGGCAAGTCCACGCTGCTGCGGCTGATCGCCGGGCTGGAGGACACCAGCGGCGGCACCATCAACATCGACGGCCGCGACGTCACCGGCGAGGCACCGGCCAAGCGCAAGCTCGCCATGGTGTTCCAGTCCTACGCGCTCTACCCGCATATGACGGTGGCCAAGAACATTGCCTTCCCGCTGAAGATGGCGGGCGAGGACCAGGCGACCATCGACAGGAAGGTGAAGGACGCGGCGCGCGTCCTGAACCTCACCAACTATCTCGAACGGCGGCCAGGCCAGCTCTCCGGCGGCCAGCGCCAGCGCGTCGCCATCGGCCGCGCCATCGTGCGCCAGCCCTCGGCCTTCCTGTTCGACGAGCCGCTGTCCAATCTCGACGCAGCCCTTCGCGGCACGATGCGGCTGGAGATCAGCGAGCTGCACCACCAGCTCAAGACGACCATGATCTACGTCACCCATGACCAGGTCGAGGCCATGACCATGGCCGACAAGATTGTGGTGCTGAACGCCGGCAATATCGAGCAGGTCGGCTCGCCGATGGAGCTCTACAAGACGCCGCGCAACCTGTTCGTCGCCGGCTTCATCGGCTCGCCGAAGATGAACCTGGTGGAAGGCGCGCCGGCCGCCAAATATGGCGCCAAGACCATCGGCATCCGCCCCGAGCATATGCAGATTTCGACCACGGCGGGCGAATGGAAGGCCACGGTCGGCGTTGCCGAGCATCTGGGCTCCGACACCTTCCTGCATGTCCAGGCCGACGGCGTCGGCCCGCTGACGGTGCGTGCCGACGGCGAACTGGCCGTGCATCATGGCGATACCATCTATCTCACGCCCGACAAGGCCAAGCTCCATCGCTTCGGCCCCGACGGCAAGGCGATGGCGACGTGAGGCTGAAAGGCAAATCGGCGCTGATCACGGGATCGGCGCGTGGCATCGGCAAGGCCTTCGCCGAAGCCTATGCGCGCGAAGGCGCTATCGTTGCCATTGCCGACATCAATCTCGAGGCCGCGCAAAAGACGGCGGCAGAGATCGGCGACAATGCCTATGCGGTCAAACTCGATGTCACGGATCAGGCCTCGATCGACGCCGCGGTGAAGGCAGTGGAAACGAGGACCGGCGGCCTCGACATATTGATCAACAACGCCGCTCTGTTCGATCTGGCGCCGATCGTCGAGATTTCGCGGGCGAGCTATGAAAAACTGTTCTCCGTCAATGTCGCCGGCACGCTGTTCATGCTGCAGGCGGCGGCCCGCTCGATGATCGTGCGGGGCAAGGGCGGCAGGATCATCAATATGGCGAGCCAGGCCGGACGGCGCGGCGAGCCGCTGGTCGGCGTCTATTGCGCCACCAAGGCCGCCGTCATTTCGCTGACCCAGTCGGCCGGGCTCGACCTGATCAAGCACCGCATCAACGTCAACGGCATCGCGCCCGGGGTCGTGGACAGCGACATGTGGGATCAGGTCGATGCTCTGTTCGCCAAATACGAAAACCGGCCGAAGGGCGAGAAGAAGCGGCTTGTCGGCGAAGGCGTGCCTTATGGCCGCATGGGCAAACCGGAGGACCTCGCCGGCATGGCCGTCTTCCTGGCCAGCGACGAAGCCGAGTACATCGTCGCCCAGACATACAATGTTGATGGCGGCCAGTGGATGAGTTGAGGGGGGCGGCCTCTGCTTCTCGTCCCTCCGCGAGGAGCAGAGGCTCACATTACAGGCCGCATCGGCCTCGCAAGGCATGTGTCGTCCCTTTCCCGACAGGACGGAGAGAGGCGGAGTAACGAGGCCGAAGCCCGGCCAAAGGGTAAAACAGATGACCGTGAAACTCTCGTCTTCAAACCTCTCCAGCCTGCCCGGCAATGTTGCCGTTCCTAAATATGATCGCTCGAAGCTCAAGGCCGGCATCGTGCATTTCGGCGTCGGCAATTTCCACCGCTCGCACCAGGCGGTCTATCTCGACGATCTGTTCAATTCAGGTGTCGGCCATGACTGGGCGCTGGTCGGCGCCGGCGTCTTCGAGGGCGAGAAGATCGGTCGCGGCAAGCTCGAAGAGCAGGACTGGCTGACCACGGTGGTCGAGCAGGATGAGGGCCATATGAGCGCCCGCGTCACCGGCGCCATGATCGATTTCCTGATGCCCGGCGATGCGGCGGGCATCATCGAGCGGCTGGCCGATCCGGCGATCAAGATCGTTTCGCTGACCATCACCGAAGGCGGCTATTTCATCGACCCGGCGTCGGGCGTCTTCAACCCGGCCCATCCGGATATCGTCGCCGACGCGCAGCCGGGCGCGACACCGAAAACCGTGTTCGGCATCATCCTGGCAGGACTGCTGCGCCGGCGTGACGAAGGCACCGTGCCGTTTACCGTGATGTCCTGCGACAACATCCCTCACAATGGCCACGTCACCTCGGATGGCGTCATTGGTCTGGCGCGGCTGATCGACGAGGATCTCGCCAACTGGGTCAGCAGCAACGTCGCCTTTCCAAACGGCATGGTGGACCGCATCACGCCGGCCACCACCGACCGCGAGCGCGGCATCCTGGCCAAGGATTTCGGCGTCGAGGACGCTTGGCCGGTGTTCTGCGAACCGTTCCGGCAATGGGTGCTGGAAGACCGCTTTACCGATGGCCGGCCGCCGCTGGAAAAGGTCGGCGTGCAGTTCGTCAAAGACGTCGCGCCCTACGAATTGATGAAGATCCGCATTCTCAATGGCGGCCACGCCACGATCGCCTATCCGGCCGGGCTGATGGACATTCATTTCGTCCATGAGGCGATGCAGGAGCCGCTGGTGCGCGGCTTTCTCGACAAGCTCGAGCACGACGAGATCATCCCGACGGTGCCGCCGGTGCCGGACACGGTGCTGGAGGACTATTACCAGCTCATCGAGAAGCGCTTTTCCAATCCCAAGATCGGCGACACCATCCGCCGGCTCTGCCTTGACGGCTCCAACCGCCAACCGAAATTCATCATCCCGACCATCGCCGACCGCCTGAAGGCCGGGAAGAGTGTTGCCGGGCTGGCGCTGGAATCGGCGCTGTGGTGCCGCTATTGCTTCGGCACATCAGACAGCGGCGCCGTCATCGAACCCAACGACCCGAGCTGGGACCGGCTGCAAGCGACGGCAAAAGCGGCAAAGGAGGCGCCGGCCGCCTGGCTCGCCATGGAGGACATCTATGGCGATGTCGGCCGCGCCACGGCGTTCGTCGAAGCCTTCGGCCACGCCCTCAACGTGCTGTGGGCCAACGGCGCCCGGGCCACGCTGACACGCTACATCGCCGGCAAGCTCTGAGAGCTACCAGCCATCATGACGCCTGAACTGGTCATCTTCGACTGCGATGGCGTGCTGGTCGACAGCGAGGCGCTCTCCGTCTCGGCACTGCTCGGCATGATCGGACGTGCCGGCGGCACTGTCAGTGAGGACGCCGCCTACGAGCATTTCCTCGGCAAGAGCATGAAAAGCGTGCGCGAGATCCTTGCCCGCGACTTCGGCCTGGAGATCAGCGATCAGCATCTGACCGCCATGCGTGTGGACCTGATGAGAAGATTCCGCGAGGAGCTCAAGCCCATCCCCGGCGTCAAGGAGGTGTTGCCGAAGCTCGGCCTGCCGTTCTGCGTCGCCTCTTCGGGCACGCTGGAGCGCATCCGCTACGCGCTCGACGTCACCGGACTGCTCGGGCTGATGGAGCCGCATCTGTTCAGCGCAGCCATGGTCGCCAAGGGAAAGCCGGCGCCCGACCTTTTCCTGCACGCCGCCGCCAGCATGCGGGCGCATCCGCGCAAATGCCTCGTTATCGAGGACAGTCCGGCCGGCGTCGCGGCGGCGCGTGCGGCCGGCATGCGCGTCCTTGCCTTCACCGGCGGCGCTCATGCCGGCAACCCCGCACTGAAAGCGCGGCTTGCGTCGAGTGAACCGGACTTTATATTCGCTGACATGCTGCAATTGCCCGATCTGATTGCAGGCCTGGGAGCGAGAGTTAGAGCATCTTGACGAAACAGTTTGTTTGCGCGGTCGATGTCGGCACCGGGAGCGCTCGCGCGGGCATTCTCGACGCCCGTGGTATCTTGCTCGGCCGTGCCGATCGGCCGATCGCCATGAACCAGCCGAAGCCCGATCATGCCGAGCATGATTCGCGCGACATCTGGTCGGCGGTCTGCGCCGCCGTGCGTGCCGCCCGCGAAAGAGCCGGCGTCGCGGCGCAAGACATTGTCGGCATCTCGTTCGACGCGACCTGTTCGCTGGTGGTGCGCGACCGGCAAGGCGATCAGCTCAGCGTTTCGACCACCGGCGAGAAGCGCTGGGATACCATCGTCTGGCTCGACCACCGCGCCATTGCCGAAGCCGACGAATGCACGGCGAGCAGCCACGAGGTGCTCAACTATATTGGCGGCGTCATGTCGCCGGAGATGGCGACGCCGAAGCTGATGTGGCTGAAGCGCAACCTGCCCAAGACTTGGAATGAAGCCGGCTATCTATTCGACCTGGCCGATTTCCTGACCTGGCAGGCGAGCGGCTCGCTGGCTCGTTCGCAATGTACGCTGACGGCGAAGTGGACCTATCTCGCGCATGAGGAAAGCGCCTGGCAGCGCGATTTCTTCGAGATTGTCGGCCTTGACGACCTTTTCGAGCACGGCAATCTGCCGGAGCGGGCTAGTCCGGTCGGCGCCGACATTGGTCCGCTGACGGCGCAAGCGGCGGCGGAGCTCGGCCTGAGCGAAAACTGCCGGGTCGGCGCCGGTGTCATCGACGCCTATGCCGGCGCGCTTGGCGTGCTCGGCGGCTTTGCCGGCGACGATCAGGATATCGGCCGGCATCTGGCGCTGATCGCCGGCACGTCGAGCTGCGTCATGGCGATGTCGCCCGATCCGCAGCCTTTCGCCGGGGTCTGGGGCCCTTACTATGGTGCTGCGCTGCCGAAGCTGTGGCTGTCGGAAGGCGGCCAGTCGGCCACCGGCGCGCTGCTCGACCACATTATCCGCTGGCACGGCGCCGGCGGCGAGCCGGACGCCGCCATGCACGCCAAGATCGCCAGGCGGGTCGCCGAACTGCGCGCCGCCGAGGGCGACAACCTCGCCGCGCGCCTGCATGTGCTGCCGGATTTTCACGGCAACCGCTCGCCGCTCGCCGACCCGCATGCCGTCGGCGTCGTCAGCGGGCTGACGCTGGATTCCTCTTTCGACAGTCTTTGCAAGCTCTATTGGCGCACCGCCGTCGGCATCGCGCTCGGCGTGCGCCATGTGCTGGAGGCGCTGAACGAGAATGGCTATCTGATCGACACGCTGCATGTCACCGGCGGCCACACCAAGAACCCGCTGCTGATGGAGCTCTACGCCGACGCCACCGGCTGCACGGTGGTCGAGCCGCTGGCCGACGAGGCGGTGCTGCTCGGCACCGGCATGGTTGCCGCCACCGCCGCCGGGCTTTTTCCCGACCTCAACGCCGCCTGCCTTGCCATGCAGCAAGGCGGCAAGAGGCGGGCCGCCAACCCGGCAGCCGGCGCCCGCTTCGACCGCGACTACCGGATTTTCCTGGAGATGCACCGCCAACGCCAGGCGCTCGACGCCATCCGGTAGGCTTTTGCCTACTGCTTGCGCAGCGACGCGCCTGATGTCGCGTCGAACAAATGGATGGCCTCTTCCACGAATGTGTAGCGGACAGGGGCATTCAGCGCCGGGCATTCGCGTGCCGGAACCAGCGCGCTAATCTCCTTGCCGCCGGAGCCGAATGTCACCAGCGCGTCATTGCCGTGGAATTCGATGAGATCGGCCGTGCCTTGCAATATGCCGGCGGCGCCGGCATTGGCCGTCTTCAGGTCCGGCGGCCGGATGCCCAGCACGGCGCGGTCGCCATGCTGCAGATGGAAACCCCGGCCCTCGATCGAAAGCACCGTTCCCGCGTCGGTCAACGTCCAGTCATTGCCCGAGCGGCCGACCGTCACCTCGACGAAGTTCATGTTCGGCGTACCGATGAAACCAGCCACGAACATGTTGGCCGGGCGCAGGTAGATTTCCGCCGGTGCGCCGATCTGCTCGATGACCCCCTCTTTCAGCAGCACGATGCGATCGGCCAGCGTCATCGCCTCCAGCTGGTCATGGGTGACGTAGACGGTGGTGGTCTTCAGCGACTGGTGCAGGCGCGCGATCTCGACACGCATATGGTTGCGCAATTTGGCGTCGAGATTGGAAAGCGGCTCGTCGAACAGGAAGACTTTCGGCGTCTTGATCATCGCACGGGCAATGGCGACGCGCTGCTGCTGGCCGCCGGAAAGCTCGGCCGGCTTGCGGCCGAGATAGGGCTCCAACCCGAGCGTCCTCGACACCGCGTCGACCCGCTTGCGGATCTCGGCCACCGGCACCTTCTGGCGCCGCAGCCCGAAGGCGATGTTGTCGAAGATCGTCATATGCGGATAGAGCGCGTAGTTCTGGAACACCATGGCGATGCCGCGGTCGCCCGGATCGAGATCGTTGACCACCTTGCCGCCGATCGAGACCTCGCCGCCGCTGATGTCCTCCAGCCCCGCCAGCATGCGCAGCAAGGTCGACTTGCCGCAGCCGGACGGGCCGAGGAACACGACGAATTCGTGTTCCTCGATCGAGAGGTTGAGGTCGCGGATGACAGTGGTGGCGCCATAGGCCTTGTCGACATGGGAGCAAACGATCGCGGACATGGTCAGCCCTTCTCGCCGGTGAGCAGGATCTGCAGCTTGACGTCTTCCGGATTGCCTTGGGCAGCGCGCTCGAAGGCCTCGATGCTGTCTGAGAAATCATAGGTGCCGGTGATCAGCGGCTTGAGGTCGACCTTGCCGGAGGCGATCAGTTGCAAGGCGCGGTCGAAGATGTTGGCGTAACGGAACACCGTCTCGATGCGCACCTCCTTCGAGATCGCCGCCGGCACGTTGAGGGCAACCGGCTCCACCGGCAGCCCGACCAGCACCACCGCGCCGCCCGGTCGCACGACATCGAACAGATCGGCGAAGGCCTTCGGGCTGCCGCTGGCCTCGAAGACGATGTCGGCACCCCAATTGTCGGTCGCGGCGGCTACCGCGTCGGCCAGCGAGCGCTCGCCGATATTGACCGGCACGATGCCGGCATATTGCGCAGCGATCTTCAGCTTGGGCGCGGAAAAATCGGAGATCAGCACCTTTGAGCAGCCGCCGGCCAGGGCGGCAAGCGCGATCATGATGCCGATCGGGCCGCAGCCGACGACGACGGCGACATCGCCCGGAACGATGCGGGCACGGCTTGCCGCCTGCATGCCGATGGCGAAGGGCTCGACCATCGCGCCCTCGGCGAAAGAGACGTTGTCCGGCAGTTTGTAGGTGAAGGCGGCGGGATGCACCGCATAGGGCGCGAGCACGCCATGCACCGGCGGCGTCGCCCAGAAACTGACGTCGGGATCGACATTGTAGATGCCGAGCTTTGTCGCGCGCGACGACAAGTTCGGCACGCCCGGCTCCATGCAGACGCGGTCGCCGACCTTGAACGTCTCGACATTGGCGCCGGTCTCGACGACCGTTCCCGCGGCTTCGTGGCCGAGCACCATCGGCGCGCGCACGACATAGCTGCCGATGGCGCCATGGGTGTAATAGTGCACGTCGCTGCCGCAGACGCCTACGGTGTGGATGGCGATCTTGACGTCGTCCGGCCCGACATCGAGCGGCAGCGCGATCTCGCGCAACGACAGTTCGCCTTTTTTCTCAAGCACCAGTGCCCGCATCGGGAAATCCTCACATCAAGTCTTTTTTTGCCGGAAAACTGAATTCAGGAAGCCGCTGAGCACGCCGAGGAACAGCAGCGGCGGCAGCGACAGGAGCACGACCGAGGCGTTGAGAATCCCCCATGGCACGTTCATGCCTTGCTGGGAGAGTTCCGAGGCGACGATCGGCAAGGTCTTGGCGTTGGAGCTGGACAGCATCAGCGCGATCAGGAATTCGTTCCAGACCAGCACGAAGCTGAAGGCGACCGCCCCTGCCAGGGAGCGGGCGGCCACGGGCAGCGCGATGCGCCAGAACACCGAATAGGCGCCGTAGCCGTCGACGAAGGCGGCTTCCTCGATCTCTTTCGGCACGCTCTGGAAGGCGGGGATGGCGAGCCACATGATCACCGAGATGGTGAGCAACGAATAGGTGATGATCAGCGCCGGCAAAGTATCGTAGAGGCCGACCTGCAGCCAGATCACCATCAGCGGGATGGCGACCGCCACCGGCGGCAGGAAGCGCAGCGACAGCACGAAGAACTGGATGTCGCCGGCCCAGCGGTTGGGATAGCGCGCCACCGCGTAAGCCGCCGGCAGGCCGAGCACGATGCCGATCAGCACGGCCGAGCCGCAGGCGACGACCGAGTTGTAGAGCCCGGTCAGCACGCTGTCGCGGCCGAGGATGTAGCCGATGTTGGCCCATGTCGGCGTGAACACCAGGCGCGGCACGCGGGTAATGATGTCGACATTGTTCTTCAGCGCATTGAGCGCCGTCCACAGCAGCGGAAACACGGCCAGGAATCCAGCCAGCGCCAATATGGCCTTGCCGATCAGGCGACCCGGTCTCATGCCTGCACCCGCTTCCACAGCATAGTGAAGGTGATGACGGTGGCGATCATCATCAGCACGGCCATGGCCGAGGCGTATGAGACCTTGCCGGACTCGATGAAGCCTTGCGAGAAGGCGTACATGTCGAGCGTCTCGGTGGCCACGCCCGGTCCGCCGCGGGTCATCACATAGATCAGGTCGAAGGAGCGCAGCGATTCGATCATCTTGACGAACATCAGGCTGATCAACGGCGCCTTCAGCATCGGCAAGGTGACATAGGCGTGGATCTGCCAGCGTTTGGCATGGTCGAGCCGCGCCGCCTCGATCGGCTGCGGCGGCAAGGTTTCGAGCAGTTTCAGCACGATGACGGCGAAGAACAGCCCCCATTGCCAGACATCGACCGAAGCGACGGCGAACAAGGCCGTCGCCGGCTTGGACAGCGGGTCGAAGATTAGCCCACCGGTCAGTAGCCTATAGGGATAGGTGGCGATGCCGTAGAGAGGGTGATAGGCGAACTTCCAGACGAAGGCCGCCGAGACGCGCGGCAACAGCACCGGGATGATGAAGAGCAGGCAGTAGATATTGCGTAGGCGTGGGCTGGCGACCTCGAACATCAGCACGCCGAGGCCGATCGCCACCACCATGGTCGCGACAACAGTGACGATCTCCCACTTCACCGACACCCAGACCGCGTTGAGGAAGCGGCGGTCGAGGAAGAGGTCGACGAAGTTCGACAGCCAGACCCAGGAATAATCGGGTGTGCTCAACTCGCGATTCTGCAAGGCGATGACGATGGCGTAGAGCGTCGGCACCATCGACAGCACCAGAAGGATGGCAATGGTCGGAACGACGAAGGTGACAGGGAGCGACGTGCGTCGGGCCATTGGCATCTATCCTCGCTTGCGTCTCGATCGTGTCGGCATGATTTCCTCGTTGGGCAAATTCCCCGTGGCGCGCAGGTCCCGGCGTTGCGGACAATGCCGCGGACCGCGTGCCACGGGCGGGAGGATGGCCCTACTTCTTCTTCGCCAGCTCGTTGGCATAGGCGTCGAGTTCGTTGAGGCCGCCCTTGATGTCGGTCCGGGTGCCGGTCACCAGTTCCTCGAGGATGATGCCCCAGCGGTCGCCGAGATCGGGCCAGCGCGGATCCTGCCAGAAGTTGACCGCGGTGACCTTGCCGGTTTCGGCCAGCGCCTGGCCGAGATCGGCGCCGTAGATGTCGGCGAACTCCTTGCTGGACAGGATGCTGGTGCGGTTCAACTCGCCGAACTGGTGGGCGTCGAGCCGGCGCTTCTCGTTTTCCTTCGATGTCGCCCAGGCGATGAACAGGCCGGCGCATTTCTTCGAAGCGTCATCGGCATTGGCCTTCGCCGCGATGGCAAGGCCATGGCCGTAACCGCCGCCGGGCAGCGGCGAGGGCGGCGGCAGGAAGCCGATCTTGCCGACCACCTGCGAGGTCTTCGGGTCCACCGCCATGCCCGACAGCGGCGTCGATTCGACGAGGATGGCGACCTGGCCCGACAGGAAGGCGCCGGTCGATTCGTCCCAGCTGCCGGTCTGCGTGCCGGGTGCCGAATCCTTGAACAGCTTCAGATAGGTTTCGGTCGCCTTGACGGCGGCGTCCGAATTGAAGACCGGCTTGTCGCCATCGAACCACTGGCCGCCATAGGCCTTGAAGAACGGCATCCAGCGCCAGACATTGGCGCCCGAGCCGCGCGCGCCGCGCAGCGCGATGCCATACATGCCCTTGTCCGGGTTGGTGAGCTTCGGCACGTCGGCGATCAGCTCGTCCAGCGTCTTGGGTGGCTGGATGCCGGCGGCCTCGAGCACGTCCTTGCGGTAGACCATCAGGTCGCCGCCGCCGGTCAGCGGCGCGAACCAGACCTTGCCGTCAAAGGTGGCGACCTTCTGGCGGCCGGGATCGAAGTCGGCATAGTCATAGTCAGCCGGATAATAATCGGTCAGCGGCACGATCCATTTCGACGAGGCAAACAATGCGACATTGGCTTCGTCGACATAGTAGACGTTGTAATTGCCGACGGTGGACGCATCGGCGCGCGATTTCGCCCGGCGGTCGTTTTCGTTCAGATAGTCGATCTGGAAGCCGGCGCCGGCAAGCTTCTCGAACTCGGCCTTGGAGTCCTCCAGAAGCGTCAGGCCGTCGCGCGGCTGCGCCAGCACCTTGACCGGCGCCGAGCAGACCGGCGCCTGTGCCAGCGCGATGGTTGATACGGTAGCGGAAAGCATGAAAGCTGCGCCCAAGCCCGCAGCGAGCCGAATTGGTTTCATTGATTTTCTCCTCCAGGAACATTCGCAGGAAGCGCAAGTCCTCGGGCTTCGCGATCCTCACCATCGCCCGAACGACAAGCCACCCATCGCCAAAATGCGGAGTTCAACCGGGCCAAGCTAGAAGCCCCGTTGCAGCAAACCTGTACTTTTATGCATTGTGCAGCGCAAAATACGGCGCCCTGCAACGAAGTCCGTCACATGAGTATCGATCGCGTGAAAGCCGCTGATTTAGGCCGTGCTTATGCGCGCATCGTCAGCCGCTGCCGCGACAGCTTGCGATAGGAGGACGGCGTCATCTTGTGCTTGCGCAGGAAGGCGCGGTTGAAGTTGGAGATGTTCATGTAGCCGACCTGGAAACAGATGTCGGTGATCGCGACATCGGTGTCGGCCAACAGCTTGCAGGCCTGCCAGAGCCGGAGCTTGGCGAGGTGGTCGCTGAAGGAGTTGCCGGTGTTCTTCTGGAAGAAGCGCGAGAATGTGCTCTCGCTCATCCCGGCGCGTTCGGCAACGTCCGGCAGCTTCAGATCCTCGGCGAAATGCTGGAACAGATAGGTCAGGGTGCGCTGGATGATGTCGAGCGAGGCGGCGTCGAGGAGCGGCGAGAAATCCGGCGACGACAAAAGCTCGTATTCGTCGGTCCTGGCCAGCAGGTCGACCAGTTCGAGGAACAGGCAGAGGCGCGCGAGCCCATGCACGGTTCCCATCCGCTCCATCAGCTCGGCGCCTTCCAGCGCCGTGCGGCCGTGGAAGACCATGCCGCGCAGCGACCGCTCCAGGAACGGCTCCAGTTCGCGCAGTTCCGGCAGCAGGCCCACCGAGCCGCGCAGCCTCTGCGCATCGAATTGCAGGACGATGTCGCGGCCTTCGATCAACTCGCCCGGCTGCACCGCCGTCACCCAGTCATGCGGCAGGCCGCCGCCGACAATGGTCAGGTAGCCCGGCCCGAACTCGCCGATGTGATCGCCGACCAGGACCACGCCGGAGGATTTGCGCAGCAGATGGATTTCGTATTCCGGATGGAAGTTCCAGACATTGCGCTCCCAGGGATAGTCATCGAGCCGCCACAGGAAACTGTCGCTCGCCTCGGTCACGATGTGCTCGAAAGCGGGCGCCGTGCGCGGAATCGCGGCCGTGTTTTTTCGCTGCCTGAACGCCATCCGTTCCTCCCGGCGGGTTCGCTGGCTGCCGGTCTCCACGACAATCCGTAGCAGCCAGCGGCCGGCAAGGGAACGAGGCTACGGTAGCCCCTGGAATGGCGCTGGCTCAATCGGTGCCCGCTCCTCCTCCCTTGCCATCATGTCGCATTTCGTTCAATAGACGGCGCAAACGCCGCGAAACCGAAGGTTTTGCCGTTTGCAATGCGGCTTCCGGCCTATGCCGATGCGCCGCAACCTTGAAAGAGCGGAACAATGTCTGCGATCGAAGCCGGCGCTCGCGCGCCGGAAAATCTTTGGCGTCAGGAAATCAGGGCGACGCTGGCGCTGGCCTGGCCGATGGTGCTGACCAATCTCGGCCAGACCGCGATGACGGCCACCGACGTCATGATGATGGGCAGGCTCGGGCCGGACACGCTGGCCAGCGGCGCGCTTGGCGCCAACCTCTATTTCATGCCGCTGATCTTCGGCCTCGGCCTGATGCTGGCGACCTCCCCGATGATCGCCACCGAGCTCGGCCGCCGCCGCTATTCGGTGCGCGATTTGCGCCGCACCGTGCGCCAGGGCCTGTGGCTGGCGATCCTGATCTCGATCCCGATCTGGATCGTGCTCTGGCACGGTGAGGCGATCCTGCTGGCGATGGGGCAGGAACCCGCGCTGGCGCACCAGGCCGGCATCTATTTGCGCTGGCTGGAATGGGCGGTGCTGCCTTTCTACGGCTATATCGTGCTGCGCTCGTTCATCTCGGCGCTGGAGCGGCCGGGCTGGGCGCTGATCATCGTCTTCGTCGCCGTCGCCTGCAACGCGCTGTTCAACTGGGTGTTCATGTTCGGCAATCTCGGCTTTCCGGCGATGGGCATTGCCGGCTCAGGCCTCGCCACCTCGCTGTCCAGCATGCTGATGTTCATCGGCATGGCTCTCGTGGTGATGCTGGAGAAGAAGTTTCGGCGCTACCGCCTGTTCGGCCGCTTCTGGCGGTCCGACTGGCCGCGCTTCAAGGGCCTGCTGCGGCTTGGCCTGCCGATCGCCGGCATCCTTGCCTTCGAGGTGACGATCTTCAACGCGGCGGCCCTGCTGATGGGCCTGATCGACGCGGATTCGCTGGCCGCGCACGCCATCGCCATCCAGATCGCCTCGATCTCCTTCATGGTGCCGCTCGGCCTCAACCAGGCGGTGACGGTTCGCGTCGGGCTTGCGCATGGCGCCGGCAATCCGGAGGGCGTGTCGCGTGCCGGCTGGACCGCGTTCGTCATCGGCGTCTCGTTCATGGCGCTGATGGGGCTGGTGATGGTGCTGTGGCCGCATCTCTTGATCAGCGCCTTCATCGACCTCGCCAACCCGGCCAATGCCAGGGTGATCGCGCTTGCCGTGTCGTTCCTGGTGTTTGCCGCACTGTTCCAGGTCTTCGACGGCGCGCAGGCGGTGGCCGCCGGCATGCTGCGCGGCCTGCACGACACCAAGGTGCCGATGATCTATGCCGCGATCGGCTATTGGGGCGTCGGCCTGCCGCTCGGCGTGCTGCTCGCCTTCCATTTCGGCTTCCACGGCGTCGGCATCTGGATCGGCCTGTCGTCGGGGCTGGCGGTGGTGGCGGCGCTGCTCCTGGCGCGCTGGCTGCGGCGGGATCGGTTGGCACCGCCGCTGGCGTTCGGGCATTGAACCAGACGGCCGGTGGCCGCCAGCGGTCATCAACACTTGCAGATGTGGGGCAAGCTAGTTCTGTCCGAGAGCCGACCGGAAGTCCTTGGTGTTGTTGCGATTGGGGTACGACCGGTCCGGCACCGGCACACCGAGATGGAGGCAAAGCGGCTCCCATCCGTCTCCCAGATTGTGGACCAGCAGCCTGCCCGGTGGCACTGTCGCAATGACTGCCCTTACATTGGCTTCGTAAACGGCGATGGCATGGGCGCGATCATGCGCCCGGCCGCCGAAGACCTGCCTGGAGATCAAGGCAAGACCGAGCGATTCCTGATCCGTACTCTGGTTGATGCCCGCCAGGATCGTCTCCTCGAAGCTTGCCCACCAGCTTTCCGGCGAGCGATATGTCAGAATGACCCGTGCGTCCGGATAGAAGTCGATCAGCTCACGCCAATAGTGCGCCGAGGGCCAGTCGACGCAGGATGCGTAGCCGGCCAACAGCTGATTCCATTCTGGCGCCGCGCCCTGGGCCAGAGCGCGCCAAAGCCGCTTCTGGTCTTCATTGGCCATGACTTCGTACATGTGGTGACACGGGCCGAAGCCAAGGATCGTCAGCGCCTCGCGCATCGAGTCCGTTCCTGTCCGGCCAAAGCCCGTTCCGATCACCCTTATCACCACAGTTCCCCGATTCAGGTCTGCTGCTGTCAGATCAATCGCTTGCGAGCAGCACCCGCAGGCGGTTTCCCACAGGATCGGTGGTCAGCGCTGGAAGATTAGCCGTGAATAATATTCCTGTCTTGCACATAATTCGGGCCGCGTAGCCCCGTAGCCCGGTGACAGTCAGGTTGATCCGATGTCGCCTATTGCTTCAGCACGGCGAGGAAGTCGGGCACGTCCTTGAGCGCTGCTGCACGGGCTGCCGGATTCAGTCCGGCATGGGTCACGCCGTCGCCATTGGCGGTATAGGCCAGCCCATGCAGTTCGTGGAGCTTTTGCGCCTCATTGTCGAAATCATGATAGGCGCCGGCATAGAGGATAAGCTTGACGCTGTCGGGATTGGCGTCGGCCAGCGCCTTGCACGGCGCGGCCGGTGTCCAGTCGTCCGCCTCGCCCATCACAATCAGCAGCGGCACACGGGTCGCCCAATCGCCTTTTTCGGCCGGAGCCCTGCAGCCGGGGTAGAAGGCAACCGCCGCGCGAAAGTCGGGCGAATCCGGCTTCGGCCTATCCTTCGGCCGGACCGTGTAAAGAACGGTCGAGCCGCCATTCGACCAGCCAAGCAAGGCGATGGCGGCAGGCTTCACATAGGGCAGCGTCTGCAGATAGCGGCGGGCGGCATTGGCATCCTCCACTCGCTCGCGGTAGGGTTCGACCTCGCGGTCGCCGTTCTTGCATTGCGGTCCAAGGTCGCGCGAGCCGAAACTGTCCGGAAAGATCACGACATAGCCGAGAGCGGCCAGGCGCCGGCCCCAATCGGCATGGCGCGGGCTGAGCTCCGCCCCGTTCTTACTGCTCCATAGGCCACTGCAGCCATGCATGGCCACGACCGCCGGAAATGGCCCTTGCCCTTGCGGCTTGAACAGCATTGCGTCCAGCGTCGCCGGCTCGTTCTTGCCGTCGGCCGGTATGCTTATGCGATCGGGTGCCTGGTCGGCGGCCGCGGCCGGCTGTATCATCCAAAACGCAAACAGGCCCGCGAGAGCGACACGATATTTCGCCTGCATCGCCAACGCCCCTCCCTCCCGAAAGCCGTTGCGCTCACATTGGGGCGCGGCGCGGCTTACCGCAAATCACGGTTGCGTGGTGAAGATAGGGAAACCGACGAGGCCAAAATGGCAAGATCGGTCGAGCGCGAGATATCTGGGAGCGTCTATCTGGTGCTGCCACGGAGGAAGAGACGGTGAAGGCATCCGTTGAAAAATATCATGCCCGGATGCAGCGGGTGCTGGACCATATAGACCAGCATCTGGACGACGATCTGGGCCTGGAAGCGTTGAGCGGCGTCGCGGCGTTCTCGAAATTCCATTTCCACCGGCAGTTCATGGCCACCTTCGGGCTGTCCGTGCATCGCTATGTCCAACTCGCCCGCATGAAGCGCGCTTCGCACAGGCTTGCCGCGAGCGACGCCCAAAGCGTCACCGATATAGCGATGGATGCCGGTTACGACGCACCGGATGCCTTCGCCCGCGCCTTTCGGCAACGGTTCGGACAGTCGCCTTCGTCGTTTCGGAAATCTCCCGACTGGGGGGCGTGGCTCATGGCCTTCGGGCCTTTCGACAAAGCAAGGAACACGCTCATGCAGATAATCTTCGAACCCGACGACGTGACGATCCGCGATGTGCCGCCCACACCGGTGGCGATCATGGAGCATCGCGGAGACCGGGCGACACTCCAGGACACCATCCAGCGGTTCATCGCCTGGCGCAAGGCGGCGGGCTTGTCGCCCGAGACAAGCCCGACCTTCAACGTCTTCCGTTCCGAAAGGGAGCCCGCAATCGCGGCAGACTACAGCATGGACATTTGTGTTGGGACCGATCAGCCGATCGATGAGAATGACGGGCAGATGAAGGCCGGCGTGATCCCCGGCGGACGCTGCGCGGTGCTGCGCTACCCCGGCAACACCAACAATCTCGAACCCGCGGCACTCTACCTCTATCGGGAATGGCTTCCGGCCAGCGGCGAGGACGTGCGCGACTTTCCAGTCTATTGCCAGCGCCGGCTGTCCCGCCTCGCGGAAGGGCCACTGCACGAAGTGGTCGTTGAGCTCTTCCTGCCTCTGAAATAGCCCTTGGGGCGGCTTGTCCCTTCTGATCGCAAGACGCGGACAAGCCGTCCACTCCACCTCGGTTATTCCGCCTGGATCTAGCGGGCCGCCGCGCGCTTTTCGAGCGAACGGGCATATTGCGTCAGCGGGAAGCACATGAGGAAGAAGATCAGCGCCACCAGCCCGTAGACCTTGAACGGTTCGAAGGTGGCGTTGTTGATAGCGTTGGAGGTCCGCACCAGCTCCTCGAAACCGATGATCGAGGTCAGCGCCGTCGACTTGATCAGCTGCACCAGGAAGCCGACCGTCGGCGCGCGGGTGATCGAGAATGCCTGTGGCAGGATGATCAGCCTGAGCTCCTGCAGATAGTGCAGGCCGAGGCTGGCGCCGGCGTCCCACTGGCCGCGCGGCAAGGCATCGACGCCGGAGCGCCAGATCTCGGCGAGATAGGCGCTGGCGAAGAAGGTGAGGCCGAGCACCGCCGCGGTCCAGGGCTCTATGCGCAGGCCGAGCATGGGCAGGCCGAAGAACATCAGGAAGAGCTGCATCAACAGCGGCGTACCCTGGAAGAGCGCGATGTAGCCCGAGGCAAGGCGGCGGCTCCATTTATGCTTGGAGATCCGGAAGAACAGCACCGCCATGCCGACCAGCGCGCCGCCGACGAAGGCGGCCAGCGACAGCAGCACCGTCCAGCGTGTGGCCAGCAGAAGGTTGCGCACGATGTCCCAGAAAGTGAACTCGATCATGACACGCCCGCTCCGAGCGCACGGCGCCCGCCGGTGACCAGAAGCCGGCGCAAGGCCATCGACATTGCGAGATAGACCAGCGTCACGACGAAATAGGTCTCGAAGGACCGGAAGGTGCGCGCCTGCAGCATATCGGCCTCATAGGTCAGCTCGCGCACCGCGATCTGCGACACGACGGCCGATTCGAGCATCATGATGACGATCTGGCTGGTCAGCGCCGGATAGATGATCTTGAGCGCCTGCGGCAGCACGATCTTGACGAACACCTGGCGGGGCCTGAGCCCCAGAGCCAGGGCTGCTTCCGTCTGCCCACCCGGCACGGCATCGAGCCCGGCGCCGACGATCTCGATCGTATAGGCCGCCATGTTGAGCGTCATCGCCAGCATGGCGGCCAGGATCGGGTCGAGTCGGATGCCGAGGCTCGGCAGGCCGAAGAAGATGAAGAACAGCTGCACCAGGAACGGCGTGTTGCGCATCACCTCAACATACCAGGCGATGGCGTGA
Organism: Mesorhizobium sp. 131-3-5; assembly: GCF_016756575.1. NCBI lineage: Bacteria > Pseudomonadati > Pseudomonadota > Alphaproteobacteria > Hyphomicrobiales > Phyllobacteriaceae > Mesorhizobium > Mesorhizobium sp. 131-3-5. The sequence continues at coordinate 611,663 of NZ_AP023254.1, forward strand.
CGCAGCGGCATGGGGCCGTTCCGCCGTCCGGCGGCGCCCAGGATGCTGAGCAGCGTGCCGGCCAGCGTGGTCACGGCGATCAGCAGGATCGTCGTGGCCGCGCCATGCGCGATGTCGCCCAAGGCACCCGGGAGCCAGGCAAAGGCCACGGCGACTCAATCCTTGAGGTTGTCGGGGTTGAGCGGCGTCTTCAGCCAGGCTTTCGAGCTTTCGTCCAGCTTGCCGTCGGCCAGCATCTTGGCGATGGCGTCGTTGACCGCCTTCTTCAGCCCGTCTTCGTTCTTGTTGAGGCCGATATGCGAGGGCGAGGTCAGCAGCTGGAACTTCTGCTCCGGCTTCAGCGCATCCTGCTTGGCCAGCACCTGGGCGCCGACATCGTTGCCGACGACCATCAGCTGGGTCTGGCCCGAGATGAAGGCCTGGATGACCGAATTGTAGTTGTCGAAGCGCTTGATGTCGGCCGAGGCGGGCGCGGCCTCGGTCAGCGAGGTGTCCTCGAGCGTGCCGCGATTGACGGCGATCGACTTGTCGGCAAGGTCTTCCTTGCCTTTGACCGACATCGCCGCCGGACCGATCACCGCGATGTAGTAGGGCGCGTAGGCAGCGGCAAAGTCGATGACCTGCTCGCGCTCCTTGGAGTAGCCGACGCTCATCAGTATGTCGACGCGATGGTCGTTGAGATAGGGGATGCGGTTCTGGCCGGTGACGGCGACCGGATTGAGCTTCACCTTGAGCGTGTCGGCGATGTATTGCGCGACATCCATGTCGTAGCCCTTGAGGCTCATATCGGCGCTGGCCGAGGAGAAGGGCGGGAAGTCGGCGAAGACGCCGACATTGATGGTGCCGGCCTTGGTGATGTCAGCCAGCGCGTCGGCATTGGCCGCCTGGGTGGCGAGACCGAGGCCGGCGGCACCGAGCACTAGGATGGCGGCTATGGATGATTTCAGTGTCGAGTGGATTGTCATTCTTATTCCCCTTCTGGAAGCTCTTGATTGTTTGAGGCGGCTGCCGGCTCCAGCGCGGCGGCCGCCTTTACTGGTTCAGGTGTCAGGCGCGCTTGCCCGTGATGGCCGGGCTGAATACCATCAGGCTCAATATCTCGAACAGCACCTGGGCGCCGGCATGCGCGGTGTTGGTGGTGGCGTCATATTGCGGCGCCACCTCGACGACATCGCCGCCGACGATGTTGAGGCCCTTGAGGCCTCGCAGCAGCTCGAGCACTTCGCGCGTCGTCAGGCCGCCGACTTCCGGCGTGCCGGTGCCGGGCGCGAAGGCGGGATCGACGCTGTCTATGTCGAAGGAGACGTAGGTCGGGCCGTCGCCGACGATCTTGCGCGCCTTCTCGATGATGGCGGGGATGCCCATCCCGGTCACCTCTTCGGCGTGCACCACGGTCATCCCCGACTCGTAAGTGAACTCCCAGAGATATTCGGCCGAGCCGCGGATGCCGATCTGGATGGTCCGCGTCGGGTCGAGCACGCCGTCGAGCACCGCGTTGCGGAACGGGCCGCCGTGGTGGAACTTGGTCATGTCGAACAGGCCGCTGGTGTCGCAATGGGCGTCGATATGGATGAGGCCGACCGGCGCCTTCTTGCCGACGGCCTTCAGGATCGGATGGCTGATCGAATGGTCGCCGCCGACCGACAGCGGGATGACGCCGGCATCGACGATCTGGTTGGTGCGGCGCTCGATGTCCTCATGGCTGGTCTCCAGCCGGTAGCGGCTGCGGAATGGCGTGTCGCCGATGTCGGCAACGCGAAGCTCATGCGTCGGCGCGCATTCCAGCACGTGGTTGTAGGGGCCGATGCGTTCGATGGCGCGCAGCGCCCTCGGCCCGAAGCGCGAACCGGGCCGGTTGGTGACGCCCAGATCCATCGGCACGCCGATGATGGCCACCTGCAAGTCGCCGAAATCCGGGTTCTCGGCAGCGATTTCGCGGTAGGGCGCGGCGAGAAAGGTCGGGATGCCGGAATAGGGCGCCAGCCTTGTGCCCGACTTGGAGAAGATCTTGTCGGCGACCTTGCGGAATTTCGGGTCGAACATCTCGCCGCCATGGCTCTCGCCATACTTGCGGCGCAACGCGTCGAGCTTGCCGCGATCGTAACCCATATCCGCTCCTCCTGGGCTGATGCAGTGCCGCCGTCGGCGATCTCAAACGAACCGGCCGTCATCCGGCCGGGTCGCTGTCCCGCTGGCTGCCTGCAGATTTCACGTCTTGGTGTTATTTCGAGCCGAAGTGTCCGGCAGCCCAATTGAAAAAGCAATTGATATTGTTAGGGTGTTTCCTGTGAGAAAATCTCACAAAGAAGCCGAGCGTCCATGGTCAAGCGCCTGCCACCCCTGAACCCGCTGCGCGCCTTCGAGGCAACGGCGCGCCATGGCTCACTGACCAAGGCGGCGAGTGAACTGAATGTCACGCATGGCGCCGTCAGCCACCAGATCAAGGCGCTGGAGCAGTCGCTTGGCGTCAAGCTGTTCGAGCGTATTGGCCAGCGGGTCAGGCTGACGCCGCATGGCGCGGAGCTGTTGCCGGCGGTATCGACCGCCTTCGACGGCATCGCCGCCGCCACGCAGCGGCTTACGCGGCCGGCCAGCAGCGGCGCGCTGTCGGTATCCTGCGTGCCGGCCTTGCTGCTTTTGTGGATGACGCCGAGGCTGGGCAGCTTCACCGCGCAATATCCCGACATCCAGCTGACGCTGATCCCCTCCAACGACCCCAGGGATATCCGTGCGCCGCAAATCGATGTCTGCGTGCACTATGGCGATGGCAGCTGGGCCGATTGCTGGATGCGCAAATGGTCGGGGCTGGAGCTGTTTCCCGTGGTCAGCCCGACTTTGATCAACAACCGGCCGATCCGCAGCGTCAGGGACTTGGCCGACCATGTCTTCCTGCATGGCGACGACGGCCGCGAATGGCACACCTGGCTGGCGGCCGCCGATGCGCTGGACCTCGAAAAGGGCCGCCGCCATCATCTGGGCGACGCGCGCATGGCGGCCGAGGCGGCGGTGCATGGCCATGGCGTGGCGCTTGGCGATTCCGTGACGGCAAGCGCGCTGCTGGCCAGGGGCATGCTGATCGCGCCGTTCAGCCTTTCGGTGCCGGCGGTCGACGATTTCTATGTCGTCTGCCGCAACGAGATGCGCGCGACGCCGATCGTGCAGGTGTTCATCGACTGGCTGTTTGCCGAGAAGGCCGGAGATGACGGCCGTGCCGACGCTCCGGTCGCCGGCCGCATCATCAGCCGCCGCAAGCGTCCGCAACTCAAGGTCATCGGCGCGAAGGCGGTCGGCTGAGACCGGCTGCTCATGGCCATGCGCAGGCCGTTCTTTTTGTCGGGCCAGCCTGAAAGCGGGCAGCGCTTTGGCCAATTCGATGCTATGAGGCCTGTCGCGGTTATGGATGGCAGGCAGCGAAGGCGGTGTTGAAACATGGCTAAGACCGATATTGCGCGGCGTGTCTACAACCACACCTGGAAGCTCGACCCGATCGTGCGCAGCCTGCTCGACACGGACTTCTACAAGCTTTTGATGCTGCAGATGATCTGGGGCATGTACCCCAAGGTCGACGCCACCTTCTCGCTGATCAACCGCACCACCTCGGTGCGTCTTGCCGACGAGATCGACGAAGGTGAACTGCGCGAACAGCTCGACCATGCCCGCACCTTGCGCTTCTCCAAGAAGGAAATGATCTGGCTCGGCGGCAACAATTTCTATGGCCGCAAGCAGATCTTCGAACCGGAATTCCTCGCCTGGCTGGAAGGCTTCCGGCTGCCCGACTACGAGCTGTCGAAGCGCGACGGCCAGTACGAGCTCTCCTTCAGCGGCCCGTGGATGTACACCACGCTGTGGGAAATCCCGGCGCTCGCGATCATCAACGAGCTGCGCTCCCGCGCCGCCATGCGGGCCTTCGGGCCGTTCGCGCTCGATGTGCTCTATGCCCGCGCCAAGGCCAAGATGTGGGCTAAGACCGAGCGGCTGAAGGCGCTGCCCGGCATCCGCATTTCCGACTTCGGCACGCGCCGGCGGCATTCCTTCCTGTGGCAGCGCTGGTGCGTCGAGGCGCTGAAGGAAGGCATTGGCGAAGCCTTCACCGGCACCTCCAACGTGCTGCTGGCCATGGACAACGACCTCGAGGCGCTCGGCACCAATGCGCATGAATTGCCGATGGTGTTTGCCGCCCTTGCCAATTCGGAGAAGGAGCTGAAACAGACCCCCTACAAGGTGCTGCAGGACTGGCAGCGCTATTATGGCGGCAACCTCCTGATCGTGCTGCCCGATGCCTTCGGCACCGCCTCGTTCCTGCGCGACGCGCCGGACTGGGTGGCCGACTGGACAGGCTTTCGCCCCGACAGCGCGCCGCCGATCGAGGGCGGCGAAAAAATCCTGTCCTGGTGGCGCGAGAGGGGCAAGGACCCCAAGCAGAAGCTGCTGATCTTCTCCGACGGGCTTGAGGTGGAAACCATCGAGGAGACCTACCGCCACTTCAAGGGCAAGGTGCGCATGTCCTTCGGCTGGGGCACCAACCTCACCAATGATTTCGAAGGCTGCGCGCCGACCGAAACCAACAGCCTCGATGCCATATCGCTGGTCTGCAAGGTGACGGAAGCGAATGGCAGACCGGCGGTGAAGCTGTCCGACAACCCGGCCAAGGCGACGGGGGATGAGAAGGAAATTCAGCGGTATCTCAGGATTTTTGGGGAGAAGGACCGGGTGGAGCAACTGGTCAAGGTGTGAAGAACAGGCGGGCTCTTGGATAGGTCGAGTTCCTTGGCGCCCCCCTCTGTCCTGCCGGACATCTCCCCCACGAGGGAGGAGATTGGCTGTGATCTCCGCTTTCGCCAATTTTCAACGTCGCAAGAAGGGCGCCGATCGTGTCAACTGCCGATCTCCCCCTTTGTGGGGGAGATGTCCGGCAGGACAGAGGGGGGCGCCGTAGAGTGCCGTTGCCTGTCGTTGGCCTTGTTGTTTGTCGCGCTGCTTATCGCCCCCACACCCGCCTTCGCCCACGCCTCCGACCGTGGCCACGTCCTGCTCCTCCCAACAGGCTACTACCTGATCGGCGGCGCATTCGCCGTGGCCGTCAGCTTTCTTGTGCTGGCACTGCTGCCCGCGGCCTCCCTCGACCGTTTCTGGCGTAGGCGCCTGCCGCTGTTCACCCCCGGCGACAGCGCCCGCAGCGCCATCAGCCTGATATGCTTTGCCGGCTTTGCAATTCTCGTCGCCGCCGGCCTTTTCGGCAGCCGCGACCCGCTCTCCAACCCATTGCCGCTGGTGATCTGGACGCTGCTGTGGGCCGGCGTCACGCTGCTGCAAGGCGTCTTCGGCGATCTCTGGTCATGGCTGAATCCTTGGGTTGGACCGTGGCGGCTCGTCTCGCGCCTGCTTGGCACTGGCGATGAGGGACCTTGGCGCCTTCCACGATGGGTCGGCTGCTGGCCTGCCGTCATGCTGTTCTTCGCCTTTGCCTGGTTCGAGCTGATCGATGCGGCGCCCGACGACCCGGCACGGCTCGCCTTTGCCGCCGGCCTCTACTGGCTGTTCTCATTCCTCGCCATGCTGGCCTTCGGCTATCGCGACTGGAGCCGGAGCGGCGAGTTCCTGACCGCGTTCTTCGCCATGGTGGCGCGCTTTGCACCGGTCGAGCGCGACGAGGCAGGCCGGCTAGTACTGTGCTGGCCGGCCGCCAAGCTGCTGGCGGCGGAGCCATTGCCGCCCAGCGGCATCGCCTTCCTGCTGCTGGCCTTGTCCTCGGTCTCGTTCGACGGCCTGTCGAAAACCTTCTTCTGGCTCGGCCTGTTCGGCGTCAATCCGCTTGAATTCCCGGGCCGCACGGCGGTGATCGGTAGCGGCACTTTTGGGCTCGTTCTGACATTCGTGCTGCTGGCAGCGGTGTTCCTTTTCGCGGTCTGGCTCGGCCAGCGCCTGGCCGGCAGCGGTCCGCCACTTGGCCAGGCGGCCGGACTGCTGGTGTGGTCGATCGTGCCGATCGCGCTCGCCTACCATGTCGCGCACTATCTAACGGCGCTGCTGGTCGACGGCCAGTATGCACTAGCCTCGTTGTCCGACCCGTTCGCGCTGGGCTGGAACCTGTTCGGCTCCGCCGACATACAGGTCGAGGCCGGCATCGTCGCCGGCGCGGAGTCGGCCTGGTGGCTGTGGAACATCCAGGCCGGCGCCATCATCCTAGGCCATGTGCTCGCCGTCCTCGTCGCGCACGGCTTTGCCTGGCGCCTGCATCCGCAGCCCGCCCGCGCCGCGCTCAGCCAGTTTCCGCTCACCCTGCTGATGATCGCCTACACGGTCTTCGGCCTCTGGCTGCTTGCCACGCCGACCGTCGGATGACAAAAGGGCGGCCCCGATGTCGTTGGGGAAAGCTCGCTTGCCACATCAGGGCTTTGGTGATTTAGTTTGTACACATGCAATTTTCCGCACCCTCCGAGCGAGGATGCCGAACCCGCACTATCGTTGGTCAAGACTGAAAAAACAGGGGAACGAACATGGCTGACAAGAACGGATTTTTCGACCTCTCCAAGACTGGCCTCATCTCCAAGACCGGCCTCACCCGCCGCACCGCGCTGAAGGGCCTGGCCGCGGGCGCCGGCCTTGCCGTGGCGCCCGGTTTCGTCCGCTATTCCCAGGCGCAGAGCTCGGCGCCGATCAAGATCGGCTTCCAGTCGCACCGCACCGGCATCGGCGCCGCCTATGGCCGCTGGTACGAGAAGACCACCGCTGCCGCGGTCAAGGCGATCAACGCCGCCGGCGGCATCAACGGCCGTCAGGTCGAGGTGATCATCGAGGATGACGGCACCGATCCCGGCCGTGGTGCGGAAGTCGTCGGCAAATTCGCCACCCAGCACAAGACCGATATCGTCTTCGGCACGCTGTTCTCGCATGTCGTCATCGGTTCGGCGCCCGCCGCCGGCGAGGCCAAAATCCCCTACTTCGTCGTCAGCGAAGGCCACCACGTCGCCTCGACCAAGCTCAACCGCTATGTCTTCCAGCCCGGCATCACCGACGTGAAGAGCCAGATCCAGTCGATGGCGCCGTGGATCGCGGCCAATGCCGGCAAGAAGGTGACGCAGATCTTCCCGGATTTCGCCTTCGGCTACGACCATCGCGACTACCTGCCGCCGGCGCTGAAGGCGCAAGGCGCCGAGGTCATCGCGCAGATCGCCATTCCGCCGACGGAATCCTCCTTCACCAAATATTTTCCGCAGATCCCGCCCGAGACCGAGGTGATCTACCACGTCATGGTCGGCCCGGCCGTGCTCACCTTCGTCAAGGAGCTCGGCGAATTCTACGGCTCCAACCGGCCGCAGCTGTTCGGCTTCATCGATTCGCTCGAAGCCACCGACATCAACAGCCCCGGCCTGGAATTCCTGGACGGCAGCCATTTCTGGGAAGGCTCGCCACGCTACGCCCAGCCCGATGATAGCGCTGCGCAGAAGGCCTACCGCGCCGCCGTCGGCATCGACGACAATGGAGCGGCGGTCGGCGATCCCAAGGACGTTTCCACCGCGGCGCACATGTTCGGCTGCTGGGAAACGCTCTATGTCGTCAAGAAGGCGATGGAAGATGCCGGCTACAAGGGTCCGGAGGACCGTGCCAAGCTCGTCGAGGCGACCGAGGCGCTGACCGCCTTCGCCGAAGGTCCGGAGCATCCGCAGGGGCCAAAGACCTTCAACGGCAAGATCCACCAGTGCTTCGGCATCCAGAATATCTCCAAGGTCGAAGGCGGCAAGCTGAAGGTGGTGCACAAGACCAAGATCGAGGACGGGCTTTACGAGGCCGAGGGGGACTATACGAAGCAGGCGCTTTAGGCTTAGCCATCTAGCAAGCGTGAGCGCCAAGGCACCCCCCTCTGTCCTGCTGGACATCTCCCCCGCAAGGGGGGAGATCGGCAGTTTGTGTGGCAGCGCCCATCCGCCAGCGTTGATGATTGGCGAAACCAGAGACGACATCCAATCTCCCCCCTTGCGGGGCAGATGCCCGGCAGGGCAGAGGGGGGTGCCTCGCGCATCCCTCGGTGCCTAGCCGATGCACTTCGGTCCCCACCTTCTCCTCGCCGCCCTCGAAGGCCTCGTCACATCAGCCGTGCTGGCGTTGACCGCGCTTGGGCTGTCGCTGGTGTTTGGCGTCATGCGCGTCGTCAATGTTGCGCATGGCGAGTTCTTCATGCTGGGCGCAGTGCTCGCCTGGGCGATCTCGACGGCGATATCGGGTCACCCCGCGCTCGGCTTCCTGGCAGCACTGGTGATCGCGCCGCTGATCGTCGGCGCCATTGCGCTGGTGGCCGAACGGCTGGTGCTGCGCCGGCTCAACTACAATCCGGAAGCCACCATCGTCGCCACGATCGGCATGCTCTACATCATCCAGCAGCTGGCGCTGACCTTCTATGGCCCGGAGGCGCGGCCGGTGGAGCCGCCCTTCAGCTACCGCATCCTTTTGCCGTGGTTCGGCTACTCCGGTTACAAACTGTCGATCATTGCCGCCTCCGCGCTTCTCTTGCTCGCGACGTGGCTGGTGCTGACGCGCACCAGGATCGGCCTCATCATGCGCGCCACCCAGTATGACAGCGAGACCGCGCAAGCCTTCGGCATTCCGGTCGACCGCGTCTATGGCGGCGTCTTCGCGCTCGGCGCCATGCTGGCGGCGATCGCCGCGGTGCTGATCGTGCCGATCAGTCAGGCGCATTACCTGATGGGGCAGGATCCGCTGCTCTTGTCCTTCATCGTCGTCATCATCGGCGGCCTCGGCTCGCTGCGCGGCACCGTCGTTGCCGCCGTGCTGATCGGCCTTTCCGACGGCATCATTTCGATGTTCTTCTCGCCGACCTTGGCCAAGATAATCGCCACGCTGCTGGTCGCCATGGTGCTGGTGTTCCGGCCGCAAGGCCTGTTCGGGACGGCATCGCGATGAGCGAAGCTTCGCCGGCAAAGGCCTATGCGCTGCATCTCGGCGTCATCGCCCTGCTCTTCGCGCTGAGCTTCGTTCTGCCGGAGTACTACCACGGCCTGCTCGCCCGCATCATGGTGCTGGCGGTGTTCGCGATGGGCTACAACATGCTGTTCGGCTATGTCGGCCTGCTCAGCCTCGGCCACGCCATGTTCTTCGGCGCCGGACTTTACGGCGCCGGCCTTGCCATCATCCAGCTCGGTTGGGGCGTGCCGTTGGCCTTCCTTGTCGGGATTGCCTGCGGCGCCGTGCTGGCGCTGGTGATCGGCCTGCTGGCGTTGCGCACCACGGGCGTCGCCTTCATGATCGTCACCATGATGTTCGCGCAGGTGTTTTCGCTGTTGATCCTCTACTTCGCGACGTGGACCGGCGGCGATCAGGGCCAGGTCGTGCCGCAGCCGGCGCGTGTCCTCAATCTCGGTGCGACGTCGCTGGACCTCACCGACCCCACCGTGCGTTACATGAGCGCACTGCTGCTGTTCTCGCTCGTGCTTTTGGTTACGCTGGCCATCGTCCGCTCCCGGTATGGCCGCGTTCTGGTCGCCATCCGCGAAAACGAGGAACGCACGAAGATGCTGGGCTACGACACCTTCTCCAACAAGCTCATGGCCGTCGTCGTCTCCGGCACGATCTGCGCGGCGTCGGGCGCCGCCTACGCGCTGCTGTTCGGCTATGTCGGCTCGAGCTTCGCGTCGGTGCAATATTCTATCCTGCCGCTGCTGTGGGTGCTGCTCGGCGGGGCCGCCACGACGCTCGGGCCGCTGATCGGCACCGTCTTCATGTACTATGTCATCGACGTCTCCAGCGGCTACACCTCGGCCTATCTGCTGATCGTCGGCATTGCGCTGATCCTTCTGGTGCTGTTTTTCCCGAAAGGCATTCTCGGCACCATCCGCCAGCGCTGGCTCGGATGGCTGCCATGACGCCGCTTTTGGCCACCAAGGGCCTGTCGCGTCATTTCGGCGGCCTGCGCGCTGTCGACAACGTCGACTTCACCTTGATGCCCGGTGAAATCCGTGCCGTCATCGGCCCCAACGGGGCGGGGAAGACTACCTTCGTCAGCATGGTCAGCGGCCGCATCCAGCCGTCTTCAGGAGCGATCGTGTTCGATGGCGCCGACATCACCGGCATGCCGGCCTATGTCAGGGTGCGCCAAGGCATCGCCTACACGTTCCAGATTACCAGCATCTATGCCAACCTGTCCGTTTACGCCAACGTCGCGCTGCCCGTGCAACTGACACTGAGGCACGGGCCTTCCAAGAGCGCGATACAGGCCGCTGTCATGACGGCGCTGGAACGCACCGGGCTCGCGGACCGCGCCCATATGCCGGCCGGGCAATTGTCCTATGGCCACCAGCGCCTGCTCGAAGTGGCGATGGGCCTGGCGCTCAAGCCGCGCCTGCTGATCCTCGACGAGCCGACGCAGGGGCTCGCCGACAGCGAGATCGACAATTTCATCGTGCTGGTGCGCGACATCGCCAGCAGCGCCACGGTGCTGCTGATCGAACACAATATGCCCGTCGTCATGCAACTCGCCGACCGCATTACCGTCTTCAACGCCGGCAGGATCCTGGCGGAAGGCACCCCGGAAGCGATCCGCGAGAACGCGGCGGTACAGCAAGCCTATCTGGGGACCACCCCATGAATGAGACGAGCAAGGCCGAGGCATTGCGGATCGCGGGACTGAACTGCTTCTACGGCGAGGTCCAGGTGCTCTACGGTCTCGACCTCGTGCTCAACAAAAGCGAGGTGCTGTGCCTGTTCGGCCGCAACGGCGCCGGCAAGACGACGACGCTGAAGGCGATCATGGGCCTGCTTCCTTCGAGCGCGGGCTCGATCAAACTCGACGGCCAGGAATTGACCGGCCTGCCGGCGCACGAAGTGCCGAAGGCCGGCGTCGCCTATGTGCCGCAGGGCAGGCGGCTGTTTGCCGAGATGACGGTGGCGGAGAACATCGAGATCGGGCTGATGGCGCGCGGCAAGGGCAAGGCCGTGCGGGAAAACGTCCTCGACCTCTTTCCGCTACTGCGCCAGCGGCTGCGGCAGCGCTCGGGCACGCTGTCGGGCGGCGAGCAGCAGATGCTGGCGATGGCGCGCGCGCTTTGCCTCGAACCGCAAGTGCTGTTGCTCGACGAACCGACCGAAGGGCTGATGCCGTCGATGATCGCCAAGATCCGCGAGACGGTATCGAAGCTGCGCGAGATGGACGTCTCGACCATCCTGGTGGAACAGCGCGTCGATGCGGTGCTGTCGGTCGCCGACCGTGTGTCGTTCATCGAGAACGGCCGTAACCGCGAGACGGTGGATGTCGAGGAATTGCGTGCCGACCCATCGGCGGTCAGGCGCTATGTGGGCGTTGGTTGATCAGCCGAAAAACAGAAAGCCGGCGATCAGGAAGGCCGGGATCAGCACCAGGCCGGACCACAGCATGTAGCCGAAGAAGCCGGGCATCTTCACGCCACGCTGCCTGGCGATGGCATAGACCATGAAGTTGGGCGCGTTGCCGATATAGGTGTTGGCGCCCATGAACACCGCACCCGCCGAGATCGCGGCAAGCGTCGAGGCGAATTCGGTCATCAGGTGATGTGGATCGCCGCCGGCAAGCTCGAAGAACACGAGATAGGTCGGCGCATTGTCGAGGAAGGACGACAGCGCTCCGGTCAACCAGAAATAGGCGAGATCGTTAGGCGTGCCTTGCGCCGAGGTGACGAGCGCGACCAGCGGCGCCAGCGCACCCTCGTGACCGGCCCTCAGGATGGCGATGACCGGCACGATGCAGATGAAGATGCCGGCAAACAATTTTGCCACTTCCGCGATCGGACCCCAGTTGAAGCCGTTCGCCGCGCGGTATTCCTTGCGCGAAACCGCCAGCGACACGAAGGCGAGCGCCAGGATAACGGCGTCGCGCACCAGGTTCTGCAGTTCCAGCGCCACGCCTTGAATGGAGAAGGCGACATCAGGCTTCCACGTCGCCGACAGCAGGATGGCGCCGATAACGCCGGCCAGCAGCGGAATGTTGGGCAGGCCGCGGATGCGAACCTTCGAATCCGGCGTCGGGTCCTTGATCTTCGGCGCGCCGGCCTCGCGCCGGTGCAGGATGATGTCGATCGCCAGGAACACGGCCAGCACCAGGCCGCCGACGAACAGCGTCTCGCGCCAAAGGTTGGCGGTTGTCCAGAAGAAGTCGACGCCACGCAGGAAGCCGACGAACAGCGGGGGATCACCGAGCGGCGTCAGCGAGCCGCCAATGTTGGACACAAGGAAGATGAAGAAGACGACGACATGGGCGTTGAACGGCCTGTTATCATTGGCGCGGATGATCGGCCGTATCAGGATCATCGAGGCGCCCGTCGTACCGATGACCGAGGCGAGCAGCGCGCCGACCAGCAGCAGCCCGGCATTGACCAGCGGCGTGCCGTGGATGTTGCCGGCGACTAGGATGCCGCCCGAAATGGTGAACAGCGCAAACAGCAGGATGATGAAGGACATGTATTCGGTGAGCAGCGCATGCAGCACCGCCTCGGCCGCCTGGGGGATCCCGAAGGCGAGCGCCAGCGGCACGACGACCAGCGCCGCCCACAGGGCCGCGATCTTGCCGTAGTGATGCTCCCAGACATGGTGGAACAGCAGCGGGCCGGTGGCGATGGACAGCAGCAGGCCGGCAAAGGGCAGTGCCCACCACAGCGACATCGCGGCACCGGGCAGAGCATGTTCCTCGGCCGCTACGGCTACGTCCGGGAACAGCATGGGGACGGCGATGCCAGCGCCCACCATCACGCCTGCACTGATCCGCGAAAAGCCCCCTCGATGCCCCACCGTTCAGTCCGACAGTTGGTCTTCGAGCGTCACGCCGGCATCGCGCATGCGTTGCAGCATCGCGTCGAGCGAGCCGTTGAGATCGATGCCGCGACAGGCGTCGAGCCGCACGGTGGTCTTGAAACCCTGGCTGACGGCGTCCAGCGCCGAAAAGCCGACGCAGAAATCGGTCGCAAGGCCAACCAGGGTGATGGTGTCGATACCGCGCTCCCTGAGGTAGCCCCCGAGGCCGGTCGGCGTCGCGTGGTCGTTTTCGAAGAAGGCCGAATAGCTGTCGATGGCGGGGCGAAAGCCCTTGCGGATGACGAGTTCGGCCTTGGTCCAGGCAAGGCCGGAATGGAAATCCGAACCGAGGCTGCCCTGGATGCAATGGTCCGGCCACAGCGTCTGCTGGCCGTAAGGCATCTCGATCACGGAGAAGGGTTGCGCGCCGGGATGGCTGGAGGCGAAGCTCGAATGCCCGGCGGGATGCCAGTCCTGCGTCAGCACGACATGGTCGGCGTGCCGGATCATGTCATTGACCAGCGGCACGATCTCGTCGCCGCCGGTCACGGCCAACGCGCCGCCCGGGCAAAAGTCGTTCTGCAGGTCGATCACAACAAGCGCTTGGTCGGCCATTGGGCCTCCTTCTTCTCTGCGTTGGGCTCAGGCTCCAGTAGAAAGATGCCGCTGACGCGACCGGAGGCAGAAACTTGACCAGATGGCCGGCCGCGTCAACCTCCGAAGGCGTAACAATCTCGTTGCATGCACCCTGGCAAGCACGGCGGCCCAAACTCTGGCTTTGACAATTTCCACCGGCTTGATATCATTTGCATACGAATGAATTTCCGGTTTGCGGACCGGCAAGATCATGCCTGGGGTAAACGCCCTGGGAGGGCCATTTCGGGGAAGGCCCACTCTCTGGGAAGGCAAAGCGTGATCCGTTACGCGAAACCCACCACTCTCGACGAGGCGCTCGCTTTGCTTGGCGAGGGCGCCTGGCGCATTCTTGCCGGCGGCACTGATTTCTATCCGGCACAGGGCGCGAAGCCGTTCCGCGACAATGTCCTCGACATCAACGGCCTCGCTGCGCTGCGCGGCATCGCCGAGACGGACGACCACTTTGTCATCGGCGCGCGCACGACCTGGACAGACCTCATCCACCACCCCTTGCCGCCAGCATTCGATGCGCTGAAACAGGCGGCGCGCGAGGTCGGCTCGCCGCAGATCCAGAACGTCGCTTCCGTCGCCGGCAATCTCTGCAACGCCTCGCCGGCCGCCGATGGCGTGCCGGGCCTGCTCGTGCTCGATGCCGAGGTCGAACTGCGTTCGGCGATAGCGACACGGCATCTGCCCTTGCCCGATTTCATCCTCGGCAATCGGCGCACGGCCTTGCAGCCTGGCGAAATGGTGACCGCCATCCGCGTGCCGAAGCCAGCCGCCGGTACATCGGCTTTCGTCAAGCTCGGCGCACGGCGCTACCTCGTCATTTCCATCGCCATGGTGGCGGCGCGCCTGGTCGTCGACAACGGCAGGGTTACTGAGGCGGCCATCGCCGTCGGCTCCTGCTCGGCTGTCGCCAGGCGCCTTGCCGGCGTCGAGACGGCGCTGCTCGGATTGCCTAGGGATGGCGGGCTCGCCGGCGCCATTCAATCCGCGCCGATGACCGAACTGTCGCCGATCGCCGATGTGCGTGGCAGCGCCGAATACCGGCTCGACGCGGTGCGCGAGATCGTCGCGCGGGCCGTGCTGACGGCCGCCGGACCGATGAACGATCATATGGTGGCGGCGGCATGAGACAAGCTCAGCCTGACATGAACCAGGTTCTGCCTGAAGTCAGTGAAGCTCGGCCCGAATTGGGCGTAGTCCAGCCCGGTCTCGGCCGCGCCGACATCGCCTTCGCGGTCAATGGCGCCGCCGTCTCGGTCAATGTGCCGCCGCTGCGCCGGCTGTCCCAGGTGCTGCGTGAAGAATTGCGGCTCACCGGCACCAAGGTCGGCTGTGATGCCGGCGATTGCGGCGCCTGCACGGTGCTGGTCGACGGCGATCCGGTCTGCGCCTGCCTGATGCCAGCGGCTTCGGCCGCCGGCGCATCGGTGACGACGGTCGAGGGGCTGGCCAACGGCCGTCTTTCGGCGCTGCAGGCCTCTTTCCTCGCCCATGGCGCGGCGCAATGCGGCATCTGCACGCCGGCGCTGCTGGTGGCAGCGACAGCGCTGCTGGACACGACTCCCAGACCAACCGAGACCGAGGTGCAGGATGCGCTGGGCGGGATTCTGTGCCGCTGCACCGGCTACCGGAAGATCATCGCGGCGGTGATGGAGGCAGGACGATTCGAACCGTCAACCGACAGCGCCGCCCCTCATCCGCCTGCCGGCACCTTCTCCCCGTATAGTGACGGGGAGAAGGGAGAAGCTCCAGCGCTGGCGACCCCCTCTCCCCGTTCTTCACGGGGAGAGGGTGAGGAGCAGCGCGAACGTCATTCGTTCGATCTCGGCCTCGACCGTAGAATGCCAATTTCGGGCAATGCCGTAGGCGCGTCGCCCGTCAGGCTCGACGGTGTGCCAAAGGTGACCGGGGCTGAGAAATTCGGCGGCGATTCCTTCCCGGCCGATGCGCTTGCCGTGCTGGTGGTCCGCTCGCCGCATTATCACGCCGGCTTCGCCTTCGGCGATCTCGACGGCTGGGCAAACAAGCATCCCGGCATGGTTGGTGTCTTCACGGCCGCCGACATTCCGGGCAAAAACTGTTTCGGCGTCATCGGTCCGTTTGCCGACCAGCCGGCGCTCGCCGATGGGTTTGCGCGGCTGCGCGGCGAGGCGGTGGCGCTGGTCGCCGGCGAGCGCGAGGCGATGTTCGATCTCGATATGTCGGATTTCCCGATCCGCTGGACCGAGTTGCCGCATATCCTGCAGCCCAGCGAAGCGCAGGCCAAGGATGCTGCGCTGATCCATGGGAACCGCCCTTCGAACCTGCTGACCTCCGGCTTCGTCGAGCGCGGCGACCCCGAGACGGCGCTTGCCAATGCGGCCGTTGCCGTGACGGGCGCAATCGAAACCTCCTATGTCGAGCACGCCTATATCGAGCCGGAAGCCGGCCATGCCTATATGGACGGCGATACGCTGGTCGTCGTCGCCTGCACCCAGGCACCCTATATGGACCGCGACGACACGGCGAAGGTGCTTGGCCTGCCCGTCGACAAGGTGCGCATCGTGCCGACCGCGACCGGCGGTGGCTTCGGCTCGAAACTCGACGTTTCGCTGCAGCCGCTGATCGGCCTTGTGGCGCTTAAGACCGGCCGGCCGGCCGCCTTGGCCTACACCCGCAACGAATCGATGATGTCGACCACCAAGCGCCATCCGGCCGAAATGAAGGCGACCATCGGCGCCGATGCCGACGGCCATGTCACCGGCATGATCTTTTCAGGCGATTTCAACACCGGAGCCTACGCCAGCTGGGGGCCGACCGTCGCCAACCGCGTGCCGGTGCATGCTTCCGGCCCCTATGCGACGCCGAACTACCGCGCCGAGGGCCGCGCCATCCATACGCATGGCCCGATCTCCGGCGCCTTCCGTGGCTTCGGTGTGCCGCAGGCGACGATCATGCAGGAGACGCTCTATGATGAGCTGGCCGGCAAGCTCGGCATCGACCGGCTCGACTTTCGCCTGAGAAACTGCCTTCGGAACGGCTCCGAAACGGTTACCGGCCAGAGGCTGGAGTCCGGCGTCGGCATTGCCGAATGTCTTGAGGCCCTGCTGCCGCATTGGGCGCGGGCGCAGGCTGATGCGGATACTTTCAACAGCAACCATGAAGAAAAAAAGCGCGGCGTCGGCGTGGCTTCGTGCTGGTATGGCTGCGGCAACACCTCGCTGCCCAATCCGTCGACCATCCGGGTCGGCATCGCGGCTGACGGCACCGTCATCCTGCATCAGGGCGCCGTAGATATCGGCCAGGGCTCCAACACCGTCATCACGCAGATCTGCGCCGACGCGCTTGGCCTGCCGCTGGAAAAATTCCGGCTGAAGAGCGCCGATACGGCAATCAGCCCCGACGCCGGCAAGACCTCGGCCTCGCGCCAGACCTTCGTGACCGGGAAGGCGGCCGAAAAAGCCGGGCGGGCCTTGCGGGAAAAGATCCTGCGCTTCGCCAATGTCTCCGCAAAGGCAACTTTGCAACTGGACGGCGCGGCGATCGTCATCCGCGAGGGCGAAGCCACACGCCGCGTCGATCTCGCCTCGCTCGACATGGATGCCGCCGGCTTCGTCTTCCGCGCCGAGGAGACCTACGACCCGCCGACGCTGCCGCTCGATGCCAAGGGCCAGGGCAAGCCCTACGCCGTCTATGGCTATGGCGCGCAGATCGCCGAACTCGAGGTCGATCTCAAGCTCGGCACGGTGAAGCTGATCAAGATCACCGCCGCGCATGATGTCGGCAAGGCGATCAACCCGCTGCTGGTCGAGGGCCAGATAGAAGGCGGCATCGCGCAAGGCATCGGCATGGCGCTGATGGAAGAATACATTCCCGGCCGCACCGAGAATCTGCACGACTATCTCATCCCGACCATCGGCGACGTGCCGCCGATCGAGACCATCCTGGTCGAGGTTCCCGATCCCGAGGGGCCGTTCGGCGCCAAGGGGCTGGGCGAACATGTGCTGATCCCGACCGCACCCGCGATCCTCAACGCCATCCGCCACGCCACCGGCGTGCTGGTCACCAAGGTTCCGGCGACGCCGACGCGCATCCGCGCTGGCATCCTTGAAAAAGATGGCATCCGCGAAAAGGAGGCACGCGCATGAGCGAGCTTGCCGAGCGTTTTGAGACCCATGACCCCGGCGAGAAGCAGGTGGCGGAGAAGATCCGCTGCGATGCCTGCCCGGTCATGTGCTACATAGCCGATGGCCGCACAGGCGCCTGCGACCGCTACGGCAATGCCGGCGGCCGGATCGTGCGCATGGATCCGCTGACCATTCTCGACCACGCGGCCGAGTCCGGCGGGACAATCGTGCCCTTCGTCGCCGAAGGCGAGGCATGGGACGGCGAACTGGTCAACACCGGGCGCCGCTTCGTCACGGCAATCGGCGCCGGCACCACCTATCCCGACTACAAGCCGGCGCCGTTCATCGTCAGCCAGCAGGTCGAAGGCGTCGATCTCGTCACCGTCGTCACCGAAGGCATTTTTTCGTATTGCGGCGTCAAGGTGAAGATCGACACCGACCGTCATATCGGACCCGAAACGGCAATCGTGCGCTCGCAAGGCGAGGCGATCGGCCATGTCACCACGGGCGAATACGGCTCGCAGATGCTGTCGCTGGGCGGCGTGCATCATCTGACCGGCGGCTCCAAGGCGGAAGGCCGGGCAACTTGCGATGCGCTGCTCAACCTGTGCAACCGCAAGCCGGTGGAACTGACCATCGATGGCGGCGCCACCATCATCGTCGAAGCCGGCAAACCACCTGTCATCGACGGCAAGCAGGAGCACCGCATGCGCGTCGGCTGCGGCTCGGCCACGATCGGCATGTTCGCCACGCAATGGCGCGGGCTGGTCGACGAGGTGGTGGTGGTCGACGACCATATCACCGGCGTCGTCTCCGAACACCAGGCCGGCAAGGTGCTGGGCTGGCAGGACACCGGCATCAAGATCATCGGACGCCGCTCGACGCCGGGTCGCTATTTCAAGGTCTCCGAGCCCGGCCTCGGCTGGGGCGGCACCTCGATTTCCGACCCGCTCTCGATCCTTGGTGAGTGGAACGCCAAGAAGGGCGCGCGGCCGGGCCTGTCGATGCTGATGGTTTCGACCACCGGCGAGCAGTACGCCTATTACGAACTCGACGACGAACTGAAGCCGGTCGAAAAGCCGTTTCCAGAACGGCTGCAGAAGTCCGTGAACCTGATCGAGGACAATTGCGAGCCGGCGCTATGCACCGTGCTGTTCATCGGCGGCGCCGGCGGCTCGCTGCGCGCCGGCGTCACCGAAAACCCGGTCAATCTCACCCGCTCGGTGCAAGGCCTGACGACTTATGTGACGGTCGGCGGCGCGCCGGTCTATGTCTGGCCGGGCGGCGGCATCACGCTGATGGTCGACGTGACGCGCGTGCCGGAAGGCGCCTTCGGCTATGTGCCGACGCCGGCGCTGGTGGCGCCGATCGAGTTCACCTTGCGCCGCGACGACTATGTCAGGCTCGGCGGCTACGAGGCCGAGATCCGCAGCGTCGAGGACATCGTCGCCAAGGGCGGCGAATACCTCAACCCGCGCCACGGCACTGGTGCGCCGTCCGACAATCCATGGCCGCCGCTGGCGCAATTGCGGCGCGCCGCGTCGAACGGAGCCGGATGATGGACGGCCCGCAAGCGCATTGGCTGCAGGACGGCAAGCGGCTGCATCTCAACCATGGGCCGATCGACCTGATCATCGAGGCCTTTGGCGAGGCGCAGGAATGCCGTCTGGCCTATGAGCAAGCCGTGTCGCGCTTCCAGACGATCCTGATCGAGCTGGTCAGGGAGCTTCCCGAATTGCGGCTCCCGGCATTTTTCCTGGCGCCGCGCGCCTTTGACGGCCCGACGGCGCGCCGCATGGAAGCGGCCGTCATGCCGCTCGCGGAATGTTTCATAACACCGATGGCCGCCGTTGCAGGATCGGTAGCCGACGAAATTCTCGCCGCATTGCTTGCCGGCCGCAAACTCGAGCGCGCCTATGTCAACAATGGCGGCGACAGCGCCCTCCACCTCGGCAAGGGCCGGTCGATCGGCCTGGCGGTCGCCGGCACCGGCAACGGCATGGCCGACCGGATCACGATCCGCGCGGAGGATGGCGTTCGCGGCGTCGCCACCAGCGGCTGGCGCGGCCGTTCCTTCTCGCTTGGCATTGCCGACGCCGTCACCGTGCTGGCGCGGACCGGCGCCGAGGCCGATGCGGCGGCGACACTCATTGCCAATGCGGTGGACCTTCCCGGCAATCCCGCCATCAAGCGCATACCCGCACGCGAACTGTCGCCCGACAGCGACCTCGGCGCGCGGCTGGTGACGCAAGGCGTCGGCATGCTTGCGCCTGGCGAGGTGGCGCGGGCGCTGGACAATGGCCTTGCCGTCGCCGAAGATTTTCGTCGGCGCGGCCTGATTGCCGGATCGGCGCTGTTTCTTGGCGGTGAGGCCCGCATCAGTGGTTCCGTGGCGCTTGCCGCGCCCAACAAAAATCCGAGGGAGGAAGTTGCCCATGCCTGAGTTTCCGATCCGCAAGATCGCGGTGCTGAGCGAAGAGATCTTTCATGATGGCGGTCCGGTCGCGGACGTGCCGCGCCGGCGTGCGGCGGCCATGGCCGTGGTCAAGAACCCATTCGCCGGGCGCTATGTCGAGGATCTGCAGAGCGCCATGGACGATCTGAAGCCGCTTGGCCTGCTGCTTTCCGACAGGCTGATCGCCGCGTTGGGCGGCGACGTCAAACAGATCGATGGCTACGGCAAGGGCGCCATTGTCGGCACGGCGGGCGAACTGGAGCATGGCGCGCTCTGGCATGTGCCGGGCGGCTACGCCATGCGCGAGCGGCTCGGCGACGCCAAGGCGATCGTGCCCTCGGCCAAGAAGGTCGGCGCGTTCGGCTCAAAGCTCGACGTGCCGCTCGGCCACATCAACGCCGCCTATGTGCGCAGCCATTTCGATGCCATGGAAGTCGGCATCAGCGACGGGCCGCGTCCCGACGAGATTCTTTTTTGTCTGGCCATGACCTGCGGGCCGCGCATCCACAACCGCATGGGCGGGTTGGCGGCAGCCGACATCAAGGCCTGGGACGGGCTGCGGTGAGCGGCGAGGACAATCTGCTCAAGCTGGTCGAGGTCGAAGAGCCCGAGGACCAGGATTACCTCCTGCAGGAGCAGGTCGGCTTCATCCTGCGCAAGGCGCACCAGCGCCATGTCTCGATCTTCGCCGCGCATATCGGCGACCTGACGCCGCCGCAATTCGCCGCACTGGCCAAGCTGCGCGATGTCGGCGAGACCTCGCAGAACCAGCTCGGCACGCTGATCGCCATGGATGCGGCGACGGTGAAGGGCGTGATCGATCGCTTAAAGGCACGCGGCCTGGTCGAGCTCTCCAAGCATGAGGTCGACAAAAGGCGGCTGCTGGTCAATCTGACCGCCGAAGGCCGCGACGCCATCGAACGCCTGATCCCGTTGGCGCGCGAGATCACCAGGGAAACGCTGGCGCCGCTCTCGGCCAAGGAGATCGCCACCTTCATGAAGCTGCTGGCCAAGCTGGCGTAGGTGCCGCCACGATCCATCGCGTCAAATGGCGATCAGAGCGGGAACGCTTCCCTGCACAGGTCCTGCAGCTTCGAAAAGACGCCCTTGCCGCCGGTGATGACCTGCGTGCCGCTCTGCAGCACCGTCTTGGGATCCGCCTTCAGGACGGTGCCGCCGGCCTCTTCGATCAGCAGCATGCCGGCCAGGCAGTCCCAGGCGTTCATGTGTTCCTCGACATAGCCAAGCAGCCGGCCCGAGGCCACATAGGCCAGCATCAGGGCGCCGGACGCATTGCGGAAGAAGACACCGCCTTCGGCGAGGAGCTTCTTGATCAGCACGGCGATGTTCTCGGCCTCGGCCCGGTTCGAGAATCCGGTCCCCACCGAGCCTTCTTCCAGGCTGGCCGCGGCACTTGCCTTCATCGGCCTGCCGTTGATGAAGGCGCCGCCACCGAGCCTGCCGTGAAACGTCTCGCCGGTCGACGGTTCGTGGATGACGCCGACGACCGTCTCCCCGTCCTTTGCGCAAGCGATCACCACGCACCAGGCCGGAATGCCGCGCACGAAATTGGCGGTGCCGTCGATGGGATCGATGACCCAGGCATAGCCGCTCGAGCCGGAAACCGAGGCGTGTTCCTCGCCGACGATGCCGTCCTGCGGATAGTCCTTGGCGATCGCCGCGCGGATGAACAGCTCGACCTCGCGGTCGGCTTGCGAGACCAGGTCCTGATGACCCTTGCTCTCGATGGTCAGGCTTTCCAGATCGCGGAAATATTCGAGTCCGCGTTCGCCGGCCCGCCGCGCCAGATCGATGGCAAACTGCGTGCGGGCGTCGAGTTCATGGGTCACGGTAAGGCTCGCTCTGCGGAAGGATGCGCCGCACTTAGAGCAATTCCAGGAAAAGTGTAAGCGGTTTTCCGTCTGGAATTGCGTCAAAACAAAGAGTTAGAGCATCGCTGCCGGCAAAAGCATCTGGCCGATAAAAGTCAGGCCGCCTGCGACAGCGATTTGTGCGCGTCAGCCAAGATCTCGAATGACCGCACCCGCGCGGCATGATCAAAGATCTGCGCGGTCACCATCAGCTCGTCGGCGCCGGTGCGGCGCACGAAGGCGTCGATGCCCTGGCGGACGGTTTCGGGAGAGCCGACGACGGCGCAGGACAGCGCCTGGCCGAGCATGGTCTTGGCCATCGGGTCGAGATCGCGGTCATAATTCTCGACCGGCGGCGGCAAGCGTCCGGGACGGCCGGTGCGCAGATTGACGAAGGCCTGCTGCAGCGACGTGAACAGCAGCCGTGCCTCGGCATCGGTGGGCGCGGCAAAGACGTTGAGGCCGAGCATCACATGCGGTCTGTCGAGCTGTTCCGACGGCTGGAAGCGCGAGCGGTAGATGTCCAGCGCATGATCGAGCTCGGCCGGCGCGAAATGCGAGGCGAAGGCGTAGGGAAGGCCAAGCATGGCGGCGAGCTGCGCACCGTAGAGGCTGGAGCCGAGAATCCAGATCGGCACGGTCTGGCCCTCGCCGGGCACGGCGCGCAAGCGCTGGCCTTCCTCCGCGGGCAGGAAATAGCCCATCAGTTCGACGACATCCTGCGGGAAACTGTCGGCGCCGGCCTCGAGGTTGCGGCGCAAGGCGCGCGCGGTGTTCATGTCGGTGCCTGGTGCCCGGCCGAGGCCGAGATCGATGCGGCCCGGAAACAGGGCGGCTAGCGTGCCGAACTGCTCGGCGATGACCAGCGGCGCATGGTTGGGCAGCATGATGCCGCCGGCGCCGACGCGGATGGTTTTGGTGCCGCCGGCAACATGGGCGATGACCACGGATGTGGCGGCGCTCGCAATGCCCGGCATGTTGTGGTGCTCGGCCAGCCAGTAGCGCTTGTAGCCCAGCCGCTCGGCATGGCGGGCGAGATCGAGCGAGTTGGCCAGCGACTGCGAGGCATCGCTGCCTTGGATGATCGGCGACAGGTCGAGAACGGACAGTTCGGTCATGCGGTGGTCTCCACGATCTTCGTCTCACGCACTTTGGCCTCGAAAGCCGTGCGGTCCGGAATGATGATGCCGAGCAGGCCTTGCAGCGTGTCGGCGAGTTCGGCGGCGGTGGCTATCTCTGTCTGCTCGGTGCGGCCGCCAAGGTGATGGATCGACAGGCGGTTTCCGCGCAGCGCGTAACGCCGGTCCGGCGCGGCGCGGGCCGCTATGACGGAGGAGAGGAAATGCGATGCCGGGCTGGTCGACAGGAAGTAATTGGTGACGGAGTAATCGACCTCGTATTGCGGCTGCAGATCGAAGCGGTAGAGCGAGCGCCAGTCGCCGCCGATGGCGGCCTGCAGGCGGAAATGATCGCCGGCCTCGACGATGCGGAACGGCTCATGCGGGGTTTTCTGTTCGCGGCCCGGTTCCAGCTGCAATGGCGCGGTCAGGGTCAGGCCGCCGAAGCCGACATCGGCGATACAGGTCCGGCCATCGAGCTCGACGCGCAAAAGCATGTGGCTGCGCGCGGTGATGGCGTCCTCGCTCTGGCCCCAGAGCACACGCGCGGCCAGGCCGACGACCTCGAAGCCGAGCGCCCGCAGCGCATGCATGAAGAGCAGGTTATGCTCGAAGCAATAACCACCACGCCCACCAAGGACGATCTTGTCGTGCAGCGCGGCGAGGTCGAGCCGGACCGGGCGGCCAAGAAACGGATCGATGTTCTCGAAGGGGATCGACTGCGGATGCGCGAAATGCAGCGCCCTCAGCGTATTCAGCGACGCGTCACGCGGACCGGCGTAACCGATGCGCGCGAGATAGGCGTCGAGGTCGAAGGCGGGAGCATCGCTCATAAGGAAGGCACCGGGCGTTGATCGGCCGGATATAGGCATTCGATCCAGCCGCCGCAAACGGCGTCCGCCTTCTATGCCGTGGCCTTGCCGTTCTCCTCGACGGGTTCGTCCTCGACCACGGCGGTTTGCTGCGCGGCGAGGAAATTGCCGACATGGCCAAGTCCCTCGAAATGGTCGCAGAACACCTTGATGACGACCAGCAGCGGCACCGCCATCAGCGCGCCGACGAAACCCCAGAGCCACGACCAGAAGGCAATGGCGATGAAGATCGCCACCGCGTTGATCTCGAGACGCCTGCCGACCACCATCGGTGTCACGAACTGGCCTTCGACGACATCGCACAAAAGCACGAAGGCCGGCGCCAGAAGCGCGTAGGAGATGGTGTCGAAGCTGATCAGCGCCATCACCGCGACCAGCACGATGGTCAGCAGCGCGCCGACATAGGGCAGGAAGTTGAACAATGCAGCGGCGACACCCCAGACCAGAGGGTTCGGCATGCCGAGCGCCCACAGGCCTAGGCCGATGACCAAACCGAGGCCGACATTGATGATGGTGACGGTGAGCAGATAGTGCGAGATTTCGCGCTCGACGTCATAGACGACGCGCAGCGCCCGCTTCTTCTCGCTTAGGCTGGCGAAGGACTGGATGATCTTCTCGTAGAACATCGTGCCCGAGGCGAGCAGGAACAGCGACAGCACGAAGATGATGGTCAGGCTTGTTCCCGCCGCCAGGATGTTGCCGGCGGCCGACGACAGGATGCCGGACTGGGCGACCGCCACCTTCTGGACGCCAGGCTCCTGCGAGGTCTCGGTCATCTGCTCGACCTGATGCGAGACCTGCATGATCTTTTCAAGCGGACGCCGCAACTGCGCCAGCCGCTCGGTGAGCTGCTGGCCGATCGACGAGGTGTTGTTGAGGAGATCGATGACAGGACCTGAGAGCAAATAGCCGGCGATGGCGAAGACGCAGATCGACAAAAGCACCAGGAGCGTCGCCGAAACCGCTTCGGGAATACCGCGCTTGCGCAGCAGCCGCACGATCGGCGTCAATGTCAGCGCCAGAAGGAAAGCCAGCATGACCGGCATGAAGAAGGCGCGGCCGAAGTAGAGCGCATAGACGCTCATGAAGATGAATATGCCGACCAGCAGCGAACGCATCAAATGCGTGTCCGCGCGGGCCTCGACGCGCGGATCCGGGCTTTCGGCAACGCCTGCGCCCGTAGCGGCGGGTTCGGCTTTCATCATGGACCCTCAGCGGTGCACCGCAACTGGTGCAGTCCGTTGATGGAAACGCCCGCGTCGCTTCAAGGTTCCTTTAGCCGGCAAGGCCCGCGGGTACGGAGCTTTGCCGTTGGCTCATGCGACGGGCGCTGCCACCGCCGGCGCGGACTTCGCCGTTTCCTTGCGCACGATCGGCGCCACTTTGGTGCCGTAGAGTTCGATCGCCTTCATGATCTTGGCATGCGGCATGGTGCCGATCGCCATCTGCAGCAGGAAGCGGTCATTGTTGAAGATCCTGTGCTGGGCGACGATCTTTTCCGCCACCTGCTCGGGGCTGCCGACGAACAGGGCGCCGTTGGGACCACGCGACTGGTCGAAATGCGCCCGCGATGTCGGCCCCCAGCCGCGCTCGCGGCCGATGCGGTTCATCACCTCGGCCTGCGGGCCGTAGAAATCGTCGGCCGCCTGTTCGGTGGTGTCGGCGATGAAGCCGTGCACGTTGATGCTGGTCGCGAGACCCGCCGGGTCGCTGCCGGCGCGCCTGGCGGCCTCGCGGTAGAGATCGAACAGCGGCGCGAAGCGAGCCGGCTCGCCGCCGATGATGGCGAGCGCCAGCGGCAGGCCGAGCGCACCCGCGCGGGCCGCGGACTGTGGCGTCCCACCAATCGCGATCCAGACCGGCAACCTGTCCTGGAAGGGCCGGGGATAGACACCGCGATCGTTGATCGGCGCGCGCAGATTGCCGGACCAGGTGACCTTGACGCTATCGCGGATAGCGAGCAGCAGGTCGAGCTTTTCGGCGAAGAGCTCGTCATAATCTTCCAGATTGTAGCCGAACAGCGGGAAGGATTCGATGAACGAACCGCGCCCGGCCATGATCTCGGCACGGCCGCCCGAGAGAAGATCGAGCGTGGCGAACTGCTGGAAGACGCGCACCGGATCGTCGGAGGACAATACCGTGACCGCGCTGGTCAGCTTGATGCGCTTCGAGCGCTCGGCGGCAGCGGCGAGCGCCACGACTGGCGCGGAGGCGGCGTAGTCGGGTCGGTGATGTTCGCCGAGACCGAAGACGTCGAGACCGACCTGGTCGGCGAGTTCGACCTCCTCGATCAGGTTGCGCAGGCGCTCATGCGGCCCGATGGCGCCCGGGCCTGGCTGCGGGCTGACGTCGGCGAAGGTGTAGAGACCGAGTTCCATGTGATGTCATCCTGGTGTTGGGTTTTGCCGCTAGAAGTAGCCACCGGCTCGCCTCGCCGCCAGAGGGGCTATCGGTGAACAGTGCATGTCGGTTTGGGCGGCAAAAGGCGTCTCCCGGCTGCAACATCGCGGAATTTCATGGCTGGCATACCGATTTGGCGCTTGAACTCTCGGCATTCGCGCGTATGTAAGCCTCGCGAATTGACTTCAGGGAAGTGGACTTGGCTATCTACAGGGAAAAAGACATTTTCGAGC
This sequence comes from Mesorhizobium sp. 131-3-5, assembly GCF_016756575.1. NCBI lineage: Bacteria > Pseudomonadati > Pseudomonadota > Alphaproteobacteria > Hyphomicrobiales > Phyllobacteriaceae > Mesorhizobium > Mesorhizobium sp. 131-3-5. The sequence continues at coordinate 638,137 of NZ_AP023254.1, forward strand.
GGCGCAATGCCGCGAACGAGGCAAAGAAGGCGCTTCTGGAGCGCTTCAAGTCAAAGCCGGCGGCAGATGATCCTGCGGTGCTGGCGCGACAGGCCGAACGCAAGGCAATCCTCCAGGCTCGTGAGATCCGCGAAGCCGAGAAGGCTAGGCTGAAGCAGGAAAAGCTGGCACGCGAAGCCGCAGAGAAGGCCGAGCGCGAGGCAGCAGCCGAAGCGGCACGCATCGCCGCCGAAGAGGCAGCCCAAGCCGAGGCCAAAATTCGGGAAGCCGAAGAGACCGAGCGCATTGCCCGCCTGCTCGCCGACGAGGCCGAGCGGAAGGCCAAGCGTGACGCACGCTATGCGGCGCGCAAGGCACGGACCGGCCGAGCTCCTCCGGGCTTCTCGGCCCGCTAGCAGCTTCGGCGCAGCCAAGTTCGAACATTGAATCAGGGTCGCCTCGCAGCGGCCCTGAAGGTGTTTGTGCGGAAGGTGCGCTTTTTTGGGCGACTTCCGCTCAGGCCGCGAATTTCAGCCCCATAATGCCGCAGACGATCAGCGCGATGCAGGCAAGCCGGATCGCGGTGGCGGGCTCGCCGAGCAGCCAGATGCCGAGCAGGGCCGTGCCGACCGTGCCAATGCCGGTCCACACCGCATAGGCGGTGCCGACGGGAAGCGCCTTCAGCGCCAGGCCCAGCAAGGTAAGACTGACGATCATCGAGGCGACCGTGAGCACGGTCGGAACAAGCCTGGTAAATCCGTCAGTGTATTTGAGGCCGATCGCCCAGCCGATTTCGAAGAGGCCGGCGAAAAACAGAAAAGTCCAAGACATCGGAACGCTCCATCCAGCATCGGGCCGGAGACAGGATCCGATCCTCAGATGCCGATCATTATGGCGGGTCGTCCCGACCGAATTGTTGGGGAGGCGCGGGGTCGTCCCCGCACTATCGATATAGGTTATCCAAATACCCGATCAACCCGGCGGCATTGTCTGACGCCGCCGGTGGGATTTGCCGCGCCTGACCTGCCGAGGCCTACTTTTCCTTGATGCGCATCGCCTTGACCGGCGGCGCCTTCAGGACGGGAGCGGGCGCCGGCTTCTTGGCATCCTTCTTCGGCTTGCGGGCTTCCTTGCCTGCCTTCATCGCGCCTTTAGCCATGATTCGTTCCTCCTGTTGCGGGGAGCGAAGTGAAACAAGAGAAACGCTTTGCTGCAAGAGGGCAGCGCTGGCGGGAAGCCTCAGGCTGACTGCTTTCAACCAATTTCTAATTTGCTCGCAAACCATGGCCGTCCGTGCCATTCTCTTCTTCGCACTGCAACATCGACCCGCGCTTTCGCCGGGTGATCGTCGGGCAGGCCGGTCAGGACGACAATGCGGATCCACATCGGCTGCGAGATGAGCTTCGACTTCCCGCAGGAAACGCCGCTCATCGCGATGCTCAATGTCCACTATTCGCGCGCCTCCGACCTCGAGCGCCCGGATTTCCTGACCTCCAGCCCGCCGGTGCCGATCGAGAGCTACCGAGATAGTTTCGGCAATTGGTGCAACCGCTTCGTCGCGCCGCCCGGACGGTTCACCTTCGGCACGGATGCGGTGATCCGCGCGCCCGGCACATTCGAGATGGCCGAGCTGATGGCCTGGCAGCACGAGGTGCGCGACCTGCCGGCCGAAACCCTGCTTTTCCTGCTGCCCAGCCGGTTTTGCGAGAGCGACCTCTTGGCCAGCGAAGCGTGGCGGCTGTTCGGCCACACACCGCTCGGCATCCCGCGCGTGCAGGCGGTGTGCGATTTCGTTCACAACCACATCGCCTTCAACTACGGCAATGCGCGGCCGACGCGCACCGCGGCGGAAGCCTATCGGGAACAGAGCGGCGTGTGCCGCGACTTCGCGCATCTTGCCGTCACCTTCTGCCGGGCGCTCAACATCCCGACGCGCTACTGCACCGGCTACATCAGCGATATCGGCATGCCGAAGCCCTGGTCGAGCATGGATTTCGCCGCCTGGATGGAAGTCTATCTCGGCGGCCGCTGGCATGTCTTCGACCCGCGCAACAATGCGCCGCGCATCGGCCGCATCCTGATCGCTTCCGGCCGCGACGCGGCGGATGTGCCGCTGACCCATATTTTCGGACCGGGGACACTGGCCGGCTTCAAGGTGTGGACCGACGAGATCGTCGAATAGTCGCCGTCTCCGCGGCCGATCCAAACAAATCGCGTCTTGAACGACCCGGCCGTTGGCGCGTTATGGTGGAGCTGCGGCCATCCGGCCGCTAGACTGGGCACGTTGAACGGGGACCAGACCGCATGGCCGGGCACGGCGGCTCCAAGATGGTCATCTATGCGGCGCTCGCCGGCAATCTGGCAATCGCGCTGACCAAATTCGCCGCCGCCTTCTTCACAGGCAGCTCGGCGATGCTGTCGGAAGGCGTGCATTCGCTGGTCGATACCGGCAATGGCGGCCTTCTGCTCTACGGCATGCACCGTGCCGCGCGCCCGGCAGACAGCACGCATCCGCTTGGCTATGCCCGCGAACTCTATTTCTGGAGCTTCATCGTTGCCCTCCTGGTCTTCGCGCTGGGCGCCGGCGTGTCGTTCTACGAGGGCATTGTCCACATCATGACGCCGGAGCCTGTCGCCAACGTCAAGGTGAACTATGTCGTTCTCGGCTTGTCCTTCCTGTTCGAGGGCAGCTCCTGGCTGGTGGCGCTGAAGGAATTCCGCCGAGAGAAAGGCAAGCAAGGCTGGCTGCAGGCCGTGCAATCGAGCAAGGACCCGAGCGTCTATACCGTGCTGTTCGAGGACAGCGCGGCGCTTCTCGGCCTGATCGTCGCCTTTGCCGGCATATTGGCGGCGGAGCTGCTGGAGATGCCGGAGCTCGACGGCGCCGCCTCGATCGGCATCGCGCTCATTCTCGGCGCCACGGCGATTTTCCTCGCCCGCGAAAGCAAGGGGCTGCTCATCGGTGAGCCGGCTTCGCCCGAGGTGCAGAAAAAGGTGCTGGCGATCGCGCAGCAGGATCCGGCGGTGCAGCGCGCGAACGGTGTCCTGACCGTCCATATGGGACCGCAAGAGATCGTTGCAGGGCTCAGCATCGAATTCGAGGACCATCTGTCGGCGCCGGAGATCGAAGCCTGTGTCGAGCGCATCGAGGCACGGCTGAAGAAGGAGATGCCGGAGATCACGCGGCTGTTCGTCAAGCCGCAGACCACGGGCACCTGGGAGCAGCGGCGCAAGCTGATCGAAGCCGCTTCCAATTAGTCCTGGACCAGCGTTGCACCGTTGCCCCGTCGCGTTGCCTTGCTAAGATCAGGCGATGGATTTCGGAGGATAGACCATGAAGATCGACGGCGGGTGCCATTGCGGCGCCATCACCTACGAGGCGGAGGTCGACCCGGCAAAGACCTCGATCTGCCATTGCACGGATTGCCAGCAATTGACCGGCACGGCCTTTCGCGTCACCGTTCCCGCGCCCGAGGATCACTACCAGATCACCAGAGGCACGCCAAAAATCTATATCAAGACCGGATCGAGCGGCGCCAAGCGCGCCCAAGCCTTTTGCGGCGACTGCGGGGCGCATCTTTACGCGACGTCGGTTGGCGACGGCCCGAAGATCTATGGAATCAGGACGGGCACCGCGCGGCAACGCGAGGATCTGGTGCCGACACAACAGAAATGGCACCGGTCGGCCCTGCACTGGCTTCCCGAATTCGAAGGCATGAGCATCGTGGAGGAGCAGTAGCACCTGCCTCCCGGCCGAAAGCCGCCCAAGACAGGCAATTCTGTGCTAGCTTCGCTCACCTCAGACGGGCGGATAATAGCGATGTTGGAAACGGACAAGCTGTTTGCCGGCTCGATCCCGGAAAACTACGACCGCTATATGGTGCCGTTGATTTTCGAGCCGTTCGCCGCGGACCTTGCACGGCGGGCAGCGTCCTTCTCGCCCAAAGCCGTGCTGGAAGTCGCCGCGGGCACCGGGGTCGTCACCCGTGCCTTGGCGCCGAAACTGTCCCCTGACGCAAGCTATGTCGTGACCGACCTGAACCAGCCGATGCTCGACTACGCCGCTTCGCTACAGGCTCCCGACAGTCGCATCAAATGGCGCCAGGCCGATGCCATGGCGCTGCCGTTTGAAGACGCGGCCTTCGATCTGGTTTGTTGTCAGTTCGGCGCGATGTTCTTTCCCACCCGTCCATCCGCCTACCGCGAGGCCAGGCGGGTGCTGAAGCCCGGCGGACATTTCCTGTTCAACGTATGGGACCGCATCGAGGAGAATGTCTTTGCCGATGATGTGACCAATGCGCTGGCCAGGCTTTTTCCGAACGATCCGCCGCGCTTTCTGGCCCGCACGCCGCATGGCTACCACGATACGGCGCTGATCCGCGGAGACCTTGAGGAGGCCGGCTTCTCCGATGTGGCGATCGAGACGAGAGCCGAACAGAGCCGTGCGCCCTCACCGCGCATTCCGGCCGTTGCCTATTGCCAGGGAACGGTGCTTCGCACCGAAATCGAGGCCAGGGATCCCGGGAAACTGGACGCTGCAACGGATTATGCCGCATCCGCGATTGCGGCCAGGCATGGCAGCGGTGCGGTTGCCGCCAAAATTCAGGCACACGTCATCGTGGCGGTGGCCTAAGCCGGGATTGCCGGCTAGTCGTCGCCTTCGACGACCCGCAGCCTGAGCTGCCCGGTCTTTGAATCGGCAACGCGCGGGCCGGGCTCGATTTTCGCCGCAGGCGCCCGTGACGGCGTCTCCGGGCCGGCATCGCCATCGGCCTGCGCGCCGAACTCCAGCGCCTCGATCTTCTGGCCGCGCTTGGTCACCTTCGACGTCGAGACGAGGATGTCGTCGATGTCCTTGGCCGACTGGCCGAAATGCACCTGCAGCTTGCGCACACGTTCGTCGACGCGCGCGACATCCTCCATCAGCCGGATGACCTCGCCCTGGATCAGATGCGCCTGTTCGCGCATGCGGGCGTCCTTGAGGATCGCCTGGATGACCTGGATCGACAGCATCAGCAGCGACGGCGAGACGATGACGACGCGGGCGCGGTGCGCCTTGTGGACGATCGCCTCGAAATTCTCATGGATCTCGGCGAAGACCGATTCCGACGGCACGAACATGAAAGCTGTATCCTGCGTCTCGCCCTGGATCAGGTATTTTTCCGAGATGTCGCGGACATGGATTTCGATGTCGCGGCGGAAGGCCTGGGACGCGACCTTCTGCAGGTCCGCACCGTCGGCGGCGCGGATGGCGTTCCAGGCTTCCAGCGGAAATTTGGCGTCGATGGCAAGTGACGGCGCGCCGTTCGGCATCTTCACCAGGCAATCGGGCCGGCTGCCATTCGACAGCGTCGCTTGGAATTCATAGGCGCCATGCGGCAGGCCGTCGGCGACGATCGCCTCCATGCGCGACTGACCGAAGGCACCGCGCGTCTGTTTGTTGGAGAGGATGGCCTGCAGCTGCACGACCTGGCCGGCGAGCGACTGGATGTTGCCTTGCGCGGTGTCGATGATCGCCAGCCGCTCCTGCAGTTTCGCCAGGCTCTCATGGGTGGATTTGGTCTGCTCGGTCATGGTCTGGCCGATGCGGCCGGTCATGGCGTCGAGGCGCTGGCCGATTGACTGCGTCAGCTCCGCCTGGCGCGCGCCGAACACTTCGGCAATGGCGCCCATGCGGCCCTGCATCTCGGCCTGGCTTTGCAAGATGCCGGCCATCCGCGCCTCGGCGTCGCGGGCATGGTCGGCGGCTTCCGCCGCAGCGACGGCGCGCGCCTTGGCCGACCGCCACAGCGCGATGACCAGCGCCACGAACAGGCCGAGAAACAACAAGGCGCCGAAGGCCAAGGCGTGGCCCAGCGTGATTGTCGACGCGCCAAGCCGTGCGACAGGCTCGGAAAGGATGGTGCTCAGATCATTCATGTGGACAGCATAGCCGATTCGTGGGGCCGGCACAGATCAAAACGTGAACGAGGCTCAGGTCCACCGGTTGACGCTTTTCGCTGGACGTCTTACGTGGGACGCCATGCCGATCAAGCAGCTCATCATCCTTCCCGATCCCATCCTGCGCCAGGTTTCCAAGCCGGTGGAGCGCATCGACGCGCCTTTGCGCAAATTGGCCGACGACATGCTGGCGACCATGTATGACGCGCCCGGTATCGGCCTGGCGGCAATCCAAATCGGCGAGCCGCTGCGCATGCTGGTGATCGACCTCGCCAAGGAAGACGAAACGCCGGCGCCGCACGTCTTCATCAACCCGGAGATCCTGGAAACCGCTGAGGCGCGCTCGGTCTACGAGGAAGGCTGCCTGTCGATCCCGGACTATTATGCCGAGGTCGAACGCCCGGCTTCGGTGCGGGTGAAATATCTCGACCGCGACGGCAAGCTGCAGGAGATGGAGGCCGAGGGGCTGATGGCGACCTGCCTGCAGCACGAGATCGACCATCTCAACGGCGTGCTGTTCATCGACCACATCTCGAAGCTGAAGCGCGACATGGTGGTGAAGAAATTCAAGAAGCTCGCCAAGGACAAGGCGCCGGGCAAGCTGGTGGGATAGGGGAAAGAATGCCCCTTCGCGTCATCTTCATGGGCACGCCGGAGTTTTCGGTGCCGACGTTGCGCGCGATCGCCGAGGCCGGACATGAGGTATCGGCCGTCTACACCCAGCCGCCACGCGCGGCCGGCCGGCGCGGGCTGGAGCTGACGCCGTCGCCGGTACAGCGCGAGGCCGAGCGTCTGGGCATCGCGGTGCGGACGCCGGCCTCCCTCAAGGGCGAGGCCGAGCAGGCTGCTTTCAGCGCCCTGCGGGCCGATATCGCCGTGGTCGTGGCCTATGGTTTGCTGCTGCCTAAGGCAATTCTCGACGCGCCCCGGCTTGGCTGCATCAACGGCCATGCATCGCTTTTGCCGCGCTGGCGCGGCGCCGCCCCCATCCAGCGCGCCATCATGGCGGGTGACCTGGAAAGCGGCATGATGGTGATGCGCATGGAAGAGGGTCTCGACACCGGTCCGGTGGGATTGCTTGAAAAATGCGCCATCGACCCCGATATGACAGCCGGCGATCTGCATGATCGGTTGATGAGCGTTGGTGCTGCCCTGATGGTGGAAGCGCTGGCGCGGCTGGAAGGGAACATCCTGACATTTACCGCGCAAGCGGCGGAAGGGGTGACTTACGCCAGAAAAATCGATAAATCCGAGACGCGGGTGGATTGGACGCGGCCCGCGGCCGAGGTCCATAACCATCTTCGTGGCCTGTCGCCCTTTCCCGGCGCTTGGTCCGAAATTGACATTGGCGGCCGCGTGGAACGGCTGAAACTGCTTCGCTCGACACTATCCGAAGGCCTGTCGCTTTCGGAAGGTTCGGGCGAGTCGGGAGGAATTCTCGATGACCGGCTGACGGTCGCCTGCGGGGCAGGCGCGATCAGGCTGGTCGAAGTTCAACGTGCGGGCGGAAAGCCCGCCGCCGCGTCGGAGTTCCTGCGCGGAGCCAAGATCGTAAAAGGAATGAAGTTCTCATGAGCATGATGTCGATACGCGCGGCGACGCCGCGGGATCGCGAGGCCATTCGCCTCGTCGAGGAACATGCATTCGGCCAGCAGGCGGAGGCCGGGCTGGTCGACGCGCTGGTCACCGGCGGCGACGCCGTCGTCGAACTGGTGGCGGAAGAAGATGGCCAGGCGGTAGGCCACATCCTGTTTTCCCGGCTGTTCGTCCAGAATGGCGGCAAGAGCTTCGCGGCCGTGGCGCTAGCGCCGCTGGCGGTGGAACCTTCGTTCCATGGCAGCGGCATTGGCGGCGCGCTGATCCGCGAGGCGCATATTCGCCTGAAGGATGCCGGCGAGACGCTGGCCGTGGTGCTGGGCGACCCGGCGTATTACGGCCGTTTCGGCTACAGCCATGCGCGGGCCGAAAAATTCGAGAGTGAGTACCAAGGCGAGGCGCTGCAGGCGCTGGCCTGGGGCGACGCTCCGGAGGCCGGCAGGCTGGTCTACGCTTCCGCCTTCACCGCTCTCGCCGCGTAGAGCAGTCCACCGTTTCATGGAAACGGTGACCTGCTCTACCTCTTTGTTTTAACGCAATTCCGGACGGAAAACCGTTTCACACTTTTCCAGGAATTGCTCAAGGCGAGAGCTCTAGCCGCAAATGCCGCGTTTTCGCCTCGACATCGAATATGACGGCAGCCTGTTTGCCGGCTGGCAGCACCAGGCCGACCAGCCTTCGGTGCAGCAGGCGATCGAGCAGGCGATCGAGAAATTCTGCGGCGAGGCGGTGCGGCTGCGCGCCGCCGGCCGCACCGATGCCGGCGTCCATGCGACCGCTCAGGTGGCGCATGTCGACCTCGCCAAGCCATGGCCCGGCGACAAGGTGCGCGATGCCGTCAACGCCCATCTGCAGGCGGCCGGCGCGCATGTCGCCATCCTGAAGGCGGCGATCGTTCCCGACGATTTCGACGCCCGCTTCTCAGCCACCGGCCGCCACTATCTCTATCGCATCCTCAACCGCCGCGCGCCCGCGGCGCTGGAAAAGGGCAAGGTGTGGTGGGTGCCGAAGCGGCTCGATGCCGGCACCATGCACGAGGCCGCGAAACTCCTGCTCGGCCGGCATGACTTCACCACCTTCCGTTCGACCCAGTGCCAGGCCAACAGTCCGGTCCGGACACTGGAACGGCTCGATGTGAGCCGGGCGGGCGACATAATCGAGGTGAGAGCTTCGGCCCGTTCCTTCCTGCACAACCAGGTGCGCTCCATGGTCGGCTCGCTCAAGCGCGTCGGCGATGGCGGCTGGACCGAGGCCAACCTCAAGGCGGCGCTCGAAGCGCGCGACCGCGCCGCCTGCGGCCAGGTGGCGCCGCCCGACGGGCTTTTCCTCATTGGCGTCGATTATCCCGGATGAGCCGGCAGGCTCTATTCTGAACAGTGCCCAGAAGCTCTGTTCAGAACAGAGTCCGTAGCCGCTATTCAGAGCCCAGGCAGGCTCTACCCCGGTAGAGCCAGGCAGGCTCTACCCCGGGAACGGTCCGGAAAGGCTCTGAGCCCCGATATCGTCCGGCACGGTGATGCCAAGCAGTATCTGCAGCCCGAACAGCACCAGCAGCGAAGCAATGAACATGCCGACGAAAACGGCGGTGCCGACCGCCGCGCCCTTGCCGATTGTGGCATTGGTCATGCGCCAGGTCAGCGCCATCGACAAGGCAAACAGCAACAGCGACACAAGGCTCGCGACCTGGCTTGCCGACGACAGGAAAAGCCTGATCAGCGCCGAGGGCAGCATGAGCCAGGCGGTGATGGCGGAGGCCCAGTTGCTGGCGACGACATAGTGCACGAAGCGCCCACCAATGCCGGCGCGCGGCGCGACCAAGGCGAGCGCGACCAGCGGCAGCACCCAGGAACCGATATCGACCGTCGCCAGGCGCAACAGCATGCCGAAACGGCCCACGAAGGCGTCGGGATCGCCGATCTGGTTGGCGATGCCGACCCAGCCCACGATCAGCGCCGGCGCGGCAACGACGATGGCGAAGAAGGAATTCCAGAAGCCGTCGGCCGACAGGTCGAGCAGGCGCAGGCCGTCGGCCTTGCCGAGCATCAGCCGCCAGGCACCGGTCAGCGAAGCTTGGGTTTCATCCGCCGAAAGCATGCTGCTCAGCCCTGCCCGAACCAGTCTTCGATGAAGCGCTGGTAGATCCGCGTCAGCGTTTCGAGATCGGCAAGGGCGACGCGCTCGTCGACCATATGCATGGTCTTGCCGACCAGACCGAACTCGACCACCGGGCAGTAATCCTTGATGAAGCGCGCATCCGATGTGCCGCCCGAAGTGGACAGCGCCGGCTTCTTGCCGACCGCCGCCTTGATCGAACCGGCAAGCGTGTCGACCAACTTGTCGTCGCGGGTCAGGAAAACATGGCTTGGCCGGTCGCGCCAGACAAGGTCGTAGTCGACCGGCGTCTTCTTGCCCGGCCGGTACTTCTTGCGCTTCGCCGCCTGGTCGAGCCGGTTGTGGATTTCGGCCTGGACGGTCTCGGCCGTCCAGGTGTCGTTGAAGCGGATGTTGAAGGTCGCGGTGGCCTTGGCGGGGATGACATTGGTGGCCGGGTTGCCGACATCGATGGAGGTGACCTCCAGATTGGTCGGCTGGAAATCCCTGGTTCCCTTGTCGAAGACGGGATGCAGCAAGGCGTCGACCAGGCCCATCAAGCCGCGCACCGGATTGTCGGCAAGCTGCGGATAGGCGGCATGGCCCTGGCGGCCATTGACCGTGATCGACCCGGACAGCGAGCCGCGCCGGCCGATCTTGATCATGTCGCCGAGCGCATCCGGATTGGTCGGTTCGCCGACGATCGAGGCATCCCATTTCTCGCCCCTGGAAGCGGCCCATTCGAGCAGCTTGACCGTGCCGTTGATGGCCGGGCCTTCCTCGTCGCCGGTGATCAGCAGCGAGACCGAACCCTTGGGGCCGCCATTGTTCTCGACATGGCGCGCTATCGCCGCGACGAAGCAGGCAATGCCGCCCTTCATGTCGACGGCGCCACGGCCATACATCTCGCCATTGGCGATCTCGGCGGCGAAAGGCGGATGCGTCCAGGCGGCTTCGTCGCCGACCGGCACGACATCGGTATGGCCGGCGAACATCAGATGCGGACCGTTGCCGGACCGCCTTGCATAGAGGTTCTCGATGTCTGGCGTGCCGTCTTCCGAAAAGACCGGCCGGTCGACCAGGAAGCCGAGCGGCTTCAGCATCGTTTCCAGCGCGCTCAGCGCGCCGCCTTCGGCTGGTGTCACCGAGGCACAACGGATAAGGGCGGCGAGGTTTGCGGCGGGGTCGGTCGGCAGCGTCATGGCAAAAGCGATAGTCGAAAGCTGAGGGCCTGTCACGGGCAGACATAGGGGCCAGCGCAATGGCAGACGATGCCGCCGACATTATGGTTTTCATGTCGTATAGTCGGGCCGGTGCGGAGCAAGAGATGGCAGACGGGGAAAAACGGATCGTCATCGCAGGCGCCGGCAGCATCGGCTGCTATGTCGGCGGTTGCCTGGCGCTCGCCGGGCGGCAGGTTGTCCTGCTGGCCCGGCCGCGCATCGAGGCAGCGCTGCGACAGGGCGGATTGCGTGTCAGCGACCTTGAAGGCCGCGATCGCCTGGTCAAGCCGGACGCGCTCGGGGTCACCGCCGATCCCGCCGTCGCTCTGCCGCAGGCGGATGTGATCCTGGTGACCGTCAAGAGCGGCGCGACACAGGAGATGGCGGCGCTGATCAAGGCCCATGCCCGACCCGATGCGGTGGTGATCCGCCTGCAGAACGGCGTCGACAACGCCGACAGGCTGCGCGCCAGGTCTGGCCAGCGAACCGTGCTGGCCGGCATGGTGCCGTTCAATGTGGTGCAATCGCTTGACGGCGAGCTGCCGCTGCGCCTCCACCGCGCCAGCGAGGGCAAGGTGATGATAGAGGATGGCGGCCTTGCCGGCCTTCTCGATGTCGCCGGTGTTCTCGATGTTGAAGGGCTGGCGGTCGAGACGCATGGCGACATGAAGGCTGTGCTGTGGGGCAAGCTTTTGATGAACCTCAACAACGCGCTGGTGGCGTTGTCGGACCTGCCGTTGGCGCGCGAACTCGCCGATCGTCGCTGGCGGCTGATCCTGGCCGGCCAGATCGACGAGGCGCTGCGGGCGATGAACGCCTCCGGCATCGCGCCGGCGCGTATCGCCGGACTGCGGCCGGCGCTGCTGCCGAAAGTGCTGCGGCTGCCTGACTGGCTGTTCAAACTGCTGGCGCGGCGCATGCTGGCGATCGATCCTCAGGCGCGCTCGTCGATGTGGGACGATCTGCAGCGAGGCCGGCCGACGGAGATCGGCGAGCTGCAAGGCGCGGTGCTCGGCCTCGCCCAGAGAACGGGGACGCCGGTGCCGCTCCTGAAAAGCGTTACCGCTTTGGTGCGCGCGGCGGAAGCGGCACGGCTTGGCTCGCCCGGCCTGGCGCCGGAACAGGTTGTGCCGCCGGGTGCCTCTCGATCAGCGTGATCTTCTGCCAGATCTTGCGCGACAGGTTGGACGCCAGGTTCTCGATGTCATTGACGCCGTCGATGACGACATCGTCATTGACCGACTGCGCGAACAGAGCGGCGATCTTGCCGGTGATCGACAGCATTTCGGAGCAATAGTCGAGGTAACGCGCGAGATCAGCGGCATTGGTGATGCGGGCCGGGGAATGCGCCGTCGGCCTGAAATCGGCCGAAAGAGCCGCCGGATCCTTGGTCAGCTGATGCATGTCGATGACGTGGATCAGCGAGCGCAGACCGTGCAGTTGGCGAAACACCCGCTTGCGCTTGATGCGCTCCTCGGTGCGAATCAGCGCCAGCAGGCCGAGCACGGCAAGGATGATCATGTTGATCGTGGCTTCGATGCCTTGCACCGACTGCACCGCATCGTCAGCCTGGGAGATGTGGATGAGCGGCAGGATGGTGCCGACGAACAGGAAGATCAACGCGCCGGCGAGGACGGCGGCGATGATGAGCCCGCGCAGCCACCAGATCGGCGCTTCGAGCGCCTGGGCCGCCTTAGCCAGATCGCGAGACAGCGACACCAGTTCGGCGGCGACGCCGCGCAGCCCGGCCTGGGGAAACCGTTCCGCAACGCGCTCTTCAAGCCGTTCGGCGGTCTCGATGATCAGTTTCGGATCAAGCGTGCGGTAGCGCATGTCCGATCGGCCCTCAGAGCATGATGCCGAAAAATGTGAAGCGGTTTTCGGACGGCATCATGCTCTATCTCTTTGATTTAGAGACGAATTCAGATTTCAGGTCGATTCGACCTGAAATCATCCGGCTCTAGGGTTGTGCCGGCTCGTTGGTGCGCCGGCCATAGCGGTTGGGTCCAGGCTGCCCTGGAAACAGACACAACACAAGAAAGGCGACGATCGAGACGACCGGTACGAACAGAATCAGCGCGGCAATGCCCGGCTTGTCGAGGTCGTGCAGCCGCTTCACCGCCAGCGCGATGTTCGACCATAGCGAGGCAATGAAGGCGATGAAGAAGATGAACGACCACATATTGCTCTCGGCCGAGCCTTCCGGCACCAGCGTGAAGCGGTAGAGCGGGAAGGCCTGGATGATGGCGACGAGCAGGCCACCAAGAAAATAGGCCGCGCGGCTGACGCGGCCCGATATCTTGAAGAAAAGCCAGGTGAGATTTGAACTGTCAGGCAAGCGGGTCCGGTCCGTATTGATTGGCACCCCTGGCGCCTTCGAGAATGCCGCATTCCACCAGGAACCAGATCGCGCCGATAAAGGGTACCAGGATGATCAGGCTCCACCAGCCGGACTTGCCCCGATCATGCCAGCGCTTGGCGTAGACGGCGAAGACCGAATAGAGCATGGCCAGCCCATAGAGCAAATAGATAAAGCCGTAGGGCATTTGGTTGAATGTCGTGCCCAGTATGTTGTCGAGGATCATCGCGATGACCGCGCCAACGAAAATGATGCCAACGCAGGCCCAGAACTTGGCGCGGTTGATGCGGCCGTCGAAACTTGTGAGCAGATATTTCCAGTCCATGTCACCCCTCCATGTCGAACCAGCGCGACGGATTGTCGCGTCGGCGGAAGGTGCGCCCGCTTTGCGGAAAGATCAATCGCGCAGCAATTCGTTGATCGAGGTCTTGGACCGGGTCTTGGCGTCGACGCGCTTGACGATGACGGCGCAGTAGAGGCCGGGGCCGGGCTCGTTGTTCGGAAAAGGCTTGCCCGGCAGCGAGCCGGCGACGACCACCGAATTGGGCGGCACTTCGCCGTAGAAGATTTCACCGGTGGCGCGGTCGACGATCTTGGTCGACTGGCCGATGAAGACGCCCATGCCGAGCACCGAGCCTTCGCGCACGATGCAGCCCTCGACGACTTCTGAACGCGCGCCGATGAAGCAATTATCCTCGATGATGGTGGGGCCGGCCTGCATCGGCTCCAGCACGCCGCCGATGCCGACGCCACCCGACAGATGTACGTTCTTGCCGATCTGGGCGCAGGAGCCGACGGAGGCCCAGGTGTCGACCATGGTCCCCGTATCGACATAGGCGCCGACATTGACGAAGGATGGCATCAGCACGGCGCCCGGAGCGACATAGGCGGAACGGCGCACGATCGACGACGGCACGGCGCGGAAGCCTGCCTTCTCGAAATCGACGGCGCTCCAACCATCGAACTTGGACGGCACCTTGTCCCACCAGACGGCCTGGCCCGGGCCACCCTTGATGATCTCCATCGGGTTGAGCCGGAAGGAGAGCAGCACGGCCTTCTTGAGCCACTGGTTGACGTGCCACTTGCCGTCGGCCTGGCGCTCGGCGACGCGCGCCGTGCCACGGTCGAGCAGGTCGAGGGCCGACTGGATGGCGTCGCGCGTCTCGCCGCGGGTCGCGGTCGAAATCGTATCGCGTTCGTCGAAGGCCTTCTCGATGGTCTTTTCGAGGCTCGCCAGATCGGGCTTCGACATGAATTCGCTCCATTACCAAGCTGTTAAGGGGCTGCGCCTTAACCTGTTTTGACGTCGCGTGGACCGCAGGCATGCTTCGTCTGCCTGGGTCTTTGCATGTAGCAGGTTCTTGTCGCAAAACCGCCGGACACGTTTGCGCGACCTGCTTATGTTAAGGCTCAGTGAGGGTCAATCGCACCTGCGTCATGGGACGGCGCAGTCAAGGAAATTTGGACGGGTAATTTGATGACACCTATGGAAAAGGCGGGGTGGACGCCGCTGCCGCATTCGGACGAGGATCTGGAGCGGTCGAAAAGCGTGCCGGACACGCCGCAGACGCGGGCCGAGACCTACCGGCTTGCCTGGAACGATCCCGACTTCATGACGCGGCGCGAATTGCGCGCGGTGCGTCTGCAGCTCGAACTCTTGAAGCCGGAAATGATCCTGGCCGAGCGCGGCATCCGATCGACGGTGATCCTGTTTGGCGGCGCGCGCCTGCCGGAACCCGGCGGCGTGGCCTGGGCGGCCAAGAACGAGACGCAGAAGAAGAACCTCGAGGAAAACAGCAAATATTACGAGGAGGCGCGCAAATTCGCCCGCCTGTGCTCGCAGCAATCGGCCGCCTCGTATTACCGCGAATATGTCGTGGTGACCGGCGGCGGCCCCGGCGTGATGGAAGCGGGAAACCGCGGCGCCGACGATGTCGGCGCACCGTCGATCGGGCTCAACATCGTGCTGCCGCATGAACAGGCGCCGAACGCCTATGTGACGCCGGAGCTGTGTTTCAACTTCCACTATTTCGCCATCCGCAAGATGCATTTCGTCATGCGCGCCAAGGCGGTGGCCGTGTTTCCCGGCGGCTTCGGCACGATGGACGAGTTCTTCGAGACGCTGACGCTGATCCAGACCGGACGCATGGAGCGCGTGCCGGTGATCCTGTTCGGTAAATCGTTCTGGAAACGCGCGATCAATCTCGACTTCCTCGCCGAGCAAGGCACGATCAGCCCCGGCGACCAGGACATCATCGATTTCGTCGACACCGCCGACGAAGCCTGGGGGATTGTCAGCCGGTTCTACAAGTTGGGGGAGTAAGGCAGTAGGCAGTAGGCAGTAGGAGGATAAGGCGTTTGCAGTCGCTGCTTCCAGATCAATTTCCCCTACTGCCTACTGCCTGTTCTCCCGCAACTATCGCCGTCAGAAACCCCGCCAGATCGTCGGTGACGAAATCGACGTCGTCTTCCTGCGCGGGGTCGCGTTCCCAGATCTCGGCGAAGGTCGGCTCGAAATTGCGCGGCACGACGAGCACGGTGGTCATGCCCAGTGCCTTCGGCACCTCCAGGTTGCGGGCGAGGTCCTCGAACATCACCGCATTGTGGCCGGTAACGGCATGCAGCTCGGCGAACTTCTCGTAGGTCTGGCGCGCGGGCTTGGGATTGAGGCCGGCGGCGACGATATCGAAAATGTCGTCGAAATGGTCGAGGATGCCGAGCTGGCGCGCGGTGCGCTCGGCGTGCCGGCGGTCGCCATTGGTGAAGATGAACTTACGGCCGGGGAGCTGGCGGATGGCGGTGCCCAGGACAGGGTCGGGCACCAGCCAAGAATAGTCGATGTCATGCACCTTCTCGAGGAAATCATCGGGATCGATGCCATGGCGTGTCATCAGCCCGTTCAGCGTCGTGCCATATTCGCGATAAAGCTCCTTCTGTAGCTTGCGCGCCTCCTCGCGCGGCAGCGACAGCAGTTCCCCGACATAGGCGGTCATCTTGACGTCGATCTGCGAGAACAGATTCGAATGATGCGGATAGAGCGTGTTGTCGAGGTCGAACACCCAGTCGGTGACATGGGCGAAGCGGGCGGGATCAGGCTGCGTGGTCATGCGCTCCTTATGGCATGAAACGCGGATACTGAAAGAGACTTTATCCACAACTTCCACGCGCTTTTAGTGGCAGAAATGGCCGCACGATTCAAATTTTATGCAACCGGGAAAGGTGGCCTTCAGGGCTTGCTGGCACAGAGACAGTCCTGTGGGGAGCCCGCGATGAACAGCATCATTCTGAAATCCGCCGCTATCGCTTTCGCCTCCGTCGCCGCCTCGCTTCTTCTGACGCTGATCATCGTTCCGGCCCTGGGATTCCCGGTCAACCGAACGATCTGGCTGAGTTCGACGCTCTGTCCGCTGGTGCTTGCATGGGTGGCCTGCGCCAGCACCTTCTGGCAGAGCGACCGGCTGAAAAACGCGCACCGCGAACTGGCCCGGGCGCACGCCCAGCTTGCAGCCGCGCACCGCCGCCTGTCGGAGAAGGCTAGCCGCGACGACATGACCGGCATGCTCAACCGGGAAAGTTTCTTCGCCGCGCTCGACGGTTCGCGGCGCAAGTCCGACCGCGGCGCGCTGCTGATCATCGACGCCGATCATTTCAAGAAGATCAATGACAGTTTCGGCCACCTGACCGGGGACGACGCGCTGCTGCTGATCGCCAGCGCCATCGAGCGCGGCGTGCGCAGCGGCGACGTGCTTGGCCGCATCGGCGGCGAGGAATTCGGCGCCTTTCTGGTCGGCGCCACCGAGCAGGAAGCCAAGCGTGTCGCCGAGCGCATTCGCCGCGAAGTCGAGCTGATCCGCTTCCGGCCGGTGGACGAACGCACCATTCCACTGACCGTCAGCATCGGCGGCACCGTGTGCGGCGAGGACGTCAACGTATCGGAGCTGATGCGCGCCGCGGACCGGCGCCTCTACCAGGCCAAGCATGGCGGCCGCAACCTGACGATTCTCGATACGGACATTTCCGCGGCCGCGTGAGCCGGCCGGTCCGGCACACCTCGCCCGTTAAGGAATTTCTAACCCTGTTTGCATTCGGTTGTACCGCTTGCCCGCCTTTTCACGCCTTGGGGCCGGGCTTGGCACGATACTGGCCTCTGTGACGATGCGTGTGCCGTTCGGGGATTGTCATGCGCGCATCGAGGCCCTATCCGAGAGACCTGGCATGAGTTTCTTCAAAAAAATGTCGCGCCGCACGCTCGTGCAGGCGCTGATCGCCCTGCCTGCCCTGTCCTTGTTCCGCAAGCTGCCTGAAGCCGACGCGGCCCGTGCCGGTCCTTCAAGGTCCGATCCATCACCGGACGACCCGAATGAGATCGTCGAGGTCAATGGCTGGATCCTGAAGCGGAGCGACCTGGCATGATCTTCGACAGCTATGAGGCGTATCGCGCCGCCAACTTCAAACCCAAGGTCTGCATCCTCGGTTCGGGTCCGGCCGGCACCACCATTGCCCGCAAGCTGGGCGCCGCCGGCATCCCGGTCGTGGTGCTGGAGGCCGGCTCGCGGGAGTTCAGCGACGAGTCGCAGGATTTCTACCGCGGCACCACGGTCGGCGATTTCTATTTCGACCTCGACATCACCCGGCTGCGATATATGGGCGGCAGCTCCAACCATTGGGCCGGCTGGTGCCGCGTGCTCGACAAGCAGGATTTCGAGCCGAAGGCCTGGGCACCCGACACAGGCTGGCCGATCCGCCGTGCCGACATCGAGCCCTATCTGCCCGAGGTGCACGATATTCTCGAACTTCCCGATTTCCGGCCCGATGTGCCGATCTCGGACGACATTCGCTGGGTGCAGCTGATCAAGAGCCCGGCGGTGCGCTTCGGCGAGAAATTCGCCGACGAGCTCGACAAGAGCCGCAACATCGCCGTCGTGCTCAACACCTATGCCACCGAGCTTGCCGGCGACGGCAAACGCGTGAACGGCGCCAAACTATGGTCCAACGGCCAGGACGCGGGCGCTTTCAGTGCCGACTATTTCATCGTCTGCACCGGCGGGCTGGAGAATTCGCGGCTGCTTCTGTGGTCGAACCAGCGCTCCAACGGCGGCGTCGTCCCGAACGCCACGGCACTTGGCCGCTACTGGATGGAGCACCCGACCTTCGAGGGCGGCAATGCCATCCTGGCCGACTACGGTGAGTTCGAGGTCGATGCCGTCAATGAGGCCTTCTTCTCGCCGACGCTTGCCGCGATGGAGCGCCTGCGGATCATGAATTTCGGCATCCGGCTGATCGAGACGCCCTATGCCGGCGTCAAGCATGTGATTGCCGACCTCGCCTGCACGGCGCCCGACATGGCCGAATGGGTTGCCTATCAGCTCAGCCAGAACCTGCGCTGCGCGGCCCAGCTCTACGTCGCCTGGGAACAGGCGCCGCTGGCCTCCAACCAGATCGAGCTGTCCAAGACCGATGTCGACCATGCCGGCGTGCCGCGCATCGCGCTGCACTGGAAGAAATCGGAGCTCGAACGCCGCACGCTAGTCGAAGGCCTGAAGCTGTTCGGCACGACGCTCATCGAAAAGGATCTCGGCCGTGTCCGTCTCATGGACTGGATTGCCAATGGCGAGGATTATCCGACCGACGAGGAGACCGCTGGCCACCATCATATGGGCGGCACGCGCATGGGCACCGACATCACCAGAAGTGTTGTGGACGCCAACTGCAAGGTGCACGGCATGGACAATCTCTATGTCGGTGGCTCCTCGGTGTTCTGCACATCCGGTCAAGCCAACCCGACGACGACGATCACCGCGCTGGCCTGCCGGCTGGGCGATCATCTGAGCAAGGTGATCGCTGTCTGAACGGCTGGGGTCTTCCGCGCCCGCGACCGGCGCGGAAATCCAGTCAGGTCGACGGTTTTTCGAGCGGTGTCAGGTCGGCACGGTAACGCGTCATGGCGCGGTTCGTGCGTGCGCCCAAGCGGACGAAGAACGGCAACATGAGGTCACGCAGGAACAGAGCGACGCGGCCTTTCACCTGCTTTTGCGCGCCGATCCGCCGGCTGACCTTGACGATGTGCTCGACGCGGTCCTGGCGCAGCGCCTGAAAGGCGGCGAAGGCCTGCGCCGGCAATGGTGTCGCATCCAGGCACGCGGTCAGCACGACGGCGTCCTCGATGGCCATCGACGCGCCCTGCCCGGAATGCGGCGCGACGGCATGCGCGGCATCGCCCAGCAGGACCACCCGGCCGGTGTGCCATTTTGGCAGATGCAGCATGTCGAACACGGGGTAGGCGCGCGGGATTTGCGTGACGGTGTCGACGATCTGGCGGATCGTCCGGGGATCGCCGGCATGCAACTGGCGAACGGTTGCCGCCAAATGCAGGGGATCAGGTCGAACCAGGGCGGCATCCTCGTCCAGCGGGAAGGACGAGAACCACAACACCGGTCCGTCATCCGGTTTCATGTAGCCGAAGAAGGCTTTCTTGCCGAACACCATATGCATCAGGCCGTCGGTCGACTCGACAAAGGGCAGTTCCGCCACGCCGCCGACGCCGGTCAGTCCGGTATAGACCGGATCCGGGGAGGCTGGAAAACAGACGCGACGGACGCGTGACCAGACGCCATCGCAACCGGCCAGCCACGCGGCATCGACCGTGACGCCATTGCCGAAGGCAAGGCGCACACAATCAGGCTGGTCTTCGATTTCGGCGAGCGCATGGCCAAAACGGATGTCGGCGCCAAGCGCCAGCGCCTCATCCAGCAGCGCGCCGAGCAAGTCCGAGCGCCGCAACGTGACGCTTTCGGCGCCGGCCTCGCGCATCGATAGCTGCTCGTCAAGATGGATGAGCCGGCGCCCGGCGGCGTTCATGATCTCGAAGCCAAGGGTGCGAATGCCCAGCGCGCTTACCCGCTCGGCGAGCCCAAGCGCACGCAGCGCGTTGATGCCGTTGGGGGCCAGAGTGAGGAAGGCGCCTTCGCTCAACGCTTCGCGCGACCGCGCCTCGAACAGGCGGACGGCAAGCCCCTGCCGCCGAAGCATGACGGCAAGGGCCAGCCCGGCAACACCGGCGCCAATGATGGCGACCAGCAATGCCGAGGGGGTGGTGACGGCCATGGTCACAGGCCGTAGATGGCGATGCGCACCAGCACCGCCGCGGCGGCCAGCGCCACGAGCAGGATGCCGAGGCCGATGGGGGAACCCCAGCCATACCATTCCATCGCCAGCTTGGCGTATTTGAATTCATCCTCGTGGGAGAGAGGGGTACGTTGTTGAATCAAGCTCATTTTTTCACTCCTTGTCGGCGGCCGGCTCTTGCCTTGTCGGTGCTACGGCCGCATATTGCTGCGACAGTCTAAATGTTAGACGGATTGATAGTTAGATGATCGAAATAAATTCGTCAAGCAGGTATCGCGACGAAATCGCGGCCGCGATCGGCCTTGCCGTGATGCAATGGCAGGACGCCACGCAGGCCTATGACGAGGCGGTGGGGGCGAGGCTCGGGCTGAACATGGCCGAGCGCCATTGCATCGGACTGCTCTATGGCGGCCCGCAATCGGCCGGCGCGATCGCGACCGCGACCGGGCTGACGCCGGCCGCCGTGACGGCGCTGATCGACCGGCTCGAGGCACGCGGGCTGCTGACGCGCACGCGCAGCCTCGAGGACAGGCGCAAGGTGGTGATCGAAGCGACCGAGGCGACGCGGGACCTGTCGGCGCGCTATTACGGCGCCATCGCCAAGGAGGGAGAGAAGGTGATCGCCACCTTCAGCGACGCCGAACTCGCGACCATATCACGCTTCGTCAACGCCGCGCTCGACCTGCAGCGCGCCCAGCTTGCGCGGCTGAAAGCCGAGGGGTCGGACACCTCAGGGCGATAGGGGCGCATTTTTTGTTCGCGGCGTTACCGCAATGTCGGCGGGGAACGCGACTATTTCGGCTGGACCCCATAGACGGCCAGAAATGCCTCCACCGAGGCATCCGCGTGCCGTTCCAGTTCGGCTTTGGAGCGCCGGTTGCTTCCCGTGAACATGGCTTCATTCATGGGGATCCAAAGAAGCATTCCAAAAAGATGGCTGGCTGCCAGATAGGGATCGCTGGTCTGTATCAGTCCTCGATCGGTGAGCTTTTGAAAGCAGGACGCCGTCGAGGCAAGCATGCGCTCAAAACCTTTTTCGTACCAAGCGCGGCCAAGCTGCGGCATTCGATCCGCGTTGGCGATGATCAAGCGCCGCAGCTTCAACAACTCTTCGTCCATGAGAACCGCTATCAGACGTCGGGCAAGCTGCTGCAGGCCGCCTTCCATGAATTTCGCCTCGGAAAGCAGCGTCGTCACGGACTCGATAATATCGTTGACCTGGCCAGCGGTTGACAGAACGACTTCGCCGAACAACGTCTCCTTGTCGGTGAAATGCTTGTAGACGGTCTGCTTGGAGGCCCCCGCTTTGGTAGCGATTTCCTCCATGCTGGTCCCGTCATAACCCTTGCCGATGAACGCCGCCGTGGCGGCCTGGATGATCTCGCGATCCTTGCGTTCCGATCTGGTCTCACCGTCGATTTTCAAGGCGCTCTCCTGGCCAGTACTAGACGGTACCGTTCCCGCATGGTAGCCATGAAACGGTACTGGACTGACTAGTACCTGTCAACAAAGGCAAGGCTTAGACCGATGACCAAGATGATCTTCATAAATCTGCCGGTGCGCGATCTGCAGGCGGCGACCAACTTCTATCTCGCGATCGGCGGCACGCTCAATCCGCAGTTCTCGAACGACCAGGCCAGCTCGATCATGTTCTCCGACTCGATCGGGGTGATGCTGCTGACGCACCAGCACTACGGCCAGTTCACGACGCGCCAGATCGGCGACGCCAGGCGCGACAGCCAGATGCTGATCGCGCTCACCGCCGGCAGCAAGGACGAGGTCAATGCCACGATCGAGAAGGGCGTGGCGGCCGGTGGCCGCGCCGATCCCAACCCCGCGCAGGACCTCGGCTTCATGTTCAACCGCCACATCGAAGACCCCGACGGCAACGTCTGGGAGTTCCTGTGGATGAACCCTGCCGCCATGCAATAGCCCCGCGGATCAAAGCGTCCAAAGCGCGTCGCGTTGAAACGGATTCATGCGACGCGCTTTGCGTTTTAGACCGTCGCCGGGTCGAGCGCCTTCTGGTCCTTGTGGCGCGCGACAATCGCCTCGAAATCGGCGGTCTGGAAAGCGTCGCGCAAGGCGTCGAAGGACGGCAGCACGAAATAGGCGCGCTGGAACTTGTCGATCTCGTAGCCGGTGCGCATCACCATTTCCAAGTCGAAAGGCACGTGATGGGCGTCCTTGCCCTCGACGGCGAACTGCAATTCGGTGAAGGACGACATCAGGCCGGCGCCAAAGGCCTTCAGCGGCTGGCCGGCCTCCTGCATCAGGCCGTATTCGGCCGTGTACCAGTAGAGCCGGGTGATCATCTCGTCGCCGCCGAGCGCGATGATGTCGCCGGCCTTCTTGCCGTACATCTGCATGAAGTCGGCGAAGACCGGCTGCGACAGCACGGGCACGTGGCCGAAGAAATCATGGAACATGTCCGGCTCGACGATGTAGTCGAGCTCCTGCCTGGTGCGCAGCCAGTTGGTGACCGGGAAGCGGCGGTTGGCGAGATGGTCGAAGAAGGGGGCGGCGGGAATAAGACCCGGCACGGCAACGATCTCCCAGCCGGTCAGCTTGCGCAGCTTGGCGCTGACGTCCTCGAAATCGGGAATGCGGTCAAGCAGGCCAAGTTTTTCAACACCGTCGAGATAGGAATGATGGGCGAGCTTGCGCGTCAGCTTCGTCTGGCGATCGCACAGAGTGCGCCACACCGCCTGTTCCTCGTCGCTGTAGTCATAACCCTGGGCCACGGTGAAATCGGCACGGCAGACCGAATAGTCGCCGCGCAACCCCTGCGCCGCGCAATCGCGGGCATATTCGGCAACACTCATCGTCGTCATGGTTTTTCTCCTCGCAAATCGGCAATTGCAGACGTGTCCATAGGATAACCGGATTTGGCGAGGCAATTCGGTTTTGATGATGGCTCATCAGCAATGTTCGGGATAATATTCACTCACAATCCGCATCCGAGGAGTGAAAATGCCTCAATTCGATGATTTAGAGATCAAGATGCTCGATGTACTGCAACGCGACGGGCGCAAGCCTGTCTCGGAACTGGCGCAAGAGATCGGCCTGTCGACGACGCCATGCGCGCGGCGCTTCGAGGCGCTGCAGGATGCAGGTGTCATCAAGGGTTTTGCCGCGGTGATCAGCCGCCGCGCGGTCGGCCTGACGGTCGAGGTGTTCATCCAGGTGCGCCTTGTCAGCCACAGCGATGGCTCGCCGGAGAAGTTCATTGCCGCGGTGCAGCGCATGGACGAGGTGTCTTCGTGCTGGACGATGACCGGCGACCACGACTTCCTGCTGCATGTGATGGTACCTTCGGTCGACGAGCTGAACGCCTTCGTCATGCACCGGCTGATGCGGCTCGACGGCGTGCGCGACGTCCACACGCAGCTGGTGCTGCAAAACATCAAGGGGCCCGGCCACGTGCCGCTCGCGCATCTCAGGAAGTAGCGCCATCTCCAGCGCTCCTGCGGAAAAGCTGCACGCAAACTGCTGAAACGGGCCAATTGGGCGGCTAGATCGCCGGCCAGCATATGCGGACCAACTGCCTAAGAGGTCCGCCATGAAAATCGTCCTGATCAATCCACCGCACACAGCCATCGGCAGCCGGGTGCCGGACGATCATTTGCCGCCGCTTGGCCTGCTGGCGATCGGCGGCCCGCTGATCGATGCCGGCCATGATTTGCGGCTCGTCGATGCCGAACTCGGGCCGATGCCGCTCGAAAAGGTGGTGCGCGACGCCCTGGACTGCTTTCCGGACTTCGTCCTGATCGGCCATTCCGGCTCGACCTCGGCGCACCCGACCGCCTTGCTGATCGCCAAGATGATCAAGCAGCGCGAGCCGGCGACGATCGTCATCTATGGCGGCGTCTTCCCGACCTACCACTGGCGCGACATATTGGCGGCGACCGACGTCTTCGACTTCATAGTGCGCGGCGAGGGCGAAGCGACCGTCGTGGCGCTGGTCGAGGCGCTGGAAATGCACCAGCCGCCGGCGAGCGTCGCCGGCATCGCCTTCCGTGACGATCTGCGCCGTCCCTTTGCCACGCAGGGCGCCATGACCATCGCCGATCTCGACGCTTACCGCGTCGGCTGGGAGCTGATCGACCACGGCCGATATAGTTACTGGGGCGGCAAGCGCGCCGTGGTGATGCAGTTTTCGCGCGGCTGTCCGCATCTGTGCAACTATTGCGGCCAGCGCGGTTTCTGGACCCGATGGCGGCACCGCGATCCCGTAAAATTCGCCAAGGAGATCGCCTGGCTGCACCGCGAGCACGGCGTCAAACTGATCAACCTCGCCGACGAGAACCCGACCGTTTCGAAGAAGGCGTGGCGCGCCTTTCTCGACGCGCTGATCGCCGAGAACGTGCCGGTGCTGATCGTCGGCTCGACCCGCGCCGACGACATCGTGCGCGACGCCGACATCCTGCATCTCTACCGCAAGGCCGGTGTCATCCGCTGGCTGCTCGGCATGGAGAACACCGACGAGCAGACGCTGCAATTGATCCGCAAGGGCGGCAGCACCTCATCCGACCGCGAGGCGATAAGGCTGCTGCGAAAGCACGGCATATTGTCGATGGCGACCTGGGTGGCCGGCTTCGAGGATGAGGGGTTTCGCGACCTGTGGCGCGGCTTTCGCCAGCTCATCGCCTATGACCCCGACCAGATCCAGGCGCTCTATGTGACGCCGCATCGCTGGACGCCGTTCTTCCGCATCGCGCGCGACCGCAAGGTGATCCAGAAGGATGCCCGGCTGTGGGACTACAAGCACCAGGTGCTGCAGATGACGCGGCTGAAGCCGTGGATGCTGTTCTTCAGCGTCAAGCTCATCGAGCTCGCCGTGCAATCGCGGCCGAAGGCGCTGGCGCGCATCCTGTTCCACCCCGATCCCGAGCAACGGCATTCGATGCGCTGGTACACCAAGATGGGCCGCCGGGTCTGGTTTCGCGAGGTCTGGGGTTTCCTGGCCCGTGATGGCAGGGTGAAGGACGGTCCGACGCTTGCCGAATTCTGGGGCGCGCCGCAGGACGCGGAGGAGGAATCGATGATCGTCGCGCGACAGCCGCGCAAGCCGGAGCTTTCCGCCTCCAAATAGCGGGCTGCCGGCCAGAAGATTAGCCGGCTGAGGCCGACTAAGGCACGATCAGCGTGCCGGCGCCGTGTTCGGTGAAGAGTTCGAGCAGCACCGCATGCGGCGTCTTGCCGTTGAGGATGACCACGCCTTCGACGCCGCGCTCGATCGCCTCGATGCAGGTCTCGACCTTGGGGATCATACCGCCCGAGACCGTGCCGTCCTTGATCAGCGCCCTGGCCTCGGCGACGGTCAATTCGTCGATCAGCTTCTTGTTCTTGTCGAGTACGCCCGGCACGTCGGTAAGGAACAAAAGGCGCGAGGCCTTGCAGGCGCCGGCAATGGCGCCGGCGAAAGTGTCGGCGTTGATGTTGTAGGTGTGGCCGTCGCGGCCCGGCGCCACCGGCGCCAGCACCGGGATCATTTCGGAGCGGGCCAGGAGGTCGAGCAGCGTGCGGTCGACCTCGACCGGCTCGCCGACGAAGCCGAGATCGAGCACGCGCTCGATGTTGGAATCGGGGTCGATCATGGTCTTGCGCGCCTTTTCGGCGAACACCATGTTGCCGTCCTTGCCGCAGAGGCCGATCGCCCATTCGCCTTCGGCGTTGATGAGCGCAACGATCTCCTTGTTGATCGAGCCGGCCAGCACCATCTCGACGATCTCGACCGTCTTCTGGTCGGTGACGCGCAGGCCGCCCTCGAACTTGGATTCGATGCCCATCTTGGTCAGCATGGCGCCGATCTGCGGCCCGCCGCCGTGAACGACGATCGGGTTGACGCCGGACTGCTTCAGCAACGCGATGTCGCGGGCGAAGGCCTTGCCGAGCTCGATGTCGCCCATGGCGTGGCCGCCATATTTCACCACGACGGTCTTGTGTTCGTAGCGCTGCATGTAGGGCAAAGCGCGCGACAGCAGGGCGGCCTGCATTTCGGCGGTGGCGGCGATGTCCGTCATCGGGCGGTTCCCTGGCTTTTTGGTTTATGCATGTCGTTGCTCCAAAACCGCCGGGCACTTTTGGGCGACATGCATCAGGTAAAGACGGCGGCGTCTTAGCGGGATTTGGCCCGGGGGGCAAATGGCATTGCTGTCATATTCGCCGCGTTCACGGCCTCGTCATCATGACGGCACCATGAGCGGCGCCCGCCGTTTCAGCCAACCCGAAAGCTTCTCCATCTGCGCGGCGAAGGACAAAAGCGTCTCCTCGTCGCCCGGGCGCCCGGCGGCCTGGATGCCGAGCGGCAGGCCGGCCTCGGTGACATGGACGGGCAGCGCGATCGACGGCTGGCCGCTGACATTGTGGATTGCCGGCCAGTGCGTGAACAAAAGGCTCTTGTCCATCAGCTGGCCGAACAAGGGTTTCAGCTTGAGCAAAGACGTCAGGTGAAGCTTGTCGAGAAGGTTTTCGACCAGCTCATCGGTGCCTTTCGGGTCCATGGCGCCGCAGGCGAGCGGCGGGTGCGCGATAACAGGCATCAGCACAGCGTCATATTGCGCGGTTTCCTCGATCATCCGGCGCGAGGTGGCATGTAGCCGCTGCAGGCCGGCATAGATTTCGCCGGCCGAGACCATTTCGCCCAACCGGCCGAGCACCCGCGTGGCGCGCTCGACGTCGCCGGTGACGGGACGGCCGACGCGCAGCGCTTCGGCCCGCAGCGTGCCGGCGACGGCGGAAGCAACCGTCCTGCAGAAGTCGGCCATGAAATCGCGGCCGATGAAGGGCAGGTCGATTTCCACGGTGGTGTGGCAGCCCTCGCGCGCAAGCGCCACAGCCGTGTCGAGCGCTTTCATCGTCTCGGCCGAGATCGGCAGGCCAAGCGGCGACTTGCGGTAGACGGCCAGGCTGAGCTTGCCGGGATCGCGCGCGGCGGCGGCGGCGAACGTGCCCTTTGGCGGCAGTGCCGCATAGGGCGACAGGGAGTCGGGACCGTGGGTGAGGTCGAGCAGCAGCGCGCTATCGCGCACCGAGCGGGTGACGGCATGATCGACCACCATGCCGTACCAGCTTTCGCTGACCAGCGGCGTCAGCGGGATTCGACCCCGCGAGGTCTTGAGGCCGACCAGGCCCGTGCAGGCGGAAGGCACGCGGATCGAGCCGCCGCCATCGGAGGCATGCGCCACCGGCACCACGCCGGCAGCGACGAGGGCCGCCGCGCCACCCGATGAGCCGCCGCTGGTGTGGCCGGTGTTCCAGGGATTGCGGGTGATGCCGAAGGCCTTGGATTCGGTCATCAGCCGCAACCCGTGCTCCGGCGAAGTCGAAGTGACGATCGGGATCAGCCCGGCGGCAAGGTAGCGGTCGGTCATCAGCGAATTGACGTCGGGCACCGAGGCCGGAATGCGGCTGCCGCCATGCGAGGGCACACCCTTGATGGCGATGCCGAGGTCCTTGATGGCAAAGGGCACGCCGGCCAGCGGCAGCGAGCGGTCCATGGTTTTCGCCCGCGCCCGCGCGGCCTCGTAGAGCGGCTCGGCCGTGGCATTGATTTCAGGCCTTGAGGCCTCGGCGCGCGCGATCGCCGCTTCGGTCAACTCGATCGCCGACAGTTCGCCCTTGCGCACCAGACCGGCGAGGCCGGTGGCGTCTTCTTGCCACAGAATGCGTTCGACCGACATCGGCGCCTCCCCGTTCCCGCCAAGCTAGCCAGCGGCTGATCCCTTGGCAATCGAAGCCTGCGCCAGCACGCCGGACTTTAGGTGCACGGAATATTTCCAGCGTTGCAAATACAACGCAATCGCCTAACTTGGCGCACATGACGCCGCAGGACATCACCAAGCTGATCGTCCGGACTTCGATGAAGGATCGGGCCGCGTTCGATCTGCTCTACCGGCAGACCAGCGCGAAACTTTTCGGCGTGTGCCTTCGTGTATTGAACGACCGGGGAGATGCTGAAGAAGCGCTGCAGGAAGTCTTCGTGAAGATCTGGACGAAGGCGGATCGTTTTGCCGTCTCCGATCTGAGCCCGATCTCCTGGCTGGTGGCAATCGCCCGCAACCACGCGATCGATCGCGTCAGGGCGCGGCGCAAGCCTGCCGCCGATATCGATGCCGCGCTCGACGTGGCCGATCCGGCAGCGGGACCTGAAGCGATGGTGGTGGCGGGCGACGAATCCGTACGCATCCATCATTGTCTCGAGGAGCTGGAGAAGGACCGGGCGGCGGCCGTCCGGGGCGCTTATCTCAAGGGCGAAAGCTATGCCGAACTGGCGGAGCGCCACGGCGTGCCGCTGAACACGATGCGTACCTGGCTGCGCCGCAGCCTGATGAAACTGAGAGAATGTCTGGAAAGATGACACTGGCAGAGGACAACGGACCGGAACGCGGAGGCGACGACCTGCTCGCCGCCGAACACGTTCTCGGCGTTCTGCCGGTGGAAGAGCGGCAGATCGCGTCCAGGCGCATCGAAACCGAGACCGATTTCGCGCGGCTCGTCGATGGCTGGGAGGTTCGCCTGTCGCCACTGGCATCAGCCTATGCCGAGGTCGAGCCGCCGGCTTCGGTGAAGGCGGTTATAGACCGCCGGCTGTTCGCATCGACCGCGTCCCCGCCGGCCGAGGCGCGCGCCGGCTTGTGGTCCAGCCTCGCCTTCTGGCGCGGCCTTGCCGTCGCGGCTGTTGCTGCTCTGGCGCTCTATATCGCCGTGCCCTATGTCAATCGGCCGGCCGAACAGCCGCAGGCGCGGCTTGTTGCCTCGCTGGCGGCCGACGGCAGCGATGTAAAATATCTCGCCGTCTATGATTCCGAGCGGCATGACGTCAGCCTTTCGCACGTTTCCGGCACGCTCGCTTCCGGCAAGGACTTCGAACTTTGGATGATCGAGGGCAAGAACGCTCCGGTCTCGATGGGCGTCATCCCGGCCGGCGCGACCGCGCATATCGGGGTCTCGCCCGCCACGCAGCAGAAGCTGGCGCAGGGTGCGGTGCTGGCCGTCAGCCTGGAACCGGCCGGCGGCTCGCCGACGGGACAACCGACCGGACCGGTGGTTGCCGCTGGCGACCTGAAGGGCATCTGACCTGCTGCATCTCGCAGCGAATCCGTTTCCGGAATTTCCCAAATATATCTTATGTAACACCTGCCTAAAATAGGTGTGCGTGCCGGTAAGAAGGTGCGCCATAAAATCTCTTTGCCCGAGCGAAAAATTCAAAAATCCAAAAATATTCTGAAACTCGCGCGTTTGTGTTGCGTATCTCCTCGCGTCCCCAACAATGGGAAGAGAAAACCGAGGAGTTCGAACATCATGCGTAGATACGCCACCCTTTTGCTTGCCGGTACGATCGCTGTTTCCGCGCTTGCCACCGCCGCCTATGCCGAAAACCCAATGGTCGGCGGCGCCGCCATGTATGCCCAGAAGAACATCGTCGAGAACGCCGTCAATTCGAAGGACCACACCACGCTGGTCGCCGCCGTCAAGGCGGCCGGCCTGGTCGACACGCTGCAGGGCGCCGGTCCGTTCACCGTCTTCGCGCCGACCAACGAGGCATTCGCGGCACTGCCGGCCGGCACGGTCGACACGCTGCTCAAGCCCGAGAACAAGGACAAGCTGACGAAGGTCCTGACCTGCCATGTCATCGGCGCCAAGGCGATGGCGGCGGATGTGGCCTCGATGGCCAAGGCCGACGGCGGCACGCACAAGGTCAAGACGGTCGGCGGCTGCGAGCTTTCCCTGAAGGCCGAGGGCGGCAAGGTCACCGTTACCGACGAGAACGGCAATGTCGCCAATGTGACGATCGCCGATGTCGAGCAGTCCAACGGCGTCATCCACGTCATCGACAAGGTTCTTTTGCCGAAGATGTAACAAGGGGCCAGCCGCGGACGAACCTGCGGCAAGAGCTCTCCGCCGATTGCGTCGTCCCGCTCCCCTGATCCGCAATCGACACGCACGCTCCGCGCCGCCCACAGCCAACTGTGGAACGGCGCGGAGTGTCGTTTGGGGGCAACCGTCACCGGCTTTTGATTTTGGCGTGGCGGTATAGTTTGGCAAAAGGAACAACCGGAGGAATGGTCATGAACCGTCGCGACTTTCTTTTGAGCGGTGCCGCCGCCCTTGGCGTCGTCGGGGCCGCCGCAACCATGCTGCGCATGGGCGCTCCGCAGCCCGCGCTGGCGGCCGAAAAATTCGAGATCACCAAGACGGATGACGAGTGGAAAGCCATCCTGTCGCCTGCCGCCTTCGACGTGCTGCGCAAGCAAGGCACGGAATATCCGGGCACCAGCCCGCTGCTCAACGAGCACCGCAAGGGTATCTTCGCCTGTGCCGGCTGCGACCTGCCGGTCTACCCCTCTGAGACGAAATTCGATTCCGGCACCGGCTGGCCGAGCTTCTGGCAGGAGATCGCCAACGGCGTCGGCAAGACCGAGGACAGGTCGCTCGGCATGACCCGCACCGAGGTGCATTGCCGCCGCTGCGGCGGCCATCTCGGCCACGTCTTCGACGACGGTCCGGCGCCGACCGGCCTGCGCCACTGCATCAACGGCGTGGCGCTGACCTTCAAGCCGGCCACGGCCTGACGAAATTCGACCGGAAACGAAAAACTCCGGGTCTTGCGGCCCGGAGTTTTTTGCGCGGTCAGAGCTTTTCGGGCGTGGACTGGAGGAGCTTCCCGAAACCGCTGCCCACGTCTGTGTTTCTGTCTTGACGCAATTCCTGTGGGAAAACCGCTTCACACTTATCCTGGAATTGCTTAGTGCCCGCCACCTCCGCCACCACCGGGCGCGGCCGGCTTGTTGATCAGCATCGTGAACAGGCCGAGCGTCGCGAACAGCACCGTCAGCATGTAGAACACGTCCATGAAGGACAGCAGCGCCGCCTGCTGCTGGACCATGCCCGACAGCTTGGAGATCGCCGCGCTGGCCGCATCCAGGCCAGTGGTCTGTTCGAAGTTCAGCGTCATGTTCTGCAGCTTGGTCTGCGCGGCGGCACTGCCCCACTGCACATGCTCTGCGAGCCTCGCATAGTGGAAGGCGTTGCGGTCGATCAGCACGGTGTTGATGAGGGCAAGGCCGACAGCGCCGCCGAGGTTGCGGGTGAGGTTGAACAGGCCGGAGGCGTTCTTCAGCCGGTCGGGCGGCAAGGTGCCGAGCGCGATGTTGTTGATCGGCACCATGCACAGCATCATCGAACAGCCGCGCAGGATCTGCGGGATGAGCAGTTCGTAGAAATCCCAGTCGGCGGTCAGATGCGTCATCCACCAGGTGCCGGTGGCGAAGCCGAAGAAGCCGATCATCATCATCAGCCGCAAGTCCATCTTGCTCGACAGGATGCCGGAGATCGGCGCGGTGACGAACATCGCCAGGCCGCTGACGAACAGCGCCTCGCCGATCATCATCGAATCATAGCCGCGGATACGGCCGAGGAAGACCGGATAGAGATAGGTCAGGCCGTAGAGGCCGATGCCGATGACGAAGGAAAACAGCGAGCCGAAGGCAAAGTTGACGTTGCTGAAGGCCCGGAGGTCGACGATCGGCTCCTCGGCGGTGAAGACACGCCAGAAGAAGATCACCGCGCCGACGCTCATGACAATGGCGCAGATGAACACGCCCTGGTCCTGCAGCCAGTCATTGTTCGGACCCTCTTCCAGCACGTATTCCATACAGCCGAGGAAGGCCGCCATTCCGGCGAGGCCCCACCAGTCGAACTTGTTGAACAGCTTGAGATTGGGCTTGTCGAAATCGATCAGCGCCCAGGCGGCGCTCGCCACCAGGATGCCGGGCACGACATTGACCAGGAACAGCCAGTGCCATGAAAAGGCGTGGCTGATATAGCCGCCGACGGTCGGGCCGATGGTCGGCGCCAGCGTCGCCACCAGGCCGATCATCGGCGAGACGACGGCGCGCTTGGAAGGCGGGAAGATGGTGAAGGCCGCGGCAAAGACGCTCGGGATCATGCCGCCGCCGATGAAGCCCTGCACGGCGCGGTAGACGATCATCTGGTCGATGTTGGTGGCGGTCGCGGCAAGCGCGCTGGCCGCGGTGAAGCCGGCGGCGGCGATGGTGAACAGCACGCGCGTCGACAGCATGCGGCTGAGGAAGCCCGACAGCGGGATCATGACCACCTCGGCAATCAGATAGGCCGTCTGCACCCACGGAATTTCATCGGAGCTGGCGCTGAGGCCCGCCTGGATCTCGGCCAGCGAAGCCGACACGATCTGGATGTCCAGGATCGCCATGAACATGCCGAACACCATCGCCAGGAAGGCGATGACGCGGCGTGTGGAGATGGTGTCAGGGACCGCCGGTCTTGCCGGCGGCGATCCTGCGGTGATGGTAGCGGTTGCCATTTCATGGGCCTCCTTGAGGCCGGCCGGGCGGCCCAGCGCTTCATCAGCCGCCGAGCCACCCTCCGAAAGCGCTTAGTTGGTCGTCGCGGCAGGTGCGGTGCGGCTGTCAACGTTGACGACAACGCTGAGGCCAGCACGCAGCTTGCCGGTCTTCAGGGCATCGGCCGGCACGTCGATGCGGACCGGGACGCGCTGCACAACCTTGGTGAAGTTGCCGGTGGCGTTTTCCGGCGGCAGGAGCGAGAAGACCGCGCCTGAAGCCGGAGCGAGCGACGAGACGGTTCCCTGGATGGGATGGCCGTCGATGGCGTCGACCGAGATGTTGACCTTTTCGCCCGGAACCAGCCGGGCAAGCTGCGTCTCCTTGAAGTTGGCGACGATGTAGAGCTTGTCCAACGGCACGACGACGGCGAGCTTCTGGCCGGGGCTGACAAGATCGCCCTGCTCGACCGAGCGGTTGCCGACGACGCCGTCATAAGGCGCCTTGAGCACGGTGAAGGACAGGTCGCGCGCGGCCTTGTCGCGGCTGAGCTGCAGCGAAGCGAGCGTGCTCGCCGACTCGGCGCGCTGCGCCTCGAACACGCCGATATTGGCCTGTGCAGCGGCGATCTGCGCATCGGCGCCAACCAACGCGGCATTCGCCTGGTCGAGCGCAGTCTGGGCATCGTCCAGTTGCGCCTGCGTGCCGACATGCGTCTTGACCAGTTGCGCGGCGCGCTGCTGGGCACGGGCGGCGTTGTCGGCCGCGGCCCGATCGGCGACCTTCTGCGCCTGCGCCTGCTGCAGGGAGGCCTGCGCCGCCTTGGTCTGCGCGTCGATGCGGTCGAGCGTCTTGGACAATGTGGCGATCTGCGCTTCGGCCTGGGCAACGGCGATCTTGTAGTCGCCATCGTCGATCGTCAGCAGCGGGTCGCCGGCCTTGACCAGCTGGTTCTCGCTGACCTTGACCTGATCGACATAGCCGGAGATCTTGGGCGAAACGAACGCCATGTCGGCCTGGACATAGGCATCGTCGGTCGAGATCATGAAACGGCCCGTGGTCCAGTAGTCATAACCGTACCAGGCGCCACCGCTCAGGAGGGCAAGGCCGATGATCGGCAACAGGAAGGAACGCACCGAGCGCTTCTTCTTGGCTGGAGCTTCGGCCGCCGGCGGCGGTGCCACGGGCAGGACGGGAATCTCCGGTGCTTCCGTCGCCGGAGCGACCTTGGCGTTGGGGAAGGGGCGGACTTCGGCTGTGTTGGGCGCGTTCGAGGACATGACATCTCTCTAAAGTAATAATACTGAACCGTTCGGTTCGATCCGGCCGTTGACATAGCGTGAAAAGAGGACCATATCAAGGGGCAATCGAACCGGTTGGTTCGAATTATTTTCGAGGTGTGACTTTTATGGCCGAGACAACGCCTGACGTCGAAACCGACAACTGCAACGACCTGCTGGAAAGCCTGCGCCGCGGCCGCCCGGCGGCCGGACAGGATCCGGCCAAGCGCAGCCAGATCATCGACGGCGCCCGCCGAGTCTTCATAGACAAGGGCTTCGAGGCCGCCTCGATGAACGACATCACGCGCGAGGCCGGCGTTTCGAAGGGCACCATCTATGTCTACTTCGCCAACAAGGAAGAGCTGTTCGAAGCGCTGATCGAGGAAGAGCGCGGCACCATCTTCAAGAATATGTACGACATGCTCGACCGCGCCGACGATCTGCGCCAGACCCTGGTGAAGTTCGGCAAGGTGCTGTCGATGAAGATCACCTCGGCCAGGGTCATCCAGGCGCAACGCACGGTGATCGGCGCCTCCGACAGGATCCCCGACATGGGCGCGCGGTTTTATGAACGCGGCCCCAAACGCGGCCATGACAAGGTGGTGGAGTTTCTCAATGCCGCCATCGAACGCGGCCTGCTCAAGATCGACGATGTCGATCTTGCCGCCTACCAGTTTACCGAACTGTGCCTGGCCGGCCTCTTCCGGCAGTGCATCTTCGCCTACCGCACCAAGGCTCCGAGCGACGAAGAGATCGACCACATCGTCAGGTCGGGCGTCGGCATGTTCCTGAAGAACTATGGCACCGAACGGCTCGCGGAGGAAGAAAGCCACCAGATGATTGCGCTGGAGGCAAAGGCCTAGAGCGTTTCACCGTTTCATGGAAACGGCGAACCACTCTGACTCTTAGTTTGACGCAATTCCCAAGGGAAAACCGCTCACACTTTTCCTGGAATTGCTCTAGCCGCCATTGGCGGCAAGCACGATGGCGGCCTGCAATTCCTCCAGCCCCTCGCCCTTTTCCGATGACGTCGCCAGGACGAACGGAAACGCCGCCGGCCGTTTCTTGATCTTTTGCAGCGTCTCCTCGATCAGCCGCGGCACGCCGGCGACCTTGATCTTGTCGGTCTTGGTCAGCACGATCTGGTAGGACACCGCCGCCTTGTCGAGCAGCGACAGCACCTCGTCGTCCTTGGCCTTGATGCCATGGCGGGCGTCGATCAGCACATAGACCCGCTTCAGCGTGACCCGGCCCTTGAGATAGTCGAAGACCAGCTTGGTCCACTCGTCGACTTTCTCCTTGGGCGCGGTGGCGTAGCCGTAGCCCGGCATGTCGACCAGCGCCATCGGCGGCAGGTCAGCGCCCTCGCCGGAAAATCCGTCCGGCACGAAATAATTCAATTCCTGCGTGCGCCCCGGCGTGTTGGAGGTGCGCGCCAGCCCCTTCTGGTTGACCAGGGCGTTGATCAGCGACGATTTGCCGACATTGGAGCGGCCGGCAAAGGCGATTTCCGGCGGCCCTTCCGGCGGCAGGAACTTCATGGCCGGCACGCCGCGGATGAAGATCCACCCGCGCGTGAACAGGTCGGTGGTGATCACAGTGCTGTTCAGAGCGTTCAAGCTGCTGCCTCCAGAAGAGAGATATCGGCGCCCCTGATGGCATCGAGGTTGCGGCCGATCATGTCCACGGGCCAATGCCACCATGCCAGTGCCAGCAACCGCCTGATCGTCCTGTCGTCGAAACGCATCTTCACCACCTTGGCGGCGTTGCCGGCGACAATGGCATAGGGCGGCACATCATGCGTCACCACGGATTTGGCGGCGATGATGGCGCCATGGCCGATTTCCACGCCGGGCAGGATAACCGCCTCCATGCCGATCCAGACATCGCTGCCGACTACCGTGTCGCCGCGCACCTCCTTCGACCATGTCGCCGGGTCAAAGCCTTTTTCCCAGCCATGGCCGAAAATGTTGAACGGATAGGTGGAAAAGCCGGACATTGCGTGGTTGGCGCCGTTCATGATGAAGCGCGCGCCTTCGGCGATGGCGCAGAACTTGCCGATGATGAGCTTGTCGCCGATGAAGGGATAGTGGTGCAGCACGCATTTCTGCGCGAATTTGTCCGGTCCGTCCGGGTCGTCATAATAGGTGAAGTCGCCGATCTCGATGTTCGGCTCCGTCACCAGCGGCTTCAGGAAGCCGACGCGCGTGTGCATCGGGATCGGGTGCTTGATGTCGGGGTTGGGTCCGTCCATGTCGGGTCTTCCGGGAATTGGCAGACAGGCGCATCCGAACCGGAGGCGCCTGGTCAAAATAACGTGATCCGCCCTATAGCACCAATCGGCCGGGGTGCGAGTCTTCCGTGCGTGCCAGGCTCATTTGTCGCCGCGGCAGATCACGATCGGATTGGACAGCGCGCTGTCGAAACCGCTGCCCTGGTAGACGGTGACGTTGGCCGCACCTGGCGGCAGCAGGAACGTGCCTTCGACGACCTTCTGGTCGCCCGCCATGGTGTGGAGAGCCCAGCTAAACGTGCAGAATTGCGGCGGTGCCGCGGGTTCGACGTGGCTGCAGTTCAGCTGCGCGCCACCCAGCATGGCGGCGCCGCCGCAGCTCACCGCCTCCTTTGCAACCGCGATGCCGGGACACCCGACGAGAGCCGTCACGGCTGCGATCCTAATCCAGTTCATCGTCGAAATCCTTGCCGGAAAAATTCGCGCCGCAGGGGCGCCTCTTCCGTGTCGTGGCCCATGCGATTTTTGGCCAACGCGGCTTAGTCCGTCTTGCACGCGCCGTCCAGCGGGATTATGTGCATGATGATAATAAGCATGCTCACGAAAACTTGTCCGTAGATCCCGATCTCTTCCCATGTCCTCCTCGCCCCATATCAGCTTCGTGCTGCACAACGTCGCGCGCCTGCTTCGAACGCGGTTCGAGCAGCGTTTGCGGGCGTCGGCGCTGAGCCGTCCCCAATCGCAGGTGCTGGCCTGGCTGCCTTACCTGGCCCCGCTGGTCCGCCGGCTGCTCGAGATCATGCGCGGCAACGGCCGGAGAACGCGAGACGAGGCCTTCGCCGGCCCTTCTCCTGAAGAAACACGGCAGCATCGGCTGCAAACCCCAAACTTTATCGAATCCAATCTGCTCGCGGCTCGCACCCAGCCAGCCGGCGACCGGGAGAAAGTCCATGGCTGAATCAACATCCCCCAAGAAGCCTGCCGAAAACGACCCCGCCACGGGTCGCCCCGGCGACCAGATCATCCGGCTGGACAGCGAGCGCGAACAGAGGCGTGCCAATGTCGTCATCGACAATGACGAGCTGGAAGCGCCGGTTGCGCTGCAGCCGGCGGCACTCGAGGCGCCGACCAAGGAGCCGCAGCCGCAGCCGGCTCCTATCGCCGTTGCCCCTCCCCCTGCTGCCCCGGCCAAGCCGAAGCGCAGTCTGAAGCGGCCGGTGCTGTTTGCCTTGCTTCCCATCGCGCTCGCCGTAGGCGGCTATTACTACGTGACCGGCGGCCAGGTGATGACGACCGACAATGCCTACATCCAGGCCCAGTCGCTCGGTGTGTCCACCGACGTCTCCGGCACCGTGCAGGAGATCGACGTACACGAGAACCAGGTGGTGAAGAAGGGCGACGTGCTGTTCCGCCTGCGGCCGGCCTCCTTCGAAACCGCTCTTGCCGCCGCCCAGGCCCAGCTCGGGACGGTGCGCAACCAGGTGCTGACCCTGCAGGCGAGCTACCAGCAGTCGCTGTCGCAGATCGAACAGGCGCAAGCCGACATTCCCTATTACGAGGCCGCCTTCCAGCGGCAGCAGGACCTTCTCAAGACCTCCACCGCCTCCAAGGCGTCTTTCGATAGCGCCCAGCACGACCTCGTCGCGGCGCGCCAGAAAGTGGCCGTCGCCAAGGCGCAGGCGCAGGCCACGCTTGCCCAGCTGGGCGGCGACGCCAACCAGCCGGTGGAAAAGAACCCGTTCTACCTGCAGGCCCAGTCGGGCGTCGACGATGCGCAGCGCAACCTCGCCGATTCCGTGGTCAAGGCGCCGTTCGACGGTGTCGTCACCAATGTCGATGCGCTTCAGGTCGGCAAATATCTGCCGGCCTCGCAACCGGCCTTCAGCCTGGTTTCGTCGACGGATCTGTGGATCGAGGCGGAGCCGAAGGAAACCGAACTGACCTATGTGCGGCCGGGACAGACGGCGACGATCAGTGTCGACACCTATCCAGGCGCCGTCTGGCACGGCACGGTTGCCTCGATCAGCCCGGCCTCGTCGTCGAGCTTCTCGCTGCTGCCGGCGCAGAACACCACCGGCAACTGGGTCAAGGTCGTGCAGCGCATCCCGATGCGCGTGACGGTCGATGACACCAAGGGCAAGCCGCCGCTGCGCGGCGGCATGAGCGTGGTGGTCGACGTCGAGACCGGCCATGCGCGCGGCCTGCCGGACTTCGTCACCAACCTCATCGACCGGTTCGGACAAAAATCATGACCAGCGCGACCGCGGCAGGTGCCACACCGGTGGTCGCCAATCGCGGCGCCATCACGGCTTGCGTGATCCTGGCGGTCATCATGCAGGCGCTGGACACGACCATCGCCAATGTGGCGCTGCCCTACATACAGGGCAGCGTTTCGGCCAGCGCCGATCAGATCAATTGGGTGCTGACCTCCTATATCGTCGCGGCCGCCGTCATGACGCCGCCTTCGGGCTACCTTGCCAACCGCTTCGGCCGCAAGCGCATCCTGTTGACCTCGATCACCGGCTTCGTGGTCGCCTCGGTGCTGTGCGGCTTCGCGCAGTCGCTGCCGCAGATCGTCGGCTTCCGCCTGCTGCAGGGCCTGTTCGGCGCCGCACTGGTGCCGCTGTCGCAGAGCATCCTGCTCGACATCTACAGCGTGGAGGAGCGGGGCTCGGCGATGGCGCTGTTCGGCGTGTCGGTGATGGTCGGGCCGGTGTTGGGCCCGGTCATCGGCGGCTGGCTGACCGAGAACGTCTCCTGGCGCTGGGTGTTCTACATCAACGTGCCGATCGGAGCGCTGGCTTTCGCCGGCGTATCGCTGTTCGTGCTCGAAACCAAGCTGGACATCAAGGCAAAGCTCGACTGGCTGGGTTTCGGCATGCTCAGCATCACCATCGCGGCGCTGCAAATGTTTCTCGACCGCGGCGAGCAGCTCAACTGGTTCTCCTCATCCGAGATCATCGTCGAGGCGCTGATCTGCGCGTCGGCCTTCTACATCTTCCTCGTCCACACCTTCACCGCCAAGAACACCTTCGTGAACCCGCGGCTGTTCCTGGACCGGAATTTCGCCGTCGGCATGATCTTCATCTTCATCGTCGGCATCACCTATCTCGCCTCGCTGGCGCTGATGACACCCTATCTACAGACGCTGATGGGCTATCCGGTGGTGACGGCCGGCATCGTCATGGGTCCGCGCGGCCTTGGCACGATGGCGTGCATGTTCCTGGTCGGCAGGCTGGTCGGCAAGGTGGACACACGCTGGCTGCTGTTCATCGGCCTCGCGATCACCGCCTGGGCGATGTACGACATGACCGGCTGGACGCCCGATGTCTCGCAATGGACGATCATCAGCACCGGCTTCATCCAGGGTGCGGGGCTCGGCTTCCTGTTCGTGCCGCTGACCACCATCACCTTCGCCACGCTGGCGCCGGAACGGCGGGCGGAAGGCACCGGGCTTTACAATTTGTCGCGAAATATCGGCTCCAGCGTCGGCATCTCGGTGGTCACCGCGCTCCTGACGCAGAACGTGCAGATCAACCATGCCAACATCGCCACCTATGTGACGCCCTTCAACCAGGCATTCGGCAATCCGGCGATCGCGCAGGCGATGAACCCCTACACCGCCGCCGGTCGCGCAGCACTGGACGGCGTGGTAACGCTGCAGGCGACCGTTATCAGCTATATAGACGACTTCAAGCTGATGATGATCCTGTCGCTGGCCGCCATCCCGCTGGTACTCTTGCTGCGCAAGCCAGGCACGCCGGCCAAGGTCGACCATAGTGCCGTGATGGAATGATGCGCTGGAAGCGGTCGAAGTTCGATCGCTGAAGCCAAGCGTCTTCACGGTACGCAAAAAGAAACCGGGGCCCTGTGAGGGACTACAGGACCCCGGCCTCGCCGATAACGACTTCCCCAAGAAACTTGGCGCCTCGTCACGAGGCGGGGATGGCAGGCCAAGAAAGCCCCAACGACCTGCCACTGCCCCTTTCACCGGAAGCCGTTACTTCGGCAACAGCACCTTGTTGACGACATGGATGACGCCGTTCGACTGGTTGACGTCGGCGATGGTCACCTTCGCCTCGCCGCCGGACTCATCCATGATGAAGAGCTTGCCCTTCTTGACCTCGGCGGTGAGCGTGTCGCCCGAGACGGTCTTCATCTCGTATTTGCCGCCCATCGCCTTGGCCTGCTTCATCATCTCGGCGCCCGAGATCTTGCCAGCCACGACATGCGCGGTCAGGACCTTGGTGAGCTTGTCCTTGTTCTCGGGCTCGAGCAGCGTGTCGACCGTGCCGGCCGGCAGTGCCGCGAAGGCCTCGTTGGTCGGTGCGAAGACGGTGAACGGGCCGGCGCCCTGCAGCGTGTCCACCAGCCCGGCGGCCTTGACGGCGGCGACGAGCGTGGTGTGGTCCTTCGAATTCACGGCGTTCTCGACGATGTTCTTGGTGGTGTACATCGGCGCCCCACCGACATTGGGGTTCTTGGCGTAGGCGGGGGCGGCAATCGCCACGCCGGCGACGAGAGCGGAAATGGCGATGATCCTGAATGACGGCAAGTGCATGTGGTCTTCCTCCGGGTGAGGGCTGATCGGAATTGATAGCCTTTGGAAATGCACACGCAGTCACGCTCCGCGACCGCTCGCAGTTTCGCCGATCACGGGAACGTGAACGGATATCCACCCAAAGAAAAAGCCCGGACGAACCGGGCTTTCGCGAAGAGAAAGCTTCTATTCCG
The DNA here is from genome assembly GCF_016756575.1 of Mesorhizobium sp. 131-3-5. Classification (NCBI taxonomy): domain Bacteria; kingdom Pseudomonadati; phylum Pseudomonadota; class Alphaproteobacteria; order Hyphomicrobiales; family Phyllobacteriaceae; genus Mesorhizobium; species Mesorhizobium sp. 131-3-5. The sequence continues at coordinate 679,023 of NZ_AP023254.1, forward strand.
CCGGTGACGGTTTCTTTTTGAACAGGGCCATCAGATTGTCCCATAGCTCGATCTTGGCGCCCTGGCGCTTCATGATCACACCCTGCTGCAGGATCGACAGCGTGTTGTTCCAGGCCCAGTAGATGACCAGGCCGGCCGGGAAGCCCGCCATCATGAAGGTGAAGATAACAGGCATCCAGGTGAAGATCGCGGCCTGCGTCGGATCCGGCGGCGTCGGGTTCATGCGCATCTGCAGGAACATGGTGACGCCCATGATCAGCGGCCACACGCCGATCATCAGCATGTGCGGCAACGTCACCGGGATCAGACCGAACAGGTTGAACAGCGACGTCGGATCGGGCGCGGCCAGATCCTGGATCCAGCCGAAGAACGGCGCGTGCCGCATCTCGATGGTGATGTAGAGCACCTTGTAGAGCGAGAAGAAGACCGGGATCTGCAGCGCCACCGGCCAGCAGCCGGCAAGCGGATTGATCTTCTCGGTCTTGTACAGCTCCATCATCGCCTGCTGCTGCTTCATCTTGTCGTCCGCGTATTTCTCGCGGATCTCCAGCATCTTGGGCTGCACCTTCTTCATGTTCGCCATCGACGCGTAGGACTTGTTGGCGAGCGGGAAGAAGATGGCCTTGACGATAACGGTGGTGGCGAGGATCGCCAGGCCGAAATTGCCGAAGAATTTGTAGAGCGTGTCGATCAGCCAGAACATCGGCTTGGTGATGAAATAGAACCAGCCCCAGTCGATCAGCAGATTGAACTGACGAATATGACGGTCCGCCTCGTAGGCGTTGATCTTGGCGACTTCCTTGGCGCCGGCGAAGATCTCAGTCTCCACCGTCGCGGACTGGCCGGCCTCGACATTGATGGCATCGGTCAGGAAGTCGGACTGGTAGCGGTGCCGGCCGTCCTCGAAAAAGGCGTAGCGCGGCTGGAAAGGCTGCTTTTCGGTCGGCACCAGCGTGACGGCCCAGTATTTGTCGGTGATGCCGAGCCAGCCATCGGTCGACTTGCCGGGCGTAATCTGCTTGTCGGATTCGATCTTGGCGTATTTGTACTCGGCCAGGCCCTCGGTGCCGGTAACGCCGATCAGACCTTCGTGCAGCACATAGGTGCTGGCAACGGCGGGCTTGTCGTAGCGCGTGACGCGGCCGTAATTGAACAGCGAAACCGCGCTCGAGCCGGAATTCTGCACCGTGTCCGACACCGTGAACATGTAATTGGCGTCGACGGAGAAGATGCGCTTGAAGGTCAGGCCCTTGTCGTTGGTGTAGGTGAGCGTCACCGGCGTCGATGGGGTCAGCGTCGGGTTGCCCTCGACATTCCACACCGTTTCGGCACCCGGTACCGTACCCGTCTTGTCGTTGCCGACGAAGCCGATCTCGGCGAAATAGCCGGTGGGCAGCGCCTGCGGGTTGAGCAGTTCGATCTCGGGCGAATTCTTGTCGACGGTCTCGGTGTAGTGCTTGAGCTTGAGGTCGTCGAGGCGCGCGCCAGTCAGGTTGATCGAGCCCTCGAGGCTCGGCGTGTCGATCTTGACGCGCTTGGAAGCGGCCAGCGCCTGATCGCGGCCAGCAGCGGTGACGGTGTCACCGCCGGGCGCGTTGGGAATGGTGCCCGGCGCCGGAGCCGGCGTTCCAGCACCCGGATTGGCGGCCTCGGCCGCCTTCTTCTGCTCTTCCACCCGCTGCTGCTCGATCTTGGCGGCCTCGCGCTGCTGCTCCACGCGCGGGTTCATGTAGAAAACCTGCCACAAAGTCAGGATCAGCACCGACAGCGCGATGGTGATGAAGAAGTTCCGGTTGTTTTCCATCGAGAGCCTTTGGCCTATCGTGTTCCGCGAAGTCGGCGGGAGAGTTCAGCCTTCAACTGGCCGAAAGGGGCGCGCAGCGCATCGTCGCGCCCGACGATGACATAATCATTGCCGGGCACCATGTCATCTGCGGCATGGACGCGGACGGCCTCTTTAAGCCGCCGCCTGACGCGGTTGCGCACAACAGCGTTGCCGACCTTCTTGGTGACGGTGTAGCCGACGCGCGGCACCCCGCCATCGCCGCGGTCGAGGACCTCGACGAGGAAAAACCGTCCGCGTCGCTTTTCACCACGACGGACGGCCAGGAATTCCGCGCGTTTCAGAAGCCGCTTGGGATTTTGCCCCACTGGCTTGCCGGTTGCGGGCAACGATATCGTCTCGCTTAGGCGCTGAGCCGCTTGCGGCCGCGGTTGCGGCGAGCTGCGACGACTCCACGACCACCCTTGGTGGCCATGCGGGCACGGAAACCGTGCCGGCGTTTGCGGACGAGTTTGGACGGTTGGTAGGTACGCTTCATTTGTTTTAATACCGCGGGGTGCGGCCCTTCTTGATTCTGTCACTCTGTAACAGGAGCTTTGCCGGGCCGGCTTTGGCGCGATCGAAACCGCGCCGGGACGAGTGGCCCGAGCGTGAGCGGGCTTATAGAAAGAAGGGTTTTGGAAGTCAATCCGGCGTCGGCGCGGCGCGGACGCCGGCTTCATGACGGTAATTTAATGTTCCGGCCAAAGGATGAAATTGGCAAAAATGCCGTAATCGCCTAATCTTGGCCGATCAAGTGATCGTGAAGACAGAGTCGCATGAGCGAAACCAGCCAAGCGGGGGAAGGGAACGGAACGGCGCCCGCCGCCGTCCGCACGGTACCCCTGTCACGCGGCCTGTCGACGAAACTGCTGCTGCTGACCATCGTTTTCGTGCTTCTGGCCGAAGTGCTCATCTTCCTGCCCTGGATCGCCAGCTACCGGCTGAGCTGGCTCAAGGAACGGCTGAGCACGGCGGCGGCCGTGTCGATCGTGCTGGTGCAGGGCGAGTCGACCTCGCTGTCGCGCACGGCACAGAATGACGTGCTGATGGCGATCGGCGCCAAGGCGATCGCGGTGCGCGACGGCGGCGTCTCGCGGTTGCTGGTGGTGGCGGACATGCCGCCGCAGGTCGACGAGCATATCGACCTCGCCAGCGTCGGCATGATCAAAGGCATGACCGGCGCGCTCGACACGCTGTTCTTCGGCGGCGACCGGATGCTGCGCGTCTTCGGACCGGTCGGCGACAGCGACAAGGAATTCGAGCTGATCATGCCGGATTACTCGCTGCGCAAGGCCATGCTCATCTATTCGCGCAACGTCGCCTTCGTCTCGCTGCTGATCTCGCTGTTCACCGCCATGCTGGTCTATGCCGCGATCGACCTGATCATGATCGGGCCGATCCGCACGATGACGCGCTCGATGCTGTCCTTCTCCGAAGCGCCCGACGACCCTGGCCGCATCATCCATCCCGCCGCCCGCTCCGATGAGATCGGCGTTGCCGAACGCGAACTGTCGCAGATGCAGGAGCGGCTGCAAAAGATGCTCTCCGAGCAGAAACACCTTGCCGATCTCGGCCTGGCTGTCTCGAAGATCAACCACGACATGCGCAACATCCTGGCCTCGGCGCAGCTGATTTCGGACCGCCTGCGCCTGGTCAAGGACCCGACCGTGCAGGCCTTCGCGCCGAAGCTTTTGCGCGCGCTCGACCGGGCCGTCTCCTATTCCGAAGGCGTGCTTCACTATGGCCGCACGCAGGAGCCGCCGCCTTCGCGCCGCCGGGTGCGGCTGCGCCAGCTGGTCGAGGACGTGCACGGCCTGCTCGACATCGAGGAAGGCATCGAGTTCATCAACGCCGTCGAGGCGGCTTTCGAGGTGGACGCCGATTCCGACCAGCTGTTTAGGGTGCTCACCAATCTTTGCCGCAACTCGGTGCAGGCGATGGCGGCCGACACCGAGAGCGCCGTGGTGCGGCGGCTCGCCGTATCGGCCGAGCGCATGGGCAGCGTCAGCCGCATCGCCGTCACCGATACCGGCCCCGGCCTGCCGCCGAAGGCGCGCGAAAACCTGTTCGCGGCGTTCCGCGGCTCGGCGCGCAGCGGCGGCACCGGCCTTGGCCTGGCGATCGCCCATGAACTGATCAGGGCGCATGGCGGCACGGTGGAACTGGTCGAATCGATTGGCGGGCGCACCACTTTCGCCGTCACCATCCCCGACCAGCCGGTGCGGCTCGACCAGGCCCGCGGCAGCCTGCGCCGCCCGGCGTGACGGGCTCGGCGCTGCTTTCCCGAGGCTTCTGCCCTTCAAGCCTGACGCTTTCGATGACCTTCGCCGCGACTTTTCCCCACTCGGCCTGAATCAGACTGGCTTCGCGGCAGCTTCAAAGCCCTGAGATCGGGGCCGTCGTCACTGGATGACACACCCACGACAAAACTTTTGCCGGATCGGCTTGCTTTTCCCAAATTCAGTCGTTAGGGAACTGCACACATTCGCGGCCGGTCCTTGGGATCGGATCGCGGGGCCGTTGAAAACATGGCCTGATGCGCGCCCGTAGCTCAGCTGGATAGAGCACCAGACTACGAATCTGGGGGTCAGGAGTTCGAATCTCTTCGGGCGCGCCAAAAACTCATCCATGTCGTTGGGTATTCGGATCGAGTGGCCCCGTCGGAAGCCACGCGAGAGTCGATCTGTCGCACAGGTGTCACACCGAGGCGGATGATAAATCGTGGCGACGATCCGGAAACGAGGTTTCAAGCCCTCTCTGCCGGCGGCATGCAAGCGAATCGCGGTTCAGTTCCTCGGACAGACGCGCGCAAATCGGACCTTGCGCGGCAACCAGCATTCCGCCGATCACCGCGCTCATGCCAGCGAGAATCAGACCCGCTGGCACCCGGCTATATCCGCCTGAACATGTAGGTCGTCGCGTGCAGCGCCTTGCCGTCCGGGTCCCAAGCGAAGTCGGGGATCACACCAGCCACCTCGAAGCCGACGGAAGCGTATAACGGCTCCGCGGCGTCCCCGGTTCGCGTGTCGAGGGTTACGAGGGTTTTCCCCAGTTCACGCGCGCGATCCAGCGCTTCATTCATCAGGGCTCGCCCGATGCCGAGCCTGCGTGCCTGCGGATGGACGATCATCTTTGCGATCTCGCAGCGATGCGGCTGGTTGGGCGGCATGACGGTGAGAAGCTGGACGGTTCCGACGATCTCGCCGTCCCGCTCCGCGCCGAAAAGCACTCTGCGTCCTGCAGCGACCTCACGTCGAACATCGCCCGACCAGAACCGAGCCGCGTCCTCGTAGGGCATGGGCGCCATGAAGCTGATAGCCGCGCCATCGGCTACGCTGTCCGCGAGAACCCTGGAAAGCTCGCCCAGCCTTTTTTCGATGGCGAGACCGTCGAGTTCAATGATCTGCATTTCCATGTATGGCGGTTCCTTAAGCCATGGCGATAATGTAGCGGGCCGATTGTTCGCCGGTCTCAAAGGAAGAGGCGCCACGCAGCCGATAGCGCAGGCAGTCACCGGGACGCAGGTCGTGCCGAACGCCATCGACGATCAAAACAAGCGCACCTGCCAAAAGCACGAGGTGGTGTTCGTGCCCCGAAAGAGCGGGCCGATCGTAGACGATGCGCTGGTTGGGCGCGATCTCGCACTCGATCATTTCGAGCTTCAGCTGTCCGCTGGGCGGCGAAAGAGCACGACGAGTGAAGCCCTTCTCCTGATCCGACCATATGCTTTGGTCAGCGTGGTGGACAAGCGGGGGAAAGTCCGGCTCGAGCGGCGCCAGAAGCTGGGAAAGCGGCAATGCGAAAGCCGACGCCAGACGACCAAGCGTTTCCGCTGTGGGGCTGACTTCGCCATTCTCGATCCGCGACAGCGTCGCCCGACTGACCCCGCTGTTTGCCGCGAGCTCCTGAAGGGTAAGCCCACGATCTGCTCGAAGCAGACGAAGATGGTCGGCCAAGGCTTTAACGTGGCGAGACGCTGTGTCCATATGTGGGAAAATATCCCAAGTCAGGGAAATTGCAAGCGCGAGACCTGATCGTAAACATGTCTGTCGCACGGCCCCAAAGGCAGTTTCTGGGAACGCTGGAAGCGGCGGTGAATGTCTCGAGGAGGCCGGAAGCGACGCGCCAAAGCGCATAGCCGGCGGCTCGAAGCCTGGGCCATCTGCAAGAAGGAGGACCTGGAGGCGATAGCGTAGACAAGTGATCATCTTAGCCCGGTGGGCCCAACCCAAGACCGGACTTCAGCGGCGATTTCATTCGACGGGCCGCGAGCTTATACAGGAACGTAGGTCAACCTGATCACATCCTCGCCGATCCGATCGTGGGTCATAAGGCGCAGCGGTGGCCGGGGTCCGGCAAAATAGGGCTTGCCGTGCCCAAGCACGACGGGATGCAAGTAGATCCGATACTCATCGATCAGGCCAAGTTCGGTGAGGGTTTGCGCCAGGTTCGGGCCGGCAACTTCGATCTCCCCATCGCGGTCGGCCTTCAACTCTCGCATCGCGCCCTCGAGATCATCCCCGACGAGCCTGGCGTTGGGACCAACCGACTTCAACGAGCGCGAGACGACCCATTTCGGGTGGTTCCGCCACGCCGCCGCGAAGGCGCGTTCGTCCGCATTCCATTCGGGATGATCGTCGTCCCAGTACCGCATGATTTCATACATCCGGCGGCCATAGACACTGCCCGCCTGCGCCTGAGCCTCCTCGATGAAGTGGCGGAAGAGCGTGGGGCCTGGCGCAAATCCCATATGGTCGACATAGCCGTCCAGGGACTGGTTCATTCCGAACACGAGCTTGGCCATACCTCTTCCTTCCTCACCGGCACGTCCGCGCGGTTCCGATTGTGTTATGCAATCGGTTATAGGCTAGATCGACTGATTTTGGATCGCAATTGGTTTTTGGCGGGGTCGCGCTCGGCGAGGTCGAGCAAACCTACATGGCCCGGCTCAGCGAACGCGACGCCTTCTGGCGGGCGATGGAAAGCTGTCAGGTCACGCGCGTGGGTCGAGGCGTCCTCTAAAGCGCGCCGCGCCTGAACGGATTCATGCTTCGCGCTTTGGTCTCCTCAGGACGCCTTGGCGAGAAAGCTCTGGTAGTCCGACTTTGCCTGCAGCAGGCGCAGCACGTTTTCGCGTGAGCCGCGCACATGGGCGCGGGCCAGGGCGCCGGCCCGGGTGGCATCGCCGGCGCAGATCGCTTCGACGATCTCCGCATGCTCGTCGCGGGCGATCTTCCATTCGTCGAGCCACAAGAGTTCGGTCCAGACATAGTGCTGGCACTTGTCGAGGATGCCGCACAGCATGCCGTGCAGCATGGCATTGCCGCTGATCTCGGCGATGACGCGGTGCAGGTCGATGCCGACCTCCAGCTCCTGGAATTTTTCCTTTGTGGTGCGGTCCGGAATGGCGGCCAACCGCTCGCATTCGGCCAGCATGGCGCGCAGCCGCGCTTTGTCCTTGTCGGTCGCGGCGGCCGCGGCCAGTTCGGTCGCATGGCCGTCGAGCAGTTCGCGGATGGCGAAGGCCTCGCGGAACATGTTGATGTCGAACTCTGTGACGACATAGCCCTGGCGCGGCCGGCCGGTGACCAGGCCGTCGCGCTCGAGGCGGTTGAAGGCTTCCCGCACCGGCGTGCGGCTGACATTGAGTTTTGCGGCTATGTCGCTCTCGGTGACGCGCGAGCCGGGCGGAATCTGGCCGGTCACGATCATCGCCTTCAGCGACGTGTAGACCGAGTCGCGCAGTGTGTTTTTGGGTTGCTTGCTCAAAGATCCGTCCCCACCGGCAATCGATATTTGCCTATCTCTATTCGCAGTCGGCGCGATTTGCCACGCCTTGACGGCGCTGCTCACGCCCGCCTGCATCGTGCCTGTCAGCCAGGTTCGGACGGTGTTGACATCGTCGATCCCTAGGCTACACTTAAAATTGTATACAAAATCGCATGCTAAATCAAAACAAATGGGAACACCGGCTGGAGAACCGACATGAAAACCATCAATAGCCTTGGGATTGCCGCGGTCGCGGGCCTCATGGCATCGGCAGCGGCGCCCGCCTTTGCCGCCGATACGATCACCGTCGCCTCGTGGGGCGGCACCTATCAGGAGGCGCAGACCAAGGCGTTCTTCGATCCGACCGCCAAAGCGCTCGGCATCACCATCAAGCAGGACACCACCAACGGCCTCGACGATGTGCGCCTGCAGGTGACCGGCAATGCGGTGAAGTGGGACATCACCGAACTCGGCGCCGACGAATGCGCGCGCGGCTCGAAGGAAGGGCTGTTCGAGAAGCTCGATTACGGCTTGATCGACAAGAGCGGCATCAACCCGAAGCTGGTCCATGACGACTGGGTCGGCATTTCCTACACCTCCGTCGTGCTGATCTACCGGACCGATGTGTTCGGCGACAAAGGCCCCAAGACCTGGGCCGATTTCTGGAACGTGGAAAAATTCCCGGGGCGGCGCGCGCTCTCCAGCAGCCAGGCGACCGAGACGCTGAGCGTCGCCGCTCTCGCCTCCGGCCTGCCGATCGACAAGGTCTATCCAGTCGACATCGACGGCGCCTTGAAATCGGTCGACAAGATCCGCGGCCATGTCGACGCCTGGTGGACATCAGGCGCACAGGCCATGCAGCTGGTCAAGGACGGCGAGGTCGACATGGCGAGCATCTGGAACGGCCGCGCCGGCACGCTGAAGAAGGAAGGCGCACCGGTCAGCTTCTCGTTCGACCAGGGCGTGCTGACCGCCGACTGCATGGTCATCCCCAAGGGCGCCAAGAACAAGGAAGCGGCGATGAAGGCGCTGGCAATGTTCGTCAGCCCGCAATTGCAGGCCAACCTGCCGCTCTATGTCGACAATGGGCCGGTGAACGAAAAGGCCTTCGAGACCGGCAAGATCCCGCCCGAGCGGATCAAGGACATCAACTCGGCGCCCGAAAACGTCAAGAAGCAGGTGCTGCAGGATGCCGAGTTCTGGCGCGACACGCTGGTCGAGGTGACCGAGAAGTTCAACAATCTGATCCAGCAATAGCTGCCCGGCAGACACTTCACGGCAGGGCGGCGCAAGCCGCAAAGGCTGCTTCGCCCCGCCCTCCTCTTCGCCGCCCAGAGCAGTTCACCGTTTCTCCGAAACGTCGAACCACTCTATCTCTTTGTTTTTACGCAATTCCTGAGGGAAAACCGCTCCTCACTTTTCCTGGAATTGCCCTAAGGAGAAAAGAATCTTGTCCATCGCGCCATCCGCGCTGCCGATCAGCATGCGCCGGATCGAGAAACGATTTGGCAGCGTATCGGTGCTGCGCGACCTGAACCTCGATGTCGAGGCCGGCGAGTTCCTGACGCTGCTCGGGCCTTCCGGCTCCGGAAAGACGACGCTGCTGATGATCCTGGCAGGTTTCGTGCGGGCCGATGGAGGGTCGATCCGGGTCGGCGACGACGAGATCATCACCACGCCGCCGCATAGGCGCAACATCGGCATGGTGTTCCAGAACTACGCGCTGTTTCCGCATATGAACGTTTTTCACAACATCGCCTTTCCGCTGAAGCAGCGCGGCGTGGCGGCCACCGAGACCGCCGAGCGTGTCGAAAAAGCACTGGAACTGGTGAAGCTCAAGGGCCTAGGCGAACGGCGTGTCGACCAGCTTTCCGGCGGCCAGCGCCAGCGCGTGGCGCTGGCGCGCGCCATTGTCTTCGAACCGCGCATCGTGCTGATGGACGAGCCCCTGTCGGCGTTGGACAAAGGCTTGCGCGAGCATATGCAGATCGAGCTGCGCGCCCTGCACCGGCGGCTTGGCATGACGACGGTCTATGTCACGCACGACCAGCGCGAAGCCATCACCATGTCGGACCGCATCGCGGTGATGAATGCCGGACGCATCGAGCAGCTCGACAAGCCCGAGACGCTCTACGCCGCGCCGAAGACGCAATTCGTCGCCGGCTTCATCGGCGAATCGAATTTCATTCCGGTCGAATGCCGCAACGGTTCGGTCTGGTATGAGGACAGGCGCATCCAAACGGCGGGGGCGGCACCGGCCCCCGGCCAACATCTGATGGTGGTGCGGCCGGAAAAGCTGCGGCTGGTCACGGCGGCCGAACCGTCGAGCGGCATCAATGTGCTCGATGCCACGGTCGGCGACATCATCTACCAGGGCGACAGTTTCGTCTGCTACGCGGTCCTGCGCGACGGCCGCCAGCTGACTCTGCGCGACTACTGCCGCAGCGATGTGCTGGCCAGGCTGCCGGCGCCCGGCCAGCCGATCCGCCTCGGCCTCGATGCGCAGGACACCATCCTGGTGGCGGCCGAAAGATGAGCGCGCCATCCGCCCTCCTGAGAGAACCAGCCGGCGCGGGCCGGGACCTCAACGCGCAGGCGCTGCGCGCCGACGCGCGGCGCGAGTCGCTGCGGCTGCTGGCACTTTTGTCGCCCAGCCTGTTCCTCGTCTTCGCCATCATCATCGTGCCGATCGGCTGGCTGTTCTGGCTATCGCTGTTCGACGAGGCCGGCGCCTTCAGCACATCCAACTATGCGCGCTTCTTCGAGCAGGCCTCCTACATCAAGACCTTCGTCACCACCTTCAAGGTCGCCTTCATCGTCACCGGCGCCTGCGTGCTGCTGGGTTATCCCCTCGCCTACATGCTGTCGCAGCTGCCGCGCCGGGCGGCATCGATCTGCCTGATCTTCGTGATCCTGCCGTTCTGGACGTCGGTGCTGGTGCGTACCTATGCCTGGCTGGTGATCCTGCAGCGCAAGGGCCTGATCAACAGCTGGCTGATCGACCTCGGCGTGATCAGCCAGCCGCTGTCGCTCGCCAACAATCTGTCCGGCGTGGTCATCGGCATGACGCATATCCTGCTGCCGTTCCTGGTGCTGCCGCTCTACGCCTCGATGAAGACCATCGACACCGACTGCCTGCGCGCCGGCATGAATCTCGGCGCCGGTCCGGTCGCAACCTTCCGGCAGATCTTCTTTCCGCTGTCGCTGCCCGGCCTTGCTTCGGGCGTGGTCATCGTCTTCGTGCTGTGTCTCGGCTTCTTCGTCACCCCGGCGCTGATGGGCGGTGGCAAGGTGATCATGTGGGCGATGCGCATGGAGCAGACCACCAGCCTCTATTCCAACTGGGGCGCGGGTGCCGCGCTCGGCGTGGTGCTGCTGGTGGTCACGCTGGCGCTTCTCGGCCTGTTCCAATGGCTGCTTGGCGCGCGCGCCACCGGCGTGTGGAGTTCGCGATGAGCGCAGATGTCGGCCTGCCAATCTCGCATCGGCAACGCCTGTGGCTTTACGCTCTGGGCGGCCTGGTGCTGCTGTTCCTGATCGCGCCGTCGGTGATCATCGTCATCATGTCATTTTCGGATTCGACGCTGCTGCAGTTCCCGCCGCAGCAATGGTCGCTGCGCTGGTACGAAACCTATTTTCAGTCGGTGGAATGGCGTGATGCGACCATCGTCTCGGTCAAGGTGGCTGTCATGACCGTGCTGGTGGCGACACCGCTCGGCACCGCCGCCGCCTATGCGATCAACCGGGGCACGCTGCGCTTCAACGGCACCATCAATGCGCTGCTCACCGCATCGCTGATCATCCCGGTGATCCTGATCGGCATCGGCACCTTCTTCCTCTATGCCCGCATCGGTCTCAACAACACGCTGACCGGCCTGGTCATCGCGCATACGGTGCAGGCCTTGCCGCTGGTGGTGCTGACCGTGCTGTCGGGCCTGCGCTCCTACGACATGAACCAGGAGCGCGTGGCGCGCAGCCTGGGCGCCGGGCGCATCGGGGCCTTCTGGCAGGTGACGATGCCGCAGATCCGTTTCTCGATCGTCTCGGGCGGGCTGTTCGCCTTCATCACCTCCTTCGACGAAGTGGTGGTTTCACTGTTCATCTCGGGCGGCGAGACCACCACGCTGACGCGGCGCATGTTCAACGCGCTGCGCGACCAGATCGACCCGACCATCGCCGCCATCTCGACCTGCCTGATCGTGCTTTCCGTCCTGCTCCTGTCGGTGGCGCAGATCTTCGGCCGGCGGCATTGATTTCATCAGACCATGGGATACCCAGACGACAATGCGTGATTTCCAGTTTCCCGGCCGCTCCCCGGTTCGTGCCACGCAAGCGATTGCCGCGACCTCACACCCGCTTGCGACCCTTGCCGCGATCGAGATGCTGCGTGCCGGCGGCAACGCCATGGACGCCGCCGTCTGCGCCGCCGCCGTGCAGGGCGTGGTCGAGCCGCAATCGACCGGCATTGGCGGCGATTGCTTTGTCCTCTACTGCCCGAAGGGACAAGGCGACGTGCTGGCCTTCAACGGTTCGGGCCGCGCGCCCGCCAAGGCCACCGTCGACTGGTACCTCGACAAGGGTTTCAGCGAGCTTCCCAAGCAGGGACCTCACGCGGTGACCGTGCCGGGCGCCATCGACGCATGGTGCCGGCTGCTCGATGACCATGGCAGCAAGGACCTTGCCGAGGTGCTGGCGCCGGCCATCCATTATGCCGAGGACGGCTATGTCGTGCATGACCGCGTCGCCTTCGACTGGGCGGACCCGGAGATCGACCTTACCGCCGACGAACACGCCGCGCGCATCTTCCTGCCAGGCGGCCAGGCGCCGAAGGCCGGCGACATCCACCGCCAGCCGGAACTCGCCGCCACCTTGCGGATAATCGCAAAGCATGGCCGCGTCGGTTTCTACGAAGGCGCCGTTGCCGACGACATGGTGCGCCGGCTCAACGAACTGGGCGGGCTGCATAGCCACGAGGATTTTGCCGCGACCAAGGGCGACTATGTGGCGCCAGTCAGCACCGCCTATGGTGGCTATGACATCCACCAGATGCCGCCGAACAACCAGGGGCTGACGGCGCTGCTGATGCTGAACGTTCTGTCCGGCTTCAAGCTCGGCGGCCTCGACCCCAACGGCGCCGAGCGCCTGCATCTGGAGATCGAGGCCGGTCGCCTGGCCTATCAGGACCGCGACCGTTTCGTCGGCGACCAGGACCAGGTTCATGTGCCGATAAAGCAGCTCCTGTCCGGCGCCTATGCCGACCGGCTGCGCGCCGAAATCCATCGCGACCGCGCCATGACGCATCTGCCGCGCCTGGAGCTGCCGGGCAGCGACACGGTCTATATCTCGATCGTCGACCGCGACCGCAATGCGGTCTCCTTCATCAACTCGACCTATTATTCCTTCGGCAGCGGTGTCGTCGGGCCGAAGACCGGTGTCGTGCTGCAGAACCGTGGCTCGAGCTTCCGCCTCGACCCGGCGCATCCGAACGCGATCGCGCCCGGCAAGCGGCCGATGCACACGATCATGCCGGGCATGGCGACCAGGAATGGCCGCGTGGTGATGCCTTTCGGCGTCATGGGCGGCGGCTACCAGCCGTTCGGCCATGTCCATCTCCTGACCAACATGATCGACTTCGGCATGGACCCGCAGCAGGCGCTGGATGCGCCGCGTGTGTTCTACAATGATGACACGGTGGAGGCGGAGCGCAGCGTTCCCACTGCTGCGATCGAAGGCTTGCGCGAGCGCGGCCATCGCGTCGTCGAGCCGTACCAGCCGCTCGGTGGCGGCCAGGCGGTGCTGATCGACTGGGACAAAGGCACGCTGACCGGCGCCTCCGATCCGCGCAAGGACGGCATGGCGCTGGGATATTGAGGGCCGCCGGCTTCACACTGTGTGTCGCTGCTGGATTTCGACAGATTGGAACAATAGTCGGTGACCATGAGCACGAATTCAAAAGACCTTTCCCATCGCCTCGCCGCAGGCGCCGACGACGCGCCGGCGATCCTGGCGCCCGACAGGGCGACGCTGACCCATGGTGGGCTGCGCGCCCTGATCAAGGCCACGTCCGAGCGGCTGCATGCGCTCGGCATCGGCCGGGGCGACAGGGTGGCGATCGTGTTGCCGAACGGGCCGGAGATGGCCACCGCCTTCGTCGCTGTGGCGGCGACAGCCTCGACGGCGCCGCTCAATCCTGCGTACCGCGCCGACGAGCTGGATTTTTACCTGACCGATATCGGTGCCAAGGCAATCCTGGTTTCGGAGACCGAGACCGGTCCGGCGGTGGCGGTTGCCGAACGTCTCGGCATCGGCGTGCTCAGGCTTGTCGTGCAAGCCGACGCGCCTGCCGGCTCCTTCACCATCGAGGGCGCGGCGATCGGCCCACAGGCGGCGCCCGACATGGCGCGGGAAGGCGACATCGCGCTTCTGCTGCACACATCGGGCACGACATCGCGGCCCAAGCTGGTGCCGCTCAGCCATGCCAACATAGCCGCTTCGGCCACCCATATTGGCGCAACCCTTGGCCTGAGCGCCGATGACCGCTGCCTCAACATCATGCCGCTGTTCCACATTCACGGCCTGATTGCCGCGGTGCTGTCGTCGCTGGCTGCGGGCGGCAGCATCTACTGCACGCCAGGCTTCAACGCGCTGCGCTTCTTCCAGTGGCTCGCCGATGCCAGGCCAAGTTGGTACACGGCGGTGCCGACCATGCACCAGGCGATCCTGCCCCGAGCGGCGCGCAATGCAGAAGTGCTGGCGGCGGCGCGCCTGCGCTTCATCCGCTCGTCCTCGGCATCGCTGCCGGCGCAAGTGATGGGGGAACTGGAAGCGACCTTTGGCTGTCCGGTGATCGAATCCTACGGGATGACCGAGGCGGCGCACCAGATGGCGTCGAACCGGCTGCCGCCGGGCCAGCGCAAGCCGGGCAGCGTCGGTGCCTCCGCCGGCCCGGACGTGGCTGTCATGGCGCCCGACGGGCGGTTGCTGAAAGCCGGCGAGACCGGCGAGATCGTCATTCGCGGACCCAATGTCACGGTGGGCTACGAAAAGAACCCGGATGCCAACGCCACGGCTTTCGCGCATGGCTGGTTCCACACCGGCGACCAGGGCGTGCTTGACGAGGACGGCTATCTCCGCGTCACCGGACGGCTGAAGGAGATCATCAACCGCGGCGGCGAAAAGATCTCGCCGCTCGAGGTCGACGATGTGCTGATGGATCATCCGGCGGTGGCGCAGGTCGTCACCTTCGCCATGCCGCATGACAAGCTCGGCGAGGAGGTGGCGGCGGCCGTGGTGCTGCGCGAAGGCATGATCGCCACCGAAAGCGACATCCGCAGCCATGCCGCCACGCGGCTCGCCGACTTCAAGGTGCCGCGCAAGATCCTGATCCTGGACGAGATCCCCAAGGGCGCGACCGGCAAGCTGCAGCGCATCGGGCTTGCCGCCAAGCTCGGGCTCTAATGCATGTCGCTTGGAAGTGTCCTCGGTTCCAAGATAACGACATGCATGAAATAAAAGGCCACTAAGATGAAGATCACCATTTTCGGCGCCGGCGCCATCGGCGGCTATCTCGCCGCCAAGCTGGCGCTCGCCGGCCGTACCGACCTGTCGATCGTCGCGCGCGGCGCGCATCTGGAAGCGATCCAGGCAAACGGCCTGCGCCTGATCGAGGACGGCGAGGAATCGGTTGCGCCTGTGAGAGCCGCCGCCAACGCCGAAAAGCTCGGCGTCCAAGACATTGTCGTGCTGGCGCTGAAAGCCCATTCGCTGACCCCGGCGCTTGACCAGATCGCGCCGCTGCTCGGGGATCACACATCCGTCGTCACCATGCAGAATGGCGTGCCATGGTGGTATTTCCATCAACTGGGCGGGCCGCTCGAAGGCACAAGGCTGAGCGCGGTCGATCCCGGAGGGGCGATCTGGCAGCGGATCGGGCCGGAGCGCGTCATCGGCTCGGTCGTCTATCCCGCCGTCGAGGTCGACGCGCCCGGCCTCATCCGCCATGTCGAGGGCAAGCGGTTCTCGCTCGGCGAGCCCTCGGGCGAACGCAGCGAACGGGTGACGCGACTGGCGGAGGAAATGGTCAAGGCCGGCCTGCAGGCGCCGGTGCGCGAGGATATCCGCAGCGAAATCTGGGTGAAGCTGTGGGGCAACCTCTCCTTCAACCCGATCTCGGCGCTGACCGGCTCCACGCTTGCCGCAATCGTCGCCGACGAAGGCACCCGCGCGCTTGCCCGCACGATGATGCTGGAGGCGCAAGCGATCGGCGAAAGCCTCGGCGTGCGTTTTCCGATCGGGGTCGACCGCCGCATCAAGGGCGCCGGCGATGTCGGCGAGCACAAGACCTCGATGCTGCAGGACCTGGAACGCGGCCGACCGATGGAAATCGACGCGCTGGTGAGCGCGGTGCAGGAGCTTGGCCGGCTGACGGACAAGCCGACGCCGACCATAGACACGGTGTCAGCACTGGTGCGCCGGCTGGCAGTGGAGCGGGGGTGTTACGGGTGATGGCGGCACGGCGGGCCGAACCTTGACGCGCTGACGCCCTGCCCAACATATCGTGGGCCGCCCTCGTTGCCGATCCGAGATGGGCGTGCCGAAACAGATATGCCCTGACCCGCATCCAGCCTTTGGTATCAAGGAACCGCCTCCATGCTCCGATATGCCTGCCTCTTCGGAATTCTGGCCATGACAACGGCTCATCCAGCGATGGCGCAGAGCGATGATGAAATGAAAGCGTGCGTCGACCGGTCCGGCGGTGCCACGTCGGAAATGCTGGATTGCGGGAAAGTCGAGATCGACAAGTTCGATGCCAGGTTGAACGCGGCTTACAATACGCTGATGCATCGCGAACAAGGCCCTCAACGTGCCCGGTTGCAGCGCGAGCAGCGCGCCTGGCTGAAACATCATCTGCGGGAAGCGCATCGTCTTGCCGCCGATCCGAACAACGGATCGGCCGCTTTCCTTACATCTCAAAGCTTTGAATTGGACGATTTGAGCGCGCGCACAGCCGAACTCGAAAAACGTGTCCAGCAAAACCCGTAGTCGCTCAACCGGGGGTCATCGTTCGCCGGCACCCTGGCGTGGCCCGATCAATCGCGCCCGGTCGATCTGGAACTGATCAGTGCTTGCCCTGTCGCTTGAGAAGCCGCGCATAAAGTTCGCCGACAATGCCGCGCCGGAAGACCAGCACGCACACCATGAAGATCAGCCCGGTGGCGATGGTCACCGGGAAACCGGAGGTGGCAAGCGTGTTCTCCAGCCCGACGACGAGGCTGGCGCCGACAATCGGCCCGACCATAGTGCCGATGCCGCCCAGAAGCGTCATCAGGATCACCTCACCCGACATCTGCCAGGTGACGTCGGTGAGCGTGGCGAACTGGAAGACGATCGCCTTGAGGGAGCCTGCCAGCCCGGCCAGCGCCGCCGACATGACGAAGGCGCCGAGCTTGTAGTTGGCGACGGAATAGCCCAGCGAAATGGCGCGGCTCTCGTTTTCCCGGATCGAGCGCAGGATCATGCCTAAGGGTGAATTGACGATGCGCCAGATGGCGAAAACGCCGATCAGGAATACCGCGAGCACGAAGTAATACATATTCAGCGAGACGTTCAGGTCGAGGACACCGAACAGCATGCCGCGCGGTACGCCCTGAATGCCGTCCTCACCCTCGGTGAAAGGCGCCTGCACGCTGAAGAAGAAGAACATCTGTGATAGCGCCAGGGTGATCATGGCGAAATAGATGCCTTGCCGGCGAATGGCGAAGAAGCCCATGACCAGGCCGAGCAGCGCGCCGCCCGCCATGCCGAGCAGGATGCCGGCTTCCGGCGGCCAGCCCCACACCTTGACGGCATGCGCGGTGAAATAGGCGGCGCCGCCAAAGAAGGTGGCGTGGCCGAACGACAGCAGGCCGGTGTAGCCGAGCAGGAGATTGAACGCGCAGGCAAGCAGCGCGAAACACAGCATCTTCATCAGGAAGATCGGGTAAACCAGGAAGGGCGCTACCAGCAGCGCCGCTATGCCGAGCCCGACCAGCGTCCATTCGAGCCATGCCGGGGTTCCGGCTGATGTCTCGCGACGCGACAGCCCGGCCATGTCAGATGTCCCTTCCGACATGTCAGGCATCCCTTCCGAACAGGCCGGCCGGCCGGACCAGAAGCACGATCGCCATGATGACGAAGACCACGAGGTTGGAGGCCTCGGGATAGAAGACCTTGGTCAGGCCCTCGGCGAGGCCGAGCATGTAGCCGGTGACGATCGCGCCAAGAATCGACCCCATGCCGCCGATGACGACGACCGCGAAGACGACGATGATGAGATCCGATCCCATCAGCGGGCTCACCTGATAGACGGGGGCGGCCAGAATGCCGGCAAGCCCGGCAAGGGCGGAACCGAGGCCGTAGGTCAGTGTCAGCAGCAACGGTACGTTGACGCCGAAGGCCTGGACGAGACGGGGATTCTCGGTTGCCGCGCGCAGATAGGAGCCGAGCCTGGTCTTCTCGATCAGCGCCCAGGTTCCGAAGCAGACGATCAGCGAGGCGACCACGACCCAGCCGCGATAGTTGGGCAGGAACATGAAGCCGAGATTGGTGCCGCCCGCAAGCAGCGGCGGCACGGCGTAGGGGTTTCCCGACACGCCGTAGTAATAGCGGAATATGCCTTCGAGCACGAGCGCGAGACCGAAGGTGAAAAGCAGGCCATAGAGCGGATCGGTGTCGTAAAGCCGCGACAGCGCCAGGCGCTCGACCACGATGCCGAAGAGGCCGACGATCAGCGGCGCGAGGATCAGCGCGGGCCAATAGCCGATGCCGAGATGGGTCAGCAGCAGGTAGCCGACGAAGGCGCCGAGCATATACTGGGCGCCATGGGCGAAATTGATGACGCGCAGCAAGCCGAATATGACGGCCAGACCCAGGCTCAGCATGGCGTAGAAGGAGCCGTTGATCAGCCCCACCAGCAATTGGCCAAGCAGTGCCTGGACGGGGATTCCGAAGATCATCGTCATGGCGTCCTCATACACCCAGAACGTCGTGGAGCTGCCCCATGCGGTTCGTCAGTTCGCCGACCGGGAACCCGGCGACGACCTTGCCGTGCTCCATCAGGTAGAAGCGATCGGCGACACGGCTGGCGAAGCGGAAATTCTGCTCGACCAGCAGGATCGTCATGCCGCGCTTCTTCAACGTCACCAGCAACTCGCCGATGCGCTGCACGATGACGGGAGCCAGGCCCTCGGTCGGCTCGTCGAGAAGCAGCATCTTGACGCCGGTTCGCAGCATGCGGGCGATCGCCAGCATCTGCTGTTCGCCGCCCGACAGCCTCGTGCCGGGACTGTTGCGGCGCTCCTTCAGATTGGGGAAGAGGTCGAATATCTCCGCGACGCTCATGCCGCCCTCGGCGACGACCGGCGGCAGCACCAGATTCTCGTCGACCGTCAGCGTCGCGAAAATGCCGCGCTCCTCCGGCACGAAGCCGATGCCTTGATGCGCGGTGCGGTGCAGCGGCAGGCGCATCAGATCCGCACCGTCGAAAACGACCTCGCCGGTCCGAGTGCGGATCAGCCCCATGATGGCGCGCAGCGTCGTCGTCTTGCCGACGCCGTTGCGGCCGAGCAGCGTGACCGTCTCGCCCGCAAACACCTCCAGATCGACGCCGTGCAGCGCATGGCCCTCGCCATACCAGGCGTTGAGGCCGCGGACCGCAAGCAGGGGGGCGGCACTAATCATCGGCGGTGCCCATGTAGGCGACCTTCACGCGCTCGTCGCGGCTGACCGTCGCGTAGTCGCCGGCGGCGAGCACCTCGCCGCGCTGCATGACGGTTATCCAGTCGCAGAGATCGGCGACAACAGTCAGATTGTGCTCGACCATCAGCACCGCGCGCTCGCTCGCCACCGAACGGATGAGGTCGGAAATCATGGCGACGTCCTCATGCCCCATGCCGGCCATCGGCTCGTCCAACAGCAGCACCTTCGGGTCGAGAGCCAGGGTCGTGGCGATCTCCAGCGCGCGCTTCCTTCCATAGGAAAGATCGCCGGCCAGCCTGTTCCTGGCGTCGTCGAGACCAACGGAGCGCAACAGTTCGACGGCTCGCGGCGTCAGCCTATCGAGCGCCGCCAGGGAACGCCAGAACTGGACGCCGAGCCCACCCGGCCGCTGCAATGCGACGCGCACATTGTCGAGCACGCTAAGGTGCGGAAAGATCGCCGATATCTGGAACGAGCGCACCAGCCCCATGCGCGCCACCTTTGCCGGTGGCGTGCGGGTGATGTCGTGGCCGAGCAGTTCGATCCTGCCGCTGGTCGGCGCCAGGAACTTGGTGAGCAGGTTGAAAACGGTCGTCTTGCCGGCGCCGTTAGGCCCGATCAGCGCATGGATGTTGCGATGGCGGACGTCGAGATCGACATTCCTGACGGCGACGAAGCCGGCAAAATCACGCCGCAGCCCGCGGGCGGAGAGCACCACCGGCGGCTCGTCGGCGTTGAGATCAGACGGCGCCACGGGCCGCGCCGATCACTGGGCCGCGGTTGGACAGCCGCTTTCCTTCTCGCTCAGGAAGGCCTCGTTGCCGGGGATGGTTGCGAGATATTTGTAATAGTCCCAGTCCTTGGTGCTCTCGCTGGGCGCCTTGACCTGGTAGAGATACATGTCGTGGACCATGTTGCCGTCCGCCTGCACCTTGCCGTTGGTCGTCACGGCGTCGTCAACCGGCATCGAATGCAATTGCTTGGCGACGGCCTCGGTCTCGTCGGTGCCGGCTTTGTCGATCGCCTTCAGATACTGCGTCACCGCCGAATAGGTCGCGGCCTGGATCATGTTCGGCATGCGGTTGGTGCGTTTGAAAAAGCGCTGTCCGAATTCGCGGCTCTTGTCGTCGCGATCCCAGTAGTAGCCCTCGGTCAGCACGACGCCCTGCGCGGCCTGAAGGCCCAACCCATGTACCTCGGCCAGCGTGAACAGAAGTGCCGCAAGGCGCTGGCCGCCCTGGACAATGCCGAATTCGGCCGCCTGCTTGATGGAATTGGACGTGTCAAGGCCGGCATTGGCCAGCCCGATGACCTTGGCGCCCGACGACTGCGCCTGCAGGAGGAAGGATGAATAATCGGTCGACCCCAGAGGATAACGCACTTCGCCCAGCACCTTGCCGCCGTGGCTCTCGACGAATTTGGCGGTCTGCTCCTTGAGCGAATAGCCGAACGCATAGTCGACGGTGACGAAGAACCAGCTGTCGCCGCCCTGCTGCACGAGGGAGCCGCCGGTTCCCACCGCCTGCGAATGGGTGTCATAGGCCCAGTGGAAGCCGTAGGGCGAGCATTGCTTGCCGGTGAGATCGGTGGTTGCCGCGCCGGTAACGATGTCGATCTTCTTCTTTTCCTTGGAAATCCCCTGGACGGCGAGCGCGACCGATGAGGTTGTCAGCTCCATGATGGCATCGACCTGTTCGGTGTCGTACCATTGCCGCGCGATGTTGGAGGCGATGTCAGGCTTGTTCTGATGGTCGGCGCTGATGATCTCGATCGGCGCGCCCTGTACCTTGCCGCCGAAATCCTCGACCGCCATCTTGGCCGCCTCGACCGACCATTTGCCGCCGAAATCGGCATAGACGCCGGATTGATCATTGAGGATGCCGATCTTGACTTTTCCGTCGGAAATTTCAGCGGCCGAGGCGGGGATAGCGGCCGCGGCAAGAAGCGCGGCGGAAACGAAATAGCATACCTTCATTATCGACTTCCTCCCATGATGAATCCGACCGTTCCCCCGGACGATCACCAGCAAGCGGTATTGAACATGAGCAAGATGGGGATGAACGGCAAGGGGCCGATGCGGATTTCTGGTTCGAAGCAGCCCTTCCTCGCCGGGAGTTTACCGAGGGCAGCCAAGCCGATTGGCGATCACGCCAGCCGGAAACCTCGGAAGCAGCAAGACTATGTGAACCGTGACCGGCGGCTTGGCGAGACCGCGCGTCCATGCCCACGAACTTAGTCGGGAGTATTGACTCGACCGCCGGAGTCGCAACGCTTAGATTGCGTACGGATCACTAGCCTTTCCACGGGGGAAGCCAACTGAGGTATCAGGGTGGCTTTGGCAATGAACAGGTCGATAACTGCCATTACTGTGACGCACAACAGCGCGCATACCGTGCGGGGCGCGCTCGCTCGCCTGCCTCCAGGGGTGGAGATCGTATGCGTCGACAATGCAAGTACTGACGATCTTTCCACCGCGCTGTCCGGCCTTGCCGTTCATCGTATCGACAATCCTGTAAACCTCGGCTTCGGGCGCGCCTGCAACATCGGGGCGGCGGCGGCGACGGGGGAGTTTCTGCTGTTCGTCAACCCCGACGTGCGTCTTGGGACGGACGCCGTCGATGCGCTCATGCAGGCGGCTGAACGCTATCCAAATTGCGGCGTCTTCGTGCCGCGCACCAATACGGTGGATGGCCGGCTCTGGTTTCGCGAGGAGAGCGAGATCGATCGCCTTTCCGGCGTGTCGCTGCCCACACGCATCCGGCAGGTCTGGGGAGATTGTTGCGTCCGCTTCGTCAATGGCGGCGTGTTTATGATCAAACGAACGCTCTTCCTCGATACGGGCGGGTTTGACGAGGATATTTTCCTGTATTTCGAAGATGACGACCTTTCATATCGTCTGCTGCAGCGTGACGAACCCATGATCCTTGTCAGCGGCGCGCATGCTGTCCACGACATTGGCACGTCGGTTGCGCAATCAACCCGGTCGCGCATTTTCCGGTATCGCTCGAAGATGCGATCGGAGATCCACTTGCGCAAGAAATACGGCATCGCCTATAGCCCGTTTGTGGACATACTCCGTTACTCGACGAAAATTGGCTTCTATTGCCTGACGCTTAATCGAAACAGATTGATCAATTCCCTGGGCCGACTGATTGGCATATTCGACAGCATCCTTGACCGATCGCGCGCGAATCGGAACGGCGGCTATGTCGCCTGACGCTGCCGACACGAGGGGCGCCTTGCCTGATGTCCTGTCCAGCGAGCCGCGAAAAAGCGACGCCGACCCAAGCAGTGCCGTGAGCGAAATCCACATCCACGCGCCAGGACGCTATATCGTCGAGTTTCGGCCGACAGAGAGGTGGATGCCGTTTCTCCGGCTCGATGTGCGCCGCCCCGGACATGCGGACAGAACCGTCTATGTGCCGGTCACCACGCGGACGTCCTATCTGCTCACAAGCAGCGAAGGCGGCCTGGTGCTGCAATTTGATAGAGGCGACGTCGTTGCGGCGCGTGTTAGGCCCTTAACCATCGGGGATATTGGCGCGCTGCTGCGTCGGCGCCGTCGCCACAAGCGATTTCAGCTGCCGCTTGGCGAAGGCCTGGTCTTGCAGCCTCTTTTCCACGTCTCGGGATCGCAAGGGCGTGAATTGGCCCGGGCGCTCGGCAGTCTTGCCGGTTGGGGCTTTGGCACTGCAAGCGACAATCTGCAGAAGACCCTGTCGCGGCACTTTGATGGTCCGCCAGCCGAGGCCCCCGAGCGCCGGCCCACCGTCGAGCCGAAGATTGCCGTAGCGCTTCACCTGCATTACCCCGATCTCTGGCCCGAGTTCGAGGCGTTGCTGGAAGCAACCGGTCGTCAATTCCAGCTCTTTCTCACGCTGACCCAGCCTGACGCGGCACTTGCGCAACGCGTTCAGGCAAGATTTCCGGGTGCCGAGATCACGGTCTACGAAAATCGTGGCCGCGACGTCGGCCCTTTCATCCAATTGCTTCGCGAAGGAAAGTTCGATCCCTTCGATCTTATCTGCAAGCTGCATGGCAAGAAGTCGGGGCAGAGCGGGCCGCGCATGGTTCTCGGCGAGATCTGGCGCCAGGTGAGCGCGTTCGACCTGATCGGATCCCGCGGCGTGGTCGACCGCATCATCGCTGAGTTCGAGCGTTCCCCCGAAACCCAGATGATTGGATCCAGACGCTTTCGGCTGCCCAATGAATGGAAGGGGGAGAAGGCTGCGTGGGGCGAGAACAGGGCGATGGCCCTCAATCTGCTGGAGGCAATGGGGATGCCCGGTTCTCGCCTCGATTTCTTTGCCGGGACGATGTTCTGGGTCCGCCGCGGCGCGCTGGAACCACTGCGACGGCTGGATCTGCCTTTGGCAGCCTTTCCCGAAGAGGCAGGCCAACAAGACGGCACATTGCAGCATGCCCTCGAGCGTGTTCTTGGAATGATCTGCACAAAGATCGGCGTTGCCTCGGATGGTGACATGACGACGGATTCCCGCGAGGCAGACCCGATTGGATAGATCCGAATTTTTGATCTTTGTAAGATCGCTCACCAGCAGAAGCCGATGGAAGAGATTTCGCCTGCGGCAACGAATTCGGGCCAGCGGCCTGTTCGATGTGTCGTGGTATATGGTTCAAAATCCGGATTTAGCCCGGAGCGGGAAAGATCCGATCCTGCATTACATCAGGTACGGTGCCGCGGAGTCCCGAAACCCGAGTCCGGACTTCGACAACGAATACTATCTGGCGAAAAATCCCGACGTGGCCGCCGCGTCGATGAATCCGTTGGATCACTACATTCGTTTCGGCAAGAGCGAGGGGCGCAGCCCCCGACGTGCTCCGGGCACAAATGCCGGCGCCATCCAGAGACCCGACACCTACGTGCCGCGATCCAACGAGAGGCGACCCGCCGCATTAAAGGCGCGCCTCATTGCCTTCTACCTACCACAGTTTCATCCGATTCCTGAAAATGACGCCTTTTGGGGAAAGGGCTTCACGGAATGGACGAATGTGACACGCGCGACGCCGCAGTTCGACGATCATTATCAGCCCAGGCGGCCGGCGGACCTCGGCTTCTACGATCTGAGGGTGAAGGACATCCAGAAGGAACAGATCGAGATTGCCCTTCAGTACGGCATCTCGGGGTTCTGCTTTCACTTCTACTGGTTCAACGGCAAGCGCGTCCTCGAGATGCCGATCACACAATTTGTCGAAAATGACGCGCACGAACTGGGCTTCTGCATCAATTGGGCAAATGAACCCTGGAGCCGCCGTTGGGATGGGCGCGAGCAGGAGGTGCTGATTGCGCAATCGCATTCACCCGAAGACGACCTGGCCTTCATCGAATATGTATCCCGCTATTTTCGCGACCGGCGATACATCCGCATCGGCGGCAAGCCACTCCTGATGATTTACCGGCCCGGATTGTTTCCGTCAGCCGCTGAAACAGCACAACGCTGGAGAGCCTATTGCCGGGAAGCCGGCATCGGCGAGATTTTTCTTGCCTATCCGCAGTCGTTCGACAAGGACGATCCCGCCAAATTCGGATTCGACGCTGCCGTCGAATTTCCACCGAATCTTGGGAAATTTCGCGAGATCAGCGACAGAATTCCAACGCTCAAGAGCGGCTTCAGGGGAAAGATCTTCGACTGGACGGAGCTCCTCAATCGCAGCCGCGCCTACCCACAGGTTCCCTACACGCTGTTTCGCGGACTTTGCCCTTCCTGGGACAACACCGCACGGAGAATGGAGGCAGCCCACATTCTGATGAACGCATCACCGTCGCGCTACGCAGAATGGCTCGCCAACGCGGTCGCCGATACGTGCGATCGTTTCGCCGATTTCGACAGCCGCCTGATCTTCGTCAATGCCTGGAACGAGTGGGCGGAGGGAGCCTATCTCGAGCCCGACGCCCGCTATGGCTATGCCTATCTGCAAGAGACGCGGAACGTCCTGTCGGCTCCGTCAGCGGCCGGTAAATTCCCCGGGGATGCGTCCTGGCGCGTTTTGTTCGTTTCGCACGATGCGGCTCTCGGTGGGGCGCAGGCTTCGTTGATCGACATCGTCCAATGGCTGCAATCGCACACGGAGCTGGAGGTCAAGGTGCTGTGCCTGGCAGGCGGTGAACGGCTCGAACAGTTTCGACGCATCGTCGATACCGCCCTTCTGGACGATCTGGTTTCGCCGACCGAGACGACCGCCACGAAGCTGGTCCGCATCGCCGATTGGTACGGTGGCAGACCGGACCTGATCTATTGCAACAGCCTGGCCACCGGCCGTGTGCATGCGCTGCTTGGTGAACTGGACATTCCTATCCTGACGCATGCCAGGGAATTGGCAGCGAGCGTCGCCCGATACGCCAAGGACGATATGGAGGATGTCGTTTCCCACACGCGGAGATTCGTTGCGTGTTCGCCAAGCGTTCGGGACTACCTGGTGGCCGAGCACAAGGTCGAAACGAACGCCATCGACGTCATTCCAAGCGCGGTTCCGCAGCCCGGCGCCGATCCCGGTCAGACGGAAATCCAGCGTCTTGAACGTCGCCGGCTGGCCGGCTGGCCCGTGGACAAGACCATCGTCCTGGGATCCGGCCTCGCAATGCCATTCCGCAAGGGTGCCGACCTGTTTATCGAGGTGGCCCGAATTCTTCGGGTGCGGGGGATTGAGGACTATCATTTCTACTGGCTCGGCTCGTTTCCGGAGCGGGAACGGGATGAGGTTCTCGGCACCTGGTCGCAGCACCTCGACCGGATGCGGGCGGACGGGTTGGACGAAAAAGTTACATTTCTGGGCGATGTCGACGATGTGAGCGGCTATCTTCGGGCTGCCGATCTGTTTCTTCTGACATCCCGCGAAGAGCCGTTCGGCCGCGTCATGCTGGAGGCGGCATTCGCCGAGTTGCCGGTGATCTGCTTCGCAGGCAGCGGCGGGGCGCCGGATTTCGTCGAGGACGATGCCGGCATCATCGTCGAACGGGTCGATCCGGCCGCCATGGCCGATGCCACGCTGAAACTGATCCGGAACCAGCCGTTGCGGATGCAGCTCGGCAGGCAGGCGGGCGCCAAGGCGCGGCGGCATTTTTCCACCGACCAGGTCTTTCCGCGCCTGCTGTCGACCATGCGGAAGGTTGCAGGCCAGACGCCCGCGGTTCCGATCATCGTGCCTAACTAAATTATGCCCGCCTATGTACGATCAGCGCCGTGCAACTGCTTCCGCCGCCAGGCGGCAGGCGCTTCGCCGACGCGTCCGTGGAAGAACCTTGGGAAATAGGCGGGGTCGTCGAAGCCGATCTCGTAGGCGATGTCTTCGACCATGCGCACGGTGAACAGCAAGAGCCGCTTGGCTTCCAGCAACCGCCGTTCGCTGACGACGCGCTTGACGCCGCTGCCCAGCAACATCCGCGCGGCCTTGTCGAGAAGATGCGGCGTCGTGGCCAGCGTCTCGACGTAGCGGTCGACCGGCCAGTTATCGCGGAAAATGCGCATGACCGTGGAAAGTTCTGCCGCGACGAACCGAACGCCTCAGCTCTCACCCTCGATCAGACCCTCCAGGAGATCGAGCAGCAGCTCTAGCTTCTCATGCCCAAGCCGCCGCTCGATGTCGTCGTAGATGACGCGGCGCTCGGGCGACAGGGCGTCGATCAGGGCGGAACCGGCCGGGGCGATGGTCAGCACGACGCGGCGGCCGTCGCCTTCCGCCTTGTTGCGGGTGATGAACCTTCGGCCCTCGAGCGCCTTGATGATGCGCGTCAGGCTGGGCGGCAGCACCGATGCACGATCGGCGAGCTCGGTCGCCTCGACCGGGCCGGCCTCACTCAGCACGCGCAGCACACGCCATTGCTGCTCGGTGACGTCATGCGCGGCGAGCATCGGGCGAAACCGCGCCATCACCACTTCGCGGGCATGAAGCAGCGCCATTGGTAAGGACCGGCGGGTGTTCTCGGGCAGCAAGTGAAATTCTCTCCAGCGCAGGCTTGCAATCGGCAGGCTTTGCCGAGCGCTAGCCCTAAAGCCGGTCACCTTCATCCCGTATCGTCGCCTCAGGCCTGATGCAAGGCTTGACTTCCGATGTCCCCGGATCGCGGCGCGCTGGCGCCATGGTCGGTCCGGCGCCGTCTTGTGCTCCCGCCCTTCAGATTTTTGAGAGAATATTCCCGGCTTTGCCGAGAACGGCGAAACACGTTCTTTGATAAAATCGATAGAATTTCTGACGATGTGACCAAGCTTGGGCAATCCGCCTTGCTGTCATGACTTCACAACCGCAGAGATCAATCATGTCCGACGTCAACAACACTTTGCCCTCTTCCCTTTGGTCAACCCTCAACCGGCGCGGCGGCCTTGCTCTGCTGTTCGCATCGGCCGTCGCGGTCGGCAGCCTGATGGCGCCGCATGCGTCCTTCGCCGAGGACAAGAAGGCAATCAAGGTCGGCATCATCAGCGGCGAGGACGAGGATGTCTGGCGCGTCGTGGTCGCCCAGGCCGCCGAGAAGGGCCTGACCATCGAGACCGTGGTGTTCAACGATTACACGCAGCCCAACGAAGCGCTCGAGCGCGGCGAGATCGACGCCAACGCCTTCCAGCACCAGCCCTATCTCGACAACCAGATAAAGACTCAAGGCTATCACATCGTGCGCGTCGGCTATACCGGGGTCTGGCCGATCGGCCTTTACTCCAAGAAGTACAAGGCGGTCGCCGACCTGCCGGGAGGCGCTGTCATCGGCGTGCCGAACGACCCGTCCAATGAAGGCCGGGCGCTGCGCGTGCTGCAGAACGAGGGCGTGATCAAGCTGAAGGACGGTACCGGCATTCTGGCCACCACCGCCGACATTGCGGAGAACCCCAAGAAGGTCGAGATCAAGGAACTTGATGCCGGCATCGTCGGCCGCTCGGTCGAGGATCTCGACGCCGCCGTGGTCAACACCGACTGGGCGCTGAAGAGCGGCCTGACGCCGGAAAACCGCATCGCGCAGGAACCCATTGCCGACAATCCGTACCGCAACTTCATCGCGGTCAAGGTCGGCAATGAAAACGACGCCTGGGTGAAGACGCTGGTGGCCTCGTACCAGAACGACGCGGTCAAGGCCGAGTTCGACAAGGTCTACAAGGGCACCGGCCTCAGCGCCTATTGATCCGCGACCGGACGCCCGGTTCGAGAGCAAATGCGGTCCGCGCCTGAGCGCGGGCCGCACTTGCATTTTCGGATGGCGAGAGCAGGAACACGCATGAACCAGCATATCACGGCATCCCAGGCGATCGCCGATCCGAACCACGCGAGACCCGACGCGTCGCAAGACGTGGTGCGCCTTGTCGACCTGAAGCGCCACTTTGGCGCCACGCCGGCGATCGACGGCATCTCGCTGACGGTGCGCAAGGGCGAGATCCTTGGCATTATCGGCCGCAGCGGCGCCGGCAAATCGACGCTTATCCGCTGCCTGAACGGGCTGGAGCGGCCCGATTCCGGCGAGGTGTTCATCGAGGGTCGCGAGATCAGCCAGCTCGGCGAGCGTGACCTGCAGCCGCTGCGCCGACGCATCGGCATGATCTTCCAGCACTTCAACCTTTTGTCGGCCAAGACGGTCGAGGACAATGTGGCGCTGCCGCTGAAGATCGAGGGCCGTCCGAAGGCCGAGCGGCTGGCGCGGGCGGCGGAGCTGCTTGAACTTGTTGCCCTGTCGGAGAAAGCCCGGGCCTATCCGGCATCGCTGTCAGGCGGCCAGAAGCAGCGCGTCGGCATCGCCCGGGCGCTGGCCGCGCGCCCGGCGCTGCTGTTGTCGGACGAAGCAACTTCGGCGCTCGACCCGGAGACGACGCGCTCGATCCTGGCGCTGCTGAAAGACATCAACCGGCAGCTTGGCCTGACCATTCTGCTGATCACCCATGAGATGGAGGTGATCCGCTCGATCGCCGACCGTGTGGCGGTGATCGATGCCGGGCGCATCGTCGAGGAGGGGCCGGTCTGGTCGGTGTTCGCCGACCCGCAATCGGACATCACCAAAAGCCTGCTCGGCGCCATCCGGCCGCAACTGCCGGCCGAACTGGCGGCGCGGCTGCTGCCGGCTTCCGGCGCGGAGACGATCCTGCGTATCGATGTGGCTGGCGAGGTCGCGCGTGGACCATTGCTGTCCGACCTTGCCACTTCTGTTCCGGGCGCCTTCCGCCTCGTCCATGGCGGCATCGACCATATCCAGCAGCAGCCGATCGGGACGCTGTTTCTCTCCGTTCCCGGCAGCGATGCGAGCCATCTCGCTGCCGTCATCACATTCCTGAAGGCCCGCCAGGCGCGGGTGGAGGTGCTTGGCCATGTCGCCAATCCTGTTTGAGCTTCTGCTGCGTTCGATCTGGGAGACGGTGCTGATGATGGCCGCCTCCGGCCTGATCTCGCTGGTCTTCGGCCTGCCGCTTGGGCTGGCCTTGATATCAACCGAACGCGGCGGCATCGCCGAGAGCCTGTGGGTCAACCGCGTGCTCGGCGCCGTCATCAACGGCTTCCGCTCGGTGCCGTTCATCATCCTTCTGGTGGCGCTGATCCCGCTGACGCGGCTGATCGTCGGCACCTCGATCGGCACCTGGGCCGCCATCGTGCCGCTGTCGATCGCCGCCACGCCCTATTACGCCCGCATCGCCGAGGTTTCGCTGCGCGAGGTCGACCACGGCCTGATCGAAGCGGCGCGCGCCATGGGCGGCAACCGCTGGACGATCATCCGCGAGGTGCTGGTGCCCGAGGCGCTGCCCGGCATCGTCGCCGGCTTCACGGTAACGCTGGTGACGCTGATCGGCGCCTCGGCCATGGCCGGCGCCATCGGCGCCGGCGGCCTCGGCGACCTCGCCATCCGCTATGGCTACCAGCGCTTCGAGACCTCGGTGATGGTGGCGGTGGTGATCGTGCTGATCATCCTGGTGTGTGGAATCCAGTGGGCGGGGGATCGATTGGTGGCGCGGCTGTATCGGCAGGGGTGAGCCGGTGCCTCGGACCCACTAAAACTGTCAATCAGGGCCTGAATCACCCGGTCACGGTCGAGGATATCGGCGTTGAACGTGAAGCCTGCGTGCTCGGCGAGCATGGCAAGGAATGTAAGCTGGGTACGGCCATTGCCTTCACGAAATGGGTGATGGCATTGATCTCCGCGATGATGTGCGCCAGATGCTTCGCAAAGCTGACTCTATCAACGATTCCAGGCAAGCCGGGCTACCCCCTCAACCTCATACCCTCCGGATCGAAAAACGGCATCGGCGCCACGACCGCGCGGGTCGGCACGCCATTAATGTCGATGCTGAGTTCGGTACCGACCGCCGTGAACGGCAAGCGCAGATGCGCGGTGGCCAGCACCCTGCCGAGAGAGTAGCCGTGGTCGCTGTAGGTGACGATGCCGGCATCCTCGCCATCGGCCAGGATCCTGGCGTCCGTCGCCGCCGGTTTGTCGCCGTCGAGGATCAGTCCCGTCCAGCGCTCGTCGAGGCCCTTGTCGCGGATTTTGAGCAGCGCTTCGCGGCCGATGAAATCGCCCTTGTCGAACTTGATCCAGCGGTCGAGGCCGACATGGAACGGCGTGCGGCTCTCGTCCATGTCGATGCCATGCGCCGGATAGGCCTTTTCCAGGCCGAGCGTGAACATCGCCAGCACGCCATAGGGTTTCAGGCCGAAGTCCTTGCCGGCCCGCATCAGCGTATCCCAGACGGAGGCCGCCTCGTCGGCCGGCACGAAGAGTTCGAAGCCGAGCTCGCCGGTGACGCCGGTGCGCGAGATCAGGACGCGAGTGCCATTGACATGGCCCGACGTGAACGCCCAGCGCTTGAGACCGTCCAGATCGGCATCCGAGATCATCGCCTTCAACAGTTCGCGCGAGCGCGGACCCTGGATGGTCGGGAAGGCGACGGCGGCGGTGATGTCGGTGACATAGGCCTTGCGGCCCTGGGCATGGTGCTGCAGCCAGGGCAGCATCTTCAGCCGGTTGACCGAGCCGGTGACCAGCATGAAATGCTCAGTCGCCAACCGGAACACGGTGAGGTCGTCCATGATGCCGCCATCCTCGCGGCAGACCGTGGAGTAGCGGACCTGGCCCGGCTTCATCGCCGCCGCGTCGTTGACGATGACATGGTTGACCAGCGCCTCGGCCTCCGGCCCCTTGATGTCCATCTTGCCCATGGTGCTGAGATCCTGCACGCCGACATTGGCGCGCGTGTTCAGGTGCTCGTCGGCGATGCCGGAATAATATTTGGCCGAGATGAAATCGCCGCCGACCCGACCCATGGTCGCGCCGAGCCCGACGATGCTGCTGTAGAAGGGGGAACGCCGCTCAGCCAAGAAGGTCTCCATCATTCATGAAAAGCAGCAGCGCCAAGCGGCGCTGCCGGAAGGCATTGGTTGCCGGTCTCAGTTGCCGTAGACGTCGAAGGCAAAATACTTGTCGTTGATTTCCTTGTATTTGCCGTTGGCGCGCAACGCGTCGATCGCCGCATTGAACTTACCGGCAAGTTCCTTGTTGCCCTTCTGCAGGGCGATGCCGACGCCGGGTCCGTGAATGGCCGGATCGGCCGTCAGCGTGCCGAGCAGCTTGCAGCAGGCGCCATCGGGCTTCTTCAGCCATTCGGTCAGGATGATCGAGCCGTCCATCATGGCGTCGAGGCGGCCATTGGCCATGTCGGTGCGGGCATCGTCGCCGGTCGGGTAGGCCTTGACGGTCGAGCCCGCATATTTCTGCTCGGCGAATTTCTGGTGGATGGTGGCGGTCTGCACGCCGAGCGCCTTGCCCTTCAAATCGTCGGGTGAGGTGCCCGCGATGGTCGAATCCTTCGGCACGGCGATGGCCGGCGGCGTCTGGTAATATTTGTGGGTGAACTCGACCTTCTCGGCCCGCTCGGGCGTAATGGTGATGTTGATGATGGCATCGAACTTGCCGGCTTGCAGCGCCGGAATAGAGCCGTCGAAATCCTGAACGGTGAATTCGCATTCGGCCTTCATCTCAGCACACAACGCCTTGCCGAGATCGATGTCGAAGCCGCCGAGCGTGCCGTCGGCATTGGCATAGTTGAAGGGCGGATAGGCGCCCTCGGTGCCGATCCTGAGCTTGTCCTGGGCGCTGGCGGCACCGCTGGCAAGGGTAAGGGCGACGGAAGCGGCAAGCACGAAACGACCGAAAAGACGCATGTTCCAGATCTCCGTTGACTGGGGAAGTCTACGGGCTTTGGTGCTTTCGGCGGAGACGGAAGCGACATGTGCTGCGGCGATCACGGCGCCGTGAGCGATCCACGCCGTGGCGGATAGCAGTGCGTCAGCCGGCGCGCTGCCTGTCCGTCGCCTTGCGGTCAATTGTGAGACCGCCCGCCGAAAGAACCACGCCGAACTTCTCGCTGGCTTCCTCTGAGGTGTAGTACCCCAGCGCAACGTCGCGAAGCACGAGATTGGCGTCACGCTCTAACGGATCGCCATAGCCGCCACCGCCTGGCGTGCCGACGCGCACGCGGTCGCCGGCCTTGAGCGGGATGTCCTGCTCCTTGGACAGATGCGGCGGCACATGTTCGACGCCGCCACGAAAGACGGTCACGCTGTTGGGTTCGCCATCCTTGCCGCCGAGCGCGCCTTGCGGGCCGAAACGGCCGTGATCCATGACGAAGGAGGCCCGCGCATCGCCGCGCAGGATCTCCACCTCATAGGCGAGGCCAAAACCGCCGCGATGCTTGCCGGCGCCGCCCGAGCCTTCGCGCAGGGCGTAGTGGCGGTAGAGCACCGGGAAGGCCTGCTCCATGATCTCGACCGGCGGCGATTTGGAAATGCCGATGGTCGAGCAGCCATTGGTCAGCCCGTCATGGCCCGAATTGCCGCCATAGCCGCCGCCGGAGATCTGGTACATGACGTAATCGCGGCCGCGCGCCGGGTCGTTGCCGCCCAGCGCGAAATTGCCGCTGGAGCCGGCGGGTGCGGCCGTCACCTTGTCCGGCAGAGCCTGCACCATGGCCGCGAACACCGCTTCGGCGATGCGCTGCGAGACTTCCGCCGCGCAGCCCGACACTGGACGCGGATATTTGGCATCGAGGAAGGTGCCTTCCGGCCGCTTGACGATCAACGGCTCGAAGGCGCCGGCGCTGATCGGCACGTCCGGGAAAATGTGGCGCATGGCTAGATAGACCGAGGACAGGGTCGTCGCCAGCACGCTGTTCATCGGCCCGGCGCAGGGCCTGGACGAGCCGGCGAAATCGAAGGTCAGCGTGTCGCCCTGTTTCTCCACCGCAAGCGCGATGGTCAGCGGCTCGTTGACCACGCCGTCGGAATCGACAAAGGCCTTCGAATGATAGGTGCCGTCGGGAATGGCCGCGATGTTGGCGCGCATCTGCTCGGCGGCGCGGCGGCGCAGTTCGGCGATCGCCTCGACAACAGTTTCGTCTCCGTAACGATCCAGGATTCCATTGAGCCGATCCTGACCAATCAGCAGCGCCGCTGCCTGCGCCCTGATGTCGCCGATGCGCTGGTCGGCGACGCGGATGTTGGAGCAGATGATGGCGTAGATTTCCGCGTCGAGCACGCCCTTCTTGAACAGTTTCACCGGCGGCAGCCGCAAGCCTTCCTGCTCGACCGCCGTCGCGGAAGCCGAGAAACCGCCCGGCACCGAGCCGCCAATGTCGGGCCAGTGGCCGGTGTTGGACAGCCAGCAGAAGATCTTGCCGTCGCGGTAGACCGGCATGGCAAAGCGCACATCCATCAGATGCGTGCCGCCGAGATAGGGGTCGTTGACGATGTAGATGTCGCCCGGCTCAGGGGCCAGGCAACGGCCGTCGGCGATCATCTCGATCACCGTTTTCGTCGAATATTGCATGACGCCGACGAACACCGGCAGGCCTTGCGATCCTTGCGCGATCAGCGAGCCGTCGACGGCCGAATAGATGCCGTCGGAGCGGTCGTTGGCTTCCGCAATGACCGGCGAGAAGGCAGCGCGCGAGAATGTCAGGTCCATCTCGTCGCAGACCTGCTGCAAGGCAGCCTGGAGGACCGAAAGCGTGATGGCGTCGAGCTTTGCCATATTGATGTCAGACATCTCAGGCCTCGCCAATGTCGATGATGATATTGCCGTCGGCGTCCGACCTTGCGCGGTCGCCGGGTTCGAGCACCGTGGTCGCATCCATCTGTTCGAGGATCGCCGGCCCTTCGATGACTGCATCGATCGGTAGCTTTTCGCGTGCGTATACCGGCGTGTCGTGCCACTGGCCCGCATACCAGACCGGTCGGATCTCGCGCCGCGCCGCGTCCAGCGTCTCGGCGCGCCCGGCCGGGTCGATCAGGCGCGACAGGTCGATCGCCGGGCGCACGCCGGTAACCGAGGTGTTGAGGTTGACCAAGTTGGCGCGGATTTCCGGCAGCTCGACCTTGAAGCGGGCGAAATAGGCCTTTTCGAACAGGGCTTGCAGCTCCTGCCGGCTCACGGTCGAGGACGGCAGCGGCACGTTGATGATGTGGGTCTGGCCGACGAACTGCATGTCGGCGGAGTGGGTGACGCGGATCGTCTCCGGCTTCACCGCTTCTTTGCCGATCAGCTCCTCACCTTCGTTTCGGTGCCGTTCCAATACTTGGCGCATCTGAGTTTCGTCGAGCACGGCAACCGGCTGGTTGATGGTGTTGACGAAGTCATGGCGCAGGTCGGCGACGACGCAGCCGAGCGCATTGGTGATGCCGGGACGCGCCGGCACCAGCACCCGTGGCAGGCCGAGTTCGCGCGCCAGCGCGGTCGCATGCAGCGGCCCGGCGCCGCCGAAGGCAAACAGGGCGAAATCGCGCGGGTCATGGCCGCGCGAAACAGAAACCATGCGGATGGCGCCCGCCATCTTCATGTTGCCCAGCCTCAGCACCGCGCCCGCCGCTTCGACGCCCGACAGGCCGGTTGCCTTGCCGATCTTGTCCTCGAAAATGCCGGTGACGCGCTCCACGGTGACCGGGTTTTCGACGGCCAGCAGCTTCTTCGGCGCCAGCCGGCCGAGCACCAGATTGGCGTCGGTGATGGTCGGCTCGAGGCCGCCGCGGCCATAGCAGATCGGGCCGGGATTGGCGCCGGCGCTCTCGGGACCGATCTGGATCAGGCCGGCCGCGTCGACGCGGGCGATCGACCCGCCGCCGGCGCCGACCGTGTGTACCGCCACCATCGGCACATGGATCGGCATCGCATATTCGATCTCGATCTCGTTCGACACCGCCGGCTCGGCGTTGCGGATCAGCGCCACGTCGGTCGAGGTGCCGCCCATGTCGTAGGTGACGAGGTTTTCGAAGCCGGCACGCTTGCCCGTATAGGCGGCGGCGATGACGCCCGAGGCCGGGCCGGACATAACGGTCTTGGCCGATTCACGTGTGACGAAGCGGGCCGAGATCATGCCGCCATTGCCGTTCATGATCAGGAAGTCGCGGGCATAGCCTTTTGCCGCCAATTCCTTGCGCAGCCGCTCGACATAGCGCTCGAGGATCGGCTGCACCGAGGCGTTGACGGAAGCCGTGACTCCGCGCTCGAATTCGCGCGCTTCCGACAGCAGCGCATGGCCCGTGGTGATGTAGCCGTTCGGCCAGAGCTCCGCGGCGATCTCGGCGGCGCGCCGCTCATGCGACGGGTTGGCGTAGGAATGCAGGAAGTGGATGACGAGGGATTCGCAGCCGGCCCCGATCAGCGCCTTCACCGCCTCGCGCATCCCGGCCTCGTCGAGCGGCGTGCGCACCGCGCCGGAAGCCTCGACGCGCTCCGACACTTCGAGCCTCAGGTTGCGCGGAATGACGGGGACGAAAGTGCCGGTCATGCCATAGGGTTGCGGCCGCGTGCGCCGGCCAAGCTCGATCACGTCGCGAAAGCCGCGCGTGGTGATCATGCCGGTCTTGGCCAGCCGGCGCTCCAGCACGGCATTGGTGGTGGTGGTCGTGCCGTGCACGATGAGGTCGATGCCGTCGATCGCAAATCCGGTGGCGCCAAGTGCCGAAACCACGCCGAAGGCCTGGTTGTCGACCGTCGTCGGGGTCTTGGCGATATGCACCTTGGCGCCGTGCTTGCCGTCGATCAGAAGCAGGTCGGTGAAGGTCCCGCCGACATCGATGCCGGCCACGACGCTGCCCAGGGAATCCGGCGGCTGCACCGAAAAATTCTCTTTCATTGTCGAAACCCGAAATGCTGGGACTACGGATATGGCACAGTTTGGAAAGGTGTTTCGCGGCGGTATCTTGACGCAAATATCGTTTGTATACTAATAAATTCCGGACACAAGAGCTTACCGCTTTGGAGTGTGCGAGCAGCACGCCGGGACCTGAACGGTCCGGGCGCGCAGGTAAAAGTTTGGCGCCCGCGTCCCCGGTTGGGCCAGAAAGTTGGATTTGATGAACACCACATCCGCCTTCAACACCGCCGGCGCCCGCCTGCTGCAGTTTCCTGTACCGGCCAATGTCTATGCCGAAACCGTCGTCTCGGTGAAGCACTACACCGACCGGTTGTTCTCGTTCCGCATCACCCGTCCGCAGTCGCTGCGCTTCCGCTCCGGCGAGTTCGTCATGATCGGCCTGCCCAATGCCGAGAAGCCGGTGTTCCGCGCCTATTCGGTGGCAAGCCCGGCTTGGGACGAAGAGCTGGAATTCTTCTCGATCAAGGTGCCGGACGGCCCGCTGACCTCGGAACTGCAGAAGATCCAGGTCGGCGACACCGTTATCATGCGCCAGAAGTCGACCGGCACGCTGGTGGTCGACGCGCTGACCCCGGCCAAGCGGCTGTTCATGATTTCGACCGGCACCGGCATCGCGCCGTTCGCCAGCCTGCTGCGCGACCCCGACACCTATGAGAAATTCGACCAGCTGATCCTGACCCATACCTGCCGCGACAATGCCGAGCTGACCTACGGCCAGGAATTGGTGGCGGCGCTGGAAAGCGACCCGCTGATCGGCGAACTGACCACCGGGCGCGTCACGCTCTACAATTCGACGACCCGCGAAGAATCAGCTCGCATGGGCCGCATCACCGCGTTGATCGGCTCTGGCAAATTCTACGCCGATCTCGGCATCGAGAAGCTCAATCCGGAAACGGACCGCATCATGATCTGCGGCTCGATGCATATGCTGAAGGACGTCAAGGAACTCGCCGAAAGCCTCGGCTTCCAGGAAGGCTCGCTCAGCCATCCCGCGACTTTCGTCGTCGAGCGCGCTTTCGTCGGCTGAGGGCCTCTGCCCAACCTGAGGACAGGCTGCCTTTCCAGGCGAATACCGAAGCCCGGATAGACTGCCGCAACAGCTCCGGCCACTCCTTCCCAATAGCGAATACGGCAAGCGCGCGCCTGTCGCGTCGTCCCAGCCATATCTGATTTCAGGCCAGGCGAAGTGCCCCGCAATGGCAATGGCGACGTCTCCTGCGTCGACCGGACCGATGTATCCGTGGGCGGTTAACAAGCGCCTCGCATCCCCCCGGTCGATCGAGGCTCAGCCCTGACCCCGGGAGTAACTTTATTGCGATGGTGCATTCAGCGCGGCCTCACGCATCCTTGAATGCTGCGGCGCAACATGACCGACTTGTAACCTGACAGGGCTGGGTCGTCGGGACTACTGTCCCGGTGATCGACGCGGTCGGTCCTAACCCCCAACCATCCCGAAAAAGGCTTGATATCCTTGCCAGCCAGGTGGACGGCACCATGACTAATTCCACGACACAGCAAGCCAGGCGAAAACGACCCATGCGCTCTCGGGGCATCGTCCTGTTGACCACACTCCTCCTGCTCGGCGGCGGTTACGGCATATGGCGCAACCACGCCGAGGCAAGGGCAGCCACTCAAACGACGCCGCCCGCACCCAAGGTGCCGGTTACCGTGGCCACCGTGCAAAAGACCGATTTCCCGCTCTACCTCTATGGACTCGGCACGGTTACGCCGCTGAACAGCGTCAGCATCTCGAGCCGGGTCGCCGGTGTCGTCAACCAGGTTCCGGTCGATCAGGGACAGATGGTCAAGCAGGGCGATCTGCTCGCCGAGATCGACCCTCGCCCGTATCAGGCGGCGCTCGACCAGGCGAAGGCCAAGGAGGCGCAGGACGAAGCGACGCTCAAGAACGCGCAGGTCGTTCTCAATCGCCTTTCCACGCTCCTGAAAAAGACGTTCGAAACGCAGCAGGATGTCGATAACCAGCAAGCAGTGGTCACGACGGCAGCCGCCACGATCGAGGGTGACAAGGCCGCGGTCGAGGCGGCGCAACTCAACCTCGATTTCACCAGGATCAAGGCGCCGCTGACCGGCAAGACGAGCTTCCGCACCATCGATCCGGGCAACATCGTGCAGGCCGGCCAGAGCCCCGGGCTTTTCACGGTCGTGCAGCTTCAGCCGATCTATGTGTCATTCACGCAACCGCAGGACGAGGTTTCGACCATCAACAAGGTTTTCGCGGCCGGTCCGGTTGCGATCGACACACTTGGCGCGGATATGAAGACCGTGCTGGCGAGCGGCAGGCTGGAAGCGATCCAGAACGCGGTCGACCAGGCTTCCGGCACGATTTCGCTCAAGGCAACGTTTACGAACCAGGACAATGCGCTATGGCCGGGCCTGTCCGTCAACACACGCATACGCATCGGCACGATGGCAGGCGCGATCGTGGTGCCCGACGAAGCTGTCCAGCATGGCCCTGACGGGCTCTTCGCCTATGTCGTCGGCGACGACGGCAAGGTCCGTCGCCAGACCGTCAAGACAGGCCCTTCCGATGGCGGCGAGACGGTCGTCACCGACGGTCTCGCCGCGGGGCAACGTGTCGTGGTTGCCGGCCAATACCGGGTGGTTGACGGCGCAAGCGTCGACGCCGCCACGGGTCCCGGCGCCGGACAGGCGCAGAGCGGCGCTGCCGGAGGTGCAAGCTGATGGCACAGATCGGTGTTTCCACGCCTTTCATCCGCTATCCCGTCGCCACGTCGCTTCTGATGATCGGCGTGCTGTTCGTCGGCGTGGTCGCCTATCTCAACCTGCCGGTCGCGGCGATGCCGAACGTCGACTTTCCGACGATCCAGGTGTCCACCAGCCTGCCGGGCGCCGATCCGATCACCATCGCGTCGTCGGTGACCCAGCCACTCGAGACGCAGTTCGCGCAGATACCGGGCATTGCCGAAATGACATCGAGCAGCCTGTCCGGTTCCAGCCAGGTCACCTTGCAATTCGCGCTCGACGTCGACATCGCATCGGCGGCCGGGCTGGTGCAATCGGCCATCAATGCCGCCGGCGGACAGCTGCCGAAGAACCTTCCCAATCCGCCCACCTACCGGGAGGTCAACCCGACGGATTCGCCGATAATGCTGATCGGGGCCAGTTCGACCGACTTGCCGCTGACAACGTTGAGCGACGACGTCTACACCAAGCTCGCGCAGGTGATCAGTCATGTCGACGGCGTCGGCCAGGTGCTGGTCGGCGGCCAGCAGACACCGTCGATCCGCGTCCAGCTCGATCCGGCCAAGCTCGCGGCAAGGGGCCTGTCACTGGAAGCGGTGCGTACCCCGCTGTCGATCGGCACGGTGGACCTGCCCAAGGGCAACATCCAGGGCGAAGTACGCTCCTTCACCATCTTCTCCAACGACCAGATGACAGCGGCCGATGACTGGAACAACGCCATCATCGCCTATCGCGACGGCGCGCCGGTGCGGGTCAAGGATGTCGGCCGGGCCGTGCTCGACGCGCAGGACTACACCCAGGCCGGTTGGACCGACACGACACGCGGCGTCGTGCTCGTCATATTCAAGGAGCCCGGCGCCAACATCATCGACACGGTCGACAGGATCAAGGCGGAGCTGCCGATGCTGACCGCCTCGATGCCGGCTTCACTGAAGCTGCAGGTGCTTTCCGACCGCACCCAGACCATCCGCGCCTCGGTGGCGGACGTGCAGTTCACGCTGATGCTCACCATCGGGATGGTGGTGATGGTGATCTTCCTGTTCCTGCGAAATGTCTGGGCAACCGCCATCCCGGCTTTCACCGTGCCGCTGGCGCTGCTTGGCGCATGCGCCTTGATGTGGTCCGCCGGCTACAGCATCGACAATCTGTCGCTGATGGCGTTGACGATCTCTATCGGCTTTGTCGTCGACGACGCCATCGTCATGCTGGAGAACATCGTCCGCTACATCGAGCATGGCGAAAAACCGATGGATGCCGCGATCCGCGGTGCCAGCGAGATCGGCTTCACCATCATGTCGATCTCGATTTCGCTGGTGGCCGTGCTGATCCCGCTGCTCCTGATGAGCGGCATTATCGGCCGCCTGTTCAAGGAGTTCGCGGTGACGCTGGCGATGACCATCCTGGTTTCGGCCTGCGTTTCGCTGACGCTGACGCCGATGCTGGCCTCGCGTTTCATCAAGCCGGCGAACGAGGAGCGTCACGGCAGGCTCTACAGGTGGAGCGAAAGCGTTTTCGACGGGATGCTGCGCGCCTATGAGCGCGGCCTCGACCATGCGCTCGGGCATCGTTTCATCACGCTGCTGGTGTTCCTGACCTGTGTGGGCCTTACCGGCTATTTCTTCACGCTGGTGCCGAGCGGCTTCTTCCCACAGCAGGATACCGGCCTGATCTTCGGCCAGGTGATCGCCGGGCAGGATGTCTCCACCGGCCAGATGCAGTCCTACATGGCGCGATTTGCCGGGATCGTCTCCAAGGATCCGGCGGTGGCGCATTTTGCGGCATCGACGGGCGGCAATGGCAACACGCAGAACACCGGCCGCATGTTCATCCAGCTGAAGCCACGCGACGAACGGGACGTTTCCGCCGACCAGATCATCCGGCGGCTGCAGCCGAAGCTTTCAGCCGTCCAAGGCGCGCGCTTGTTCATGCAGGCCTCTCAGGACGTGCGCGTCGGCGGCAAACTGTCCGCGTCGCAATATCAATATGTGCTGGAAAGCAGCGACCTCGACACGCTGGATAGCTGGGCGCCCAAGCTGTTGACGGCCTTACAGCGCCTACCCGAATTGCGGGACGTCTCGACCGACCAGATGAGTTCCGGCACGACGCTGACGCTGCAGGTCGATCGCGATCAGGCTGCCCGCTATGGGCTAACGGCGAACGATGTCGACAACACGCTCAACGATGCCTTCGGGCAACGCCAGATCGCCCAGTATTTCACGCAGCTTTCGACCTATGACGTGATCCTGGAGGTGCTGCCGTCACTGCGCGGCGACATCAAGGCGCTCAACCAGATCTATCTGACGACGCCGAGCGGTTCGCAGGTGCCGCTCTCGGCGATTGCCAGATGGACCACGAAGCCCGTACAGCCGCTGGTGATCAACCATGAAGGCCAGTTCCCGTCGGTGACGATCAGCTTCAACCTGGCGCCCAATGTCGCGCTCGGCCAGGCCACCGCCGCGATCGACAGAACCGCCGCCGAGATGCGGCTGCCGGCGACCATCCAGACCAATTACACAGGGACGGCGCAGGCCTTCCAGCAGTCGCTGTCTTCGGTGCCAGTGCTTATCCTCGGCGCCCTGGTCGTGGTCTACCTGATCCTCGGCATCCTCTACGAAAGCTACATCCACCCGCTGACCATTCTCTCCACGCTGCCCTCCGCCGGGCTTGGCGCGCTGGGTACGCTGCTCGTCTTCCATATGGAGTTCAACCTGATCGGCCTGATCGGCGTCATCCTGCTCATCGGCATCGTCAAGAAGAACGGCATCATGATGGTCGACTTTGCCATCGCGGCCGAGAGGGACCAGAACCTCAGCTCGCTGGAATCGATCCGCCAGGCCTGCCTGCTGCGCTTCCGGCCGATCATGATGACCACCATGGTCTCCATGCTGGGCGCGCTGCCGCTGATGCTGGAGAACGGTACGGGGGCGGAAATCCGCCAGCCGCTCGGCTACACGATGTTCGGCGGGCTGCTTGTCAGCCAGGCGCTGACGCTCTTCACCACGCCGGTGATCTATCTCTACCTCGACGACCTTTCCCATTGGCTCACCTCATTGCGCAGGCATGAGCAGGATGACGGCGAACCCGAAGGCGTGGAGGCTGAAATCGGCCCGGCTCGGCGTAAGCTGGCGGCCGAGTAGGCCCTACGTCAACGCCTAAGGTCGGCATCGGACCGACAGGCTTGTGGCCTCGGTCCAAACGATCGTGTAAGTATCGCCCTAAACGAGAAAGGGCAGGAAATGAGCAACACGATCCGCGAAGCCGAGCCTGGCACCAGCGCGTCCAAGGTGACGCCGCTGCCGGCCCGCGCCGCCGCCAACACCCCCGTACCGCTGGACCATCGCATCGCGCGCAATCCCGGCATGAAACTCGACCTCGGCTTCATGGAATCGGTGCGCAGCGTCAACCGTTCGGCGCTGGAACGGCGCGTCGCCAGCCTGACCAAACGGCGTTCGATCAAGGCCGACAACCAGGCGGCCTGGCTGCTGCGCGCCGTCGCCTGCATGGACCTGACGACGCTGAACTCCAACGACACCGAGGAGCGCGTGCGCCGGCTCTGCGCCAAGGCGATCAACCCGTTCCGCCGCGACATCGTCGAAGGCCTCGGCATTGCGGGTGAAACCATCCGGCCGGCTGCCGTCTGCGTGTATCATCCCTTCGTCGCCACGGCCGTCGATGCCGTGCGCGGCACCGGCATCCACGTCGCCGCCGTCTCCACCGCCTTTCCGCATGGCCTGGCGCCCCTGTCGACCCGGCTGCAGGAGATCGAGGCTTCGGTGCGCGACGGCGCCGACGAGATCGACGTCGTCATTCCGCGCGGACTGGTGTTCGGCGCCAAGTGGCGGGAGCTCTACAACGAGATCGTCTCGATGCGCGCCGCCTGCGGCGACGCGCATCTGAAGGTGATTCTGGGCACCGGCGACCTCGCCACTTTGCGCAACGTCATGCTGGCCTCGATGGTGGCGATGATGGCGGGCGCCGATTTCATCAAGACCTCGACCGGCAAGGAAAGCGTCAACGCGACGCTGCCCGTTGGCCTCGCCATGGTGCGCGCCATCAGGGCCTATTTCGAGGAAACCGGCTATCTCATCGGCTTCAAGCCGGCCGGTGGCATTTCCACGGCAAAAGCCTCGCTCGACTGGCTGGTGCTGATGAAGGAAGAACTCGGCCGGCCATGGCTGGAGCCCGAGCTGTTCCGCTTCGGCGCGTCGAGCCTTTTGACCGACATCGAGCGGCAGCTC
Organism: Mesorhizobium sp. 131-3-5; assembly: GCF_016756575.1. Classification (NCBI taxonomy): domain Bacteria; kingdom Pseudomonadati; phylum Pseudomonadota; class Alphaproteobacteria; order Hyphomicrobiales; family Phyllobacteriaceae; genus Mesorhizobium; species Mesorhizobium sp. 131-3-5. Next base: position 722,447 of record NZ_AP023254.1, read on the forward strand.
GAGCATCATCTGACCGGTCACTATTCGGCCAATCACCGCCACGCAATGGCTTGAGCACCCACCCCGATCGGCCTGGCCGGTCGACCCTTCCCGCGAAGGGGAAGGGTGAAGGAGGCACCCCCATGAATATTCTCGACCGCTATCATGCCATGGAATACGGCCCGGCGCCGGAAGCCCGCAACGAGGCCGATGCGTGGCTTGCCGCGCGCGATTTCGGCAAGGCGCTGTTCATCGACTGCAGCTGGAAAGCCGCTTCCGGCGGCAAGACCTTCGACACCAGCGAGCCGTCTTCCGGCAAGCTGCTGGCCAAGGTCTCCGACGCCAGTGCGGCCGACATCGACGCGGCGGTTGCGGCCGCCACCAAGGCGCTGCCGAAATGGAGCGCCAGTTCAGGCTACGCCAGGGCAAAGGTGCTCTACGCCATCGGCCGCGCCATGCAGCGGCATCAGCGCCTGTTCGCGGTGCTGGAATCGATCGACAACGGCAAGCCGATCCGCGAAAGCCGCGACATCGACGTGCCCCTGGCGATCCGCCATTTCATCCATCATGCCGGCTGGGCGCAAGCGCTGGACAAGGATTTTCCCGGCCACACGGGCGTCGGCGTCGTCGGTCAGATCATTCCGTGGAATTTCCCGCTGCTGATGCTGGCCTGGAAGATCGCGCCGGCGCTGGCAGCCGGCTGCACGGTGGTGCTGAAGCCGGCGGAGTTCACGCCGCTGACCGCCATCCTGTTCGCCGAAATCTGCGAACGCGCCGGCGTGCCGAAGGGTGTCGTCAACATCGTGCAGGGCGGACCGGAAGCGGGCGCGGCCATCGTCAACCATCCCGGCATCCAGAAGATCGCCTTCACCGGCTCGTCAGAAGTCGGCAAGATCATCCGGAAAGCCACCGCCGGGTCCGGAAAAAAGCTGTCGCTGGAGCTCGGCGGCAAGTCGGCCTTCATCGTCTTCGAGGACGCCGATCTCGACAGCGCCGTGGAAGGCCTGGTCGACGGCATCTGGTTCAACCAGGGCCAGGTCTGCTGCGCCGGGTCGCGGCTCCTGGTACAGGAAGGCATCGCCGAGGCCTTGATCGCCAAGGTCAAGACGCGGATGAGCCGGCTGCGCGTCGGCAGCCCGCTCGACAAGAACACCGATATCGGCCCGCTGGTCGACTTGACCCAGCTTGACCGCGTCAAAGGCCTGGTCGCCGAAGGCGCCAGGCAGGGCGCCGTCTGCTGGCAGCCGGACGTAGCACTGCCGTCTTCCGGCTACTACCATCTGCCGACACTCGCCACCGGCGTTTCGCCGGCTAATATCCTGGCGCAGGAAGAGGTGTTTGGACCGGTTCTGGCGACCATGACCTTCCGCAACACCGAGGAAGCGATCGAGCTTGCCAACAACACGCGCTATGGGCTCGCGGCGAGCGTGTGGAGCGAGAACGTCAACCTCGCCTTGCACGTGGCGCCGCAATTGAAGGCCGGCGTGGTCTGGGTCAACGGCACCAACATGTTCGACGCCGCTTGCGGCTTCGGCGGCTACCGCGAGAGCGGCTTCGGCCGCGAGGGCGGGCGCGAAGGCATGTTCGAATATCTCGCGGCAAAACTGCCGCTCGGACCGGTCATCAAGCCGGCGGCGGTTTCAGCGCAACCCGTCGAGCAGGCTGACGGCGCGGCCATCGACCGCACCGCAAAACTGTTCATCGGCGGCAAGCAAATTCGGCCCGATAGCAATTATTCGCTGGCTGTCGCCACCGCCAAGGGCAAGCTGGCCGGCGAAGTCGGCTTTGGCAACCGCAAGGACATCCGTGACGCCGTCGCCGCCGCACGCGCCTGCAAGGGCTGGCCGGAAGCCACGGCCTATAACCGCTCCCAGGTTCTGTATTACCTGGCGGAGAATCTTTCCGGCCGCGCCGGCGAATTCGCCGCCCGTCTCAGTGAGCTGACCGGCGCCAACGCCAAGGCCGCGCGGGAAGAGGTAGAGCAATCCATCGAAAGGCTGTTTCTCTATGCCGGCCTCGCCGACAAGTTCGAGGGGCGCGTGCACCAACCGCCGGCTCGCGCCGTGACGCTGGCGCTGCATGAGCCGGTCGGCGTCGTCGGCATCGTCGCGCCGGATGCCTCGCCGCTGCTCGGCCTGATCTCGCTGATCGCGCCGGCGCTGGCCATGGGCAATACGGTGGTCGCGGTGCCTTCGGAACGCTATCCGCTGCTCGCCACCGATCTCTATCAGGTCATCGAATATTCCGACGTTCCGGCCGGCGCGATCAACATTGTCACCGGCCGCACGGCGGAACTTGCCGGCGTGCTGGCCAAGCATGACGATGTCGACGGGCTCTGGGTGTTCGCCGACGCCGAGACCTGCGCCAAGGCGGAGGTCGAATCCATCGGCAACCTCAAGCGCGTCTGGAGCGGCAATGGCCGCAGCCTCGACTGGGCATCCGACGAGGCGGCCGGCGATGCTTTCCTGCGCCGCGCCGTCGAGGTGAAGAATGTCTGGGTGCCTTACGGCGACTGACATTTCCAGACGGTCGCAATGGTGATCGTGTTCGGGCTTGACGCCCGGACACATGTTCTTTAACGAGAAAAAACATCTTTATCAGTGAACTGGCTGCGACACAGGCCGCACAATCGAGCCTGACTGGCACATGACGCCTTGGCCGGCCGCCGATAAAGGCAGTTGACCCAAGCAGGCGAGGAAAGAAGCATGGCGGATCTGGCAGGCAAGGTGGTTGTCATCACGGCGGCGGCGCAAGGCATCGGCAAGGCGAGCGCGCTGGCCTTCGCCAAGACTGGAGCCACCGTCCACGCCACCGACATCAACGAGACGCTTCTCGCCGAACTCGCCAAGACGCCAGGGATCAAGACCCGCAAGCTCGATGTGCTCAACGACGAGGCGGTCAACGCCGCCTTCGCCCAGATCGGCCGCGTCGACGTGCTGTTCAACTGCGCCGGCTTCGTCCATTCCGGCTCGATCCTGGAGATGAAGGATGGCGATCTCGATTTCGCCTTCAACCTCAATGTCCGCGCCATGATCCGCACCATCAGGGCCGTGCTGCCCGGTATGCTGGAGCGCGGCGACGGATCGATCGTCAACATGTCTTCGGTCGCCGGCGCCGGCAAAGGCGTGCCGAACCGCTTTGCCTATGGCGTTACCAAGGCCGCTGTCATCGGCCTGACCAAGGCGATTGCCGCCGACTATGTCGGCAAGGGCATACGCTGCAACGCCATCTGCCCCGGCACGGTCGAGAGCCCGTCGCTGCAGGACCGCATGCATGCGCAAGGCGACTACGAAGCCGCCCGCGCCGCCTTCATCGCCCGCCAGCCGATGGGCAGGCTCGGCACGCCGGAGGAAATCGCCGATCTCGCCGTCTATCTGGCCGGCGCGACCTACACGTCCGGGCAGGCCTATAATATCGACGGCGGCTGGTCGATCTGAGATCGGGCTCCGCCCTAATTTTTGCCGGGGATCGGGAAGTCTGAAAATCCAGCGCGCGGGCCCGCCCAACAGCTGTCCGCGCTTGCCCGAGATGAGGTCGATGGGTACGGTCCGCCCGGCTCCTCGGGGAGCCATCGCCTCGGCGGAGAGTTTGCAAAAGGCCGCGAGGCCGCAACCAGGAGAAGGATTTAGATGAAACTGCTGCGCTATGGCGAGGTGGGGAGCGAACGTCCCGGCCTGCTCGATGCGGATGGAACGATCCGCGATCTCTCCGCCCATGTCGCCGACATTGCCGGCACCACGCTTCATCCGGCCTCGTTGGAGATGCTGGGCAAGCTCGATCCGAAGTCGCTGCCGGTGGTTTCCGGTAAGCCCCGCCTCGGCGCTTGCGTCGCCGGCACAGGCAAGTTCATCTGCATCGGCCTCAATTATTCCGATCACGCCGCCGAAACCGGCGCCACCGTGCCGCCGGAGCCGATCATCTTCATGAAGGCAAGCTCGGCCATTGTCGGGCCGGACGACGACGTGCTGATCCCGCGCGGCTCTGAAAAGACCGACTGGGAAGTCGAGCTCGCCGTGGTCATCGGCAAGACGGCGAAGTATGTCAGCGAAGCCGATGCGCTGGATTATGTCGCCGGCTATGCCGTCGCGCATGACGTCTCCGAGCGCGCCTTCCAGGCCGAGCGTCAGGGCCAGTGGACCAAGGGCAAGAGCTGCGACACGTTCGGCCCGACCGGCCCGTGGCTGGTGACCAAGGACGAAGTCGCCGATCCGCAGAACCTGAAGATGTGGCTGACCGTCAACGGCAAGACCATGCAGAACGGCTCGACCAAGACCATGGTCTATGGCGTCAAATATCTGGTGTCTTATCTCAGCCAGTTCATGTCGCTGCATCCGGGCGACATTATTTCGACAGGCACGCCGCCCGGCGTCGGGCTGGGCATGAAGCCGCCGGTGTTCCTCAAGGCCGGCGACGTGGTGGAACTGGGCATCGAGGGCCTGGGCCAGCAGAAGCAGACGTTCAAGGCTGATTTGTAGGCGGCGGCTCCTGACCTTCTCCCCTTGCGGGAGAAGGTGGCCTCGCGAAGCGAGGTCGGATGAGGGGTGCTCCAGGGAACGCCGACGTCTCACTCCGCTGGAGCACCCCTCATCCGTCTCGGCGCTAGCGCGCCGATCCACCTTCCCCCACAAGGGGGGAAGGAAGAGCGCGGTCCCGCGCTACTTGATCGTCTTCCCATCCGCGCCAAATCTATACGTCTTCGCCGGATCCGGCGTCGCATAGAGCGTCGCGCCCGGCTCGGCGTCATAGACGCCGAAAATCCGCACCGTAATCAGTCCGGCCTTTTCGCAATCAAGATAAAGATTGGTGTCGGCGCCGAGATGCTCGGCATGCACCACCGTGCCCTTCCAGGCGCCTGATTTCGTGTCGACGGTCAGATGCTCCGGCCGCACGCCGATGGTCTTGGCCGTCTCGCCGAGGCGAGCGCCGTCGATGAAATTCATCTTCGGCGAGCCGATGAAGCCGGCGACGAATTCGTTTGCCGGTGAATTGTAGAGCTCCATAGGACCGCCGATCTGCTCGATCCGGCCGGCGTTCAGTACCACGATCTTGTCGGCCAGCGTCATCGCCTCGACCTGATCGTGGGTGACGTAGATCATCGTTGCCTTCAGCCGGCGGTGCAACTGCGCGATCTCAAGCCGGGTGTTGACGCGCAGCGCCGCATCGAGGTTCGACAGCGGCTCGTCGAAGAGAAACAGTTTTGGCTCGCGCACCACCGCGCGGCCGATGGCGACGCGCTGGCGCTGACCACCGGAGAGTTCGGCCGGGCGCCGTTCGAGATAGGGCTCCAGCGACAACATGGACGAGGCGATGCCGATACGGCGATCGATCTCCGGGGCGGGCGTGCCGGCCTGTTTCAGGCCGAGGCCCATATTGTTCTTCACCGTCAGATGCGGGTAGAGCGCGTAGGTCTGGAAGACCATGGCGATGCCGCGCTTGGCCGGCGGCGTGACGGAGACGTCCTGACCGTCGATGACCACGCGGCCCGAGGTCGAATCCTCCAGCCCGGCGATGACCCTGAGCAAGGTCGACTTACCGCAGCCCGACGGGCCGACGAAGACGACGAATTCGCCATCGGTCACTTCGAGGTTGATGCCCTTCAGCACCTCGACCGGCCCGAAGGCCTTCTTCACATTCTCGATCTTCAGCGAGCCCACAATATTGTTCCTAGCTTTAGAGTTTGACGGCTGCGCCGCTGCGCACGCTCTCGTCGGCGGCAAGGCAGACGGCGAGCGACTTGACCGCGTCGTCCATGTGGCGGGTGAGATCCATGTCCTCGCGGATCGCCTTCAGCACGAAGGCCTGTTCGAGATCGCAGAGGTCCTGGTGGCCGGGTTCGCCCGCCATGGACAGCATCTCGTCCGCCTTGACAAACTTCCCGTCCGGGCCGGTCGCCGCACTGTGCAGCCGGATGGTCGAGGTCTTGGTATGGGTGTCGATGTCGTCGGACTTCACACCTTCCTTCATGACGATCGACACGCAGCCATTCGGCGAGATGACGTCCTTCACGAAGAAGGCGGTTTCGGAAATCATCGGCCCCCAGCCGGCCTCATACCAGCCGACCGAGCCGTCATCGAACAGCACCTGCAGGTGGCCGTAATTGTACATGGTCGGCGCGACCTCCTGCGTCAGCCGCACGCCCATGCCACGCACCTCGACCGGCCTGGCGTCGGTGATCTGCAGCATGACGTCGAGATAGTGGACGCCGCAGTCGACGATCGGCGAGGTCGTCTGCATCAGCTGCTTGTGCGTCTCCCAGGTATGGCCTGAGGATTGCTGGTTGAGGTTCATGCGGAAGACATAGGGGCCGCCGAGCTTGCGCGCCTCGGCGATCAGCCGGATCCAGGACGGATGGTGGCGTAGTATGTAACCGATCACCAGTTTCCTGCCGTTGGCCTTGGCGGCGGCGACGACGCGTTTGGCGTCGGCCACCGTCGTTGCCAGCGGCTTTTCGACAAAGACGTGGCAGCCGGCCTCGAGCGCTTTCACCGCATAGTCGGCATGGCTGTCGGAATAGGTGGCGATGCAGGCGACATCGGGCTTTTCCTCGCGCAGCGCCTCGTCGAAAGACCGCCTGATGCCATAGGCCGACAGGCCTTCCGGCAGCGGCACGTCGGAGCGGTTGATCAGGGCTGCGATCTCGAAGCCCGGATTGGTGTGATAGGCCAGCGCATGGCTGCGGCCCATATTGCCGAGCCCGGCGACGACGACGCGAAGAGGCTTTTGCGAACTCACTTGACGGCTCCGGAAGTAATGCCGCGGATCAGCTGCCGCGAGAAGATGACGTAGAGGATCAGCACCGGCATGATCGCCAGCGAGAGTGCGGCCAGGATGGCGTTCCAGTTGGTGACGAACTGGCCGAGGAAGAGCTGCGCGCCGAGCGTCACCGTCTTGGTCTCTTCCGACGGCGCCAGGATCAGCGGAAACCACAGATCGTTCCAGATCGGGATCATGGTGAAGACGGCGACCGTCGCCATCGAAGGCCGCACCAGCGGGAGCACCAGCCGGAAGAAGATGGTGTATTCCGACAGGCCGTCGATGCGGCCGGCATTCTTCAAATCGTCGGACACCTGCTTCATGAATTCCGACAGGATGAAGACGGCGAGCGGCAGGCCTTGCGCGGTGTAGACCAGGATCAGCGCGGTCAGCGTGTTGACCAGCCCGCTTGCCACCATCAATTGCAGGATGGCGACGGTACCCAGCCGGATCGGGATCATGATGCCGAGCGCGAGATAGAGCCCCATCAGCGAATTGCCGCGGAAGCGGTATTCCGACAGCGCGAAGGCCGCCATCGCGCCGAACAGGAGCACGAAGAACAGCGAGGCGACGGTGACGACGAGGCTGTTCTGGAAATAATGGATGAAGTCGCCCTGGCCGATCACCGTGGTGTAGCCGATCAGGTCGAAGGTCTTCGGCGTCGGCGGCGTCAACGGCGCGCCGAAGATGCCGGCGCGGGATTTGAACGAATTCATGATGACCAGGATCACCGGGAACAGCGCGATCGCCGTGTAGGTCAAAAGGATTGCGTGGGCGCCGATGGTGCGAGGCAGCGAACGGGTGGCGGTGCTCATTGGATGGTCTCCTGGACAATCGCGATCCGTGAGGTCGGCGCCCAGGCACCCCCCTCTGCCCTGCCGGGCATCTCCCCCGCAAGGGGGGAGATTGGCAGCTTTTGCGTTGCCGCACGTCTTGCAACGCTGGAGATTGGCGAAGGCCGAAATGACATCCGATCTCCCCCCTTGCGGGGGAGATGGCCGGCAGGCCAGAGGGGGGTGTTCAGCCGTAACATATCCACCCCTCAGAACTGGTAGCGACGCAGGCGCGTCTGGACGAGGAAGAGGTATACGCAGACGCCGCCGAGGATGATCATGAACATCATCGTGGCGATCGCCGCGCCCATATTGGGATCGCCGACCTGCAGCTGGAAGCCGAAGAAGGCGCGGTAGAGGAAGGTGCCAAGAATGTCGGTCGAATAGTTCGGCCCGGCGAGCGCGCCCTGTGCGGTGTAGATCAGGTCGAAAGCGTTGAAATTGCCGACGAAGGTGAGGATCGAGATGATGCCGATCGACGGCAGGATCAGCGGCAGCTTGATCTTCCAGAACTGCGACAGGCCGGTGATGCCGTCGCATTCGGCGGCCTCGATCACCTCTTCGGGAATCGACAGCAGGGCGGCGTAGATCAGCATCATCGGGATGCCGACGAACTGCCACACCGAGATCAGGCTGAGCGCGGTCAGCGCGTACTGCTCCTTGCCGAGCCAGGGCGTGAACAGGCTTTTCAGGCCGATAAGGTCCATCATATGCGGCGCCACGCCCCACAGCGGCGACAGTATCAGCTTCCAGGCGAAGCCGACGATGACGAAGGACAGGATGGTCGGCACGAAGATCGCCGTGCGGTAGAAGGCCGCGAACCTAAGCCTGGGGCTGGACAAGAGGGCGGCCAGCATGACGCCGATCGGGTTCTGCACCAGCATATGGATGATGAAGAACCAGACATTGTTGCGCAGCGCATTCCAGAAATTCACCGACCAGTTGGGATCGCCGAACAAGGTGCGGAAATTGTCCAGACCGACAAAGACCTGGTGCTGCTCGATGTTGCGGAACAGCGAGAGCTGCAGCGTGCCGGCAAGCGGCAAGATCATGATCGCCGTATAGACGAGCACGGCCGGCGCCAGGAAGATGGCGATGTGCCAGCGAAACGGTCTTTTCGGTCTGATATCTGCGGCCATGAGTTCGGTTCCCGCCGTCTCTCGGTTCCAGACGATGTTGTTGCTAGATGATGCCTCGATGCACGGCCCCAACCTCCTTGCCCGGTGCGGCAAGAACAAAGGCCTCGACTGATCAGCTAGCCTTCCCCAAGACGAGCAAGGGTAAGGCCGCGAGGCGGTGCCGACAATCGCTATCTGAACGGACTTATTCTGAAGGCCAGGGTATCCGGAACCGGCCAGGCAAGCGCCCGGCCGGCTCCGTTGCCTGAGCTCTTACTTCGCCGGCTTATACCAGCTGTCGAGACCGGTCTGCAGCTTCTTGGCCGCGGCTTCCGGCGTGTCGGTGCCGTTGATGACGTTGGCCGATTCAACCCAGGTCTCGTTTTCGAGGTTCGGCGTGCCGCGCGACAGGATCTGGTAGGTCGAGCGGATCGTCGACTTGCACTTGCCGCGCCAGGAGACGAATTCCTGCGCCAGCGGGTCCGCCATCTTCACCGGCGAGGAATTCAGGCTGAAGAAGCCCGGCAGCGCGTTGGCGTAGATGGTGGCGAAGTCCGGCGAGGCCACCCAGGACAGGAAGGTCTTGGCCGCGTCGGCATGCTTGGAGGCTGCATTCAGACCCATACCGATATCGGTATGGTCGGAGATGTAGCAGGTGTCGCCGGCCTTCTCGACCGGTGGCGGGAAGGCGCCCATCTTGAACTGGGCCTGGGTGTTGAACAGGCCGATCTCCCACGAGCCGGCCGGGTAGATGGCGGCGCGGCCGAGCGTGAACAGGTTCTGGCTGTCCGGATAGGTCTGCGCCTCGAAACCGTCGCCGAGGTAAGGCTTCCACTTGGCCAGCTCCTCATAGGGCGCGACCCAGTCCTTGTCGGTCAGCTTCTGCGTGCCCTTGATCAGCGCGGCGCGGCCGTCCTCGCCCTTCCAGTAGTTGGGGCCGATATTCTGGTAGCCCATGGTCGCGGCTTCCCAGAGGTCCTTGGTGCCCATCGCCATCGGGATGTAGGTGCCGTCTGCCTTGATCTTGTCGAGCGCGGCGAAGAACTCGTCGCGGGTCGTCGGCACCTTGATGCCGAGCTTGTCGAAGGCGTCCTTGTTGTAGATGAAGCCGTGGATGACGGACGCCATCGGCACGCAGAAGCTCGCCTTGCCGTCATCGGTCTGCCAGGCGGACTTGGCGACCGGCGAGAAGTTCTCCATGCCGGGCAGCGCCGAGAGATCGGCGAGGTTGCCCTTCTTGTAGAGCTCGAGCGACTTGTCGAAGGGGCGGCAGGTGATCAGGTCGCCCGCCGAGCCGGCGGCGAGCTTGGCGCCGAGTGCTGCGTCATATTCGGTCGGAGCCGATGGCGCGAACACCACCTTGATGCCGGGATTCTTGGCTTCGAAGGCCGGGATCAGCTTGTCCTTCCAGATGGCAAGGTCGTCGCCGCGCCAGCTTTCGATGTTGAGCGTTACGTCCTCGGCATGAGCCAACCCGGCCGAGCCGAGAATGCTGGTGCCCAGAAGCAGTGCCGTCAGTAATTTCGTTGTCATGCTCAGTCTCCCTGTTGACCTTTTTCAGGTTCGGTTTTGATGAGAACAGAGGTTTTAGGCCCCTTGCTCCCCTCGATCGCGGAAAGCGCCGGTCGCAGCTTCTGGCCGGTTCCTTCCAGCAGTTTCTCCGCCGCATCGGCGCTGTCGGCGCCGGCGGCGAGCAGAATGGCGGTCTTGACCGCGCCGCCGCTCTTTTCGAGCAGCCGGGCGGCTTCGTCCCTGTCGCGCCCGCTGATGGCGGCGACGATACGCGCGGCGCGGTCGCGCAGCTTGATGTTGTCGGACATGAGATTGACCATGTAGCCGTCATGGACATGGCCGAGATGGACGGCGGTCAGCGTCGACAGCATGTTGAGCGCGATCTTCTGGGCGGTACCGGCCCCCATGCGCGTCGAGCCGGCGATCACTTCCGGCGGCGTTTCCAAGAGGATGGCGGTTTCCGCCTGACGCAGCAGCGCTGAGTCCCGGTTGTTGGCGATGCCGATGGTGGCCGCGCCACGGCGCCGGGCGTCCTCGATGGCGCGCACCGCATAGGGCGTGGTGCCGCTGGCGGAAAGGGCGATCAGGCAATCGCCGGCGCCGATGCCGGCCTTGGCGACCGCCGCCGCGGCTTCCTCCGTATCGTCCTCGGGGCCGCCGGCCAGCGTCTTGAAGGCCTCGTCGCCGCCGGCGATCAGGATGGCGATGCGGTCGCGCTGGATGCCGAAAGTGCCGGGAAGCTCCAGGGCGTCGGCCAAAGCCATCAGGCCGGAACTGCCGGCCGCGGCATACGCAAGCTTGCCGCCGCCGTTCAACCGGCTGGCGATGATCTCGGCTGCCCGAGCGATGGCGGGGATGGCGTTGTGGACGGCCTTGGCGGCTTCGATCTGCGCATCGGCCAGCGAAACAAGGATGGCTTCCGGAGCCTGGATATCCAGCCCCTCGGCATTCCTGTGAAGCGCTTCGGTGCGCGTTTCAGCCATCCGTGTTCCTCCAATACCAGAACAATACCAAAAAAATACCACTTGTCCACACGCATTAACGAAATCGCGGAGAGGAAATCGTTCAGCCGACGAAATGTTCAGGATTTTCAATAAAATACGGCTTAATCTTTTTGAAACGGAAATTAACTCTTGGCTATTGGTATTTTATTGGTATTATCCGCCCGGAGGAGAAATCGCGTGAAATTCGTGCTCGGTATCGATGGCGGCGGCACCAGCTGCAGGGCCGCCCTGGCAACGGTTGAAGGTTCGGTCATCGGCCGTGCCAAAAGCGGCGCCGCCAACATCCGCACCGACCTCACCGGCGCGCGCTCGAACATTGTCGACGCCGCGCGGCAAGCCTTCATCGCCGCCGGGAAGGATCCCGAACTCATCCCGCAAACACCGGCCATTCTCGGCCTTGCCGGTGCCAATGTCGGCACCTACCGGCAGCAGCTCGAAGCCATCCTGCCGTTCAGCACAAGCCGTGTCGAGACCGATGCCGAGATCGCGCTCGAAGGGGCCGTCGGCTCCGGTGACGGCGCCATGGCCATCCTCGGCACCGGCACCGCCTATATGGCGCGCAAGGATGGCACGTCGCGCGCCATCGGCGGCTGGGGCTTCCAGGTCGGCGACCAGGGCAGCGGCGCCCGCATCGGCCGCGACCTCCTGGAGCAGACGCTGCTTGCCCATGACGGCGTGCGCGCGGCTTCGCCGCTGACCGACGCCATGATGGCGATCTTCCGCAACAATCCCGAGGACGTGGTCGAATTCACCACCAATGCCAAGCCCGGCGATTTCGGCGGCTTCGCGCCGAAAGTGTTCGAGCATGCGCAAAAGGGCGATGCCGTCGCCAACTGGATCGTCGACAAGGCGGTCGGCGATGTCGAGGCCTCGCTGGGCGCACTCGGCCTTTCGGATGACGCACCGCTTTGCCTGCTCGGCGGGCTGGCGCCGCTTTACGCGCCGCGCCTGTCGGCGCGCTACCGGGCACTGCTGAAGCCGCCGCTCGACGACGCGCTGGGCGGCGCGGTGCAGATGGCAGTCCGGCTTTTCGCCAAGCCAGTGGAGGCGGCGCGATGAGCGACGCCGCCGACCAGATCTTCGCCACGCTGAAGCAATCCGCGCAAAGCGGCGCGCCGCTCTACCTGCAGCTGCGCAAGAGCATCGAGGACGCCGTCAACCGCGGCCTGATCGGCCCGGGCGACGCGCTGCCTTCCGAACGCGACATCGCCACCAAGGCCGACATTTCGCGCGTCACCGTGCGCAAGGCGGTGCAGGATTTGGTCAAGGGCGGGATTCTCGTGCAGCGCCACGGCTCCGGTACTTTCGTGGCGCCGCGCATGGAGCGCGTCGAGCAATCGCTGTCGCGGCTGACCTCGTTTACCGAAGACATGGCGCGGCGCGGCATGGCGGTGCGTTCGGCATGGCTGGACCGCGGCCTCTACGCGCCCTCGCCCGACGAGATGATGGTGCTTGGCCTGTCGTCGAGCGAGCTGGTGGCGCGCGTGGCGCGCCTGCGCATCGCCAACGACACGCCGCTGGCGATCGAACGCGCCTCGCTGTCAGCGAGCGTGCTGCCCGACCCAGCTGGTATCGGCTCCTCGCTCTATGCGGCGCTGGAATTGACCGGCAACCGCCCGGTACGGGCGGTGCAGCGCATCTCGGCCGCCAATCTCGGCGACAGCGATGCGCGTCTGCTCGAAGTGCCGCCCGGTATCGCCGGCCTGCATATCGAACGCATTTCCTATCTGGCAAGCGGCAAGGTGATCGAATTCACCCGCTCCATCTACCGGGGCGACGCCTATGATTTCGTTGCCGAACTGCGGCTGACAGGGCCGAGCGAAGAGGGCCGACCATGATCTCCAACACCACCCATATGCAGCGCGAGATCGAGGAGATCCCTGAGGCCGTCGCCCGGCTGCTCGACGGCTCCGGCGCCGTGCTCGCCGAGGCCGGGCGCGGTATCAAGGAGCGCGACCCGCATTTCGTCGTCACCGTGGCGCGCGGGTCGTCCGACCATGCGGCCACCTTCATGAAATATGCCGTGGAGCTGACCGCGGGCCTTGCCGTCGCTTCGGTCGGTCCGTCCATCGCCTCGATCTATGGCCGCAAGCTGAGGCTCGACGGCTCGGCGTGTCTCGCGATCTCGCAGTCGGGCAAGAGCCCCGACATCGTCGCCATGGCCGAAACCGCCCGCGCCGGCGGCGCGCTGACCATCGCCGTCACCAACACCGCCGACTCGCCGCTGGCGCGCGCCTCGGACTATGCGATCGACATCCTTGCCGGGCCCGAGCGTAGCGTCGCGGCCACCAAGACCTTCGTCAATTCCGCGGTCGCCGGTCTCGCGTTGATGGCGCATTCCACCGGCGACGAAGCACTTCTGGCAGCGTTGGCCCGCTTGCCCGAGCATTTCGGCAAAGCGATCGCCTGCGACTGGATGAGCGTGCTGGCTGAAACCATCGAGAAGCAGAAATCGCTGTTCATCCTTGGCCGCGGCCCGTCGGCGGCGATGGCCAACGAGGCGGCGCTGAAGTTCAAGGAAACCTGCGGCATGCATGCCGAGGCCTATAGCGCGGCCGAAGTCATGCATGGCCCGCTGGCGCTGATCGGTCCCGATTTTCCGGTGCTGGCGCTGGCCGCGCGCGATGCGTCAGAACCGTCCATCACTGAGGCGGCCGACGGGCTGGCGGCCAAGGGGGCGCCGGTGTTCGTCACCTCAGCGCTTGCCAACCGCGCCACGCGCCTGCCGCATGTCGCCACCGGTCACCCGCTGACCGATCCGCTGACGCTGATCGTTTCGTTCTACGTGTTCGTCGAGGCCTTCGCGCGCCATCGCGGCCTCGATCCGGACACGCCGCGCAATCTTCGCAAGGTGACGGAGACCGTATGAGCGACCGTTTTGCCCTGACTGGCGCCCGCATTTTCGACGGTGACGACTGGCATGAAGGCCACGCCCTAGTCGTGCGCGACGGCCTGGTCGAGGCGATTTTACCCACCGGCGCCATTCCCTCGGATATCCGCGCCGCCGACACAGGCGGCGGCATGCTGGTGCCGGGCTTCGTCGACATCCAGGTCAATGGCGGCGGCGGCGTCATGCTCAACGACCACCCCGATGTCGCCTCGATCGAAACCATATGCCGGGCGCATGCGCCGTTCGGCACGACGGCGCTGCTGCCGACGCTGATCACCGACACGCCCGCGATCACCGCTGCCGCCATCGCCGCCGGCGAGGCCGCCGCGCGGCAAAAGGTGCCGGGCTTCCTCGGCCTGCATCTTGAAGGCCCGCATCTGTCGATCGCGCGCAAGGGCGCGCATGATCCGGCGCTGATCCGGCCGATGACGGATGCCGACCAGGCAATGCTGATCGCGGCGCGGCCGAAACTGCCGGTGCTGCTCACCACCATCGCACCGGAATCCGTCGATCCGGCACGCGTTACGGCCTTGGCCAAGGCCGGCATTGTCGTCAGCCTCGGCCATTCCGACACGGGCTACGCCACGGCAAAGGCCTTTGCCGAGGCCGGTGCCGGCGTGGTCACGCATCTGTTCAACGCGATGAGCCAGATCGGCAACCGCGAGCCTGGCCTCGTGGGCGCGGCCGTCAACATCGGCACATTGTCAGCCGGACTGATCGCCGACGGCATCCACGTCCATCCGGCCAGCATCCGGATCGCGCTCGACGCCAAGCAGGGGCCGGGCAAGATCGTGCTGGTCACCGATGCGATGGCGACGATCGGCACCGACATGACCTCGTTCACGCTCAACGGCCGCACCATCTACCGCAAGGACGGGAGCCTGCGGCTTGCCGACGGCACGCTGGCCGGCGCCGATCTCGACATGATCTCGGCTGTGCGGTTCATGCATGAAGTCGTCGGTGTCGATCTGTCCGAGGCCTTGCGCATGGCCTCGCTCTATCCGGCGCAGGCGATCGGCCAGTCGCACCGGCTTGGCCGTCTGGCCAACGGCACGGCGGCCGACATCGTTGCGCTGTCGGACGATCTTGGCATAGGAAGCGTCTGGATCGGCGGCGACAAGGTGTTCGAGGCCGGCGCTTCACGCTGAAGGCGGGGCCATGCAGACAATCGATTGTGTCGTCGCCGGAGCGGGCGTCGTCGGGCTTGCCGTCGCCAGGGCGCTGGCCGTGTCGGGCCGCGAGGTGGTGGTGGTCGAGCAGGCCGATGCGATCGGCACCGCCACCAGTTCGCGCAATTCCGAAGTCATCCATGCCGGGCTCTATTATGCGCCGGGAAGCCTGAAGGCCCGACTCTGCGTCGAAGGCCGCCGGCGTCTCTACGCTTACTGCGCCGAGCACGACATCGCCCATAAGCGCACCGGCAAGCTGATTGTCGCCAGCGAGCCCGGCCAGACCGACGGGTTGCGGAAGATCGAGGCCAATGCGCGACGCAGCGGGGTTGATGATCTCGAGTTTTTGACGCAAAGCGAGGCCGAAAGCCTGGAGCCGGCACTGACCTGCGCCGGCGCACTGCTGTCGCCATCGACGGGCATTGTCGACAGCCATGCGCTGATGCTGTCGCTGCGCGGCGAGGCCGAAGCCGCCGGTGCGTCCTTTGCTTTCCTGACCACCGTTGCAAGGGCGACGGTGGAGGCTGGCGGGATCCGGATCGAAACGCGCGATGCCAATGGCGAGGCCCTCGCCCTGGATGCCGGCGCTTTCATCAACGCTACGGGCCTCGATGCGCAGGCCCTGGCCGGCCGGATCGACGGTTTCCCCGGGGATTTCATCCCCCGGCAGTGGCTGGCGCGCGGGAATTATTTCGCGCTTCCCGGCCGGTCGCCGTTTTCGCGGCTGATCTATCCGGTTCCGGTCGAAGGTGGCCTCGGTGTCCATCTGACGCTCGACCTTGGCGGCAGCGCGCGCTTCGGACCCGATGTCGAATGGATTGACCATGTGGATTACACGGTCGATCCCGGCCGAAGTGCTGCCTTCTACGAAGCGATCCGGCGCTATTGGCCCGATCTTGCCGACGGCGCCTTGCAGCCAGCCTATGCCGGGGTCAGGCCGAAACTATCAGGTCCCGGCCAGCCTGCCGCCGATTTCATCATCCAGGGTCCGGCCGACCACGGTGCAGGACGGATTGTCAACCTGTTCGGCATCGAGAGCCCCGGCCTGACGGCAAGCCTGGCCATCGCCGACCATGTCGTCGAACTGCTGTACCCGCGATAGCGGTCGCAGCCGGGAATTTTGCCATATCAAGCGGGCGGCATGAAACCTTTTGATTTCAAGCTCGTTGTCGGGGCGTATGTCCGAGGCGAAACCCAGATCGAAACCGGCCGACGGCATCAAACCGCGCGGCACCCCCAAGCCGCGACGGCAAAAGCCGCGTGACGAGAGACCGCGCGGGGAGGAACCGGGCGAAAAGAAGCCGCGCGACAAGAAGGCATCGACCGTGGAAGCGGCGGCGTCCGAGATTGTCGGCGAAGCCCCACCGCCGGAGGCCGCCGAACCCGATCCCGAGCTGACGCCCGAGCAGGTAGAACAGGCGCGCAAGAAATATTTGCTGAAACGGTTCTGGATCAGCGGGCGCGGCTATTGGGGGCGGCACGGCGACAGGCTCGGCTGGCCATTGACGATCGGGCTGCTGATCCTGATCGGCATCAATGTCGGCTTCCAGTACGGGATCAATGTCTGGAACCGCTCGATTTTCGACGCCATAGAGAAGCGCGACGCCCACACCGTCTATTTCCTGAGCGCGGTGTTCGTGCCGCTCGTCATCGGCAGCATCAGTCTTGTCGTCACGCAGGTCTATCTGCGCATGACGATGCAGCGCCGCTGGCGCGCCTGGCTGACCACCTCGGTGATAGCGCGTTGGCTCGCCAATGGCCGCTACTACCAGCTGAACCTCGTGCAGGGCGACCACCAGAACCCCGAGGCCCGCCTCTCGGAAGATCTGCGGGTCGCCACCGAGGCGCCCGTCGACTTCGTCGCCGGTGTGATTGTCGCCACCCTGTCGGCCTCGACCTTCATCGTGGTGCTGTGGACGATCGGCGGGGCCTTGAGCTTCACCCTGGGAGGCTCGACTTTCACGGTGCCCGGCTTCCTCGTCGTCACGGCGGTGATCTATGCCGCGATCACCTCCACGTCGATGTTCGTCATCGGCCGCGATTTCGTGCGGCTGTCCGAAGAGAAGAACCAGGCGGAAGCCGAATTCCGCTACGTGCTGACGCGCGTGCGCGAAAACGGCGAGAGCATCGCCTTGCTCGGCGGCGAGGAGGAGGAACGCAGCGGCATCGACAAGACCTTTGCCGGCGTGCTGAAACGCTGGGCACAACTGACCGGCCAGCACATGCGCACGGCATTGGTGTCGCAGGGTTCGAGCCTGTTCGCACCGGTCGTGCCGGTGCTGCTGTGCGCGCCAAAATTCCTTGAAGGCTCGATGTCGCTCGGCCAGGTCATGCAGGCGGCGTCCGCCTTCGCCATCGTGCAGGGCTCTTTCGGCTGGCTGGTCGACAATTATCCGCGCCTCGCCGACTGGAACGCCTCCGCACGCCGCATTGCTTCGCTGATGATGTCGCTCGACGGGTTGGAGCGCGCCGAGCAGAGCGACGAGCTCGGGCGCATCCAGCACGGCGAGACCAAGGGCGACACCATGCTCTCCCTCGACAATCTCTCCGTGACGCTCGACGACGGCACGTCCATGGTGAAGGAAACGGAAGTCGCGGTCGAAGCGGGCGAACGGGTGCTGGTGTCGGGCGAATCCGGCTCGGGCAAGTCAACTCTGGTGCGGGCGATCGCCGGCCTGTGGCCATGGGGAAGCGGCAGCGTCAATTTCCATCCCGACAAGCGGTTGTTCATGCTGCCGCAGCGGCCCTACATCCCTTCGGGCACGCTGCGCCGGGTGGTCGCCTACCCCGCGGCCGCCGACAAGTGGAAGCTCGACCAGATCAAGGCCGCTCTCGACAAGGTCGGCCTCGGCCACCTCGCCGGCCGGATCAAGGAGGAAGCGCCCTGGGACCAGATGCTGTCGGGCGGCGAAAAGCAACGTGTCGCCTTCGCGCGCCTCTTGCTGCATCGCCCCGACATCGTCGTGCTGGACGAGGCAACGTCGGCGCTGGACGAAAAGAGCCAGGACCAGATGATGGAAACGGTGATCCGCGAACTGCCTGAGGTTACCATCGTCAGCGTGGCGCATCGCACCGAGCTGGAAGCGTTCCACACCCGCAAGATCACGCTGGAGCGGCGCAAGGGCGGCGCGAAACTGGTCGGGGATATCGATCTCGTGCCGCGCAACCGCAAACGCGGGCTATTTCAGCGCGCCTTGTGGGGTTCCGGCACCAGGATCAACAAGCCGCGCAAGACGGCGAACGGCAGTTAGGACGCGTAAATATCCTTATAGGCGTCGCGCAGAAGATTCTTCTGGACCTTGCCCATCGTGTTGCGCGGCAATTCGTCGACGAAGATCACTTGCTTCGGGTGCTTGTACCTGGCCAGTCGCCCGGCGATGGCGCCGAGGATTTCGGCTGCGGTGATCGCTGCCCCCGGCGCCCGCACGACGACCGCGGTGACGCCTTCGCCGAAATCCGGATGGGCGACGCCGATGACGGCGCTTTCGCTCACTCCATCAAGCGCGTCGATCTCGCTTTCGAGTTCCTTCGGATAGATGTTGTAGCCGCCCGAAATGATCAGGTCCTTGCCGCGGCCGACGATATGGACATAGAAGTCGGCGTCGACCATGCCGAGATCGCCGGTGATGAAGAAACCGTCGGCGCGGAATTCCGCCTTGGTCTTTTCCGGCATGCGCCAGTAGCCGCCAAAAACGTTCGGACCCTTGACCTCGATCATGCCGACCTGCCCTTGGGCCAGCGGCTTGCCGCTGTCGGGGTCGACGATGCGCAAAGCGACACCCGGCAAGGGGAAGCCGACCGTGCCGGCGCGCCGTTCGCCCTCATAGGGGTTCGAAGTGTTCATGTTGGTCTCGGTCATGCCGTAGCGTTCGAGGATGGCGTGGCCGGTGCGCTCGCGCCAGGCCTTGTGCGTGTCGGCCAGCAGCGGCGCCGAGCCGGACACGAACAGGCGGATGGTCTTCGTCGCCTGTCGGTCCAGTCCATCCTGCTGCAGCAGCCGCACATAGAAGGTCGGCACGCCCATCAGCGCGGTGGCGCGCGGCAGCAGCGCGACGATCCGGGCCGGGTCGAATTTCTGCTCGAACAGCATCGAGGCGCCCGCCATCAGGACGACATTGGTGGCGACGAACAGGCCATGGGTGTGGAAGATCGGCAGCGCATGGATCAGCACGTCGCCCGATGTGAAGCGCCATTGCTCCACCAACACCCGCGCATTCGAGGCCAGGTTTTCGTGGCTGAGCATGGCGCCTTTCGAGCGGCCTGTGGTTCCCGATGTGTAGAGGATTGCCGCGAGATCATCGGGCCCGCGCGCCACATCGTGAAAATCCGACGGCAGACGCGAGGCCTGGTCCGCCAGCGATCCCCGGCCGTTGCGGTCGAGCGTGACGACGACGGCGCCGGATGGCTCGACCATGCGCCCGATATCGGCCGCCCTTGCCGGATCGCAGACGATGACGCGCGGCGCCGCATCCCCGAAGAAATAGGCAAGCTCGGTCAGCGTGTAGGCGGTGTTGAGCGGCAGGAAGACAGCGCCGGCGCGCACGCAGGCGAGATAGAGCAGCAGCGCCTCCGGGCTCTTGTCGACCTGCACGGCGACCCGGTCGCCGGGCTTGACATCCAATTGCAGCAGCGCATGCGCGAACTGTGCCGACCGCGCCAGCATGTCGCCATAGCTGAGCGAGCGCCCGTCATCGGTTTCCATCAACAGATGCCCGGGCGCCGGCATCCGGGACTTGAACGCATCGAACAGATGATTGCTCATGAAGTCTTCCCGCAGTGACGGCAATGGCGACGCCGGCAACGCCTTGAGGGCTACATGAGTCGGCGGCGAAGAGTTGGCGTTTCCAAGCCATGCCGTCAAGGCCGCAAACGGCGGTCCAGCACGTCACTCCCGCCGAAGGTCGCGACAAGGCGCCAAGGGAAAGATCGTTACCGCCGGGCGCGTGCGGCCGAGGCGGCGACCTTTGAGACTTCACCTTGCTTGAAACGCTCCATGCATATGGAAGCGGTCAGCTGGTAGTGCTCGATCAAGGCCTGGACCGCGCCATCGGCATTGCCGTCCAGCGCGTATTCGGCGATCAGCCGGTGTTCGGCGGAACCGTCGCGCGGGACGCTTTCGCCGCCATTGGCCATTTGCCGGTAGCGATAGGCGTGATCGGAAAGCTGATCGCAGAAACCCACGAGCCAGTGCGACCGGCAGGCGGAGATGAGCACGCGATGGAAGGTGCGATGCAATTTCTCCCAATCCGGATCGAGCGACGAGGGATCTTGCTGCGAAAGACGTGACGCGCGGCCCAGGCGATGCAGCGCCAGCACCAGTTGTTCTTCCCATTCCGCGGTGCGGTGGGCGATGGATTCGCGAAGCGCCCGCTCCTCGAGCCAGCAGCGGGTGCGCGTCAGCTCCTCGAGCTCCGCCGCACTGACCGGCATGATGAAAAAGCCACGCTGGTCGTGGCGACCAAGAAGTCCTTCGGAGGCAAGGCGATTGAGAGCTTCGCGAACCGGGGAAGCGCCGGCGCCATATTTGGAAACAACCCACTCGACCCGCAGCTTGCTTTCGGTTTCAAGAGCGCCGCTGAGAAGATCCTCCCGCAATTGTTGGTAGACCGTACTGGCAAGTGTGCTCTTGGATCCTGTGCCGTCGTCGTTCAGGTTGGCAGCTCCGTATGTCAAGGTTGACTCCTTGTCCCCAATTTTCCGGGCAATGCGAGTCCTAGAAGAATCTTCCGTACGTGTACCATACAATGTCTGCGTCAAGGGGCTCAAGCAGAAGATGGCGCTATTGTACTTAAGCACAAAGAAATATACTCCGCTCTGCATCTGATCGTGGAAACTTGCGCATCTCTACAACCAGCAGAAACTTAACGTGTTTTGTATACACGCAGGTTTATCCGTTTCTTGTGTGCCTGTGCGAGCATCTTTTCTGTCGCGCGCAAAGACTGCGGGCGGTTTGCCCCAATCAGGCCCGTCAGCGAATCCGATTCGTGGCGGCGCGTTAGAGCAATTCCAGGAAAAGTGTGAGCGGTTTTCCCGGGAAAAGCGCGGAGCGCTTTCCCTTGAGAATTGCGCCAAAACAAAGCGTTAGAGCGATCCGCCGTTTCCGTGAAACGGTGAAACGCTCTAGCCGGCGGCCTTGTCGGCCGCTGTCCTGATCGCCTCGATGTTGGCGCGGTAGGCTTCAACGCTGCCGCCCTTGAAGATGGCCGCACCCGCCACCAGCACATCGGCACCGGCTGCCGTGACCAGGGGGGCTGTCTCCGGCGACACACCGCCGTCGATCTCGATGCGGATCGGCCGGTCGCCGATCAGCGCCTTGACCCTTCTCACCTTGTCGACGACCCCCGGGATGAAAGCCTGGCCGCCAAAACCCGGATTGACAGTCATGATCAGGATCAGGTCGAGCCGGTCGAGCACATATTCGATCATCGTTTCCGGCGTCGCCGGATTGAGCGACACACCGGCCTTCTTGCCGAGATTCCTGATGGTCTGCAGCGAACGGTCGAGATGCGGCCCGGCCTCGGCATGCACGGTCATGCCGTCACAGCCGGCCTCGGCGAAAGCGGCGAGGTAGGGATCGGCCGGCGCAATCATCAGATGGCAGTCGAAGAAGGCCTTGGTGCGGTTGCGGATCGCCTTGATGACGGGCGGGCCGAAGGTGATGTTGGGGACGAAATGGCCATCCATGACATCGAGATGGATCCAGTCGGCGCCTGCCGCCGCGACGGCTTCGACCTCGTCGCCGAGCCTCGAAAAGTCCGAAGCCAGCACCGATGGTGCGATCAAGGTCTTTCTGCTCATCCTGCGGCCTTTCCGGGCGCCCTTTTCATACCGGTCACTCTGGACCGACTGCCTAATGCCCGGCGGGTGACTTGTCGAGGGTGCAGACGTGGCGGCTCCACAGGCTTGGGTGGCGTTGCCGCGTCTGCGATCCCCGATTGCCGGTGCCATGAAGAAAAACCCGCCGGATTGCCCCGGCGGGTTTCTGGTCTGGCGTCGAGCAGCTGGTTACTGCTGCTGGAGCTTCAGGATTCTGTTTGGTGCTGGATCCTGCTGCTGGTCGACCTGCGGCTGACGCCGTGGCAGCACCTGCTGCAGCAGCAGTCCCGGGTTGATCTCAAGCGATGGTTGTCCCCGGATCGGACGGCAGTTTGGATACCGTCCGATCGTGCCTTCCGGGCAGCGCCGCTTGAAGATCGGCTGGCACTGGCCATTGATCATCTGGGTGCCCGGCGCGCACTCCGTCTGCTGCCTGGGCCTGCGGCATGCGCCGTCGATCACCTCGGTCCCGCGCGGACAGACACACTCGCCGCGCTTGTTGTGGACCTGGCCGCGTATGTCGCATTGCTCCAGTTGCGGCTGCTTGCGCCGACATGCGCCGTCGATCACCTCAGTCCCACGCGGGCAGACGCAATCGCCATTGGCATCGTGCACCTGGCCGCGGATAGCGCACTGCTCAGGCTTCGGCCGGACCGGACGGCAGGCGCCGTTGCGCACCTCGGTGCCCTGCGGACAGACGCAATCGCCATCGCCATTGCGGATCTGGCCGGGGATGCGGCACTGCTGAGGCTTCGGCCGCACTGGACGGCAAGCGCCGTTGCGCACCTCGGTCCCCTGCGGGCAGACGCAATCGCCATCGGCATTGCGGATCTGGCCGGGGATGCGGCACTCCTGGGGCTTCGGCCGGATCGGGCGGCAGGCGCCGTTGCGCACTTCGGTCCCTTGCGGGCAGACGCAGTAGCCGTCGGCGTCGTGGATCTGGCCGCGGATGGTGCACTGCTCGGGCCTGTTGGTGCTGACGCACTTGCCGTTCTCCAGCGCCGTGCCGCGCGGGCAGATGCAGCGCCCGTCCTCGGTGCGGATCTGGCCTTCGAGCAGCACGCAGCGCTTCGGCGGCGGTGGCGTCGGCAGAATGTTGGTGCCGCCGCCGGTGCACTGGCCGTTGCGGAAGGTGGTGCCTTCCGGGCAGACGCAGCGGCCGGCATCGTTCATGACGAAGCCCGGCGAGCATTCCTTCTTCACCTCATGGGTGATGATGAAGGGATGGCACGCATAGGCTTTGCCGCGATCGCCCTGCACATTGGCCGCATCCTTGGACAGCACGTCGCCGCCGTCCTCAACCCGCGTGTCGGGAGACAGGACGCCAACGCAGTTCTGGCCATTGACGTTGCCCTGCAGGTTGGCCAGACGCCCGTCGTCGGGAATGACTACGGTGACATGATGCGACTGGCTCTCGCCGGCGCCGAGCGTCAGGTTGGCGATGCAGGACAGAGGCAGGGTTGCCGGTTCGGGCGAGCAGCCGAAGGGCGGATCGATCGAGGTGATCGCGACGCCGTCCAGCCGGCCGAGACCTTCGACGCCGATCGCATCGCCGATGCGGACCGGGCCGGAGAAGGGGCTCGTCCCGTCATTTGATATGGTGATGTCGAACGAGCAGGGCTGGCCGAGCCGGCATTCGCGGTCGCCGGTCTTCTCGACACGGATGGTCGAAGCGCCGCCGCCCTTGGCGCAGGCCTGGCCGATCGGATAGACGATGTCGTCGCCAGGCGCCCGACCATAGGAGCCGCGCGCGCAGTTTTCGAACTCGCCATTGGCCGAGACCGTGACGTCGAAGTGCCTGCTGGTTCCGGGCGTCATGACGGCGCCGGGAATCTGGCACGACAGCGTGTTGGCCGGAACCGGTCCGCACGCCCATTCCGCGCCGTCAGGAGTGACGGTCTGGATCTGGACGGGCGCGCCGCCCGACACCAGCGTGGCGGCATCGTTGACCCGCACCGGCCCGGTGGGGGCGGCCGTGCCGGCGTTGGAGACGGTGATGCGGCAAGAGACGACCGCGGCACCGGCCAGCGAGCCGTTGCACACCTTGGTGATGCGCAGGCCAGGCTTGCCGCCATTGGGACGACGGATGCGTTCCTTGGCGCAGGCCTTGTTGTTGGTGAGATCGACCTCACCGGGAATGGCCTTCACCGCGGCGCAGTTCTCGACCGTATCCGACTGATAGTCGGCCGGCATGACCGCCTTGACGAAGATCGGCGTCGAGGCGCCCGCGGGCAGCGAGATGCCGGCATTGTCGCAGCGGAACTGGCCGGGGCCGTTCGGACCGCATGTCCAGGGCGGGCTCGGCCCGAAGGTCGAGGAGCTCGGTGCGCCGCCAGGATAGTTGTCGATCACCGTCAGCGGCCCGTTATAGGTCGATGTGCCGTTGTTGATGATGTCGATCACGAAGTAGCAGACGCCGTCCGGCGTGCAGACCGGGATGCGCGCGCGCTTCTTCAGGATCAGGTCGACCTTCTTCTCGACCGGCGGCTGGCAGTCGCGGTCACGATCGCCACGGCGGCAGATCGGGATCGAGGCGCAGCCACGATCATTCGACTGGCTGCCGAACAGCGGCTTGCCGCTGGCGGCATAGTTGTAGGTCGCGCAGTTGCGCAGCGCACTGCCTTGCCAGCCCCCGGCCTGCTTGAAGCCGAGCTTGAGGTCGACAAAGGCCCCCGGATTGAGCGTGGTCACCGGATAGGTGCATGTCATCGGCGTGGTGCCGGGCACGCAGACCCAGGGCGGATTGGGCCCTGAACTCAGCGTCGAGCCGGCCGGCAGCGTCACCTCGTCGAGCACGATCTTGCCGTCGTAGGGCGCGGTGCCGACATTGGTGACCCTGATGGTGAAGTCGCAGCCGCCGGCCATGGTGCAGCGTGGGACATCGGCGCGTTTCTCGACCTTGAGATCCGGCTCCTTGTCCTTGGGCGGGCACCGCTGGTCACGCGGGATGACGATGTCGATGGTCTGCGTGCAGCACAGGCCCCAGCCCTCCTTCGGCCCGGCATAGGTCTCGATGCCGGTGACGATGAGGTGGATGACGTCGCCGGGCGATGCGCCGACGATCTTCCAATTGAGCACACCGCCGCCCACCGGCACCAGCTGGGTGTCGGGGATGATGGTGATGCCAGGCGTGGTGGTCGACACCTGCACCCACTTGCCGCCCATCTCCGGACCGACCGGCATGTGGTAGATGAAGGCGCCGCCGCCGGGCACGCAATCGACCGTGCCGCGTTCCACCTTGAAGCATTCCTTGCCGGGAGGTGGTGGCGGCGGGTTGCATTTGGTGACATCGATCTTGATCGAGGTCTTCACACCGGTCTTGTAGTCACCATCGTCAGGCTTGCTCGGATCTTGCGACGGGATGATGGTCCCGGTGCCGGCTTCGTTGCTCACCTTGATCAAGCCCTGATTGTCGACGATCGTCGGCGCGGGAAACGCCGCATGGTCGATCTTGGCGGTGATCTGGAAATTGATGACACGTTCATTGGCGGCACCGGCGCCGTCGAGATCGGCGGCGGAGAGCCGGAAATCGGACACCGTGGCGGTATCATTGGGACCCGCCGTATTGCTGATCGTCGCGCTCGGCAGGGGTCCGCCGGAGGCATCCGTGCCGTCGCCGGACACATTGACGTTGACGATGGCAAGGCCGTGCGGAAGCTGGTCCTTGAACTCGATCTTGAGTTTCTTCAGCAAGCCCATCAGGCCCGGATCGGCAAAACCCTGCGGGTCACCGCGCAGGCCGAAGCTCAGGGAGTAGACGACATAGTCGCAGCCTCTCTGGGTGCCTTGCTTGGTGAAGAACGGGACGACCCGCTCCGGCCTCGGATTGACGACGCGCGAATTGTCGAGATCGAGCCTCAGTTCCGGGGTGATCGGAGCGGCGTCTTCCGCGTGGCTCGCGAACGGGGTTAGCATGGCGACCGCGATACCGGCCGCCATCAGCCAGCGCGCGCCGCGCCTGGCGTATGACAGGGGTTTCATGATCGTCTCCATGACGGTTGCGTGGTTTTGCGCGAGCGGGGAGAGTGCGAGATTGTTCATCTTCCCCTCCTCAACGTTCGCAGCTGACGGCTGGGGTGCGGAGCGGCAAGGTCATCTTGCAGCAAGGGTAGTAGCCACCCTTGTCCTTGTCGGACTTCCTGTAGAAGCAAAGTCCAACATCCACTCTGTCGCCCGGATAATGGCCGGTGATGCCGATCGTGTAAGGCTTGCCGGGCGCATGCGACATGGGTGACGTCACCGCGACGCCTGGCGTCCCGGACTGGGCCTTGATCGAATCGCCGCCGAAGCCGGCATGGTCATGGAGATAGAGATCGGCCTCGAGGCCCGAAGGCGTGCAGTAATATTGCACGTCGTCGACATCGAGACAGGGAGGCAGATTGCCGGGCGGTGGGAAGTCCGGCGGGTAGAAGGGTGGCAGATAGCCGCCCGGGATTTCTTCATAGTAGCCGGCGCGGCCCTCGCAGGGGTGCCAGACGGCGACGTCGCCGACATGGCCTTCCACCTCGGGATCCTCGAAATAGCCGTCGAAATCGACGAACCAGGAACCGAAGGGCGGCACGTTGGCCGGCTTGACCAGGTCCTTGGGCGTGATCTGCACGCCGTGCACGGCGAGCGGCCCGCCGGCGGCGAGTTGCTCGGCAAGCGTCGGATT
This sequence comes from Mesorhizobium sp. 131-3-5, assembly GCF_016756575.1. Lineage (NCBI taxonomy): Bacteria > Pseudomonadati > Pseudomonadota > Alphaproteobacteria > Hyphomicrobiales > Phyllobacteriaceae > Mesorhizobium > Mesorhizobium sp. 131-3-5. The sequence goes on from NZ_AP023254.1 coordinate 749,175, forward strand.
GTCGCGCAGTTTGTCGCCGGTGTTGACCAGCGTCTGCGTGCATACCGAGGTGTCGAGATTGCCGTCGGCGTCATAGCCATATTGCAGGTCGAGGCCGCCGGCCGACTGCCGGTTGCCTTGCGGGAAACCGACCGCGTATTCCTGCGGCACTTCCACCCAGACCGATTCCGTTGCCGGATCGTCCGGATTCTCACGCCAATAACGGATGACCTCGCCTTTGCCGGAATCCGCGAACTGGCTGTAATCATAACGGTTTTCGACCGGGCCGCGCTGGGCGAGATACATGAAGCCGCTGTTGTCGAAGGCGATGTCGGTGACGGCGTAGTCCTTGTCGGCCTTGACCGTCAGTTCCCAGCGCGGGTCGCCGGCAAAGCTGCCGTCGCGGGCAATGCCCACCGACCAGATTTCCGACTTTTCGCCGACCGAATAGTAGAGCCGGCCGCCATGGTAGGAGACGGCCCAGACGCGGCGCTCGTCCTGGGTGTAGCCCCAGGTCTCGGGGTCTTCGGTGTCGAAGGCGGCACCCTGAATGTCCATCACCGCGCCGTCGTCGGCGACGGGAGCCAGGCCATGCGCCGGGCGCCCGGCGACGCCATGATCGAACGTGTCGATCAATCTGCCGGTGGCGTCGATGCGATGGATCAGGCCGGTGTCGAGATCCGAGGCGAAAAACTGGCGGTGGTTGGGATCGAAGGTGAGATTGCCGATGCCGGGGCCGCTGTTGGTGTCGATGTCGGCGAATTTGGCGACCTGGCCGGTGATGCCGTCGATCTTCCAGATGGTGCCGGGTCCGCCGCCGTTTTCGGTGCCGAACTGGCCATCCATGAAGGCGGCGCCCGCCGTGCCGCGGCGCTGCCGCTCCGGCCTGCCGTCATTGTCGGTATCAGGCGTGACGATGCGGATGCCGTGCAGCGAGGTGGCGGCGGCGTAAAGATTGGGAACGCCAGACGGAACGCCTTCGCGCACGCCGTCATCATAGGTGAGGCCGAAAACCTGGCCGATCTGGCCGGCCGTGACCTCGAAGGGCGGCGGCGTGAAGACGAGCTGGCCCGAGGCCGGCCCGCCGAGATGCGAAACATCGAAAACGCGCAAAGTGGCGCGCGTGGTGTCGATGAAGGTTTCGTCGACCGGATCGACACCGGGCGGCAGGCCTTCGTCGAAATTCGGAATGATGGTGCCGGAAAATCCGGTGACCGCCATCGAGCCGGGATAGATGATCTGGGTGTCCTGCGCCCGGGCGACGCCGCCAAGCCAAAGGCCGGCGGTCAGGGCAAACACAAGAAGTTCGCCGGTTGCCTTGATCAGGCGGTGCAACCGGCTGGTGCGAGAAGACACGAACGGGCCGTGATCGCAAGACATGGAACTCCCCCCGAAGTCTGCGGGAGGAGCCTCCGGCTGTGCCGCGCGAACCAGGGCAAGGCGCGGCGGTCCGGCTCGTTCTTCCCTGCTCGAATTGTCTGCTTTCCTCGTTGTTACGATACGCCTGCTCTTACGCAGGGTCAACGGAATCAGCGGGAAGCCCAGCGCATCGACCCCGTCCCGAAGGCGGTGGTCGCGCCGAGCTCCTGTTGTTCCCGGAGACCTCAGAGCCTCTGGGTTGCTGGTCATGGGGGCTTCCTTTCCGGGCCGCACCATGCGGCACCTTGACCTCTGTCGCGGACGGAGGTGGAAAGGTTCATGGAAGCCTTGCGCAGAATGCTTGCGCCCGATGCTGCCTGTTCTTATATACGCGCCAAGCCGTGCGACGCCGGGACACCGGTGGCCGGACGGGATTTCTTATGAACAGGGGCTTTCGTCGGAACGCCTTCATGGGTCCTGAAAGCCTGCTTAGAGGAGAGACTAGAAAAATGGCAAAAGTAATCGGTATCGATCTCGGCACCACCAATTCCTGCATCGCCATCATGGATGGCAAGGAGCCCAAGGTGATCGAGAATGCGGAAGGCGCGCGCACGACGCCTTCCATCGTCGCCATTTCGGGCGACGGCGAACGTCTGGTCGGCCAGCCGGCCAAGCGCCAGGCGGTCACCAATCCTGAAAACACCATCTTCGCGGTCAAGCGCCTGATCGGCCGCCGCTATGACGATCCGGTGACGGAAAAGGACAAGAAGCTTGTCCCCTACAAGATCGTCAAGGGCGACAATGGCGATGCCTGGGTCGAGGCCGGCGGCAAGAAGCAGTCGCCCAGCCAGATCTCGGCCATGATCCTGCAGAAGATGAAGGAAACGGCGGAAGCCTATCTCGGCGAGAAGGTCGAGAAGGCGGTCATCACCGTTCCGGCCTATTTCAACGACGCCCAGCGCCAGGCCACCAAGGACGCCGGCAAGATCGCCGGCCTCGAAGTGCTGCGCATCATCAACGAGCCGACGGCTGCCGCGCTCGCCTACGGCCTCGACAAGAAGGATGGCAAGACCATTGCCGTCTATGACCTTGGCGGCGGCACGTTCGACATTTCGGTGCTCGAAATCGGCGACGGCGTGTTCGAGGTGAAGTCGACCAATGGCGACACCTTCCTCGGCGGCGAGGATTTCGACATGCGCCTGGTCGAGTATCTGGCGGCCGAGTTCAAGAAGGAACAGGGCATCGACCTGAAGAACGACAAGCTCGCCTTGCAGCGCCTCAAGGAGGCGGCTGAAAAGGCCAAGATCGAGCTGTCGTCCACCACGCAGACCGAGATCAACCTGCCCTTCATCACCGCCGACGCGACCGGCCCGAAGCACCTGACGCTGAAGCTGACGCGCGCCAAGTTCGAAAGCCTGGTCGAGGATCTCGTCCAGCGCACCATCGACCCGTGCAAGGCGGCGCTCAAGGATGCCGGCCTGAAGGCCGGCGAGATCGACGAAGTGGTCCTGGTCGGCGGCATGACCCGCATGCCCAAGATCCAGGAGATCGTGAAGCAGTTCTTCGGCAAGGAGCCGCACAAGGGCGTCAACCCGGATGAGGTCGTTGCTCTCGGCGCCGCCATCCAGGCCGGCGTGCTGCAGGGCGACGTCAAGGACGTGCTGTTGCTCGACGTGACGCCGCTGTCGCTCGGCATCGAGACGCTGGGCGGCGTGTTCACCCGGCTGATCGAGCGCAACACGACGATCCCGACCAAGAAGAGCCAGGTGTTCTCGACCGCTGAAGATTCGCAGTCGGCCGTGACCATCCGCGTCTTCCAGGGCGAGCGTGAAATGGCCGCCGACAACAAGGCGCTCGGCCAGTTCGACCTGGTCGGCATCCCGCCGGCGCCGCGCGGCGTGCCGCAGATCGAGGTCACCTTCGACATCGACGCCAACGGCATCGTCAACGTTTCGGCCAAGGACAAGGGCACCGGCAAGGAGCACCAGATCCGCATCCAGGCCTCGGGTGGTCTTTCGGACGCCGACATCGAGAAGATGGTGAAGGACGCCGAAGCCAATGCCGAGACCGACAAGAAGCGGCGCGCCGTGGTCGAGGCCCGCAACCAGGCCGAGGCGCTGGTGCATTCGTCCGAGAAGTCGCTGAAGGAATATGGCGACAAGGTCTCGGAAGCCGAGCGCACGGCGATTTCCGATGCCATCGCGGCGTTGAAGACCGCCGCCGAGGGCGACGACGCGGCCGACATCGAGGCCAAGAGCCAGGCGCTTGCCGAAGCTTCGATGAAGCTTGGCCAGGCCATGTACGAGGCTTCGCAGAAGGAAGCGGCGGAAGCCGATGCCAAGGCGGACGCCGCCAAGGACTCCGACGTGGTCGATGCCGATTTCGAGGAAATCGACGAGGACGACGACAAGAAGAAGTCGGCCTGAGCCGCCTGACGGCAAGATAAAGCGGAAAGCCCGGCATAAAGCCGGGCTTTTTTGCAACCCTTGCCGGAAAAGTGCGGGACCTCCCCGAAAAAAAGACAGAAAAACCCGGACAGAGGCACGCCAGCACTGGCATCCGGGCGGCACCGATCCTAAATCGAGACAGCGTGCCGGCAAAAGACGCAACAATGCATCAAGACGTTGAGCATCCGGACAGCGGGAAAAAATGAAAGCTGATTTCTACGAAACGCTGGGCGTGCAAAAGGGCGCCGACGAGAAGGAGCTCAAGAGCGCTTTTCGCAAGCTCGCCATGCAGTTCCATCCTGACCGCAACCCCGGCGATCATTCCTGCGAGCACAAGTTCAAGGAAATCAACGAAGCCTACGAGACGCTGAAGGACCCGCAGAAACGCGCGGCCTATGACCGTTTCGGCCACGCCGCCTTCGAACAGGGCGGCATGAATGGCGGCGCGCAAGGCTTTGGCGCCGGCGGCTTCGCCGACATCTTCGAGGATATTTTCGGCGACATGATGGGTGGGCGCCAGCGCCGATCGTCAGGCGGCCGCGAGCGCGGCGCCGACCTGCGCTACAACATGGAAATCTCGCTGGAAGAGGCTTTCGCCGGAAAGACCGCGCAGATCCGGGTGCCGGCCTCGATCTCCTGCACGGAATGCTCCGGCAGCGGCGCCAAGCCCGGCACCCAGCCGGTGACCTGCTCGATGTGCCATGGCCACGGTAAGGTGCGCGCCACGCAAGGCTTCTTCTCGATCGAGCGTACCTGCCCGCAATGCCAGGGCCGCGGCCAGACGATCAAGGATCCGTGCCCGAAATGCGCCGGCCAGGGCCGCGTCACCGAGGAGCGTTCGCTGTCGGTCAACATTCCGGCCGGCATCGAGGACGGCACCCGCATCCGCCTTGCCAATGAGGGCGAGGCCGGCCTGCGCGGCGGGCCTTCGGGCGACCTCTATATTTTCCTGGCGGTGAAGCCGCATGAATTCTTCCAGCGCGACGGTGCCGACCTCTATTGCAAGGTGCCGATCTCGATGACGACGGCCGCCCTTGGCGGCTCCTTCGAGGTGACGACGCTGGATGGCAGCCAGACCAAGGTGAAAGTACCCGAAGGCACGCAGAACGGCCGCCAGTTCCGCCTCAAGGGCAAGGGCATGCCGGTGCTGCGCCAGCCCAATGTCGGCGACCTCTACATCCAGACCGCTGTCGAGACCCCGCAGAACCTGTCGCGCCGCCAGCGCGAGTTGCTGGAGGAGTTCGAACAGCTGTCCTCGCAGGACAATTCGCCCCAATCGAGCGGGTTTTTCGCCCGCATGAAGGATTTTTTCGAGTCTTTCGGCGAGCGCTGATAGTGCAAGAACGGCGCGGGAATGCATGAAACGCGCCGTGTTTTGAGACGCGACGAAATCTATCTTATCCACGACATGCGTCTCGCAACGCCTTGCCTTGCGTCAACCAGATGTTAAGTAGCTTTGCGGGGAGCCTTGAGGAGAGCTTGCATGACACGTGGTCACGGACTGCGGAAGGCGCTTGCCGAGAAGTTCGACGACGAACTCAAATTCTTCAAGGGCTGGATCGACAAGCCGAAGACGGTCGGTTCGATCGTGCCGACCAGTTCGATCACCGCGCGCAAGATGGCCTCGATCGTCAATCCCAGGTCCGGCCTGCCGGTGCTTGAAGTCGGTCCGGGCACCGGTGTCATCACCCGCGCCATCCTCGCTCAGGGCGTACGGCCCGAAAACCTCTATGCCGTCGAATACAACACCGATTTCGTGCGCCATCTGCGCCAGCTCTATCCCGGCGTCAACGTCATCGAGGGCGACGCCTTCAACCTCAACGCGACGCTTGGCGAGAGGAGCGGGATGATCTTCGATTCCGTCGTGTCCGGCGTGCCGCTGCTCAATTTCCCGGTCGCCCAGCGCATTGCCTATATAGAGAGCCTGCTCGACCGCATCCCGGCGGGCCGCCCGATCGTGCAGCTGACCTATGGCCCGATGTCGCCGATCCCGGCCGGCCGCGGCGACTACACTGTCAAGCATTTCGATTTCATCTTCCGCAACATCCCGCCGACGCAGCTGTGGATCTATCGAAGAGAGGGATAAGGCAGTAGGCAGTAGGGAATAGTCAGGAACCGCTTATCTCCTACTGCCTATTCCCCACTGCCTACTCTCTTTGCGAAGCAATGGCAGTGATCCCGAAAATCCTCGTCTTCGCCGGCTCGGTGCGCAGCGGCGCCTATAGCGGCAGGACCGCCGATGTGGCGCAGAAGGAACTTGCGGTGCAGGGCGCCGAGGTGACCCGCATTTCGCTCGCCGATTATCCCTTGCCGATCCTCGACGAGGATCTGGAGAAGGAGGAGGGTGTCCCCGAAAACGCCGTCAAACTCGGCCGTCTGATTTCAGCCCATGACGGATTGCTGATCGCCACGCCCGAATATAACGGCTCGATCCCGCCGCTGCTCAAGAACACGATCGACTGGGTGAGCCGGGTGCGCCGCGATGGCGGCCGATCGGTCAGGCCGCTTGCCGGCAAGGTCGTCGGGCTGTGTTCGTCCTCCAATGGCCATTTTGCCGGCATACGCTGCATCAACCATCTGCGCGCGGTGCTGGTACGCTGCCAGATGGAGGTGGTGACACCGGAATGCTCGGTGCCGAACGGCGGCGACGCCTTCGACGAAGGCGGCAATTTCCGTGACGAAAGACTGTACAAATCGATGGAGCATTTATGCCGCACGCTGATCGAAACCTCGCGCATGCTGTCGACCCGGATCGAGGCGTGACCGCCACGACCATGCAGGCCAAATCCATCCGGGCCCAGTCCATCCAGGAAAGACTGATCGTCGGCCTCGACGTGCCGACCGTGCGGGAAGCCGAGCAGGCGGTGCGCGAACTCGACGGCGTCGTCTCCTTCTACAAGATCGGCTATCAGCTGGCCTTCGCCGGCGGGCTCGACTTCGCCAGGGAGCTGGCCAGCGGCGGGACAAAAATCTTCCTCGACATGAAGCTGCTCGACATCGACCACACGGTGGCCAAGGGCGTCGAGAACATCGTCAAGATGGGCATGACGATGCTGACCATACACGCCTATCCCAAGGCGATGCGTGCGGCCGTGGACGCGGCCAGGGGCAGCGACCTTTGCCTGCTCGCCGTCAGCGTGCTGACCTCGATGGACGAGCAGGACATGATCGATGTCGGCTATGAATATGACCCGCACACGCTGGTGCTGCGGCGCTCGGAACAGGCGCTGCATGCCGGCATGGGCGGCATCGTCTGCTCGGCCGCGGAAGCCGAAGCGGTGCGCCGCATCGTCGGACCCGACATGGCGGTGGTGACGCCCGGCATCCGGCCGGTGGGCAGCGACCATGGCGACCAGAAGCGCGTGGTGACGCCGGCGCAAGCGATCCGCAACGGCGCCAGCCATCTCGTCGTCGGCCGCCCGATCGTCGCGGCAAGCGACCGCCGCGCGGCGGCGCAGGCGATCCTCGACGAAATGCGCTCTGCATAGAATAAGGGAGAGAACAATGCCCAAGGGATACTGGATCGCCCGCGTCGATGTGCGCGATGCCGAAGGCTACAAGGAGTATATCGCCGCTTCGAAGCTCGCCTTCGACCGTTTTGGCGCGAAATTCCTGGCACGCGGCGGAGCCCATGAGCTGGCCGAAGGGCCTGGCCGCGCCCGCAACGTGATCATCGAATTCGAATCGCTTGCGATCGCGCACGACTGCTACCATTCGCCGGAATATCAGCGCGCGGTCGCCATCCGCCAGAAGGTCGCCGACGGCGAGATCGTGCTGGTCGAAGGGGCCTGAAGCGCGCCGCGCTTTTCCCCGGAACTGCTCTTTCAGACGAAGTCCTGAAGGTTCACATCCCGCAGCTTGGCCCCGCCAAGCAGCGCCCCGACCAGTTGATGCTTGAGGGCAAGGCACTGCGAGCGGGCGAGTTTCACGATGCCAGGAACGTCGCTCTTTTCGCAGGCCTGCAGCAATTGCTTCTGCTGTTCGATGATCAGCGGCATGAAATCGCGCGACTTGAAGCCGAGATGGAGCGCCCGTTCCGACTGGTCGAGGATCTGGCTGAGCAGCTGTGCCAGCCGCAAATTCTCGGAAAGCTCGGCGATCGCCAGGCGGAAGGCACGGTCGGCCGCGAGGAACGCAACAGGGCTGCGCAGCGTCTCCGGCTTCAGCACCTTTCTCGCCGCCAGCCTGATCTCGTCCAGCCCGCGCTCGGTGATGCCCGTGGTGGCAACCCGGAACACTTCCGGCTCGACCAGGCTGCGCACGTCGAAGATCTCGTTGACGTCGCGTAGGGTCAGCGTGGTGATGACATAGCCGCGACGCGGCTCGCTCCTGACCAGACCCTCCTGCATGAGCCGGGCAAGTGCGGAGCGGATCGTCGCCTTCTTGATGCCGTAGCGTGCCTCGATCTGCTTTTCGGTCAGCGCTTCACCAGGCGACAGAACGCAAGCGACGATATCGCTCTTCAGCTGTTCGTAGGCCTGTTCGCTGCGCAGCACATCCGCCGTCGACAGCGCCGGCGTACCATCCGGGGACGCGGCCGATTTCGATGGCGTGGCTTTTGTCGGCTTCATGCTTGTCTCGCCTTGCATCGGTCTTGACATTGGCCATCTTAGCTATACTAACTGAGCATCTCAGTCAGGAGCTGTGGCATGCCTCTATCGGCCGACTCCCCTCTCTACCGCGCGATCAGGGATATCGTCAACGCGGCGGCCGGCGCCAATCCCTTCGAGGACGTCAAGGCTGTCTTGAGCGACTATACCAACCGCTTCCATGCGCTCGGCGGGCTGGTTCACGAGGAGGAGGACGACGAGCTTTTGCTGCATGCCAGCCCGAAGCTGACGATCTACCACATCACGCTTTCGCCCGGGGTGCAGTATCCGCCGCATAACCATCTGATGGACGCCCTGGTCGGCATCTATTGGGGCGGCGAGACCAATTTCATCTACCCGCTCGCCGGCGAAAAGGTCGACGAGCCGGAGCGGCAGGATTTTTCGGCGCCCTCGCTGGTGCACATGTCTTCCAGCACCATCCACTCAGTCGCCAATACCGGCAGCGCCCGCTCCGGCGCCCTGCATGTCTATCTCGGCGATCTGCCGGGCACCGACCGCCAATTGTGGAGCCTGGCCGACAACCGGCCGGAACCCTTCGACAACGCCAGGTACATGGCCGGCGCGCGACCGATATAGGCCAAGCCTAGCCGCTGCGGCGCTGACCGATAAATCGGCCTGCCGCCGTCGCCGCCATGGCATCGGCGAGGTTCAGGCCCCATTGCTGGCGGCAATAGGCGCGGAAATCGAAGCAGGGAAGGCCGGGGCAGACCTCGAACTCGATCAGGTGAACCGTGTCGTCGGCCTCGACGCGCAGGTCGATGGAAAACACGTCGCGCAGGCCGAGCCCGCCGATCAGCCGCCCGGCGATCGCCCTGACCCTGGCGTCGGCGACCGGCTGGGCATCGGCGACGGCGACGAGCTCCGGTTCGGCATAAAGTCCTGCCGCCTTCGCCGCCTCGCCGGTTTCGCCGTAGAGCGCCATGCTGTCGGCCATGGTCTGGAAATCCGCGCCGGAATCGACAAAGGCGATGCCGAGCGCCTCGACACCGGTTTGCGGCGTCAGCCCGAGGAAGCTGGCGCGCACATTGCGGCCGGCGACATAGGGTTGGACGACGACATCGTCGCGATAGGCGGCGAAGACGCGCCGGCTAAGCTCCAGCGCATGGGCCAGCTCATAGCACCGGGAATCCGGCCAGATGCCTATCTTGGCGCCAAGCCGATTGGGCTTGACGAACCAGCCGGCGGTGGAGGCCGGCGGCTCGACCAGCCATTTGCCATCGCGGGCAAGGCCGGCCTGCGGCGCCGGCAGGCCGAGCGCGCCAAGGACGGCGCCGGAGCGGAACTTGTCCTGGCAGAGCGCGAGCAGCGAATCGTCGGCTCCGATCGTCCGCAACCCCTTGAGCCGGGCCAGCGCAGGAGCCGCGCCGCCACGGAAATAGGCGACGCCATCAGACAACGTCCAGACCAGCGTGTTCTCAACATCCTCACCCTCCAGCGCCTCGGCGGCATCGTCGAGCGCCACCGGCGCAAAGGCGAGACCGCGCGCCTCGCAGGCGACGGCGAGTGCCGCGAATTCGGGAGCGATGTCCGTCGACTGCGCCAGGTAGGACGAGATTTCGGTGGCGCGCCGCGGCGGGAAGCCGTCGGCGACCAGCCGGTCGAAGCAGGCCTTCTCCGGCTCGTAGACAAGGATCAGCTTCGGCTTGCGGCTCGACATGAGATGGACGATTCCCGGCGATGCGATCGCCTACCATCGCACGGCCGACGCAAACAGCTTTCGCGAAACCGACCCAAGCCGGACGCCTGCGTGACAACACCGCTATGAAGAGGGGCGGCGCCGATCGCCCAGTCTGTTCGGGCGCTCTCTGTTCAGGCGATCAGCACGCGCGGTTCGAACCGGCCGTTGACGGGGATGTCGATGAGGAAGGTCATGCCCGCCTGCGGATCGAGCTTGCGCTGCTTGTCGTCCTTGCCCTTCCAGGCCGAGGTCACCGCCAGACGGTCGGCCTTGGCGCCGACAAAGGCCGGACAGGAGGCCTGCGTCACCGGCATGGGAATTTCGCGCAGCAATGCGCCATCGGGCGAATAGGCCTTCACCGCCGCGCCGCCCCAGACGGCATTCCACAGCACGCCATCGCGGTCGACGACGGAGCCGTCGACATAGCCCTTCGAGGAGCGATGGTCGACGAACACTTTCGGTACGCCAACCGGCAGGCCAGTCGCCGAATCGCAGGCGACGCGCATCAAGAGGCCGGTCGCGGTGTCGGTGTAATAGGCGATCGTCCCGTCCTGCGAAAAGCAGATCGAGTTCGACACGGTGATGTCCGAAAACAGGCGGCGCAACTCGCCCCTGAAAAACCAGTAGATCGCGCCCGCACCCTTGCTCTCGTCCTTGGCCATCGTGCCGACCCAAAAGGCACCGCAGGGATGGACGCGGGAATCGTTGGAGCGGGTGAGCGGATTGTCGGCCTCGATGGGCGTATGCAGCGTCATCGCACCGGTCGCGACATCGCGGACAAAAAGCCCGGTCTCGGTGGCGATCAGCTGGCGCTGGTCGTCGATGATGGCGATGGCACTGGCCATCTGGCCAAGCTCGTGGATTTTCAGCGCGCCCGTGAGCGGCTTTTCCAGAAGCTTGCCGTTGACGATATCGAACCAGAACAGCGCATCGCTGGCCGGATCGTAGCTCGGGCCTTCGCCGAGCTGGCAGATGTGATCGGAAAAAACCGAAACTTCGCTCATCATGCTTCTCCGAACACCGCGTCCCAGGCCGCGACGGCGGCGTGCGCACGCGCCGCGACGTCGTCGACGCTCATGCCGGGCTTGAACAGGCTTGAGCCCAGGCCGAACACCGTGACGCCCACCGCCTTGTAGCCGGCAAAATCCTTCTCCGAAACGCCGCCAACGGCACCGACCAGCGTCTGTGCCGGCAGCACCGCCCGGATGGCGGAAATGCCGGATGCGCCGAGCGCGCTTGCCGGAAAGAATTTCAAGGCCGAGGCGCCCAGCCGGATCGCCTGAAAGGCCTCCGTCGGCGTGAACACGCCGGGCATGGTCACCATGCCGTAGTGCATGGCGCGCGCCATCACCTCGGCATCGATGTTGGGGCTGACCAGCAGCCGCCCGCCGGCCTGGTGCAGGCCGTCGACATCGGCCGCCGTCAACACCGTGCCGGCCCCGATCAAGGCCGACTTCGGCAGCACTTGGACAATCCTGGCGATCGACGAGAAGGGCTGGGGCGAGTTGAGCGGCACTTCGATCGCCTCGATGCCGGCATCGAACAGCGCCTGCCCCATGGCAATCGCCTCGGCGGGTTTCAGGCCACGCAGGATGGCGACCAGCCCGCGCTTGAGTTTTGGAAAGGCTGCGGTCTCGGTCATGCCAAGGCTCCGGTTCTGGCGATCATGCCGTTTTCGCGCGCGGCTTCGGTGAGTCCGGCGCGCACCGCTTCGTCGGCGTCGACGGCGCGGACGGCAAGCCCTGCGAGGTCGAGTGCAGCCTGGTAGAGCACAGCGAGCGTACCCGAGGCAATCAGCACGACCGGCGCATCGCCGGCGCCATAGCGGCGCTTCGCCGAGGCGATCTCGCCGCCGATCAAAAGCCCGGACAGGCCGGCCGCCGCATCTTCCGACTTCAGGTCCTGCAAGAGCCCGGCGGCACGGATGGCAAACAGCTTCGAGGTGACATCGCCACCCTCGCCGAGCGCGCGTTCGCACCATTGCCGGAAGAATGGATTGTCCCCGGTGACGGGAGCCGGATGCTCGCCCAGCGAATGCTTGAGGATGGAGTGCGCGGCCAGCACCGAAAACAACTCGCCGGTCGGCCATGTGCCGAAGCCGGCAACCGCGCCATCCTCGACCAGCACCCATTTCGAATGGGTGCCGGGCATGCAGGCGAGATGTCGCCCCTTTGCCGGCAAACCGGCGCCGGCCAATTGTGTTTCCTCACCGCGCATGACATCGGGCGCATCGGCCAGGCGCTGGGCGAGGCCCGGCACGATGCGGATGTCGCGTTTCTGATCAGCCACGCGAGCGGCACCGCCAAGGATGGCGCCGATCGGCGCCGGTACGGTCACATACGGCGCCTCGATCCAGCCCTGACGAGAGCCGGCCATGCCGCAGATGATGACGGGCAGTGTTTCCGGCGCGCCCATGGCGGCCAGATGGCCTTCCAGAACGTTCGAAAATCCTTTTTCGCGCGCGGTGATCAGGCCGTCATCGCCGCGGCGCTCGGCCAGCACCTTGCCGCTGCCGTCGATCAGCCATGCGCGAAGCCGGGTCGTGCCCCAATCGAGCGCGGCGACCGCCGGAGCGTTGCCGGCAAATTCCGGGCTCACAGAAAACCTCCGTCGACGATCAGCATCTGCGCGGTCAGCATGCGCGAGGCGTCCGAGGCGAGGAACAGCACCGTGCCGACCATGTCGTCCGGGCGTATGACCTCCTTGATGCACTGCTTGGCGACATGGGCGGCAAGCGCCCCTTCGGTCACCCAGCGTTCCTGCTGCCGTTCGGTGATCACCCAGCCTGGCGCGACGGCGTTGACGCGGATGCGGTCAGGCCCGAGCTTGCCTGCCAGCCCCTTGGTGAGGCCGAGGATGCCCGCCTTGGCGGCGGTATAGGCCGGCATGTCAGGGTGGTTGATGAGGTAGGATGTCGAGGTGAAGTTGATGATCGAGCCGCCGCCGGCCCGCTTCATGCCCGGTGCCACCGCCTGCGCGGTGAAGAAATGTGGTCTGAGGTTGATCGCCTGGTTGTTGTCCCAGAACTCCACCGTCACGTCCTCGACGGCGTGGCGCTCGTCCCAGGCGGCATTGTTGACCAGCACGGTGACATCGCCATGCGCCTGTGCCGCCCTGGCAGCCGAGGCGCGCAGCGCCTCGATGTCGCGCAGGTCGGTCTTGAGGTAGAGCGGCCGGCGGCCGAATTCCTTCTCGATGCGGTCGGCAAGCAGCGTGCTCGGCCCCTCGGCGATGTCGATGAAGGCGACATTGGCACCCTGGCGCACGAAACCCTCGGTCAGCGCCGCGCCGATCCCGGAACCGCCGCCGGTGATCAGCACCGAGGCTCCCTTGAGGTCGGCAAAATCCGCCGATGGCATCATATTCTTCTCTCCCGGCGCATGACCCCGAAAATCGGATCGATTTTCGGGGTCATGCGCAAATATAAGTTGCTACAGCGTCCTTTGCGCGTCCCAAGGACGCGCGGTGCTGTAGGCATGAACGGCGCGCATCCTAGCCACGCAAGTCGCGCGGGCAAGGGCGAAACGTCGGATTTGCAGGCTTATGTCGGACAAAACGACAATGCGCCGCACCGGAAGCGCGCCGCGATATCGGCGGAATGTCGATTAGGCCGAAAGCGCCAGTCAGATCGCCTTGGCGCGCAGGGCGCCACGGAAGGAATCGCGGAGATAGCCGAGCGTGGCGTCGGCATCGACCGGCTTGCCGAACAGATAGCCTTGCCCGCCGGCGCAGCCGAACTGGACCAGGCGATCGGCCTGCGCTTCCTCTTCTATGCCTTCGGCGACCACATCCATGCCCAACCCTTCGCACATGGCGAGAATGGCGCGGATGATGTGTTCGGACGGGCGGTCGTCGAGGATGGAGGCGACGAAGGCGCGGTCGATCTTGAGCTTGTCGAAATGGAATTCGCGCAGGCGGCCGAGCGAAGACTGGCCGGTGCCGAAATCGTCGAGCGAGACGCGGATGCCGACGCGCCGCAGATCCTCGACGATCTGCGCGGCGGAGGCCGGGTCGTTCATCAGGCCGGTCTCGGTGATCTCGATCTCGAGACGGCGCGGATCGAAGCCGGTGCGGTCGAGGATCGCCAATATGTGCAGGCCGGTGTTCTGGTCGACGAGCTGCGAGGGCGACAGGTTGAAGGACAGGAACAGGTCGCTCGGCCAGCTCCTCGCCGCCTCGGTCGCCTTGCGCAGCACCAGCTGCGACAGCGGGCCGATGATGCCGCGTTCCTCGGCGATGGGGATGAAGACCGTCGGCGGCACGGCACCGAGATCGCGATCGGTCCAGCGCGCCAGCGTCTCGAAGCCGATGGTGCGGCGCGTGGTGAGGTCGACGATCGGCTGGAAATGCGGTTCCACCTCGCCGGCCGAGACGGCGCGGCGCAGCGCCTGCTCGATGCGGGTGACGCGCTTGGCCGCCTCTTCCATCTCGCGGGTGTAGACGACGACGCGGCCACGGCCGGAACGCTTGGCGTGGTAGAGCGCCGTCTCGGCCTTGTTAACGAGGATCTCGGTGGTCTCGTCGCCGGAATAGAACAGCGAGCAGCCGACCGAGGCCGACAGCCTGGCGGTGCGTTCGCCGACATCGTACGGCGCCGACAGGATCTCGATCAGCATGCGGGCTTTTTCCGCCGCCGCGTCCTCGGAGAACACCAGCGGATAGAGGAAGGCGAATTCGTCGGCGCCGATCCGGCAGACCGTCGAATGGCCGTCCATCGAGGCGCGCAGCCGCATGGCGACCTGGATCAGGATGTCGTCGCCGGCCTTGTGACCGAACAGATCGTTGATAGGCTTGAAGCCGTCGAGGTCGAGAATGCCGACTGTGAAGGGCGCGGGATCATCGGCGCGGTCGCTGATCAGGCGATCGACCTTGTCGAAAAAGCGGCGATGGTTGCCAAGCCCGGTCAACGGATCGGTGAAGGCCAGATCCGTGCTCTCCCTGTTTGCCTGACCGGTGCCAAACGGAGTTTGCATCGGTGTCCCTGTTTTAACGTCGGAATTTGTGTCGGAGACTGCCAGCAAACCCTTTAGGAAACGTATCTCGAAAATCGATTTTTCGCGGCCGGAACGTAATCCGGAAAAGCGGAATCCGGGTTTCACCGGCGATCTTGCCGGGGCAGAAAGCCGGATACCCCGGGGAGCCGGCTAAACCAAGCGTCAAGCCTTTGTTTTCGCGCTGATTTTCAGCCGCCGAGCTTGACGCGATAGAGCTCGAGCTGGGCACCCCGTGTCTCCGCCACTGGCTCCAGCCAGTCCGGCAAATTGCCGCGCGTCAGCCCGGCCAGAAAGCCGTCCGGCGCCCTGCCGACGAGCAGGCGGGTTTCCGGGTTGCCGCGGCAGAGCGCGACAAGCCCGACATGGTGGCTTTCGACCACCGACCTGGCATCGGCGGCCGATCCGAGGAAGGTATCGAGTGCAAGCAGGTTTCCTGCGACGTTTCGATGATACGGCCCGGCGAACACGCGATGTCCGGAATAGGCCAGGATGGGCGAGCCAAGATTGGAAATGGCGAGCACGGTGGTGTCCGGCAGCTGGCTGAGCGCTGCGAACGCGGTCTTGCCTTGGCAGTTCCCATCGACACTGGCGGCCTTGACGGCCTCAGCGGTTTCGAAGGCGCTCGATGCGGCCACGGCCGCGCACGCCCAGAGTGCGTTGACCGAGACCAGCCAGGCTGCGGCCACCCTGAGCGCGGCACCGCGCGATGGGCTGGCTTCGGCCCGCTGCCGCCATTTGGCGATCCAGGCGCAAAGCGGGATCACCGCCAAGGCAATGGAGAAGGTCGAGCCGCGCACTTGCCAGGCACTGACCAGGAACGCCACCACCAGCAGCGCGCCAACGAGGCTGTCCTGCCGCCGCGAGCCGCCACGGCCGAGGCCAAGCGCCATCAGCAGGATCGCCACCAGTGGCGTGGCGAAACGCTCCACCACCGCGACCTGGTTGTAGATGACGAGCTTGTACAGCGACTGCGCCTCTTCGATGTTGTCGAGCCACAATTCCTTGAGGCGCGGATCGAGGTTCGCATAGGGGGCTGCCAGGCATTGCGGGAAAAGCGACACCACGACAGCGCCCAGCACGAGCACGAGCAGGCCGAGCGCAAACAGGCGACGGCCGAGCGTGGCGTTGGCCATGTCGAGCGATGCCACGGCGGCAAGGCCGCATCCGGCGAGCGCGGCCATCACGAACTGCACTGTCGAGAAAGCATCGCATTGCGGCTGGCCCCACGCCGATGGGGCGATGGTGGTGAGGAAGACCAGCCCCGAAACGCCGGCAAAGCCAAGGCCGAAATCCCTGGCGATCCGCCCCTCGCCGCTGGGGTCGGCGACAAACAGCAGGGCAATGCACGCGCCGATGGTGGCGACGTAGGGCGCCGTTTCCATGCCGACGGCCAGCATCAGCGCCGCGCACAGGCCCGCGAGCAGCGCCGCCCAGCGCTGCACGGGTGCATCGAGCAGCAGGCTCAGGCAGGCCATGGTCAGCGTCAGCTGGACATTGTGATGATCGAGCGAGCCGGGCGAAAAGATGCCGATGAAATGCAGCGCCGCGGCGCCGATGACGACAGCCGGCAGCACGGCCGCGGCACCGGCGAAACTGCGCGCCGCGCGGGCGGTAAAGAGCAAAGCGAGGTAGAAGAGCAGTGCCGGCCAGAGCACCTCGGCGATGGTCTCGGCCCTGGCCATGCTGCCGGTCAGCGCCGAGGCTACGAGAACGATGGCGGCGAGCGGCGCGTCGACCAGCCGCGACCAGTGCATGACGAAGCCGCCTTCAAGACCCATCCGGTACTGATGCAGGTCGAACCAGCCCTGGCCGGCCAGCATGTCGCGAACCTCGACCAGACGCAACAGATTGTCATTGTCGCCGCCGGCGTCGGTCAAGTCGCGGAATCCGCTGAGGGCGCTGACGGCAACCATCACCAGCGTGGCGACGAGCACGAGCGCGAGGTCGTTGCGCCGTGACGGAAGTGGCTTGGCCTCGACGGAGATCATGGTATCGGCAGGAGTCACGGGACGGCCTCTGGGCGCTCTTTTCGCGACGGAAGTTATCGCGAACTCACTGCGCAAATCTTAAACCAGCCTTGCACGTCGTCGCATCGCGTCGGCGGGCCGCCGTCGAATGCCTTCACGCGGCTCTTTGATCGTCGCGAAACACCCAGACCGATGAGAGCACATAGCTCGCGGCGCTTGCGGCGACGGTGATAATGGCTGACATGATCAGCGGCGAGGCGGAAAATATCGACACCGCGACATGGGCGGACAGGCCTGCAAACGCTGCGCAGACCAGCTGGGTGACGAGATAGCGTGGAAACGCATGGGCGTGGTCGTGGCGTCCCTCGAACGTCCAGCCACGTTGTGCCGAATATGCCACGACGAAGGCCAGCATATAGGCGATGACGCTTCCGACGAATGGCGGCAAACCGGCCGACACCAAGGCCCATGACAGCATGAACAACAGCAGCGCCGCGCCAACGCCGACGATGACAAACCGGACAAGCCGTACCGCGGCGAATCTTCGTAGAAGCCGGCTCATTTTTCGGCAGTCGCGGCGGCTTCGCCGGATCCGCCGGGCTGGCCGGCTTTCAGCCGCTTGACCGGGATCTCCAGGACACCGAGCAGGAATGCCGAAAAGAAGGCCTGGAACGAAATGACGATCAGGCTCAGGCCCAGCACGACGATGCGCGGGATTTCGGAATCGTTCAGCGGGCCGAAGCCAAGATGCGCCCAGCGCAGCACCGCATAGCCGAAGAACAGGACGCCGCCGGCAAAGCAGATGCCGGCATTGGCGGCAAGACGGTCGGTGCTGATGGTCCTTCTCAGCCAGTCGGACCCGCGGCTGCGCGGCAGGATGCCGGTGATCTCGGCATAGTATCGCGATATGGCGCCGAAGGTGATGAGCTGGATGCCGGTGATGATCATGAAGCAGGCGGCGACGAAAGTGTTGAGGTCGAGCGAAAGATTGTCGATCACCCGCAGCGGTCCAAACACCAGCAGGGCTGCGAACAGCATGCCCAGGCCGCACAACGCCGCGCCCGGGATGAAGAACATCCAGCGCGGATTGTAGACGAGCAGGAATTTGAGATGCCGCCAGCCGTCACGCCAGGTCCTGAGATGCGGCGGCCGGCTGCGGCCGTCGGGTTTGAGCGTGGTCGGCACTTCCTCGATGCGCAGCCCGGCAAGCGCGCTGCGCACCACCATTTCGCTGGCGAATTCCATGCCGGTCGTCTGCAGGTCGAGCTTGCGGATGCTCTCGGCGTTGAAGCCGCGCAAGCCGCAGTGGAAGTCCCCGGTCTTGATGCGGAAAAACAGGCGGCCGACGAAGCTCAGCACCGGATTGCCGAGATAGCGATGCAGCGGCGGCATGGCGCCGGTTTCGATGCCGCCCTGGAAGCGATTGCCCATGACCAGGTCGGCGCCGTCGCGCAGGCGCGTCATGAAGGCATCCAGCGCGCCGAAATCGTAGCTGTCGTCGGCATCGCCCATGATGATGAAGCGCCCCCTGGCGGCGGCGATGCCGCCGAGAAGTGCCGCGCCATAGCCCTTCTGCGCCACCGGAACGACACGAGCGCCGCCCTGGGCCGCGATCTCCTGCGAACCGTCGGTGCTGCCATTGTCCGCGATCAGCACCTCACCCAGGATTCCGGCCTTGTCGAGGAAAGCCCTGGCCTTGCCGATGCAAACGGCCAGCGTCTCGGCCTCGTTGAGGCACGGCATCAGGATGGTGAGTTCAAGCTGTTTGGTCGCGGCGGCGCGGATGGCGGTGAGCGCGTTCATGGTCGTTGTTCCATCGAGGGCCCCCGTCCGGCGCCTGCCGTTGGGGTATTCGAGGCCTATTCTTGTACAGCAAGGCTTAAGAAAACGATGACGCGGCCGCTTGCCTTGTCGCGATCGGGCTGGCGGGGATTGTGCCCTGCTGTTGCCGATCTTCAGATGTCGCGATTGGCAGAAGGCGCGGCGACCCTTATATCGCTCTCGTCGACTGCGCTGGGGACCCGCCATGAAGCTGAAAATCGCCGTCCAGATGGACCATATCTCCACCGTGTCGATCGCCGGCGACACGTCGTTCGCGCTGTCGCTGGAAGCGCAGCGGCGCGGCCACCAATTGTTCCATTACACGCCCGACCGGCTGTCGCTACGCGACGGCAAGGTGTTTGCGCGCATCGAGGAGATGCAGGTGCGCGACGAGAAGGGCAGCCATTACTCGCTGGGCGACAAGGTGCGCACCGACCTGTCGGAGATGGACGTCGTCCTGCTGCGCCAGGATCCGCCCTTCGACATGAACTACATCACCACCACGCATATCCTCGAGCGCATCCACCCGAAGACGCTGGTCGTCAACGACCCGGCCTGGGTGCGCAACAGCCCGGAAAAGATCTTCGTCACCGAGTTTGCCGACCTGATGCCGGACACGCTGATCACCAAGGACAGCCAAGAAGTCGCCGCCTTCCGCAAGGAATTCGGCGACATCATCGTCAAGCCGCTCTACGGCAATGGCGGCGCCGGCATCTTCCATCTGCACGAGGCCGACCGCAACCTCGCCTCGCTGCTCGAAATGTTCGGCCAGCTGTTCCGCGAGCCCTATATCGTGCAGCGCTACCTCAAGGATGTGCGCAAGGGCGACAAGCGCATCATCCTGATCGACGGCGAGCCGGTCGGCGCCATCAACCGCGTGCCGGCCGAGCATGATTCCCGCTCCAACATGCATGTCGGCGGCCGCGCCGAGAAGACCGAACTGACCGAGCGCGAGCGCGAGATCTGCGCCCGCATCGGGCCGTCGCTCAGGGAACGCGGCTTCATCCTGGTCGGCATCGACGTCATCGGCGACTACATGACCGAGATCAACGTTACCTCGCCGACCGGCGTGCGCGAAGTGCAGCGCTTCGGCGGCGCCGACATTGCCAGCCTGTTCTGGGATGCGGTCGAGGGGAAGCGGAAGTAACCTCCGACACCCTGCTGCCTAAGCGACCCTGGAGGAGAAATGTGGCAAGCATCCTATATGGAAATGTCTTTTTAATACTCGCCGTTTGTTTCGGTATTGCGGCATCACTGGTGAATTTATTTGGGTTGACAGCATGCGAGGTAAATTCTTTCGTCCTCTCGACGAGAAGGACCGAAGCCTTTACGGACTTGCTTCGATACTGGTTATCCTGGCAGTCATTTTCATGGCTGCTCATATTCACTCCCTGGGTGGATCGAAATGAGACCTGCCGCGAGACTGGGGCTGACAATTCTGTGACGATGTCGCGCCTCACTGCGGTCATAGGCACACAGCGATATTTTCCGTTTTCAGTTCGTATTAACCATGTTCCGCCTTTTCAACCGGGCTCAATCCGGCTGCAACCATAGCGATTGCCTTGTTCTCGTAATGTTCTTGATTTGACCGGCAATCTGTGATTGTCTTCTGCCGGGGCCACGTTCCAGGCCTATCGCATGGGTTGCGGCCCATATCCGGGGTGGGAAAATGGTGGCGCGGGTTCGCACGGTCGCTTTCCAGGGCATCGAGGCCGTGCCGGTCGACGTGCAGGTGATGATCGCGCCCGGTAAGGTCGGCATGCAGATCGTCGGCCTGCCCGACAAGGCGGTGGCCGAAAGCCGTGAGCGGGTGCAGGCGGCGCTGCATGCGTCGGGCCTGTCGATGCCGTCGAAGAAGGTGACGGTCAATCTGGCGCCGGCCGACCTGCCCAAGGAAGGCAGCCATTACGATCTGCCGATCGCGCTTGGCCTGATGGCCGCGCTTGGCGCCATTCCGGGCGACATGCTGGCCGGTTATGTCGTGCTTGGCGAATTGTCGCTCGACGGCACCATTGCCGCCGTCGCCGGTGCCCTGCCGGCGGCGATCGGCGCCAATGCCGAGGGCAAGGGGCTGATCTGTCCGTTCGCCTGCGGGCCGGAAGCCGCCTGGGCCGGCAAGGACTTCGATATTCTGGCGCCGCGCAGCCTGATCGCCATCGCCAACCATTTCCGTGGCACGCAGGTGCTGTCGCGGCCGGAGGCCGGTATCCACGCCGCGGCGCGCGACCTGCCCGACCTTGCCGACATCAAGGGCCAGGAGACGGCCAAGCGGGCGCTGGAAGTGGCGGCGGCCGGCGGCCACAATCTGCTGATGGTCGGCCCGCCAGGCTCGGGAAAATCGATGCTGGCGCAGCGGCTGCCGTCGATCCTGCCGCCGCTGGCGCCGAAGGAATTGCTCGAAGTCTCGATGATCGCCTCGGTGGCGGGCGAGCTCGGCGAAGGCAAGCTGACCGACCGGCGGCCGTTCCGCGCCCCGCACCATTCGGCCTCGATGGCGGCAATGGTCGGCGGCGGGTTGCGCGCACGGCCGGGCGAAGTCTCGCTCGCCCACCACGGCGTGCTGTTCCTCGACGAGTTCCCCGAATTCACGCCGCAGACGCTCGACGCGCTGCGCCAGCCGCTGGAGACGGGCGACTGCATGATCGCGCGCGCCAACCACCGCGTCACCTATCCGGCGCGCATCCAGCTGGTGGCGGCGATGAACCCGTGCCGCTGCGGCATGGCCGGCGAACCGGGCTATCGCTGCCTGCGCGGCGAACGCTGCCGCACCGATTATCAGGCACGCATTTCCGGTCCGCTGCTCGACCGCATCGACCTGCGGATCGAAGTGCCGGCGGTCTCGGCCAGCGACCTGATAAGGCCGGATCGAGCGGAGAAGAGTGCTGATGTGGCGCTGCGCGTCGCACGCGCCCGCACCCTGCAGCGCGAGCGTTTCGAACGGCTCGGCGTGACCAGCGCCACCACCAACGCCCATTGCGCACCTTCTGTCATCGAGGACTTCGCGATGCCCGACGCAGCCGGCCTGTCGCTGCTCAAGGACGCCAGCGAGAAACTCGCTTTCTCGGCGCGGGCCTATCACCGCGTGCTGAAAGTGGCGCGCACGCTGGCCGACCTCGACGCCAGCGAAACCGTCGGCCGCATCCATCTTGCCGAAGCGATTTCCTATCGCATGAGTTCGGAACGCGTGGCGCAGGCGGCGTAGAGCGCCTTCCGCCGTCGCCAATCACTTGCGCAGCACCCAGGTACTGTCTCGCCCCAAAGCCGGCATCCATGCCTCGGTGCGCGACCTGCTTCGTGAGCGCACCCGGCTGAATCCCACGAAGCCGGTGAAGCGAGTGCGCTCCGAATGCGTCGCCTCGTCCGGCTTTTGCGAGATGCGCAGCCTCGTCGGCTGCCGCTCATGAAGGAAGTTCATCCCGCCATTTGATAGCTTCCATCTCGACGCGGACCGCGTCCTGAACGTCGATGACCTGATGGACGTCGAATTGGAACGCCGGGAAGGTCGAACACATTTTGTGGACTACCAGCGGGTCATCTGCCTCGATCAGCATGCTGCCACCCCATTCACCCACCCGCGCCACGAAGGCATGTACCTTGACTTCGCTGGGTATCTCCCAGTGCCGGAAGATTTTCAGGATGCGCTTTTGGACGTTCTCGTATTCGATCGCCGATCCCTGTGGCCGCTCGTTCCAATTTACGAGGTATTTCATAATCTCCTCCCTCTGGGGTGACCGTAAATCCCCGAGCGGCATTGTAGCTCCCCTCCTTCAAAAAGAGGTAGGCATCACGACACGCGCGCGACCAGCCCGTCGCTGGGAGCTACAGGTGCGGCTTCGGGGGAGCCACCTATGCTAACATTGTGGTCAATTAAACCGCGCGTCGGGCCGATCCGCCTTTGCCCGGATCAATCGGTCGCGGGGATCAACTTCTGCAGCGTCGGCGTCAGGATCATGCCAAAGGTCAAGGCATCGCCATAGGCTCGCGCGGAAAGCATTGCCCCGTGGACGGTCGCCATGAAGGCTTCCGCTTCCACACGCGGCGCATTCGATATTGCCAGTGTCCTCTGTTCTGCGCCGCGCTCGATGACGCCAGTCAGCCATCCCGAGAGAAACTGGAAATACGCCCGGACTTCCACGGCAACCTCCGGCGGAAGGGCGGGCAGCTCGCTGGCAAGCAGCGCGCAGACGCAGAACGGCACGCTCGCATCCTCGATGCATCGGGCCCAGATGCCGGCATAGGTTCGAAGCAACTCGGGCGGTTCGGGGACATCGCGCTCGAGCCCTCCCATGCCGATGACGGCATCCTCGAGGTAACGCTTGAGCAGGGTCTGCACGAGGTCGACCTTGCTGGGGAAATGGTGATGGATGCTGGCTTTGCGGATGCCAACCACCTCGGCGATATCGGCGTAGCTGAATCCATTGTAGCCGCCCGCGACGATGAAGGCTCGCGCGGCGGCCAGGATCTCGTCGGCGGTGTTCGAAGGCTTGCTCATGACTTGCTCCGGCGGAGGGCTCCTCTGCACTTAGAGCGGTTCGCCGTTTCATGGAAACCGGCGAACCGCTCTAACCCGTTTGTTTTGAAGCGATTCCCAAGGGAAAGCGCTCACACTTTTGCTGACATTGCCCTAACTTGCGACCCGCGGCGACTTGCGAAGGACGTCGCTGACCGACAGCCACAGAGCGGACACGAAGAAGTAGAAGGCGCCGAACGCGGCATAAGGTGCAACATTGGCGATGCCGATGATCTCCGTGCCGCCGGCCATCTTGACGAAGAACAGACCCGCCAGCGCCGATTGGGCGCCGCTCAGGATCATCGGCCATTGCGCACCGTTGGTTTTCCAGCGCCGCGCCGCGGTCAGGAGCTGAAACACGCCGGAGACAACGGCCCAGACGCCGTAGACCGAGAGCACCGCATTCATGCTGTGACCGAGCGCGATGGCGACCGCAATCGTGGCGACGATGCTGACGGCGAAGTTCAGCAATTGCGACTTGTTGCGGCCGAGCCCGCCGGTGCGCCGGGCGTCGATGTAATTCGCAAGCGCATCCCATGCAGGATAGGCAACCAGCATGGCGGCAGCGAGCGGCGGGCTGCTTTTCGCGACGGTGAAAGCCGCCACAACCCAGGCTGCCGATACGGCAAACCGCAGATAGTAATAGCTTTTGAGCCAGCCGTTTGATGACGGGCTCTGATCGTTCATTTGTCCAGGCATGATGGGGTCTCTCGTTTAATCTACCTACCAACTAGTAGGTAGATTAATGGTCGTCAAGGCGCCTGGAACTGATTGCCGGTCACCTCGACATCGCATTTATGTGATCAGCATTCGCTTGCGCCTGCGCTGGCGCCAAGGAACGACAGTGGCTGCTTTAGGCATGTTTTTGACTTGAGTGGCAGCCTTCGCTAGCGCGCGCACTGGCCGGCGCCAGCGAGACGGTCGGGCGCATCCACAGCGTCGAGGCGATTTCCTACCGCATCAGAGCGCGTGGCGCAGGCGGCGAGGCGCTTGGGGCCGGCCCTGCTTTTCAGGTCCTATCGCGCGCCTTCAGCTCCAGCCGCCGCGCGTGCAGCACCGGCTCCGTATAGCCGTTGGGCTGGCTGGTTCCCTTGAACACCAGGTCACAGGCGGCCTGGAAGGCGATGGAGGTGTCGAAATCCGGCGCCATCGGCCGGTAGAGCGGATCGCCGACATTCTGGCGGTCGACGATGGCCGCCATGCGCTGCAGGGAATCGCGTACCTGGATCTCCGAACACACCTTGTGGCGCAGCCAGTTGGCGATGTGCTGCGAGGAGATGCGCAGCGTGGCGCGGTCTTCCATCAGGCCGACATCGTTGATGTCGGGCACTTTCGAGCAGCCGACGCCCTGGTCGATCCAGCGCACGACATAGCCCAGAATGCCTTGAGCGTTGTTGTCGAGTTCGCGCTGGATCTCGTCGGGTGTCCAGTTCGGCCGCACGGCCACCGGAACGGACAAGATATCGTCGAGTTTCGCCTTCGGCCGGCTCTTCAACGCCGCCTGCACGGCATGGACGTCGACCTTGTGATAGTGCGTGGCATGCAAGGTCGCGGCCGTCGGCGACGGCACCCAGGCGGTGTTGGCGCCGGCCTTGGGATGCGCGATCTTCTGTTCCAGCATCGCCGCCATCAGATCCGGCATCGCCCACATGCCCTTGCCGATCTGGGCATGGCCGGCGAGCCCGCATTCGAGCCCGGTGTCGACATTCCAGGCCTCGTAGGCGGAGATCCAGGCGGCCTGCTTCATGTCGCCCTTGCGGATCATCGGGCCGGCTTCCATCGAGGTGTGGATCTCGTCGCCGGTGCGGTCGAGGAAGCCGGTGTTGATGAACACCACGCGTTCCTTCGCGGCGCGGATCGCTTCCTTGAGGTTGATAGTGGTGCGCCGCTCCTCGTCCATGATGCCCATCTTGATGGTGTTCTTCGCCATGCCGAGCAGCGCCTCGACACGGTCGAAGATCTCGACTGCGAAGGCGACTTCCTCCGGCCCATGCATCTTGGGTTTCACCACATACATCGAGCCGGCGCGGGAATTGGCGCGGCGGCCTTTCGACCCGACATCGTGCAGTGCGATCAGCGCCGTCAGCGCGGCGTCCATGATGCCTTCTGGCACCTCGTTGCCGTCGCGGTCCAGGATCGCCGGATTGGTCATCAGGTGGCCGACGTTCCTGACCAGCATCAGCGAGCGGCCGGGCAGCGTCAGCGTGCCGCCGCCGGGCGCGGTGTAGGCGCGGTCGGGGTTGAGCTTGCGGACAAACGTCTTGCCGCCCTTGCTGATCTCTTCGGCGAGGTCGCCCTTCATCAGGCCGAGCCAGTTGCGGTAGACGACGACCTTGTCCTCCGCATCCACCGCCGCGACCGAATCCTCGCAGTCCTGGATGGTGGTCAGCGCCGATTCCAGGATGACGTCGGCAATGCCCGCCGGATCGGTGCGGCCGATCTGGTTGTTGCGGTCGATGACGATCTCGATGTGCAGTCCGTTCTTCACCAGCAGCACGGCATCGGGGTTGGCGGCATCGCCGCGATAACCGACGAATTGCCTGGGGTCGGCCAGCGTGGTGCCGCCGGCGCCGGCGCCAAGCTTCAGCGCGCCATGCGCCACCGACAGGCCGTTGACCCCCGCCCATTTGCCCGAGGTGAGCGGCACCGACTGGTCGAGGAAATCCTTGGCCCAGGCGATGACCTTGGCGCCGCGCGCCGGGTTGAAGCCTTTACCCTTTTCCGCGCCGCCGGTCTCGGGAATGGCATCGGTGCCATAGAGCGCATCGTAGAGCGAACCCCAGCGCGCATTGGCGGCGTTGAGCGCATAGCGCGCATTCATCACCGGCACCACCAACTGCGGCCCGGCAACAACGGCGATTTCGGGATCGACATTTCCCGTCGACACGCTGAAGGCCGGCCCTTCGGGAACGAGATAACCGATCTCTTTCAGGAAGCCCCTGTAAGCCTCCATGTCGACCGGCGCGCCATTGTCGCGATACCAGCCGTCGAGCTTTTCCTGCATGGCGTCGCGTTTTTTGAGCAGCGCCCGGTTCTTCGGCGCGAGGTCGTGGACGATGGCCGAAAAACCGTTCCAGAACGCATCTGCGGCGATGCCGGTGCCGGGCACGGCCTCGCCAGCCACAAAATCATGCAGCGCGCGGGCAATCCGCAATCCAGCGATCTCGATGCGATCGGTCATCAGCTTGTCTCCAGACGAAAGGCTCGGGCGGGCCTTTGGCATGTCAGGTCTACAGGGTCAATTCGGCTTAAGGTGAAGGGGACATTTAGGCAAGGTTGGCGAAGCTGCGTCCTTCTCCCCGTTCTATGGGCAGAAGATGGCGGCAGCCAGATGAGGGGGCGGCGCGGCGTTGGCCGAACGGGCGGCACAGTGAAACTGCATTCCCTTGGCTCTGCCCCTCATCCGCCCTTCGGGCACCTTCTCCCCGTGAACGGGGAGAAGGAAGGCGCTCACATCGCGATCCTTGGCCGTCCCGAGGCGACCGCCACCACATGCGCCTCGATGAACATGCGCTGGGCTTCGACGGTGGAAACCTTGAACTCGGTCGCGACGTCGATCTCGGCATTGTCGGTACCGGCGTCCCGGGCGCGCTCGGCCACGATCGCTCGCACATCGGCCTCGGCAGCGGCGATCGCCGCAGCCTCGTCGAGGAAATCGCGCACCGTTTCTCCGGAGGCCAGACGGAACAGCCCTTCCCTGGGCTGGCTGACCCGCGCTTCGGCCGAGACCCTGACCTGGCCGACGACGGCGCCGAGCGCGTTGGCGACATCGGTGTCCTCGGGCACCACGCAGTCATTGCCGACCAAGGGCGCCAGGCCGGCGTAGTGCAGCGGCGCGGAAGCGCCGAGGCCGATGACCGGGCGGTCGAGCGCGACGCTCAACCGGGCGATGCCGGGATGGGCATCGACGGCGCGCTGCACCAGCGCGTGCGCCACGGTCGCGGCGCCATCGAGCCCGTCCTCGGCGAAGGCGGTTTCGAGGATGTATTCGGCCGACCAGCGCGTCAGCGTCACCAGCACGCGCTCCGAGATCACTTCCGGCGACGCGGCGATAGGCTGGCCACGGCCATCGCGCTTGCGGGCGAACAGCTCGGCGCCGAGGCGGGCGGTGGCGGCATCCCAATTGGCTTGCTTGCCCAGCACGTGTGCTGCGTCCGACGGGGTGAAGCCTGAGATATGCACCAGCCCACGCGAGACTAGCCGGTTCAAGGTGGCGTTCTGGGCATTGGACGTCAGCAACCTGTCGAGGGCAAGCGGCGTCGCGCCGATCGCCTCGTAAAGCCGCGCTTCCGGAGCGGTGAGACCCGCCGCAAGCCTGTCCGGCACGCCGGTGCGCACCGCGAAGCGGCCGTCCATGCGGCCGGGATTGGGCGAACGCAGCTGGCGTTCGAGCTCCGATTTGACGGCGTCGCCATGCGCCATGCCGGCCAGCGCCAGCGGCACCAGGCGGCGCGGCCCGAGCAGGATTTTTGGATTGAGCGCGCCGTCCTCCAGCGCCACTTCGGAATCGCCGCCAAGGCCGAAGGTGCGCATGGCGACCGCCTCGACCATGGTGCGGAAGCCTCCGACGGTGGCGCCTTCGGGATCCAGGCGCGGCCGGCCCTTGTCGAGCACGGCGACATCGGTGGTGGTGCCGCCAATGTCGGAGACCACGGCATTGTCGAGCCCGGTCATGTGGCGGGCACCGACCAGGCTGGCCGCCGGACCGGAGAGGATGGTCTCGATCGGCCGCTGGCGGGCGAACACCGCCGAGACCAGCGCACCGTCGCCGCGCACCACCATCAGGGGAGCGGCGATGTTGCGGGCTTGCAAAAACCCTTCGGTCGCCGCCACCAGCCGGTCGATCATCGAGATCAGCCTGGCGTTGAGCAGCGTGGTCAGCGCCCGACGCGGGCCGCCGAGCTTGGCCGAGAGTTCGTGGCTCGCGGTGACCGGCAGGCCGGTCTTGTCGCGGATCAGTTCGCGGGCGGCGATCTCATGCGCCGGGTTGCGGGTGGCGAAATAGGCGCACACGGCAAAGCCGGACACCGAGGCACCGAGTTCCGGCAGGGCCTCTTCCAGCCCTGACAGATCGAGCTTGGCGGCATTGCCGTGGACATCATGGCCGCCCGGGCAAAACACCACCGGATCGGTGCCGAGCGCGGTCTTCAGCCCATCGCGGGCGAGGTCGGCTTCGGAAAAGCCGATCATGACGAGCGCGACGCGGCCCCCCTGGCCCTCGACCAGCGCATTGGTGGCCAGCGTCGTCGACATCGAGACCAGTTTGATCGCGGCCGGATCGGTACCGGCCTTTTCGAGCACCGCGTCGACCGCGCCGGAAATGCCGACAGCGAGATCATGCCTGGTGGTCAGCGCCTTGGCCTTGGCCAGCACCTTGCCCTTGTTCGGCCCCTGCTGCGGGCCCTCCGTCTCGGACCACAGCACGGCATCGGTGTAGGTGCCGCCGGTGTCGATGCCGAGGAACAGAGGTTTTGACTTGGTCTTGGCGGTCATTGGCAGTCCGGGCGGTGGGGAATTTTGCTTCCCGCCCTTAGCCTATCGCGGCCGGCCGATAAAGCCACGAGCGCTGGGCCAACACGCGATGACCGCAATAGGATCCCCGATCTCCCCCTGGGAGGGGATCGGCGGCTTTGACCGCAACGCCAGGGACCCTCTGGCGAGGCTGCCGCTATTTGGCTGTGACAATGCCCTTCATCGAGCTGTGGATCGCACAATGGAATGGATGTGCGCCGGCCGCCGATACCTTGACCTTGGCGCTCTTGCCGGTGGCGAGATGGCCGGTGTCGAAGGAGCCATCGAGCGCGGTGGCGGTGTGCGTCATCGAGTCGGCATTGGTGAAAATGATGGTATCGCCAACGGCGACCGCGATTTTCGGTGGGTTAAATTTCATGCCCTTGATCTGGACCGCATGATTGGCGGCGTAGGCGGGCACGGCAAAGGCAAGCAAAGCAAGAACGAGCATGGTGCGCATGATGGATTTCCTCCTGAGCGCGAACCCTCATCCTACACTAACGCTGGCGAACGGCCTTTTATGCCACGAAGCCGATCTTCTTATGCGTATTGTCACAAAACGGCTTGTTGGCCGAGTGGCCGCAGCGGCAGAGGAAGGTGCGCTGCGTGCGGTCGATCGTGTGGCCGGTGCCGGTGACGATCTCGACATTGCCTTCCAGCTTGAGTGGGCCGTTGGTGGTCGGCGTCACTTTCAGCGGGCCGTTGCGCGCTTCGAGCGCCGGCGTGTCCTTCAGCGGCGGTTCGCCGGTGGCGGTGAAGCCGGCCTTGCTGTGGCTGCCGTCGCAGAACGGCTTGTTTTCCGAAGCGCCGCAGCGGCACAGCGTGGCGCGATAGAAGGTTTCGCCGTCGAGGACGATCTCGGCGTGCACGGCAAGCGGGCCGTTTTCACGCAGCCGCACGGTGTTGACCACCGGCGGCTGTTCCTGCGGCCCGCCATCCTTCCTGACATAGGTGATGGCGCCCGACGGACAGCTTTCGGCGATGGCGACAATCTTTTCGACACTGGCCGCGTCGGGATGGATCCATTGCCCCGGCGCGTTGGGCACGAAGACATGCGGGTCGCCGAGCACGCAATTGCGCGAATGGATGCAGCGCTTGCCGGAAAAGCCGACGTCGATCTTCTCACCCTCGACCGTGCCTGCCATTGCCGTACTCCTCTTGCCTGGGGCGCGTCGCGGCTGAACCGACGCGGCGCGCTTTGGGTATCGGCACAGGCTATCGCTCCCATGGGGGAGACCGTCAAGCTGGCAAACCGGTCAGGGGACGAGATTGATCTCCTCGGTCTCGCCGCCGCTGCAGGTGTAGCAGCAATCCTCGCATTTTTCCTTGTTGCCGGGGCCGACGCCCCAATAGGTGCCCTCGTCGCCATCGACCCAGGCGCCGTAGCAGATGGATTCGCCTTCGTTGCAGGAGATCGGCAACGACTTGGTCTCGCCGTCATCGAGATAGAAGTCCTTGCCGTTGCCCGGCCAGACATAATCGCGATCCTGGCTGTAGAGCTCAAGGCGCATGGCGTTGGGATGGCTGTTCTTGATGGCAAAGGTGACGTCGCCGGCATGGGCGGCTGGTGCAAAAAGGATGGCAAGCGAGAACGCGGCGGCAAGCCGGCGCGCTGGTATGAAAGACATGGAAACCCCCGATGAAGAATCGGCCCCCACGGCCGATGGGGTCATCATGCCATGACGGGGGCCGGTGCTAAAGGGGGATGACGACAATCCCTGATAGAATCGCGGGAGCTAAACGACGAACCGGCGTCATTGCAGGCTTCGCCCTATCGTTGCCAGAACGGCAGCTTGGCGATCTCTTCATCGACCTCCCGCCTGGTCAGGCCGATATCGTCGATCAGATGCGGATTGACTTCCGAGATCCGCTTGAGGTCCCAGCGATAGCGTGTCTGTTGACGCCAGGCCGCGATGGTGTTCCGCAAGGTGGCAAGGCTGTAGCGCCGGCGCGATGTCTGCCCCACGCGCGCTCTACACCGCACTGCCTGATGCGGGGCCGAAGCAAAGATATTGGTCATGACAACCTCCATATGTTTTGGCGCCCACAGGCTTGAGAATGGGCGGCCTTTGATCTGAACGAGGTTGAATTCTGCAGGATATGGAGGGCGCCGTAATTAAGCCCCGCCAAATAGTTCTCAAAAGTTCCAAACAGGCGCTAACGCGTTGTTTTGACGCCATTCCCTAGGGAGGCGCCGCGCGCTTTCCCCGATGAAACCGCCTCACACTTTTCGCGGAATTGCTCTATAGATGCGCCCTATGCAGGGATCGCGCTTTGCCTTTGGTCCGTTCGTACTTGATCCGGGTGCGGGAACGCTGCTTCGGAACGACGATCCTGTTGCTGTCGGCTATCGTGGGCTGAAGCTGCTTGCCGCGCTCGTCGGACGGCCCGGCGAAATCCTGGAGAAAGCCGAGCTGATGGATGCGGCGTGGCCGGGAACGGCGGTCGAGGAAGGCAACCTCACCGTCCAGATCGCGCAGCTGCGCAAGCTGCTTGGTCCGCCCGCCGATGGCGGAGAATGGATATCGACGGTTCCGCGCGTCGGCTACCGCTTCACGGGCGCCATCGAAAAGCTCCACCGGGCAAAGCGTAAACCCTTGCCGCTGCCCGACAAGCCATCGATAGCGGTGCTGCCTTTCGTCAATCTCAGCAACGACCCCGAGCAGGAGGCCTTCGCCGACGGGTTAACCGAGGATCTGATCACCGACTTGTCCAGGGCCCCGGGCCTGTTCGTCATCGCCCGCAACTCGACCTTTGCCTACAAGGGCAAGGCGATGGACGTGCGCGCGATCGCCGAAGAGCTTGGCGTGCGCTATCTGCTGGAGGGCAGCGCCAGACGCGCCGCGGGGCGCGTGCGCATCAACGCCCAGCTGGTCGACGCGATAAGCGGCGAGCATCTGTGGGCCGAACGCTTCGATCGCGGCCTGGACGACATATTTGCCGTTCAGGACGAGGCCACGGCCAAGATCGTCGAGGCGCTGCTCGGACGGCTGCGGGCGCCGCCGCCACGCAACCGGCCGACAAATCTCGAGGCCTACGATCTGTGCGTGCGGGCGCGCAAGCTGATCGACGAATCACCACAGACGGCAAGGGAAGCGCATCTGTTGCTGACGCGCGCGGTGTCTCTCGACCCGGACTACGCCGAGGCTCATCGCTGGCTTGCCATGAACCATTGGATGGGATGGGTGCATTGGGGCGAGCCGGTCGACCCCAACCGTCGCATCGCGCTGGAACTGGCGCGCAAGGCCGTGGCGATCGATCCCAACGATGCCGGCTGCCGTTGGGTGCTCGGCAATCTGCTCGCCTATGAGCACAGTTTCGAAGAGTCGGAAGCCGAATTCGCCAAAGCGTTCGAACTCGACCCGAACGAGGCCGACGCCTGGGCGACCTTGTCCGACATCGCGGTGCTGGCCGGACGAGTCGAGGAAGGCCTCGAGCACATCCGCAAGGCGTTCCGGCTCAATCCCTATCCGGCAAGCTGGTACTATCTGACGCTCGGCGAAGCACAATATGCGGCGCGCGACTACGAAGCCGCCGTCGAGACCTTGCGCCGGGAGGAGACTTACCGGACGAGCTCACGCCGTTTCCTGGCGGCGAGCCTGGCGCAACTCGGCCGGCTCGACGAGGCGCGGGCCGAGGTCGAAATGTTCCTCATCGGCAACCCGCACTTCACGACCAGCTACTGGGTCTGGACGGAGCCATTCCGCGACACCGCGATGCGCGATCATTTCGTCGACGGTTTTCGCAAGGCGGGCCTTCCCTAGAGCAATTCCTGACCGAAACCATTTCACAATTTCCCGGAATTGCTCTGGTGACGCCCGGCCAATCACGGCACCAGATCGATCGTCTCGGTCGTGTGTTCCACGCAGATGAAGCAGCAGGTGTCGCAAGGCTGGTCGTTATCAGGCCCGACGCCGGCCGAGATCCGGTCATTGCCGTCGACCCAGGCGCCATAGCAGATGCGCTCACCCTGATTGCAGGAAAGGGGCACCGATTTCTGGGAATTCGGGTCGATCAGGAACACCTTGCCGTTGCCCGGCCAGACGGTCTCGCGGTCGCGGCTGAACAGCTCGACCGCTACCGCTTCCTTGCGCAGGTTCTTGACGAAGAAGGCCATGTCGGCGGCCTTGGCCGAGGTCGTGCAGACGAGCGCCGCGAGCACGGCCATACGAAACAGCGTCACGGTCGGACCTCCCGAATCACCACCGCAGAATCGCATGACCGCCCATGCCTGTCGCTTCGCTTTTGGAACTATTTCACGGAAGAACCTTCCGCCATGATCTGCCGCCCCAGCCGCACCGTTTCGCCGACCAGAAGATCGAGATCGTCGCGCCTTGTGCGGTGGTTGGCGATCGCCACGCGCAGCCAGTGTTCGCCATAAAGGGTGGTGTCGGAAAGGGCGGCAATGCCCTTTTCCTGCAGCCGCAGCATGATCTCGGTGTTGAGCGCCTTCAGTGCCTCGCCGGTGACGCCGGGCTGGTAGCGGAAGCAGACGATGTTGATGGTCGGCGCCATCGCCAGCTCCAGCAGCGGCTCGGCCTCGATCAGCCCGGCGAGATAGGAGGCCTGCGCGATGTTCTGGTCGATGAGGCGGCCGAATTTATCGGCGCCATGTTCCTTCAGCGCCATCCAGACTTTCAGCGCGCGAAAACCGCGCGAGGTCTGCAGGCCGTAATCGTGCAGCCATTCGCCTGAGGCGAGGCCGCGCGGCGTCGATTCCAGATATTCCGGCGTCACCGCGAAGGTCCGGCGATGCGCGACGGCGTCCCTGACCAGGGCGCAGCCGACCTCGAACGGCGCGTGCAGCCATTTGTGCGGATCGAGCGCGACGGAATCCGCCCATTCGATGCCGGCGACGCGATGCGCATTGTCGGGCGCGATCGCGATCAGCGCGCCGATGCAGCCATCGACATGGAACCATAGGCCTTCCTCATGCGCGAGCTTGGCGAGCGCCCGCAGATCGTCGATCGCACCGGTGTTGACGGTGCCGGCATTGCCGATGACGCAGGCCGGATTGAAACCGCCTTCGCGATCCTCCGATATCGCCGCGCGCAAGGCCGGTATGTCGATGCGCAGGCCGGCATCGGTCGGGATGCGGCGCAGCGCCCGGTTGCCGAGGCCGAGCGCTTCCATCGCCTTCCGGTGGCAGGAATGGATCTGGTCCGAGCCATAGAAGCGCAGCGGCTTTTCGATTGCGGCGACGCCGTGCTCGCGCACGTCGATGCCGGCCTTGGTGTTGCGCGCCACGGTCAGGCCGATGATGTTGGCCATCGAGCCGCCGCTGACCAGCGTGCCAGAGGCGGAAGCGGGAAAGCCCAGCATCTGCTTGCACCAGTTGACCACCTGGCTGTCCATCAGCCCGGCGGCGTGGTTGCCGCCGCCGAGATTGGAACCCTGGATCGCCGCCAGGAAATCGCCGAGCGCGCCGGTGAAGTTGCTCGACCCCATGTACCAGGCCCAGAAGCGCGGATGGATGTTGCCCATCGGATAGGACATCACCGTGCGCGACACCTCGCCGTAGACGGCGGCCAGCGGCGCCGGCGATCGCGGCAAGGGTGCCGCGAAGGCTTCTCGCACCTCCGCCGGCATCTCGCGCCAGGCCGGGCGGTCCCTGATGTCGCTGAGGTAATCGACAGCATCATCAATGACCTGGTGCGACAGGGCTTGCACTGCGGCCCAGTCGGCGGGGTCGAGCGTTTCCTCGGCGGCCACGCCGAGGGTTTCCTGCGCGATGTCCATGACCGGTCTCCGTCAAGCCGCCGGGAACTGGCAGCCGGGCGTCGAGCGCGACAGCGCCATCTCCTCGGCATCCATCTCGGCCTCGATGCCGTCGAACAGCGGCGTCGACATGTAGCGCTCGCCGGTGTCGGGCAGCATGCACAGGATCACCGATCCGGCCGGCGCCTTTTCCGCGACCTGCCGCGCCACGGCGAAGGTGGCGCCGCCGGAAATGCCGGTGAAGATGCCCTCCTTCTGCGCCAAGGCCTTGGCCCACTTCATGCCTTCGGGTCCGGCAATCGGCACCACCTCGTCATAGAGGCTAGCGTCGATGGCTTCCTGCAGCACGTTGGGGATGAAGTCCGGCGTCCAGCCCTGGATCGGATGCGGCTCGAAGGCCGGGTGGCTGGCGGCAGGGGCGCCATGGGCACCGCGCTGCTGCGCCTTGCCGCTGCCGACCAGCTGCGCATTGGCCGGTTCGGAGAGCACGATGCGGGTCTCCGGCCGCTCACGGCGCAGCACGCGCGCCACACCGACGACCGTGCCGCCGGTGCCATAGCCGGTGACGAAGCAATCGAGCCGCGACCCGGCGAAATCATTGATGATCTCGCGCGCCGTGGTGGCCTCGTGGATGGCGGCGTTCGCCGCCGTCTCGAACTGCCGGGCGAGGAACCAGCCATTGGCCTCGGCCAGTTCCACCGCCTTCTTGTACATGCCAAAACCCTTTTCGGCGCGTGGCGTCAGCACCACCTTGGCGCCGAGCATGCGCATCAGCTTGCGGCGCTCGACCGAAAAGCTGTCGGCCATGGTGACGACCAGCGGATAACCCTTCTGCGCGCAGACCATGGCCAGCCCAATGCCGGTGTTGCCGCTGGTTGCCTCGACCACCGTCTGGCCGGGCTTCAACGCGCCGCTGCGCTCGCCCTCCTCGATGATGTTGAGCGCCAGCCGGTCCTTCACCGAGGCGGCGGGGTTGAAGAACTCGGCCTTGACGTAGATTGTCGCATGGGCCGGTGCCAGATTATTGATGCGGATCACCGGCGTGTCGCCGACGGTGTCAAGAATGCTGTCGAACAGGCGACCGCGCCCGGTGGTGGTTCTGATTTTCTGTCGATTCAACATGTTTGATCTCCTCGATCGTGTTCGTCTTCACAGGCCGGTTACAAACCGGCGGGTTGGGCGGCGAGGTTTCGAGACATGGCCGCGCTAGGACTGACATGCCGACGATGCGGCAATGACGGTATCCGGCGCGAGATTCGCCCCGGATGCGCCGTGTCACGTTTGGTGATACAGCAAGGGTCGACGGGCCAGCGTGGGAGCAGGCGTGGAAACGCACGTGGAATCCGCACCATCGAGGCTGGAGGCTGACAGGCCGATCCTGTCCTTGCGCCTGCTCGGACCGCTGGAAATCCTGCGCGACGGCGTGCCAGTGGCGCTGCCGGCATCGCGCAAGTTGCGCGCGCTCCTGGCCTATCTGGTGCTGGCGCCGCACGCCGTGGGCCGTGGCCGCCTGTGCGAGTTGCTGTGGGATGTGCCCAACGACCCCCGCGGCGAATTGCGCTGGTGCCTGAGCAAGCTGCGCGCCGCCCTCGACACGCCGGACCGGCGTCGGGTCATCACGCCAGGCGATACGGTCGCGCTCGATCTCGAAGGCTGCCATGTCGATGCGCTGGAGATCAGCCATGCCGCCGCGCAAGGGATCGCTACGCTTGATGTGGAGCGGCTGCAGGCGCTGGCAGGACTCTTCGCCGGCGATCTGCTCGACGGGCTGGAGCTGGAGCGGAGCCCGCTTTTCGACGGCTGGCTGGTCGCCCAGCGCCGGCGTTTTCACGCATACCACGCCGCCGTGCTGGAACAGCTTGCCGCAAACCATCCGGCGGGCTCGCCCGAAATGTCCACGCATCTCGATAAATGGGTCGAGCTGGCGCCTTTCGACACGCGCGCTCATCTGGCCTTGCTATCCAATCTGGCCGAGCGCGGCGCTATCGGCGCGGCCGAGGAGCATCTGGCGTCGGCTGCTCGCCTATTCCAGTCGGAAGAGCTGGATTTCGCCCCGCTTCGCGCGGCCTGGCAGGCCATCCGCCATCAACAGTCAAGCAGCCCGCTCAAGTCACAGCCGGCCGGCCTTTCCACACTGCCGCAATTGGTGGTCACAGCGGATGACGTGGCCACGGTCGAGCCAAGCCAGGCGTCGCTGGCGGTGATGCCTTTTGTCGAGGAAAGCGGCGGGCGTGGCGGGCTCGCCGACGGTTTCACCCACGACATCATCACCCGGCTTGCCAAGCTTAGGGATTTCTTCGTCATCGCACGCGGATCGGTTTTCGCGCTGGCCGAGAAAGCCATCGCACCCGAGGAGGCAGGCAGAAAGCTTGGCGTCGACTATGTCGCCACCGGCACGGTGCGCAGCCTGACCGGCCGCCTGATCGTCAGCGTCGAGCTGGTCGAGGTGCGCACGGCCAGGATTGTGTGGGCCGAAACCTTCGAGCGGAGGCCCGACGACCTCTTTGCCGTGCTCGACGATATCGGCGACAGCATCGTGTCGTCGATCTCGGCCGAGATCGAAACGGTCGAGCGCAACCGCGCCATGCTGAAGGCGCCCAACTCGCTCAATGCCTGGGAAGCCTATCATCGCGGCCTCTGGCACATGTACCGCTTCACCCAGGCCGAGAACGAGCAGGCGCGGCATTTCTTCGACAAGGCCTTGCAGCTCGATCCGACCTTTGCCCGCGCCTATGCCGGCCTGTCCTTCACCCACTGGCAAAATGCCTTCCAGCGCTGGGGCGACCGCGACCGGGAAAGCGCGCTGGCCTATGAGAGCGCCGGCCACAGCCTGCTGGTCGACGATCACAATCCGGCCGCGCACTGGGCGATGGGCCGGGCGCTGTGGCTGCGCGGCGAGCAGGACGGGTCGCTCTCCGAACTGGAGCGGGCGGTGGATCTCAGCCCGAATTTCGCGCTTGGCCATTACGCGCTGTCCTTCGTCCACTCGCAGTCGGGCGACCCGCAGGCGGCGATAAGCTCGTCCGACCATTCGCGGCATCTCAGCCCCTTCGACCCGCTGCTGTTCGGCATGCTGGGGTCGCGC
Organism: Mesorhizobium sp. 131-3-5; assembly: GCF_016756575.1. Taxonomy (NCBI): domain Bacteria; kingdom Pseudomonadati; phylum Pseudomonadota; class Alphaproteobacteria; order Hyphomicrobiales; family Phyllobacteriaceae; genus Mesorhizobium; species Mesorhizobium sp. 131-3-5. Next base: position 786,854 of record NZ_AP023254.1, read on the forward strand.
GCCATGTCGCATGTCCGGCTCGGCCAGTTCGAGGAGGCGGCCGAATGGGCGCTCAAGGCGGCGGCGCGGCCCAACGCGCATACCATCATCCTGGCGATCGCCGCGCACTGCCTGGCGCTTGCCGGCCGGCTCGAGGAGGCGCGCGGCTTCGCCGCCGCGATCCGCAGGACATTGCCTGATTACCGTGCCGACGATTTCATCGGCACCTTCCGCTTCGACCCCGATGCCGAGGCGCTGTTCCGGCAAGGCGCGAGGCGCATCGGGCTCAGCTGATTTCGCGCTTGCGGCCCCGTTAACGAAGTCGGAAGGAGTTGCTTAACAGTTCACCTCTATGTGACCCCTCGGGGGGTCCATGGCAAAGTGAGTATGATGAGCGACAGCCCGGACAAGCGCAGCAACGAATGGCGCGCCATTCTTCATGTACAGGCCCGTGTCGCCGTCCTGTTCGTTCCGGTGGTGGCCAGCCTGCTGCTCATAGCCGCGCTTGCCGGCAATGACCGCAAGTCCGTTCCGGATGTAGACCGGACCGTTACCGGATCCGTGCGATAGGCGGCACCACAACCGGCCGCGAACGCCTGTTGGACGGCCGCGCATGTCGAGGGGCCGCCAGCCATCCTGCCAGGCGGCCAGCGTGCGCTATTGGGCGCGTCATCCTTTGGCGCTATGGTCATCCAATGGCAACATTGAGCGAATGGGCCCGGGCGATCAAGCGCGACGTGCATGCGCTCTACCTTGCCGCGCGCGATCCCCGAACGCCATGGTACGCCAAGGCGCTTGCTGTGTGTGTCGCGGGCTACGCCTTGTCGCCAATCGATTTGATTCCCGATTTCATCCCCGTGGTTGGCTACCTCGACGATGCGGTCCTGGTCCCCTTGGGCATCCTTGCCGTGGTCAAGATGATACCGCCCGAGGTCATGGCAGAACACAGGGCGGCCGCCGCCCTCGCTGTCGACAGGCCGGTGAGCCGCGGCGCGGCGCTGATCATCGCCTGTATCTGGGTCGCTTCGGTGGCGCTGGCGGGATGGCTGGGGTATCGGTACTTCGCGGGCTGATCCTGAAGAGCCGTCCCGTCGATCGCGTTCTGAACGCGTCCGTTGGCGGCCTAAAGAACTTTGGTCACCAGATTGTCCAGCCGGGAGTTGTCGCGGTAAGCCAGTCGTACCACGTGGCTGGTTGTGAGGTGGATTGTTGAAACCCGTCGATGAACACCGCATCCATCAGATCTTCGAAGTCAGCGTATGGCTGAAGGGCGCGCATGCCCTGATCGAATGCATCGGCGGGCTTCTGCTCTATGTCGTCACCACCGATACCATCGCCTCCTGGGTCAATGCCCTCACCGCGGAAGAATTGATCGAAGATCCGAACGATTTCATAGCTGGGCATCTGTCGCAGATGGCAAGCCATTTTTCGATCGCCAGCAAACAGTTCTACGCCTTCTACCTGCTCAGCCACGGCCTGATAAAGCTTGCCCTGGTTGTCGGGCTTTTGAGAGGCAAGCTCTGGTCTTACCCGGCCTCGCTCGCGGCCTTGGGCCTGTTCATGATCTATCAAGTCTACCGCTACTCATACACCCATTCACCCGGCCTGCTGGTCCTGACCGTCTTCGATGCGGTCGTGATGGTGTTGATCTGGCATGAGTGGAGGATCGTGCGACAGCACAAGCCGGCATGACGGTGCCGGCACAAGGTGGACCGACGGTAAACGCTGCTGCTGTCCGGCCACAAACGCCTGATTGCAAGGCGCGCCTGCTTTGCCGGCGGAACCGCGTGCCGCGTCGAACATTGTCTTCCAGGACAGCCCTGGAGGACATCATGACCCGAGCCCTCGACGTCAACGAAAACACCGAGCAAAATCCCGAGGGTCCGCCGCAACCGCAGACCGGCGACGATCTCAGGAAAAAGAAGGTCGAAGGAAAGGCCTTCCAGGTGAATGAGAACAGCGTCGACAATCCGGCACGCGCGCCCGTGACGCCAAAGCGGGACTGATCGCGAGATCGGCAGTATCGGGCGGAAACTTGGCCGCGTGCGCGGCGCCTCAATAAAACCTTGGGATCGGCCCGTTCTGCGGCGTCGTGCGGTCGCCGAGGTCGAGAAAGACCTCGTCGACATAGCACCAGCCCCAGCCTTCCGGCGGATCGTAGCCCTCGATGACGGGATGGCTGGTGGCGTGGAAATGCTTTGTCGCGTGGCGGTTGGGCGAGTCGTCGCAGCAGCCGACGTGTCCGCAGGTGCGGCAGAGCCGCAGATGCACCCACCACGAGCCGCTCTTCAGGCATTCCTCACAGCCGAGCGCGCTCGGCGTCACATCCTTGATCCCGGCCGCATGCTTGCATTCGTCCGCCATCACTCTCTCCTGAAATATCTCTTCGTTGAAGCGTGATCTTCTTCCGAAAACCGGTTGCCACTTTTCGGGATCATGCTTTGAGGCGTGACGGCGGGGCTGCCGTCCCGCGCGAGATAGGCATGCAAGGCCGCGACCACCTGGGCACCTTCGCCGACGGCGGCCGCGACGCGCTTGACCGAGCCGCAGCGCACGTCGCCGATGGCAAACACGCCGCTGCGGCTGGTCTCCATCAGGCCATGCTCCGGTCCGAGCTCAGATCCGGTGCGGACGAAGCCCTTGGCGTCGAGCGCCACATTGCATTGCGCCAGCCAGTCGGTGTTGGGATCGGCGCCGATGAACAGGAAGAGGTGGCCGATCGGTCGTGTCGTCTCCTGCCCGCTGACACGGTTGCGCCAGCGGACAGTGGCAAGATTGCCTTCCTCGCCCTCCAGCGCCTCGATTTCGGTCTCGGTCAGCACCTCGATGTTCGGCTGCGCCTTGATGCGCTCGACGAGGTAGCGCGACATCGAGGCATCGAGGCTGCCGCCGCGCGCCAGCAGCGCCACCTTGCGCGCATGGCTGGCGAGATAGACGGCCGCCTGCCCGGCCGAATTGCCGGCGCCGACCAGCGCCACCTCCTGCCCGGCGCAAAGCCGGCCTTCGATCGGCGAGGCCCAATAGTGGACGGACGTTCCCTCGAACTGCGACAAATTAGCGACATCGAGGCGGCGATAGCGCGCGCCGCTGGCGATCACCACGCTGCGGGTGCGCACCGTCTCGCCGTCGCCGACATCGAGCAGGTAACGGGCGCCCGAATTGTCGGTCGCGGCACTCAAAAGCTTCGCCTCGTCCGGGATCACCATTTCGACGCCGAATTTCTGCGCCTGGTTGTAGGCGCGCGCCATCAGCGCCATGCCGGTGATGCCGGTGGGGAAGCCGAGATAGTTCTCGATGCGCGAGGAAGCGCCGGCCTGGCCGCCGAAGGCCCGGCAATCGAGCACGATGGTCGACAGCCCTTCGGAGGCGGCATAGACCGCCGCCGCCAAGCCCGCAGGCCCGGCGCCGACAATGGCGACATCATACAGCGTATCGGCATCGATCGGCCGCAGCAGGCCGATGCAGCGGGCGAGGTCCTTCTCACCGGGATTCATCAGCAGCCTGCCGTTCGGGCACAGCACGACCGGCAGATGGTGCGGGTCGACATCGAAACGCTCGACCAGGGTTTTGGCGCAAGGGTCGCTGCCGGAATCGAGCACGCGGTGCGGCTGGCCGCTGCGAGCCAGGAAGCCCTGCAGCCGCAGCACGTCGGCATTGCCTGATGGTCCGATGATGATCGGCCCGCTTGTGGCGCTTTCCAGGAGCCCGACGCGGCGCAGGATCAGCGCCCGCATGATGCGCTCGCCGAGATTGGCCTCCTGCACCATCAGGTCGCGCACCCGCCGCGAGGGAATGACGAAGGCCTCGACCGGCTCGGCGGCCTCGGCATTGACCAGCGAGGGCCGGGCCGAAAGCTGCGCCAGCTCGCCGACGAAGCTGCCGGGGCCGTGGGTGACGATCGTCTCGCGCCGGCCAAGACCATCCTGGGTGATATCGACCTTGCCCGACAGCACGACGATGAGACCCGGCGCGACATCGCCGGCCCTGATGATGTGCTCGCCGGCCGCATAGGCGCTGGCCTCGCCGAAACGGCGCATGTGGTCGATGTCGGCCTCGCTCAGCGTGGGAAACGCCTGGTCGCGACGGGCGCCGAAGATCGCGGTGCTGGATTGAGACATGGCCGCAAGCGTAGCGAAGCCGCGGCCCGGTTTGAAGTGGTTTGTTCAGCGCCTAGCCGCGAGGGCAGGTTTGGTTGACGGCCGCCGTCGTCCCGTTCGTTTCGAGGTGACGACTGGAGGCTCAAGGATCGGTGCTGTCGACGGTGCCGGGGCCTGACAGCCAATTGTCAGGTGGATCGTGAGACATTGTTTCCGAATAGCCGCGAAGCCGATTCGCCGGCACGGGATTCAAGGTGAAACGAGCCCATGAAACAGATTGCCCTGTCACTTTTCGTGATCGCGTCTTCGGGCGCCTATGTATGGGACCAGGCAGGCAAGGGTCCTGCCGGCGACATGATCGACACAGCGGGTTCCGCCAATGCGGCCGAGGACAGTGTGGTGCAGCCCCCAGCTCCGGCCAGCCCCGTTCGGACCGATCCCACTCCAGCGCCTGCGCCGCCATCGCCTGGGATCCGCCAGCAGAGTGTGCGGTTCGATCCTCCTGCACCCAAGCCAACATCGGTCGGCGACGAAACCACCGCCGCGATCTCGGCGCCCACCCCGAAGCAGCAGGCGATAAAGCCGCCGCTCTCATCCAGCCCTCCGCAGCTTTCTCAAGCGCCCGCAGCCCAGCCCGAACAGGCGCCAGTTCAAACTGGCGCCGATGCCGCGCCACGGACGGCATCCTTCACCATAACCCCGGCCGTCTATATCCCCATTCCCCAGCCGAGGCCGGACTATCCGCAAGCACCCGCCCGCGTCTTCAAGGCCGCCATGAAGCTGGCTGTGAGCCCCAAGCCGGCGGGGCACGGCTTTGCCGACGGTACCTACACCGGTCCTGCCGCCGATGCCTATTACGGCCTCATCCAAATTCAGGCCTCCATCCAAGGCGGCCGTCTCACGGCGCTCAAGGTGCTGAAATACCCGAATGACCGCCGCACCTCGGTCAGCATCAACAGGCAGGCGCTGCCGATGCTGCGTGACGAGGCGATCAGTGCGCAGAGCGCCAATGTCGACATCATTTCGGGCGCCACGCTGACCAGCAAGGCCTTCATCCAGTCGCTTGGCGGCGCATTGAAGAAGGCATCGTCCTGATCGATGCGCGACACGAGGATCTTGATGGGCATGCCCATCACCGTCGACATCGCCGGTGCCTCGGGTGCGACCCTTGTAGAAGCGGCCTTCGATTATTTCGAGCACATCGACCGCCGCTTCAGCACCTACAGGACCGACAGCGAGATTTCGGCCATCAACCGGGGTGATCTTCCGATCCGCGACTGGAGCGCCGAAATGATGGAAGTGATGGCGCTTGCCGCACAGACGAAAAACCAGACGGACGGATATTTCGACATCCGCAAGCCCGACGGATCGCTGGACCCGTCCGGTATCGTCAAGGGCTGGGCCATCCGCAATGCCGCCGGGATCGTTCGCCGGGCCGGCGTCGGCGATTTCTTCATCGAGGCGGGCGGCGACATCCAGTCCTGCGGCCGAAATGCTTCGGGTCTCGACTGGAGCGTCGGCATCCGCAATCCCTTCAATGCCGAAGAGATCATCAAGATCGTCTACCCGCGAGGACACGGCGTCGCCACCTCCGGCACCTATGTGCGCGGGCAGCACATCTACAATCCGCTCGGAGCCGATCCGATCACCGAAATCGTCAGCCTGACCGTCATCGGCTCGGATGTGTTGGAGGCCGACCGTTTCGCCACCGCCGCCTTCGCCATGGGCCGGCAGGGCATTCTCTTTCTCGAACAGGCGCCTGGCCTCGAAGGCTACGTCGTCGACAGCAACCGTCGGGCCACGCCGACGAGCGGCTTCGGAGCTTTTTGCCAGCCATGATCAAGACCATCGACCGGCTTCTCGACCATCAGACCATGTACCGGCTGGTCCTCTATTACCTGATCGCCCTGCTGGGCACGGCCTTCGTGCTCGGTTTCCTCAAGCTGGTGCCGCATGACCCGGTCATGCTCGCCTTCACGACGGGGCTGATGCTGGCAGCCTGCTGGATCACCAACAGGGTTTTTGCCGCCGTCTTCAAGGTTCCGGCCAACAACGAGTCGGTCTACATCACCGCCCTCATCCTGGCGCTCATCCTCGATCCGGTGGCCGCCACGGACCTCAAGGGGATATGCGCGGTGGTATTCGCCTGCGTCTGGGCGATTTCATCCAAGTTCATCCTCGCCATCGGCGGGAAACACCTGTTCAATCCCGCGGCGCTGGGCGTGGCGCTGACCGCGCTGCTGCTCGACCAGCCGGCCACCTGGTGGGTCGGCGGCAATTTGCCATTGCTTCCCGTCGTGCTTCTTGGCGGCCTTCTCATGGTGCGCAAGCTGCGCCGGCTCGATCTGGTCGCCACCTTCGGTGTCGTCGCGCTGGCGACAATCCTGGCAACCACCGAGCCGTCGCAATACGCTGCCGCGCTGACGGAGACACTGGGCTCGTCGCCGCTGCTGTTCTTCGCCTTCGTGATGCTGACCGAGCCGCTGACGGCGCCGACGACACGGTGGCCACGCATCGCCTTCGCCGCCATCGTCGGCTTCCTGTTCGCGCCCAACATCCATGTCGGCTCGTTCTATTTCACGCCGGAACTGGCGCTTCTGACCGGCAATCTGTTTGCCTACGCCGTGAGCCCGAGAGGACGCCTCGTGTTGACGCTCGAGCGCATCGAGCAATCGGCGGTCGACAGCTATGATTTCATCTTCAGGTCACCGCGAAAGCTTGCCTTCCAGGCTGGACAATATCTGGAATGGACACTTGGGCTCGACCGATCGGACAGTCGCGGCAACCGCCGCTATTTCACGGTGGCGTCGGCGCCCACGGAGCAATCCATACGGCTCGGCGTCAAGTTCTACCCGCAATCGAGCGCCTTCAAGCGAATGCTGGGCGCGATGAAGCCGGGCAGCACGATCCACGCCTCCCAGCTGGCCGGCGACTTCACCTTGCCGGCCAATCCCCAAACCAAGATTGCCTTCCTGGCCGGCGGCATCGGCATCACGCCATTCCGCTCGATGCTGCAATATCTCATCGACAGCCATGAAAGGCGGCCCATCGTCGTCCTCTACGGAGCAGAGACCCAGCAGGACATCGCCTATCGCGACGTGCTCGGCGCGGCGAGACGGGAACTGGGTATAAGGACGGTGCTTGCCGTGGCCCGGGGGGCCGAGCGGGGCCAGTATCCCGGCTATATCGACGCGCGCCTGGTGCGCCTGGCCATTCCCGACTATCTGGAGCGGACCTTCTACATTTCCGGCCCCCAGGCCATGGTCAAGGCGCTGCGCGACACGCTGCTGGCCATGGGTGTTCGCCGCTCGAAGATAAAGGTCGACTATTTCCCCGGCTTTGCCTGAGTGTCGATCAACCCTGGCGGGGGAGGGTGATGGTCACGACCAGGCCGGGATCGGCGTTGGCCATGGTCAGCCGCCCGCCATAGGCTTCGACAATGTCCGAGACGATGGCCAGGCCCAGCCCGCTGCTGCCGCCCTTGCTGTCCAACTGCACCCCGCGCGACAGGGCGGATTCCCGGTCGGCATCGGGGATGCCCGGGCCGTCGTCGGCGACGGCTATGGACACCTCGCCGCCGGTTGCCCACGCATTGACCTTGACCGAGGATCTCGCGAAGCGCGCGGCGTTCTCCACCAGATTGCCGAGGATTTCCGAAAGGTCGCCCTCGTCGACCGGCGCCATGAAATCGTCCGCGACGTCGACCAGGAACGAGAGCTGCTTGCCGCCCGGCGTGCGCTTGATGACGGCGATGACGCCGGCCGCGGCTTCCCTGACGCGGCACGATGCCTTGCCGGAAACGCCGGGCGCCAGACGGGCGCGCGCGAGTTCGCGCTCGACATGACGTCGGATCGCTCCAGCGCTCTTCTCGATCTCGTCGGCCAACTCGGTTTCGCCCTTCCCGCGCAGGGCCCGGATGTCGGCCGACAGCACCTGCAGTGGCGTTTTGAGGCCATGCGCCAGGTCGGTGGCGCGCGACCGGGCGCGTGCAAGGGCCTTCTCCTGCGCATCGAGGAGGCGGTTGATTTCGTCGGCGAGCGGCTGCACCTCGCTCGGCGCCGCCACGTCCAGTCGCGCCGTCCGCTGCGCGATCACGTTTCGAACGGCGACCCGCAGGCTTTCCAGCGGCGCGAGGCCAACGGTGATCTGGACGAAGAAGGCCGCCATGAGGGCGGCGGCGAGCAGGATGAGCGCCGGGATGAGATCGCGTACATATTCGCGCACCGACACTGTGACGCTGCTATGATCTTCCGCCACGATGGCGCGAAACGACCGGCCGTCTGCATCGGTTATGGTGCGCACGACGGCTACGGTGAGTTCGTCGCCAGGCCCCTTGAGCTCCTCGATCGTTCTCAGTTCGCCGCTCGCGCCTTGGCCGGGCAATGCAAGCTTTGCGTCCCACAACGAACGCGAGCGCACCAGGCCATGGCTGGCCAGGTCTTCCACCTGCCAGTAATGACCCGACAGCGGATTGGTGAAGCGCGGGTCGGTCAGGCCCGGGGCGACCGAAAGCTGGCCGTTGGCCGCGAAGCTGGTCGCGCCGATCAGTTCATTGAGATCGGCGGTCAGTTCGCCGACGATACGCCTCTCGACATTCAGCTCGAACAGATAGCGTAGCCCGACCCCGGCGATGGCAAGGGCGACGAGGATCGAAATGGTGGCCGCCGACCAAAGCCTGAAGCGGATCGAATTGCCCATCAGGACGGCTCGTCGGGTACGAAATATCCGAAGCCGCGCCGAGTCTCGATGACGTCGTTGCCGAGCTTGCGGCGCAGGCGCGCGACAATGACCTCGATTGTGTTCGGATCGCGATCATTGCCGGAATCGTAGAGATGCTCGGCGAGTTCGGTCGGCGCCACCACGCGCCCGGCATGATGCATCAGGAACGCCATCAGCCGGTATTCCAGCGGCGACAGTGCGACGGGAACGCCGCGCAGCGAAATGCGCATCTGGCGCGTGTCGAGGACCAGCGGTCCGGATTTCAGCACCGGTGCCGCCTGGCCTGTCGAACGGCGAAGGATAGCGCGCAGCCGCGCCAGCAGCTCGTCCATTTCGAACGGCTTGGGCAGGTAGTCGTCGGCGCCCGCATTGATGCCTTCGACGCGCTCGGTCCAAAGGCCCCGTGCCGTCAGGATCAGGACGGGAAAGCGACGCGTGTTGGCCCGCCAGCGCTTCAGCACCGTCAGGCCATCGAGTTTCGGCAATCCGAGATCGAGGATCGCCGCGTCGTAATTCTCGACGTCGCCCGCGAACCACGCGGCCTCTCCGTCGCGCACGGTATCGACGGCCATCCCCGCGGCCTTGAGCACTGCCGCGATGTCGCCCGCGATGCGCGGCTCGTCTTCGGCAAGGAGTATTTTCATCAATCACCACCCCTGTCGCGCATCAGCACGCCGGCGCCGGCGTCGACGTCAACGATCCTGCGGCGTCCGTCAGAGGCGACGACCTGGAAGCGATAGACCCAGCGGTCGCCAATCCGGATGAAATCGACGGCCACGATGTCGCCGGGAGCATCGGCGTGAACCACGCCCAGTATATTGGCCAAGCCCTTTATTTCGCCACGCTCGTAAAGGTCCCGCGCCCGGTCGTGATCGCCGTCGTCATCCTCGTCCGCGCGGGCGTGGAACGGTCGAAGCAGGACAAGCCCGACCAGGCTCGCCGTCGCCAGATGTTTCAGTATCGGTTTCATCCAAGGGCCATGCAGCAGACCTTGTGTTTCAATCCGGCTCGTCACCTGGCCAGTCTCCTGGCCCACGAACACGACAAAGGGCATCGCCCGCCGACGTTTGACTCGCGATCAGGGGCCACTTGTCCCCGGCAGCATACGCTTGAGCACGTCGTCCCGGCGGACATAGTGATGCCAGAGCGCAGCCGCCGCATGCAGGCCGGCAAGGATAAGGATCAGATTGGCGCAGAGGCTGTGCAATTCTCTTATGGTTCGGGCCGTGGCGCTGTCCGCGGAGACCGGAGCGGGGATGGTGAAGAGGCCGAAGAAACTCAAGGCGTCGCCCCTGTACCAGGTCACCAGGATGCCAAGAACCGGAATGGCCACAAGCAGCCCGTAAAGCACGAGATGCGCGACCTTGGCCACCCATCGTTCCAGCTCCGACATTTCCCGCGGCAGCCCCGGGGTTCCCAAGATCAGGCGCAGGCCAATGCGGATGACGACCAGCGCAAACAGCAGCATCCCGAACGAGATATGGAACCACCAGACGAGTGCCCGGCCGGGGTCGTTGCGTGGAAAGATATCCGCGACATAAGTCAGGCCGTAAAGGCCGATAACCAGCAGAAACACGGCCCAATGAATGGCCTTCTGTGCGCTTGTGTAGGTAGGATTCATGCAGGGCTGTCCAATTTCGAATGTTTCTAAACTAGCCGCGATCATGTCAAAGCTTTGTCAGGTCCCTTCGACGGCAATCGAGGGGGCCGTGACGGTTCCCCGACGAGAGCGGTCCTGGAACCGGGCTTTGGCGATCGTGACCTAGTGGGACATTGGCTGGAGGAACCTGTCAATTCGCTGACAGTCGGACACCGGACAACGCCGATATGCCGGACAAAGAAAAAGCCCGGACGAACCGGGCTTTTTCTTTGGGTCTCTGAACCATCGAACGGTTCGAAACGGGAATTTGGTGCCCAGAAGAGGACTCGAACCTCCACTCCTTGCGGAACACGGACCTGAACCGTGCGCGTCTACCAATTCCGCCATCTGGGCTGGTGCGGGCTCATGTAAGCGGGCAAGCGATTGCTGTCAACGCGCTTTTTGGACCATGTCGCCGAAAGCTGGAAACACAGCTTTGGCAAAAGCGCCACGTTCCAGCCAGGGCCTGGACTTCCACTTGCCGGCTCAGCAAGCGTCAGCTCTCCAGCACTTCCTTCGACGCCACGGTAGAATCGGCGTTCAGCTGGTAGATGACCGGCACGCCGGTGCCCAGTTCCAGCTTGACGATCTCCTCGCCCGACTTGCCGTCCAGCGCCATGATCAGTGCGCGCAGCGAATTGCCGTGCGCGGCGACCAGCACGGTGCCGCCGCGCAGCACGTGCGGCTGCAGGTCGTGCAGGTAGTAGGGCCAGACGCGGGCGCCGGTGTCCTTCAGGCTCTCGCCGCCGGGCGGCGGCACGTCATAGGAGCGGCGCCAGACATGCACCTGCTCCTCGCCCCATTTCTTGCGGGCATCGTCCTTGTTGAGGCCGGAAAGGTCGCCATAGTCGCGCTCGTTGAGCGCCTGGTCGCGGATGGTCTTGAGATCGCTCTGGCCGACCGCGTCGAGAATATGCTGGCAGGTCTTTTGCGCCCGGCTCAGCGCCGAGGTGAAGGCGATGTCGAACTTCAGGCCGCGCGCCTTGAGTTTCTGCCCGGCGGCCTTGGCCTCGGCATGGCCCTGCTCGGTCAGGTCGACGTCACGCCAGCCGGTGAACAGGTTCTTCAAATTCCATTCGCTCTGGCCATGGCGCACGAGCACGAGGGTTCTCGACATGTTTGCTCCTTCAGATTGGCAAAATTGGCAGATTGGCCGCTTCAGCTCAGGCCGAGCACGTCCCGCATCGAATACAGTCCAGGCTTCTTGCCACGGGCCCACAGCGCCGCCTTGACGGCGCCGCGCGCGAAGATGGCGCGGTCCTCGGCATGATGGGACAGCGTGATGCGCTCGCCGGTGCCGGCCAGGATGACGCTGTGGTCGCCGACCACCGAGCCGCCGCGCAGCGTGGCGAAGCCGATCGACCCGGTTTTTCGCACACCCGTATGGCCGTCGCGTGAACGCACATCGTTGCCGGCGAGCGCAATGCCGCGCCCGGCGGCGGCGGCTTCGCCGAGCAGCAGTGCCGTGCCCGACGGCGCGTCGACCTTGTGCTTGTGGTGCATCTCCAAAATCTCGATGTCGAAATCGTCGGCGTCGAGCGCGCGTGCCGCCTGTTCGACCAGCACCGCCAGCAGATTGACGCCGAGGCTCATATTGCCCGACTTGACGATCGTCGCGTGGCGCGCCGCGGCCGCGATCCTGGCATTGTCGTCGGCTGAGCAGCCGGTGGTGCCGATGACATGGACGATGCGCGCCTGCGCCGCGTAGCCGGCGAATTCGACGGACGAGGCCGGCGTGGTGAAGTCCAGCACGCCGTCGGCCTTGGCGAAGACCGGCAGCGGATCGTCTGATATCGGCACGTTGATGATGCCTATGCCCGCGAGCTCACCGGCATCCTTGCCGAGATGGGGCGAATCCGCGCGCTCGACCGCGCCGATGACGCGGGCGCCCGGAATGGTGTGGATGGCGCGGATCAGCGTCTGGCCCATGCGGCCGGCTGCCCCCACCACCACAAGGCCCATATCGCCTGCTTCGCTCATGTGCTCCTCACCGCCGTCTTTTTCGCACGCGTGGCCCGGACCGGAGTTTGGATCGGCTTGCTGTCATCGACAAGCCCCAGACCCTTCTTGCCCTGCACCCGGTGGAACCGTGCATAGACACTGTGCTGGTCGGCCATCAGCTCGGCATGCGTGCCTTCCTCGACCACCCGGCCCTGTTCCATGACGACGATGTGGTCGGCATTGACCACCGTCGACAGGCGGTGGGCGATGACGATGGTGGTGCGTCCTTCCATGACATGGGTCAGCGCTTCCTGGACACGGGCCTCCGCCTCGTTGTCGAGCGCCGAGGTCGCCTCGTCGAGCAGCAGGATCGGCGCCTGGCGCACGATGGCGCGGGCGATCGAGACGCGCTGGCGCTGGCCGCCGGACAGCGTCGCGCCGTTCTCGCCGACCGGCGTGTCGTAGCCTTGCGGCTGCTGGCGGATGAACTCGTCGGCCGCCGCCTGGCTTGCCGCGCGCTCGATCTCGGCGTCGGTGGCCGAGATACGGCCGTAGCGGATGTTGTCGCGAATCGTGCCTTCGAACAGATAGGGCGACTGCGAGACATAGGCGATCGAGCCGCGCAGCGACTGTTTGGTGACCTTGGAAATGTCCTGGCCATCGACCTCGATGGTGCCGGACTCGACGTCGTAGAAACGCTGCAGCAGCGCCACCAGCGTCGTCTTGCCGGCGCCCGAGGCCCCGACGATGGCGGTCATCTTGCCGGCGGCTGCGACGAAGCTCAGTTCCTGCAGCACCGGCGTCTCCTCGACATAGCGGAAGGACACGTTGTTGAAGCGCACTTCACCCGACGTGAAGTGTGCCTCGACGGCATCCGGCGCGTCGCCCTGCTGCGGCTTGAGGTCGAGCAGTTCGTAGATCATGCGGGCATTGACCAGCGCGCGCTCCATGCCGACCTGCATGCGCGCCAGGCGCCGGGCCGGATCGTAGGCCAGGATCAGCGCGGTGATGAAGGAGAACACCGCGCCCGGCGGCTGGCCGAGAACGAGTGCCCGGTAGCCGGAATAGGCGATGACGGAGGTGACGGCGAGGCCGGCCAGCATGTCGGAAATCGGCGCCAACCGCTCCGAAACGCGGGCGATCTTGTTCGAGCGCTGTTCGGCCGTGTCGGCCAAGGCGCCGATGCGGCTCGCCAGCTGGTCCTCCATGGTGAAGGCCTTGACGATGGCGATGCCTTGCGTGGCTTCCTGGACGGCGCCGATGAGCCGGGAATTGATCAGCACGGATTCCCGCGTGATACGCCGCACGCGACGCGTCAGGTAGACGACCGCCCAGATCAGCGGCGGTCCGATCAGCAGCGAACTCAGCGATAGAACCGGATCCTGGTAGATCATGATGCCGACAAGGCCGACCAGGGTCACCGCGTCGCGGGTGATGGATGTCAGCGTGATCGACAAGAGGTCGCGGATGCCGCCGACATTCTCGTTGACCTGCGCCGCCAGCCGGCCGGAGCGCGTATCGTTGAAGAAGCCGACGCCGAGCTTCATCAGATGGTCGAAGATGCGTTTCTGGTAGCGCGCCACCAGATTGTTGCCGATCGTGGCCAGCGCCACCGCCTGGCCGTAGCCGGCGAAACCGCGCACCAGGAAGGCCGCCATGATCCCGGCGCAAATCCACACCACCAGGTCGCCGCGCCGTTCGTAGAAGATCTGGTTGACGATCGGGCTCATGATCCAGGCCGTGAAGGCCGTTGTGCCCGACACCAGCAGCATGCAGGTGATGGCGACGACATAGGACCAGCGATGATCGCGGCCGTTTTCGGAGAGGATGCGGCGCAGCACCGCGTTGACTTCGCCAACGCTGGCTTTCTGCTTGTTTGGAGCTTGAAGTGTCAAATCGGGAGCTTCGTGGGTTTTTCGCCTGGGGCCGGGCTGCAATTCGGCACTCCTCTTAGCGCCATGCGGCCGGCTTGCCTATGCCCGCGGCTGATTAACTTCGTCGCGGGCGCCCCGACGCTTCGCGCCGAGGGTTCAGGCCTGCCAGCGCCGGCCGGCCGTCTGGACGCCGAACAGCGACGGGTTCCTGGCATAGGCGGCAAGGCCGAGAAGGGCCGCCAGCGGATGGGTAATGACATAGACGGGCATGGTGCGCATCAGCGCGCTGTGCGGTGCCTTGTCCTCGAAGGCGGCGCGGAAATTGCCCTCCTTCAGCGCCGGCACGATTTTTTGGGCGATGCCGCCGGTCAAGAACACGCCGCCACGGCTCATGAACACCAGGGCAAGATCGCCGGCGGTGCGCCCAAGGCAGGTGACGAAGGTCTCCAGCGCTTCCTGCGCCACCGGATCGGTCTTGGCCAGCGCCGCGCCGGTGATCTCGGCCGGCGTGGTGAAAGGCGCCGGCTTGCCGTCCGCCTTGGCGACAGCCCGGTAGACGTTGACGAGGCCGCGCCCGCACAGGATCTGTTCGCCGGAAATGCGGCCCTCGAGCTTCTCGATATGCGGGAAAACCTCGAAATCGCGCGGCGTGCGCGGACCGATGTCCATATGGCCGCCCTCGCCGGGCACCGGGATCCAGTGGTGCAGCGCATGGACCAGCCCGGCGACACCGAGCCCGGTTCCGGGCCCGAGCACGACGCGGCCGGCATTGGGCTCCGGCGTGCCGCCGCCGATCTTTTCCATATGCTCTTCGCCGAGCGCCACGACGGCCAGCGCCTGCGCCTCGAAATCGTTGAGCACGACGATGTCGCTCAAGCCGACATTGGCGAACATCTGCTTCGGCTTGACGACCCACGGGCAATTGGTGAGTTCGATCTCGTCGCCGTCGACCGGACCGGCCACCGCCAGCACCGCCGAATTGGGGCGGACCGACGAGCGGTCGAGCACCGCCGCCTGAATCGCCTCGTCGATCGTGTTGAAACTTGCGGTCTGGACGATCTGCGGCTCGGTCGGTTCGGAATTGGCGTCAAGCACGATCGAAAAGCGCGCATTGGTGCCGCCAATGTCGCCGATCAGGATCGGAAACCGCAACGACGTGTCGGTATCGCTTACGCTTGGCATGCTCTCGTCCGTCCCCGGCGCCCCCTGACGGCGTGTCGCCGTTCCTCCGTTGACTAGCGCATGAGTTTGAAAAGGGAAACGGTTTTCGAACCCGTCGGTGCGCAGAGAGGGGTTCTGCGGCCAAACGGCCACTATTTCCCGAAAACGGCTGGCTAAACCGATTGAGCCGACCGGTGGCGCGGAGGCAATCAGTTCGCGGGCGGTCGAGGCCTTGGCACCGGCGCGCCCATTCTGGGGGTCGCGGCGAATGCATTTGCCGCGCTCGGCAAATCGCCGCTATCGCTGGCCGGGGTGGCGGGCTGGGACGGCGCCTCCGGTTCAGGTGCCGCGGCCGCGACCGGCACGGCGCCGCCATGAAAGGTCGCCGCCTCGGCTGACACCGGCCCCGGCGCGTCGAGCACGGCGCGGCATTCCTTGGGCAGGTTGGCCATCGTCATCACGTCGCGGGCCTTCGGCGCATCCGGGTTCTTGTTGGGCCGCCACGGTTCTTCGGTGAACCACCAGGCCAGCGGCTTGCCGCAGCCGTCATCATCCGGCGTCGCCTCCTGCGCCTTGCAGTCGGGCGAGCCCGGCTGGCAGCCGATGCGCATGTGGAAATGATAGTCGTGGCCCCAGAACGGCCGGATCTTGCGCAGCCAGCTACGGTCGCCCTTGACGGTGTCGCAGAGCTTTTTCTTGATGCCGGGATTGACCAGGATGCGTTCCACCTCGGGGTAGCTCGCCGCCCGCTTCAAGAGCGCCGTGTGCTGGGGCGTCCACAGCGCGTCCTTCACCAGATGGGTCTTCTCGTCGACCATCAAGGTGGCGCTCATCGATTCGCGCTGCGCCCTGGTCATGGCGCGGTCAGGCATCGGCGTCAGCCAGATGTCGGCATCGAGCCCGATCTGGTGCGAGGCATGGCCTGTCATCATCGGGCCGCCGCGCGGCTGCGAAATGTCGCCGACCAGAAGGCCCGGCCAGCCGTCGGCGGCGGCGTCGCGCGACAGTTTCTCGATCAGCGCGATCATCGCCGGGTGGCCCCAGCGACGGTTGCGCGAGGGCCGCATGACCTGCCAGGTCGGGCCGTCCATGGGGATGGCGACACCGCCGGCGAAGCAGCCCTTGGAATAGAAGCCGAAGGATTGCGCGGCGGTCGCGGCCGGCAGTTTTTCGGCGCCGAACAGGTCCTTGGCCCGTTCCTCGGCCGCCGCCGGCTGGATGGCGAGGCCAAGCAAACCGAGTACCGCTGCCAGCAGTGATTTCTTGCCAAGCCGCATCGCTGTCTTCATGAAACCGGATCCCCACCGCAATCCCAGGCCGAATCATAGCACGCCGCGCAGTATGCTTCGATCGTCAGCGTTTCATCGGGCTGCGCGCTTCGCCGTCGCGCCAGTCGCCGCTTGCCCACATATGGTCGAAAGCGGCGCGGTAGTCCGGAAAGCGCAGGGAATAGCCCGCCGCCTTGATCGCCGCATTGGCGACACGCTTGTTCTCGCCATAGAAGGACCGCGCCATGGGCGAAAGTTGGGCGGTGTCGAAAGGAATTTCGGGCGGCGGCTCGACGCCCATCAGCGACGCGGCATAGGCCACGACATCCTGCGGCGGCGCCGGCTCATCATCGGTGACGTTGAAGATGCCGCCTGTGCTGCCCTCGACGAGCTGCCACAACGCCCCGGCAATATCGTCGCAATGGATGCGGTTGAACACCTGGTCCGGCTTGACCAGCCGCCGCGCGGTGCCGTTTTCCAGATTGACCAGCGCATTGCGGCCAGGACCATAGATGCCGGACAGGCGCAGGATCGCCACCGGCTTGCCGATTTCCGCGCCGAGCTTCAGCCACGCCTGCTCAGCCTCAACCCGCATGACGGAGCGCTTCGACACCGGCCGGCATGCGGCCGTTTCATCGACCCAGGCGCTGCCATAGTCGCCATAGACGCCGACGGTCGAGAGATAGCCGATCCATTCGAGCGCCGGCATCCCCGTGATTGCCTCCCGGGCGGCATTCAAGACTGGGTCGCCGGTCTCTTCCGGGGCGACCGAAATCACCAGATGCGTCGTTTTCGCCAGCGCCTCGCCGATTTCGCCGGTCAACGCGCCATCGAACAGCAGCGGCGCGATGCCGGCCTGGCGCAGCGCGTCGAATTTTTCATCGGACCGCGTCGTGCCAAGGATCACGGCGGCATCCCTGTTGGCGCGGGCAAAGGCCTTGCCGGAATAACCGGCGCCGAAGATGAAGATTTGCTTCTCGCTCATGCATGCGCCCCGTCTGGCGGCGCCAGGCGCCATTCCTCGCGCACCGCCGCATCGTTCTCGGTTTTTAGACCGGTCGCGGCCCATTTGGCATATTCGGCGTCAGGCACCAGCCGCGCCAGCGCCCATATTGCCGCGCCCCGCACCAGCGGCGAGGGATCGCCGAGCAGCGCACGCACAGGGACGGCCAGCGCGGCATCGCCGGAATTGCCGGCGGCGATCAGCACGTTGCGGATGAAACGATCGCGGCCGATGCGCTTGATCGGCGAACTTGAGAAGAAGGCGCGGAAGGCCGCGTCGTCCAGTTCGAGCAGGTCGGCGAGCGGCGGCTTGCGCAGATCGTCGCGCGCGGCGAGTTTTGCTTCCGATGCCGCGCGGGCGAACTTGTTCCAGGGGCAGGCGGCCAGGCAATCGTCGCAGCCATAGATGCGGTTGCCGATCTTTTCGCGGAATTCGTGCGGGATCGGACCCTTGTTCTCGATGGTGAGGTAGGAAATGCAGCGCCGCGCATCGAGCCGGTAGGGCGCGGGAAAGGCATCGGTCGGGCAGGCATCGAGACAGGCGCGGCAGGAGCCGCAATGATCGATCTCGGCCCGGTCGGGCGCGAGCTCAACCGTGGTGAAGATAGTGCCGAGGAACAGCCACGAACCATGTTCGCGGCTGACCAGATTGGTGTGTTTTCCCTGCCAGCCAAGCCCGGCGGCTTCGGCCAACGGCTTTTCCATCACCGGCGCGGTGTCGACGAACACCTTCACGTCGCCGCCGGCGCGCGCGACGATCTTGCCGGCGATTTCCTTCAGCCGGCCTTTTATCACATCGTGATAGTCGCGGTTTTGCGCATAGACCGAGATGGCGCCCCGGTCGCGCCTGGCCTGCAGCGCACGCGGGTCGTGGTCGGGGCCGTAATTCATCGCCAGCACGACGATCGAGCGCACTTCAGGCCAAAGCGTGGAAGGTTCGCTCCGCCTTGCAATCGTCTCGGCGATCCAGTCCATCGAGCCGTGAAAGCCGTCGGCGACGAATTCGGCGAGCCGCGCCGGCGCCAGCGGGATCGCATCAGGGGTGGCGACGGCAATGGCATCGAAGCCGGCGCGCTGCGCCTCCGCGTCGATCAGCGCGCGCAGTTTTGCGGCGTCAGAAGTCGAGGTCCGCATAATGCGACACCGGCGACAGACCGCGCACGCGGTCGGTCAAGAGTGGCCGGAAGGAGGGCCGCGACTTCACCCTCGTATACCATTCGCGCGCCGCGGCGTGTTCGCGCCAGTCGATCTCGCCGAGATAGTCGAGCACCGACAGCGTCGCGGCGGCGGCGAGATCGGCATAGGTGACCCTGCCTCCGGCCAGCCAATGGCGGGTGCCGGCCAGCCAGTTGGTGTATTTCATATGCTGGCGGATGTTGGCGCGCGCCGCACGGATGGCACCCGAATCGGGCGAGCCGCCGCCCGCCGTTTCCGGCATGATCGGCTTCAGCACGCGTTCGCGCACCAGATGGCGGGTGACTTCGCTTTCGGCCTTGTTGAGATACCAGTCGATCAGCCGGCGGATTTCGGCGCGCTGCATCGGGTCCTCGGCGAACAGCCGCTTGTCGCGCTTGAGCACACCGCGGGTCTCGTCGAGATATTCCGAGATCACCGTCGCGCCGACGATCGGCACGTCGCCTTCGGCGAGCAGGATCGGCAGCGTGCCGGCCGGGTTCAGCGCCAGAAACTCCTTGCGCCGCGTCCACGGCTTTTCCTCGATCAGCGCCAGCTCCTCGCCATACTCGCCGAAAGCAAGGCGGACGAAGCGGCAGGTGGCGAACATGGGATGATGGAAAAGCGTCAGCATGGTTCCGCGATGATAAAGCGCACTGGCGAATCGCCGGTCGCACCGGTAAGTCTTGGCCGCCCGGTTAGCGGGCCGTCAGGTGTTGCGACCTATAGGGGGAGTTCAACGCCATGACAAGCAAGCCGTTCTGTTAGCCGTCGCGCAAAGCCGAGGTAGCCATGGAAAGCCAGACCATCGTCGAAGCCCTGCTGCTCGGCCTGCTGGAGGGGTTGACGGAGTTCATACCGGTGTCCTCGACTGGCCATATCCTGCTTGCCGGCCATTTCCTCGGCTTCAACTCGACCGGCAAGGCCTTCGAGATCCTGATCCAGCTCGGCGCCATCCTGGCGATCCTGAGCGTCTATTTCCGCCGCCTGTGGCAGATGCTGCTCGACCTGCCGCACGACCGGCTGACGCGGCATTTCGTCATCGGCATCCTGATCGCCTTCCTGCCGGCGGCCATCATCGGCGCGCTGGCGCATGATTTCATCAAGACGGTGCTGTTCGAATCGCCGAGGCTGATCTGCATCATGCTGATCATCGGCGGTGTCGTGCTGCTGGCGGTCGACCGCATGAACCTGAAGCCGGTCTACCGCGACGTCGAGCGCTTCCCGACTAGGCTTTACCTGCAGATCGGCCTGTTCCAGTGCCTGTCGCTGATCCCCGGCACGTCGCGCTCGGGCTCGACCATCGTCGGCGCGCTGCTTCTGGGCGTCGACAAGCGGGCGGCGGCGGAATTTTCCTTCTTCCTGGCGATCCCGACCATGGTCGGCGCCTTCGCCTTCGACCTGTTCAAGAACCGTAATGTGCTGACCTCGGCCGACCTGCCGATCATCGCCATCGGCTTCGTCGCCGCCTTCGTCGCGGCGCTCATCGTCGTCCGCTTCCTGCTCGATTACGTCTCGCGCAACGGCTACTCGCTGTTCGGCTGGTGGCGGCTGGTGGTGGGCATCGTCGGCCTGGTGGCGTTGATGATCTGGGGGTGAGGAGTGATCCGCGAAGCGGACGGAAAGCCAATTGCTTGGCTTTCCGAACGACGAACGCCCTGAGCCGGCGAAGGGCGAGCAATGCCTCTCTGAGGTCCCCCCTAATTCCGTCCATAAAACGCATTTTCGACATGCACCGGCCAGCGCCAGGGCAGCACGGCGACCATGTCGAAGCGCATCGACAGCCTGCCATAATCCGCCTGCCGCGACAGCCAGATGTCGGCCGCCGCTTCGATGCGGCGCTCCGATTCACGGCCGATCGCTTCCATGGCTTCCATCAGCGTGCGCCGCGCCTTGACCTCGACGAACAGCACCAGGTCGCCACGCCGCGCGATCAGGTCGATCTCGCCGAAGCGGGTGCGATGGCGGCGCGCCAGAATCCGGTAGCCCTTCAGCATCAGTGCGGCGGCTGCCAGCCACTCGCCGCGATGGCCGCGCCGATAGGCTTTCTGGCGGCTGGCGCTCGGGCGCTCAGCCACCGTCGCTTTCTCCTGAGGCGTCCCTGAGTTCCAACAGTCGGCGATACAGCGCCTGCTTCTGGCCACCGGTCATCTTCGCGGCCTCGGCCGCTGCCTTGGAGGCCGGCATTTCGGCAGCGAGCGACAAAAGCAACCGGTCAATGTCTGCGGGCTCGTCCGCCTTGGCCTCGGCCGGGCCGACGCAGACGACGATCTCGCCCTTCGGCGTGTCGGCCGCCGCATAATGGTCGGCCAGCGCCCGTAGCGTGCCGGTGCGCATTTCCTCGAAGGTCTTGGTCAGTTCGCGACCGATGGCGGCTTTGCGCTCGCCGCCGAGCGCCTCGAGCATGGCGCCGAGCGATTCGGCCAGCCGGCGCGGCGATTCAAAGAAGATCAGCGTCGCCGGTACCGCCTTCAGCGCCTCCAGCCGCGTCAGCCGCTGCCCTGATTTGACCGGCAAAAATCCGGCGAACAGGAAGGCGTCGGACGGCAGGCCGGACGCGGTCAAAGCCGCAAGCGGGGCCGACGGACCGGGAATCGGCACGACGCGAATGCCGTGGTCGATCGCTTCCCCGACCAGCCGGTAGCCGGGATCGGAGACCAGCGGCGTGCCGGCGTCGGAAATCAACGCCACGCTCTGGCCGCCTTGAAGCGCCGCGATCAGCTTCGGCCCGGCCTCGCCGGCATTGTGCTCATGATAGGCCGTGGTGCGGCGGCGGATGCCGTAGCGGTCGAGCAGCACGCGCGACACCCTGGTGTCCTCGCAGGCGACGACGTCGGCGGCGGCCAGCGTCTCCAGCGCGCGCAGCGTGATGTCGGCGAGATTGCCGATCGGCGTCGCCACAAGGTAGAGCGCCGGCTCGAGCGGACGGGCGGGGATTTCGGTCTGCCCGACCACATAGCTGCGTCTTCCCGTCTCTTCGGTCACTGATGCCGTCTCCGTTCCGCCCTGTTTGGCCTGCCAAATCTTGTTTGGCATGGCTGGCGCGGCCTTGCAAAAGGTCATGCCGATGTAAGGTGATCGCCATGCCTTCGCCACAGTAGGGAACCAAACCGGCATTGGCAGATTTAGCCCCTGATTCCTAAAGGGAGGACAGGATGGACAGCCTGAAGATACAGGACGCTTTCGAGCCTTACTATGCCGGCCGCAAGCGCGTTGCCGCCGCCAGGGACAAGCGCCTGCCTGCCAAGACCGACACCAGCCTGATCGAGCGGGCGACAACCGCCCTGCCGACGAATGTCAGGCTTTCCGACAACCAACCCGATAGCACGACGGAGCACTGACCGGACGATGCCCAATCGCTTCGATATCTTCATCACCCGTCTTGAAACGAAAAGCGCCAGGGAAGGCGTGCCCCCGCACCCGATGAACGACCAGCACAGCGTTCGCCGCGAAAAGGCCGACGCCAAACCGGCCCGGAACGGCGAGGCGCATGCCGAGAAGGATCGCGGCAAGCGCCGTTTCAAGCACGACGCCTGACAAGCCCGACTGGCCGAGACCGTTCTGCCTTCGTCTGGGTCACCCCAGATAGCGTGAAACGCGCGCCTTCAGAAGGTCAATCAGCTCCAGATCCATGAATTCATAGTTGTCCGGTATATCGAGGCAGATGACCCGGGCCTTCTTCAGGCTGGTCTTGAATTTCTTCTGCAGTTTCGTGCGGTGCACCTTTTCCATGACGAAGATGATGTCGGCCCAGGCGACGAGCTCATGAGTCAGCGGCGTATCCGCGTCATGGTTGGTGCCGGCCGACGCAACTTCGATATCCCGGCGCGTTGAAAACACCTGTTCGGCGGTCGGGCTGCGCAAGCGATTCTGGCTGCAGACGAAGAGGACGTTTTTCAAGACTTTTGCTCAAGCATGATCTTGACCGAAAACCGGCTTCCACTTTTCGGGATCATGCTTAGCGCGCCAGATCCGCGACCACGGCGTCGAGAACGATCATCCCGGCCGGCGTGGCGCGCAGACGGGCATTGCCGATCGGCGCTACCAGCCCCTCGCCCTGCAGCACCGACAGCCGTGCGCTCGACAGGCCGCGGCCGGAAAACGCCTCGTAGCGCGAGAGGTCGATGCCCTCGGCCAGTCTCAGCCCCATCAGCAGGAACTCGTCGGCCTCCTCCGAGCGTGTCAGGATCTCGCCGCCGGTGACGCCATGGCCCTTGGCCTCGACGAGGTTGGCCCAGGTTTCCGGCATCCGCTCGGCGATCGTCACCGTGCGGCGGCCGTTCTCGACGAAGCGGCCATGCGCGCCGGGGCCGACGCCGACATATTCGCCATAGCGCCAATAGGTCAGATTGTGCCGGCTTTCGGCGCCCGGCCTGGCGTGGTTGGAAATCTCATAGGCCGGCAGGCCATGCGCGGACGTAATCTCCTGCGTCAGCGCATAGAGGTCGGCGGCGTGGTCATTGTCGGGAATGGCGAATTTCTTTGCCGCGTGCAAAGCGTGGAAGGGCGTACCTTCCTCGATGGTCAGCTGGTAGAGCGAGAGATGGTCGGCGGCGTGGCCGATCGCCTGTTCGAGCTCGGCTGCCCAGGCTTCCGGCGTCTGGCCGGGCCGGGCGTAGATCAGGTCGAAAGACAGGCGCGGAAAGATTTCCCGCGCGAGGCCGATGGCGTGCAGCGCCTCGTCGACATTGTGCAGCCGGCCGAGGAAACGCAAATCCTTGTCGTTCAGCGCCTGTACGCCGAGCGAGACGCGGTTGACGCCGGCCGCGCGATAGCCGCGAAAGCGTTCGGCCTCGACCGAGGACGGGTTGGCCTCCAGCGTCACTTCGATGCCGTCCGGCACCGTCCAGTTCTTGGCCACGGCGTCCAGAACCCTGGCCACGGTTTCCGGCTTCATCAGCGAGGGCGTGCCGCCGCCGAGAAAGATGCTGGTCACCTCGCGCGGCCCGGTGCGCTCACGCATCGTCGCCAGTTCCGCCTCGAAGGCGGCGGCAAAGCGCTCCTGGTCCACCGGCTGGTGGCGGACATGGCTGTTGAAGTCGCAATAGGGGCATTTGGCCGCGCAGAACGGCCAATGGATGTAGACGCCGAAGCCGGGGCTGCGGTCGAGCGACATGGTCATGCCGGGTCCAGTCATGCCGAGCCCAATCTCGGCAGATCCAACCGTGCTTGGGCGAATTTCTGGAAAGCACGGGCGCGATGTGAGAGCGCCGCAGCCTGGCCGGGTTTCCAGCCGTGCTTTTCCTCGGCGCTCATCTCGCCGAACGTCTTGTCGAAACCATTGGGCAAGAATACCGGATCGTAACCGAAGCCGAGCTCGCCACGCGGCGGCCAGACCAGAGTGCCTTCGGCCTCGCCGCGATAATATTCGGCCTCGCCGTCGGGGAAGGCGAGACAAATGACGGCGACGAAGCGGCCCTTGCGCTGTTCGGCCGAGGCCGCGCCGACTTCCTGCAGCGCCACTTCGGTGCGCTGCATGGCCATGGCGAAATCCCTGCTGCCGTCAGGGGTTTCGGCCCAGTTGGCGGTGTAGACGCCGGGCGCGCCGTCGAGCGCGTCGACGCACAGGCCGGAATCGTCCGACAGCGCCGGCAGGCCGGTCGCCTTCGCCGCGGCCAGCGCCTTGATGTAGGCGTTTTCCTCGAAAGTGGTGCCGGTTTCATCCGGTTCAGGCAGGCCATAGTCCTTGGCCGACTTCGCCTCGAAGCCGAACGGCCCCATCAAATCGGCGAATTCGCGCAGCTTGCCGGCATTGTGGCTGGCGACGACGATCTTCTTGCCATCAAGTGTATGCATCAAAGACCCCAGATTCTCGGCTCGGCGAACTCGATCGAATTGCCCGAGGGGTCGCGTATATAGAGCGAACGGCCCCCTTGCGGCCATTCGAATTCGCTTTCGATGGCGATTCTTTTTGCCCCTAAATGCGCTTTCCAAGCCACGATTTCATCCGCGCTGGCCGCAAAGCAGAGATGACCTTCGCCGACCGCGCCGTGCGGCGGCACGGGCAGCCGGGCATCCGGCGCCGGCGGTATTCTGGTCGCCTCGGCGTTGAAGATGAGCAGCACGCCCGGCCCGCAGCGAAAGAAAAGATGCCTGCCGTCGACCTTGCCGAGCAGGTCGAGGCCGAGCACGCCGACATAGAATTTCTCCGCCGCCGCCAGATCGGTGACGTAGAGGGCTGATTCAAGGATGGCGGAGGGGGTCACCAGAAAATCGATGGCTTACGCCACCGCCATCTGCTGCAGGCTGACCAGGCGCTGGATGCCTTTCTTGGCCAGGCCCATCAATTCGGCGAACTGGTCCTCCGAGAAGGGCTCGCCCTCGGCGGTGCCCTGGATCTCGACGATGCCGCCCTTGCCGGTCATGACGAAATTGGCGTCGGTGCCGGCCGCGGAATCCTCGAGATAATCGAGGTCGATGACCGGCTGGCCGTCATGGATGCCGCAGGAAATCGCCGCGACATGGTCCTTCAGCACCTTGGCGACGCTCGCCATCTGCCGGGCTTCCATCCAGCGCAGGCAGTCGTACAGCGCCACCCAACCGCCGGTGATCGAGGCGGTGCGGGTGCCGCCATCGGCCTGGATGACGTCGCAATCGACGGTGATCTGCTGTTCGCCCAGCGCCTGCAGATCGACGACGGCGCGCAAGGACCGGCCGATCAGGCGCTGGATTTCCAGCGTGCGGCCGCCCTGCTTGCCGGCCGAGGCCTCGCGGCGCATGCGCTCGCCGGTCGAGCGCGGCAGCATGCCATATTCGGCCGTCACCCAACCCTTGCCGGAATTGCGCATCCAGCCCGGCACCTTCTCCTCGAGGCTCGCCGTGCACAGGACATGGGTGTCGCCGAACTTCACCAGGCACGAGCCTTCGGCGTGCTTGGAGACGCCACGCTCGAAGGAGATGGCGCGCATTTCGTCGAATTGGCGTTTGGAGGGGCGCATTCAGGCTTCTTTCCCAGTCATTTTTCGGAATCGTGGCCGGCTTTTAGACGGATGGGGGGCAGCGCGCAAAGGAAAACGGACCGGGCGATCCGATACAGAGACCGGGTTGCGCCCACCGTGCCGAAGTCTATATCCTGAACAAGGAGGTTTTTGGCCGAATGACCAAGGCAATCGATCCGGGTTCGCAGTCGCTTGCACTTCAATCACTCGACATGCGCTCTCGCGACATCTTCCGGCGCATCGTCGATTCCTATCTCAGGGACGGCGAGCCCGTGGGTTCGCGCAGCCTGTCGCGCATCCTGCCCTCCTCACTGTCGCCGGCCACCATCCGCAATGTGATGAGCGACCTCGAGCATCTCGGGCTGATCTACGCGCCGCACATCTCGGCCGGCCGGCTGCCGACGCAGGCGGGCCTGCGCTTCTTCGTCGATGCCTTCATGGAACTTGGCGACCTCTCCGACGAGGAGCGCCGCACCATCGAGGCGCAGGTGCGGGCCTCCGGCTCGGGCGCGACGCTGGAGCACATGCTGACCGAGGCCAGCCAGATGCTGTCGGGCATGTCGCGCGGCGCCGGCCTGGTGCTGGCCGCCAAGAACGAGGTGGCGCTGAAGCATATCGAATTCATCCAGCTGGAGCCGACCAAGGCGCTCGCCGTGCTGGTGTCGCAGAATGGCGACGTCGAGAACCGCGTTGTCGAGCTGCCGGCGGGCATCACCGTCTCGCAGCTGCACGAAGCCTCGAATTTCCTCAACGCCCATATTCGCGGCCGCACGCTGGCCGAGGCGCGCACCGAGATCGCCCGCATCAAGGAAGAGACGAGAGCCGCCCTCGACACGCTGTCGCAGGACCTCGTCGAGAAGGGGCTGGCGGTGTGGGCGGGTGCGGAAAGCGGCCTGCCGGCACGGCTCATCGTGCGCGGCCGCGCCAACCTGCTCGAAAACGTCACCGCCCAGGCCGACATCGAATTGCTGCGGCATCTGTTCGAGGACATGGAGACGCAGGACGGGCTGATCCAGCTGCTTGACCTCGCCGAGCAGGGATCGGGCGTGCGCATCTTCATCGGTTCGGAAAACAAGTTGTTTTCGCTGTCGGGCTCGTCGCTGGTGGTCGCGCCCTATCGCGACAAAGATGCCCGCGTCGTCGGCGCGCTCGGCGTCATCGGGCCGACCCGGTTGAACTACGCCCGCATCGTGCCGATGGTCGATTATACGGCGCAGCTGATTTCACGCATGCTAAGGTAGGGCCCCGAACGGGAAGAGACGGGCAGCAAGGAGAAAAGAATGGCGCTCGAAGAACTCAAGGCCCGGATCAGCCTGCTGCTCGAGGAGATGGTCAACCAGCCGGAAGACCAGCACGAAATCCAGGAACAATTGCGCGAGAAATTGCGGGAAATGCGCGCCATGGGCCTGCCGCTGCCGGCCGATCTGGTCGCGCTGGAAAAACGCCTCGACGACGATTTTTACGCTGCCGGCACATAAGACCGGATTTTCGCTTCCTCGTCAGGTCGAGCGAGCGGAACCCGGAGACAAGCCGGCCGTTGGTTTCCTTCGCGACCAGATGGAGGACAAGATGATCCGATTGGCCGGACTGGTGATCCCCGCCCTGTTCCTCACAAGCGCGGCGTTCGCACAGCAGGCGGACCAGCCGGTGCTGAAGGGCGCGGCGGCCTTCGGCGACTGGCGTGCCGACAAACCGGGCGTGCGCCGACTGATCAAGCCGGAAGACCTGCCGAAGCCCTATGTCACCAAGTCGGTGTCGAACAGCGCCGGCCTTGCCGACATGCCGGCGGGCGCGAAGCCGCAATTGCCGCCGGGTTTTTCGGCCGAGCTGATCGCATCCGGCATCGACAATCCGCGCGCCGTGCGCGTCGCACCCAATGGCGACCTGTTCGTCGCCGACAGCGAAGCCAACCAGGTCCGCGTCTATCGCCTGGCCAAGGACAGCGCCAAGCCCGCCGAGGACGGCATTTTCGCCGGCAATCTCAACCAGCCCTATGGCATTGCCTTCTATCCGCCGGGGGACGACCCGCAATGGGTCTATGTCGCCAACAGCGACAGCATCGTGCGCTTCGCCTACCGCGGTGGCGACCTGAAGGCATCCGGCGAACCCGAAATCATCGTCGCAAACATTCCCGCGAACCATCACTGGACCCGCGACATCGTCTTTTCGCCTGACGGCAAGACGCTCTATCTGTCGGTCGGCTCCGGCTCGAACGTCGCCGAGGACATGGGCAAGGAGCCCGATGGCGGCCTTGAAGCATGGGTGAAATCGCAGCCGCTGGGCGCAACCTGGGGCTCCGAAGAGGGGCGCGCCGACGTGCAGGCCTTCGATCCGGACGGCAAGAACGGCCGCATCGTCGCCACCGGCCTGCGCAACTGTTCTGGCATGACCATCCAGCCGGCGACCGGCGCGCTGTGGTGCGTCGTCAACGAGCGCGACGCGCTGGGCGACAATGTGCCGTTCGAATACGCCACCTCGGTCAAGGACGGCGCGTACTATGGCTGGCCCTGGTACTATATCGGCAACCACGAGGACCCGCGCCACAACGGCGCGCGGCCCGACCTCGCCGGCAAGGCAACCACTCCCGACGTATTGATGCAGGCGCATTCGGCGCCGCTCAACATCGCCTTCTACGACCGCAAGGATTTGCCCGCCGACAGCGGTTTTCCCAAGGAATACAGGGGCGATGCCTTCGTTGCCCTGCACGGTTCGTGGAATCGCGGCAACCGGACCGGCTACAAGGTCGTCCGCCTGCTGTTCAAGGACGGCAAGCCGACCGGCGAGTATGAGGATTTCATGACCGGCTTCGTCGTTTCCAGCGGCGAGGTCTGGGGCCGGCCCGTGGGCGTGGCGGTGGCCCATGACGGCGCGCTGATCGTCACCGAGGACGGCAATGGCACGATCTGGCGCGTGACCTATGACGGCGGCCGTTCCTGAGGGATTTTACTCGGATGGCGCGGTATCTGGTGCAATAGAATCCGACCGCCAGGGAATTCAATCCTGGTCCGTTCCGTGCGAAAAGGCCGCCTGATCCAGGACCACTCGCCATGACCCTCACCGGCTTCCTCGCCTACAGTGCCGCCCTCGGCATCGCCGCCGCCATTCCCGGCCCCGGCGTCACCGCGCTTGTCGCGCGGGCGCTCGGTTCCGGCTTCCGCTCGTCGCTGGCCATGTCCTTTGGCCTGATGCTGGGCGATCTCACCTACCTGACCGCCGTGGTGCTCGGCCTCGCCTTCGTCGCGCAGACCTTCGGCATGGTGTTCCTCGCCATCAAATGGGCCGGCGTCGCCTATCTGGCATTTCTGGGCTGGCGCTTCTGGACCGCCGGCATCACGCCCGAGACGGTCGAGGCGAAAAAGGGCAAGGGCGGACTGGTGTCGAGCTTTGTCGCCGGCCTCACCGTCACGCTCGGCAATCCGAAGACGATGATCTTCTACCTGGCGATCACGCCGACCATCGTCGACCTGAAGACGATCAGGCTGGCCGATTACGGCATTCTCGCCGCGCTGACGGTGGTCGTGCTGTTCGTCGTGCTGGTTCCCTACCTAGCGCTCGCCGCCAAGGCGCGCTGGTTCCTGAAATCGCCGCGCGCGCTTAAGCTGCTGAACCGCACCGCCGCCGGCTTCATGGTCGGCGCCGCGGCAGCGATCGCGGCCCGCCAGTAGCACGCTTTCTGCCAAAACATTCCGGGGCCAGGCTTCCCCGCGAAATGCTTTTCCGGGACTTGGGCGTTTTAGACACAGGCCCCACTCGGATATTTCCGGCCGACAGCTTATGTTGCGCGGCTGAAAGCCCTATCTTGCCGGCTGCAATGCCACTTGCCTGAAATCCTGGGAGCGAAAACCAATGAACAAGCCCGTCACCTCCGCCCGCGTCCCCGGCCGCGGCCGCATCTACAGTTCCATCACCGACACGATCGGCGACACGCCCCTGGTCCGGCTCGACAAGTTCGCCAAGGAGAAGGGCGTCGTCGCCAATCTGGTCGCCAAGCTCGAATTCTTCAACCCGATCGCCTCGGTCAAGGACCGCATCGGTGTGGCGATGATCGAGGCGCTCGAGGCTGCCGGCAAGATTGCGGCCGGCAAGACGACGCTGATCGAACCGACCTCGGGCAATACCGGCATCGCGCTTGCCTTCGCCGCCGCCGCCAAGGGCTACAAGCTCATCCTGACCATGCCCGAGACGATGTCGGTCGAGCGCCGTAAGATGCTGGCGCTGCTCGGCGCCGAACTGGTGCTGACCGAAGGGCCGAAAGGCATGAAGGGCGCCATCGCCAAGGCGGACGAACTGGCCGCGACGATCCCCAATGCCGTCATCCCGCAGCAGTTCGAAAACCCGGCCAACCCGGAAATCCACCGTAAGACGACGGCGCAGGAGATCTGGAACGACACGCAGGGCGAGGTCGACATCTTCGTCGCCGGCATCGGCACCGGCGGCACCATCACCGGCGTCGGCCAGGTGCTGAAGAAGCTCAAGCCTTCGCTGCATGTCGTCGCCGTCGAGCCGGAAGCCTCCCCGGTGCTGTCGGGCGGCCAGCCCGGCCCGCACAAGATCCAGGGTATCGGCGCCGGCTTCGCGCCAAAGATCCTCGACACCACGATCTATGACGAGATCGTCAAGGTTTCCAACGAGGATTCGGTCGCCAATGCCCGCCTCGTCGCCCGCCTCGAAGGCGTGCCGGTCGGCATCTCGTCGGGTGCCGCGCTGCAGGCGGCAATCGTCGTCGGCTCGCGGCCGGAGAACAGGGGCAAGACCCTGGTCGTGGTCATTCCCGACTTCGCCGAACGCTACCTGTCGACGATCTTGTTCGAGGGATTGGGGGCTTAGGCCTAACAGCTTCGTCATCCCAAGGGCGGAGCGACGCGAAGCGGCGCGCAGACCCTGGGATCCATGCCGTGATCGCGGCCGAGGAGTGCCGCGGTTCAGGATGAAGCTCTATTTGCATCGTCGCGGCGCTTTGAAGTCGCGGCATGGATCCTCGGGTCTGCGCCGCGTCGCTTCGCTCCTTCCTCCGCCCGTGGATGACGAAGCGAAGGGCAGCGTCGTGACCCAATCTCGCTGGCCCGTTGAAAAATCCTCCCGTGGCGCCTGTGAGCCGGCTTGAGCAGGACCCTGCTTCCGGTGCATATCGCCCCGGTCCGCTTTGCGCGGATCAGGGGAGAATTTCATGTACAAGCTCTATACCCGTCCCGGCAGCGGCGGCTTCGTCGTCGAGGCGGCGCTGGCGCTCGCCAACGCACCGTTCGAACAGGTCGATGTGCCGAAGACCGACCGCCCCGATCCGGCCTTCCTCGACATCAGCCCGCTGAACCAGGTGCCGGTGCTGACCTTGCCGGACGGCAGCTCGATGACCGAATCGGCGGCGATCTGCATCCTGCTCGCCGAGCGCCATCCCGAGGCCCGCCTGGCGCCGGCGGTCGATGCGCCTGCCCGCGCCGATTTCCTGCGCTGGATGGCCTTCATGTCGTCGGTGCTCTACCCGGCGGTGCTGCGGTTCTACTACGCCCATCGCTACACGGCAGACGCCGACGGCACGAAAGCCGTCAAGCAGGCGGCAGTCGCCGAGATGGACCGTGGCTTCGCCGTCCTCGATGCCGCTCTGAAGGGTCGTGACTGGCTGGTTGGTGACCAGATGTCGCTGGCCGACATCTATCTCGTCATGCTGGTGGCCTGGCATCCCGACATCGACACAGCGCGAGCGGCATGGCCTGATATTGAACGTCTCTGGGCCAGGCTGCGCGGCCATCCGCTGCTGAAGACGCTCAATACATCACATGAGATGTGGCCGGGCTGAAGATCAGTTTCGCAGCGCCGCCCTTTTGCCTTGCAGGAACCGGCGCACCGCCGGGTCGCGTTCGAGACCGATTGCCCTGTCATAGGCCTCGGTTGCCTGCGGCGCCTGGCCAAGCCTGGCCAGGAGACCGGCCCGCGCCGCCCAATAGGGCTGATACTCATTGAGCCGCTTGTCGTCGCCCAACACGTAAAGCGCCGCCAGCCCCGCCACGGCGCCCTCCGTCTCGGCAAGCGCCACCGCGCGGTTGATCGCCACCACCGGCGATCCGACGATCGAAAACAGCGCGTCGTAAAGCGCGCGGATCGCCGGCCAATCGGTGCGGCCGGTCAGCCGCCGCGCCGCGTGGGCGGACTGGACGGCCGCCTCGAGCTGGTAGCGGCCGACGACGCCGCTCATCGCGGCATGGGACAGAAGCGCCTCCGCCTCGTCGATGAGGGCGCGGTCCCACAGGTCGCAGTCCTGTTCGGCCAGCGGCACGAAGTCGCCTTCGGCACTGCGCCGGGCAGTGCGGCGCGCCTCGGCAAACAGCATGAGCGCCAGCAGGCCAAGCGCTTCCGGCTCTTGCGGCATCAGCGTCACCACCAGGCGGCCGAGCCAGATGCCTTCGGTGGCGAGGTTGCGGCGCTGCGTCTCGGTGCCGACCGGATCGGACCAGCCTTCGGCGAAGGCGGCGTAGATCGCTTCCAGCACCGCGCCCAGCCTTTCGCCGAGTTCGGCCCGCTCCGGCACACGGAACGGAATGCCGGTTTCGCGGATGCGCGTCTTGGCGCGCACCAGGCGCTGGCCCATCGTTGCCGGCGAGACCAGGAAGGCGGAAGCGATCGTCGCGGCATCGAAGCCCAGCACTGTCTGCAGGATCAGCGGCGCCCGCACGCCCGGCTCGATCGCAGGATGCGCGCAAGCAAACATCAGCCGCAGCCGTTCGTCGGGCAGCTCTTCGTCGGTCATGCGCGCCTCCATCTCCTCGGCGATCAGCTTGAGATGATCGCGGGCCGCCTCCCGGGTGAGCCGCCGGCGAACCGCATCGACCCGCCGCCGCCGCGCCACGGCCAGCAGCCAGGCTTCCGGCTTTTCAGGCACGCCTGACTTCGGCCAGCGCTCGAGCGCGGCGGCAAAGGCGTCCGCCAGCGCATCCTCGGCCGCGGTCACGTCGCGCGTGCGCGCCGCGAGCCAGGCGACCAGCTTGCCGTAGCTCTGCCGGGCGGCGGCCTCGGCGGCCGCCCGGGCGATCTCCGGGCGACTGTCCATCACATGGTCATTTCCTGGCACGTCGTCATTGCTTGGGCATGTAGTCGGCCATTTCCCAGATCGGCCGCAACTCGACCGTGCCGGTGCTGGCCGCCGGACAGCGCGCGGCCCATTCGATGGCGGTGTCGATATCGGCCGCCTCGATCATGTAGAAGCCGGCAAGCTGCTCCTTGGTGTCGGCATAGGGGCCGTCGATCACATTGGTCTTGCCGTCGGCGATCCGGACCGAGGTGGTCGCCTGGGTCGGGCGCAGGCGTTCGCCGGCCAGCCAGGCGCCGGATTTCTTCAACGCTTCGGTATAGGCGCCATAGGCCGCGCTCATCTGCTGGGTCTTCTCGATCGGCATGGCCGCCATTGCGGCTTCGTTATTGTTGATCATCAGCATGTATCGCATGGGTCTTCTCCCGTGGTTTCGAAGGCCGCGTCCTTGCGGGGCCAGACGTATGTCGCGCGGCGTCGACCGATTTCGACAGGCGCCAAGAAAAAACTTTCGGCTTCGTCACGCGGTTTCGCAAGGACCAGGTTTCGCCAAGCGGCCGGCGGCGCTGGCCATGATGCCTCGCCGCGCTATCCTTTGTGATCTAGGCACGTCACGCCAGAGATGGGAGATGAGCAATGGAACTCGTGACCCGCAAGAAATTCAAAAGCGGCCGATTGATGCCGTGGGGCAAGGGGACCGTCGTCAGCGGCGCGAAGGGATTCGTCTACCTTTGCGGAAACACGGCGACCGCCGCCGACTACGATCCGGCCGGCAAGCAGGGCGGTCGTTTCGCCGGCGATGCGGCGGCGCAGTGGCTCGAGGTTCTGGGCAACATCAAATCCGATCTGGAGGAGCTGGGCACCGCGCTTGAACACCTTGTCAAACTGACCTTCTTTGTCCGAGGACCATTTCCCGACGGCGGCGTTCTCAGCTCTCCCAATTTTCGCCTGGACGTTCTGGACGCGTTCTTTGCCGAGCATTGCCCGAAGCACTGCAGCTACAACAACCCGCCGCCCTCGGAGGTGATTGGCGTTGCCGCGCTCGCTCAGGCCGACATCGTCATTGAAATTGTCGCGATCGCGGCCCTGCCGGATTGAGCCGGGCCTTGGCGTGCCTCCCTCACCCCCATGCGCACGAGGCCGGAGCGCAGTACGCAGACGCCATCGAAGACGATCAGCGGATGGCTGGTATCGAAAGATGGTTCAGCGGGAGGGCTGGGACTGGCCAGACGTGACTGGGGCGGACTGGACCGAGGAAGGTCGGTCACGCGGTCCTCGGCTGCTCGTGTCCTGGGACACCAGGCCAGCCGGGGGCGGGATCAAAGACGTGGCGATGTCGCACGACGCCTGTCGCTCAGAGCCGGGCGCTCGGAACGATAGGTGGTGGCGCGGGTCGTGGCACCCGGCCTGCAGATACGGCTGTTGTGGCGGCTCTCGAACGTCATGGTCAGTGCGCGCCCAGCGACGTGCCGCGACGGGCGCAAGCCGGACCGGGGCCGCGCATGTAGTAGCGCTCCGGCCGATAGGTCGGCGCGACGAATTCGCGGATGGCGGCGGCGTAGCCGATGAGGTGCGTGAGGAAGTTCATTTACCCTGTCCCTGTCCCGATTTTCGGATGTCCCTTCCGAATTGCGCGAAGGATAGCATCGAGGCGTGAATAGTCGGTGAACACGATGTTAATATCTGGTCGAAAACCCGTTGCTTCGTGGCCGGAATGCGGCTGTTTCGGGGTGTTTCCGCGCCTTTTGTCGCCATTCCGGCCAGTGTGACTTTTGCATCACATATGTTTCGTTTGAATGTCGCCTGGGCGCGGTTGTGTTTCAATTTCCGGCTGGCTGATGGAATTTCCTTGCTCAGGCAGGAAGGAAGGAACCGGCATATAGGGCGGACGTTGACCGTCGGGACTGGCGTGGCCGGCCCGCGATTGCCTGCAAGCCGCAGGCACGTACACCAACACCGCAAGAGCAAATGGAAAGGCTAGAACCATGGGCTTCTTTTCGAAGGACATCAAAACGCTGGACGACCTGTTCGTGCACACATTGCGCGACATCTATTACGCGGAAAAGCAGATCGAGAAGGCATTGCCGAAGATGATCGACAAGGCCACCAACGCGCAGCTCAAAGCAGGCTTCGAAAAACATCTTGAACAGACCAGGGGCCATATCGAACGCGTCGAAGAGGTGTTCGAGCTGCATGGCGTCAAGGCCAAGGCCATCGACTGCCCGGCCATTGACGGCATCCTCGAGGAAGCCGACGAGGTGAGCGGCGACATCGCCGACAAGGAGGTCCTGGACGCCGCCCTGATCGCGTCTGCGCAAGCAGTCGAGCATTACGAAATGACCCGCTACGGCACGCTGATTGCATGGGCCAAGCAACTCGGCCGCAGCGATTGCGCCAATGTACTCGCGAAGAATCTCAAGGAAGAGCAGGCGACCGATCACAAGCTCACCGAGATGGCGGAAAGCAAGATCAATCTCCAGGCTGCCGAATAGGTGAGATGGCAGGCAAGATCGGCGCGGCAACGGCGCCGACTTGCCTTGTCGCGCGGTCGGAACCGGAATGGGCTTTGCCCCGTTCTGGATTGAACCCATTGCAAGGAGTTTGTCATGGCACCGCGTCCAGCCTGGAAGGGCTACCTGAAGCTGTCGCTGGTCACCTGCGCGGTCGAACTGACCAATGTCGTCACCCATACCGAAAGGGTGTCGTTCCGCATTCTCAACCGCAAGACGGGCAACACGGTGAAGCGCATCTATGTCGATGCCGAAACCGGCAAGCCCTTGGACGACGGCGACGAGATCAAGGGCTATGAATTGGACGACGGCGATTTCGTCCGTATCGAGGAAGACGAGATCGAGGCCGTGCAGATCGAATCCTCGCACACGATGAGCCTCGACGGTTTCGTCGACAAGGCCTCGATCCAGCAGATCTATCTCGACACGCCCTATTATGTCGCGCCGGCCGACAAGGTGTCGGAGGAAGCGTTCGCCGTCATCCGCGATGCCATGGCGGGCAAGAAGATGGCCGGGCTGGCGCGGATCGTGCTTTATCAACGCGAACGGCCCGTGGTCATCGAGCCGCTCGGCAAGGGCATGGTGGTGACGACGCTGCGCTACGACAATACGGTGCGCCAGCCCGACAGCGTGTTCGGCGAGATCAAGGCTGTGAAGACCGACCAGGAGATGACCGATCTCGCCGAACTGATCATCGACAAGAAGAAGGCGAAGTTCGATCCGTCTAAATTCGACGACAAATACGAGGACGCGCTGCTCGAACTGATCCGGGCCAAGAAGGCGGGGCACAAGGCGCCCAAGGCGAAGGCGGCGCCAAAACCCTCCAACGTCGTCAATCTGTTCGACGCGCTGAAGAAGAGCCTGTCATCGGATTCCGGCTCGCCTAAATCATCATCCGCAAAAGCCAGGCCGGCGGCCAAACGCGCCAAGCCGAAAGCGGCCGCGCCGAAGCGCAAATCGGCCTGAGGAGACCAAGGATGGCCGGCCTCGAACAGTATCATGCCAAGCGCGATTTCAAGAAGACATCGGAGCCGGCGGGCAAGGTCGCACGCACCGGGAAAAACGAAGCCGGGGGCATCTTCGTCATCCACAAGCACGCGGCGACCAGGCTGCACTACGACCTTCGGCTCGAGCATGGCGGCGTGCTGTGGAGCTGGGCGGTGACGCGGGGGCCCAGCCTCGATCCGCACGAGAAGCGGCTGGCCGTCCATGTCGAGGACCACCCGATCGACTATGCGCCGTTCGAAGGCACGATCCCGAAGGGCGAGTATGGCGGCGGCTCGGTCATCGTCTGGGACGAGGGGACATGGGTGCCTGAGACCGACCCGGCCAAGGCGATGAAGAAGGGCCACATCAGTTTCGAGCTCAACGGCCACAAATTGCATGGGCTGTGGCATCTGGTGCGGCTGAAGCCGCGGGCGGGCGAAAAGCGCGACAACTGGCTCTTGATCAAGTCCGACGATGCCGCGGCGCGCCCGGGCGAGGACATTTTGAAGGAGAGGCCGGAATCGGTGAAGTCGGGCCTGACGATCGAAGAGGTCGGCGAGGGCAAGGCGGCCAAGGGTAAGAAGCCAGAAGTCTGGCACTCCAACAAGCCGGCCGCCGGCACGGCGAAGGCCGCAAGCCGCAAACTCGTTTTCATCGAGCCGCAACTGGCGACGCTGGAGCGGGACGCACCACCGGGCAAGGACTGGCTGCATGAAGTCAAATTCGACGGCTATCGCATGCAGGCGCATATCGCCGGCACGGATGTGCGGCTCTTGACCCGCACCGGCCTCGACTGGACGGAAAAATTCGGCGGGGAGATCATTGCCGAGCTCGCCGGGCTGAAGTGCAGCGACGCCATCATCGACGGCGAAATTGTCGTGCTGGCCGACAGCGGCGTCTCGTCCTTCGCGCTGCTGCAGCAGGATCTGTCGGCGAAGCGGGCAAACCGCTTCCTCTATTACGTGTTCGACCTGATGCGTCTCGACGGCAAGGATTTGCGCGCCGAGCCGCTGGTCGAGCGCAAGCAGGCCTTGCAGGAGCTGCTCGGCAAGCAGGCCGAGAACCCGGCGGTGCGTTTCTCCGACCATTTTTTCGAGCCCGGCAAGATCATGCTGGAGCATGCCTGCAGGATGGGGCTGGAAGGCGTCGTGTCCAAACGCGCCGATGCGCCCTATCGCAGCGGGCGCGGCCCGACCTGGGTGAAGTCGAAATGCACGGCACGGCAGGAATTCGTCATCGGCGGCTATCTGCCTTCGGACAAGACCGGGCGCGGGCTGCGCTCGCTGCTGGTCGGCTATTACGAGGGCGGCAAACTGCAGTATGCCGGTCGTGTCGGCACCGGTTTTTCCGCCAAAGGCGCGACGGAGCTGAAGAACAAGCTCGACGCGCTGCAGGCGAAGGCTTCGCCCTTCGCCAAGGCCGTGCCGAAAGGCAAGGGGCTGGTCTGGGTCAAGCCGGAATTGGTCGGCGAAGTGGAGTTTCGCAGCTGGACGTCGGACCGTATAATACGTCATGCCTCGTTCCAGGGGCTGCGCGAGGACAAGCCGGCGGAGGACGTTGTGCAGGAAAAGCCCAAGGCAGCGACAGGCAAGGGCAAGCCGGCCTCGAGCGGCGGCGGGACGATGACGACCAGCGTAAAACTCTCGCATCCCGACAAGCTGCTATGGCCCGACGAGAAGATCTCCAAGCAGGGCCTGCTCGACCATTACGCCGAGGTTTGGCCGCGCATGGAGCAGTTCGTCGTCAACCGGCCGCTCAGCCTGGTGCGGGCGCCGGACGGCATCGGCGGCCCGCGCTTCTTCCAAAAACATGCCTCGGCCGGCATGAGCGACAGAATAGCCCGGATGAAAGACCCGACGGATGGCGAGGAAATCCTGTTCGTGCGAGATTTCGACGGGGTGGCGGCGCTCGTCCAGTACGGCGTGGTCGAAATCCACATCTGGGGATGCACGATCGACAAGCTTGAACAGCCGGACCAGATCATCTTCGATCTCGACCCCGATGAAGGTGTCGACGTCAAAGCGGTGCGCGAGGCGGCGCTCGATATCAGGGGCAGGCTCGACGAGCTGTCGCTGCCGAACTTCGTCAAGACATCGGGCGGCAAGGGCTATCATGTGCTGGTGCCGCTGAAACCGTCGGCGGACTGGGAGGCGGTGAAGACCTTCGCCCATGATTTCGCCAAGGCGCTCGAACAGGGTGCCCCCGACCGCTACACGGCGACGCTGTCGAAGAAGGCGCGCACCGGGAAAATCTTCGTCGACTATCTGCGCAATGGCAGGGGCTCGACAACGGTCGCTCCGTATTCCTCGCGCGCCAAGAAGGGCGCCACCGTATCGATGCCGGTGACCTGGGCCGAGATCGAGGCCGGCCTGGCGCCGAACGCTTTCCCCATAGGCGACAAGACGACGCTGAAGCAGTTGGCGGAAGCCGATCCTTGGGTGGATTTCTTCAAGCAGGGCAAGGTGTTGAAGCGGGGGTAGTTCTCGGCGCTCAGCTCAAAAACACTTTCTCGAAGGCCTGCTTGCCCGGTGGCGAGAAAATCACCGCGCGGCTGTCCTTTTCGCGGCGCGCCCATTTTTCCAGAAGGATCTTGTCGAGGATGGCGGCGCCCAGCGTGCCGGCGAGGTGCGAGCGGCGCACGCTCCAGTCGAGGCAGGCGCGGCAGACCGGGCGGCGCGGTTTGGCGTCGACATCGATGCCGATCGCGGCAAAATGCGACGACGCGGATGGCCCAAGCCTGATCTCCCTGTCGTCGCGCAGCAATATGTCTTTCTCGACCAGACGGTCGAGCATCGCCACCGCCTGCTCGCCGGCGAGATGGTCGTAGCAGACGCGGGCGACGCGCATGGCGCCGTCGCGCGGGCCGGGCCGCACGCGCTTGGGGCCGACAGCCTCGGCGACACCGGTGATGGCCTCGATCATGCCCGCCACTTGCGGCCCGGCAAGGCCGTAATAGCGGTGCCTGCCCTGGCTGGCCAAGGTCAGCAGCCCGCCCTCCATCAGTTTCGACAGATGCGAAGAGGCGGTCGGCAGCGACACGCCGGCTTCCAGCGCCAATTCGCTCGCCGTCAGCGCCGTGCCGCCCATCAGCGCGTTCAGCATGTTGGCGCGGGCCGGGTCGCCGACCAGGCTGGCGATGCGGGCGATGTCAGGTCCTTCACGCATAGTTCGTTCCTCATCGAAGCATTCTTGTCAGATAGCCATTATTCTCCGGCCAGATCAAGGAGCCGGCGACGCAAGCGACGATGGCTCCTGACACGAACTGCCTAGCACACCAATGCGTATGACGTTTCGACCGCGCTCGAAGCGTCGATGCAGAACCCAAGGAGACGACCGTGACCATCACCTGCTTTATCCGCTATGAGATCGACCCGTTCGGCAAGGCCGCCTTCGAGGAATACGCCCGCAACTGGGGCCAGGCCATTCCGCGCTGTGGGGCCGATCTGATCGGCTACTATGCCCCGCATGAAGGCTCGGCGACGACGGCCTACGCCGCCTACAACGTCGAGAACCTGGCGGCCTATGAAGCCTATCGCGCCCGGCTTGCCGCCGATCCCGCCGGCAAGGCAAACTATGAGTTCGCCAAGCGCGAACGATTCATCCTCAAGGAGGACCGCATGTTCCTGAAACACGTCTCCGGGCCGCACGCCAAGCTGGTGCTGCCGTGATCGCCGTCATCTTCGAGGTGCAGCCTGCGGAGGGCAAACGCGATGCCTATCTCGGCATCGCCGCCAATCTGCGTCCCTTGCTCGACGGCATTGACGGCTTCATCTCGATCGAACGTTTTCAGAGCCTCGCCGACCCGAACCGCATCCTGTCGCTGTCGTTCTGGCGCGACGAGGACGCGGTGAAGGCCTGGCGCAACACCGAAGAGCACAGGCAGGCGCAGCAGGCCGGCCGCGGCGGCATCTTTGCCGGCTACCGATTGCGCATAGCGCATGTGGTCAGGGATTATGGGCTGACCGAAAGGGACGAGGCGCCGGCGGACAGCCGGGCCGTGAATGGGTAGTGGAGAGGCGCGTTTCTTCCTTCTCCCCTTGCGGGAGAAGGTGGCCGAGCGAAGCGAGGTCGGATGAGGGGTGTTCCAGGGAACGCCGACGTCTCACTCCGCTGGAACACCCCTCATCCGTCTCGGCGCTACGCGCCGGTCCACCTTCCCCCACAAGGGGGGAAGGAAGAACTATGCATTCCCGATCAGCACGCCGGCCGCGAACACCAGCGCGCCGCCCAGCACCACCTGGAAGGCGGCGCGCAGGAACGGGGTCTGCATGTAGCGGTTCTGGACGAAGGCGATGGCCCACAGTTCGAAGAACACCACGACGGCGGCAACCGCCGTCGCCGTCCAGAAATGCGGGATGAGATAGGGCAATG
Organism: Mesorhizobium sp. 131-3-5; assembly: GCF_016756575.1. NCBI lineage: Bacteria > Pseudomonadati > Pseudomonadota > Alphaproteobacteria > Hyphomicrobiales > Phyllobacteriaceae > Mesorhizobium > Mesorhizobium sp. 131-3-5. Next base: position 827,534 of record NZ_AP023254.1, read on the forward strand.
CGTGGCCGAGACCACCGGCCGATGTCATGACGCCAGTGGTGATGCCGCGCTTTATCGGCGAGCCGCGACCCGAGAGCTTGCCATCGTCGGAAGCGACTTCCGTAAAACCCATGGAGATACCGGCGCCGATCGACGCGGCAAGCCCGACCAGGAAGGTCTGCCAGGTGTCGTGCGTGGCAAAGGCAGCGGCGAAGATCGGCGCCAGCGTCGACACCGAACCGTCCATCAGGCCTGCCAGGCCCGGCTGCACATAAGTCAGGATGAACTGGCGCTGCTCGGCGGCGGCCTCTTCATCCTTCACTTCGCCAGGCACATGCTTCTGCTCCAGCCGCTGGGCGAGCGTCTCGTGGCCCTGTTCGGCTATTGCCAGGTCGCCGAGAAGTTTTCGCGTCGAGGCATCGGTCGTGCGCTTTGCCGCCTCGACGTAGAACAGATAGGCCTGCCGCTCCATGGCCTCGGCCTGGCTGCGCACATGCTCGATGCCGAGCGGCCTCACCAGCCAGTCGGGCTTGCGCTCATAGTAGCCCTTCACATGTTCGCGCCGGATCAGCGGGATGCGCTCGCCGAAACGCTTGCGGAAGAGCTCGATCAGCGAGTCGCGATGGCCGTCCTCTTCCTCGGCCATCTCCTCGAACACTTTCGCCGATTGCGGGAAGTTTTCCGCCAGCCCGTCGGCATAGGCGCGGTAGATGCGCCCGTCATCTTCCTCGGATGAAATGGCCAGCGCCAGGATTTCCTGTTCGGAGAGCGATTCGAAGGGGCGGCGGCCGAAACCGAAAACACGGGAAAGCATGAGGAAAGGACCCTAGTTTAGAATTGTTCTAAACTAGGGTCTGCGGTGCTCCGGGTCAATCGCGCTGAAGTCTCGGGGTTCAAGAATTGTTGAAGCGCTTGAGCGGCGTCGACCCTTATCTATTGGCAAAGCTTCACCTATATAACTGAACCTAAGACAAGAATGAGGATTTTGAGCGTATGACGAAGCCGCACCCCCAGCATTTCGACCCGAAACCCGTTCTCGATCTCATCGCCAGCATCGAGGCCGATCTGCAGCGCCTGAAGGGCCTGGTCGAGCAGCAGATCGAGAAATTCGACCCCGCCAACCCGCACAACAAGGCCCCCGACGGCAAGCTGACCGAGGAAGGGGTGGAGTGCTGCTACCGCATGTTCGACGAAGGCAAATCGCGCTATTCGGTCGCCCAGCAGATGAAGATCTCGTTCGCCGCCGCCACCCACCGCTTCAACAATTGGCGCAAGCTGGGTGGGACGAAGAGGCAACGGACGTTGCTGGGGTGAGAACCCGGTTCGCCGCGGGCGAATTGAAAGGGTCCGGTGGACCTTTCAACGGGTTCGAACCGGGGAGCTGCCGCAGGCAGCGGGCCTCCGGCTGAGCGCTCCGACTGCAGGAAACAGAACATCGCAGACGTCGGCGGGACAGCACCCCCGTCTGTCCGGCAGGACAGAGGGGGGGTGGCCGGCCGTAACGCTAGCCACACTTGGCACCTAGCTCACATCGCCAACTTTGTATCGGTCACATCTTTTCGTTGGCATGGCGCGGCCGTTTGCGTGCACCATGGCCGGATCACATCGCCACAGGATCCGCCATGACCACCTCTCCCGGCATCGCCGACATCCATGCTGCCGCCGCCCGCCTCTCCGGCCTGATCGTCGAAACGCCATTGATCGAATCGGCCGAACTGAACAAGCGCTTCGGCGGGCGCATCCTGTTCAAGCCGGAGACGTTGCAGCGCACCGGCTCGTTCAAGTTCCGCGGCGCCTACAACAAGCTGTCGTCGCTGAGCGAGGAAGAGCGCAGCCGTGGCGTCGTCGCCTTCTCCTCCGGCAATCATGCGCAAGGGGTAGCCGCTTCGGCGGCCATCTTCGGCGTCAAGGCGGTCATCGCCATGCCGGCGGACGCGCCGGCGATGAAGATCGGCAATGTCCGCAGGATGGGGGCGGAAGTGGTGCCGTTCGACCGCTTCCGCGATGACCGCATGACCGTGGTTCGCCCCTATATCGACAAGGGCATGGTGCTGGTGCCGCCCTTCGACGATCCGGCCATCATTGCCGGGCAAGGTACGATCGGCCTTGAACTCATGCGGCAGGCCAAAGCGCTCGGCGTCAGCCTCGACGCCGTCGTCATTCCCTGCGGTGGCGGCGGGCTGTCGAGCGGCATTTCAGTCGCGGTCAAGGACGCCTCGCCGGGCACCGCGGTCTGGGCGGTGGAGCCCGAGCATTTCGACGACACGCGCCGCTCGCTCGCCGCCGGCGCCCGGGTTTCGAACGAACCGGGTTACAGCTCGATCTGCGACGCGATCCTGACCGCCGAGCCGGGCGCCATCACCTTCGAAATCAATCGCAAGAACCTCGCCGGCGCCATTGCCGTCTCCGACAAAGCGACCGCACAGGCGATGCGCGACGCCATGGCCTATCTCAAGCTGGTGGTCGAGCCGGGCGGCTGCGTGGCGCTCGCGGCACTATCGTCAGGCGAGATCGAACTGTCCGGCAAATGCGTCGCCGTGGTGCTGTCCGGCGGCAATGTCGATTTCGGCACCTATGCCGGGATCATGGCAGCCGCCTGAACGCCCTATACTCTCCGGGGTGCCCACTATCGGCGCGGCCCGACGGCCTGCCATCCAACCCAAGTGGCCTGCACGTAGCGTAGCCTTTTCAGCGACCTCCTTGCGAGCGCCGGTCAGTCCAGCGTGCGCCTGAACCGCAGCAGCGCGGTGCCCGCGAAGACCAGCACGAACACGGCCAGCCAGCCGACCTCGGTGGCGATGGCATGGAAGTCGGCGCCCTTCAGCATCACCGATCGGGTGATGCGCAGGAAATGCGTCAGCGGGAAGATTTCGCCCAGCGCCTGGGCCCAGCCCGGCATGCCCCGATAGGGGAACATGAAGCCGGACAGGAGCAGTGACGGCAGGAAGAAAAAGAAGGTGAGCTGCATGGCCTGCATCTGCGAGCGGGCCATAGTCGAGATGGTGTAGCCGAGCAGCACCAGCGACAGCACGAAGACAAGCACCGACGACAACAGCAGCGTCAGGCTGCCGACGAAGGGGATATCGAACAGAAGCTTCGCCGCCACCAGCACCACCGCCACCTGCACCGCGCCGACGACAAGGAAGGGCAGCACCTTGCCCAGCATGATCTCGGCCGGACTGGACGGCATGGCGAGCAGGTTTTCCATCGTGCCGCGCTCGGTTTCGCGGGTCAGCGCCATGGCCGTCATCATCACCATGGTCATCTGCAGGATGACGCCGAGCAGACCGGGCACGATGTTGTATTGCGAAATGCCTTCAGGATTGTAGCGATGGTGCACCACCACCTGCAGCTGCTGTCTGGCATTCTCGGCGGCCGCCGCCTGCATGCCTTGCGCGCGCAGCAGCGCCTGGCTCGCCACCGTGCTCAGCGTGGAAATGGCGCCGCTCGCGGCCGAGGGATCGGTCGCGTCGGCCTCGATCAGGATCTGCGGATTGTCGCCGCGCTCGACTCGGCTGGCGAAGTCGGCCGGGATGGTGACGACGAAGGAAACGTCGCCGCGCGCCATCAGGAACTCCGCCTCTTCGGCGCTTTCGGTGACATGGTCGAAATGGTAGTAGCCCGTCACCTGCAGCGCCGAGACCATGGCGCGCGTATACTGGTCGTTGCTCATCGCCACCAGCGCCGTCGGCAGGCCCTTCGGATCGTTGTTGATGGCAAAGCCGAATAGAATGAGCTGCAGCAGCGGCACGCCGAGCATCATGGCGAAGGTGATGCGGTCGCGCCGCATCTGGATGAATTCCTTGATCAGCAGGGCACCGAGCCGGGCGAAAGAGAAGACGCTGTTCATGCCATATTGTCCTTCGACCCCGACATGAACTGGATGAAGACATCCTCCAGGCTGGTTTCGCCCGGCGCGACCGTCACGCCCTCATGCTCCTTCTCGACATCGGCAAGGGCTGCCTCGAGCTTCTTCCTGTCGGAACCGACGACATGCAGCGTGGCACCGAAAGGCGCCACCTGGTCGACGCCGGGGCGGCCATGCAGCTCTTCGGCCACCTTGGCGAGCCGTGGACCCTGCACCACGAACGTCGTCAGGCCGGCGTTTTTCACCACCTCCTCAACGGTGCCGGTGGCCAGCATCTTGCCATAGGAGATGTAGCTGATGCGGTGGCAGCGCTCGGCTTCGTCCATGTAATGGGTCGAGACCAGCACGGTGAGCCCGCCGCTGGCGAGGCGATGGATCTCGTCCCAGAATTCGCGCCGCGCCTTCGGGTCGACGCCTGCCGTCGGCTCGTCGAGCAGCAGCAATTTCGGCTTGTGCATGATGCAGGCGGCGAGCGCCAGTCGCTGCTTCCAACCGCCGGAGAGCGTGCCGGCCAGCTGGCTGCGGCGCGTGGTCAGCCCGAGTTCCTCCAATGTCCTGGCGACATACTCCTCGACCGGTTTCAGCCGGTAGAGCCGCGCCACGAATTCGAGGTTCTCGCCAATGGTCAGATCTTCGTAGAAGGAGAATTTCTGCGTCATGTAGCCGACTTCGCGCTTGATCCTGAGCGACTCCGTGCGGATGTTGAAACCGAGCACCGTGCCTTCGCCTTCGTCGGGCGTCAGCAGGCCGCACATGATGCGGATGGTGGTGGTCTTGCCTGAACCGTTGGGGCCGAGGAAGCCGACGATCTCGCCTTCGGCGACCGACATCGTCACATGGTCGACGACGGTCTTGTCGCCGAACCGCTTGACCAGGCCGTGAACGTCGATGGCGTTCATTTTGCCGTTCCCGCAAGATCGACGTCGACGATCTGGCCGGGCTGCAGCGGGCCGGCGTCGCCCTCCGGCCGCGCCTCGACCAGATAGACCAGCTTCTGCCGGTTCTCGAGCGAATAGATCACCGGCGGGGTGAATTCGGGATCGGGCGAGACATAGCTGACGCGCGCCTTCACATCGGGGCCGCAGCCGTCGCAATGGACGCTGAGCAGGCTGCCGATCCTGACCGAGGCGAAGGCGGCTTCCGGTATGTAGACGCTGAGCTTGACCGCACCGTCAGGCAGCATCGAGATGACCGGCGCGGTCGGGCCGGCGGTGTCGCCGGGATTGCGGATGACGTCGTTGACGCGGCCGGGCGAAGGTGCGGCGAGCGTGCGCTTGGACAGCCGCCACTGAGCCTGCTGCAGGGCTGCCTGCGCCTGCTTGACCTGGTTGTCGGCGGCCTTGATCGTCTCGGGCCGCGCCGGCAGGCCGCCGACGGCGAGATTGGCCTGCGCCTGGCCGACCTGGGCGTTGGCGGTCTCCAGCGTCGCCGAGGCGGTGTCGTAATCGGCCTGGGTGCCGGTGCCGCGCTTGAACAGATCGGCGGCGCGGTCGTATTTGCGCTTTGCATCGTCGGCCTGCGCCTTGGCCATGTCGACCTGCGCCTTGAGTGCGGCGATCTCTTCCGGCCGCTTGCCGACCTGCAGATCGGCGAGCTGCGCCTGCGCCTGGGCGAGGCTTGCCTCGGCCTGCGCCACCGCGATCCTGGCGTCGGCGCTTTCCAGCGTCACCACCGTCGCACCGGGCGTGACGCGATCGCCGCGCTTGACGGCGACGGTCTCGACCTGCGCCACCTCGATCGGCGCCAGCAGCACATAATCACCCTCGACATAGCCGACGGCGAGTGGAGCGGCGGGTGCACAGGCACTGAGGAGCTTGGCGGCAAGCGGCAAGGAGCAAAGGAAACTCATTGTTTTGATCCAATTGGGGGTTTTGATCCCATTTTGGGTTTTGATCCCATTCGGGCGGCCAGTATGGCGCTGAGATTGTCCGTCGTGACCGCCACGACCTTGGCGGCCTCGGCGGCGCCGATGTCGTGCCAGCCCATGCGGCGCTTCACCGCCTCGCGGCCGATGCGGAAATAGACGACCTGGCCGATCAGCGTGAACACGGTGAGCCGGGTCCGCTCGCTTTCAGCCGGCTCGCCGGTCGCCTGCTCCCAGAGATAACATAGCCGGCGATGCGTGGGCTCGAACACGCCGTCATAGATGCGGTCGAGCGCAGCGGTGGGATGCTGCAGTTCGCGCAGCAAGAATTGCACGATCTCGCCGGCGTGCGGCTGCGCCACGACGAAACCGACGATCCCCTCTATTGCGGCGAAAAGCTGCGCGCGCGCCGCCTCGGGATCGCCCGCCGGCGCGGCCTGGCCACTGGCTGGCGCCTGGCCGGCGGCCAGTGCCCGGCCGGCAACAGCCTGGACGGTTTCGACGATATAGTCGGCGACGGCGGCGCGGAGGCCCTCCTTGCCGCCGAAATGATAGGCAATCGAGCCGATATTGGCCTGCGCCTCGCCCGCGATCTCACGGGTCGAAGTGCCGTCGAAACCCTGCCGGCCGAACAGTTTCAGCGCCGCCTGCACGAGTGCTGCACGGGTCGGCTCCGGTGATGTCTCGCGGCGGGAATTTTTGGCGTCGGGCAATTTGATCATGACAGGGCTTTAATCAATCGATTGATTAAAGTCAACTTGTGTTCGGAGCTGTCTTGCCACCGCCCGCGCCAAACGCTTTAGTGCGCGGCCATGGGCAAGGAAGTCGAGCGCAAGTTCCTGGTCTCCAGCACCGCATGGCGGGAGCTGGCCGAGGCGGACATCCGCATCCGACAGTTCTATCTCGCCACGGCGCCCGGGCGAACCGTCCGCATCCGCATCAGCGACGGCGCTTCCGCCAAGCTGACTCTCAAATTCGGCAGCGGCGCTCGCGAGCGCGACGAGTTCGAATATCCGATCCCGCTTGCCGATGCCCTGGAGATGCTGGACTTCGCCATCGGACGTGTCATCGAGAAGACACGTCACCATGTTAGGCATCGCGGCTATCTCTATGAAGTCGATGTCTTTGGCGGTGCACTGGCGGGACTTGTGGTGGCCGAACTCGAAACTCCGGAAGATGTGCCGGACGAAATGCTGCCTGACTGGCTCGGCCGTGAAGTGACCGGCGAGCAGAAATTCTATAACGCGTCGCTCGCCCTCGGGGGGATACCGGAGATCGCCGCATGAGCTCTCGCATCGACCCGCGCCTGCCGCTGAGCGGCGAGGTCAGGCGCATCCTTGCCGCGGAAATCGGCAAGGCGCTCCAGCATCTGGATGCGGCGCGCAGCCGGCCGGAACAGGGGCTGCATAAATGCCGCAAGCGGCTGAAGAGCGCGCGTGCCTTGCTGCGGCTGGTTCATTCCGGTAACGAAACATTCTGCACGACAGAGAATCAATGCTATCGCAACGTGGCGGCGCTGCTTGCCGCCCCCCGCGAGGCGACGGCGCTGATCGAGACTCTCGACCGGCTGGCCGCAGCTTTTCCCAAGGAGAGCGCCGATGGCGGGCTCGACGCCGTGCGCGACAGGCTGGTCGCCCGTCAGCACGATTTGCATGAAGGCGCCGGCCTCGAAGCCGCGATCGGCGCGGCGACCGCTGCCTGCGAAGACGGCATGAAGCGAATCGAAAGCCTCGCCTTGCCCGACCAGCCGGAACAGGCGGCCGACGTGCTGGCCGAGGGCGCACGCGTCACTCTGCGCCGCGCCAAAAAGGCGCTCGACAAGGCCGGCGCGCGTGGCGAAGCCAATGATTTCCATGATTTGCGCAAGGCCGCCAAGACGCATGGCATGCACCTGTCCCTGCTAGGAAGGCTGTGGCCGACGCCGATCAAGGCGCGGCGCAAGGCGGTGGATGAACTGGGCGAGCGGCTCGGCGAACTGCATGACCTGTTTGTCATGCGCGCGCTGCTCGAGGCGGACGACGAGCCGCTGGGGCCGCACGAGGACACAAAGCTTCTCGGCAAGCTGTTGAAGCGCTCGGAGAAGAGCCTGAGGAAATCCTGCCTTGCCGAGGCGGCCGAGCTGTTCGGCGACAGCCCCAAGCGCTCGACACGCAAGCTGGCCCGCAAGGCGCGCGACGACCTGGCCAGCCCGGCGCCGCATGACGAGACGAACGCTTCCGCCGGCTGACCAAACGCCGGCGCGCTGGCACTCCCCCGCCGGCCCGTGCTAGTCACGCTCTACCATGACCGAGCCCGGCGACACGCTTCTGGATCGACTTGGCCGCTGGCTGGCCGGCCGGCTGCAGCAAGAATCCTCCGGCTATGAGCCCTATACCCCATCCGACGCCGAGACGCTGCGCCGCACGCTGGAGCCGGGCGACATCCTGCTGGTCGAGGGCAACCAGAAGATTTCGGCGGCGATCAAATACCTCACCCAGTCAACCTGGTCGCATGCGGCGTTCTATGTCGGCGACGCGCTGGCCGAACCGGAGGACGGAACCGAGCGGCGGCGGCTGATCGAGGTGACGCTCGGCGAAGGCTGCGTGGCGGTACCCCTGTCGCGCTATCGCACCTACAACACCCGCATCTGCCGGGCGAGCGGGCTGACACCGGAGGACCGCGATCACGTCGTCGCCTTCATGATCGGCAAGCTTGGCCTGAGATACGACCTCAAGAACATTTTCGACATGTTGCGCTACTTCTTCCCGACACCGCCGGTGCCGGTGCGCTGGCGGCGCCGCATGCTGGCCTTCGGCTCCGGCGATCCGACGCGGGCCATCTGCTCCTCGCTCATCGCCGAGGCCTATGGCCAGATCCACTACCCGATCCTGCCCGAGATCACCCGTGCGCCGGGCCGCGCTTCGGCGCAGTCGACCTACATGCGCAAGGAAATCCTGCACATTCGCCACCACTCGCTCTACACGCCTCGCGACTTCGACCTGTCGCCGTTTTTCCGCATCGTCAAGCCGACGCTGGAATATGGTTTCGACTACCGGCAGATGGTCTGGGACGACAAGGCTGCGGGCGCGGAGACGAGGGCCGCCGAATAGCAGATGCTAGGCCGGCATGGGGCGACGTGTCTTGGCGACCCGATCGTCGGGCCTTGCCCCGGCATCGCGCGGGTGCGGGCCGATCGGCATGATCGCGGGGAACGGCGTCGCGCCGAAGGCAAACGTGAATTTGTAGCCGGTGAGCCCGTCCTCGGGCGTCGTATGCTGGTCGTGATGGGCGAGCAGCTTGGCGCGCTCGGCCAACTCCTCGGCCTCGCGCCGTACCATCTCCGCCGTCTCCGGCCGCATCCGCCTGGAGAAGCTGACGAAGGTCGCCTCCTTGTCGATATGGGTGATGGCCCAGCCGATGAAATTCTTGTTGGTCATCTCGAACAGCGGCCTCAGCGGCCCTTCGAAATTCCACTGGATCGGCGTCTCGACCAGCAATCTTGCCGAAAGACCCCGGCCGAGCGCGATCAGGCCGAGCTCCTCGAGGTCGCGCAGATAGAGGAACATCGAGGCCTCGCTCAGGCCTTGCGAGCGCATGATGCCTTCGGGCGTGAACTTTTCCGACAGCATGACGAAGATGAACAGCAGCGCCGGCCGGCCGGCCAGCCTCTGTTCGATCTCGGGCGCGATGTGGTTGACCGGACCCGGCCCGCGGTTCATCGAGCCGAGTACGTTCTCCAGCTCCACGCCGGCGGCCGTGCAGATCTCCACCAGCCGGTCGAGCTTGCAGTTGCGCTCGTGGAAGATGCGCTTCACCGTCGGCTCGGAAACGCCCATGCGTTCGGCAAGCTCGCGATAGGTGACGCCCTTGGCCTTCAGCGTCCGCTTCAGCGCCTCGAAGATCAGACCGTTCATGGCATGCACCTCTTGCCGGCAGTTTCGTATCGATATTTGATACTAGCGGTAATCTGGCTTCCGGAAAAGTATCGAAAATCCTAGCTCTTGCCTGTCATCACAGGAGAACAGCCATGAACCGCCTCATCCTCTCAGCCTTTGCCGCCGCCATCGGAATTACCGCCGCACCCGTGGCCCGGGCCGGCGAGCTCTGGCGCGCCACGGGCCTCGAACAGCCGGAATCGGCGCTGTTCGACGCCACCAACAACCGCATCATCGTCTCCAACATCGTCGGCAATCCCGGCGCTGCGGACGGCAACGGCTATCTCTCGGTGCTCTCCCTCGACGGCAAGACGATCACCCAGCACTGGACCGACGGCATGGACGCGCCCAAGGGCATGGCGATATCCGGCGGCAAACTCTATGTCGCCGACATCACCAAGGTCCGCGTCGTCGATCTCGCCAGCGGCAAGCTGATCGCCAGCATCGTGGTGCCGAATGCCGTCTTCCTCAACGACATGACCTCGGACCAGACAGGCAAGGTCTATGTCAGCGACATGCTGGCCGACACGATCTACCGCATCGACGGCGACCGGCCGGAGCTGTTCGTCAGGGATGCGCTGCTGGCTTCGCCCAACGGCGTCTTCGCCGATGGCGACAGGCTGATCGTCGCCTCCTGGGGCAAGGGCATCAAGCCCGACTTCAGCACGGCGGAGCCAGGCGGGCTGCTCGCCATCGACCTCGCAAGCAAGGCGATTTCGCCGCTGCCCGGCGCGCAGAAATTCGCCGACCTCGATGGCGTCGTCGCCATTGGCGACACCATCTACGCCACCGCCTACATGACCGGCACGCTTTACCGATACAAGGCCGGTGGCGCACCGGAAGCGGTGGCGCATTTCAAGCCGGGCAGCGCCGACATCGGCACCGACGGCAAGTCGATCCTCTATGTGCCGCTGATGAACGAGGGCGAAATCGCGGCGCTGAAGCTGGACTGAGAGCCGGCGCCTCAGGGTCGATCCGCGCGATCTCTGGCTAACAGCCGTGGGATGGACCGTGCTACGACGGTCCATCCCACGGTGACGGTCAAGGAGGATTGCGATGGAAGACATTGCCATGGAAGACCGGGACATCCCCGTGGCTCTGGATCGTCACTGGGCCGCCTCGGATGCCGGTGATTTCGAGGCAGAGCATGAGATCTATCGGGAGGATGCGGTGCTTGACTATCCGCAATCGGGCGAGCGCATCCACGGGCGGCGCAACATCCAGGCCTCCCGCGCCGCGCAGCCCAACCGCAAGCGTTTTGCCGTGCGGCGGATCACCGGCACGGATGGTCTCTGGGTCACCGAATATGTCCTGACCTATGACGGGCGGCCCTCCTATACAGTCAGCATCATGGAGTTCCTCGACGGCAAGGTGGCGCGCGAGACCCAGTATTTCAGCGACCCGTTCGAGCCGGGACCGTCGCGTGCGCAATGGGTCGAGCGCATGCCGTGAGCCATGGGGAAGATCATCCGCCGATCGCTCGTTCGGGACTGCCTGATGATACGGCTGCGTTAGCCCGCTTCCTCATCGGCAAGCTGGTGGTGCGCGATTTGCCGGAGGGCATGGTCAGCGGCCGCATCGTCGAGACGGAGGCCTATGTCGTCGGCGACGCCGCCGGGCATGGCTTCAGGGGGATGACCCCGCGCAACCGTTCGCTGTTCCTCGAGCGCGGCCACGCCTATGTCTATCTCGCCTATGGCGTCTCCATGATGCTGAATGTCTCGAGCGAGGCGGAAGGAATCGGAACGGGCGTGCTGATCCGGGCGCTCGAGCCACTCGAGGGCATCGCCATCATGCGTCAGAATCGCGGCGTCGAGCGCTTGCGCGACCTGGCGCGCGGACCGGGCAGGCTGGCCGCGGCGCTGCGTATCGATCGGTCGCTCGACGGGCTCGACCTCTGCCGGAAAGGGCCGCTATGGCTGGCGAAGGACGGCCAAAAGGCCGGCGAGATCGGGCAGGGCATCAGGATCGGCATTACCAAGGATGCGGACCGGCTGCTGCGGTTCTATGTCAGGGGAAGCCCGTTCGTCAGCGGTCCGAGATCGCTTCAGAAATAGCAGACCAGCCAGCTTTCGCAGCGCGCCGCGCTTAAGCTCTAGACGGCAATTTGCAGCGTCCCGTAACGCTTTACCTCAGCCTCGATCTCCCTGACCAGAGTCTCGAGCGCGGGGTTCCTGGGGGTGCGCGCGCGCCTGATGACATAGGCCAGGTCTGGCGGCTTGGGGAATGTGTTGTCGACAATCTCCATGTCGGGCTGCAGGTACCGCTGACTCAGGAGTGCCACGCCGAGCCCCGCGGTCACGCCTGCAATGATCCCGGCCGCGCTGGAGCATTCGAACACGGTCTCCAACACCGTATCCTCGTCCTGCCCGACGTCGATGCCCCAGCGCCGGTAAAAGCAATTCTCATCGAAGGAAAGAAATGGGACCGGCTTCCCGTTCGACAGAACCAGGTCGCGAGATTTCACCCAATGCAGCGTCTCGCGGAACAGGAGGATGTCGGCGGGGCGGACCTCGTGCTGGAATACCTGGATGATGGCGGCGTCAAGGGCTCCCTGGCTGAGCTGCTCCTGCAAGACGAGGCTCATGCGCACCTGCGTGCGGACGCTCACCTCCGGGTAGAGCCGGCGAAACCGGCCAAGAATGCGCGAAAGGTCCGTGCAGGTGGTATCCTCGGTCATTCCCAGCGCGATCTTGCCTTGCAAAGAGCTTTTCGACAGGCTCAGGACCGCCTCGTCATGGATGCCCAGAATGCGCCGCGCATAGCCAAGCAGGTCCCGTCCGGCCGTGGTGAACATCGGCGCGTTTGCTTTCCGGGTGAGGATTTCGCAGTCGAGACTCGTTTCGAGTCTCTTGATCTTGTGGCTGACGGCCGACTGCGACAGGCCGAGAATCTCGGCCGCGCGCGTGACGCCGCCGTGCTTCTCGATCGCGACCAGTGCGCGCAAGGCGTCGACATCCAAGCGGCGGCTCATCAGTCCGGTCATGACAATCTTCGCTCGAAACCAAAGAGACGCGCCAATTTCTGATCCTCCGATGCGTTTCAGGCAAGCCAGTATGGCGATTTTTCTGACTGCTTCATGATCGTATCGAAATTTGTCATGTGCAAACACGCGCTGGAGCCTTCAATGGTCTGAGCCACGTCGGCCATGCTCCGCTTCGGGGTCACGGGCCGGCTTGAACAGAGAGATTTCATGACGCTCCCGCAAACCAAGATCCATCGCCTCGTGTGGCCAACAATGGCGACGGCGCTGGTCGTAAGCTGGAGTTCCGGCTTCGTCGGCATCCGCTACGCCAGCGAGAATGCCGATGTCATGCTGGTGCTGTTCTGGCGGACCTTGATGTCCGGGCTGATCCTCCTGCCATTTGCTCTCCTGATCGGACCGCGCATAAGCGCCCGTGCCCTTGTCCAGCAGATGGTCTTCGGCGTGGCGACGATGTTCCTCTATCTCGGCGGATTCGCGCTTGCTATCGGCCAGCGCGTGCCGACCGGGCTTGTCGCGCTGATTTCCGATCTTGTCCCGCTCGCAATCGCGGCCTTGTCGCAGCCGGTTCTGGGACATCGATTGACCGGGAGACAATGGATCGGAACGGCTCTCGGAGTGACCGGCGTTCTCATCGTCTCGCTGGACAGCCTGAGCCTCGGGACGGCCCCGGCCTGGGCATATCTGTTGACAGTCGCTTCCATGATGGTTCTGGCGCTGGCAACGGTGGTGCAGAAGCGGATGGGGACGATCAATATGCCCATTCATCAGAGCCTGTGCATTCAATGCCTGACGGCAGCAGTCCTTTTCGCCGCTTGCGCCGGATGGAATGGCGGCCTGATGCCGCCCCTCGATGCCAGGTTCGGATTCGGCATCGCCTGGCTGGTGCTGTTTTCGACCTTCTTCTGCTACGGCACGTACTACGCAAGCCTGCGCCTCTACACGGCCTCACAGGTCAGCAGCGTGATCTATCTCAGCCCACCCGTGACGATGCTCTGGGGCTGGTCGATGTTCGGCGAGCCGCTTTCGAAGGCGATGCTGGCTGGCCTTGCGGTGACGCTGTCCGGCGTCTGGTTCATCTCGTCGGGCAGCGCAGCGTCGAAGGACTTTCAGTTCAGTCAGCATCATGTCGGCTAGTCGCCGAGGCGAAATCGACCTGATGATTGATGGCGATCCGCGTCAGTGTCGCTTCACCCATGGACTTCAAAGGAGGTAGTTTCATGAAACTCACAGAATTCAAAGCCCTGACCTTCGACTGCTACGGCACCCTGATCGATTGGGAGTCGGGCATGATCGCCGGCCTGAAGCCGCTGACAGAAAGGGCTGCCCGCAGCTTGAGCCGGAACGAGATCCTCGAGGCGCACGCCCGGCACGAATCCAGTCAACAGAAATGGACGCCGGGGAAACGCTACCGCGACCTCCTGCCGATCGTTTACAAGCGACTTGCGGAGGAGTGGGGTGTCGTCGCCACTCGAGAGGAATGCGTGGCGTATGGGGAAAGCGTGAGGGATTGGCCGGCTTTCGCCGACTCCGCGGAAGCCTTGCAGTACCTCAAAAAGCACTACAAGCTGATCATCCTCTCCAACGTCGACAACGAAAGTTTCTCGTTCAGCAACAAGAAGCTCGGCGTTGATTTCGACGCGATCTATACGGCGGAAGATATCGGCTCCTACAAGCCCTCCGACCGGAACTTCGACTATATGCTCGAAAAGCTCGGTACAATCGGGGTAGAAAAGCGAGAGGTCCTACACACCGCGGAAAGCATGTTTCACGATCACGCTCCCGCAAATCGCTTCAGCCTGACATCGTGCTGGATCTATCGCCGGCATGCGGATCAGGGCTTCGGCGCCACGATGAACCCCGGCGATGCACCGACGGTGGATTTTCTCTTCGACAGCATGGCCGACCTCGTGAAGGCGCACGCTGAAGAAATACGGGGCGCTGGCCTCTGAGCCGCCAGGCTGCCTATTGCGTGGCATCAACCGCCGGCGGAACCGTCAGTTGCGCCCGCGCATCGCTGATCGAAGCGGCATAGGTCACCAGCGGCCGCTTGACGCCGTGGTTGATCAGGGTGCGCCGTATCTGCGGAGAGGCACCCGATATGATGAAGCGCACACCGGCGCGCCTGGCCTTGTGGGCCGCGCTTTCGATGACATTGGCGGCCGTCGAATCGAAGAAAGGCACCGCCGAGCAGTCGAGGATGAAATTCTTACGCTGGTCGGCAATGCGGTCGAGCACGCCGCCGACGGTGGAAGCGGCGCCGAAGAAGAAGGCGCCCGAGATGCGGTAGACGACGGTGTCGACGTCGCTCGCCTCGCTGGCATCATAGGCGCGACCGCTGCTGTCGGCGACATCGTCCTGCACCAGATCCGCCTCGACAGCGATCGACTTGGCCATGCGGTCGATGAACAGGATCGAGCCCAGCGCGAAACCGACGACGATGCCTTCGGTCAGGTCGCGGAAGACGACGATCAGGAAGGTCGCCATCAGCACCAGCGCGTCGCCGCGCGAGGCGCGCAACAGCGTCGCGAAGGCCTGTTTCTCGAACATGTTCCAGCAGACCACCGCCAGCACGCCGGCAAGCGCGGCAAGCGGGATGTAGCTGGCCAGCGGCGCGGCCACCAGCATGAAGACCAGCAGGAACAGTGAATGCAGCATGCCCGAGACCGGCCCATGCGCGCCGGCCCGCACATTGGTGGCGGTGCGGGCGATGGTGCCGGTGACGCAGATGCCGCCGAACAAAGCGGATGCGATGTTGGCGAAACCCTGCGCCACCAGCTCGCAGTTGGAACGGTGCCGCCGGCCGGTCATGCCGTCGGCAACCACGGCCGACAGCAACGATTCGATGGCGCCGAGCAGGGCAAAGGCAATGGCGTCCGGCAGCACCGCGACGATCTTGCCCATGCTGAGCGTCGGCAGCGTCGGAAACGGCAGGCTGCGGGGAATGCCGCCATAGCGCGTGCCGATGGTTTCAGCCGGCAACGCCAGCAGCGCCACCACCAGCGAGGCAAGTCCGACGGCGATCAGCATGCCCGGCCAGCCCGGCCGCCAGCGCTTCACCGCGACAATGGTGACGATGGTCAGCACCGCCACCAGCGTCGCCGAGATGTTTACCGTGCCGGCCGCCTGCCCGATCGCCATCAATTTCGGCAGCAGCGGCCCCGGCTCCGGCCCCGCAAGCTTAAGCCCGAACAATTCGACGATCTGGCCGGAGAAGATGATGATCGCAATGCCGGCGGTGAAGCCGACCGTCACCGGATAGGGGATGAATTTGATGTAGGTGCCAAGCCTGAGATAGCCGATGGCGAGCAGGAACACGCCGGCCATCATCGTTGCCAGAAGCAATCCATCGACACCTTCGCGCTGGACGGTCGCCGCCACCAGCACGATGAAGGCGCCGGCCGGCCCGCCGATCTGGAAGCGGCTGCCGCCGAATGCCGAGATGATGAAGCCGCCGACGATGGCTGTGAACAGGCCGCGCTCCGGCGTCACGCCGGAGGCGATCGCAATCGCCATCGACAGCGGCAGCGCCACGATGGCGACGGTCAGCCCGGCCATGAAGTCGGCCTTGAACTGCGGCAGGTGGTAACCTTCGCGCCAGACCGTCACCAGTTTGGGCGTGAACAATTCGGCAAATGTCGGGCTTGCCGACCCTTGGGCCGACCCTTGGGCCGACCCACGAGTCGATTTGTGGGCCGACCTTTGGGTCGATTGATGCACTGCCTGCCGTGTCTGATCCATGGACTGCCTTCCGCACATGAAGGCGGCGGGATCGTCGGCAGGAATGTCGGCGGTCGCCGTCGCGACTTATGCCGGCTCAGCCCTGGGATCTGGCGGCACGGCGGGTTTGAGGCGCACGCCCCTGCCGCCGCGCTCGCTGGCCTGGTTCTCGCCGATCAACTCCACCCCGGCCTCGTCGAGCGCCTGGATGACCTTCATCAGCGTATCGACCACGCCCCGGACCACGCCATCGCTCGCTTCCATGCGCTGGATGGTCGGAAGCGAAACGCCTGCGCGTTCGGCGAGCGTCTTCTGGTCGATGCCGGCCAAGGCCCTTGCGGCACGCATCTGCGCGGCAGTGATCATCGGCCGGACCCCATGTCTGAGTCTGCAGGAATAAGGTATAATACCATTGTCATGATGTTTCAAGCATCAATATGAATGTCTGAGGCGTAAGCGCCTTCGCCTGATTGTCCATTTTTTCCGATACTTCCCGAGGATTGCAGGCTAGGGTGCTGCCCATCTGGGCAGGGGGTAACGCGGTGAATATTTTCAAGACCTTGATGACATCCGCATCCCTGCTTTCGATGGTTCTGGCTCTGGCAGGCTGTGGTGGACACCTCATCAACCGCTTGATCTGAGCGCAAGCCCGAGGGTGCGGTCAGGCGCCATCGGCATCGTCGCTCACCACCTTGCGGCGCTGCAACACACGCGCCACCAGCCAGCACAGCATCGCCCAGGCGAAGCCCGCGCACCAGCCGGCCAGCACATCCGACGGCCAGTGGACGCCGAGATAGATGCGGCTGACGCCGACCAGCACAGTCGTCAGCACGGCCAGCGACAAGACGTAGATCTTCGTCGCCCTGCCATGCAGGAAGCGCGCCGCGAGCGAACCAAGCGTGAGATAGGTCACCGCCGACAGCATGGCGTGGCCGCTTGGGAAGGAAAGCGACGTCTCGCTGACCAAATGCGAAACGAGCTCGGGCCGCGGCCGGTCGACGCCGACCTTCAGCAGGCTCGACAGCACCTGGCCGCCGGCCACGGCGACGAAGATGAGAAGTGCCGTCCCCGGCCGGCGGATCAACAGCAAAAAGAGGATCGTTGCCGTCGTGATCAGCACCAGCACGCTGGCGCTGCCGAGGCTGGTGATGTCGCGCATCGCGCCTTCCAGCCACGATGGGCCGATCGGGATTGCCGGTTGGCCAACCTGGCGGAAGGCAAGCAGGATTTCGGTGTCGAAGGCGTGCGACGCGGTTGCCCGCGCCACCTCCATGAGCTCCACGAAGCCCCACAGGCCGCCGGCGATGACCAGGCCGGCCAGCAGCACCGGGAATTCGATGCGGTTGAGCAGGGTGCTTGCGGTGTCTTTCATCGGGCCGGTGTCGCAATCTTCATCTCGATCAACGCCCCTGCAGATAGGGCCCAAGCGTGATCAGCGCCACTGCGGCGATCGCCAGCACGATGCCGGTGGCCTGCAGCGCGTTGACGCGCTCGCCGAAGAACACCAGCGCCACGACGTTGACCGAGACCAGCTGGATGACCGCCGAGAGGCTGAACGACACCGACATGCCGAATTCGCGGATCAGCCGCAGCATGATCAGATTGCCCAGCGAATAGAGCGCGAGCGTCAACAGGATCTTGCCGAGGCTCGGCGCCAGTCCCCATTGCTTGGCGGCGGTCGCCGCCAAAAGGAAGATCACCGTCGAAAAGCCAAGCTGCAGCAGTCCCGAAAAACTCAACGTCCCATCCCCCTCGAAGCGGCTGCCGCCGCATGTGCCGCGGACCTTGTTTCCGAAGCGCCTCGAGACGTCAAGCGACCTCGTTCTAACGACAGGGTCTTGGCAACGGCAAGACTGAGGCTCAATGTGCGATGTCGCCCAGCTGTTCGATGGAAGGGCGGTCAGGGGATCATGATTCGCATTCTGCAGAATTTGGCGCGGCGCTGGAGCGAGCTTTCGCTTGCCCTGCAATTCCTCGTTGCCGGCGGCTTTGGCCTGCTGGCCGTCATGCTGGTGGTGGGTGCCTGGGTGACGTCGCAGATCCGGGACGGCGTCACCCGCAATTCGGCAGCCACGACGGCGCTCTATGTCGACAGCGTGATCGCGCCGCTGCTGCCGGACCTGCGCAAGAGCGAGGAGCTCAGCGAGTCCGTCAAGCAGGCGCTCGACGAGACGCTCGGCCAGGGCGCGCTCGGCAAGCGCCTGGTCTCGTTCAGGCTCTGGCGCCGGGACGGCACCGTGCTCTACGCGAAAGATGCAACTTTGATCGGCCGCCGCTTTGATCTGACCGACGATCTGCGGTCCGCCTTTCAGGGCAACGTCACCGCCCAATTCGACACGTTCGACGAAACCGAAAGCAAGGAGCAGGCCGCGGGCGTGCCATTGCTGGAGATCTACAATCCCGTGCGCGAACCCTGGTCGGGCGAGGTGGTGGCCGTCACCGAATTCTTCGAGGTCGCCACTGATTTCAAGGCCACGCTGGCCTCTGCCCTGCTGTCGAGCTGGCTGATCGTGGCCGGCACCACCCTGACGGCTTTTCTGCTCCTGTCGAGCATCGTGCTGCGCGCCAGCCGCACCATCGACGATCAGCGCGGGGCGCTGCGCCGCCAGGTGTCGGAGTTGCAAGGCCTGGTGACGCAAAACAGCGCCTTGCGGCAGCGTGTGCAGAGGGCGTCCCGCCGCGCCACCGCGCTCAACGAACGATATTTGCGCCGGATCGGTGCCGACCTGCATGACGGACCGGCGCAACTCGTGGCCCTGGCGGCGCTGCGCATGGACAGCCCGGTATTCTCCGGCGACGGCCATTGGGGCGAAAACCGCGCGACCGAGGTCGCGATGATCCGCAAGACGCTGGAGGATGCGATGCGCGAAATTCGCGGTATCTGCACCGGTCTCGTCTTGCCGCAGATCGAAACTGCCGCGGCAACGGACATATTGCGGATGGCGGTCGACGAACATCAGCACCGGACGGGAACGTCCGTGCTGCTCACGCTACCCAGGCATTTGCCTGAGCTCGGCACTTCCGAAAAGATCAGCATCTATCGTTTCGTGCAGGAAGGGCTGAACAATGCCTATCGCCACGGGCGGGCCAAGGATCAGACGGTGCGGGCCGGGATGAAGAATGGCAGGCTTTTTGTCGAAGTGTCGGACGGCGGGCCGGGTTTTGATCCGGCGCGGGTCGACGGGTTGGGGCTCGCCGGCCTCAGGGAGCGGGTCGAAAGCATTGGCGGCCAGTTCGAGACCTTGACCGGAGCGCAAGGCACGCGATTGGTGATCAGTCTTTCGATCGAGGAGCAAGCATGATTGGCGCTATCCGCATCGCTATTGTCGACGATCATCCGCTGTTTCGCGAAGGCGTGACGCGCAGCCTGTCGGAGATCGGAGGTTTCGAGATCGTCGGCGAAGGCGCGACAGCGCAGGATGCCGAACGCATCGCCTCGACGGTGCAGCCTGACATATTGCTGCTCGACATCTCCATGCCGGGCGGCGGCCTGTCCGCGGTTGTCAGCATCCTCGCCGACCATCCTGCCCAGAAGATCGTCATGCTGACGGTTTCGGAGACCAATGCCGATGTAACCACGGCGCTGAACGCAGGCGTGCAGGGCTATATCCTCAAGGGCGTCGGATCGCGCGCGCTCGCCGACATCCTGCGCAATGTGGCTGCCGGCGAGGGCTACCTTACGCCGACGCTGTCGGCACGGCTGCTTTCCGATCTCCAGTCCCCGCAACCTGCCAACGGCGTGGCGGACCGGTTGCGGCAACTGACTGAACGGCAGACGGAAATCCTGCGGCTGGTGGCGGAGGGGCTCAGCAACAAGGAGGTTGCCTTGCGCCTGGAGCTGCAGGAGAAGACGGTCAAGCACCACATGACCGGGGTGCTGTCCAAACTCAATGTGCGAAACCGCACGGAAGCGGCTCTCATGGTGCGCGAGTTCCGCGACCGGGACAGAAACCGCTCTTAGAGCAATTCCAGGAAAAGTGTGAAACGGGTTTCCCGGGCAAAGCGCATGGCGCTTTTCCCTTGGGAATCGCGGCAAAACAAACAGTCAGGCCATTGCGGACCCGCGCAAGGGCCGGACAAGGGAAGATCACCTCCGCCGGGGGCGGCGGAGGTGACGTGTGAAACCGGCCGTTGCCTGCTAGCCAGTTTCACAAGGCCTTTAGACGGCTGACATCGGCCGGCGTGGCCCGGCGGTCGATGATCGTGCGACCCAGCGCATCCTTCATTTTGAAACGGCCGTTTTCGATCTTTTCGGTGATGCCGTCGGGATGTGTGACCGTGATCTTGTTGCCGCTCACCGAGACCTTGTCACCGGTCGCGGCGTTGACATGGCTGACGCCTTTGTCGCTCTGTCCTTTGCCGGATGCCGAGTTGTCACCACTGCCATCCGTTCCGGAATTGCCGCCGTTTCCATTTCCGTTGCCGCTGTTACCGCCGCTGCTGTTGCCGCCGTTACCGCCGCTGCTGTTACCGCCGTTACCGCCGCTGCTGTTACCGCCGTTACCGCCGCCGCTGTTGCCGCCATTACCGCCGTTGCCACCGCTGCCGCCACCGCCGTTGCCACCGCCACCGTTGCCGCCACCATTGCCGCCATTGGCGGCCTGTGCTGATGCGGCGTCGATTCCGGGGGCGGAGCCGTGCAGGGCAATTCGATAGGGAATGATGGTCAGCGCCAGAGCAGCCGCCGAAACGAGCGTCAGCCGGCGGCACCGGGCCGTGATCGATCCGTGCATCCTGATCTCCGTCGATTGAGCCGGCGCGCCCACCCCAACGTTGCAACCAGCAACATCGCCGAAAGATGTATTGGCCGGAAGCGACCTCCGACCGTTGCGTTTGTCCTCCAGGACTTTTGCAAGCGCAAGGTTGGACTAAAGTCCGATGTCACGGTGACAACCACCTCGCGTCGAGCGGCGGAGCAGGTATGATGTCACGAAAATGTGATCAGTTGGCTGTAGGGGTCGAAAGGCGACAAAAAAGCTCCAGCCACTCCAAAGCCAGAGGCCCTTCGTGACCGAACATCGCTCTCCCGACACCCGATTCCGCACCAGCCTGCTCGAGGAAAACGAAGGACCGGCCACCAACCCCACCGACAACCGCACCATGGGCGAGATCATCGCCGCGCGGTTCTCGCGCCGGGGATTCCTGAAGGGATCGCTCGCCGTCTCGGCGATCGCCGCGACCGTCGGCCCGCTGGCCATGATCGCCGCCGACGATGCCCGCGCCGCGGAAGGCTCCGCCTTCAAATTCGACGAGCTCGAGGCCGGGATCGACGACAAGCATCATGTCGCGCCGGGCTACGACGCCGACGTGCTGTTGCGCTGGGGCGATCCGCTGTTTGCCGATTCGCCGCAGTTCGACCCGACGAAACAGTCGGCCGAGGCGCAGGCCAGACAGTTTGGCTACAACAACGACTATGTCGGCTACATCGCGATCGACGGCTCGGCCGAGCACGGCCTGCTCGTCGTCAACCACGAATACACCAACCCGCATCTGATGTTTCCGGGCATCGTTTCGATCGTCGAGAAGGACGGGAAGAAGAAGGCCGAGGTCGCGCCGCTCTCGAAGGAGCAGGTCGATGTCGAGATGGCGGCGCATGGCGGCACCATCGTCGAAATCCGCAAGGTGTCAGACAAATGGCAAGTGGTGCGGGACGGCAAGCTCAACCGCCGCATCACCGCCACCACCGAAATGGCGCTGTCGGGCCCGGTCGCCGGCCACGACCGCGTCAAGACCAATGCCGACCCGTCCGGCACGAAAGTGTTCGGCACTTTCAACAATTGCGCCGGCGGCGTCACCCCTTGGGGCACCTATGTGATGGCCGAGGAGAACATCCACGGCTATTTCTCCGGCGAATTGCCCGAGGGCCACAAGGAAGCCGCCAACTACAAGCGGCTCGGCATTCCGGAAGGTGCCTATGAATGGGGCGCGCATTACGACCGCTTCAACCTCGCCAAGGAGCCGCACGAACCCAATCGCTTCGGCTGGATCGTCGAGGTCGACGTCAACGATCCGACATCGACACCGAGGAAGCGCACCGCCATGGGCCGCTTCAAGCATGAGGGCGCCGAATCCATCGTCGCCAAGGACGGCCGCGTCGTCTTCTATCTCGGCGACGACGAGCGCTTCGACTATGTCTACAAATTCGTCACCAAGGGCACGTTCAACGCCAACGACCATGCCGCCAACAAGGACCTGCTCGACGAGGGCACGCTGCATGTCGCCAAATTCGCCGAGGACGGCACGGTCGACTGGCTGCCGATCGTCTTCGGCCAGGGGCCGCTGACGGCGGAAAACGGCTTTGGCAGCCAGGCCGACGTGCTGATCGAGACGCGGCGCGCCGCCGATCTGCTTGGTGCCACCAAGATGGACCGGCCCGAGGACATCCAGCCCAATGGTGTCAACGGCAAGGTCTATGTCATGCTGACCAACAATTCGAAGCGCAAGGCAGACCAGGTCGACGCCGCCAATCCGCGCGCCGAGAATGCCTTCGGCCACATTATCGAGATCACCGAGACCGACGGTGATTTCACCGCCGCCAAGGGCAAATGGGAAGTGCTTTTGAAATGCGGCGATCCGTCGGTTGCCGATGTCGGCGCCACCTTCTCGACGGCGACGACGGCCCATGGCTGGTTCGGCATGCCCGACAATTGCGCGGTCGATTCGGCCGGGCGCCTGTGGGTCGCTACCGACGGCCAAGGCCCGAAGGCCACCGGCCGCACCGATGGCTTGTGGGCGGTCGACACCGAGGGGGCTGCGCGGGCAACTTCGAAACTGTTCTTCCGCGTGCCGATCGGCGCGGAAATGTGCGGCCCGCTGTTTGCGCCCGACGACCGGACCGCCTTCGTTGCCGTCCAGCATCCGGGCGATGGCGGCGAGGATTGGGAAGGCTTCGGCCGGCCGTCCTACTATGAGGATCCGTCGACGCGCTGGCCGGACTTCAAGTCCGAAATGCCGGTGCGGCCGTCGGTCGTCGCCATCACCAGGCAAGGCGGCGGCAAGATCGCGGTGTGATATCAGGCGGCTGGAGCACGCAGCGGATTTGACCGAGCCCTGCGTGCCGGACCGCCTCCCCAACGTCGATGGATGTTTCCGCCAATCGCCAAGGTTCAAGCCCCGGGAAAGATCGGCAATTTACTGGTGGCGCCCTAACGCGCGTCGAAACGGATTCGTGCGACGCGCGTTAGGTCTTTGTCTTGTGCATGTCGTACTCCCAAAACCGGAGCCGCTTTTGGGCGAGATGCATTGGGTCGTTTCCTGGAGCCCGCCACCATGTCGAAGTCAGTCTATGACCGGGGCCTGCTCAAGCCCGGCGACATCGCCAGGCTGCAGCGCGTCTTTGACGAAGTCTGCCTGCGGCGCACAGCTCAGCCCGATTCGCCGGAAGCACGCGAGATCGCGCTCACCCTGCTCGCGCTGCACAATGCCGGCATGGTCGACGAGGAGATGCTGATGCAAGCCGTCGGCTTCCGCCGGCTCGAGCCGAAATCGGCGTGAGGCGTCAGGTCGCTAGAGCTCTTTGTTTCGACGCAATTCCCAAGGGAAAGCGCTCACACTTCCCGGAATTACGCTAGCGGCCCGCGCCGGCGATCCGCCTGGCGATCGCCTTGCCCAAAATGGCGGCATTGGCGAAGCAGCCACGAATGCTCGGCCGCATACCGGTGAACCACAGGCCGGGCAGTTTCGGGTCGGCTTCACCGCCGTTGAAGAGCGGGACACCCTTGCCGTCGAGCACGCCGAGATCGCCGACCATGCGCTCCAGCCCGGTGCGGTAGCCCGTTGCGGCAATGACGATATCGGGATCGATCAGGCGACCATTGGCCAGGATCACGCCATCGCGGGTGAATTCCCGTATCGCCGGCACCACTGTAATCTTGCCAGACTTTATGGCGTCGACTGCACCGTCATCCGCGGCAATCGCGGTGTAGTCCGAGGCCAGGCGGCTGGCGCCGCCCGACGGCGCGGGCGGCATGCCGAATTTGGTGAGATCGCCGAAAACCAGCCGCTGCGTCGCGGCCATCACCGCATCGGCAACGCGCAGCGGCAAGCGCGCCATGAGCGGCGAAAGCCGGTGCACGGCGATCTTGCCGATCCGCTTGGGCAGAAGGGCGGGGCCATTGCGGGCCGACAGCCAGAGAGAAGCCGTATCCACGCCGGCCAGATGATTGAGGGCATCGAAGCCCGAATTGCCGGCGCCGACGACCAGCACCTTCTTGCCGGCATAGGACTTGGCGTCGCCAAAATCCGCCGAATGGATGATCCGGCCCGCGAAGGCCTGCATGCCCACCCACTGCGGCGTGAAGGGCTCCTTGTCACGACCGGTGGCGACGATGACATGACGCGCCAGACGCGAGCCGGCGCTGGTGCGCACCAGCCAATGGTCGCCCTTGAACACGAGGGTCTCGACGGCAACGCCGAACTCCACAGGCAACTGGTTCGCCTCGCGGAAATCGTTCATATGGCGGATGACGACGCTCTTGGGTGGAAAGGCTGGCGTACCCCCGGGAAAGGAAAGGCCGGGCAGCGCCGAGAGATCGCGATGGGTGTTGAGATGCAGCTGCTGGTGCCGCCGATGCCAGGGTTCGGCCAGCCGGCTCTCCTGTTCCAGGATCGCCACCGGCACGCCGGCCTTGATCAGGGCCTGCGCGACAGCCAGTCCGGCGGCGCCGGCGCCAATGACAATCGCCGGCTCGATCGCCGCCACCTGCTCCACCTTCGATCTGGTTGTCGTATCTGCCATTCGCTCTCAAAATCCATTCAACCGCCCGCCTTACAAGCTGGCAGGACGCTGTAACCGTTTGATCGCGCGCAAACCCAACAGCGGATCGGTGCGCTCAAGTGCCTTGCGCCGCCAGGGCGCAAACAACTCCCGTCGCGCAAATGCGGCTAAACCAACGACATGGAACGGAATGCCCCGCTTCCGTCCGAAACCATGCAGCCCTATATGGCATATCAGCGGCATCGGCGATAATCAGGTCGCGGCAATGTGATTGATTCGAGTTCCGAGGGGCTGGCGGATCTCGTTACCGACGCAGGAATTCGAAACCGAAGCGATTTCGGCTTCCCGTGAAAAATCAAGGCGCCGTGGTGCGTCTGGCGTGCCGAAAGGCACGTCGCGCCACAGACGGCACGCGGAATCCGGACCATGCCCTCCTTGCGGATCTATCTCGACAAAATCCTCGAGGGTGCCTCGCCCAGGGTCGAGCGCCAGGCATTGACGCATGTCGAACGCCTGGCGATGGTCCGTCGCCATGGCGACTTCTCGCTCGCCTATTCGACTGCCGTACAGCGCAAGCTTTCCTATTTTGGCGACGCCGACGGCTACATCGCCTTCGGCACCAAGATGAAGCATCATTTCGCGCTTGGCGACCCGGTGGCGGCGCCGGCCCGGCGGCCCGACTATATCAGGCGCTTCGTCGAGACCGCCGGCGACCCGTGGTTCGTGCAGGTTGGCGAGGAGACCGCGCGGGTGCTGGCCGGGCTCGGCTACAAGGTCAACCGGCTGGGCATCGACACCCGCCTCGCCCTGCCCGAGCATGATTTTTCCGGCAAGCGCAACGAGACCGTGCGCTATTCCGAGCGCTGGCTCTTGAAGAAGGGCTTTTCGTTCGAGGAAGACAAGCGGACCGTATTCCTCGACGAAATCGCCCGGCTGTCCGAGAACTGGCGCGGCGACCGCATCGTCAAGCGCTGGGAGATGGGTTTTCTCAACCGCCCATTCTACGATCAGCTTGGCACCGACATGCGCCGCTTCGTCCTGCATGGCCCCGATGGCGAACTCATCGCGCTGCTCGATTTCGATCCGTTGTTTCGCGACGGCAAGGTCATCGGCTACACCACCGCCTTCAAGCGCAAGCACATCGATGCCTCGCCGCACGCCGAGATCGGCCTGACCAAATTCGCTGTCGACCGGTTTCGCGAAGAGGGCATTTCGGCGGTCACGCTCGGCCTGTCGCCGCTTCTCGACGTCACCCCCAGCGGGTTTGCCGAAAGCGATTTCTGGCGCAACACTTTTCAGCGCGCCTACTCTTCGCCATGGGTCAACCGCCGCAGGTTCAACCTGCAGGGCCAGGCGGCATTCAAACGCCGCTTCCATGGCATGGAAGAGCCGGTCTACATCGCTTTCCGCAAGGGGACCTATATCGAGATGCTGGGCCTGCTGCGGCTGGTGAAAGCAATCTAGGGACCCGGCGCGGTCCTGGCCAAAGCCTTATCATTCGTCATCCCTGCGCCGTCGCTCCGCCCCTTGCCTTGCCCTCGAATGACGAATGCCGGGTTGTCGTGGAAGATACTTCCGCACCTTTGCGCCAATTCGCAAAATCATTCCTCTACTAGGAACGCATCTGGCTCGCCCAGAAATTCACCGCCGTTCTGGTCACGCACGATGTCGCCGAGGCGGTCGCCCTCGCCGACCGGGTGGTGGTGATCAGCGCCGGCAGGATCGCGCTCGACCTGGAGGTGCCGGTGGCCCGGCCGCGCCGGCGCGGCTCCGCCGAGCTCGCCCGCCTCGAAGGCACGATCCTGGACCGGCTGTTCGGTTAGGGGTGTCGGGGGCGGCGCGAACCTCCAGACGGCGGCGCGACAGCGCCCACGCTCGTTCTGCAACGCAGTCTAGCGCCACTCATCACCCCTACCGGTTCGCCCACACCAGCCCGGCCAGGCCGAGCAGCATGGCGACGAGACCGATATAAAGCCATTGCGACTGGCCGGTCATGAAGCTGCCGCCGATCACGCCGATGCCTTGCAGCGCCCACACCGCGCCGACAGCCAGCACAATCAAGGCCAGCAGGTTTTTGGTCAGTCTCATTGACGGATCTCGCTTTTCAAGTCGATCGTTTGCCGCGCAGTGAGCGTGATGAAAGAGCCAAAGGAAGGCACCCAATCACGTCGGATTCTACTTGGATATTTATCCGATATCTTGTCAAAGACATCTCGCATATCGGCCCGAAGATCATCGGAAATGAATCAAATCGCGCCGGAAAATCCCTGACAGACTGTTACCTTCTGACTCCAAACGTGTGATCTCGCCACGGAACGGACAGATGCTTGCCGCATTTCCTGCCTTATTCGGCACCTAACGGCTGGGGTCTGTCAAAAACGGAGCCACCCCTCAAATATGAAGACCCTAAACCAGACCGCGCTTGTCGCGGTAACGATCGCTGCTGGCCTGATGGTCGGCGCTTCGGCCACTTCGGCAACCGCCGCCGGCCAGTGTGGCCGTGCTTCCTGGTACGCGCTGCACTCGCGCACCGCATCGGGCGAGCGCATGAACCCGTCGGCGTTGACAGCCGCCCACCGCACGCTGCCGTTCGGCACCAAATTGCGGGTCACCAACCAGAACAATGGCCGCAGCGTCGTCGTGCGCATCAACGATCGCGGCCCGTTCATCCGGGGTCGCGTGCTCGACCTGTCGAAGGGCGCCGCCGGCCAGCTCGGCTTCATCGGTTCCGGCCATACCTCGGTCTGCATGGCGCGCGTTTGATATGATTTTCCCTGGACCATGATCTTCTTCCGAAAACCGGAACCACTTTTCGGGATCATGGTCTGGTGTCCGGCAGCAGGGCCGGACACATTTCCTACACATTTCGGCACTGCACATTGAGCCGGCTCGGCCGTCCCAGGCGGATTTGCAACGCTTTGGACGAAAGAACCATTGGTCACGCCACGTGACGTATTGCATCGCAGCAATTAGTTGTTAACCTCGCCACGAGACATTTGAGGCTCGGCGCTGCTCGTCGTCCCTTCGGTCGCAGCAGCAGCGGGGTTGTCGATGTTCTACCAGCTCTACGAATTGAACCATGCGGCGCTGCAGCCGGCCCGGCTCTATGCCGATGCGGTGCGGATGTTCTATTCCAACCCGCTGAACCCGGTCTCGCACACGCCCTGGGGCCGTTCGGTCGCGGCGGGCGCCGAACTGTTCGAGCGCACCACGCGCCGCTACGGCAAGCCCACCTTCGGCCTCGACAAGACCGTCGTCGACTGGAAGAGCGTCGAGGTCACCGAAAAGACCGTCTGGTCGAAGCCCTTCTGCAATCTCGTCCGCTTCGAACGCGCCGTGCCGGCCGGCCGCAAGCCGGATCCGAAGCTGCTGATCGTGGCTCCGATGTCGGGCCACTATGCGACGCTGCTGCGCGGCACGGTGGAAGCCATGCTGCCCCATGCCGATGTCCACATCACCGACTGGGTCGACGCCCGCATGGTGCCGCTGGCCGACGGCAGCTTCGATCTCGACGACTATATCGACTATATCGTCGACATGTTTCACACGCTGGGTCCCGACACCCATGTGATGGCGGTGTGCCAGCCTTCCGTGCCGGTCCTGGCGGCGGTGGCGCTGATGGAGGCGAAGGGCGATCCCTTCGTGCCCTCGACCATGACCCTGATGGGCGGCCCGATCGACACGCGCCGCAACCCGACCGCGGTCAATCTCCTGGCCGGGGAAAAGGGCATCGACTGGTTCCGCGACAATGTCATCATGCGAGCGCCCTGGCCGGTGCCGGGCTTCGGCCGCGAGGTCTATCCGGGCTTCCTGCAGCTGTCGGGCTTCATGAGCATGAATCTCGACCGACACATCATCGCCCACAAGGACTTCTTCATGCACCTTGTGAAGCATGACGGCGACAATGCCGAGAAGCACCGCGACTTCTATGACGAGTACCTGGCCGTCATGGACCTGACGGCGGAATTCTACCTGCAGACCGTCGACACCGTGTTCGTGCGCCATGCCCTGCCCAAGGGTGAGATGATGCATCGCGGCACCAGGATCGATCCGTCTGATATCCGCAACGTCGCCTTGTTCACGGTCGAGGGCGAGAATGACGACATATCGGGCCTCGGCCAGACCAAGGCGGCGCAGGATCTGTGCGTCAACATTCCGGCCGACAAGAAGGCGCATTACATGCAGCCGGCGGTCGGCCATTACGGCGTCTTCAACGGCTCGCGCTTCCGCTCCGAAATCGTGCCGCGCATCGTCGACTTCATCACCAGCTATGGCCGCCAGAACCGCGTCGCGGTGAAGCCGAAACTGGTCCGGACCGCCAAGCGGTAGGCCATTCCGGGACAGATCGGCTGCAGGGCCGATTCTGTTGCACAATAGACGCTGTCCCTGCCCGCGGGTAACCATGCCGCAAATCAGTCCGTCGTCGTAATTGACACGGACTGTCAATCGCCCTTAACGTTTCGTTAATAACAGGGTGAGCGGGGACAATGAATTCCTCAACAATGGCGAGAAGGCTGCGTTTGTGCGTGGCTGCGGCCGGTCTGGCAGCCACGGGAAGCTGGCCGGCAATGGCTGCCGGAGCGATGGCGACCGGGGGCATCACCTCGCAGCCGATCGGCCACTATGATTTCTGCAAGCAGCACCCGGGCGAATGCTCGATCCGTCCGAGCAATCTGGCGCCGGCCAGGATGACCAACGGGCTGATGAGCAAGCTCGCCGGCGTCACCGCCAGGGTCAACGCCGCCGTCAAGCCGATGAGCGATATGGACATTTACGGCAAGGACGAGGTCTGGGCCTATCCCGACAAGGGCGTCGGTGATTGCGAGGACTATGTTCTGGAAAAGCGCCGCCGGCTGTCCCACATGGGCATCTCGCTGGCCGACCTGCTCATCACCGTGGTGCGCAAGCCCGATGGCGAAGGCCATTCCGTGCTGACGGTGCGCACCGACAAGGGCGACTACGTGCTCGACAATCTGACCGACAAGGTCAAGGCCTGGGACCAGACCGGCTACCGCTTCCTCAAGCGCCAGGCGATCGACAACACCGGCCGCTGGGTCTCCATCCGCGGCGGCCAGCAGGTGCTGGTCGGGTCGGTGGAGTAGGGGCTGCGGCTGCGGTTTTAGAGGCGCCGCCGTTCTTGCGAGTCCCATGGGCGCTGTCGGCCATTGTAGTCAAATAGCAGAGGTCGGCGCCGCCCCTCATTGCCCTGCCGGGCATTTCTCCCCGTATAGTGACGGGGAGAAGATGCTGTCATCGCCGCTTTCGCCAATCACCAACGCCGCAAGACAAGCGTCAACCGCGCGGCTGTTCCCTTCTCCCAGTAACTATACGGGAAGAAGGTGCCGGCAGGCGGATGAGGGGCGGCGCCAACATAGACAGCCACCCACCTCACGCATCCCTCCCGAAAAAATTCCACACCTCTCCATGAACCATTTCCGTCCGCCCGGCGACACACAGCCGTGAACGACGAAAACCCAACCATGGAGACTTCAAATGACTGCTTTCCTGCGCAACACCCTTCTCGCCTTCGCTGCCGTGTCGGCCCTGGGCGGATCCGCAATGGCCGACCAGACGGTCAGCTGCGTCCACACCAACCTCAATGATCTCTGGGCCGGCCGTTGTTGCGGCACTGCCGGCGCGTCGGACTGCCTGGGCGGCGGCAACAATGGCCACGACCATGGCGACCCCGGCACCAAGGGCGGCAACCCCAATGGCAGCACGGCCGGCAAGCCCTGATCCCGCCACAGTGGCCCGCCGGCTGCCGCCGGCGGGCCCTGTTTTTGCGCTCCGGCAGGCCGTCGCGAAATCCGTGTAAAACCTGCTACTTCAGCCTGCCAAGCGCGGCGCGGATCGAGGCGGTGATGCGGCGCAGCTCCGCTTCGTCGAGCTTCTCGATGTTCTCGGCCAGGAGATTGGCGAGCTCGGTGGCGGCGGGATTGAGACCCGACGTGTCTAGCCGAACACGCGGGTGCGAGGCTTCGGCCAGCCGCGCCAGCTCCTCGGCATCGTCCCAGATGATGTTGAAATAGCCGATGATCTTCTGGATCAGCGTCCAGGTCGGCGCGCCGCGCCTGCCATGCTCGAGCGCCGAGAGGTAGGCGGCGCTGACGCCGATTGCCGCGGCCATGTCCTTCTGGCTGACGCCGCGCTCGCGCCGCAGCGCCCGCAGCCTCTCGCCGAACGGCGTCATGCGGCCTGCCCTCCAGCCCTCATGAGCGTGCCCGCCGCAGCCTGATATAGAGCGCGCCCGCGCCGCCATGGTTGCGTGCGGCATGGTCGTGGCTGGAGACCAGCGGCCGGAAGGCCGGCGTCGACAGCCAGGCGGGCACCGCGCGCCGCAGCACGCCGTCGCCGCCGGAGGACGACCCCTTGCCGGTAATGACCAGGACATAGCGGATGCCGCCGGCATGCGCCCGGTGCAAGAACGAGAACAGCAGCGAATAGGCCTCGTCCTGCGTCATGCCATGCAGGTCGACGCGGCCTTCGATCGGCAGCCTGCCTTTCGACAATTTGTCCAGCGTCGGCTCGTCGAGCCGGTGCGTGACATGCTGCACCTTCGGCTTTGCCGCGCCCGCCGCATTGGCGGCGGGCTGGGCCGCCTGCGGCGCCGCCGGCTTGGCCTCGATGGCCATGTCGGGAATGTCGACCGAGGCCCTGCCCTTGAGCGGCTTGGCCGTGCGCGCCACCAGGTTCCACAGCACCCGGTCGTCTTCGCTCAGCCTGTCCGGGCGCTTGCTCATTTGGCGCCCCCGGCCAGCGCGCGGGGCACCAGCGCATAGAAATCGGCGGCGTTGCGCACCACGCCGGCGATCTCGCCGGCGGCATCGCCCGAGCCGGCGAAGAGGTCGCCGCGCGCCGGGCCGGTGATGGCCGAGCCGGTGTCCTGCGCGATCATCAGGCGGCGGAACGGTTTTGCGTCGAAGGCGGTCAGCGTCGGCGCGTCGATGTAGAAGGGCGTGCCGAATGTGTGCAGCAGCCGGTCGACCGCGACGGAGCGGCCCGGCGTCAGCGGCACCTTGGCGGCGGCGATCGGGCCGAGCGCGGCATCCTCCACCTCAGCCTCGCGGAAGAAGATGTAGGAGCGGTTCTGCCACAGGATCTCGTCGATGCGCTGCGGATGTGCCTTGAACCAGGCGCGGATCGACTGCATCGTCACCTGCGCCAGCGGGATTTCGCCGAGCTCGCTCAGCACCTTGCCGGGTCCTGCAAAACGCTGGCCCGACTTGGCGGCGTAGGTGACGCGGCGCAGCCGGCCGTCGGTCATGGCGAGCCGTGCCGCGCCCTGCACATGGATGAAGAAGGCGTCGACCTTGTCGGCCAGCCAGGCGATCTCCAGCCCTTGGCCGGCAAGCGCCCCGCGCTCGATAGCGCCACGGTCGAAATACTCGGCCAGTCCATCCGTCGTCCGGCGCGCGAAGGCGAGGTAGGGATCCATCCCGGCGGGCCGGTTGGCGTCGTCGACATCGACGAGATCGGCCGGCCGCGACAGCAGCGGCACGACGAAGCGCTCCGTGCGCACCGGCGAGGCCTCGACCTGCGGCTCGTAGAAGCCGGTGACGAGGCCGGCGCCGCTCTCGGGGCGGACCAGCATGGGGACAAAATGGCGCTCGAAGAAAACGCGGGCTTCCGCTCGGGTCGCAGGCGAAGCGCCGCGCGCCTCCGCATAAGCCGCCGTGAAGGCGCCAAAATCGACGCCGAGGGCGCCGCTGCGATAGGGCTTTACCGGCGCATGGAAGGCGGAACGGCGGAACGCGGCGAAGGCCGGCACAGCGTCGTCATCGCCCCAGCCAGGCAGATCGTCGAAGGATTTTTCGATGAAGAGAGGCGATAGCGACACCGGAGCCCCGTCGCTTTAAAGCGCGTCGTGTTTGAAGAGGGTCATGCGACGCGCTTGGAGTCTTGATTTTGCTGCAAGTCGTTGTCCCAAAACCGCTTCGCACCTTTGGGCGACATGCATCGGGGCTCAGTCTTCTTCTTCGGTGGCGACGAGCTTCCAGTTCGGATCGCGCGAGCGCGTGTCGCGGGCGAAGGTCCAGACATCCTTGACCTCGGCCACGGTTTCCGGATCGCCGTCGATCACCGTGCCGGCCTTGTCGCGCGTCGCCGAAATCAGCTCGCTGATGATGCGCAGCGTCACATGCGCCTCGCCGCCCTTCATCTCGGCCGAGACGATATCGGCCTTGTCGATGCCGACGAAGGAGGACTGGATCTTCTCCGACTTGGCCTCGCGCTCGCCGATCGCGGCGACGAAACCGTCGAACACCTCGCGCGACAACAGGTTCTTCAGCGTTTTGCGGTCGCCGTCGGCATAGGCCATGACGATCATCTCATAGGCCATCTTGGCGCCGTCGATGAAACCCTTCGGGTCGAAGGACGGGTCATTGTCCTTGACCGCGCGCAGGCCCTTGTTGAGGTCGGTGTCGGGCTTGGCGAAGGCGTCGATCGCCGTATAGGCGTCGGCCGGCGCCGGCTCGCCGGGCAGGCGCTTGCGCGGCAGCGAAACGACATTTTCGGGCTTCTGCGTGGCGTCCTTGTCGGTGCGCGCCGCCGAGTACGGATCGAAGGGCGGCCGCTCGCTACCGGTCCGACGGCCCAGCACGTTGCGCAGCTGGAAGAAGATCACCACCGCCGCGATCAGGAAGAAAATCGTGCCGAAGTCGAAGAAACCCATATCTTCCGCCAATCAATCCCTGCCTCGAGGCCGGACCATCCGGCCAACAGGCCGCGGTCGCATAGCGTTCAACATTCAAAGCATATAGAACGCAAGGTGCAATCATTCAAATTAAAGGCAGGCATACCTATCTAACAGCCTCAGTGCCAGCGGCGATTGGCCGCCAGGGGCCAAAACAATCGAAACGACCAACAAGGTTGGCAAGACTTGCGCATTTCGCTGCTTCCCCTTTTTCTTCTCGCCCTTCCGCTCATGGAAATCGCCGGTTTCGTCATCGTCGGCCGTGAGGTCGGCGCGCTGGCGACGGTCGGCCTGGTGCTGGCCTCGAGCATCGCCGGCGTGCTTTTGCTGAGGCACCAGGGTTTCGGCGTCATGGCGCGGGTACGCGCCGAGATGGACGCCGGCCATGATCCCAGCCGCCATCTCGCCCACGGCGCCATGATCGTGGTCGCCGCGATCCTGCTGATCATCCCCGGCTTCATCACCGACATCATCGGCCTGCTCCTGTTCCTGCCGCCGGTGCGCGACCTTGCCTGGCGCCGGTTCAAGGGCCGCATCGTCGTCGCCACCGATTTCTCGGCCGGCGGTTTTCGCCGGTCGCGCGACAGGGTCATCGACCTCGACGACGGCGACTATTCGCGCGAGGACGATTTCAAGCGCGGCCCGGATCATAATTCGCCGTGGCGGCGGCTGAAGGACGACTGAGACTGCACCGAGATTCAGGTGATGCCGGTCTGCAAAGGGCGGCTTCCTGCGCTTCCGGTGCTCACGTACTTCAAGTACGCTCCGCTCCGGTTCTCGGAAACCACCCTTTTCGCCTCGGCCTGACCTGAATCTCGATGCAGTCTGGGTCCGCTCCGGTCACAAGGCGGCAAACCTTGTCTTGTCATGCCGACCATGGTAGCGAACGCCCGATTTCAATTCGGTCAGCAAGGCTGCCCAGGGGAAAAGGATATAAGGCTCATGGCCAGCAATGATGACGCGCCGACCGGCGCAGCCAACGGCAACGGCAATGCGGCGCAGCCGTCGCTCAACGTGCTTGCCCAGTATGTGAAGGACCTGTCCTTCGAAAGCCCCGGCGCGCCGAACTCGCTGCGCGGCCGCGACAAGGCCCCCGGCATCGCCATCAACGTCAATGTCAATGCCAACCCGCTTTCCGACAAGCAGTTCGACGTCAATCTGACGCTGAACGCCAAGGCCTCCTTCGACCAGGAAGTGCTGTTCAATGTCGAGCTGGTCTATGGCGGCGTCTTCGCCATCTCCGGCTTCCCGCAGGAGCACATGCTGCCGATCCTGTTCATCGAATGCCCGCGCCTGCTGTTCCCCTTCGCCCGCCAGATCATCGCCGAGGCGACCCGCAATGGCGGCTTCCCGCCGCTGATGCTCGACCCGATCGACTTCGCGCAGATGTTCCAGCAGAAGATCGCCGAGGACCAGGCCGCGTCGAAGGTTCAGGTGAGCTGAGCTATATCTAAGGAATGCCTCGAAAAACCCGGCCTTGAGCCGGGTTTTTTGTTGGCCACGGCCGGCCGGGTCCCCGCTGCTTCGCGGCGTCCCGGCGTTTGCTGCCTTTCATCGTGCCCCAGGCACGACGAATTCACTTCGTGAACCGGCACTCACTCTGCGGAGCAGCGCACAACTCCTGCGGATTCCAGAACACTCCGCTACGTCACCCCGCCCTATCATCGCCGCCTCAGGCAAAGGCGTCCCGGCGGTCGTAGCCGCCCCGCGTCGGCGATCCGCCGGGACGAGCCTGCTTCCGTGCAAGCCCCAAAACCCCAGCGCTTTTGGGCGGCCTGCACCAACGACAAGGGAACGACGATGAGATTCATGCTGACCGACCGCAAATTGCATCCGCAGGCCAAGCCCGTCGCCGAGGATTTCAAAACCGGCGGCATCAGCCGCCGCGAATATCTGGCGCTGATGGCCGGCCTCGGCGTCAGCGCCGCCGGCGCGTTTGCGCTCGGCGGCTTCGCCCCGACGCCGGCCCGCGCCGCCGAACCGAAGAAGGGCGGCACCTTGCGCGTCGCCATGAACGTCAAGGGTTTCAAGGACCCGCGCACCTTCGACGGCGTCGAAATGTCCAATGTCGCCCGCCACTGCAACGAATATCTGGTGCGCTGGAACACCGATTTCTCGTTCGAGCCCTGGCTGCTCGAAAAATGGGAGATGAGCGACGACGCCAAGACGCTGACGCTGCATGTGCGCAAGGGCATTTCCTGGTCGAACGGCGACGCCTTCAACGCCGACGATGTCGTCCACAACCTCACCCGCTGGTGCGAGGCCGGGGTGGCCGGCAATTCGGTCGCCGCGCGCATGGGCGCGCTGGTCAATGCCGACACCAAGAAGGTGGTCGATGGCGGCATCGAGAAGGTCGACGACCACACGATCAAGCTCAACCTGCCGAAGCCCGACATTTCGCTGATCGCCGGCATGGCCGACTATCCCGCGCTGATCATGCACCGCTCCTATGAGGGCGACGGCGATCCGATGAAGGCGCTCGCCATCACCACGGGCCCCTGCGAACTGGTGAAATGGGACGCCGAGACGGGGGCGGAGGTCAAGCGCAAGGACAAGCCGTGGTGGAAGGGCGAGTTCTATCTGGATGGCATCCAGTGGATCGACTACGGCTCCGACCCCAACGCCATGCTGTCGGCCTTCGAATCCGGCGAGATCGATACCGACCATGAAACCGCCTCCGACGCCGTCGCGCAGACCGACAAGATGGGGCTGAAGAATTCCGAGATCGCCACCGGCTCGACCATCGTCGCCCGCTTCAATATCGGCAACGCGCCCTATGACGACATCAAGGTTCGCCGCGCCGCCCAGCTCGCCGTCGACAATGCGGCCGTGCTGGCGCTCGGCCTCGGCGGCCGCGGCAAGCCCGCCGACAACCACCATGTCGGCCCCATGCACCCCGAATATGCCGATATCGGCCCGGCCAAGCGCGATGTGGCGGAGGCCAAGAAGCTGCTCGCCGCCTCCGCCAAGCCGGACCATGAATATGAGCTGATCTCGGTCGACGTCGAATGGCAGAAGAGCACCGGCGACGCGATATCAGCGCAGATGCGCGAGGCCGGCCTCAAGATCAAGCGCACCGTGCTGCCCGCCGCCACCTTCTGGAACGACTGGAGCAAATACCCCTTCTCCTGCACCGAATGGCTGGGTCGCCCTCTCGGCGTCCAGGTGCTGGCGCTGGCGTATAAATCGGGCGCCGCCTGGAACGAAAGCGCCTACGCCAGCAAGGAGTTCGACGAGTTGCTCGACAAGGCGCTCGCCACCCCCGACGCCAAGGCGCGCAAGGAGATCATGGCCGGCATCGAGAAGAATTTGCGCGATTCCGGCATCATCATCCAACCCTACTGGCGCTCGGTCTACCGGACCTACCGCAAGGGGGTCGAGGGCTGCGAGCAGCACCAGGCGCTGGAGCAGCATTTTGAGAAGGTTTGGTTGGAAGGCTGAGACGCGGGCGCTGGTCTTTCCTTCTCCCCTTGTGGGGTGAGGGGCGGTCCGCGTCAGCGGACGGAAAGCCAACTGCTTGGCTTTCCGAGCCTCGAACGCCCTGAGCCTGCGAAGGGCTGAGGGCGCTGGCGCTGGTCTTCCCTTCTCCCCTTGCGGGAGAAGGTGGATTGCCGCGAAGCGGCAAGACAGATGAGGGGTGCGTGACGGAGTGAGGCTTTGCTATTTAAGGCCTTGAGTCCGTAACTTTCGACGGTATCGCCAAGCTGGAACACCCCTCATCCGTCTCGGCGCTAGCGCGCCGATCCACCTTCTCCCACAAGGGGAGAAGGAAAGGCGCGCTCCCCTCACCGCCCATCCCGCACCAACGTCCAGATCCACCCGATAAAGGTCAGCACCAGGAACGGATAGCCGGCCGCCGGCAGCGGCGACGAGGTCGGCAGCAAGGGCGCGCCCCACAGGATCATGCCGGCCGAGACGACAAACAGCACGGCGGCGACGAGCGCGGTAAGCCGCATCCACAGCGCGAACGTGCCCGGCGCGCTGACCATGACCAGCCCCGCCGCCCACAGCGAGATGCCGCCGACATAGGAGGGAACGCTGGCCTGCAGGCCCGCCGCATTGCCCGCCAGCAGCAGGCTCTCGCCGGCCAGGAAGGTCAGGAAGCCGGCGGCGACGCAGTCATTGCCGAGCCGCTGGTATTTCATGGTGAGCAGCGCGGTGGCGACGACCAGCGCCACGCCGTCGATCGCCCAGAGCGTCTCGCGCAGCGGAGCGCTGGCGACGAAGGTGCCGGCGAGGCCGAAGGCGCCGCCGATGGCGAGGCCGAGAGAGGCGACGGTGTCTGAGGTGGTGCGCATGTGGTGTTTCCCGAGCCGGGGAGAGGATACGCCGCTAAAGGACGTTCTCAAAGGGTGACCCTCAGTCTGGCCCGCCCATCGGTGTGACGCGAATGCGGGCGGCAGCGGAACTGTCTACTTGACTCTTGCGGTCTTCCGAGATTCCCATCAGTTGAATGCCTCTCAAATTCTATGCCTATGTGGACGAAGCGGGCGACGAAGGCTTCGGTAAGTTGCGCAGTCCCACCAAATCCGGCCAATCACGTTGGCTTGGTCTTGGCGCGGCGCTTGTCACTGAGGAAAATGACCGGTTCATGCCGGTGTGGCGTGACGAGATCGTAGCACTGTTCGACAAAAAGAAGAACCGGCGCGACCTGCACTTCCGACACCTCAATCACAATCAACGTGTGGCCGCCTGCAATGTCCTGAAGGATAAGCCGGTCGGCATTTGCGTCATTGCCTCGAACAAAGAGACGATCCTGGATAGCGAGGAAATCGACGTCTTCAAACGAAAGCAGCATCTTTACAACTATCTCGTTCGCTTCCTTATGGAGCGTTTGACGGCTGCTTGCGCTTCGAAAGCGAAGACCCAAAACGACACCGCCAGTCTGTTCGTCACATTCTCTCGCCGCGCCGGTACAGACTATCAACAGATGCGCGCCTACTTCGAACTGATGCGGGATGGGCGAGAGGTGTTGAAGCCGGTGCGCACAATCAATTGGACGGTGTTCGATCCTGCAAACTTGAGGGTGGAAAACCATGCTGTCCGTGCAGGACTTCAGATTGCTGATGTCGTGACCAGCGCCACGTGTTGCGGGCTTGAGCCGAATGAATATGGCAACGTCGAATCCCGTTATGCCCTGTCGCTCAAAAAACGATATCTGATGGAGCGCAGCCGCATCCTAAATTGCGGCCTCACGCTGATACCGCCAATAGGACGCTGCCCCCTCAGTGATGAGCAGGCAGCGTTCGTTAGTCAGTTAAACAGTAGGTGACAGGCCCCCGGACCCCTGATGCACATCGCGAAGGATGCTGCTGCCGTAAAGACAACTCGGGGTAATCCCGGCGCTTGCCTGCCATGCATAATATGACATTGTTCCTATTTTGTTTCAAGATGTTTTCACGATAAAATATAGCCGAATCAAACTGTTACAGCAGCAGTTTGCCGTGAAACACCAGTAAGCCATTGAAAACGAGTCGTTTTTTCCTGCGCTGCTCGTATCGCCAAAGAGGTAGTTTTAGCTGGATGGGCTCGCGATAGCGTTCCTGCTTAGACCTCAACAGGTCTGCGGTAGGCGCTTGCCCATGGCACCTTAACGAACTCGCCAGCGCCGCCCATGGGCGTGAAGTCATCCGAGCGCATAGCCGCACCCCCGGGGTGGGACCCGCTGCCTCCGGCAGCTCCCACCCGGACTTGCGCTCGCTTCGACCCACCGGGTCGATGCGTCGGGCCGAAGGCCCGACCGCTTAATCCCCCATCTTAAGCGCCTGGATAAACGCCTCCTGCGGGATATCCACCTTGCCGAACTGCCTCATCCGCTTCTTGCCCTCTTTCTGCTTGTCCAGCAGCTTGCGTTTGCGCGAGACGTCGCCGCCGTAGCATTTGGCGGTCACGTCCTTGCGCAGCGCCGAGATGGTTTCGCGGGCGATGACCTTGCCGCCGATGGCGGCCTGGATCGGGATCTTGAACAGATGGTGCGGGATCAGCTCCTTCAGCTTCTCGCACATCTGCCGGCCGCGCTTTTCAGCCGCCGTGCGGTGCACCAGCATGGAGAGCGCGTCGACCGGCTCCTCATTGACCAGGATCGACATCTTCACCAGGTCGCCCTCGCGGTAGTCGGTCAGGTGATAGTCGAACGAGGCATAGCCCTTGGAGATCGACTTCAGCCGGTCATAGAAGTCGAAGACGACTTCGTTGAGCGGCAGGTCGTAGGTCAGCATGGCGCGCTTGCCGACATAGGACAGGTCGGCCTGGATGCCGCGCCGGTCCTGGCAGAGCTTCAATATGCCGCCGAGATAGTCGTCGGGGGTGAGGATGGTGGCGCGGATCCACGGCTCCTCGATGGCCGAGATCTTCACCACGTCGGGCATGTCGGCCGGGTTGTGCAATTCCTTCACCGAGCCGTCATTGAGCAGCAGCCGGTAGACGACGGATGGCGCGGTGGCGATCAGGTCGAGGTTGAACTCGCGTTCCAGCCGCTCCTGGATGATTTCCAGATGCAGCAGGCCGAGGAAGCCGCAGCGATAGCCGAAGCCGAGCGCCGCGCTGGTTTCCATTTCATAGGAGAAGGACGCGTCGTTGAGGCGCAGCTTGCCGACGGCGGCGCGCAGGTCCTCGAAATCGGCGGCGTCGACCGGGAACAGGCCGCAGAACACCACCGGCTGCGCCGGCTTGAAGCCGGGCAGGGCCTGCGCGGTCGGGCGCTTGTCCTCGGTGATGGTGTCGCCGACGCGGGTGTCGGCCACTTCCTTGATCGAGCCGGTGAAGAAACCGAACTCGCCGGGGCCAAGCTCTTCGACATTGATGCGGGCGGGCGTGAACACGCCGGTGCGCTCGACCAGGTATTTGGCGCCGGTGCCCATCATGCGGATGGTCTGGCCCTTCTTCAGCACGCCGTCGATGATGCGCACCAGCACGATGACGCCGAGATAGGCGTCGTACCAGCTGTCGACCAGCATGGCCTTCAGCGGCGCTGTCGCATCGCCCTCGCGCGGCGGCGGCAATTGGTGGACGATGGCTTCCAAGACATCCGGAATGCCAAGGCCCGTCTTGGCCGAGATCAGCACGGCGCCGGAAGCGTCGATGCCGATCACCTCCTCGACCTGCTCGCGGATGCGCTCGGGCTCGGCGGCCGGCAGGTCGACCTTGTTCAGCACCACGACGATCTCGTGGTTGTTGTCGATGGCCTGGTAGACATTGGCGAGCGTCTGCGCCTCGACGCCCTGCGAGGCGTCGACCACCAGCAGCGAGCCCTCGCAGGCGGCCAGCGAACGCGACACTTCATAGGCGAAGTCGACATGTCCGGGCGTGTCGATGAGGTTGAGGATATAGTCCTCGCCATTGTTGGCGCGGTATTTCAGCCGCACGGTCTGCGCCTTGATGGTGATGCCGCGCTCGCGCTCGATGTCCATCGAGTCCAGCACCTGCTCCTTCATGTCGCGCAGCTCCAGACCGCCGGTGGACTGGATCAGGCGGTCGGCGAGCGTGGATTTGCCATGGTCGATATGGGCGACGATGGAGAAATTGCGGATGTGGTCGAGGGGCGTGCTCATGTCGCGCGCTTTAGCAGGGGTGGCTTGCGGCGGCAAGGCTTGCGGCGCAAGGGCGGCGCCTTCGATCACAAAGCGGTGAGCCGCGCCAAATGCCGGTCCCGGCGGCCGCGGATGCTTAAACTTTGATCGATCGCGTTAGACCTTGGTTTGCTGCCGCGTGGTATATGCGGCATCACTAATATCCGCGGGGTAAAAAAAATGCTGAAAATTGCAGGCGGGTTCGCCCGTTCGCGCAGCGGCTCGATGATGCCGCTGTTTTTCCTGAGCCTGGTGCCCTTGATCACCGCCGTCGGCTTCTCCGTCGACTATACCAACGCCGTCGAGACCCGCTCCAACATGCAGGAAGCGCTGGATGCCGCGACGCTGGCCATCACCACGCTGCCGCCGACCACGACGCAGCCGGTCCGCCAGCAGGCGCTGCAGGACAATTTCACCGCCAACAACGGCCAGGGCACCACGACGCTGGTGAGCTTCAACGTTGCCGCCGACGGCACCGTCACCGCGCAGACCTCGGCCAGCTTTGCCATGCCGACCAATTTCATGACCATCGCCCGGATCAACACCGTGCCGGTCGCCGTCGCCTCGGGTGTCAACAAGGCGCCCGGCCTGGTGCAGGCGACGTTCAAGATCGACAAGGTGTCGGGCTACTGGAACAAGATCATGACGCTTTACGGCACGGCCTTCAGCGCGACGACGTCGCAAAAGCTGATGACCGCCAGCTATGTCTACTCGCCCTACACCTATTCATACAAGGTGAACGGCAAGTCCTATTCCATGACGGAACCGAAGGGTTACGGCACGACGACGATCTCGCTTGTCAATGGTTCGACATCGACGATAGTCCAGACGCAGACATGCTCGACCATCGGTGCGACGGCCGCTTTCACCAGCCCGCCGTCGGGCGCGATCCTGAGCGCCGGGCAGTACGACAGCAACAGCGGCAAGACGGTCTATTTCCAGACCACATGCGTCACCACCAACGTGCCGGCCACCGGTGCCGGCGCCGCCGTCGACGTCAGCCAGATGGGCCAGCTTTACCTGCAGATGGATGTCACGACCGGCAACAAGGCAACGTTCAAATCGAACGACGCCACCACCTCCGACCACCTCTATCTGGGCACCACACCCACGCCCTTGACCGAGGTCGCCGCGGGCAAGCTCATCGACATCTTCAGCGTCGTGCCTTGCTCGCAGACCAGCTACCAGGCCTGGGAAGACGGCGGCACCACCCTTCCCGCGGATTATACCAATGCCGACTTCGTCTACAACATCTCCGGCAAGTGCGACTTCAACCAGCGCCCGTCGCTGACGGCGCTGACGCAGTAAGGCAGCCAATCTCCGGCGCTGAAAAAATCCGCACTCAATCTTGATTGGCACGGTATTGGCGGACAGGGTCGGCGGGGCCTAGCCTGGGGCACGTCAACTCCCGGAGAAGAACCCGATGCCTGATTCCGTGCTGCGTGTGTCCATCCTGCGCTGCGATGCAGCGAAGTTCGCGTCGTTGCGAGAGATGATGGTGGACGCCGAAGCAGAGCTTCGGCCCGGCATCGAGGCCCTGCCGGGGCTGCTCGTCTTCTACGCCGGCGCCGACGAGGCGACATCGTCGCTGATCAATACCAGTGTGTGGGACACGCTGGAGCACGCCAGGCAACTCGATACGTTCCAGCCCATGCTGGATGCGGGAAAGCGTTTTGTCGCCGAAGGCGCAAGGTTCGAGCGGCCGATCATGCACTACACCTCGCTCTGGCGTTTCGGGCCGCTCGCGTAGGCCTGGCGAGGCGCTCCAATCACAAACCGGTGAGCGCTGTAACGAAGCGGCAGATGGCAGCGAAATGGGGGAATGACCGGCGCGTCTCAGCGCCGTCCCCCACGGAGCCCGCCCTATGCCGAGATCCTCAAAGTTCATTGCCCTGTCCAGCCTGGGGGCGTTGGCGCTCGCAGCCTCGCTCGGTGCCGCCGCCGCGCAGCCGCTCAGCGTCGTCGAGCTGTTCACCAGCCAGGGCTGCTCGTCCTGCCCGCCGGCCAATGCCAATCTGATCAAGGTCAAGGACCAGCCAGGCGTGCTGGCGCTGTCCTTCAACGTCACCTACTGGGATTATCTCGGCTGGAAGGACACTTTTGGAAAGCAGGAGTTTACCCAGCGCCAGGTTTCCTACGAGCCGCCGCTCGGCCATGACGGGCCGTTCACGCCGCAAGTGGTGGTCAACGGCCATGCCGATGTGGTCGGCGCCGCACCGGGCGAGATCGAGCATCTGATTTCCGCGACCGGCAAGACCGGCGGCCCCTCGCTGTCGCTCGGGGGCGGCAAGGTGACGATCGGCGCCGGTGCCGCACCGGGCGGCAAGGCCGATGTGTGGCTGGTACGCTATGCCAAGGGCGTCGTGCAGGTGCCGGTGGCGCGCGGCGAAAACACCGGGCGCACGCTGCCGCATGCCAATGTCGTGCATGCGCTGGAAAAGCTCGGCAGCTGGACCGGCGGCGCCACCGCCTATGCGCTGCCGGCCGCGCCCGGTGGCTTGAGCACCGCCGTGCTGGTGCAATCGCCGGGCGGCGGACCGATCCTGGCCGCCGCCACCAACTGATTTTCTTTCTCTTCGCGCGGGGCCGCATGCAGCGGCAACGCATCACCCGGCCCGCTTGCGCGCCAAAACCCAAGGAAACATCCATGACCAAGTACCTGACCCTGCCGGCGCTCGCCTTCGCGCTTTCGGCCGCCGTTTTCGTCGCCGGCGCCCGTGCCGACGAAGCGACCAACGCCATGAAGCCCGCCAATGCGATGGCCACCGACGCCATGAAGCCGGCGACGGATGCGATGAAGCCGGCGGATGCCATGAAGCCCGCAACCGACGCGATGAAGCCGGCCGACCCGATGGCCACCAATGCGATGAAGCCCGCAGCGGACGCGATGAAACCTGCCGCCGACGCCATGAAACCGGCGGCGGACGCGATGAAGCCAGCGCAGTAAGCAGGTCGGCTGCCCCTCACCCAGCCTCCGCTTCGCTCGCCTGACCGTTCCGGGGCGAACGGCGCCAACTTTTCTTCTCCCCCTCGGGGAGAAGGTGGCCCGAAGGGCCGGATGAGGGGGAGTGCCTGCGGCGGGAGCCGCCGCACGGCAAATTGAGACCTCTTGGCGGCTCACGTCGTATATATTGGAACAACAACAGGAGATCAGAACATGACCGGTATCGAAAAGACACGGCCGTTCTTTACCCGCGGCGCGCTGGCCGTGCTCGGTTTTGCCGCGGTGGCGGCGGCCGCCTTCTGGCAGACCCCGGCGCGCTCCGCCGAGGACGCGGTGGTGATCCCGCCGCCGGCAATGGACGAGAAGGCCGCCCCGGGCAGCGAGACGGCGATCTTCGCCGGCGGCTGCTTCTGGGGCGTGCAGGGCGTGTTCCAGCACGTCAAGGGCGTCAGCAAGGCCGTCTCCGGCTACACCGGCGGTGCCAAGGATGACGCCGTCTACGAGACCGTCGGCACCGGCCGCACCGGCCATGCCGAATCCGTCGAGATCACCTACGACCCGTCCAAGGTGACCT
This sequence comes from Mesorhizobium sp. 131-3-5, assembly GCF_016756575.1. NCBI lineage: Bacteria > Pseudomonadati > Pseudomonadota > Alphaproteobacteria > Hyphomicrobiales > Phyllobacteriaceae > Mesorhizobium > Mesorhizobium sp. 131-3-5. The sequence goes on from NZ_AP023254.1 coordinate 872,356, forward strand.
ACGGCCAGCTGCTGCAGGTCTATTTCTCGGTCGCCCACAATCCGACGCAGCTGAACTTCCAGGGACCGGATTCCGGCACCCAGTACCGCTCGACGATCTTCGCCGAGAACGACACGCAAAAGAAGATCGCGCAGAGCTATATCGAGCAGCTCGACAAGGCCAAGCTCTATCCGGCACGAATCGTCACCACGATCGAGACCGGCAAGACCTTCTATCCGGCCGAGAACTACCACCAGGATTTCCTGACGCTGAACCCGACCTATCCCTACATCGTCTACAACGACCTGCCCAAGGTGGCGAACCTGAAGCAGCTGTTCCCGGCGCTGTACAGCGACAAGCCGGTGCTGGTGCTGTCGGCCAGCAATTGAATTCAAAAAGGGGCGCGCATCTTACCTCCAAGGGTGGATACGCGCCCCTTCTATCCAGCCGGTTACATGGCCTTCATCGCGTCGCATGACACATCAGGGTTCATGTCGGCGAAGGTGCCTGTCGGGTTCTTCTTCCAGGCCCAGACATGCAGCTCGTAGAAAGGCCCCAGGCCATACCGGTTGGGCGCGCTGTTGAAGTTGAACAGCTGTCCTTCCAGGGAGGCCGGACCTTTCGAGGTGATGTATTCGACGGCCACCAGCTTGAGCTTGCCGTCTGCCATCGGCTCGTACATCACGGCCTCCGGCTTAGCGAGGTCGACGGCATCGTCCTTCAGGTAGGCCGCATTGACGTAGTGAATGCCCATGGCGCCGCCGGTGATGCCGCTGGCGCAAGGGATCGGCGCATAGCCTTCCGCGGTGGCCTTCGCCACATCCTCGAAACGGCTGTCGGCTGCCCGCACCTTCTCATCCAGCCTGCCCGTGTCATTGGCATTCGCCGCCGTTGCCGCGATCGACAGGATCGACAGGTTGATGAGGTGCCTGGTCCACACATGAATGTTCATTTTCTCTCCTGGTTTGTTGATTGCGCGCGGGGACAGCCGCCCCGCCGCGAAGTCGGGCCTGGGCTGGGCGCATCATCTGTCCGACCGGGTGAAGTCCCAGTATTGCGGCAGCTCCACGAGCTCCGGCAAGCCGATGTCGCGTCTCAGATAATCGTCCTGCGGTGGCAATCCGCGCCGGCTCGGGCGCAAGGGTGCGAACAGCAAGGCGGCAAGCTGCCGGAAAAGCCGGCCCAGTAACGGGTCTCGTCCGACCGGTCTCGAAGCCGCCGACACCTCGCTGGACGCGTTGTCAGGCAAGCCGCCATCGCCGCGAAGGGCAGTTGGATGCGCATTGCCGCGATCAACGGTAAAAGTAAGGGTCAAGAACCCGCACCTCCGTGATCTTGTCGACCGGAAGCGCGTTTTTCTGGGCAGTGCTGCGGATCGCTTCGGGCGAGGGCGCATCATAAATGCAGAAGCTCTGCTTCTTGTCCGGCGAGACGAAGGACTGCACCCAGGTCACGCCCTTCTCGGCGTTGCGCATGATCACGCCGCCAAGCGCCTCAGCGCCGACATCGTTCATCGGCACGCTGAGGCCATCGGGAAATGTGCGTTCAACCACATAGCGAGGCATATTGGTTTTCCTTTTTCCATGGTTTCACGCTCGATTTGAGCGCGCCAGGACATTGACCACGCTCGCCATGGACGCGCATCGGAGCCTTTCCCTATGTTTTGTGGGAAGATTCCCTATAATGGCGACGTTATGTGTGAGATTGCACCGAAATGTGTGGAGGGTCACATTGTCGGTGATGGTCCCGGACGCTTCTGGCGGACGTCCAGGGAACCGCCGAAACACAATCCTTTCTGGGCGTATGATGATGCTTCTGGAACGGCAGACACAGCTGGCGCAGCTGGATGAACTTCTCGCAGAGGCCGCGAATGGTCGCGGCCGCGTGGTGGCGCTGTCGGGCGAGGCAGGCGCCGGCAAGTCGGCGCTTGTCGAGGCCTTCGTTGGCGGAGTTGCCGATGGCACGCGCATCTTCCGCAGCGCCTGCGAGGATCTGTCGATCCCCGATCCGCTCGGCCCGCTCTACGATCTTGCCCGCGAGGCGCAATGGGCGATGCCGCAGGCGATCGACGCGCGGCAGGGGCAGAGGTTGCCCCTGTTTTCCGACGCGCTGGGAGTCTTCGAGGCAAAGAGCCAGCCGACGCTCCTGGTCATCGAGGACCTGCACTGGGCCGACGACGCGACACTGGATTTCGTTCGCTTCCTCGGGCGCCGCATCGCCAACACCCACATCCTGCTCGCCCTGACGGCGCGCACCGACCGCAGTGAGGGGCAGATGCGCGTGCGCCGCGCGCTCGGCGAAATCCCCGCCGGCAACGTCGTGCGCATCGATGTGCCGCTGCTGAGCGAGGCGGCGGTGCTGTTGCTTGCCAATGCCGCCGGCCGTGATGGCGATGCCATCTACCGCGCGACGGCGGGCAATGCCTTCTTCGTCACCGAGCTTTTGTGCGCGGACAATGAGATGACGCCACCCGCCAGCGTACGCGACGCCGTCGTCGCACGGGCCGAACGGCTGTCGGCCGGCGCCCGCTCGATGCTCGATGCAGTTTCGGTGTTTCCCAGACGCGCCGACGCGTGGGCCTTGCAGGGCCTGTGCGGCGTCGCGGCTGCCGGCCAGCTCGCGGAATGCGTGTCGAACGGCCTGCTCGACGATCTCGGCGACGGCTACGCCTTCCGTCATGAGATCGCGCGCCGCGCCATCGAGATGATGCTGACGACCAGTTCCAGGAGATTGTTCAATCAGCGTGCGCTGTCGGCGCTGCTCGAGAATGGTGGTGTCGCCACAGCGCGCCTCGTCCACCATGCGGTCGAGGCGCACAATCTGCAGGCGGTGCGTGAGTTCGCACCGATTGCGGCGCGGGAGGCCTCGCGTGTCGGCGCCCATCGCGACGCCGCCGGCTACTACGAGGTTGCCCTGCGGCAGGCCGATAGCTTGCCTCAAGACGAGCGCGCCGGCCTTTACGAGCAATATGCGTTCGAGTGCCATTTGATCGCTCGCATAGACGAGGCCATCAAGGCGCAGGAACAGGCACGTGTGCTGCAACAGGCGCTTGGCAACAGGCTGAAGGAAGGCGACAGCCTCAGATGGCTGTCGCGCTTCGCCTATCTTCTGGGGGACCGACAGGCAGCCGACATGTTCGGCGCCCAGGCGGTCGCATTGCTGGAAACCGTTCCGGCCAGCGCCGAACTCGCCATGGCCTATTCGAACCTTTCGCAGCTTGCGATGCTGGCCGAAAGGCTGGACGAGACCTTGTCGCTCGGCGCCAGGGCGATCGAACTCGCCGAACGGTTGAACAGGCCGGAAGTCGTTTGCCATGCTCTCAACAATGTCGGCGCCGCCGAGCAGTGGCTGGACCTGAGCAGCAGCAGGCTGCATCTTGCCCGCAGCCTCGAGATCGCGCTGGAGCAGAATTTTCAGGAACATGCCGCGCGCGCCTTCACCAACTGCGCTTGTGGCGAGATGAACCAGTTGGGCTACAGCCAGGCCCAATCCTTCCTCGATCGCGGCATCGACTATTGCGTCGAGAACGATCTGGCGACCTGGCGCGATTACATGCGTGGGGTGCGGGCCCAGTTGTTGGTGCGCAACGGACGCTGGGATGACGCGGCTGCCGAGGCGCTGGATGTGATTGCCAACGACCGGGCGACGGCGCTGGTGCGCTATCCCGCGCTCGTAGCGCTGTCGCGGCTGAGGGTTCGCCGCGGCGACCCCTCGGCAGAGCCGCTCCTGGCGGAGATGAAGCGGTTTCTGGAGAAGGGCGCCGAACTGCAGCGGCTGTTGCCCTACGCGGCTGTGATGGCCGAACTGGCCTGGCTGGGGGAGGCGGACAAGGACGAGGCGCTGCGGCTGATCGACCTTGCCGAGGGCATGTCGCCGACCCGGGCGGTGTTCGCCGAACTGGCAAGCTGGCGGCAGATGCTGGCGCCCGATGCAGATGCGGGCGACACATTAGGCATGGCCGCGCCCTACCGGATGCTGCTGGCCGGCGACTGGCGGGGAGCGGCCGCGGCGTGGGCCGAACTCGACGCGCCTTACGAACGCGCCCTGGCGCTGGCGCAGGGCGATGAGGCGGCACAGCGGGCGGCGCTGGAGATCCTTGAGGCGCTCGGCGCCCGGCCGGTCGCGAGCCATGTGCGCGACATCATGCGGCGAAACGGCGTCATCGGCATCGCGCGCGGACCGCGCCGCACCACGCGCGCCAACAGCGCCGGCCTGACCCAGCGCCAGATGGAAGTGCTGCAGCTGATCGAGCGGGGTCTCTCCAACAAGCGCATAGCCGAGCATCTCGCCATTTCGCCCAAGACGGTCGATCACCACGTCTCGGCGGTGCTGGGCAAGCTGGATGCCGTCTCACGCGGCCAGGCCTCCGCGTCCGCGCGCGCCAGCGGGCTGATCTGAAGGCGGCAGGCCAGTTTGAACGGCCGGCCCCTCAATCGTAGGTCAGATCCGTCGCCTTGCCGCCGAACACCCGGTAGGCATAGAAGGAATAGAAGATGATGATCGGCAGCACCACCACCGTGCCGACAAGGATGATGGCCAGGCTTTCGGTCGCCGACGCCGCCTGCCATATCGTCAATCTATCGGGCACCACGAACGGGTAGAACGACCAGGCGAGGCCGGCAAAGCCGAGCGCGAAGATGGCGGCCAGCGTCAGGAACGGCGTCAGCGCATGACGGTCGTCGGGCTTCGGCAGATGGAAGGTCTGCCGCCACAGCCACAGGAACAACAGCGCCGACAGGATCGGCAGCGGCGACAGATAGAGAATCTGCGGCCAGACGAACCATTTATCGAAGATGCGCGGGCTGGCGAAGGGTGTCGCCAGCGACACCGCCGCCATGCCGAGCGCCGTCAGCACCAGCGCGGTGCGCAGCCAGCGCACCGCCTTCTTCTGCAGCTCGCCTTCGGTCTTGTAGATCACCCAGGCGGCACCCATCGCCGCGTAGGCGGCGGCCAGGCAGAACGCCACCAGCACGCCGAAGGCCATGCCGCCCAGGCCGACATCGAGGCCGAGCACATAGACGCCCAGCATATAGCCCTGCGCCAGCGAGGCGATGACGGAGCCGAGGAAGAAAATGCGGTTCCAGCGATGCTTCTTGCCGCTCGGCACCTTGGCGCGAAAATCGAAGGCGACGCCGCGCAGGATCAGCCCGACCAAGAGCACGAAGACGGGAATGTAGAGCGCGCTGAGGATGACGCCATGCGCCATCGGGAACGCCACCAGCAGCAGGCCGACGGCCAGCACCAGCCAGGTCTCGTTGGCGTCCCAGAACGGACCGATCGCCGCGATCATCGTGTCCTGTTCGCCGTCCTCGGCCACGGCGAACAGAATGCCGATGCCGAGGTCGAAACCGTCGAGAATGACATAGATCAGGATGGCGAGGCCCATCAGGCCGGCGAAGATGAGGGGGAGAGCGGTGGGCCAGTCGAAGGTCATTTTTCTTACTCCCCAGCCGCCGGCTGCGACATGGCTGCTTTCATGACGCCCGGCAGTGGTGATGAATCGCCATCCTTCGCCGCCTTCAGCGCCAGATGCACCAGCACGCCGAGATAGGCGAGCAGCAGCAGCACGTAGAGGATGAGATAGACGGCGAGCGTCAGCGCGACATGGCTGCCCGCCACCGGGCCGACGGCATCGGCGGTCTTGAGCACGCCGGTGACCAGCCAGGGCTGGCGGCCGATCTCGGTCGTGTACCAGCCGGCCAGCGTCGCCAGCCAGCCCGACAGCGCCATCGGCACCATCAGCATGGCGAGCGGCTTCGGCAGGCTATGCCGGCGCTTGAGGAAGAAGGCGCCCGACCAGGAAACGGCGAGCATCAAAAGGCCGGTGCCGACCATGATGCGAAAACCCCAGAACACCGGGAAGACCGGCGGATGGTTGCCGGGATAATCGTTCAGCCCCGGCACCACGCCGTCGGTCGAGTGCCGCAGCACCAGGCTGGCGCCGTCCGGAATGGCGATCTCGAACCGGTTTTCCTTCGCCGCCTCGTCGGGCAGCGCGAACAGCACCAGCGGCACGTTGGGGCCGGTGTTCCAGTTGGCCTCCATGGCGGCGATCTTCTGCGGCTGGTGCTCCAGCGTGTTCAGCCCATGCTGGTCGCCGGCAAAGATCTGGATCGGGATCAGGATCGCGGCGGTGAAGACGCCGGTGCGCAACGCCTTCCACATCGATTCCGAGCGGTCGCCATTGAGATAACGCAGCGCCGACAGGCCCGATACCAGGAACGAAACCGTCAGACCCGATGCCAGCAGCATGTGAACGAGGCGGTAGGGCATGGACGGGTTGAAGACGATGGCCCACCAGTCGACGGCATGCGCCTTGCCGTCAATCATCTCGAAGCCGGCCGGCGTCTGCATCCAGGAATTCAGCGCGATGATCCAGAAGGCCGACAGGGTGGTGCCGCCGGCGACCAGCACCGTGGCCAGCGTGTGGACGCGGTTGGAAACGCGGCGGAAACCGAACAGCATGATGCCGAGGAAGGCCGCCTCTAGGAAGAAGGCGGTGAGGATCTCATAGGCCAGCAGCGGTCCGGCGATGTTGCCGACATGTTCCATATAGCCCGGCCAGTTGGTGCCGAACTGGAAGCTCATGGTGACGCCGGACACCACGCCCATGGCGAAGGACAGCGCGAACACCTTCACCCAGGTGAAATAGGCGCGCATCCAGGCGGAATCGTTGGTCGCGTTGTAGCGCAGCTTGAAGAACAGCAGCACCCAGCCAAGTGCAATGGTGATTGTCGGAAACAGAATATGAAACGAAATATTCGCGCCGAACTGGATGCGCGACAGTATGAGCGGGTCCATGGCGGGCTCCGGCTGCTATTTGCTGGCGTCAGCGTATGCCCGTTATGCGAGTTGGTCAAAGCGGCGTCCTGCCGCGAGGCTGAACGCCACAGGACAATTTTACCGGTTCATGCGGTACATCTCCAGCCGCTCCCGGCACTGGCTGTCCAGAACTGTCAGCAGCGCCATTGACTTGCGGTTGCACGCGACGACATTCGGCCTATATCAGGGGACCTCTTTCAGGCAGCCGTTTTCAGCCCATGCCCTCCATTCTGTCCATTTCCGGGGTCTCCAAGACCTATGCCACCGGTTTCACCGCGCTCAAGGAAGTCAATCTCGACATCCAGCGCGGCGAGATCTTCGCTTTGCTCGGGCCAAACGGCGCCGGCAAGACGACCCTGATCTCGATCGTCTGCGGCATCGTCAACCGCTCAACCGGCACTGTTACGGTGGACGGTCACGACATCAGCAAGGATTACCGCGCCGCGCGCAGCCTGATCGGCCTGGTGCCGCAGGAACTGACCATCGACGCTTTCGAGAGCGTCTGGGCGACGGTCAACTACAGCCGCGGCCTGTTCGGCAAGCCGGCCAATCCAGGCTTCGTCGAGAAGGTGCTGCGCGACCTGTCGCTCTGGGACAAGAAGGACGCCAAGGCGATCACGCTGTCGGGCGGCATGAAGCGCAGGCTGATGATCGCCAAGGCGCTGTCGCATGAGCCGCGCATCCTGTTCCTCGACGAGCCGACCGCCGGCGTCGATGTCGAGCTGCGCCAGGACATGTGGGAGATGGTGCGCCGGCTGCGCGAGGATGGCGTCACCATCATCCTCACCACCCACTATATCGAGGAAGCCGAAGCGATGGCCGACCGCGTCGGCGTCATCAACCGCGGCGAAATCATCCTGGTCGAGAACAAGGCCGAGCTGATGCACAAGCTCGGCCGCAAGCGGCTGGTGCTGGAGCTGCGCAATCCGCTGACGACGATCCCGGAAACCTTCTCGCGCTATGCGCTGGAGCTGTCGCCGGATGGCGGGCAATTGACCTACACCTATGACAACCAGGCCGAGCGGCCGGGCGTCGCCTCACTGATCCGCGACCTCGAGGCATCAGGCATCCAGTTCCGCGACATCGACACGCAAAACAGCTCGCTCGAGGAGATCTTCGTCAATCTGGTGAGGAGAGAGCCATGAACCTGCGCGCAGTGTGGGCGATCTACCGGGTCGAGATGGCGCGTGCCTTCCGCACCGTGCTGCAGAGCATCATCTCGCCGGTCATCTCGACATCGCTGTACTTCGTCGTCTTCGGCTCGGCCATCGGCTCGCGCATCACCGAGATCGACGGCATCAGCTACGGCGCCTTCATCGTGCCCGGGCTGATCATGCTGTCGCTCTTGACGCAGTCGATCTCCAACGCCTCCTTCGCCATCTATTTCCCGAAATTCGTCGGCTCGATCTACGAGCTTTTGTCGGCGCCGGTCTCCTATCTGGAGATCGTCATCGCCTATGTCGGCGGCGCGGCGACCAAGTCGATCATCCTCGGCCTGATCATCCTGGCCACCGCCTCGCTGTTCGTGCCGCTGCAGATCGAACATCCCTTCTGGATGATCGCCTTCCTGGTGCTGACGGCGGTGACCTTCAGCCTGTTCGGCTTCATCATCGGCATCTGGGCGAAAAGTTTCGAGCAGCTGCAGCTTGTGCCGTTGCTGATCGTCACGCCGCTGACCTTCCTCGGCGGCAGCTTCTACTCGATCCACATGCTGCCCGGCATATGGAAGACGATCACGCTGTTCAACCCGGTCGTGTACCTGATCAGCGGTTTCCGCTGGAGCTTTTACGGCAAGGCCGACGTCTCGGTCGGCGTCAGCCTCGGCATGACGCTGGTCTTCCTGGCCGTCTGCATCGCCATCGTCGCCTGGATATTCAAGACCGGCTACAGGCTGCGGAACTGACGCAGTGCTAAAGTCGTCGTCCTGGGGCAATTCCAGGAAAAGTGTGAGCGGTTTTCCGTCCGGAATTGCTTCAAAACAAAGAGTTGGAGCGATACAGGGAACGAAGCTCCCTGGAGCTCTCACTGCGACCAATACTGCCAGGCCCAGTAAAAATTTTCGTCGCGCGGCGGCAGGCGGTCGCGGCCGGTCGGGAATTGGACCGACGCCGGCGAGAGCTCCTGGCTCGCCGCCTTGTCATCGGACGCGAGGCCGAGCAGCCAGGCGCCGAAATGGGCGAACAGCACGGCGGTGGAATGGGTCATCGTCACTCTCCTGCGCTTGCGGTTGATCATTCCCGTCCCGCCCACGGGACGAGCGCGCGCTCGATCCGGCGGATGGTGAATTCGAGCACGAAGGCGATGGCCGCGATCGCCAGAATGCCCATGATCACCACGTCGGTGACCAGGAACTGCGCCGCCGACTGGATCATGAAGCCAAGCCCGCGCGTCGCCGCCACCAGCTCGGCCGCCACCAGTGTCGACCAGCCGGCGCCGAGCGCGATGCGCAGCCCGGTCAGGATCGAGGGCAGGGCGCTCGGCAGGATGACGTGGCGGACCACCTGGCGCCTGGTCGCGCCGAGCGAGCGCGCCGCGTCGATGCGCTCCTGCGAGACGCCGCGAACACCCGATGCGGTCGACAGCGCCACCGGCGCCAGCATGGCGATGGCGATCACCAGGATCTTCGATGGCTCGCCGATGCCGAACCAGATGATGACCAGCGGCAGATAGGCCAGCGGCGGGATCGGCCGCAGGAATTCCAGCAGCGGATCGAAAATGCCGCGCCCGACCGTGCTGATGCCGATGGCAAGACCGACCGGCACGCCGACGAGGATGGCGGCGACCAATGCGGCGAACACCCGGCCGAGGCTGGCGACAGTGTGCTGCAGCAGCGTCGCGTCGACGAAGCTGTCGCGCGCCACGACGATGAATTTGTTCCACACCGCGACCGGCGAGGGCAGGAACACCGGCGACACCAGCTGCAGGCGGGCCGACAGCCCCCACGCCCCCAGCACCAGCAGTATGGTGACCGCGCTGATCATGCGGGCCGAAACCCCTTTGCGTTTCGGGCTGGGCCGCGACCACGGCACCGATAGGCCGTCGGCCTCTTCGGTCCTGTGGCCGGCGCGCTCGGTGTAGGAGGAGATGGTCATGCCGCTTCTCCCTCGAAGATGGCATCGGTCAGTTCGCCGCGCGCCGCGGCGAAGGCCGGGTCGGCCTTGATCGCGCGGATGCCCTCGCCCGCGGCGTAGCGCCTGGAGAAGCCTGGCTCGAAGCTGCGCACGACGCGGCCAGGGCCTAGCGCCAGCACGACGATGCGGGTGGCGAGCACCAGCGCCTCCTCGATGCCGTGCGTGACCATCAGCACGCCGGCATGGCTGGCCGTCCAGAGATCGAGCAGCGTCGTCTGCATGCGCTCGCGCGTCAGCGCATCGAGCGCGCCGAGCGGCTCGTCGAGCAGCAGGAATTGCGGTTCGGCGGCGAGCGCGCGGGCAAGGCCGACACGCTGGCGCATGCCGCCGGACAGCTCCCAGATGCGCTTGTCGCCGGCGTCACCGAGCTTGACCAGCGCCAGAAGCTCGTCGGCGCGCCGCGCACGCTCGGCCGGCCGGACACCGCGCAGACGCAGCGCGAAGGCAACATTTTCGCGCGCGGTCAGCCAGGGAAACAAGGCATCGTTCTGGAACACCACGGCGCGATCCGACCCTGGCGCCGTGATCGGCCGGCCGTCGGTCGTGGCATTGCCGCGCGCCGGCGTGACCAGGCCGGCGGCGACATTGAGCAGCGAGGTCTTGCCGCAGCCGGAACGGCCGACAAGGACGACGAAATCATCCCCGGCCACATCGATCGACACACGCTCGACGGCAGGTGCCGGCTGGCCGTCATAGTGGATCGAGATCTTGTCGAGCACGAGATGCGGCATGGAGCCTCTCAGGACGTTCATTGAAACTCGCCTGCCCCGAAAACGCGCCTCGTCAGCGATTCCGGGGCAGGCACGCGGCGTCAGGGAAGGAGATCCGCGCGCGTTCAGGTGGCGCCAGGCGCTCAGTTCGAGGCCAGCGCCTCGGTGACGTATTTCGATGTCACATATTTCGAATAGTCCGGCAGCACGGCATCGACCTTACCCTGCTCCTTGAGGAAGGCGGAGGCCGCCGCGACCGCCTTGACCGTGCCGCCGCCGAGGAATTTGTCGGAGGCCTGCTCTTCCAAGGTCGGGAAGACATAGCCCTTCAACAGTTCCGGCACCTCTTCCAGCTTGGCGCCGGTGAGCTTGGCGATCTTGCCGGCCTGCGGCGAGGACACCGACCAGGCGTCGGGCTTGGCGAGGTACTCGGCATAGGCCGCACCCGTCACCTTGACGAAGTCGCGCACGGCTTCCGGGTTCTTCTGCGCAAAATCGGTGCGCACGATCCAGGCGTCGAAGGTCGGCGCTCCCCAGGCGGCGACCTGCGAGGAATCCACCACCACCTTGCCCGTCGTCTTGATCTGGCCGAGCGCCGGATCCCAGACATAGGCCGCATCGATGTCGCCGCGGGCGAAGGCGGCGGCGATTTCCGGCGGCCGCAGATTGAGGATCTGGACCGACTTCGGATCGACATTCTCGTGCTTGAGCGCGGCAAGCAGGCTGTAATGCGTGGTCGAGACGAAGGGCACGGCGACCTTCTTGCCGGCGAGGTCGGCGACCTTCTCGATGCCGGCGCCGTTGCGCGCGACCAGCGCCTCGGACGGTCCGATCAGGCCGACGACGAAGATGGTCTGGATCGGCAATTCGCGGCTGGCCGCGGCCGCCAGCGGGCTCGAACCGACATAGCCGATATCGACCGAGCCGGAAGCGACCGCGGTGATGACATCGGCGCCGGAATCGAATTTGCGCCAGTCGATCGCGGCCTTGGTAGCCTTTTCATAGGCGCCATCGGCCTGCGGCACCTTGGAGGGTTCGACCACCGTCTGGTAACCGATGGTGATCTTCAGGTCATCGGCCAAAGCCGGGCTGAGAAAGGCGGCGCCGGCGAGGGCAGCCGACGACAGAAGGAGAATGCGTCGCGAAATGGTGGACATCAAAGGGCTCCATGAAAACAGAGAAAACCGGATTGCCCTATGATAGTCCGCTAATTCTATCGGCCTTGTAGAGTTAAATCCTTCCAACGAAGGCGGGTTTGTTGGAAAAAATCTGCCGACGAGATGGCGCCAAGGCGGAAAGGGCGGCTGCAGCGGCGGTCACCCGCGATGGTAAACCTCCATATGAAGGGGAATGACGCCCCACGAACGCCAGACTTCGTCATCCCGGGCGAAGCAAGGAGCGAAGCGACGCGGCGCAGACCCTAGATCCATGCCGGGACTCCGGAGCGCTGCTGCGGTTCAGGTTCTGGTCCGCTGCACCCTTAGACCAAGGTCGCGGCATGGATCCATTGGGCTGCGGAGCAGCTCCGGGGGTCTCCGCGACGGAGCTTCGCTCCTGCTCCGCCCGTGGATGACGAAGTCGGGAAGGCTCGGGGCAGGTCGACAACCGTCGGCACCCATCACCCACGAAATGACAATTTTCGCTTTTGCGATTGCCACGAAAAATCCATGCCTCAAACAGCCACGGAATTGACATGCCATTCCGCGTGTTCGAGGGTAAGTATAGTATCCTTATCGACATGAGGGATTGGAGGCGACGATGAGCGGGCACCCCACCACCATGATCGTTCACGGCATGCGTCGGCTGAAGGCACCACATCAGTCGGCGCGCGACACGGCGGACCTGCGGGAAACCATTTGCCGCCTCTTCGCCATCGAGATGCATTTCTGTGCTCTTATTGGCACAAAGGCCTGACAAAATGGCTATTGCGGCTTGAAAACGAAGAAAATTCAACGTTTCTCGGCTTGTACATCATGTCACTAGAATTTATGTGTCATGGATGCTTGGGCGCGGCGGGGAGGCTCGCCAGGCGTTTCGCAACGGATGGCTTCGTGCCATCGCAGGACAGAGAAACGTTCGGTCAATGCTCACCAAAAAAGGCAAGTACGGCCTCAAGGCGCTGGTCCACCTCGCGCATATGCCGGCCGGGCAGCTGGCTTTCGTCAACGACATCGCGACCGGCAACAACATTCCGAAGAAATTTCTCGACGCCATACTGGGCGAGCTGCGCAATGCCGGTTTCGTCCAGAGCCGCAAGGGCAAGGATGGCGGCTACCGCCTGGCGCGGCCGGCCGACGAGATCAAGGTCGGCCATGTGGTGCGCGTCCTCGACGGGCCGCTGGCGCCAATTCCCTGCGCCAGCCGCACACAATATCAGCGCTGTGAAGACTGCAACGAGGCGACATGCCAAGTCCGACATCTGATGCTCGAGGTCCGGCAGGCGATCGCCGAGGTGCTCGACCAGCGCAGCCTCGCCGAAATGCGCGACATCGTCCTCGACGACCTTACGGTCGCGAGGGCTATCGACGAGCTACCAGTGAAGGTCCAGGCCTGACGCCTCCCGTCCTGCGGAGGCGCGCATGAGTGGCCGCGCGAACTCGATCATCATCGTCGGCGGCGGCGCCTCGGGCGTCGTGATGGCCGCGCATCTCCTGAAATCACCCAATCCGGATCTGCGCGTCACACTGATCGAAAGGCGCCCGCATTTCGGTCAAGGCATCGCCTATTCGACGCTGCTGTCGGCCCATGTCTTGAACGTCAGCGCCGCCGGCATGAGCGCCTATGCCGACGATCCCGGCAATTTCTGGCGCTGGCTGCAGGGGCGGGGCCTGGTCGACCCGGAGCAGACGCCGCAGACACCCTTCTACGCGCCGCGCAGTATTTATGCCCGCTATCTCGGCGAGCTGCTCGACGAGCTCGAAGCGCGCGAGCAGCCGACCGGACGGCTGCGCCTGATCCACGAAGAGAGCCTGTCGATCACGCCGACCGCGTCGGGCGTCGAGGTGGCGCTTGCCAACGGCACCAGCGTCGTCGCCCATCTGGCCATACTCGCCACCGGCCATGACGAACAGCCGGCGCAAGGCCATGCGATCCGCATGGGCTCGGAGGCCGACACCGCGCTCGACCCGGAAAGCCGCGTCATGGTGCTGGGCACCGGCCTCAGCATGGTCGATGCGTTCCTGGCGCTGGAACAGCGCGGCCACACGGGCGAGATCGTCGCGGTGTCGCGGCGCGGCCTGCTGCCGTCGCCGCACCGCAAGGGCAATCCGATCAAGCTCGACGTCGCCGACATCCCGCTCGGCACCCAGCTTTCCTATTTCGTCGGCTGGTTCCGCGACCTGATCCGCGAGAACCAGAAGGCCGGCGTCGACTGGCGCGACGTGGTCGATGGTCTCAGGCCGTTCAACCAGAAGATCTGGCAGAACTGGCCGGCTTCGGCCAAGCGCCGCTTCGTCGAGCACACCAAGGCCTGGTGGGACATCCACCGCCATCGCATGGCGCCGGAAGTCTACGCCAAGGTGACGCAAGCCGTGCAGGCCGGCCGCATCCGGCTTGTCGCCGGGCGCGTCGTCGGCATCGTGCCAAGCGAGGCTTTCAGCGTCGACATCCAGTCGCGCCACAGCCAGCTTGTCGAGACTTTAGTCGTCGCCCGTATCTATGATTGCTCGGGCATCGTGCGGGACATTTCGACCTCGTCGAACAGCGTGGTGCGCTCCCTGGTCGACCGCGGGCTCGCGCGGCCGGATCCGATGCGCATCGGCCTCGACGTCTCGGCCAATTGCGAGATCATCGCCAGCGACGGCACGGTCTCGCGCAAGATCCTCGCCGTCGGCCCGCTGACGCGCGGCACCTTCTTCGAGATCGACGCCATTCCCGACATCCGCGTCCAGTGCGCGCGGCTGAGCAAGCAGTTGCTGGGATAAATGCCGGCTGGCGCTCAGCCGCCTAGCGCCTCGCACACCAGGCGCGCGGTGTCGGCGCCGGAGAAATTCTGCTGGCCGGTGATCAGATTACCGTCGCGCACGGCGAAGCCGCGCCACAGCCCGGCCTGGACATAGTTGGCGCCGATCGCCCTCAACTCGTCCTCGATGCGCCAGGGCATCAGATGCTTGCCGCGCTCGAGCGCGCCCATCTCCCAGGTCGCCTTGTCGGCGAAATCCTCCTCGGCATTGGCGAAACCGGTCACGGTCTTGCCGGCGGCGAGCAGCGCCCCATCGGCGCGCCTGGCGTAACACAGGATGGCGGTGCCGTGGCAGAGTGCGGCGGCCACCTTGCCGGCCTCGTGGAAGGCGACGAAGGTCCGTTGCAGGTCGGTCGCGCTCTCGTAAGAGAACATCGGCGCCTGGCCGCCGGCAACCACAATCGCGTCAAAGCTGCCGACATCGATCTCCGCCGCTGGCCGCGTGGTCTCGACCAGGGCCGCGAGTTTCGGGCTCGACAGGAAGCCGAGCGAGATGAGATCGGTTTCGGAATAACCCGAGGGATGACGCGGATCGCTCAGCGCGTCGGCCTCGCATCTGCCGCCCTCGGGCGAGAAGATTTCCACCGCATAGCCGCGCTCGGTGAAGGCGAACCAGGGATGCGTCAACTCGCTCCACCAGAAGCCGACCGGCCATCCTGTCGTGGTCGATACCGCCGGATTGGCGATGACGATGGCCACACGCTTCGGCTTGCGTGCATTGACCGGATTGGCATCCCTGACGCTCATCTTCGCTCTCCCTCATGAAACTGTCGCCGACAAAGCCGGGCTCGGCAATCTGGCCACATGGCCGGGCAAAATCCGCTTCCGTCGCGGCTGCGCCTTGCTTAGAATCGATGCCATGACACAACGCGGTAGACTCTATGGCTGCCCGGTCGAGTTCGCGCTCGACGCGCTCGGCGGCAAATGGAAAACGGTGATCATCGCGCGCATCAAGCAAGGGCCGCTGCGCTATTCCGAACTGCGCCGGCTGATCCCGTCGCTGTCCGACAAGATGCTGACGCAGCGCCTGGCCGATCTCGTCGAGATCGGCTTCGTGGTGCTCGAGACGTCGCCCGACGGCAAGGCGCGCTACGCCTTGACCGAGCGCGGCCAAGATCTGGCCGCAGCGCTCCAGGCGCTCTACGACTGGGGCAGCGTGCATGGCCGCGCCGAGGGCGTGCGCTTCCGCGGTGATATCGAGGCGGCGGCCTAGCAACTTTTGTCCCTCACGCCGCATCGGCAAGCGCGCCGCAAAAGCCGGCGACATCGGTGATGACGGCCTCGCCGAGGAAACGCAGCGTCGCCATCGAGCGGTCGCGCGCTTCCTGGTTGCCGAAGCCGCAGGCGTCTTCGATCACCACAGCCGTAAAACCATTGTCGGTCGCCTGGCGCACGCTCGGCTCTATGCCGATCTCCATGGCGATGCCGGCAAGGGCGACGGCGCGCACGCCGCAATCGCGCAAGGCGAGGCCCAGGGCGGTGGAATCGAAGGCCGACATGGTCAGCTTGTCGAACACGGCTTCGTCGGCGCGAGGCGCCAGTTCGGGGACAATTCTCGTCGCTTCGGCGTCGCGCAGGAACCACGGCTCTACCGCGTCGGGACTGTCGCGCCGCTGCCAGGCCATGGCGGTGCGCAATTGGGTGGCGCCCATCCATTTGCGCGGCAAGGAGAGATGGCGCGTGAACGCCACCCGCATGCCGGCCGAGCGGGCAGCTTCGAGCACGATGCCTGTGCGCTCGACGATATCGGCCGCGCCGGCGACCTGGCGGCAGATGCCGACCTGCATGTCGTAGACCACCAGCGCCACGCGGCTGGGATCACACCATTCGGCCAGGTTGGTTGGAACCTCTATGCCTTCGCTCGACCGGATCATGCCGCGGTCCGGTCCCAGGGTTGGGCGATGTCGACGCCGGGGTCGAACAGATATTCGAGCGGCAGCGGTGCCGGATCGAAGGCGAGAAAATGCCACTCGAGCAGCCCGGCCTTCGACAGCGGGAAGTCGTCCGTATAGCGCCTGGCTTCATCGACGCTGTCGAGCTCGAAGACGATGATGACGCCGCCGATATCGGCGCGGGCATAGTTTTCGCGCACGATGCCGGCCTTCCACAGCCGCCAGACATTCGACACCTCGTCGCGCAGATAGGGTTTCAAATCATCGAGTGTGACGCCGGGCTTGAAGTTGTCATAGGCGATGATCTTCATCGGCTGTCTCCTCTTGGCATGTCAGGATCGCGCGGCCTGCTTGTTTCGGCCTGCATCCCGTTCGGCTAGCATGTCGAAAATGGCGGCTTCAACGAACGAGATGGTTCGTTGAACGAGCCGGCCGGTTGCCCTTTCGTGGCGCATGGCATCCAGCGGAGAGGAGACAACAATGGCCATCGAGCGGCTGAACCCGAAGGGCATGCACAGCAACCCGGCCTATTCGCAGGGCGTGGCGCTGCCGGCCTCGGCGCGCATCGTACTGATCGGCGGCCAGAACGGCATCGACGCCAATGGCCAGATCGTCGGCAAGGGCGACATCGCGGCGCAGACCGCGCAGGCACTGGCCAATCTGGCGATGGTGCTCGATGCCGGCGGCGCCAGGCTGGAAGACCTCGTCCGCCTGTCGATCTACATTGTCGGCGATGCCGACATCAGCCCGGCCTTCGGCGCCTGGATGGCATTTTGGGGCGATCGCGGGCCGCCGCCGGTGGTGACAGGCATACGCGTGCTCGGCCTCGCCAATCCGGATTTCCTGATCGAGATCGAGGGGCAGGCGGCGATCGTGTAGAAGCCCTGCTTTGGTGCCATGGGGGATGAGCAGCTGCCGCTTGGAATTTCATTCCTCGTCTGGCCGGCTGATTGGCACGTTCTATCTTCTTTCCCGCGACAAACGGCTGGAAAAGAGGCTACGCTGCCGCTCTGCCCCCGAGCCGGTTGCTTGATCAGGGAGCTTCGATATGAGCGAGCACGGAAAAGCTGCGCCAGGCAGCCCGGATGGCCAATCCTCGCGCCTGCGGCCGCCTTACAAGTCGGTTCTCGATCTGATCGGCCAGACGCCGGTGGTCGAGCTGACCAAGTTCGACACCGGCAAATGCCGGCTGTTCATCAAACTCGAAAGCCAGAATCCCGGCGGCTCGATCAAGGACCGCATCGCGCTGTCGATGATCGCGGCGGCCGAGAGAGAGGGCAGGCTCAAGCGGGGCGGTACCATCGTCGAGGCGACCGCCGGCAATACCGGCCTCGGCCTTGCCCAGGTCGGCATCCCCAAGGGCTACCGCATCGTGCTGGTCGTGCCCGACAAGATGTCGCGTGAAAAGATCCAGCATCTGCGCGCGCTGGGCGCCGAGGTGCGCATGACGCGCTCGGATGTCGGCAAGGGTCACCCGGAATATTATCAGGACATGGCCGAGAAGATCGCGGCGGAGGTGCCCGGCGCCTTCTATGCCAACCAGTTCGCCAATCCGGCCAACCCGCTGGCGCATGAGACGACCACCGGCCCGGAGATCTTCTCGCAGCTTAACAGTGATGTCGACGCGGTGGTCGTCGGCGTCGGCTCGGGCGGTACGCTGACCGGGCTAGGCCGCTACTTTGCCAAGGTGTCGCCGAAGACCGAAATGGTGCTGGCCGATCCGGTCGGCTCGGTGCTGGCGCCCTTGATCAAGACCGGCAAGATGGAAGAGGCCGGCAGCTGGACGGTGGAGGGCATAGGCGAGGATTTCGTGCCGCCCAATGCCGACCTGTCGCTGGTGAAGAAGGCCTATTCGATATCAGACAAGCAAAGCATGCTGGCGGTGCGCGATCTCCTATCGCGCGAAGGCATTCTGGCCGGCTCGTCCTCGGGCACGCTTTTGTCGGCCGCCTTGCGCTATTGCCGCGAGCAGACGGTGCCCAAGCGCGTCGTCACCTTCGTCTGCGACAGCGGCAACAAGTACCTGTCGAAGGTGTTCGACGATTTCTGGCTGGCCGAGCAAGGGCTGGCCGAGCATGAGCAGCATGGCGATCTGCGCGACCTCGTGATGCGCTCGCACCGCACCGGCGACACCGTCTATGTCGGCCCGGACGAAAGCCTGCTCAACGCCTATGGCCGCATGCGCCGTTCGGATGTCTCGCAGCTGCCGGTTCTGGAAGATGGCAAGCTGATCGGCATCGTCGACGAGAGCGATATACTGGCCAAGGTCGACGGACCCTATGACGGCCGCTGGGAGCGTTTCAACGGTCCGGTGCGCACGGCGATGACCTCCAATTTGCACACGCTGCAGGCCAGCCAGACGCTGGATGCGCTGCTGCCGGTGTTCGACCGCAACGAGGTCGCCATCATCTTCGACGGCGACGAGTTCGTCGGCCTGATCACCCGCATCGACCTGATCAACCATTTGAGGCGCGCACGATGACCAGCCACACACCACCTCCATCGGGCAAGAACCGCCTGGCCTTCTCCACGCGCACCATCCATGGCGGCCAGAGCCACGATCCGCTGACCGGCGCGGTGATGGTGCCGATCTATGCGACCTCGACCTACGGCCAGCAGTCGCCCGGCGTGCACAAGGGGTTCGAATATGCCCGCAGCCAGAACCCGACGCGCTTTGCCTTCGAGCGCGCGGTGGCTGACCTCGAAAGCGGCACCGCCGCCTTTGCCTTCGCCTCCGGCCTGGCGGCGATCTCGACGGTTCTGGAACTGCTCGACAGCGGCGCCCATATCGTCGCCACCGACGACATCTATGGCGGTTCCTTCCGGCTGATGGAGCGGGTGCGCAAGCGCTCGGCGGGTCTGCAGGTCTCTTTCGTCGACTTCACCGACCTTGCCGCCGTCGAGGCGGCGATCCGCCCGGAGACGAAGCTGCTGTGGGTCGAGACGCCGACCAACCCGCTGCTGCGCATCGTCGACCTCGAAGGCGTCGCCGCGCTGGCCAAGCGCAAGAGCGTCCTCACCGTCGCCGACAACACCTTCTGCAGCCCCTATATCCAGCGGCCGCTGGAACTCGGCATCGACATCGTCGTGCACTCGACGACAAAGTATCTCAACGGCCATTCCGACATGGTCGGCGGGGTGGCGGTCGTCGGCGACAACAAGGATTTGGCGGCCCAGCTGAAATTCCTGCAGAACGCCATCGGCGCCATATCGGGCCCGTTCGACAGTTTCCTCGCGCTGCGCGGCCTGAAGACGCTGGCGCTCCGGATGGAGCGCCATTCCGACAACGGGCTAAAGATCGCGCAGTGGCTGGAAGCGCGAAAAGATGTGCGCCGCGTGATCTATCCAGGCCTCGCCAGCCACCCGCAGCATTCCATCGCCGTCCAGCAGATGCATGCTTTCGGCGGCATGATATCAGCTGTGCTCGACCGCGATCTCGCCGGAACCAAACGCTTCCTCGAACGCACGCAATTGTTCACGCTGGCCGAAAGCCTCGGCGGCGTGGAGAGCCTGATCGAGCATCCGGCGCTGATGACGCATGGGTCCATTCCCGCCGAGAAGCGCGACGAGATCGGCATTTCGGATTCGCTGGTGAGGCTGTCGGCGGGGATCGAGGATGGCGATGACCTGATCGCCGATCTGGAGCAGGCGCTGGGGGGATAGCGCCAGCGGTTGACGCCAAGCGCCATTCGCCCGAGATGTAGCGGCCATGGCAACGCGCGAACCCGAAAAACCCACCGATCCCCTGACCTTCGCGGTGCTGGTGTTCCCCGGCTTTCCGATGATGGCGTTCAGTTCCGTCATCGAGCCGCTGCGCGCCGCCAATGTTCTGGCGAAGCGGCAATGCTATCGCTGGATCATCGTCGGCGGCACGAAAGGGGCGGTCGAGGCCTCGAACGGCGTCGTCATCCAGCCGGGGTTCTACGCCGAGGATGCGCCGAAGGTCGACCGCATCGTCGTCTGCTCGGGCGGCGATGCCGATCATCTCGTCGCCGAGGACGCGGCAAGCTGGATCCGCCGCAGCCTGCGAAATGGCGCGCATATCGGCGCGGTGGCGGATGCGGCGTTCTTCCTGGCGCGCGCCGGCCTGCTCGACGGCCATGCCTGCACCTTGCACTGGACCAGCCAGGCCGCCTTCACCGAGGCGTTCCCCAACATCGAGCTGCGCCGCGATCTCTATGTCATCGACCGCAAGCGCTTCACCTCGGCCGGCGGCGTCGGCAGTCTCGACATGATGCTGGAGATCATCACCCGCGACTATGGCGCCGAGCTTGCCGCCGGCGTCGCCGAATGGTTCGTGCACAGCCAGCTGCGTTCCAGCGTCGACCGCAAGCTGATGCCGCTGCGCCTGCGCACCGGCGTGCAGAACGAGCTGGTGCTGTCGGCCATCGCCATCATGGAAGACGCGGTCGAGGAACGGCTCGGCATGGCGGAGCTGACGGCGCGGCTCGGCGTCTCCTCCGACAAGCTCGAGCGCTCCTTCCGCTCCGAACTCGCCATCTCGCCCAATGGCTACTACCGGCGGCTCAGGCTCAGGCGCGCCGCCGACCTCTTGGCGCATTCGACGCTCGCCGTGCGCGACGTGGCGCTCGCCTGCGGCTTTGCCTCGATGTCGAGCTTTGCCCGGGCTTTTCGCGAGGAGCATGGCCATCCGCCGAAGCTGGCGCGGCGGCATTAGGGCCGGCGCTCGCTGACGCGATGAGACGTTGGCGGGACAGCGCCCCCCTCTGTCCTGCCGGACATCTCCCCCACACGGGGGGAGATCGGCTGTGGCGACGGCTTTCGCCAATTTCCGAGATTGGGAAGTGAAGCGCGGGTGGTCAAGCTGCCAATCTCCCCCCTCGTGGGGGTGATGCCCGGCCGGGCAGAGGGGGGCGTGAAGGATCGCGACGCAACTGATTAGCCAGCGGCATCCCGCACAACAAACGCGGTTTTCCGCACAATACCTCGACCCCTCCTGCGCCATGGTCGGACCTTGCAACCGACCCAAGGCCGAACCCCATGAGCATCGTCATATTCGACCCCGACAGCACCGAGGACGTCGACTTCAAGGACCGCATGCGCCACCCGGCGGCGGCTGATCCGGCCGGCGGCATGTGGCTGTCTGACACCGAGCCATCCTTCATCGACGCCGATGCCTTGCGCAAAGGCCGGCTGGCCAAATTGAGGGGCTGGATGCGCGACGCCGGCTATGGCGGGGTGGTGCTGTTCGACCCGTACAACCAGCGCTACGCCACTGGCTCGCGCAACATGTTCGGCTACTTCCTGCGCAATTCGACCCGTTACTTCTTCATCCCGACCGAAGGGCCGATCGTGCTGTTCGAGTACCCGCAGAGCTACCATGTCTCGATGGTGCTCGACACTATCGACGAGGCGCGTCCGTCCAAGCTGGTCTGGTCGTCGGTTTCGGGCCGCGACGACGAAACCGCCGGCCCCTTCGCCGACGAGATCGCCGAACTCCTGAAGAAGCATGGCGGGGGCTCGATGAAGCTCGGGCTCGACCGCTGCAGTCATCTGCAGGCGCTCGCCCTGGAAAAGCGCGGATGCGAGGTCAAGGATTGCCAGGGCGAAATCCTGGCGGTGCGCGCGGTGAAGACGCCGGAGGAGGTCAAATGCCTGCAAGTGTCGATGGCCGGCGCCGAGGCCGCCGTCTATGCAGTGCGTGAGGCGATCAAGCCCGGCGTTTCCGAGAACGATTTGTTCGCCATCATGTATGGCGAGGTCATCCGCCAGGGCGGCGAGTTCATCGAGACGCGGCTGTTGACCTCAGGCCAGCGCACCAATCCCTGGTTCAACGAGGCGAGCGGCCGCAAGATCCGGCCCGGCGAACTGCTGGCGCTCGATACCGACACGATCGGCTGCTACGGCTATTATTCGGATTTCTCGCGCACCTTCCGCTGCGGACCGGGCAAGCCGACCGATTACCAGAAGTCGCTCTACCGCATGGCGCACGACCAGGTTCAGCACAACATCTCGATCGTCAAACCCGGCATGGCGTTTCGCGAAATCGCCGAGAAGGCCTGGAAGATCCCCGACCGCTTCGTCGACCAGCGCTATACTTCTGTCATGCATGGCGTCGGCATGCATGGCGAGACGCCGTTCATCGCGCATGCCATGGATTACGAGACCTATGGCCGCGATGGCCATATCGTGCCAGGCATGGTGGTGAGCGTGGAAAGCTATATTGGCGAAAAGGGCGGCCGCGAGGGCGTCAAGCTGGAGGACGAGATCCTGATCACCGAGACGGGCACGGAGCTTCTGTCGCGCTTTCCCTATGAGGACGAGTTTTTGGCGTGAAGGCTCCCATCTCCATCAAGCGCGGCACGGTGGCCGCCGTGTTCATAGACCTGCAGGAAGAGCACCGGCAGGACAAGCGCTACCTCGTCGAGGGCTTTGCCGGCATCCTCGCCAATGTCCAGCGGCTGCAAGAAGCGGCGCGCGCCAATCACGTGCCGCTCCAGCACTGGGCCTATATCGTCGATCTCGACAAGCAGGACCGGCCCTTTCATCCGCTCGGTGCCGACGGCAAGTCGGCCTTCTCAG
This sequence comes from Mesorhizobium sp. 131-3-5, assembly GCF_016756575.1. NCBI lineage: Bacteria > Pseudomonadati > Pseudomonadota > Alphaproteobacteria > Hyphomicrobiales > Phyllobacteriaceae > Mesorhizobium > Mesorhizobium sp. 131-3-5. The sequence continues at coordinate 895,394 of NZ_AP023254.1, forward strand.
ACAAGAGCGATCCGCTGACCGAGATCTGCCGTGAGGTAGCGCCGGCCAGGGACGAGGTGCTGCTGATCAAGGCCGAGGCCAGCGCGTTGCGCAGCGGTCCGGCGGCCGATCGGCTCAAGGCCTCCGGCATCGAATGGCTTGTGGTCGCCGGCGTCTGGACCGAAGCCTGTATCGACGCCACCGTAAAGGACGCCGTGGCGAAGGGATTTCGCGTGCTGCTGGTCAAGGATGCCTGCGGCAGCGGCAGCGCGGCCATGCACCAGACCGGCATCCTCAACCTCGCCAACCGGCTCTATGGCGGCGCGGTCACCGATACGGACGGCGCCTGCCGGCTGCTGGCCGGCGAGACCGTCACCGCCTGGCAGGTCGAGGGGTCGGTGCCGCTGCGCTTCACCTTCGACAATGCGGCGGCGCTCTACGCCGATCTATGACAGCAGACCGACACCGCGGCAAATATGAAACACGGCTCGACCCGGCGCTGTGGGCCTATATCGACACGGTCAACGCCTGGTACCCGCCCGAGGTTATCGGCCTGCCGATCGACAAGCAGCGCGCGGTCTATGACAGGATGTGCCGGGCTTTCCATCAGGGCCGTCCCCCGGGGGTCAAGGCCAGCGATGGCCTGGTCGCCGCTTCGGGCCACGGCATCCCGATCCGCCACTACCAGCCCGCCGGCAAGGCAGCGCGGGCCATGGTGCTCTATTTCCATGGCGGCGGCTTCATCCTCGGCGGGCTCGACAGCCATGACGACATCTGTGCCGAGATCTGCGCCGGCACCGGCTTCGACGTGCTGTCGGTCGACTACCGGCTGGCGCCCGAGCATGTGCACCCCGCCGCCTTCGACGATGCGATGGCCGCCTTCGCATGGGCGGCGACGTCGGGCCTGCCGCTGGTGCTGTGCGGCGAGAGCGCCGGCGGCAATCTGGCGGCGGCCGTGGCGCAGGCGACGCGCCAGCATATCAGGGCCGCGATCGGCCAGGTGCTGATCTATCCCGGCCTCGGCGGCGATGAGGCAGCTGGCTCCTATGTCGAACATGCCGAAGCACCGCTGCTGTCCGTCAGCGATATCGCCTTCTATCGCAACGTCCGCTCGGCCAAGCGGCAATCGCCCGACGACCCGACCTTCTCGCCGTTGCGCGACAACGACTTTTCCGGCCTGCCGCCAACGGTGATCATCACGGCCGAGTGCGACCCGCTATCGTCCGATGGCGAAACCTACCGCGACCGCATCGTTGCGGCCGGCGGCAAGGCATGGTGGCATGAGGAGAAGCGCCTGGTTCACAGTTTCCTGCGCGCCCGCACCACGGTGCCGGCCGCGGCGGAGGCGTTCGCGCGCATCATCGCGGCGATTGCATCGCTGGGGCGGGGCGAGTGGCCGTATTGAGTGTTTGTCCTACGACGCCGCAACGCTCTTTTCGGAGGAATTGGCTTTCAGCCAGAGCGCCTTTTCGCCGAGCGTAGCGACCATGGCGGCATGCGCGGCGCGCTCCGCTTCGGTCAAGCGCGCCGGCAGCGGCCTCGGACGCTCGGCGACGATGATCTCGATATGCCGGACATTCTCGCCCTGCGCCGGCGCGGTGGCGCTGTCGAGGATGAGCGCCGCCTGCTTGCCGCCGATCAGTTCGATATAGACCTCGGCGAGCAATTCGGAATCGAGCAGCGCGCCGTGCTTGGTGCGCTTCGTGTTGTCGATGCCGTAGCGCCGGCAGAGCGCATCGAGCGAATTGGGGCCCATCGGGTGCTTGCGGCGCGCCAGCGCCAGCGTGTCGACGACACGGCCGGGATCGACGACGGGATGGCCGAGTCGGCCGAATTCGACATTGAGGAAGCCGATGTCGAACGTGGCGTTGTGGGCGACCAGCTTGGCGCCGTCGGTGAAGGTCAGCCATTCCTCGGCGATGTCGGCAAAGGTCGGCTTGCCCGCGAGATCCGCCGCGCTGATGCCGTGCACGGCCTGCGCCTCCTCATGGATCGCCCGGCCCTGCGGGTTGATATAGTGGTGGAACGTCCTGCCGGTCGGGAAACGGTTGACCAGTTCGACGCCGCCCAGCTCGATCACGCGGTCGTCGCGCGAATCAAGGCCGGTGGTTTCCGTATCGAAGATGATCTCGCGCATCGAATCAGTCCGTTCTAAGCAAGCAGAATCATACAGCGGAACAAAATGGCAATGGCAATGCCTGTTTTCTCTTCTCCCCTTGTGGGAGAAGGTGGATCGGCGCGTAGCGCCGAGACGGATGAGGGGTGTTCCAGCGGAGTGAGACGTTGGCGTTCCCTGGAACACCCCTCATCCGTCGCCTTCGGCGACACCTTCTCCCACAAGGGGAGAAGGAAAGCGTCAGCGACCAGACCCCCCGGAGAGCTCGGCGATAATGGTGGCAACGGCGGCACGCGCCGCCTCCAATCCTTGGCCGGTGTCGATGACGAAATCCGCCAGCCTGCGCTTCTCCGCATCCGGCACCTGCTTGGCCAGGATCGCCGCCAGTTTTTCTTCCGTCATGCCCGGCCGGGCCAGCACGCGCTGGCGCTGGATTTCGGTGGGCGCCGTGACGACGACGACCTTGTCGACGCGGCCACGGCCGCCGGTTTCGAAGAGCAGCGGAATATCGAGCACGGCGATCGATTCGCCGGCGTTACGATGCATGGCCAGGAAGGCGTCGGCATCGGCGCGCACCAGCGGATGGATGATCGCTTCCAGCCGCTTCAGCGCGGCGGCATCGCCAAGCACGCGCGCGCCAAGTTTTGCGCGATCGACCACACCATCGACAACCGTTCCGGGAAAAGCGGCCTCGACCAAAGGCGCCGCCGCACCGGAATAGAGGCGATGCACCGCCTCGTCGGAATCATGGACCGGCACGCCCGCCTCGGCGAACATTTTCGCCGTCGTCGACTTGCCCATGCCGATCGAGCCGGTGAGGCCGAGCACGATCATGGTTTCGGCACCAGATCGGCAACGATGAGTGCGCGAAGCTCCGCCGTGACCCGCGGCCTGATGCCGAACCAATGTTCGAAGCCGGGCACGGCCTGGTTGAGCAGCATGCCGAGGCCGTCGACTGTCTTCAGCCCCCTGGCGCGCGCGGCGGCGAGCAGGGGGGTTTCAAGCGGCACATAGACAAGGTCGGTGACGATGGCGTGGTCCGGCAGCAAGGCCGGATCGGCGGCGAGGCCTTCATTGCCGACCATGCCAAGTGCCGTGGTGTTGACCAGCAGGCCGGCGTCGGCCAGCAATTCGTGGGTCTCCGCCGTGCCATGCGCCGAAACGCCGGCGCCGAAACGATCCCGCAATTCCTGCGCCCGGGCGAGCGTGCGGTTCACGATTCTGATATCGCCGACGCCACGCTGCTTCAGCGCCTGGATGACGGCGCGGGACGCGCCGCCGGCGCCGAGCACGACCGCGGGGCCGGTGTTCGCCCAGCCCGGCGCGTAATCATCGAGGTTGGCGGCAAAGCCGTGGCCGTCGGTGTTGCCGCCCCACAGGAGACCGTCCTCGAACCACAGCGTGTTGACGGCGCCGATCTCCTCGGCCGCCTGGTCGCGGCGGTGGACAAGAGCGAAAGCGGCTTCCTTGTGCGGAATGGTGACATTGCCGCCGCGAAACCCGTTTGCCTGCAAAGCCGCGATGAATTCGGCAAAATCCTGCGGCGCCACGTCGATCGCCTCATAACTGCCGTCGATGTCGTGCTTTGCCAGCCAGTGGCCGTGGATCTTCGGCGAGCGCGAGTGCTTGATCGGATGGCCGGTGACAAAAGCCTTCTTCGTTGCCTCAGCCATCGATGGCCCCCAGCGTGCGCAGTTCGGCCAGCAGCGGCAAAAGCGGCAGGCCGACAATCGTAAAATGATCGCCCTCGATCTTCTCGAAGAGCTGGATGCCTTCGCCCTCGACCTGGTAGGCGCCGACGCTGGCCAGCGCCCTGGCGCCGACACGGGCGAGATGGCGGCCGATGAAGCCGGGGTCGAGCTTGCGCATGGTCATGCCGGCGATGCCGACATGGCGCCATAGCACCTTGCCGTCGCGCACCAGAACGGCGGCGCTGTTGAGCTGGTGGGTCTTGCCCGACAACGCCAGGAGATGGCGGCGCGCGCCTTCCATGTCGGCCGGCTTGTGGAACACTTCGTCACCCAAAGACAAAGTCTGGTCGCAGCCGAGCACCAGCGCGCCGGGCCGGCGTTCGCTGACCTCGGTGGCCTTGGCCTCGGCCAGAACCAGGGCGACATCCTCGGGCGAAACGCCGCTATCCTGCAGCGGCGCCTCGAGCGCGCGCTCATCGACATCGGCCGGCACGGCCTCGACATCGAGCCCGGCATTGAGAAGCATCGCCTTGCGGAACGGACTGCCGGAGGCGAGGATGATTTTTTCGGTCATTTTTCACTCAGGCGCAGGTACAGGCGCGGTTGGGATATGAGCTTCAATCTGCAACGTTGGCGCCGCCCCTCATTGTCCTGCCGGACATTTCTCTCCGTATAGAGACGGGGAGAAAGGGGCAGCTTAAGCGCAGGCGCTCTTCTTCGGCTACGCTGGTGATTGGCGAAACCTTCTACGACAGCGCCCCTCTCCCCGTCACTATACGGGGAGAGGATGCCGGCAGGCAGGTGAGGGGCGGCGCCGAGTTTCCGCTAAGAAGTCTCGGAAAACGCACTCCTCGTTCAATTATCTGTTCTTCCCCCGCAGGGCAACGATCGCCGCCGCCGTTTCCTCGATCGAGCGGCGGCTGACGTCGATCATCGGCCAGCCATGGCGCGTGCAGATCTGGCGGGCATAGGCGAGCTCCTCGTTGATGGCGGCGCGGTCGACATAGTCGGTCGGCACATAGGAACTGCTGTTGCCGAGGATGCGGTTCTGGCGGACATGCGAGATGCGCTCGGCGGTGGCGATCAGCCCGACGATCAGCGGCTTGGAGGCGCTGATCAGGCTTTCGGGCACCGGCACGCCGAGCACGATCGGGATGTTGGCGGTCTTGATGCCGCGATTGGCGAGATAGATGCTGGTCGGCGTCTTCGACGTCCGCGAAATGCCGATCAGCACGACATCGGCATCGTCCATATTCGCCGGCAGCTGGCCGTCATCATGGTCCATGGTGAAGTTCAGCGCATCGATGCGGCGGAAATATTCGGCGTCGAGAACGTGCTGGGCGCCGACACGGCGGCCGGCCGGCGTGCCGAGATAGGACTGGAAGACGGTGAGCACCGGCTCCAGCACCGACACGCAGGGCAGGCCCATTGTGGCGCAGCGCTCGTCAATGCCGCGCGCCAGCTTCTGGTCGACGACCGTATAGAGGATGATGCCCGGCTCCTCCTCTATGTCCTCGAACACCTTGGCCACCTGCTTTTCGGTACGGATGAGCGGGTAGATGTGCTCGATCGCCCGTGCATCCTTGTATTGCGCCGAAGCCGCCCGCCCGGCGGCGAGCAGCGTTTCGCCGGTCGCGTCGGAAATCAGGTGCAGGTGAAAGAAGCTCTGGGGTTTGTTCACAGGGATCACCTGGGGCTGTGGGCGGATGTGGATAAAGCGGGACAGAAAGAGGCGCCGGTCGGAGGCGACTGTATCAGATGGCAGTTTGTCCACAATTCGCTGTGCTGTCAGCTTGGTCGGGCGGCTGGGGACAAGTCTGGGGACGGCCGCCTTTGCCTTTCAGCCGTCCACAGGGCGGGATTCTTCCTCGGTTTGCTAAAGCTTTGACTCCGATGATGGATTCCGGATGATCCCCAGAACCCTTAAGTCGGGAGAGGGAAGCGCGCGACAATATGCTTGCTGGCTTTTTGGCTGGCGAAGCGGGACAGGTGACAACCACCACAACCAACAGACTCTTAGAATCAGAAGAATCTTAGATATAAGAATCTTTGATTATAGGAAGGCTGGGAGAGGGTAAGCGCTCAATGCCCAAAAGCCGGATCATGCTGGACGTCCTGAAGGGCGAGGCGCACTTTCCGCCTCCGCTCTGGATGATGCGTCAGGCCGGACGCTATCTGCCGGAATATCGTGAAACACGCAGGCGCGCAGGTTCGTTCCTCGATCTCTGCTACGATCCCGACCTTGCGGTGGAAGTGACCTTGCAGCCGATAGAGCGCTTCGGCTTCGACGCCTCGATCCTGTTCTCCGACATCCTTGTCGTTCCGCATGCGCTCGGCCGCGACGTTCGCTTCGAAGAGGGAAGAGGCCCGCTTTTGACGCCGATCTCCGTGGCCGAGATCATGGCTCTGGAAAGCGATGTGTTTCACGTGAATCTCGAACCGGTCTACGAGACGGTTCGCCGGTTGCGGGCAAAACTGCCTGACGAGACCACGCTGATCGGCTTCTGCGGCGCGCCCTGGACGGTGGCGACCTATATGATCGCCGGCCATGGAACGCCCGATCAGGCGCCGGCACGGCTGTTTGCCTATCGCGAGCCGGCGGCGTTTCAACATCTCCTGACGGTGCTTGCCGACCAGTCGGCGGCCTATCTGATCCGGCAGATCGAAGCCGGCGCGGATGTGGTGCAGATTTTCGATTCCTGGTCCGGCGTGCTCGACGATGCGACGTTCGACCAGTTTTGCGTTTGGCCGGTGGCCGAGATGGTCCGCCAGGTTCGCGCCGTTCATCCCGATGTGCCGATCATCGGATTTCCCAAGGGCGCCGGCGCGCGCTACCGGACCTATCGCCAGAAGACCGGTGTGACGGGGCTGGGGATCGACTGGACGGTGCCGCTAGCGGCGGCGAAGGATCTGCAGCGTTCGGGTGCGGTCCAGGGCAATCTCGATCCCTTGAGGCTCGTGGCCGGCGGCAAGGCGCTGTCTGATGGCGTCGAGGCGATCCTCAAAGCGCTGGGAGACGGGCCGCTGATCTTCAATCTCGGCCACGGCATCACGCCGGAGACACCGATCGCGCATGTCGAGGCGATGGTGAAGCAGGTGAGGAGCGCGACACGCTGATGGCTGAGATGAACAACACCAACAGCACCGGACAGGCGATGATGCGTATGGTCGTCAGCATCGCTGTGCTGATCGTGCTGACGGCGCTTCTGTTTTTCGTCGCGCCCGAAAGTTTCTATCCCTGGGCAAAGGCGATCCATATCGTTGCCGTCATTTCGTGGATGGCCGGCATGCTCTATCTGCCGCGGCTGTTCGTCTACCACGTCGATGCCGAGAAGGGCTCGGTGCAGTCGGAGACCTTCAAGGTGATGGAGCGGCGCCTGCTGCGCGGCATCATCAATCCGGCGATGATCGTCACCTGGGTGTTCGGCCTTTGGCTTGCCTGGAAAGTCTTTGGATTCCAGGGCGGCTGGCTGCACGCCAAGATCGGTTTGGTGTTGTTAATGTCCGCCGTTCACGGCTATCTGGCCGGCGCGGTGCGCAAATTCGCCGAGGATCGCAACGAAAAAGCGGCGAGGCACTGGCGGATCGTCAACGAGATCCCCACATTTCTGATGATCGCCATCGTGATCTTGGTTGTCGTCAAGCCGTTCTGAGGCCGATCAGGCCGTTTAAAACGCGGCTTGCTCTTTCATCCGACCGACGATAAAAGACGGGTCTTCCTTCCCGTCATGCGCCGCCCCTCATTGTTTTCGGCCGCGCCCGGCATTTGTCGCATCCCGCCGATATTTTTCTCCCAAAGCTCACCCAGAGTCCGTCTATGCAAGAAATGAAACTTACCGAATTCAAGAACAAGAAACCGCCAGAGCTGATCGCTTATGCCGAATCGCTCGAGGTCGAGAACGCCAGCGTCATGCGCAAGCAGGAGCTGATGTTCGCGATCCTGAAGAAGCTGGCCGCCCAGGACGTCGAGATTATCGGCGACGGCGTGGTCGAAGTGCTTCAGGACGGGTTCGGCTTCCTGCGCTCGGCCAACGCCAACTATCTGCCAGGTCCCGACGACATCTACATCTCGCCGTCGCAGATCCGGCGCTTTTCGCTGAAGACCGGCGATACGGTCGAAGGACCGATCCGCAGCCCGAAAGAGGGCGAGCGCTATTTCGCGCTGCTCAAGGTCAACACCATCAATTTCGACGATCCCGAAAAGATCCGCCACAAGATCCACTTCGACAATCTGACGCCGCTCTATCCGACCTCGCGGCTGAAGATGGAAATGGAGGTTCCGACCTCCAAGGACATCTCGCCGCGCGTCATCGACCTGGTGGCGCCGCTCGGCAAGGGCCAGCGCGCTTTGATCGTCGCGCAGCCGCGCACCGGCAAGACGGTGCTGCTGCAGAACATCGCCCATTCCATCACCACCAATCACCCGGAATGCTATCTGATCGTGCTTCTGATCGACGAGCGGCCGGAAGAAGTGACCGACATGCAGCGCTCGGTGAAGGGCGAGGTCGTCTCCTCGACCTTCGACGAACCGGCGGTGCGCCACGTCCAGGTCGCCGAAATGGTGATCGAAAAGGCCAAGCGCCTGGTCGAACATGGCCGCGACGTCGTCATCCTGCTCGATTCCATCACCCGCCTCGGTCGCGCCTACAACACCGTCGTGCCGTCATCCGGCAAGGTGCTGACCGGCGGTGTCGACGCCAACGCGCTGCAGCGCCCGAAGCGCTTCTTCGGCGCCGCGCGTAACATCGAGGAAGGCGGTTCGCTGACCATCATCGCCACCGCGCTGATCGATACCGGCAGCCGCATGGACGAAGTCATCTTCGAAGAGTTCAAGGGCACCGGCAATTCGGAAATCGTGCTCGACCGCAAGGTCGCCGACAAGCGCATCTATCCGGCCATGGACATCCTGAAGTCCGGTACCCGCAAGGAAGACCTGCTGGTGCCGCGTCAGGACCTGCAGAAGATCTTCGTGCTGCGCCGCATCCTGGCGCCGATGGGAACCACCGACGCGATCGAGTTCCTCATCGACAAGCTGAAGCAGACCAAGACCAATGCGGATTTCTTCGATTCGATGAATACGTAAGGGCCGGTCCGAAGCTTCCGGACCTGTATCGAGCCCCATTCCAGGAAACTGGGATGGGGTTTTTCTTTGCTGGGTTAGGTCGGCGGGCCTCGCGGCAAATCGCATAAGTCGGCGCCGCCCCTTATTGCCCTGCCGGGCATTCCTCCCTGTAAACGGGGAGAAAGAGGCTGGAACCAGCGCCGGCGCCTTCCTCCGGAGCGCTGACAATTGGCGAAAGCAGCGACAACAGCGTCCCTCGCCCCGTTTACGGGGAGAGGATGCCGGCAGGCAGGTGGGGGGCAGCGCTGACGTTGAAATTTGGGGGCACGGAGCAGTCAGCTAGGTCTCCGGCTCCGCCTATCGACGGCTCAACAACCGCTCCAACTCCTCAGCACTTGTCACCACCGGCAAACAAACCTGCCCTGTACAAAGCCAGGCACCCGGCCTGTCGGTCGGCGGCAGAATCCCGCCCGGCAGCAAGGGTCGATTCGTTTCCGAACCAATCGCGGCAATGATGTCGACGCGGCGCGGGTCGGGGCATCGATTCGCGACCGGAACAAGCTTTGGATCTTCTGGATTGTCGACGATGACCAGTTTCAACGGCTCGATGGCAAGCGTGCAGGCATTGACGATGCCGGCCTGGCCATAGGCCTGTTGCGCTGCGCGGCCGGCGGCGTGCTCTGCGATCTTCCAGGCTTTTTCCCCGAGATCGAGATCGCCGGTCACGGAGGCGAGCCGCACAAGTGCCGCGATGATTTGACTGGTGGCTGACGAAATCGCCTCGTCGACATCGCCCCTGATGCGGATCGGCACGTCGGTGCTGTCCGAGGCGGTCAGATAGTAACCTGTGCCGGCTTCGTCGGCATGCCAATGGTCGAGCTGCTCGATGAACTGTTTCGCCCGGTCGATGTAGCTCCAATCGCCAGACGCCTCGAACAGCGAAATCCCCGCATTGGCCATGGCGGCATAGTCGCTCGACAGAGCGGGAAACAGTTTCCTGGCGCCAAGCATGGAATGCGGCAAGCGGCCGTCGCGGCTGGCGCCGGAGATATGGGCAAAGGCCTTGGCCGCGGCCTCGATCCAGTCGGGCCGGCCCAGCGAGCGACCGGCCTCGGCGAGTGCCGCAATCATCAGGCCGTTCCAGTCCGTGAGGGTCTTGGCATCTAGGCCTGGCCGGACGCGTTCCTCCCGCACGGCGAGAAGCCTGGCTTTGAGCGGAATGAGTTTTTCGCGATCGGCGACGCTTTGGGCTTGCTGGGCGCTGGAATGGTGGACGATAGGCTTGCCTTCCCAGCCATGCGGGCTGGAAACCGTGAAGTACTTGAAAAATAAGGCTGAATCGTCACCAAGGACGGCTTCTATCTCTTCCCGGCTCCAGGTGTAGAACAGCCCTTCCTCGCCATCGCTGTCGGCATCGAGACTGGCGGCGAAGGCGCCGCCTTCGACGCGCATTTCACGCAGCAGCCAGTCGACGGTCTCTTCGATTCGTATCCGGAACAAATGATTGCCGCTTGCCGAAAACGCCCAGTTGCAGAAGCGGATCAGCTCCGCATTGTCGTAGAGCATCTTTTCGAAATGCGGCACCAGCCATTCCGCATCGGTGGAGTAGCGGCTGAGGCCGCCACCAATATGGTCATAGATGCCGCCGGCCAGCATCCGTTCCAGGCTGACCAGCACGTCATCGCGATGCGCGGCGTTGCCATCGCGCAGCCAGGACAGCCACAGGGTGAGCATGAATGGCGCGTTGGGGAATTTCGGCGCGCCGCGCAGGCCGCCAAGCTCGCGGTCGATCATGCCGTCGATGCGGCCGGCGAAGTCGGTGAGCGTGCCGCGGTCGAGGCTCTGCTTGCCATGCGTGCCGGAAAGCCGCGCCTCGACATGGGAGGTCAGCCCGTCGGCGCTCTGGTGCAGGCTGTCGCGCTTCTCGCGCCACGCCTTGTCGACCGCTTCCATGACCTGGATGAAGCCCGGGCGGCCATAGCGCGCCTCGCGCGGAAAATAGGTGCCGCCCCAGAATGGCTTGCCGTCCGGCGTCAGGAACATGGTCAGCGGCCAGCCGCCTTGCTCGCCCATCGAGGACAGCGCGGCCATATAGATCTGATCGATGTCGGGACGCTCCTCGCGGTCGACCTTGATATTGACGAACAGACGGTTCATGACGGCGGCGACGCTGTCATTCTCGAAGCTTTCATGCGCCATCACATGGCACCAGTGGCAGGCGGCATAGCCGACGGAGAGCAGGATCGGGCGATCGAGCGTCCTTGCTTCTTCGAGCGATGCCGGCGACCAGGCCCGCCAATGGACGGGATTGGCGCTGTGCTGCTGCAGATAGGGGCTGGCCTCTTCGGCAAGCAGGTTTTGCGCGGGCAATGTCACAATGGGCAACTCGGGTTGTTTGAAGGCGCGAGGCTAGGGCGGTTCAACAGAGCGGGCAAATGATTTCAGGCGATTCGATCGTTGCGCTGTCGAGCGGTCGGCTTCCGGCCGGTGTCGCCGTGCTGCGTATCTCCGGTCGGCAGACTCGATTCGTAGTCGAAACGATTGCCGGTGGCATGGTTAAGGACCGGGCGGCGGTTCTGCGCAGGTTCAGAGCGCCGGATGGAACCGTGCTCGACAGCGGCCTGGTCATCTTCTTTCCCGGTCCGGCGAGCTTTACCGGGGAGGACGTCGCGGAATTTCATGTCCATGGCGGGCGCGCCGTCGTGGCGCGGATGTTGGAGATCATCGCCAGCTTTGACGGCGTCAGGCTCGCCGAACCCGGCGAATTCACGCGTCGCGCCTTTCTTAACGGCAAGGTCGACCTCGTCGAGACGGAGGCGCTGGCGGACCTGGTCAATGCCGAGACCGAGGCGCAGCGACGTTTCGCGGTCCAGAATGCCGAGGGTGTCCAGAGCGATCTGTATATGAGTTGGCGCCGCCGGCTGATCCACGCGCGGGCCATGATCGAGGCCGAGATCGATTTTGCTGACGAAGACGACGTGCCGGGATCCGTTTCGGATACGGTCTGGACGGATGTCCAGGTGATGATCGGCGAAATCGATCGCCACATCGCCGGATTTCACGCTGCCGAAATCATTCGCGACGGTTTTGAGGTGGTGATTCTGGGCGCGCCTAATGCCGGCAAGTCGAGTCTGTTCAACGCCTTGGCGCGGCGCGATGCAGCTATTGTAACGGATGAGCCCGGCACGACCCGCGACCTGCTCGAGGTGACGCTGGATCTCGGCGGCCTTCGCGTCAGGCTGACGGATACGGCCGGCTTGCGCGACGCACAGGGCAAGGTCGAGGCGATCGGCATCGAGAAGGCGCGGGCCAAGGCCGATCGCGCCGATCTCTTGCTGCTGCTGGAGGACATTTTGGCTCCCAGGGCCATCGGCGCGGTCGAGTCTACGGCACCTCTGTTGCGCGTCGGCACCAAGCTCGACCTGCTGGATGGGCAGGCGGCGGGTGATGCGGCTGGCAGATACGACTTCGTCATTTCAGTTATGAATGGCACTGGTGTGGAGGCGCTGCTCGCCGAAATCGGCCGTTGCGCGGCGGACGCGGCTGGCGACGTCGGCGATATCCTGCCGTCCCGCCTGCGCCATGTTGAACTGCTCGGTGAGGCGAATCGCCATTTGCTTCGCGCGATCGATGAGCACACCGGCGGCCAGGAACTGCGGGCCGAGGAGCTGCGGCTGGCGGCGGATAGGTTGGGCCGAATTGTCGGCGCGATCGATGTCGAAGATATGTTGGATGTGATCTTTTCGCAGTTCTGCATCGGGAAATGATTCACGTGAAACTATGCGGCGTATTGCTTTCCGTGACTCACGTGAAACACAGCGATCCAGAATATGCCGTGTCCTATGAAGCAGGTGCGGGGGCAATTTGCGAGATAGTGGCGGATGGTGGCGCTGCCCCTCACCTGCCTGCCGGCATCCTCTCCCCGTATGGTCACCGGGAGAGGGCGCTCGCACGAATGGTTTCGCCAATCGCCGACGTCCCAAGAGGGGTGCCGTGTTGCGGCCAGCTACTTTCTCCCCGTTACTATACGGGGAGAAATGTCCGGCAGGACAATGAGGGGCGGGCGCCTTCCAGGACTGATCAGCCGTACCGATTGGCGCAGTACCGTCGCCGCGCTGCATCGCCCCCTGTTTCACGTGAAACTTGTCGCGAAGTTTTCTTGACAGCTTGGCCCCGCGGGGACATGTGTCCCTCAATCTTCTTGAGTCCAGGATTTGAAATGACCGGTCACTATGATGTGGTTGTGGTGGGTGGCGGCCATGCGGGGTGCGAGGCGGCCAGTGCAGCCGCGCGCGCCGGCGCGAAAACCGCGCTGGTGACGCTGCGCTTCGACACAATCGGCGTGATGTCGTGCAATCCCGCGATCGGCGGGCTCGGCAAGGGCCATCTGGTCCGCGAGATCGACGCGATGGACGGGCTGATGGGCCGGGTGGCGGATGCCGCCGGCATCCAGTTCCGCCTGCTCAACCGCCGCAAGGGTCCGGCGGTGCGCGGCCCGCGCACACAGGCGGACAGAAAGCTCTATCGCCTTGCCATGCAGGAAGCGATTCGGCAGCAGAACGATCTCGACGTGGTCGAGGGCGAGGTGCTGGATTTCGAGATCAACGACGGACGGATCGCCGCTGTTCTGCTCGCCGACGGCCGCAGGCTTGCCTGCGGCGCCGTGGTGCTGACGACAGGCACCTTCCTGCGCGGCCTTATTCATATTGGCGAGAAGAAGATCGTCGCCGGCCGCATGGATGAGCAGGCGAGCCTTGGGCTGTCGGCGACGATGGACCGCGCCGGCTTCAAGCTCGGCCGCCTGAAGACCGGCACACCTCCACGGCTGGACGGAAGGACCATCGACTGGGCGTCGCTGGAAAGCCAGGCGGCGGATGACGATCCTGTGCCGTTCTCGCTGATGACCGATCGAGTCGAGACACCGCAGATCGAGTGCGGCATCACCCGCACGACATCAGCCACGCATGAGCTGATCCGTGCCAATCTTGGCCGCTCCGCCATGTATTCCGGCTCGATTGAAGGCGTAGGCCCGCGCTATTGCCCGTCGATCGAGGACAAGATCGTCAAGTTCGGCGACCGGGACGGCCACCAGATCTTTCTGGAGCCGGAAGGGCTCGACGACGACACCGTCTATCCCAATGGGATTTCGACCTCGCTGCCGCAGGATGTGCAGCTCGAGATCCTCAAGACCATTCCGGGGCTGGAGCGTGCAGTCATGCTGCAGCCTGGCTATGCCATTGAATATGATCACGTCGATCCGCGCGAGCTGCAGCAGACGCTGGAGACCAAGCGCGTTGCCGGCCTCTTTCTCGCTGGGCAGATCAACGGCACCACCGGTTATGAAGAGGCGGCCGGGCAAGGCCTGCTTGCTGGCCTCAACGCGGCACGACGGGCGTTGGGCGGCGAACAGATCGTGCTCAGCCGCACCGAGGCCTATATCGGCGTGATGGTCGACGATCTGACCAGCCGCGGCATCAGCGAACCCTACCGCATGTTCACCTCGCGGGCCGAATTCCGGCTGTCGCTGCGCGCCGACAATGCCGATGAGCGGCTGACGCCGCTCGCCGAAAAGCTGGGGATCGCCTCGGCGCAACGCATGCAGCGCTACGGTGATGTCATGCAGCGGCTCGACGCGGCGCGCGAATTGGCCAGGTCGGTGGCGATGACTCCGAATGAGGCGGCGCGGCATGGGCTGGAGATCAACCGGGACGGCGTGCGCCGGTCGGGTTATGAGCTGCTGGCCTATCCCGACGTGGATGTTGCCTGGCTGGCCAGGGTCGAGCCGAAATTTGCGGCGATCGACGCCAAGACCGCCGATCGTCTCGAAACGGAAGCGAAATATTCTGTCTATCTCGACCGGCAGAAGAGCGATGTCGCGCAGATCCGCCACGAGGAGAGCCGGCTGATCCCCGAGACGGTGGATTTCGCCGGCGTGCCCGGCCTGTCCAACGAATTGAAGCAGAAGATGCAAGCGCGGCGGCCGCGGTCCATTGCCGACGCGCAACGCATGGAGGGCATGACGCCGGCGGCGCTGGCGATCATTGTCGCACATGTCCGGCACCATGAGAGTATGCAGAGACCCCGGAGCGATCAAAGGGTTGTTGCGTGAGCTCTTTCTCTTGGAAGAGCCTGCAGGACGCGGCGGGCCCGGTTTCACGTGAAACATTCGATCGCCTGGTGGCATTCGAAGCGATGTTCCAGAAATGGAATCGCAGCATCAATCTGGTGGCGCAGTCGACCGCGGGCGATGTCTGGCAGCGCCACATCCTCGACAGCGCGCAGCTGGCGCGCGTAGAGCCCACTGCCGCGCGCTGGGTCGATATCGGTTCGGGCGGTGGATTTCCGGGCCTGGTCATGGCTTTCCTGCTCGCCGAGCGCGATGGGGCCAGCATCGATCTGGTGGAGAGCAACCGCAAAAAGGCTTCGTTCCTGCAGACCGTGATCGGCCAGTTCAACCTGCCGGCGCGGGTTGTCGCGCGCCGGATCGAGGACAGCCATGCGCTTGTTTCGCAACCGCAAATCGTCACGGCGCGGGCTCTGGCCTCGCTTTCGGTCCTGCTCGACCTGTCGGCGCCGTGGCTGATGTCGGGTGCACGCGGGCTGTTCCACAAAGGCCGGGATTATCGCGCCGAAGTGCAAGAAAGCGTTAACCGATGGGCCTTCGATCTGGTAGAACATGCCAGTGTGACGGACCCCCAAGGCGTGATCCTGGAACTGTCAAACCTGCGACCCGTCTGATCTTCGACTTGTCGGGCTATTTGGCGACCCAAAAATGAATTTCTGGCATAAACCCATGAAGAACGGCCCCCGAATCATCACCGTAGCCAACCAGAAGGGCGGTGTCGGCAAGACCACCACCGCCATCAATCTGGCCACCGCTCTGGCCGCGATCGGCGAAAAGGTGCTGATCGTCGACCTCGACCCGCAAGGCAATGCCAGCACCGGCCTCGGCATCGACCGCAAGGACCGCACGGTCTCGTCCTACGACGTGCTGACCGGCGAGCTGGAACTGGAAGCCGCGGCCATTCCGACAGCCGTGCCCGGCCTGTCGATCGTGCCGTCGACGCTCGACCTGCTCGGCATCGAAATGGAGATCGCCTCGGCGCCCGACCGGGTGCTGCGGCTGCGCAACGCCTTGCGTGCCGCCTCGGCGCGTTCGGCAGGCTTCGGCTATGTGCTGATCGACTGCCCGCCGTCGCTCAACCTTCTGACGTTGAATTCGATGGCGGCGGCCGATTCGGTGCTGGTGCCGTTGCAATGCGAGTTCTTCGCGCTCGAAGGTCTCAGCCAATTGCTGGAAACCGTCGAGCAGGTGCGCCGGTCGATCAATCCGGACCTCACCATCCAGGGCATCGTGCTGACCATGTATGACGGCCGCAACAATCTCGCCAACCAGGTGGTGCAGGATGTGCGCCAGCATATGGGCGACAAGGTCTACGAGACCATCATTCCGCGCAATGTGCGGGTGTCGGAGGCGCCGTCCTACGGCAAGCCGGCAATCCTTTACGATTTGAAGTGCTCTGGCAGCCAGGCCTATCTGCAACTGGCCTCGGAAGTGATCCGCCGCGAGCGTAAATTGCGCGCCGCTTGATTGGATCGGATGCAGAATTAACAGCCGATTCGATACCGAAACGATCCAAAGACGATTATCCAAGATAGACCTGGAATTGACATGAGCGAAGACCTTTCGAGGAAAAGACTGGGCCGTGGCCTGGCGGCACTGATCGGCGAGATCGATCGCCCGGCGGCGCCGGAAAAGCCCGGCATGAGCGCCGACGGCAAGGTGCCGATCGAGTTCGTGAGCCCCAACCCGAAGAACCCGCGCCGGCATTTTGGCGACGCCGAACTGACCGATCTCGCCCAGTCGATCCGCGAACATGGCGTGGTGCAGCCGGTGGTGGCGCGGCCGTCGCCGACGCAGGCGGGCCGCTACGAGATCATCGCCGGCGAGCGGCGCTGGCGGGCGGCGCAGCGCGCCGGGCTGACCGAGATCCCGGTCATCATCCGCGAGGTCAACGACCGCACCGCGCTCGAGCTGGCGATCATCGAGAACGTCCAGCGCACCGACCTCAACGCCGTCGAGGAAGCGCTGGGCTACCAGCAGCTGATCGACGAGCACGGCTACACCCAGGCCGATCTCGGCAATGTCATCGGCAAGAGCCGCAGCCATGTCGCCAACACGCTCAGGCTGCTGAAGCTGCCGGATGTGATCCGCGACATGCTGGTCGACGGCGCGCTGTCGGCCGGCCATGCCCGTACGCTGGTGACGGCGGAGGATCCGGCCGGCCTTGCCAAGCGCATCGTCGAGGAAGGGCTTTCCGTGCGCCAAGCCGAAGCGCTGGCGCAGATGCCGGCCGGCCCCACGCCGGCCAAACCGAAGCAGCCGCAAGCCGCGCAGGAAAAGGATACCGACACGCTGGCACTGGAAAAGCTGATGACCGACACGCTCGGCATGATCGTGGCCATCGATCACAAGGGCAAGGGCGGCGAGCTGCGGGTGTCCTATCGCTCGCTGGAGCAGCTGGATGAGCTGTGCCGGAGATTGAAGCAGGAACGGTAGTTAGCCGGCGAATTGTATTAAGCGAAAGCTTGACTAAACGCAGAGAAAAAGAGGGCTGGCCGTTTGGTCAGCCCTTTCTGTTTGCGGCGTGATTGGCGAAATCGGCGAAGCGATCAATCTCCCCCCTCCTGGGGGAGATGCCCGGTAGGGCAGAGGGGGGCGCCGTAGAGCGCTGCCTCTGTCATCTGCGGCTGGCCGAGAACCCGCATCACGATCGATCGAGAGGTCGGCGGGCCAGCGCCCCCCTCTGGCTTGCCAGCCATCTCCCCCACGCGGGGGGAGATCGGCCAATCGCCGACCGCAGCTCCAGTCTAGCACTATGCTTGACAGTGCCCGGCAACGGCGTAACTTATATTAGACTTGGCTTAAATTAATTGCCCTGGCGTGCCGGTCGCGGCGAGGGCCATTTGCCATTCCTGCAGTCGTCGTGAAATGGCACCGCCTCGCCAAAAGAATATGCCGACGCGCCTGACGCATGGGAGGTGCAAATGGCAGTCCGTTGGCAATTGTCCGGAAGCTACTTCGAAAATTGCAGCTGCGATGTCGTGTGTCCTTGCCTGCTGTCCACCAAGGCGCAGCTGACATCGAGGCCGACGAAAGGCGTCTGCGACGTCGGCCTGGTCTTTCATGTCGATACGGGCAATTACGGCGACGTTCGATTGGACGGGCTCAGTGTGGCACTGGTTGCTCACACGCCGGGTCCGATGGCAGACGGCAATTGGACGGCCGCGGCCTATATCGACGAACGGGCCGATGACAGGCAGACAGAGGCGCTGGGTGCCATCTTCACTGGCGCCGCGGGCGGCCCCATGGCGGTGTTGGCACCCATGATCGGCACGAACCTCGGCGCCAAGAAGGTCCCGATAGACTACCGCATAGACGGCAAGAAACGGTCCGTGGCGATTGCCGGCGTCATGCAGCTGGCGGTCGAGCCGCTGCCGACAATGCGCGAGGACGGGCAGATGTGGGCGGCCACCGGCCATCCTGTCAATCCCGACTGGCTCGGCATGGCGATGGGGGCGCAAAGCAGTACGTTCAGCGACCATGGCATGAGCTGGGACAATTCCGGGCAAAACGGACATTACGCCCCAATCAATTGGTCCGGCGAGTAGCTGTTGGCCGTATAGTACGGGAGGATCGCTCGCCTAACGCTGCCCCAGCCTGGCGCTTTCCACCGCAATGCCGAGCAGCGCTTGGCGCGCCAGCGCTTCCGACAGATCGGGCCGCTTGCGGGTCTGCAGCACGGCAGTCTGCAGCCGGGTCAGTGCGCGGCTCAGCGCATCGCTGCTCCAGCGCTCCAGCGCTTTCTCCACCAGCTTGCGCCGCGAAAAGAAAACCGGCGGGCGGGCGCCGGCGACGACCGATGCGGCATTGCGCCCGGCCGAGTCCATCTGGCCGCGCATGATCTGAATCTGCTGCAGCTGGCGCATCGCCGAGGACAACACCAGGAAGGGCGGGCCGCCGGACTGGCAGTGGCGGGTGAAGGCGGTGTCGAAGTCGCCGATCTTGCCTTCGAGCAGCGCGTCGACGGCATCGTCGAACGAGGCGCCGGACACGTCGCCCGACATCGCCCTGACATCGTTCAGGCCGATCTCCTTCTGGCCATGGGCGTAGAGGATGAGCTTTTCGATCTCGCCGCGCGAAGCGAGTCTGTCGCCGCCGAGATTGCGGCGCAGCGCTTGTCTGGCTTCCAGCGTCATCGACATGCCGGCCTTGCGCAATTCGTCGTCGATGACGGTGTCGATGTCGCGGGCCTCGTCGGAGTAGCAAGGCAGCGCCATGGCGTTGTCGGCGCCCTCGACCACGGCGCGCAAGCCGACGCCCTTCTTGAGGTCGCCGGCCTCGATCAGGATGATGGCATCGCGCGCGGGCTCCGCCGTCAGCGCCTTGACGTCCGCGGCCAGCGCCTTCTGGCCGGTGGCATTGCGCACCCAGAGCAGCCGGCGGTCGGAAAACATCGGCACGGTGCGGGCCTCGTCCAGCAGCCGGCCCTCGTCGCGATCGACCTCCGAGCCCTCGAGCCGGACCACGGAAAAGGGATCGTCGAGCGGCAGGCCGGTCTTTTCGGCAAAGGCCTTTGCACGCTCGGAGACGAGGCCGCGATCGGGGCCGTAGAGCAGGATGATGGAGATGCGCGCGTCAGGCCGCGCGAGCCAGGAATCGACCTCGAAAGCTTTCTTCTGTGCCATGGTGGGTGGTTAGCATGATGTGGGGTTGGGGTGAATGGCGATCGGCACCGACGCTCTTTTCCTTCTCCCCTTGTGGGAGAAGGTGTCGCCGAAGGCGCTGCGCGCCGATCCACCTTCTCCCACAAGGGGAGAAGGAAGACCGCGCGATGGTCCGCCGCCCAATCACCTTATCTTCCGACAAACCCTGCCCAAGCTTGCGCCAAATTGCGCGCCGCCGTGAAACATCGACAAGAAATTTCGCGGACATATCTTCATCTTGCGCCGGGGAGGCTGGATCGGCCGGCGCGGCCGGTCCGACGACCTTCGGCGAATTCGCACTGGACGCGCGGATGTGCAAATATCGGCGCCAGGCAACATTGGAGGACGAAGGTCATGGCCGATGCTGGGATGTTGCGTTTTCACGTTCCGGAGCCGGAAGTGCGGCCGGGCGGCACGCCTGATTTCTCCAACGTGACCATCGCCGCGGCCGGCTCGGTGCCGCGCCCCGACATCGATGTCGATCCGCGCACCATCCGCGACATGGCCTTTTCGATCATCCGCGTGCTGAACCGCGATGGCGAGGCGGTCGGCCCGTGGGCCGGGCTGCTGTCCAGCGAGGAGCTGCTGGAAGGCCTTCGCCATATGATGATGCTCCGGACCTTCGATGCCCGCATGCAGATGGCGCAGCGCCAGGGCAAGACCTCCTTCTACATGCAGCATCTCGGCGAAGAGGCGGTGAGCTGCGCCTTCCGCAAGGCGCTTAGTCCAGGCGACATGAATTTTCCGACCTATCGGCAGGCCGGCCTGCTCATCGCCGACGGCTATCCGATGGTCACGATGATGAACCAGATCTATTCCAACGAGGCCGACCCGCTGAAGGGCCGGCAGCTGCCGATCATGTATTCGTCGAAAGAGCACGGCTTCTTCTCCATATCCGGCAATCTGGCGACGCAGTACATCCAGGCGGTCGGCTGGGCGATGGCTTCGGCGATCTCGAACGATTCGAAGATCGCGGCGGGATGGATCGGCGACGGCTCGACGGCGGAATCCGATTTTCACTCGGCGCTGGTGTTCGCCTCCACCTACAAGGCGCCGGTCGTGCTCAATGTCGTCAACAACCAGTGGGCGATCTCGACTTTTCAAGGCATAGCGCGCGGCGGCTCCGGCACCTTCGCGGCCCGGGGCCTCGGTTTCGGCATCCCGTCGCTGCGTGTCGACGGCAACGACTATCTCGCCGTCCATGCGGTGGCCAAATGGGCGGCCGAGCGGGCGCGGAAGAATCTCGGGCCGACGCTGGTCGAATATGTCACCTACCGCGCCGGCGCCCATTCCAGTTCGGACGATCCGTCGGCCTACCGGCCGAAGACCGAATCCGACGCCTGGCCGCTCGGCGATCCGATCGTGCGGCTGAAGAACCATCTGATCGGGCTCGGCGCCTGGTCGGACGAACGCCACGCGCAGGCCGAGGCCGAAATCCTCGACACGGTGATCGCGGCGCAGAAGGAGGCGGAAAGCCACGGCACGCTGCATGCCGGCGGCAAGCCGTCGACGCGCGACATGTTCGAGGGCCTCTATGCCGAGATGCCGCCGCATCTGCGGCGCCAGCGCCAGCAGGCGGGAGTCTGAGCCATGCCGAGACGGACCATGATCGAGGCCATTCGCGACGCCATGGATGTGTCGATGGGGCGCGACGACAAGGTCGTCGTGTTCGGCGAGGATGTCGGCTTCTTCGGCGGCGTCTTCCGCTGCACGCAGGGCCTGCAGGCCAAATACGGCAAGAGCCGCTGCTTCGACGCGCCGATCAACGAATCCGGCATTGTCGGCTCGGCCATCGGCATGGCCGCCTACGGGCTGAAGCCCTGCGTGGAAATTCAGTTTGCCGACTACATGTATCCGGCCTACGACCAGCTAACCCAGGAAGCGGCACGGCTGCGCTACCGTTCAAACGGCGACTTCACCTGCCCGATCGTGGTTCGCATGCCGACCGGCGGCGGCATTTTTGGCGGCCAGACGCACAGCCAGTCCCCGGAAGCCTTGTTCACCCATGTGTCCGGGCTGAAGACTGTCGTGCCGTCCAACCCGCATGACGCCAAGGGGCTGCTGATCGCGGCGATCGAGGATCCCGATCCGGTGATTTTCCTCGAGCCGAAGCGGCTCTACAACGGCCCCTTCGACGGCCATCACGACCGGCCGGTGACGCCCTGGTCGAAGCATGAGCTCGGCGAGGTCGCCGACGGTCACTACACCGTGCCGCTCGGCAAGGCGGCGATCCGCCGGGCCGGCTCTGATGTCACCGTGCTCGCCTACGGCACCATGGTCTATGTCGCGCAGGCCGCGGCCGGGGAGACCGGCATCGACGCCGAGATCATCGATCTGAGAACGCTTTTGCCGCTCGACCTCGATGCCATCGTCGCCTCGGTCAAGAAGACCGGGCGCTGCGTCATCGTGCATGAGGCGACGCTGACCTCCGGCTTCGGCGCCGAGCTGTCGGCGCTGGTGCAGGAAAACTGCTTCTACCATCTGGAGGCGCCGGTGGCGCGGGTCGCCGGCTGGGACACGCCCTATCCGCACGCGCAGGAATGGGATTATTTCCCCGGTCCCGCCCGGGTCGGCCGCGCGCTGATCGAAACATTGGAAGCCTAGAGTGGGGGAGGCCTGACATGGGCGAACACATCATCAAGCTTCCCGACGTCGGCGAAGGCGTTGCCGAGGCCGAGCTCGTCGAATGGCACGTCAAGGTCGGCGACATGGTGCGCGAGGACACCGTGCTTGCCGCCGTCATGACCGACAAGGCGACGGTCGAGATCCCTTCCCCCGTCGATGGCGAGATCCTGTGGCTGGGCGCCGAGATCGGCGACACGGTGGCGATCGGCTCGCCCATCGTGCGGCTGAAAGTGGCGGGCGAGGGCAATGTAAAGCCGCAGGGCGATGCCAAGGCCGAGGCGGTGGCCGCCGAGCCGCCGGCCAAGCTGCCGACGCCGAAGCCGGAGACCGCCGCGCCGGTCGCGAAGACCCCGCCAAAGGCTGGCGCCCTGGAGGCGAAACCCGCTCCGGCCGTTGCGAAAAGCTCCGAGCAGAGGTCCGTCCCCGGCGGGCCGCGCCCGGAGGGTGAAAAGCCGTTGGCGTCGCCCGCCGTGCGGCTGCGCGCGAAGGAGGCTGGCATCGATCTCAGGCAAGTCACGGGAAGCGGCCCGGCTGGGCGCATCGGCCATGAGGACATCGAGGCGTTCCTGGCGCGCGGGCCGCAGGTCGCCAAGGCATCGGGCCTGGCGCGCAACGATGCCGTCGAGGACATCAAGGTGGTGGGCTTGCGGCGCAAGATCGCCGAGAAGATGACGCTGTCCAAATCGCGCATCCCGCACATCACCTATGTCGAGGAGATCGACGTCACGGCACTCGAGGACTTGCGCGCCGCGCTCAACAAGGAGAAGCGGGCGGACAGGCCGAAGCTGACATTGCTGCCGTTCCTAATGCGGGCGATGGTCAAGGCGATCGCCGACCAGCCCCAGCTCAATTCGCTGTTCGACGACGAGGCCGGCATCATCCACCAGCATGGCGGCATCCATATCGGCATCGCCGCGCAGACGCCGTCCGGGCTGGTGGTGCCTGTCGTCAAACACGCCGAGGCGCGCGACATCTGGGATTGCGGCGCCGAGGTCAACAGGCTGGCCGAGGCGGCCAAGTCAGGCACGGCGACGCGTGACGAGCTGTCCGGCTCGACCATCACCATCACCTCGCTCGGCGCCATGGGCGGCATTGCGACGACGCCGGTCATCAACCACCCGGAAGTGGCGATCATCGGCGTCAACAAGATGATGGTGCGGCCGGTGTGGGACGGCACGCAGTTCATCCCGCGCAAGATGATGAACCTGTCGTCCAGCTTCGACCACCGGGTGATCGACGGCTGGGTCGCGGCGGTGTTCGTGCAGCGCATCAAGGCGCTGCTGGAAACGCCGGCGCTGATCTTTGTGGATTGAGGGGATGCAGTCGTCATGAAAGAAATCTCCTGCAAGCTGCTGGTCATCGGCGCCGGTCCGGGCGGTTATGTCTGCGCCATCCGTGCCGGCCAGCTCGGCGTCGACACGGTCATCGTCGAGGCCGGTAAGCCCGGCGGCACCTGCCTCAATGTCGGCTGCATTCCGTCCAAGGCGCTGATCCATGCGGCGGAGGAGTTCGAGAAGGTCGCCCACATGGCCGGCGGCAAGAGCCCGCTCGGCATCGCGGTATCGGCGCCCGTGCTCGACCTTGGCAAAACCGTCGCCTGGAAGGATGGCATTGTCAGCCGGCTCAACAGCGGCGTCGCCGGCCTGCTAAAGAAGGCCGGCGTCAAGACCGTGCATGGCTGGGCGACGTTCCGCGACGGCAAGACCGTCGAGGTCGAGACCGAGACGGGAAGCCAGGTGATCCGGGCCGAGACGATCGTTATCGCCACCGGCTCGGCGCCGGTGGAACTGCCGTTCCTTCCCTTTGGCGGGCCAGTGATATCGTCCACGGAAGCGCTGGCTTTGAGTGCGGTGCCCAAGAAGCTTGCGGTGGTCGGTGGCGGCTATATCGGGCTGGAGCTCGGCATGGCCTTCGCCAAGATGGGCGCCGAAGTGACCGTGGTCGAAGCCTTGCCGCGCGTGCTTGCGCAATATGACGCCGAGCTGACGCGGCCTGTCGTGAAGCGGCTTGCGGCGCTTGGCATCGAAGTCATGACCGGGGCCAAGGCCAAGGGGCTGTCGACCCAGGGACAGGCGGGCAAGGGCGACGCGCTGCTGGTCGAGACGGCGGACGGCAAGAATGCCAAGGTTTCCGCCGACAAGATCCTGGTGACGGTTGGGCGCAAGCCGGTGACCGAAGGCTGGGGCCTGGACCAGATCGACCTCGATAGGACAGGCAAGTTCATCAGGATCGACGACCAGTGCCGCAGCTCGATGCGCGGCATCTTCGCCATCGGCGATGTCACCGGCGAGCCGATGCTGGCGCATCGGGCGATGGCGCAAGGCGAAATGGTCGCCGAGATCGTCGCCGGTCACAAGCGCAACTGGGACAAGCGTGCAATCCCCGCCGTCTGCTTCACCGATCCGGAGCTGGTGACGGTTGGGCTGTCGCCGGAGGAGGCCAAGGCTCAGGGCGAGATCAAGATCGGGTTGTTCCCGTTTGCCGCCAATGGACGGGCGATGACGAAGCTCGGCGAGGATGGTTTCGTCCGCGTCGTGGCGCGGGCCGACAACCATCTGGTGCTCGGTATCCAGGCGGTCGGGCAGGGCGTGTCGGAACTGGCTGCGGCGTTCGGCCTGGCGCTGGAGATGGGGGCGCGGCTGGAGGATATCGCCGGGACCGTCCACGCGCATCCGACGCAAGGCGAGGGGTTCCAGGAAGCGGCGCTGAAGGCGCTGGGGCACGCGCTGCATATTTAGAGGGAGCGGTTCTTCCTTCTCCCCTTGTGGGGTCCGAAGGACGGGGCGAGACAAGTGGCTCGCCCGGGGCGGTGTCGCCGAAGGCGACGCAGGAGGGGTGTTCCAGCGGAGCGAGGCGTTGGAGTCCCCTGGAGCACCCCTTGTATCTGCACGGAGGAGACTTTGTGCGATGGAAGCGACTGAGCCTCGAACCGGACGGCCATCCGATTCGAGGCTTGGCGAAGTCGCCCGACACCCCTGCGGCTACAACCGTGGATGAGCCTGGGATCTTCGTCTTCGTCACGCACGACCGAATAGTCGCTTGGCTCCAATCGCACGCACAAGGCAGGTTACCGTGAACACGACCCTCTGTGGAATAGATATTTCGAAAGACTGGCTCGACGCTCATATCGAGCCGATGGGAGCGGCAAACCGCTTCGCCAACGATGCGGCAGGCATCGCCGATCTGGCCGCCTGGTGTCAGAACCATGATGTCGAACTCGTCATCATGGAGGCCAGTGGCGGCTACGAACGGCTGGCCTTCCTGCTCTTGTGGGAGATGGGCCAACCCTGCGGCATGGCCAACGCGAGGAGCGTTCGCTACTTCGCCGAGGCAATGGGTTTCCTGGAGAAGACCGACAGAATCGATGCCGCCGTGATTGCCCGTTATGGTGCCGTCAAGCGGCTCAAGCCGACGCCGCCGCCGAGCGCGGCCCAGCAGCGGCTCAAGGCGCTGGTTGCGCGGCTTTCCCAGGTGGGAGGAGATCTCACCATTCAAAAGCAGCGCAAGAGCACCGCCGACGCCGAAACTATCGCCAGCCTCGATGAAGTGATCGCGCTGCTTGCGCGCCAGAGCCGCAGGCTCGAAGGTGAGATCGCCACGCTCATCGATGACGATCCGCTGTGGGCATGCCTCGACCGAGCCTTCCGCTCGCTCAAGGGTGTTGCCTCTCGCACCGTGGCGCGGCTGATGGCGCAGTTGCCGGAGATCGGCATCCTCTCCAACAAGGCCATCGCCAAGTTGGCCGGCCTGGCGCCGATCGCCAATGACAGTGGCAAGCGCAGCGGTCGAAGACCAGTGCGCGGCGGTCGGGCAGGGCCGCGCGGCGTCCTCTTTCTCGTTGCCAGCATCGTTGCCAAATATGATCCGCATCTGGCAGCTTTCAAGCAACGGTTGCAGACTGCCGGAAAGGAGAAAATGGTCATCCGCATTGCGCTCGCCCGCAAGCTGCTCGTCATTCTCAATGCAAAAGCACGCGACGCGCGTAACGAATTCGCAAATGCAACTTGACACCTCAGATAGTCGCTCATCCGTCTCGGCGCTACGCGCCGATCCACCTTCTCCCACAAGGGGAGAAGGAAGAGGAGCGGCTCCTCAGCTCGCGAGCCGGCTCACCATCTCATGTTGCGCATAGGCCCGCCCGAAACGATTGGCCAGAAAGGCATCCAGCGCGATGTCTTCCTGCTTGACGAAGCCGGTCGCCGGCAGGCTGCCGTCGGCCAGCATGTCGAGAACGGCGCAGATGCCTGACGCCGTGGTGATCTGGATGGCGCTGCGTACCTGGTTGCCAACGCGCTGCGAGTAGATCTTGTTGGCGTAGGTTTCCTGCAGCAGGCGGCCGTTGCGGCGGCCGGAGACGGTGACGAAGACGATGACCACGTCCTGCAGCGTCGCCGGCAGCGCGCTTTCAAAAATGTCCTTCAGCACGTCGCGGCGGTGGCGCAGGCCAAGGTCGTTGAGCAGCGCCTTCATGATGGCGGCGTGGCCGGGATAGCGGATGGTGCGGTAGTTCAGCGTGCGCACCTTGCCCTTCAGCGTCTCGGCCAAGGTGCCGAGCCCGCCCGAAGTGTTGAACGCCTCATAGGTGACGCCGTCGAGCGAGAATTCCTCGCGCTCCTCCAACGGCGGCACCTCGATCAGCTCGCCCTCGACGATCGCCTCGCAGGGCTCGCAATATTCGTTGATGACGCCGTCGGTGCTCCAGGTCAGATTGTAGTTCAGTGCATTGGACGGGTACTGCGGCAGCGCGCCGACGCGCATGCGCACGCTTTCCAGCGTGTCGAAGCGGCTGGCCAGATCATTGGCGACGATCGAGATGAAGCCCGGCGCCAGCCCGCATTGCGGGATGAAGGCGCTCTTGCCCGAACGCGCCAGTTCCTTGACGCGGCGGGTCGAGACGACGTCCTCGGTGAGGTCGAGATAGTGCACGCCGGCACTGGCCGCCGCTTCGGCGATGCGCGTGGTGAGATGGAAGGGGGCGGCGCTCAGCACGGCGAACTTGCCGGCGAGCGCTGCTTCCAGCGCCCCGGCTGCGGCGATGTCGAGTTCGAGCGCCTCGACGCCGGCGGGCACTTCGGCCGCGGCAAGCTGCGCCGTCGAGCGGTCGACGAGGGTGACGCGGTAGTCGCCGGTCGCGGCGAGCATTCCGGCGATGGTCGAGCCGATCTTGCCGGCGCCGACGATAACGATGTTGTTCATGGTCAAATACCCCTGCCAATTTCGATTTGCTTTACGCAGTCCGGACGGAAACCGCTTCACACTTCCTGGAATTGCTCGCGAATTGGCGGAATCATCGCAGCATGCCTGTCGAAAGGAAGTGTGAAATCTGGCAGAGTGAACCCTATCTTTCATCGATCCGCCGAAGGAGATCGTCGAAATGCTCAGTGAAGCCGAACAGGCGCTGCTTTCCCTGCTGCGCTCCAACGCCCGCGCCTCGACGGCCGAACTGGCGCGGCGGCTCGGCGTGTCGCGCACGACGGTGCAGAGCCGGATTGAGCGGCTGGAGCAGCGCGGCATCATATCAGGCTACGGCGTCAAGCTTTCGCCGGACTATGAGCAGGGCCTGGTCAAGGCGCATGTGCTGCTCACCGTGACGCCCAAGCTCGCCGACAAGGTGGTGCGCGCGCTGCAGGCGCTACCGCCGGTCAGGACGCTGCATTCGGTCAGCGGCAATTTCGACATGATCGTCATCATCGACGCGCCATCGATCCGCGACCTCGACGCGCTGCTCGACCAGATCGGCGCCATGGACGGGGTCGAGCGGACCTCGTCGTCGATCATTTTGTCGACACGCATCGATCGGTGAAGGCCGGCTCCGGCTGTGCCGCCGGATCGCCCGTGAACAATTTCAACCTCTTACTGATTTGTAAGAACCCGGCAAAGCGGCCGTATGGCTGGTGAGGCAGTGTGACGCCTGGACCGCTGCGGCTAAGATCATCCCGAGCCGAAAGCCTGTCGTGTTCCGAGAGGTGGCTTTGACCGTACCGCGCAATATTCCCGCCCAGGCTGGCCAGCGGATCTGGATCACGATCGGCATCATCCTGCTGGCTGCCGCCTGCCTGACCGCCGTCATGGCGGGAAATGGCCCGGCGCCGGAGTCCCACATGTTCTGGTTCTGGTAGGACACCAGATGCAGATCGAGGAGACCTGGCAAGGCGCCGGCGTAGCCACGTGGCCCGCTTCCAGCGCGGCGCGCGCTTTTCCGTTCCACCCGGCTTCCCAGATGGCACTTCTCGTCGCCGTGTTCCTGGCCTTCAGGATCGCGCTTGCATCGGTCATTCCGTTGTCGATCGACGAGGCCTACGCGGTCGTGGTGTCGCGCAGCCATTCGCTTTCCTATTTCGATCATCCTCCGATCGGCTTCGCGCTTGCCCGGTTCATGGCAGATGTCTCCGGCTGCGAATGCCGGCTTGTGGTGAGGCTCCCCTATGTCGTGCTCGGCTCGCTGTCGGCGCTGTTGCTGTTTGCACTGACCCGGTATGCCTACGGCGCCATCGCCGCTTTCTGGGCGGTGGCCTGGTATACGGTCGCCCCGTTCTTTCTCATCTCCGCCGGCCATTTCGTCGTTCCCGACGGGCCGCTTGATTTCTTCTTGCTTGCCGCCGCGTGCCTGGCCGCGCCGATGCTCCTGGGCGCAGACTCACGTTTTGCGTTGCTGCGCTGGTGCGCGGCCGGCGTGGCGCTCGGGTTGGCGCTGGCGTCGAAATATCAGGCCGGCCTGTTCTGCATCTCGGCGCTGCTGGTCCTGCTGCTGACGAAACCCGGCCGCGCCCAGCTTGCAACCGCAGGGCCATGGGTGGCCGGAGCCATCGCGGCACTTGGCCTGCTGCCGGTCGTAATCTGGAACATGGATCATGGCTGGATTTCCCTGGCATTCCAGTCCGGGCGGGGCACCGCCAATGACGGCCATCTGCTGCATCCCGGCAACCTCGCCGTCACGTTGCTCGGCCAGGCGCTGTATGTCTGGCCGCCGATCTGGGCGGTCGCCATGGCGTGCCTGTGGCGAGGCGCCTGGAGCGGCACGGCGGCCGATCGCCTCTTCGTGCTGCTCTCGGCGCTGCCTGTCGTGTTCTTCGACCTGATCGCCCTGGTCAGCGCGCACTCGCTGCCGCACTGGTCGATGAGCGGCTTCCTGTTTGCCTTTCCGCTCGTCGGTCAATGGTGCGCCGTATTCTCGTTGCGCAGGCCAAGACTGCTCGTGGTGTCCATCGTCGTCGCCGCCGTCGTGGTTCCGCTTCTGGCCACCGGGTTCGCGGTGCAGGCGACGACCGCGGCATTGACCAGGCCCTTCTTCCAAAGGGCGTCGAAGTTCGACGTCAACTGGCAGCTCGTCGATTGGTCCGCGCTGTCGGACAGCAAGGTTGCCGACGAGATCAGGCGCGCCAACGGATATGTCGTTGCCACCAACTGGATGCAAGCCGCCAAGCTGGCCTACGAACTTGGTCCGGACATTCCGATCGTGGTGCTTCCCGGAGATCCGCGCCACTTCCAGTTCATGGACGACAGGCGCCTCGCCGGCCAAACCAAGGGCTTTTTCATCGGCGCCATGAATTTCCGCGACGACGAGGCCGCTCAGGAGAAAGCCTATCGCGACAGTGTCGGCGGCCTGTTCGTCGTCGACGGCGACGCCCGGCACATGACGCAACGGCTTTCCGGCTTTCCGGTCTTCGACATGCTGATCCTGCCCGTGACGCGCCCGGCGCCGCCGCTCCCGGAAGCCAATGTCCAGCCGCCTCGGGGACAGCCATGAACCAGGCGGCCCCCCAGCACGGCGCCCTTGCATTGGCGACCGACAGCGTATTCCCCGTCGCGGCCCGGCATGGCGGCCCGGAATTGACGATCGTGGTTCCGACCCTGAACGAGCGCGCCAATATCGGCCTGCTGGTGGCCCGGCTGCGGCATTCGCTGGCACGCATCGACTGGGAAGTGGTGTTTGTCGATGACGACTCGAAGGATGGCACGATCCGGGCGGTCCGCGACATCGCCGCCGGCGATCACCGTGTTCGCGGCATCAGGCGCATTGCCAGGCGCGGTCTTGCCGGCGCCTGCCTCGAGGGCATCCTGTCGAGCTCGGCGCCGATCGTGGCCGTCATGGACGGTGACCTGCAGCACGACGAAAAATGCCTGCCCGCCATGTTGGCGATCCTGCAAGGCGGCGAGGCCGAACTGGTGATTGCCAGCCGCTACCAGGGCGACGGCAGCGCCAGCGGCGGGTTCACCAGGCTGCGGTCCGGCGCCAGCCGGCTGGCGACGCACCTTGCGCGCCTGCTTCTGAAAACACCGATCAATGATCCGATGAGCGGGTTCTTCATGCTGCGCAGGGAAATCGTCGACGCGGTGGCGCCCCGGCTGTCGCGGCAAGGCTTCAAGGTCCTGCTCGACATTGTCGCGTCTTCGCCAAGCGCCATCAGGATCAAGGAAATCCCCTACGTGTTCGGCCCGCGCCTGCACGGAGAGAGCAAGCTCGATTCCCTTGTCGCGCTTGAATATGCCGGCCTGCTGGTCGCGAAAATGTCGGGAGACCTGATCTCGACGCGCTTCCTTGCCTTCGGCCTGGTCGGATCCGCCGGTGTCGTCGTCCATCTCGCGGTTCTGCATGCATTGCTGCCGCACGGGCTGTCGTTTGCCGTCGCCCAGACAGCCGCCATGTTCACGGCGATGGCCTTCAACTACACGCTGAACAACGCCTTCACCTATCGCGACCAGCGCCGGCGGGGCTGGCGGTTCCTGACCGGCTTGCTCATGTTCGCGGCGCTGTGCAGCTTTGGCGTCGTGGCAGGTGTCGGCGTGTCGACGCTTCTCTATAGCGGCCACTCACGCTGGTGGGTCGCCGGCCTTGCCGGCGCCGTCGTCGGCTCCGCGTGGAACTACATCACCAATTCCGCCATAACCTGGCGCCGGCAGTAGACTAGGAAGCGGCGACCAGAGAAAAACTCACCATTACGGCAAGGCCGGGCCGGCAATCCTCGAGGGCGATGGTGGCGCCGTGCAGATCGGCGATGGCCCTGACGAGGCTCAGCCCGAGGCCGCTGCCCGGCGTCGAGCGGCTGTGGTCCAGCCGGTAGAGCCGCTGGAAGACCTTTTCGCGTTCGTCGGCGGGGATGCCGGGTCCATTGTCGGCGACGCCGGCAAGGACATGATCGCCGTCGCGCGCCACCGACAGCTTGATCGTCGTGCCGGGCGGGCAATGGCGCAGCGCGTTCTCGACCAAATTGGCGAACATCTGCGTCAGCAGTTCCGGGTCGCCGTGGATGCGGCCGGCGGTCTGATACAGCTCGACCGACGACAGCGACTTGCCGTCATCCTCGGCCACGTCGGTGTAGATCTCGGCGATGGTTTGCAGGATCTCGCCGAGGTCGACATCGGTGAACCGCGCCTTGCGCGCGCCGGCCTCGATCTGCGCAATGCGCAGCAGCGCGTCGAACGTCTCGTTGATCTGCAGGCTCTCGGCATGCGCCTCGGCCAGTTCACTGCCGACTTTCTGGCCCGACAGGTTCTTTTCCGACGCGCTGTCGAGGATCATCTGCAGCCGGTTGAGCGGCGTTTTCAGGTCGTGCGCGATGTTGGCGCTGACCTGCTTCATGCCGTCCACCAGGCCCGACAGGCGATCGAGCGCCGCGTTGACCTGGCTGGAGACGACGTCGATGT
The DNA here is from genome assembly GCF_016756575.1 of Mesorhizobium sp. 131-3-5. Classification (NCBI taxonomy): domain Bacteria; kingdom Pseudomonadati; phylum Pseudomonadota; class Alphaproteobacteria; order Hyphomicrobiales; family Phyllobacteriaceae; genus Mesorhizobium; species Mesorhizobium sp. 131-3-5. The sequence continues at coordinate 927,279 of NZ_AP023254.1, forward strand.
CGTCGCCCGTGCCGGTCAGCGGAATGCGGGCATCGAGCCGGCCATGCGAGACATCGACCATGGTGGCGGCGATGCCGTCGAGACGGAGCTGGACACGCGAGGCAAGCAGGGCGCCGCCGGCGACCGCCAGCCCGGTGATGATCAGGGTCGCCCAGCCGAAGCTCATCAGCATGATCGTCTCGAGTTCCTCCGTCTCGGACAGGCTGATGGCGACCGTCAGGGTGTTGCTGCCGACCGCGCCCGAATAGGCGCGGTACTCGGTACCTTGGGGCAGGCCGGGCATTTCGGCGCCGAACATCGAAAAGCCGTCGGGAAGCCCCGCGGCGGTGAAGTTGCCGGCCAGCCGGTTGCCGGCCGCGTCGGTCAGCGAAAACAGCTGCTCCTTCTTCGGGCTGCGCGTGGCGTGGCTCTCGACGGTCTCGACCAGTTCCTTGGGATCATTGTCGGCATAGCTCGCGGCGATGACGGCGTAGGTTTCCTTGATGGTATCGTCGAGTTGCCCGGCCAGATCGGCGCTCATCATCTGGTAGACGATGGCACCCGACAGGATGAAGGCCAGCATGAACAGGAAGGCGAAAGTGAGGGCGAGCCGGAACGGCGTGCTGCGCAGCAGGCGAGACCAGCTTCCGGTCATGGCGCAAGCGGCGCGTGCAGGCTGTAGCCGGTGTTGCGGATGGTGTGGATGAGCTGGGCCTCGAACGGCTTGTCGACCTTGGCCCGCAGCCGGCTGATATGGGTCTCGACAACACTGGTCTTGGGATCGAAATGAAAGTCCCAGACGCGCTCCAGAAGCATGGTGCGGGTGATCACGCGGCCCTCGCCGCGCATCAGCACCTCCAGCAGGCTGAATTCGCGCGGCTGCAGGTCGATCGGCTGGCCCTGGCGCGTGACGCGCCGCATGATGAGGTCCATTTCGAGGTCGGCGACCCGCAGCATCGTCTTTTGCTCCTGCGCCGCCGGCCTGCGTCCGAGCGCATTGATGCGGGCAAGCAGCTCGGAAAAGGCGAAGGGCTTGACCAGATAGTCGTCGCCGCCGGCCTCCAGGCCCTCGACGCGGTCGTCGATGCCGCCGATGGAGGTGAGGAAGATCGCCGGCGTGCGCACGCCGGCCGCGCGCACCGCCTTGATCATCGACAGGCCGTCCAGACCGGGGATCATTCGGTCGGCGACGATCACGTCATAGCTGCCGCTGGTGGCGGCGAAGAGCGCGTCATGGCCGTTGCGCAGGAGGTCGCAGACATGGCCGGCCTCGGTCAGTCCCCTGACGATATAGTCCGCCGTCTTGTGGTCGTCCTCGACAAGAAGAAGTCGCATCGCTGTTCCGGTTGATCGCCGATATCGGGCACAGGCTATCACCGGCACGGCCCCGTTCCTAGGATGGCAGGATGGCTTTGGCGGGGGCTTTCGCCATAAACCTTCGAGATTGGCCGAGGCCTTCCCCACGTTCGTCATCCTAGGGCGAAGCAGGAGCGAAACTCCGTCGCGAAGACCCTGGGATCCATTCCGTGACCTTGGTCATAGAGTGCAATGGAGCTGAATTCTGCACCGCTGCGTCGCTTTGAAGTCGCGGCATGAATCCTCGGGTCTGCGCTGCGTCGCTGCGCTCCTTGCTCCGCCCGTGGATGACGAAGTGGTGGGGTTCTCTGCCAATTGTCAGCGCTAGCGCATCCTCACAGTCCTTAATCCTGCTCCAGCAGGATCTCGTCGGCATCGTCGGCCGTTCTCTTCAGCGTCATGTAGAGAACAAGTGCCGCGATGCAGCCCAGGAAGATCAGGCTGGTGAAGGTGGTGCCGAAGCCGAGGCCGCCATATTCGGCCGGCTGCGACAGAAGATCGCCGAAGGAGGCGCCGAGCGGGCGCGTCAGGATATAGGCCAGCCAGAAAGCGAGGATGGCGTCGAGGTGAATGAGATAATAGGCCAGCGCGATCAGCGCGATGACGCCGCCGAACATGAGGCCCGACGTGAGATAACCCATGTCGAAACTCTCGGCGACGAGATCGCCGGCGGCGGTGCCGAGCGAGAAGGTGAACAGGATCGCCAGCCAGTAGAAGATCTCGCGCCTCGTCGTGAAGATGGTGTGGATCGACAGTGTTCTTTCGCTCGCGTACCAGACCGCGAAGGTAGCCACGAGCGCCACCGAAAAGGCAATCGTCGTCGTCTGCAGACGCACGCCGAAAGTATCGACGAGGTTGTCGGTGATCAGCGTGCCGACGACGCTGATCAGCACCACCGCCAGCCAGTAGGCCCAGGGCACGTAGCGCTTCTGCGCGAACTGCAGGCCAAGGGCGACGATCAGCACCCCGGTCATGATCAGCGAGGTGACGGTCAGCCCGAGCCCGAGATTGACGGCGAGATAATCGGCCGCCGTCTCGCCCATGGTGACCGCCATCAGCTTGATCAGCCAGAAGTCGAGCGTGACCTCCGGAACCCTGTTACGGTTCGGTCCAGTGGTTTTGTTGGGAGAGAGCATGGCGGCCGTCCTTATGGTTGCCGGATCTACTTGCCCATGACCTTCATGGCCTGGGCGAAGAAGTCGTCGGCGCGCTTGTCGTCGTCGGCATTGCAGCGTTCGATGCCCTTGGTCTCCAGCTCCGAGACCTTGGCTTTGTCGGCTGCGCTGAGCGTGGCCGTGGCCTCCGCTGCGCGAAGGGTCTTCAGCGTCTCCTCGCAAGGCGCGGGGCCTGCGAAAACGGAGGACATCGAGGCGGCGATGGCGAGCGCGCCACCTGCGACGGCAAGTGCGTATCTCTTCATGGAAAAATTCCCTATCTGATGCCGGTGATCCGGGCCGCGGCAATTGCAGCCGAGCCCTAATTGGCGGACCGGCATCTGAACGATAAGGAAGCGACTTCACTCCAGCCTGTCCCGTGGCATACAAATTCGTAAGGATGGCCGTGATTGGCGCAAAAGGCCTTTACGAACGCCGCGTGCTGCGCTGATAGAAAGCGGCGGCCTTGTATCCGCCATCAATGGCGCGCCCCAGTGGCCGAACCCGTAATCCGTGCCCCAGGAAGACACGAATGACCTACGCGTCCCTCAAGCCTGTTTCACAGGCCTTCGTGCAGCGAAAGCGGCTGATCTTCGTTCGGGTGGCGGCGGTGCTGGCGGTTCTGCTGCTGTTTCTCACCAAGCCGGCGCTCAGCGAAGGCTCGAACGGTCACGAAACGCTCGAATTCCTGGGCTTCTGCCTGGTGCTCGCCTGCGTTGCCGGCCGGCTGTGGAGCATCCTCTATGTCGGCGGCAAGAAGAACGAGGAGCTGGTTTCGACGGGGCCGTTCTCGATGAGCCAGAACCCGCTCTATTTCTTCTCGACGGTGGGCGCGGTCGGCATCGGTCTGCTCTACGGCTCGCTGGTGGCGGCGGCCGTGCTTGGCGTCGCCAGCTTCCTCATCTTCCGCGTCACGGCGCGCAAGGAAGCCGAATATCTGCTGGGCAAGTTCGGCCCGGCCTATTCCGCCTATATCAAGACGACGCCGCGCTTCTGGCCGAACCCGCTGCTCTACCGCGACGACGACCAGCTGCAATTCTCGACCCGCGCACTCAAGCGCACCTTCTTTGACGGGCTCTATTTCCTCGCCATCTTCCCGGCCATCGAACTGATCGAGTACTTGCGGCAGACGGGCCTGCTGTTCCCGGCCTTCTTCACCCTGTACTGATCGGCCATTGTCCGGCTAATTTGCGGGTCATGCAGCACTTCGAGGAGCCTGTGGTATCGGCTGAAGGCGAAGGGGCCAGTGTGACGGTCTTCACGGCCGAACACGTGGCCGTCTGGGCCGACCTGATCGCGGCGGTGCCGGCCGAGGCCGGTGATCGGCTGGCGGCGCTGCGGGAGATCGCCGGGGTCACCGGCGTGGCGTGCTACAGCGAGGGCCGCCCGGAGGCAATCGTGGTCGGGCAGCGCCGGCCGGCGGCAGCGATGCTGCGCATCGCCTTGTTCTGGTCTGCTCCGAATTTCATCGCGGGTGACGGCCTGCGCCTGCTGGAGGCGCTGGAGAAGGAGGCGCTTGCGCAAGACGTGCTCTGCCTGCGCGCCGACGAAGATACGGCGCAGCGCATCGGCGGCCAGTGGCAGCGCCGCGACGGGTTCCTGCAACGCTGGACCGGCAGCGAACCGAACCGCCGGCAGGTTCCGCCATCCTGGCCGCAGACGGCGGGTTTTACCTGCGGGCCGTCGGCGCTGGCCATGGCGATGGCCGGGATCGATCCGGCCTTGCGGCCGGACCGGGCGCTGGAGGTCGAACTCTGGCGCGAGGCCACCACCATCATCGGCCCGAGCGGTCCGGGCGGCTGCGACCCCTACGGCCTGGCGCTGGCGGCGCGCCGGCGCGGCCTTCGGGCCGAAATATTCATGAGCAGCGCCGAACCGATTTTCCTCGACCGGGCCAGCTCGGAGGAAAGGCGCGGGCTGATGAGCTTCGTGCAGGAAGGTTTCAAGCGCGAGGCCGAAGCCGCGTCATTACCGATCGAGAGGCGCGCCTTTGCCGTCGAAGACATCGGCCAGGCGCTCGATCGCGGCCTGTCGGCGCTGGTGCTGATCGACCAGGCGCCGATGATGGGCCACACCTGCCCGCACTGGGTGCTCGTCCATGACCATGGCGACGGCGTCTATTTCCTCAACGATCCCTGGATAGAGCCAGACCGGCTCGAACAGAAGATGGACGTCGTCGATCTCCCGGTTAGGGCGGCGGAACTCGGCCGGATGGCCTGGTACGGCAATCCGGCCTACCGCGCCGCGGTGCTGGTCGGGCGATAACGGCTGGGGGATTAGCGGAGGCTTCCATTGCTTCGTCATCCTCGGGTCTTCGCGACGCCGCTACGCGGCTGCTTCGCCCGTGGATGACGAAGTCGGAAGGCCCGGCTAATCCCGAACGCCTATGATAAGCCGAACGAACGAGGGTACCCTGTTACCACAGCCTTTTACCCGCCCCGCTACGGCGTTCTCAGGCCCCCAGCGGATACGGCATGTAGCCGACGAAGCCGGCGATCTTCCAGCTGCCTTCGACCTTCCGGCAGAAATACAGGGTCTGCCATTTCAGCCGGTCGACGCTGCCATCCGCCTTGGCGACGGAGCCGTCGAACTTCTTGTGCAGCACGGCACGGTCGCCGTCGACATCGATGTCGCGCAGATTGGTGACGCGAAACAGCGCCTCGCGCAACGGCTCGGCGAATTTGGTCGCCGCCGTCTCCTTGGCCTGGCGCAGCCACTCGTCGCGATAGATATCCAGCCGCGGGAACTGCAGCCGCCAGGCATCGGCATTGGCGAGGAAATGCGCATGCATGCCGAAGAAGCTTTCTGCGATGAAATCGTGCTCGACCATGGTCCAGTCCTGGCCGATGAAGGCGTCGATGTCGCGCCGCACCAGCATCTCCCACAGCGCATGGCGGTCGGCATCGCCTGAAGGAAACGGGTTCTTGTCGAAGGTCATTCTCGGTTTCTCCGTTCTCGCACAGGCATGTGTCCGTCGCGGCGCGCAGGCCGCCCGGCCGGTGCGCACGATGCAAGCGCTTCTGTAATAAAGCAACACGGATTTCGAAGAATGTTGCTTTCCAACAAGGGCCCTATCGGGACCGCCGCGATCGCGGTAAATCTGCGCGGAAGGGGGCGCCGCCCTGGTGCCCTGCCGCGTCATCAGAGGAGGCGATCCCTTGCCCAAGCAGACTTTTGGAACATCCCATGTGCCGCTGTCGCCCGCCGTGCGGGCCGGCGACTTCGTCTATGTCTCGGGCCAGGTTCCGGTCGGCAGCGACGGCATCGTGGTCAAGGGCGGTATCACCGAACAGACCGAGCAGGTGCTCGCCAATGTGAAGGCGGCGCTGGCCTTGGCCGGCTGCACACTGGACGATGTGGTGAAGACCACCGTCTGGCTGGAAGACGCGCGCGATTTCGGCGCCTTCAACGCGGTCTACGCCAGGCACTTCCCGAAGAACCCGCCGGCCCGCACCACGGTCGAATCGCGGCTGATGATCGATATCAAGATCGAGGTCGAAGCGATCGCCTATCGACCAGTTTGAGACGACAAAGCAAAGAACCGGAGGTTCCCCTCATGCAATTCGACCTCCTGCTGAAGGGCGGACGGCTGATCGATCCGGCGTCCGGCATCGATGCGCTGCGCGATGTCGCCATCGCCAATGGGCGGGTCGCGGCGGTCGATGCCGATATCCCGGCGGATCGCGCCGCGCAGGTCGTCGACGTGACGGGCTGCATCGTCGCGCCCGGGCTGGTCGACCTGCACAGCCACGTCTATTGGGGCGGCACCTCGCTCGGCGTCGATGCCGACCGGCTCGCCGCCAAAAGCGGCACCACCACCTTCATCGATGCCGGCAGCGCGGGCGCCGGCAATTTCCTCGGCTTCCGCCGCCATGTCATGGAGCGCTCCAGGGCGCGCATCCTGGCGTATGTCAACATTTCCTTTGCCGGCATCTTCGGCTTCTCGCAGTCGGTGTCGGTCGGCGAGTGCAGCGATCTGCGGCTCTGCGAGCCGCGCGAGGTGGTCGCCGCGGCGCGCGAGCACGCCGATGTCGTCGTCGGCGTGAAAGTCCGCTCCGGCAAGCATGCCGGCGGCACCAGCGGCATCGCGCCGGTCGATCTGGCGCTGGAGGCGGCCGACAGAGCCGGACTGCCGCTGATGGCGCATATTGACGAGCCGCCGCCCGGCCGCTCGGAAGTGCTGCCGCGCCTGCGCCGCGGCGATATCCTCACCCATTGCTTCCGGCCGTTCCCCAACGCGCCGGTCTTCGCCTCCGGCGCGGTGCGGCCCGACATGCGGCTGGCGCGCGAGCGCGGCGTCATCTTCGATCTCGGCCATGGCATGGGTTCGTTCGATTTCGACGTGGCGCGCGCCATGCTGGCCGAGGGGCTGGCGCCGGATGTCATCTCGAGCGACGTGCATCTCTACTGCGTCGACGGGCCGGCCTTCGACATTCTGGTCTGCATGTCGAAGCTGATGGCGCTCGGCATGCCGCTGGTCGAGGTGCTGCGCGCGGCGACGCAAGCGCCGGCGCGGGCGATCGCCAGGCCGGATCTCGGCACGCTGGCCGTCGGCACCGTCGGCGATGTCGCCGTGCTTCGCCAGCGATCGGGCCGGTTCACCTTCGTCGACGCGGTCGGGGCCGCGCTGGTCGCCGACCAGCGGCTGGTGTCGGAAGGCATCGTCATCGGCGGTACATGGTGGCCGAACGAGGCGGTGAACGATGTCAGCGAGACCGAGCGTTTCGAGGCGCATGCTGCTCATACGCATGTCGAGGTGGCGGCGCGGCATTTCGGGCACCGGCATGATTAGCCGATCTCCCCGTCGTGGGGGTCGACCTTACCCGGCGTTGCTCGGCTTGCCGTAAACCGGCGTGGCAATCCCTTCCATGCGCGCCTTGATCTGCAGCGCCACGTATTTCGAGTAAAACCGCGACAGCGCCAGATTGCCGCCGTGGAACCACAGCGCTTCCTGCGCCGTCGGCTTCCACATATTCCGTAGCTCGCCTTGCCAGGGTCCGGGGTCGCCCTTGACACCGGAACCGAGGCCCCAGCAGGGGCCGACCTTGTCGGCGACTTCGCGCGAGACGAGTGCGGCGACATTCTCGTTCATCGACTGGTAGCCGGTGCAGGCGATGATGGCGTCGGCCTCGAGCTCGCTGCCATCCTCGAACAGGATGCCTGTCGGCGTCAGCGCCTTGATGGCGACGCCGCTGCGGATGCCGATCTTGCCGTCGATGATCAGGTCCGAGGCGCCGACATCGATGTAGTAGCCGGAGCCGGTGCGATAGGCCTTCATCAAGAGGCCGGTCTCGTCGTCGCCGAAATCGATGGCGAAGCCGGAGGCGCGCAAGCGGTCGTAGAAGGCGGCGTCGCGCGCCTTGATCACCTCGTAGAGCGCGCGCTGGCCCTTGGGCACCAGCGCGAAGGGGGTCGAGGCGACGATCATGTCGGCCTTTTCGGTGGTGATGCCGCGCGCCAGCGCGCTCTCCGAGAAGATCTCGAAGCCGACCTCCATCAGCGTGTCCGACTTGACCACGGTGGTCGGCGAGCGCTGGATCATGGTGACGTCGGCGCCGCTTTCCCAGAGATCGACGCAGACGTCATGGCCGGAGCTGGCCGCGCCGATGACGGCGACCTTCTTGCCGCGGAATTTGTCGCCGCTGGCATACTGGCTGGAATGCAGCAATTCGCCCTTGAATTCGCTCGCGCCGGCCAGGTCGATCTTTCGCGGCGGGCCGTAGGCGCCGGTGGCGAAGACGACATGTTTCGGCTTCAGCGTGATCCGCCGGCCGACACGGTCGACCACCACGGTCCACTCCTTCCGCGCCTCGTCATAGGAGGCGCTGAGGCACTTTGTGGCGACCCAGTAGTTGAGCTCCATGACGCGCGTGTACATTTCCAGCCAGTCGCCCATCTTGTCCTTGGGCGTGAAGACCGGCCAGTTTTCCGGGAACGGAATGTAGGGCAGATGGTCGTACCAGACCGGATCGTGCAGCACGAGCGTGCGGTAGCGGTTGCGCCAGGAATCACCCGGGCGTGCATTCTTCTCGATGACGATGGTCGGCACGCCGAGCTGCCGCAGCCGTGCACCCAGCATGATGCCGCCCTGCCCGCCGCCGATGACCAGGCAATAGGGCTGCTCGGTGGCGCCGAGCTCGCGCGTCTCGCGCGCCCGCGCCTCCGACCAGGTCTCGCGTTCGGGGTCGGCCTTGTGACGCACGCCGAGCGGCCGCGCCAAACCCTTGCGCTCCTCGAACCCCTTGAGGTCGGTCATCGCCGTGAACAAGGTGCGGCAGCGGCCGTCGCGCAGGCGCACAATGCCTTGCCCTGACGCCACCGCGGTCTCGAAGGTGAACCAGGCTTCGATGGTGCCCTCGTCCGAGGTCGCCTCGCCGGCCAGCTGCCATGCGGTGGGCTTGGTCGTCGCCAACGTTGCCTCGAGCATGTCGACGATGGCCTCGCGGCCTTCCATGGTCGTGACGTTCCAGGTGAAGCTCAGAAGATCGCGCCAGTAGCAGTCGTCGACGAACAAATTGCTTGCCGCGGTCGCATCACCGGCCGCGAGCGCCTGCGCCAGGGATTCCAGCCATGCGGCTGCCTGTTTCGTCGGTGCCATTTCGAGCATTCTTTTCCCTCTCAGGTTGACGGCTTTCCTTCTCCCCTTGTGGGAGAAGGTGGCCTCGCGAAGCGAGGTCGGACGAGGGGTGTTCCAGCTTGGCAAGGACGGCACTCCGTCACCCACCCCTCAACCGTCTCGGCGCTGCGCGCCGATCCACCTTCTCCCACAAGGGGAGAAGGAAAAAAGCTGTGCCTTAGTCCCCGAGCGGCTCCATCTCCTTGCCGGTGCGGTGGATCTGGGCGTTGTATTTGATGCGGCGGACCGTCTCGCGCGCCGAGCCGTCGAGCTTGTAGGCGGAGGCCACGGCCAAGAGGTCGATCGCCGCCAGGAAGGCGAAGCGCGAAGCTGTCGGCTTCAGCGTGTCGGGATATTCAGGCACCGCCACCGTCAGCCGGACATCGCAGGCGCGGGCGAGATCGGTGTCGGGCGCGGTCACGGCGATGGCGTTGGCGCGGTAGTGCTTGGCGAGTTCGACGGCCTCGATCACCTCGCGCGTGCGTCCGGTCGCCGAAATGGCGATCACCAGGTCGCCCGGCTTCAGCGTCGAGGCGGTCATGCGCATCAGATAGGGATCGCACTGGGCGCTGACGGTGATGCCGTAGCGAAACAGCCGGTATTGCGTCTCCTGCGCCAGCGCCGAGGAACTGCCGCCGAGGCCGAAAACGGTGACCTGGCGAGCCTTGGCGATGAGTTCCGCCGCCTTCTGCAACTCCCCTGGGTCAAGCTGGCGTTCAGCCTCCTGCAGCGCCCGGCGCGCCTCGCCGAAGACGGCGTTCCAGAACGGCATGCCATTGTCGTTGCTGATGGCCGGCGGCTTGGCCAGATAGAGCGCGCCGACGACGAGGCTCTGCGCCAGCTTCAGCTTGAAATCGCGCACGCCCTCGCAGCCGATGGCGCGGCAGAAGCGGGTCACGGTCGGTTCGCTGACCCCGGCGCGTTCGGCAATCGCCGCATTGGAGGCGTCGACGGCGTATTTGACATTGTCGAGCACGACATCGGCGACGCGGCGCTCCGCCGGGCTCAACTCTGCGTAGGAATCCTTGACCAGCGAGATGATGTCGGGGATGCGCCTGATGTCGCGTCCCTCCGGCTCGTGGCTTGCAACGGGCTCTTGCTGGCTGTCAGCTTCGGTCATGAAGTCGGCCTTCCCTGTCTTTTCGACCTGACCTCTTACCATGTTTGCACATCGTCGTTCCATGCGCCCGGCCGCGCTGCAACCTTTGCGTGCCTGGCGATAGGCTCGCATTTCCTTTTCAGAGTATGTAGGAAAGCAACACGTATTTCAAGGCTGGGAAAATTAAGCAGAAACAGTGTATTAAGCGAAGTCTGGAATTTTCATGATACGGTTACCACCGCGAGCGCTTGACAGCAAAGTAGGATAGTTACAGACTGATTTTAGCAGGCGATGACCTACTGGATCATCACGCAATCTCCGAGGGGCGGATGAACGCGGGCGAGACAACAACGCCGAAGCTTGGCGTGCAGGCAGCGACCAAGATCTATCACACGGCGTCAGGCGACCTCCTGGCGCTGGACCGCTGCAGCCTCGATGTCAGGGCCAATGAAATCGTCTCGATCGTCGGCCCGTCCGGCTGCGGCAAGACCACGCTCTTGTGGTCGATGTCGGGCCTGCACGGCCTGACCAGCGGCGAGATCCGGCTCGACGGCGTCAAGATCACCGGCCCGCATCCCGATATCGGCATCGTCTTCCAGGAAGCCAACCTCCTGCCCTGGCGCAATCTCGATGCCAACATCCGCTTTCCCTTCGAGATCAAGGGCGAAAAGCCGGACCGCGCCTGGATCGCGCATCTGCTCAACCGCGTCGGCCTCGACGGTTTCGGCGGCAAGTTCCCGCGCGAGCTTTCGGGCGGCATGCAGCAGCGCGCGGCGATCGTGCGGGCGCTGGCGCTGAAGCCCTCGGTGCTGTTGATGGACGAGCCGTTCGGCGCACTCGACAGTTTCACCCGCGAAGAGATGAACCGGCTGGTCGAGGAAATCTGGCTCGACACCAAGACCACCATCGTCTTCATCACCCACAGCATCGAGGAAGCGATCTTTCTGTCGGACCGCGTGGTGGTGCTGAGCGCCCGGCCGGGCAAGGTCGCCAAGGAGTATCGCGTGCCGTTCGCTCGGCCGCGCTCGCTGGAGATCATGGCGACCAAGGAAGTCTTCGACCTCACCAACCGGATCAAGATGGACATTGTCGGCGAGCGCGCCAGGCCGAAGGCGCCGGAACAGGAGCGCGCCAGCGCCGAGATCGTGAGGATCAGGCCGTGAGCGACGCCATCCCGGAATTCTCCAAATCCAAATCAGGCGATGGCCAGGAGGTCAGCCTGACCAATCTGTCGGCCTTCGCCAGCGGCCCCGGCATCAAGTCGGGCAAGGAGGTGGCGGCCATCATCGCCGTTGCCGTGGTCATCATCGGCGGCATCGAACTCGCGCTGCGGCTGTTCCATGTGCCGCTCTACATCATGCCGCCGCCGAGCTCGATCGCCTATGCGCTGTTCGACGAGTTCCCGCTGATCGCGCCGCATCTCGGCTACACGCTGGTCGAGCTGGTCTCCGGCTTTGCCATCGGCGCCGTCGTCGGGCTGGTGCTGGCCGCCGTCATCACCCAGTTCCCCTTCGCCGAAAAGATCGTCGCTCCCTACATATTGCTGCTGGTCACCACGCCGATGCTGGCGCTGGTGCCGCTGCTCATCCTGCGCTTCGGCTTCGGCTACACGCCGCGCATCATCGCGGTGGCGCTGGCCGCCGGGCCGATGGTGATGATCAACGCCGCCACCGGCTTTCGCCGCGTCGACAGCGCCAAGATCGCGCTCGCCCGCTCCTACGGCGCCAGCACCTTGCAGATCTTCTGGAAGATCCGCGCGCCGATGGCGCTGCCGATGATCCTGGTCGGGCTGATGATCGGCGCCATTTTCGGCCTGCTTACCGCCGTCGGCGCCGAGATGGTCGGCGGCGGCTTCGGACTCGGCAACCGGCTGACCACCTATTCGTCGATGATCCAGATGCCGCAGTTCTTCGCCGTGGTGCTGATCCTGTCGACGCTCGGCATCCTGATCTACGTGCTGTTCTTCCTCATCGGCAAGAAATGGGCGAGCTGGGAGGCTTGAAGACAAGGATTTGAAGCAAGACGCCCGGGAGGCGGGCGGCAGACCGACGTCAAACAAAAAGGGGAATGCCATGACCAAAGACAATTCGATGAACCAGCCAGGCATCAGCCGCCGCTATTTCCTGCAGGTCACCGGCGCCGGCCTGGTGACGGCAACCGCACTCGGCGCCACCGGTTTCAAGGCAAGGGCCGAGGCGTATGGCAAGTTCACCTGGATCTCGCCGCGCGGCACGCTCGAAGTGCTCGACGACTATCCCTACTGGGCAGCCAAGAAAGCCGGCTATTTCGACGGGCTCGACACCGACATGCAGCCGGGGCCCTCGGATGGCACGGCGACGGTGAAATTCGTCGATGTCGGCCAGGCCGATATGGGCTTCCCCTCGCCCGGCGTGTTCTCCTTCGCCATCCAGAACGGCATGAAGCTGAAATCGGTGTTCCACATGGGCGCGCGCGATACGTTCAGCATCGCCTTTCGCAAGGGCGAGGGATCGAACGATCTGAAGAAGCTCGAAGGCAAGACCATCCTGCTCGGCTCCGCCGCCTGGCAGTCGATCACCGATCCGCTGCTCGCCGCGCAAGGCGTCGACATCAAGAAAGTAAAGTATGTCGAGGCCGGCTGGCCGACCTGGGGTACCGCGCTGGCCGGCGGCCAGGGCGATGCAGCCCTGTCGTGGGAAGGGCTGCGCGCCGAATGGATCGCCAAGGGCCTCGACTTCGAATACTGGCTCGGCGTGAAGAACTCCAAGCTGCCGGCCAACACCTTTGTCGTGCGCAGCGCCGACCTCGAGGACCCCGACAAGAAGGCGTTCCTGGAAAAGTACCTGCGCGGCTGGGCGATGGGCCTCGAATTCGGCTACCAGAATCCGCGCGCGGCGGTCGAAGCGGTGTTCGAGCAGTTCCCGACGCTGGCCAAGAATCTCGGACCGGAGCTCGGCACCACCTCGATCCTGCAGCAGATCAACGTCTTCCGCGGCGACATGGACAAGCGCGGCGGCTGGGGCTCGCACGACATGGCGAGCTGGCAGGGCTTCTTCGACGAGATCCACAAGATCGGCCAGATCACCAATCCGGTGAAGGCCGAGGATGTCTGCACCAACGACCTCATCCCGGCCGCCAACGATTTCGACAAGGCCAAGGTCAAGGCCGATGCCGACGGCGTCAAATTGTCGGAAGGCTTTGCCGCGCTCGATGTCGAGAAGATCAAGGCGCATCTGTTCGATTCGGCGGTTAAATAGGGTGCAAAAAAGAGGTCATGCCGTTCCTTGCCCTGTCTTGGCTCGTTTCCTCTCCCTCGATCGACGGGGGAGAGGAAGGGGCCGGGCAACGAGCGGCGGCGCTGACCTGAGGTGATTGTCCCAATGGACATGCGAACGGCGATCGATCGCCGTGTGCGATTCAATCAAGAACCGGGAGGCTGACTTGGCCGACAGAGTAAAAGTGCTGGTGGTGGGTCTCGGCAATATGGGTGCGTCGCATGCCAGCGCCTATCACCGCTCCGAGGGTTTTCAGATCGTCGGCATCATGAGCCGCTCAATCAAGAGCAACACCAAGATACCGGCCGAATTAGCCGGCTATCCGCTCTACGAGGATTTCGACCTGGCGCTGAAGGAGACGAAGCCGGACGCCGTCTCGATCAACAGCTGGCCGAACACCCATGCCGAATATGCGCTGAAGGCGATCGCGGCCAATTGCCATGTGTTCATGGAAAAGCCGCTCGCCACCAACATCGAGGACGCCGAGAAGGTCGTGGCGGCGGCGCGCGCCAAGAACCGCAAGCTGGTGCTCGGCTACATCCTGCGCGTCCACCCCTCCTGGATCAAGTTCATCGAGGTCGGCAAGACGCTGGGCAAGCCGCTGGTGATGCGCCTCAACCTCAACCAGCAGAGCAGCGGCAGCGCCTGGCACTGGCACAAGAACCTGATCGATTCGCTGATCCCGATCGTCGATTGCGGCGTGCACTATGTCGACGTCATGTGCCAGCTGACCGGCGCCAAGCCGGTGCGCGTGCACGGCATCGGCGCCAAATTGTGGGCGGAGGCCGACAAGCAGAATTACGGCCATCTGCACGTCACCTTCGATGACGGCTCGGTCGGCTGGTACGAGGCCGGCTGGGGCCCGATGATGAGCGAGACGGCCTATTTCGTGAAGGACGTGGTCGGTCCGAAGGGCGCGGTGTCGATCGTCGCCGGCCAGGCCGCCAGCACTGCCTCGGACGCCGAAGTGTCGAACTCGGCCGATATCGACCGTCACACCAAGACCGATGCGCTGAAGATCCACTATGCCCAGGTCGACGGCGACAAGAACTTTTCCAAGCCCGACGAGATCGTCAGCATGGAGGACGAGCCCGGCCACCAGGAGCTGTGCGACCGCGAGCAGGCCTTCTTCCTGCGCGCCATCCGCGAGGACCTCGATCTGACCGAGCAGATGGACGCGGCGGTCAACAGCCTGCGCATCGTGCTCGCCGCCGAACAGAGCATTGCGCTGGGACGGACGGTCGAGCTGGCCTGACGCAACCGGTTGCTGGCACTGGAGGCGGCACCGGCAGCGCAGCAGTTTCATCCTTCTCCCCGTCACCATACGGGGAGAAGATGCCGGCAGGCGGATGAGGGGCAGCGCTTACATTTGCAATTAGCCGATAGCGACAGCTCGCGCATTCTTAAGCGCGGTGTCGAGGCATGCAAATTTGGGAGAGAGGCATGGTCACCGACAGTCTTTTGAAAACCTATGCGGACTCCGATGCGCTCGATCTGGTCGGGCTGGTGCGCGGCGGCCAGGTTTCGCCGGCCGAACTGGTCGAGGCGGCGATCACGCTGGTCGAGCGGCTCAATCCGGCGCTGAACGCGGTGATCCATCGCCTCTACGACATGGCGCGGGCGCAGGCGCAGACGGTCGACAGATCGGCACCCTTCGCCGGCGTGCCGTTCCTGCTCAAGGAGCTGGCTTCGTCCTGGACCGGCGCGCCGAACACCAATTCCTGCTTCTACCTCAGGGATGTCGTCGCCGATTCCGACACAGAAGTCGTCCGCCGCATGAAAGCGGCGGGACTGGTGCTGGTCGGCAAGTCGAACGCGCCGGAGAACGGCTGGTCGATCACCACCGAGCCGAAACTCTACGGCGTCACGAAGAACCCGTGGAAGGAGGGCATCACGCCCGGCGGCTCGAGCGGCGGGGCGGCGGCGGCCGTCGCTTCGCGCATGGTGCCGATCGCCGAAGCCAGCGACGGCGCCGGTTCCATCCGCATTCCAGCCTCATGCTGCGGCATCGTCGGCCTGAAACCGTCGCGCGGCCGCGTCAGCCTCGCGCCGTTCGGCGACTATTGGTATGGCGGCGCCTATTTTCTCTGCTGCTCGCGCAGCGTGCGCGACACGGCGGCCTATCTCGATGCGGTGGCTGGCGCGCTGCCGGGCGATCCCTACACGCCGCCGGTTCCCGATGCCTCCTGGCTCAGCCTGTCGGCACGGGCGCCGAAAAGGTTGCGCATCGGCTTCACCCTTACGCCGCCCAACGGCACGGCCATCGATCCGGAGGTGAAGGCAGCGGTGCTGGCGACCGTGGCTACACTCGAACGGCTGGGGCATCACGTCGAGCAGCACGACATGCCGCTCGACGCCAACGGCGCCTGGGCGACCTACACCAACATGACCTGCGTGCAGACGGCGGCGACCTTCGACTATCTTGAAACGGTGATCGGGCGGCCGGTGACGCCAGCCGACGTCGAAGCGGTGACCTGGGCGATCATCGCGCGCGGCCGCGCCACCAGCGGTGTCAGGCACATCTCCGATGTCGAGCAGCTCAGGCAGATCGGCCGCGACATTGTCGGCGATCTCGACGCCTACGACCTCTTCATCACGCCGACGCTGACGCAGCTGCCGCGCCCACTCGGCTATTACGACATGTCGGAGACGGACATCGACCGCTACAACGCCAAATGGACGGACGCGGTGTTTGCCTTCCCCTTCAACATTTCAGGCCAGCCGGCGATCTCGCTGCCGCTCGGCTGGTCGAAAGGTAGCGTGCCGATCGGCGTGCAGCTGGTCGGCCGCTATGGCGACGAGGCGACCGTGCTGGCGGCATCGGCGCAGTTGGAGCAGGAGATGCCGTGGAGGGATCGGCGGCCAGCCGTGAGTGTTAGTTAGCCGGCGCGGCAGGGGCGGAGCGCGACGAATAACGAAACATCGGCGGTCGCGCCCTACGGCGACAACGACCAACCCTACCCAACCGTCTCCAGTCGCCTTGGCAGCCGGTTCATCGGCCTCGGCCCATCCGCCGTGATCAGGAACTGGTCCTCGAGATTGAAGCTGGCGAGGCCGTCTATGTAGAGCGGGATTTCAAAGGCCAGCACCATGCCGGCCTCGATCACCGCATCGCTGTCGGCCGCAATGAACGGCCATTGCTCGGAAAACACCGACTGGCCGACGCTGTGGCCGAAATGGCCGCGGCGGAAGCTGCGCAGGCCTTGCCGCGCCAGGCTGTCGGTGGTGACGCGATGCACATGAGCGAGCGTGTTTCCGGGGATCAGCGCCGCCAGCCCGTCCTCGAAGGCGCGCTCGGCGATGGCATGCAGCTCGGCCTGGTCGGCGGAAGGCGGCCCGAAGGTGAAATTGCGCGACATGTCGGAGGCGTAGCCACCGACCGTGCAGACCATGTCGCATTTCAGGGGATCGCCGGCCACGGCCCTGGCGTCGGCGCCCTTGGCGCGGCCGCCCAGCGTCACATATTCGGCTGTTACGACCGGATGCGACAGCCCGGCGGCCGCGTCGGCGACGCCCTTGCGGTAGAGCGCGACGAGATCGGCCTGTCGCATGCCGGCCATCGCGTCCACCTGCAAGCGCTCCAGCCCGGCTTCCGAGAGAAAGATGCCTTGCTGAAGGAGATCGATCTCGCGCTGTGATTTGACGGCCCGTAGCCTGTCCAGCACCGGCGAGCCATCGACCATCGGGGAATGCGGCAGCAGCGCCTGGATGGCCGCGAAATCGGCGGCCGGGACGAAGTCGAGGTCGATGCCGAGCATTGCGCGCTCCAGTCCGAATTGCTTGAGCAAGGCCTGCAGCTGGCGCACCGAGCCGGCGAGATCGAAAGTGGCGGGACGGGAGAAGTCCGGCGCCCGGCCAAGCGAGGCAAGGCCGGCCTCGATGCGTTCGGCCAGGGGCAACTCGTGCGCTGTCTCGACCGGCGCGGCTTCGATCCAGATCGGGTGCCACCGCACAACCGCTTCGGGTGCGGCGAGCCGCAGCTGCACGGCGTTGAAGTCGGCGACGACAACACCGATCGGCAAATCTTGTTCGGCCGGGATGATAACGAAGCCGCCACCGGCGCGGCGGAACAGCCCGGCCGGGCCGATCCACGCGCCGGTCGCATAATGGAAAGCCTCGGGTGCGCACAGCACCAGCGCCCCGATGCCGGCGCCTTCCATCAACTGCGCGGCGCGCTGGCGGTCGACAAAGCCTGTCATGGGTTTCTCCGGATAGCCTGGCGGCAACGGAGCATTGCGGGCGCGGACAATCAAGGGCCGGATGGGAGATCCGGCTGCCGACAGATCGCGCGTTGGCCGGCAGATGCTGCAGGCGACTGCAAGGGAGACCCGTGGGACTTGATACCCACCCATCTCTTTCCAGGCTTTGGCGCCGCCCCTCACCTGCCTGCCGGCATCCTCTCCCCGTATAGTGACGGGGAGAGGGGAGCTGTCATCAACGGTTTCGCCCGCCACAAGCGTCGCAAGAAAAACGGCGAGGTCGCCGCCAGCTACTTTCTCCCCGTCACTATGCGGGGAGAAATGCCCGGCAGGGCAATGAGGGGCGGCGCGAGCTTCGGCAATGGGCCGCCTCTGCCACGCGTTAGGATTATTGGGGCGTGCCCTATGGCCGTCGCAAGACAGCGGCGAGCGCAATCCCTACTTGATCGATTCCAGCACCCAGCCGCAGAACTCCAAGAACCCGAAGAGCGTATCTCAGTACGACGTTGCCGGCTTCCAGCAGTGCCATAAGTGACGCTCGGCCCTTTGACGGGCGAGATTCCACCCGCCAAAAACGAAAAAGCCGCGGCGGACCGCGGCTTTTCGATGCTTGATTCCCTGGAAGGAAACTGGAGCGGGTGAAGCGATTCGAACGCTCGACCCCAACCTTGGCAAGGTTGTGCTCTACCCCTGAGCTACACCCGCTCACACGGCGTCTTGGCCGCAAGCCGGGCCTATATGGCTGAAGAGCGCGGCGATTGCAACAGGGAAATCGCAGGCTTTTTTCAACACGCCAAACGATGCCGGCAAACCGCCGGTGCGGCGCGGATTTCATCGCGCCTTTGCGCGATGGCCTTGTGCCGGCCACCGCATTGGCCGTAAACGGCAAGGCGGGAAAACGACGAAGAAGAAGACCGATGCCGAAGACCGAAGCCGAACTTTTTGCCTTTCTCGCCGAACTCGGCGTCGCCGTTTCGACGAAACGCCATCCGCCGCTCTACACGGTCGCCGATTCGCAGGCGCTGCGCGGCGAGATCGCCGGCGGGCACACGAAAAACCTGTTCCTGAAGGACAAGAAGGACAATTTCTTCCTGGTCACCGTCGGCGAGGATGCGGTCGTCGACCTCAAGCAGATCCACCAGCTGATCGGCGCCGCCAGCCGTGTTTCCTTCGGCAAGCCGGAGATGCTGATGGAGCTTCTGGGCGTCTCGCCGGGCGCGGTCACCGTCTTCGGCGTCATCAACGACACGGCCAACCGGGTCAAGCTGGTGCTCGACGAGGATTTGATGGCACATGCCGTCATCAACGCCCATCCGCTGACCAATGAGGCGACGACATCGATCGCGTCGGCCGATCTCATCAGATTCGTCGAGGCAACCGGGCACGATGCTGCTATCTTGAAAGTCTCGGCATGATCGCCACATGCATGGCGAAACCGACTTCCAATGACATGGCGCCGACCCGCGGGCCGGCGGCGCGACCGAAAGGGTGACGAGATGAGCGACAACAAGCCGTTTGGCGGGTCATTCGGCAGCAGTGGCGGCCAGTATGCCACCACCGTTCAGTATGGCGGAACCGCAACCGCGCCGGCGAAGGTCTCGCTTGGCGATGCGCCAGCCGCCGCCCCGGCGGGCGATGTCATCAAGGACACCACGACCGCCGCCTTTGCCGCCGATGTCATCCAGGAATCGCGCCGCCAGCCGGTGCTCGTCGATTTCTGGGCGCCGTGGTGCGGCCCCTGCAAGCAGCTGACACCGCAGCTGGAAAAGGCAGTCCGGGCCGCCGGCGGCAAGGTCAAGCTGGTCAAGATGAACATCGACGATCACCCCTCCATCGCCGGCCAGCTCGGCATCCAGTCCATTCCGGCCGTCATCGCCTTCAAGGACGGCCAGCCGGTCGACGGCTTCATGGGCGCCATTCCGGAGAGCCAGATCGCCGAGTTCATCACCAAGGTCGGCGGCAAGGGCAATGGCGCCCCGGCCGTGGCCGAGGCGCTGGCGGCTGCGACCGAAGCGCGCGAGGCCGGCGACATGCAGACCGCCGCCGACATTTTTGACGCTGTCCTGGCGCAGGCGCCGGAGACGATCGAGGCGATCGCCGGACTGGGCGAGCTGCTGTTCGAGGCCGGCGACACGCAAGGCGCCGAGGCGCTGCTGGCAACGGCACCCGAGGCCAAGAAGGACGCGCCTGTTCTCGCCGCCTTGCGCGCCAAGATGGCGCTGGCCGCGCAGGCCGCGGAACTGGGCAATCCGGCCGAGTTCGAGCGCCGCCTCGCCGAAAACCCCAAAGACCATCAGGCGCGTTTCGACCTGGCCATGATCCAGAACGCCAGGGGCGAGCGCACGGCGGCAGCCGACAATCTGCTGGCCATCATCAAGGCCGACCGCGGCTGGAACGAGGACGGCGCCAGGACGCAATTGCTGCAGTTTTTCGAAGCCTGGGGCATGACCGACGAGGCGACGCTGGCGGCGCGGCGCAAATTGTCGGCGCTGCTGTTTTCCTGAGCCGGCGGCTGTTTCGTCGCACGGGCTTGTGGTCGGCGGCGGCCGCGCCAGATTAGGAAGCTGACTTCGGCCAAGCCGACGATCCCGGCGGCGGGCGAAAGAAGTCGATCGGAGGAATGTGGTGCAAGCGGGAAACGCGCATTACCGGCTGGCCAAGGATCTGCCGTCGACGATCCCGATCTTTCCGCTCGAGGGCGCGCTTTTGCTGCCGGGCGGCCGCATGCCGCTCAACATCTTCGAGCCGCGCTATCTGCAGATGGTGGACGAAGCGGTCGCCGGCTCGCGGCTGATCGGCGTCATCCAGCCGCGTCTGGACGGCGCGCTGCGCGAGGATGGCGAGCCTGAGCTGTGCAATGTCGGCTGCGCCGGCCGTATCATCGCCTTCTCCGAAACCGGCGACGGCCGTTACCTGATTTCTCTGCAGGGCGTGTTCCGCTTCCGCATCGCCCATGAACTGACGGTCAAGACGCCGTTTCGCCAGGCGAAGCCCGCGCCCTTCCTCGCCGATCTCGATGACGATCCGGCGGCGAACGAGATCGACCGGCCGGCACTGCTCAAGGCGTTTCGCGCCTATCTGCAGGCCAATGATCTCGAGGCCGACTGGGAAAGCGTCAGCCGCGCCGAAAATGCCATGCTGGTCAATGCGCTGTCGATGATGGCGCCCTACGGCCCGGCCGAGAAACAGGCGCTGCTCGAAGCCGCCGACCTGAAGACGCGCGCCGAAACGCTGATCGCCATCACCGAAATGGCGCTGGCGCGCGAGAATGAGGACTTTGGCTCGAGCCTACAGTAAGATGTGCCGATATTCAGGTGATGCCGGCCTGCAGATGGAGGCTTCCTGCGCTTCTCAGTTCTACTGCGTCGCAGTAGAACTGAGCTCACGTACGAAAAGTACGCTCCGCTCCCGTTCTCGGAAGCCACCATTTTGGTCGCTGCGCGCCCGTCTTCGACTCCGGTTCGGCCTGACCTGGGTCTTGGTACATCTAGGCTAGAAGCTGAGAAGAGGAACCGATGGCGGCGGATGGGCGTGACGGGAAGAAGATCGATGTCGATCCCAAGCTGCTGGAGCTTTTGGCCTGCCCGCTGACCAAGGGGCCGCTAGCCTGGGATCCGGAGCGCGGCGAACTGATCTCGCGGGTCGCCAAGCTCGCCTATCCGGTGCGTGACGGCATCCCGATCATGCTGCCCTCCGAGGCGCGGACGCTGTCGGCGGAAGATGTGCTGGCGCCGCCGCCGAGGCTGAGCGGGCCGGGTTGAGCAGCATAGCCATCCGTCGTTTTGCTCTCCCAAGGCAGCGCAATCGCGAAGCAGCTGGGCGTAGAAGTTTGAGAGGCTGGCGGGACAGCGCCCCCCTCTGCCCTGCCGAGCATCTCCCCCACAAGGGGGGAGATCGGCTGTCACCTCGGCCTTCGCGAATTTTCAGCATTGCGAGTTAAGAGAGGCGGCGAGATCGAAGCTGCCAATCTCCCCCCTCGTGGGGGAGATGTCCGGCAGGACAGAGGGGGGCGCCAAGGATCACGGCGTCTCTTCAGATGACGAAGACAAGGGCCGCGCCTACTGAAAATTGCGCCCCTTGGGCATGACCTGTTCCGCCTCTTCCGACAGCGTTGCGAGGTCCTGCCTTGCCGGCGCGTTCCCAATCTCGGGCCGGCTGCGGCGATCCGAGCCTACCTCTTTGGCATACCCCATCGGTTGGGCCCCCGGCGCTCCGGCTCCGCTGACCTTCTCCAGCAGCACGGTCAGCCAGGGCGTGAGATCCTCGATCTTTTCGGCGACGATATGGATGACACCGGATTCCGACTGCAATTTCCCGGTCACCTTGACGAAGCGCGCGCCCATGACGATGGGCCGGAAGCGGGTAAAGGTCCGCTCCCAGAAGATGACGTTGGCGACCGCCTTGTCGTCCTCCAGCGTCAGGAAGATCGCATTGCCCTTGCCGGGACGCTGGCGCACCAGCACGAGGCCGGCGACCGAAACCCGCCTGCCGTCGCGCTGGGATGGCAAGTTGGCATTGGGCGTGACGCCGGCGCGGTCGAGCCGCTCGCGCAGGAAGGCGACGGGATGCGCCTTCAGCGACAGGCCGAGCGAGCGGTAGTCGTGGATGACATGCTCGCCGAGCGGCATTTTCGGCAGCTTCGTCTCCGGCTCCAGTTCGCGCAGGCGCAGCGCCGGCTGGTCGAACAGCGGCAGCTTTTCGGCGGCACTCTTGGCGCCAAGCGCGCGCACTTCCCACAGTGCGGCACGGCGGTCGAGGCCGATCGAACGAAAGGCATCGGCCTGCGCCAGCCTCTCGATCTCGTCGACATCGAGGCCGGAGCGCAGCCAGACGTCACGGACGGTTTCATAAGCTGAACCCCGCCGCTTTACGAAATCCTCCATGCGTTCCTTGGAAAGACCCTTGATCTGCCGGAAGCCGAGCCGCACCGCATGGTTCGTCTCGATGACACCACGCATATCGGCATGGCGCGGCAGGATGCGGGCCGGATCGAACGGCGCTTTTTCCAGGGTGCAGTCCCAGACGGAATAATTGGCGTCGACCTCGCGGATGTCGACGCCATGGTCGCGCGCGTCGCGCACCAGCTGCGCCGGCTGGTAGAACCCCATCGGCTGCGAATTCAGGATCGCGGCGCAGAACACGTCGGGATAGAAGGTCTTGAACCAGCAGGAGGCATAGACGAGCAAGGCGAAGGAGGCGGCGTGGCTTTCGGGAAAGCCATATTCGCCAAAACCCTCGATCTGCTTGAAGCAGCGTTCGGCGAAGTCCTTGGTGTAGCCCTTGCCGACCATGCCGTCGATCATGCGCTGGCGGTAATTGCCGATGGTGCCGGTGCGCTTGAAGGTGGCCATGGCGCGGCGCAGTTCGTCGGCCTCGCCCGGCCTGAAGCCGCCGGCGACGATGGCGATCTTCATCGCCTGTTCCTGGAACAGCGGCACGCCGAGCGTCTTGCTGAGAATCGCCTCGAGCTCCGGCTTCTGATATTCGGGTTTTTCCTTGCCTTGCCGGCGGCGCAGATAGGGGTGCACCATGTCGCCCTGGATCGGGCCGGGCCGCACGATCGCCACCTCGATGACAAGATCATAGAAATCCTTTGGCTTGAGCCTCGGCAGCATCGACATCTGGGCGCGCGATTCGATCTGGAAGACGCCGAGCGTGTCGGCGCGGCCGATCATGTCGTAGACGCGCCTGTCTTCCGGCGGCAAGGTGGCGAGCACATAGGGTTGGCCATAGGGATCCCGGGCTTTTGGATAGTGATCCGTAAGCAGGGTGAAGGCGCGCTGCAGGCAGGTCAGCATGCCGAGCGCCAGCACATCCACTTTCAGGATCTTCACCGCGTCGAGATCGTCCTTGTCCCATTCGACCATCTTGCGCTCGTCCATCGCCGTCTTGACGATGGGCACGATCTCGTCGAGCCGGTCCCTGGTGATGACGAAGCCGCCGACATGCTGGGAGAGGTGGCGGGGGAACCCCATGATCTCGTTGGCCCGTTCCATCACATGACGCGATGTCGGGTCGCTCTGGTCGAGGCCGCCGGCGCGGGCTTCCTTCTCGCCGACCTCGGAGGTCGACCAGCCCCAGATCGAGCCGGACAGGGACGCCCGGACATCCTCCGACAGGCCCATAGCCTTCGACACTTCGCGCAGCGCCGAACGGCCGCGATAGCTGATGACGGCGGCGGCGAGCGCGGTGCGCTTGGAGCTGTATTTCTCGTAGATGTACTGGATGACGGTCTCGCGCTTCTCATGCTCGAAGTCGACATCGATGTCGGGCGGCTCGTTCCTCTCCTCGGAAATGAAGCGCTCGAACAGCGTGTCGATCCGGTCCGGCCCGACTTCGGTGATGCCGATGCAGAAGCAGACGATCGAATTGGCGGCCGAGCCGCGCCCCTGGCAGAGAATGTCCTGGCTGCGGGCGTATTTGACGATGTCGTAAACCGTCAGGAAATAGCGGGCGTAGTTGAGGCGCTCGATCAAAGCGAGCTCTTCTTCGATGCGCTTGATCACCGAGTGAGGCACGCCTGAGGGATAGCGCCTGGCTGCCCCCTCCCGCGCCAGCCTTTCCAGCTCGGCCTGCGGCCCGAGGCCGGATTCCGTCGGCTCGTCGGGGTAATTGTACTGGAGATCACTGAGCGAGAAGGTCAATTCTTCCGCGAACAGCAGCGTCTCGGCCAGCGCCTGCGGATGCCTGCGGAACAGGCGGGCCATTTCCAGCGGCGGCTTCAGATGGCGTTCGGCATTGGCGCTGAGTTCCAGCCCGACCTCGGCGACGGGCGTGTTGAGGCGGATCGCGGTCAGCACGTCCTGCAGCGGGCGGCGTTCGGCGGTGTGGTAGAGGACATCGTTGGTCGCCATCAGCGGGATGCCGGTGCTCTTGGCAAACGCCGCTGCCTGCTCGATCCGGAAACGGTCATTGCCCGCATAACAGGGCGAGACGCCAAGCCGCAGGGCCTTGCCGAAGCGGTCCTTGAGCTGGCCAAGCAAGGCAAGACCGTCTTCAGCGCCCGCCGCCAGATCGGGCAGGACCGCCAGCGACATCAAATCTCCCCATTCGAGCAGGTCGCCGCGCTGGAGAAGGGTGGCGCCCTTTTCGGTCTCGTCGCGCAGATTGGCCTGGGTGAGCATGCGGCACAGATGCCCCCAGCCTGCCCGGTTCCTGGGATAGGCGAGAATGTCCGGCGTGCCGTCGCCAAAAACCAGCCGGCAGCCGGGGTGATAGGCAAGCTTTTCGACCTTGGCCTGCTGCCAGGCGCGCACCACGCCGGCCACCGTGTTGCGGTCGGCAAGGCCGATCGCCGAAAAACCCATGAGCTTGGCCGCGACCACCAGCTCCTCCGGCTTGGAGGCGCCGCGCAGGAAGGAGAAATTCGACTGGATGCCGAACTCGGCATAGGGAATGACGGTCAGCGCGTTCATGCGAAGACCCCGTGCATGAACCAGCGCGGCGCGGATTGCGAGCCGCCGTAAAGCCCTTGCCGGTAGAGCCAGTAGCGGCGGCCTTCGGCATCCTCGATGCGGAAATAGTCGCGTGTCGATGCCGCCGCGTCGCCTGGCGCCTGGCGCCACCATTCGGCGGCGATGCGTTCGGGACCCTCGGCGCGGGTGACGCGATAGAGCGCGCGCCGCCAGCGGAAATGCAGCGGCGGACCCTCCGGCATTTCGGTGGCCGGCACCTCGATGGGCTCGGGCGCGCGGAACAGCCGGATCGGCCGTTCCGGCGGAAAGATGGTTTTGGGCGCCTGCACCCTGTCCTGTCTCTTCGGCGGCGTGGTCCGGCGCGGCGCTTCGCTGAAGGGGACGATGGCGACGGCACGCTCCGGTAGATGGCTTTCAACCGCGACCGGCTGCAGCACGGCGCCCTCGCCGAGCCTGGCGCGGATGCGGTCGGCGAACAGCGCGATGTCGGCGCCGTCGTCGGTCACCTCGCCGGTCAGATCGGCCTGCGCCATGTCGAAGGCGGCGGCCGCCAGCACCGAAAGCCGCACCAGATCGAAGCCGTAGCCGGCGTCGATGTCCTGCTCGAGGGCGGCCAGCCTTTCATGGAACAGCTTCTGGATCAGCCGGGGATCGCGCATCGGCCGCGAGGTGCCCAAGGCGATGCGGCTGACGGCGCCGTCGACGCGGAAGAGCAGCAGCGCCAGCGTCCGGGCGCCCTCGCCGCGGCGTTCGAGATCGGTCTTCAAGGTCGTCGCCAGCAGGCCGACCAGGCGTTCGATGTCCTCGGTGAGGGTGACGGGTTCGGCGAGATGCCGCTCGACCGAAAGCGGCGCCACGGGAAGGCGCGGCGACACCGCTTCGTCGAGCCGGCCAAGCGCCTGGTCGAGGCGCAGCAGCAAGGTGGCGCCGAAGCGGCGGGCAAGCGGCGCGCGCGGGGCGGCCATGACCGCGCCCGCCGTGCGCAGGCCGACACTTTCCAGGCTGGCGCGGGTTTCCGGCGCGATGCGCAGTGCGGCGAGCGGCAAGGGCGCCAGCAGCGCTTCCTCCTCGCCGCCATCGACGATGCGGTCGCCGCAAAAGCGGGCCGCCGCCCAGGCCGCGCCCGGCGTCGGGGCAAGGCCGGCGCGGACATCGAACCCCTGATGCAGGAAGCGCGACAGGATGTCGTCCAGCATGGCGCGTTCGCCGCCGAACAGATGGGTGCAGCCGGTGACGTCGAGAAACAGGCCGTCCGCCCCGTCCAGCGCCACCAGCGGGGTGTAGCGGTCGCACCAGTCGGCAAGGCCTTCGAGCAGGCGCCGGTCTGCCTCCGGATCGGCCTCGACGATGTCGATCGAGGGATGCATGGCACGCGCGTCGGCAATGCCCATGTCGCGCTTCAGGTGCAGTGCCTCAGCCCGCTCGTCGAGGGCTGAGATGCGCTGCGCGTTGCCCTGGCGGTGGCTGATCACCAGTGGCGGATGAGATGGCGTCGGATGATCTTGGGGCCGGGAACGCCAGGACCGCCCCAGACGCTGCCGCAGGATCCTTTCGGCCGCCAGATAGGGAAACCACAGGGACAGGATTCTTTGCCCGGCCTTCTTCGCCCCTTCTTTCGTCGAATACGCGTTCATCGGGGTTCCACTCCAGTGTGAATTGTCCAGGCAGGGCCGTGCGGCTCTTGCCGATGCTGATGGTGAAGGCCGGGCGGCCGATCGATCCGGCGAGCGGCCCGGCGACGGTTTCGCGCGGCACGGCCGGCGCCGGCGAGACGATGAGGCGGACGGGCGCCGCCGTCGGTTCGGGCTCGGCCGCCTGCCGCAGCAGGAATACGGGGCGGCCGGCACTTTGCGCCCGCGCATGCAGCCGCCGCGTCGCGGTCAGGTCGAGCCGCTGCGGATTGCCGCGGATTTCCAGGATGACCGCGGCGAGGGCCGTCATCCGCGCCGCTTCCTCGGCGACCCACAGCGCATCGACGAGTTTCGGCGCCTCGGAAAACAGCAATTGTTCCGGTTCGATGCCGAAGGAGGCCTGCAGTCCCCTGGCATAGGGAAAGCCCGCCTCGCGGAAGATTTCCGTGGTGCCGATCCACAACACCGGCAGCCCTTGCGCCTGCTTGAGGATCAGGCTGGCGAGCGACAGGGCAAAGCCGGCGACGGCTCCAGAATCGCGGGTTTCCAGGCCATGGATTTCGCTGAGCGCCGCTTTCGGCAGCCCGCCGCTCAGGGCGGCATCGAGGGGGTCGACGCCGACAGGCAGGAAGGCATCCGGCAAGGCAGCGGCAAGACCGCGCCGGACGATCGTGAGATCGGGGCTGGCGTCGGCATCAAGCGGCGCGCCAGCCGGCGCCTGCAGGCGCTCGGGCAGCGTTCCCTCGATCTTCGCGATCTGGCGGCGCAGGGCAAAAACAGTCTCCCGCGCCACGGCTGATATCGCCATGACGGTCAGTGTCCACTCACAATTGTTCCTGTTATGTTCTCTAGGATTCCAGAGCCGACCCGAAGAGTCAAGCAGAGTCACAAGGAATTTATTCCTGCAGACCCTGCACGACAGGGCGTAGCGGCCACTTCATTTGCCTCGCCCGGTGCGAAAGCCTATATGCCGGATCAAAGGACAAAGCATGGCCCGCATCTATAAGACCCGCACCTGGCATGGCGAACTCGCGCCCTCGATGGAGGAGATAGAGTTCCTGGCGCTGGAGGCGTACGCCCATCTGCCGGAGGATTTTCGCAAGCTGACCGGCGAGATCGTCATCCAGATCGCCGAGTTCCCGACCGACGAGATCATGGACGACCTGTCGCTGGAGACGCCGTTCGACCTGCTCGGCCTGTTCGAGGGCCGCGGCATCGCCGAGCGCTGGAACCCGCAGACCGGCGAAGGCCCGAACCGCATCACGCTCTACCGCCGCGCCATGCTCGACTATTGGGCCGAGAACGAGGAGACGCTGGGCGACATCGTCACCCATGTGCTGATCCACGAGATCGGCCACCATTTCGGCCTGTCGGACGATGATATGGAGAAGATCGAAGAGGCAGCCGAGTAGGCTGTGTCGATATTCAGGTGATGCCGGCCTGCAAATTGCGGTCCCCTGCGCTTCCGGTGCTCACGTACCAAAAGTACGCTCCGCTCCGGTTCTCGGGCACCACCATTTTCGACTCGGCCTGACCTGAATCTCGACACAGCCTGCGTCGGCGCTTTGCAAAATCTACCAGTCGCTGAGCTTGGTGTCCGGCCCATATTCCTGGCCGTCGACGTCCTTCACCACGGCCTGGCCGCAGCGCATGGTCTTGGCCTTCTTGTCGTAGGCGTAGGTCGGCGAGCCGAACAGGTGCCAGCCCTTGTTCAGCGCCGCCGTCACCTTGTGGCAGAAGCTGGCGTCGTCCGGGCCGGTGAGAAAGCGGTAGAGTTTCATGTCTCAAGTCCTGTCGTAAGTGCCATAGCCCGCGAGCATGGGGCTATATCATGCGCCGATGGCGGCCGCCTTCGCCAGCAGTTTTTCGGCCTGTGCCAGATGCAGCCGCTCGACCATCTTGCCGTTCAGCGCGATCACGCCTTTGCCAGTATTCTCGGCACGTGAAAAGGCATCCTTCACCGCGCGTGCCTCGGCGACCGCCTGCGGCGAGGGCGCGAAGGCGCGGTTCGCGGCGTCGATCTGGGCCGGATGGATCAGCGTCTTGCCGTCGAAGCCCATGGCCGCCGCCTCCGCACACTCACGGGCAAAGGCGTCGAGGTCGCGAAAATCATTGGCAACGCCGTCGAGCATGTCGAGACCGCCGGCGCGCGCGGCCAGCACCATCTGCATCAGCCATGGCACGAGGTAGCGCCGGTCCGCCGTCACCAGCACACCGGTTTCCTTGGCGAGATCATTCGTTCCGGCCACGAAACAATTGAGCCGTGAGGCCGGATCGCGGCCCAGTTCGGCAATGGCGCCGATGTTGAGCAGCGCCTTGGGCGTCTCGATCATCGCCCAGAGTTTCACGCTGTCGGGGGCAAAATTGTCGTCGAGCACGTCGCCGACTTCGAGGATGTCGCGCGGCGTGGCGACCTTGGACAAAAGGATGCCGTCAGGCTCGACTTTCGCCACGGCCAAGAGGTCGTCGGCGCCCCATTCGCTGGCCAGCGCATTGACGCGCACCACCATCTCGCAGCGGCGGCCGAGATTGTTGGCGACCGGGCGGTTGGCGAAGATCGCGGGCAGTTTTTCGCGGGCGGCGATCTTGTCGGCCGGGGCGACGGCATCCTCGAGGTCGATGATGATTGCGTCGCAGGACAGAAGCGCGATCTTGGCAAGCGCCTTGTCGTTGGAGGCCGGGACATAGAGGACGGAGCGGCGCGGGCGGTAGGGTTCGGTCATATCCGATCTATGCCGTCTGTGGTGGTCGAGGCAAGCGTTGGTGCTGTGCGCAGGGTCGCTGCGAAGCTGCGGGGTCGGCGACCAGCACCCCACCCGGACCTTCGGTCCGACCTCCCCACAAGGGGAGGTAGAAGCTCGGCGCCCTTCCTCAGCCGTTGCGGAAGAGAGCCTTCCTCTCCCCCGTCGATCGGGGGAGAGGTGTCGAGCGAAGCTCGACGGAGCGGGGGGTCGACCCTTGCGTGCAAGGCGGGGCGATGCTTGCGCCTGGTGCCTTCCTATGTCCGTTCGCGGGGGTTGCCAGCTGGTTCCCCCACTCCGTCTCGGCTTCGCCGAGCCACCTCTCCCCCCCTCCGGAGGGAGAGGAAAGGAGCCTGCCTGGGGCAGCGCCAACGTCCGTAGGATGGTGGGGCAGCGCACCAGCCGTGATGCGCGGCCCTGCATGAAAACTGCACAGGCCTGCGGAAAAGCTCCTCGGATCCGCCCTGCCGTTTCCCTGCCGGCCTGCGAAACAGGCGGCATGCACAAGCGAGCAAAACCCCATTGGTCCGTGCCACAGCGCCTGCGCACCGAAGGCTGGTGGCTGGTCGATCCGCCACGCGCGAATCCCATGGCGATTGTCATCCCTTTCGCCCGCAAGTGTCCGCCGACCTTCCGGCTGGACACCATCGGGAGGATCAGGTCGTGACAGCGTTTTTCTCTGCCGCGCCAAGTTATTGCAGCCGCTTCGGTGTTGCCGTGCTGCTGGTCGTGCTGGCGGATTTCCTGTTCTACGGCCAACCCGCCGGCATCACGGCTTTCCTGTTCGCCATCCTGATTGCCGCTGCGGTCGTGGCCGTGCATCCCACGGCCTTCAGCGACATCAGGGTCTGGCTCAAGCCCGCCGCCTTGCTTGTCGCGCTGCTGCCGCTCGCCGAAAATGTCAGCCCCCTGTCCGTCTCGATGGCGCTTGCGGCGCTGGTCGTCTTCGCGCTTTCGCTGAGCGGTCGCCTGCGGCACGGCATGGCCCGTATTGTCGGCCAGATTGCGTTGTTCGGGCTCGCGGCGCCGTTCCGCTTCGTCCGTGATTTCATCCGTTGGCGCAAGACGGCGCGCCGGTTCGGCGGGCGCCGCGTCAGGCTTGCGGCGGTCGCCGTCTGGGTGATGCCGCTGACGCTGGGCGCCGTCTTCCTGGCGCTGTTCGGCGCCGCCAATCCGGTCATCGACTACTGGCTGTCGCTGATCGACCTGATGAAGCTGCTCGATCTCATCCAGCTGGCGCGGATCGCCTTCTGGCTGTTCGTGCTTGCCGGCGTCTGGGCCTTTCTGCGGCCACGCCTGCCGCGTTTTTCGCGGCGCATCTCCCGGCCACCACTTGCCGTTGCTCAACCGGCGACCAATCCGCAACGACACGTCATCGAGGAGACCGTCTTCGGCAAACCCGCCATCCTGCGCGCGCTGATTGTCTTCAACGCGCTGTTTGCGCTGCAGACCGGGCTCGACGCCACCTATCTGTGGGGCGGTGTCGCCCTTCCCGACGGCTTGAGCTATGCCGCCTATGCGCATCGCGGCGCCTATCCCCTGATCGTTACCGCACTGCTTGCCGCCGGGTTCGTGCTGGCGGCGCTCAGGCCGGGCAGCGAGACCTCAGGAGATCCCGTCATCCGCCGGCTGGTCTATGCCTGGGTGGCGCAGAACATCATGCTGGTCATCTCGTCGATCCTGCGGCTCGACCTCTATGTCGGCATCTATGCGCTGACCTATTGGCGCATCGCGGCTTTCGTCTGGATGGGGCTGGTGGCGGCAGGGCTTGCGCTGATCATCGCCCGCATCGCGCTTGGAAAATCCAATGAATGGCTCTCCTCCGCCAATCTTCTGACGTTATCCCTGACGCTTTATGCCTGCTGTTTCATCAATTTCGCCGCGACGATCGCCAATTACAATGTCGACCATTCCCTCGAAATGACCGGCCAGGGTATTCCCCTCGACGCTTGGTACCTGCGCTCGCTCGGCCCGGGCGCGTTTCCGGCGCTCGACCGCTTCTTCGATCATCAGGGCAAGACCCCCGACGCCGGCGCCACACGCGAACTTGCGAGACTGCGTGGCATCGACGAGGGTTGGTACCGAACCGTCCAGGAAAACTGGCGGGCCTGGAGCTTTCGCGACTGGCGCCTGCTTGCCTATCTCGACAGCAAGGGGTCCCTCGTGCTTCCTCAGCCTTCGCAACCTTCCTTGCCGGGCCGCTGACCGATGCCGCATCACATCCTCGTCGCCGACGATGACCCGCACATCCGCGAGGTGATCTGCTTCGCGCTGGAAAAGGCCGGCATGAAGACGCTTGGCGTGGCCGATGGCGCCGCCGCCTTGCAGGAGATCGGACGCCGGGCGCCGGATCTCGTCGTGCTCGACATCGGCATGCCGGAGATGGACGGGCTGGAGGTCTGCCGGCGGCTGCGCCACACATCGGACGTGCCGGTGCTGTTCCTGTCCGCGCGCGACGAGGAGATCGACCGCATCCTCGGGCTCGAAATGGGCGGCGACGACTATGTGACGAAACCGTTCAGCCCGCGCGAGCTGGTCGCTCGCGTCAACGTCATCCTGCGCCGCGCCCGCCCGGCGGCGGCCGAGGCGGCCGACGACCGGCAGTTTTCGCATGGCAAGCTCACTCTGGCGCCGGCCAGCCACGCCGCAAGCTTCGACGGCAAGCCGCTTGCCCTGACGGGGATCGAATTCTCGATCCTGAAAGGGTTTTTGGCGCGGCCGGCGCATGTGCTCGACCGTGACGCGGTGATGGCGAACGCCTATGCCGGCAAGATCCATGTCGCCGACCGCACCGTCGACAGCCATATCCGCAACATCCGCGCCAAGCTGGCGGCGGTGGGCTGCCTGGACGCCATCGAGACCGTGCATGGCGTCGGCTTCCGGCTCGGCCGATGCGGCTGACGACGTCCAGCAAATGGATCGGCCGCAAATGGCGACCAAGGCTTGCCACGGTCGTCGTCGCCATCCTGATCATGGTGATGGCGCTGCCGCTGGTCGGCCTGTTCTTCTTTCGCCTCTACGAAAACCAGCTGATCCGCCAGACCGAGGCGGAACTGATCGCCCAAGGGGCGGCCATCGCCGCCATCTATGCGCAGGAAGTGCGCGACGCCGGCATTCCCCCGGACAAACTCGGCGCGCCGATGCCGCAGGCCAATGGCGGTGCCAGCCGAGCAGCCAATCCCGACGGCCCGTACCGGCCGATCGAGCCGCAGCTCGATCTCGCCTCAGACGCCGTGCGGCCGACCCGGCCCGCCGCCATGCCCGCCACCACCGATCCGGCCTTCGCCGCGATCGGCACGCGCCTGTCCGGCATTCTCGACGCCACGCAGAAAACCACGCTGGCCGGTTTCCGGCTGCTTGATCCCACAGGTGTCGTCATTGCCGGACGTGGCGAGGTCGGGCAGTCGCTTGGCGAGGTCGACGAGGTGCGCACGGCACTTGGCGGCCACTATGCCAGCGCGCTCAGGCTGCGCATCCCCGACCAGCCGACGCCACCGCTCTATTCGGTCAGCCGCGGTACCAAGGTGCGGGTCTTCGTCGCCCTGCCGGTGGCCGTTGATGGCCGGGTCGCCGGCGTGGTCTATGTCTCGCGGACACCCAACAACATCATCAAGCATCTCTATGGCGAACGCGGCAAGGTGACCCTGGCGGCGATCGCCATCCTCGGCGGCACGCTGCTCATCGGCCTGGTGTTCCTGCGCACGGTCAGCCGGCCGATCTATGCGCTGATCGACCGCACGCAGCGCATCGCCGCCGGTGAGCGTGACGCAATTCGGCCGCTCGACCATCATGGCACCTACGAAATGGCCGAGCTGTCCGCCGCCTTCCTCGACATGGCCGAAAAGCTGCAGGCGCGCTCGGATAGCATCCAGACCTTCGCCACCCATGTCTCGCACGAGCTCAAATCGCCGCTGACGGCGATCCAGGGCGCGGCCGAATTGCTGCGCGATTCCGGCAGCACGATGGATGATGAGGAGCGGCGGCGCTTCTCTAACAACATCGTCACCGATGCCGGGCGGCTCAATCTGCTGGTGCGGCGGCTGCTCGATCTGGCCAAGGCCGAAAATCTTGCACCGAGCGGCGAAAGCACCTCGATCGGTGCCGCGCTGGCCCTGCTGCCCGCCGACACCAGGCTGGCGGTCCGCATCGAGGCGGGCGGCGATCTCGCTCTGCGCATCTCGGCCGAGAACGCGGCAATCGTGCTGGCCAATCTCATCGACAATTCCGCCAGGCACGCCGCGACGCTCGTTTCGATCACGGCGGCGAGCGCCGGCGGCAAGGCGACGGTGCTGGTCGGCGACGACGGCGCCGGCATTTCGCCGAGCAACCGGGCGCGCATCTTCGAGCCGTTCTTCACCACGCGGCGCTCCACCGGCGGCACCGGCATGGGCCTCGGCATCGTGCTGGCCCTCCTGAAAGCGCATGATGGTATGATCCGGCTGGTTGACTCCGAGCGCGGCACGCGCTTCGAGATCACACTGCCGGTAGTATGAGAGGGAGCATGATCTCTTCCGAAAACCGGCGGCCACTTTTCGGGATCATGCTCTAGGCTTGGAGAGACATTAAGCGTGCGCTACGACATCGTCATCATCGGCGGGGCCATCGTCGGGTCCTCCATTGCCTACTATCTGCGCGAGGAGGGGTTTTCCGGCTCCATCGCGCTCATCGAGCGCGATCCGCAATTCGCCCATGCGGCAACGACGCTGTCCATGGCCTCGATCCGCCAGCAATTCTCGATTCCCGAAAACATCCGGCTATCGCAATTCACGCTGAAGCTGTTCCGGCGGCTGAAGGAGACGTTCGGCGCCGATGCCGATATCGGGTTCCGCGAGGGTGGCTATCTCATCCTGGCCGGCGAGAACGGCCTGCCGGTGCTCAAGGCAAACCATGATGCACAGGTCGCCGAAGGCGCCGACATCGTGCTCGAGGACGCCGAGCAGCTGACGCGGCGCTTCGCCTGGCTGTCGGCTGAAGGCATTTCCGCCGGCGCCTATGGCCGGACCGGCGA
Organism: Mesorhizobium sp. 131-3-5; assembly: GCF_016756575.1. Classification (NCBI taxonomy): domain Bacteria; kingdom Pseudomonadati; phylum Pseudomonadota; class Alphaproteobacteria; order Hyphomicrobiales; family Phyllobacteriaceae; genus Mesorhizobium; species Mesorhizobium sp. 131-3-5. The sequence continues at coordinate 961,731 of NZ_AP023254.1, forward strand.
AGGCTGGTTCGACGCGCATGCGATGCTGACGCTGTTCCGCAAGGCGCTGCGTGACAAGAAGATCGATTTCATCGCCGCTTCGGCCACCGGCATTACGCGCAACGGCAACCGCGTCACCGGCGTCTCCCTCGAAAATGGCCAGACCTTGGAAGCCGGCATCGTCGTCAACGCCGCCGGGCCGAATGCCGGCAAGGTCGCGGCCCTCGCCGGGCTGGCGCTGCCAGTCGAGCCGCGCAAGCGCAACGTCTTCGTGTTCGAGGCGCGCGAGAAATATGCCGACATGCCGCTGCTGGTCGATCCCTCCGGCATTTATGTGCGGCCGGAAGGCTCGGTCTACCTCACCGGCGGCGCCGAGCCGGAAGAGGGCGACGGCCCGGCCGATCCCGCCGATTTCGAGGTCGACTGGCCGCTGTTCGAAGAGGTGATCTGGCCGGTGCTGGCGACCCGCATTCCCGCCTTCGAGGCCATCAAGGCGACCCGCGCCTGGGCCGGGCACTATGACTACAACACGCTCGACCAGAACGCGGTGATCGGGCCGCATCCAGAGGTCGGCAATTTCCTCTTCGCCAACGGTTTTTCCGGCCACGGCCTGCAGCAGGCGCCGGCGGTCGGCAAGGCGCTGGCTGAGTTGATCGTGCATGGCGGGTATCGGACGATCGATTGCTCGGCGTTTGGTTATGAGCGGGTGGCCGAGGGGCGGGCGTTCCGGGAATTGAATGTGATTTGAGAAGCGCCTAGTCAACTGTCGCATCGATAGCGAGAGCATTGCCGAGCGCGTGGCCGGCGGCCGTGTTGTCGAAGATGCCCCAGACCTCCGCGCCCGAGGCGGCCGCTGCCTGCAGCTGTCGGCCGATCCGGTCGAGGCTTTCGGCGTCGTAGTCCGAGTAGTAGACACGCGGCACGCCGTGCCAGCGGAAATAGGCAAGGCCGGCCCAACCGCCCGGCACCGCAGCAGGCGGCACTAGAGCGGGATCGGCGGCAACGCGCGCGATCCGCCGGTCGGCGAGGAGCGTTTCCGCCTCTGCTTCGAACCAGCTCGGGTGGCGTGGTTCGCATGCCAGCCTTGCCTTTGTCCGCCTGCCCAGCATGTCAAAGAAACCGCAGGCGATGTCCGGCTCGAACGGCAAGCTCGGCGGCAGCTGCACCAAAAGCACGCTCAGTTTTTCGCCGAGACCTTCGACCTGCTGGAGGAACATTTCCGCAAGCGCATCGCCATCCGCGAGACGATGCTCATGGGTCATTGTCTTGGGCGTCTTGACGGCAAAGCGGAAGTGCTCCGGCACGGAGCGTGCCCAGCGCTCGTAGGTCTCGCGACGGTGTGACTTGTGGAAGGACGTGTCGATTTCGACGATCGGAAATCGGCGGGCGTAGCGTTCGAGATGCGAACCGGGTTGCGGCAAGTCCTCCTTATATCGGGTTGGAATTCCCCAGCCGGCCGTGCCGATGAAACATCCCTGCTTTTCCATGCATGGGATGTGGACCAGATGAAGTGTGGGTCAAGACGAGATGAACGACGAGCCGTTGCCACCGTCCCGCTGCTCAGGCCGCCGCTAGTCTTCCATCCCCGACATAGGCCTGCAGCCAGGCCAGCACCCGGCCCCAGCCCTCGGCATGCTCGGCCGCCGCATCGCTCAGGCCGGCAAAACCGCCATGGCAGATGGTGAGGCGCGTGCCCTTGGCGGTCGGCTCGAGCAGCCAGGCGACCGTGGTTTGCCGCCGGCCAAGCGTCGGATGGTCCCAGGCATAGGCCCGCGTCTGCACGATACAGCGCGGCGCTTCGATCTCGAGGAATTCGCCGCCGGCCGGCAGCTCCCTGCCGCCGGCAGTGCGGACGACGACCGTCCAGCGACCGCCGACGCGAAGGTCGGCCGACCAATCGGCCATCCGGTAGGTGTCGGCGGTCCCCCACCATTGCTCGATTTCTCTCGTGACCAGCGCGCGAAAGATGCGTTCCACAGGCGCTTCGATCTCGGCTGACGCCATGATCGTCTCGCCATTGGTCATGCTCTGTACCCCGAGGACGTGCATCATTTCTGCCTCCACATCCAGTTTGTTTCGGTATCGAAACGAGCCTTTCACCCTTTCGTTGGCGGGCGCTCGAAACCCTTGCCGGTCTCGAGCAGGCTCTTGAGGCTCGCCAGCACCAGCGGCCAGCCCTTGCTGACATTCGGGATCAGCCGGTGCGGGCCGTCGGCCTCGTGGGTGACGGCCAGCTTCATCAGCTCGCCGTCCTGTTCGATTGTGAAGGTGCAGCGCGTGTAGCCGTCTTCCTTGACCTCCGGCATCCATTCATTGCGCCATTTGATGACCAGGCGTCGCGGCGGGTCGATCTCGAGGATCTCGCCCGAGTCGGCGACGCGGCCGTCGGGGAAGATCAGTTTCCAGCTGGAGCCGACCTTCCACTCGCTCTCCTGATAGGAGCAGAGGAAGAACTGCCGGTTGAACTCCGGGTCGGTCAGCGCCTCCCAGAGTTTTTCGGCCGTGGTGCGGATGTAGGTCACGTAAACGAAGCTGTTGCTCATCAGTCTTCCCTTTCGAGGCGTTTCTTCAGATCACTCAATGCATCCAGCCGATGGCGCTCGAACTTGCCGATCCAGCGCTCGGCGATCTCGTTGATGGGGACCGGATTGAGGTAGTGCTGCTTCTCGCGTCCCTTGCGGAGCGTGGTGACGAGGTTGGCTTCCTCCAGGATCGCCAAATGCTTGGTCACCGCCTGGCGTGTCATGTCCATCTCCGCGCACAGCGCGTTCAGCGTCTGCCCGTTCCGGGCATGGAGGTTGTCCAGCAATTGCCGGCGTGTCGGGTCGGCCAGGGCGCGAAAGACTGCATCCATGCTCATCGCTTTAATATGCAACCATTTGGTTGCATGTCAAGCGACAAGATCGCACACCGTCGGCGGCTGGGCGCGGCCACGGGAGAAAAAAGTCAGCCCTTGCGGGAGAACCAGAAGGCGTCGGCCATGCGCTTCATGCCGATGCGTTCGTAGAAGCCGACGGCGTCGGGCATGGAAATCAGGCTGATGGCGACCGACGGCCCAAGCTGCCGTCGCGCCTCGTCCATCAGGCCCTTGCCGATGCCGAGCCCTTGCGCCGATCGGGACACGGCGAGTTCCGAGATGTAGCAAACCCAGGAGAAGTCGGTGACCGCACGGGCCACGCCGATCAGCGGCTTGCCTTCGATATCGAGACGCGCGGTCAGCACAAGATTGGCACCGGACAGCATCGCCCGCAGCCTGGCGGGATCATCGACAGGCCGCGTCTCGCCGAGGCCGGATTCCACCAGCACGCGGCGGAATTCGGCGATGTCGAGCGCGGACTCGCTTGCGTAGAGGACATGGGAGTTTTCAGCCATGCCGGTCAGACTGCATCATCGCCTCGCGAATTCGAAGTCGCTTTGTGGTACGCCCCTTGTGCCAGCGCGCACGAACAGTTGCCTTTTATTTGCCCTCGGCTTTGTGTAAACGGGGCGTCAGCAAATCCCCCGCAACGAAAACACGGGCCAAAGCCATGGAAAAATTCACCAAGCTCACCGGCGTCGCCGCTCCGATGCCGATCGTCAATGTCGACACCGACATGATCATCCCGAAGGATTATCTCAAGACGATCAAGCGCACCGGCCTCGGCACCGGCCTGTTCGCCGAAATGCGCTACAATGACGATGGTTCGGAAAATCCGGATTTCGTGCTCAACAAGCCGGCCTACCGCAAGGCGCAGATCCTGGTCGCCGGCGACAATTTCGGCTGCGGCTCGAGCCGCGAGCACGCGCCGTGGGCGCTGCTCGACTTCGGCATTCGCTGCGTCATCTCGACCTCGTTCGCCGACATTTTCTACAACAACTGCTTCAAGAACGGCGTGCTGCCGATCACCGTCAGCCCCGAAGATCTGGAGAAGCTGATGGACGACGCCTCGCGCGGCTCCAACGCCACTTTGTCGATCGATCTCGAAGCCAAGGAAATCCGCGGCCCCGATGGCGGCGTCGTCAAGTTCGACCTCGACGACTTCAAGCGGCACTGCATGCTCAACGGCCTCGACGATATCGGCCTGACCATGGAGAAGGCCGGCGCCATCGCCTCGTTCGAGAAGAAGAACGCCGAACAGCGTCCCTGGGCCTGAGCGGCACTGTCCGACGATAGGCCCGGCCGCGTTCCGGCCGGGTTTGGTGGCGACTGAAGGGAGGGACAGTCATGGCACGTTCGCTTCTTGCCGGCGTTTGCGGCTTGGCCTTGTTGCTGGTGCCCAGCGCGAGCGCCTTTGCGCAGACACAGACGCCCGCGGCAGCCCAGAAGCCAGCCGACCAGCCGGCGACCGACCAGGGATCGTCGAGCGACGCGGCGCCCGCCGACGACGACAAGCAGGCGCCGATAGCGTTCGAGGGCGGCCAGCTGACCATCACGCAGCCGGAGCAGGACGGCGAGAAGGTGCTCGCCTATGACGGCAAGCAGCTGGCCAGCAACTACGATGTCTTCTTCGACAAGATCGTGAAGATCGGCGACGTCAACGTGGCGCTGGTCGATGTCGGCGACGGCGGCAATCAATGCGGCCCGGCCAAGGTCATCGTCTGGAAGCCGAAGGACGGCGAGATCAAGACCACGACGGTCGAGCAGGACGAATGCGGCGCGCCGCCGGCGGCGATCTCCGACAGCGCCATCTATTTCGTGCCCTATCTGCTGCCGGGCGATCAGAAGCCGGCCCTGCAATGGTCGCCGACCGAAGGCCTGACGACTTCCGGCAACCTCGCTTACACGCCCGAACCCGGCACCGACTGGAAGGATATCGATCCGTCGAAATACGACAACATCATCGATGCCTTCCACAACGAGGCTGTCTACAAGGCGGCCAAGGCGCTGCTCGGCGACACCATGCCCGACATGGCGACCAGCCTGCTGGTCGGTGGCGGCACGGAAAAGACGGCCTCCGGCGCCTTTTACGCCACCGGCTGCGTGCCGCATGATTGCGGCGGCAATGACGGCTTCATGGCGGTCGATCCGGCCAAGCACACGGTCTATTTCTCGCGGCGTGGCGACGATGGCGCGCCAGCGGCCTGGCCGCCGCTCAAGGACTGGCCGGACGATATCAAGAAGGCGCTCGACGACGCGCAGGCGTCGGGGAACTAGGGCACTAGCGTTGCGCGACGGCCAACAGAGCTTCGTCATCCGCGGGTCTGCGCCGCGTCGCTTCGCTCCTTGCTACGCCCCAGGATGACGACGGGAGGGATACCCCGACTAATCTCCGAGGCAGCACTTCGCCGCGTCGTGACAATGGTCCGCCCTGCTTGGCCCACGACCCGCGCCGCGCCGCCTGCTAGACGCAGGCCCAAAATCCAAGGAGGCCTCCCATGCGCAAACTGATCTCCACCGGTTCGCCCTTCGAGAAGACCGCCGGCTATTCGCGCGCGGTGGTGCAGGGCGACTGGTGCTTCGTCTCCGGCACGACCGGCTATGATTACGCGACGATGACGATGCCGGAAACGGTCGAGGCGCAGACGCGCAACTGCCTGGCGACGATCGGCAAGGCGCTGGCCGACGGCGGCTTCGAGATATCAGACGTGGTGCGGGCGCATTACTACATCACCGACCAGGCCTTCGTGGATGTGGTCTTCCCGATCCTGGGCGAGACATTCGGCGACATCAGGCCGGCGGCGACAATGATCGTGTGCCAGCTCAACAAGCCGGAAATGAAGATCGAGATCGAAGTCACAGCGCTGCGGCGCTCGGCTTAGAGCAGTTGACGCAATTCCCAAGGGAAAGCCTGCGCGCTTCCCCGGGGAAACCGTTTCACACTTTTCCTGGAATTGGTCTGAGACATTGAGGCCAAGCCTATGAAGGTCCGGCGCATCGTGGCCAATATCGAGACGCAGGACGCGGCGGCGGCGAAACGCTTCTACCATGACGTGCTTGGCCTCGACATGCTGATGGATCAGGGCTGGATCGCCACCTACGGCTCCGCGGAAAAGATGCAGGTGCAGGTCTCCTTCATGGCGCAAGGCGGCTCCGGCACGCCGGTGCCGGACCTGTCGATCGAGGTCGACGATGTCGAGGCGGCACTTCAAGGCATGAAGGCCGCCGGCTTCGCCATCGAATACGGTCCGGCCGACGAACCGTGGGGTGTGCGGCGCTTCTATGTGCGCGATCCCCTGGGCCGGCTGGTCAACATTCTCTCACATCGGTGATCGTGGTTCTGAACCGCAGGCTTGCGCCGCAAGCGCTTGGCGTTTAGCAAGGCCGCGGTTCAAATTCTTTCTGGGACGGTTTCTCCATGGCAACGAAGCATCTTTTCCTGCTCCCCGGCGACGGCATCGGCCCCGAGGCCATGGCCGAGGTCAAGAAGCTGATATCGGCCATGAACGAAAAGCTCGGCAGCGGCTTCGTCACCGATGAGGGCCTGGTCGGCGGCTGCGCCTACGACGCGCATGGCGCGGCAATCTCCGATGCCGACATGGCCAAGGCGATGGCGGCGGACGCGGTGCTGTTCGGCGCGGTTGGCGGACCAAAGTGGGATGCCGTGCCTTACGAGGTGCGCCCCGAGGCCGGCCTGCTGCGGCTGCGCAAGGACATGGAGCTGTTCGCCAATCTGCGCCCCGCCATCTGCTATCCGGCGCTCGCGGCGTCCTCCTCGCTCAAGCAGGAGGTGGTCGAAGGCCTCGACATCCTCATCGTGCGCGAGCTGACCGGCGGCGTCTATTTCGGCGAGCCCAAGCAGATCATCGATCTCGGCAACGGCCAGAAGCGCGGCATCGACACGCAGGTCTACGACACGTTCGAGATCGAGCGCATTTCGGGCGTCGCCTTCGAGCTCGCGCGGACGCGTCGCAATCATGTCACCTCGATGGAAAAGCGCAACGTCATGAAATCGGGCGTGCTGTGGAACGAGGTCGTCACCCAAACGCACAAGGCGCGCTATTCCGACGTCAAGCTCGACCACATGCTGGCCGATGCCGGCGGCATGCAGCTGGTGCGCTGGCCAAAACAGTTCGACGTCATCGTCACCGACAATCTGTTCGGCGACATGCTGTCCGATATCGCCGCCATGCTGACCGGCTCGATCGGCATGCTGCCGTCGGCTTCGCTCGGCGCGCCCGACGTCAAGACCAAGAAGCGCAAGGCGCTCTACGAGCCCGTGCACGGCTCGGCACCCGACATCGCCGGCAAGGGCATCGCCAACCCGATCGCCATGATCGCTTCCTTCGCCATGTGCCTGCGCTATTCCTTCGGCATGGTCGATGAAGCCGACAGGCTGGAAGGCGCGATCGCCGCCGTGCTCGATCAGGGCCTGCGGACGAAGGACATTTTCTCGCCGGGCATGACCGAAGTCGGCACGGTCGAGATGGGCGATGCGATCATCGCCAAGTTCCTGGGCTAAGGCGTGTCGATATTCAGGTGAGGCCGGCCTGCGAATGACGGCTGCCTGCGCTTCCGGTGCTCGCGTACTTCAAGTACGCTCCGCTCCGGTTCTCGGCAGTCGCCATTCTCGGCTCGGCCTGACCTGAATCTCAACACACCTTGGCGCAGGACCTCCCGGTTTAGCGGATCTCGCCGGCCAGCTGCTGCAGCAGGCCGACGAACTGTGCTTCGTCCACCGGTTCGAAAAAGGCCGCGTCGGCGGTCTCCACGGCAACGATGGCGCGCTGTGCGGCGGCCGCCCCGGCCGGGGTGACGCGGATCACCTTGGCACGCGAATCCCTGGGGTCGGCTTCCCGCGCGATCAGTCCCTTGGCCTCGAGCCGGGCAACAACGTCCGACGTCATCTTCACCTCGGTGCCGGCCTGGGCGGCGAGCTGCACCTGGTTGGGCGGCTCGCCATTGCGGCCGAGCCACATGGCCGAGGCCAAGAGCACGAACTGGACATGAGTCAGGTCGAGCGGCGCCAGCGCCGCCGTCATGACGCGCTGCCAGCGCATGGTGGTTCGCCACAACAACAAGCCCGGGCTCTCCGAAGGTCCGCTGAAGCGCGTTTTCAAATCCTGTCCATCAGCCACCCGTCGCAAACTCCTTTGCCTGCTCGAACAATTTAGCCATCGAGGCGTCGAAATCGCCGCTGATCTGCGGACCGAGTTCGGGTCCGACCTCGGCGGCCGAAGGGCCGGAAATTTCGAGCCGGTGCGTCACCTGCGTGCCGCCTTCGACCGGCACCAGCGTATGCCTGAACAGCCGCTTGGTGTCACCGAACGACGTCTCGTCGGCATAGGTGAAATTATCGACGAGATCGACGATGGTCGATTCAAACGTGTCCTGCCCGACCGGCGTCACCGAAACACGGGTGCCCTTCGCGAACGGGCCGTGCAGCACGAAAGTGTCGGACCCTTCATAGGTCAGGCGGCCCTCGTGCAACGCCTTCAGCGCATTCCAGACGGCTGCTGCGGGAAGGGAGGAAATCGCGGTGTATTCATTGCTCCACATTGTCTTGGCTCCATTCATCCTGGCTGATCGATCATTAGATCTGTGCACAGACTATCTGTGCGCGGATTAAATAGCAAGAGGAATCTTGCTGCTCCGCCTGGATGGTGCAACTCCTTGTTTTTATGCAGTTTCGATCGGCATGCTGCCGAAGTCGCTAAACTCTGACCCCCGTCGGCACCGGTCCCCACTGGTTTTCGCCCGCCTGAGACGGCACAAGCCCAAAGACCAGCACGGCCACCCCGCCGATAGCCGGGATGAAGCAGATCAACACAAGCCAGCCACTCAGGCCGATGTCGTGAAGACGCCGCACGACAAGCGCGATCCACGACCAGCCGAATGCCAGTGTAAAGATAACAGCGGGTAGGAACCCTATCGAGCTTTTGCCCGCGTTGATGCCGAAACCGTTGATGGCCAGATTGACGAGTATCCCGAAGCCAACAAGTGCTAACTGCACAAGGATAAAGCATAGCCAAAAGGCCCAGAATTCCCTGCGGCGGCCGCGTCCGTCGAAATTGAAATAGTTCACGCTCACCGTGCACAGGAAGTACGCCCACAGGCCCGTGGAACGAGTGGGCCCGTTTTCGCCGGTACGGTCAGACTGGCCGGGGGTTGACGACGGCGTGGTTGAGGCCACGGCGGCTATATTGTGAGCCGTCCCATCATCTGGCTGGAATTCGACAAGAGTGCCCCTGACGAGGGTCACCTCATGGCTCAGATCGCTACGGGCAACATGTAGCGTTTGCCGTCAACCCCATTGATGTAACCGAAATCCTGATCCTGGTCGAAGTGATAGACCGTGCCACGCATACTTTGCCCCCGTCATGCCGAGCGGGGACTCTACCTAAAGTTGCAAGTAGTTGCAAGATGCACGTTTAGGTTAGATCCTGACCCCCGCCGGCACAGGCCCCCACTGGTTTTCGCGCCCTTGTGTCGGGATGAGCGCAAAGACCAGGATGATCAGGCTGCCGAAGGTCGGGATCAGGAGGAGCAGGCAGAGCCAGCCGGTCAGGCCGAGGTCGTGCAGGCGGCGCACGATCATGCCGAGGCTGGGCAGGAAGGTGGCCAGCAGGAAGAGGCCGAAAAGCCCCACCGTCATCGCCGGCACCTCGGCGTTGTCGAAATTGCCGATCTCGGCATCGGTGAAAACGCCGATGCCGACGATCACCAGCAACGCGATCGTCCAGAACAGGCAATAGCCCCAATATTCCTTGCGGCGGGCGCGGCCGGCGAAATTGAAGTAGTTCCGGGTCACGCCGCCCCAGAAATAGGACCAGAGGTCGGTGGGCTCGGCCGGTTCGGCCGTCCGGCCGAAAGGCTGCGCCGGCGATGCGCCGGTTGCCGGTGCGGGACTGGCTTGAGCCGGTGCGGGGCTTGTGACGGCGGCCGGGCTTGCCGCCTGGGCGGCGATCGAGAAAACGTCACGCGCCTGGCCGCCACCTGGCTGGAACTCGACCGCCGTGCCCTTGGCCATCGCGCTTTGCCGGCGAAGGTTCTCGCGGGTGAATGTGTAGCGGTTGCCGTCGGCTCCGGTGATGAAGCCGAAACCCTGGTCTTCGTCATAGTGAAGCACTTCGCCACGCATCGCCCACCCCCTTGTCGCCGCGTCCCCGCCAAGGTGTGGCACAGGGCCGATCCCGTGGGCAACACCGTGCGGCATGGCTACCATATTAGCGGCAAATCAAGCATAAGGCTTCACGTGCAGCCGTCTTCGACAAAGCAGATCATGACAGTCGAGCATTCCGATGCCAGAGCCGGGACCGAGGGTAGGCAGGTCGCAAGGCCGCCGAGGTATGCCCCTGCACTGGCCATCGATGCCACCGGCCTGATGTTCTGGCCGCCGGGCAAGGGCCTGGCGGGCATTCCACGGGTGGAGAGCTTTCTCGTCAACGCTGCATTGGCGGATCCCGACCCAGACGTGGAGGTGGTGGCGTTCAGGCCAGGCGAAGGCCGGTTCCGGCCGCTCGCGCCTTTCGAACAGGACCATGTCGCGGCGGGCGAGATTTCACCGCATCGTGTCAAGCGGTGGCCGGGGAGACGCATGGCGCTGTCGCAGGCTTTCGAGGCGGTGCGGCAACAGCCCTGGGACAAGCGTGACGCGGACCGCCATCTGGCCAGGACGGTGACCAATGGCGGCATGGGGATCGCCTGGCAGGCGACGCGGCTGTTGATCCGCGCTTATCGCCTGTACCAGCGGGCGCGGATTCGCTTTGGCTTGCGAGAAGATGCCCCAGCCCGGCCGGCCGAGACGGAGCCCGGCCTTGTGCTGATCAGCCATCACATCCTGACCCAGGAAGACCGGTCCGCCGTTTCGGGCGGCGCCGGCAAGCCTGCCTTCCTGTGCCACGATATCATCCCGGCATTGCGCCCCGACCTGATCGGCTCGAGCGCCGGCGAGCGCCGTTTCGGCTCCGATCTCGAGCAGCTCGTGCGCGCCGGTGCGCCGGCATTCTGCGCCTCCGACGAGGTCGGCGCGACGCTGACCGAATATATGCGCAAGGCCGGCATCGGCGCGCCGGTGGTGTGCCGGTTTCCGATGCCCTCCATCCTGCACGAGACGGCATCGCGCATGGGCAGCACCTCGCGCATCGAGACCGGCGAGCCGTTCGTGTTCTACTGCTCGACCATCGAAGTGCGCAAAAACCACATATTGCTGGCGCGGATCTGGCAACAGGCGCGCGACGAGGGCGTCAAGCTGCCAAGGCTTGTCTGCGCCGGGCGCTGGGGCTGGATGATCGAACCGCTGCGCGCTTTTCTCAAGGCGCATCCCGAACTGCTCCAGTCGGTCACTTTCACCGGGTTGGTCAGCGACGAGCAGCTCATCGGCTATTATCGCAGCGCCACGTTCGGCGTTTTTCCCTCGCATATAGAGGGCTGGGGCTATGGCGCCTCGGAATGCCTCGATTTCGGCGTTCCGGTCATCGTGTCGACGGCGCCGTCGCTGATCGAGGCGAGCGGCGGGCTGATGCCGGCGATCGATTCCGAAGACCAGGCTGGCTGGTACGCCGCCATCCGCAAGATGGCTGAGGATCACGCCTGGCGCTCCTCTTTGGCGGAGCGCATCGCCCAAAACCATCGGCCGACGCCGGCGGCCGCTAGCTGGTCGGCCATCAAGGCCGGGCTGCAGGAGAGCGCGTCCCGGCGTTTATAGGGTTATGAAGGCCGCTTCTTCGGCTTCTTGTGCTTTGGCGGGCTGGCATTGTCGAATTTCGGCTTGCCCGGCTTTTTTGCCCATGGCTTTGCCTCATGCGCGGCTGCCGGGCGCTGATCGACTGAAGCCGGCGCGCGCTTCTCGAATTTGCGCTTCGGCGCGTTCGGGTCGAATGGCGCCTTGCCGCGATGCGGCTTCTTGTCGGGGCTGGGTGGCTGATAGCCGGCCCGCGACAGGTCCGGCGTGCCGTCCAGCCGCCTGACCACGATGTTGCCCTGCAATTTGCGGTCGGGACCGATGGCGGCGAGAAAACGGTCGGCCCAGTCCGCGGCGATCTGCACGAAGGTTTCTTCCGGCTGCATCTTGATGGCGCCGATCTCGCGCTTGGAGATGCTGCCGGTGCGGCACAGCATCGGGATCAGCCAACGCGGCTCGGCATTCTGCCGGCGGCCGACCGACAGCGAGAACCAGACGCTGGCGCCGAAATCGTCGCGGCGGCTCGGCGCCTCGTCGCGCTGCGCGAATTTTTCGCCGGCCGGTCTTTCGCGTGAAGGCGTGAAGGGTGCTACGTCCAAGAGATCCTCGGGCGCCGAGCGGCTGGCGCGGCACTGGCGCACGAAGGCGGCCGCCACCTGTTCGGCGCCATGCCGGCTGAGAAGCGCGTCGATGAAAGCGCGCTCATCGTCCTTCACCGGTTCGTCGAAGGCCGGATCGGCGAGGATGCGCTCGTCGTCGCGGCGGATCACGTCGTCGGCGGAGGGCGGACTCGCCCATGTCGCCTTGAGGCCGGCGTTCTGCAACAGGCGCTCGGTGCGCCTGCGGGCGCTGCCCGGCACGATCAGTGCGCTGACGCCCTTGCGCCCGGCGCGGCCGGTGCGGCCGCTGCGATGCAGCAGCGTCTCGGGATTGGTCGGCAGATCGGCGTGGATGACCAGTTCGAGGTTGGGCAGGTCGATGCCGCGCGCCGCGACATCGGTGGCGATGCAGACTTTCGCACGGCCGTCGCGCATCGCCTGCAGCGCATGGCTGCGCTCGTTCTGGCTGAGTTCGCCCGAAAGTGCCACGACGGAAAAATTGCGGTTGTTGAAGCGCGCGGTCAAATGATTGACGGCGGCGCGTGTGTTGCAGAACACCAGCGCGTTCTTCGCCTCATAGAAACGCAGCACGTTGATGATGGCGTTCTCGCGGTCGGCCTGGGCGACGTTGAGCGCGCGGTATTCGATGTCGAGATGCTGCTTTTCCTCGCCGGCGGCGGAGATGCGCACGGCATCGCGCTGGTAGCCTTGCGCCAGCGTGGCGATCGAGCGCGGCACGGTGGCCGAGAACATCAGCGTGCGGCGTTCGGCCGGCGCGGCGTCGAGTATGAACTCGAGATCCTCGCGAAAACCGAGATCGAGCATCTCGTCGGCCTCGTCGAGCACCACCGCTTTCAGCGCCGACATGTCGAGCGATTGCCGTGTGATGTGGTCGCGCAGCCGCCCGGGCGTGCCGACGACGATATGGGCGCCGCGCTCCAGCGCGCGCCGCTCGGTGCGCATGTCCATGCCGCCGACGCAGGACGCCACCGTGGCGCCGGTCGGCTCGTAAAGCCATTCGAGTTCACGCGTCACCTGCAGCGCCAGTTCGCGCGTCGGCGCCACCGCCAATGCCAGTGGCGCTGTCGCATGGCCAAAGCGCTCGGCGCCGTCGAGAAGCGTCGGCGCCATGGCAAGGCCGAAGGCCACGGTCTTGCCGGAGCCGGTCTGCGCCGATACCAGAGCATCGGCGGACCCAAGTTCCAGCACCGCCTTCTGCACCGGTGTCAGTGCGGAATAGCCGCGTTTTTCCAGCGCCTGTGCCAGCGCCGGGACGATACCTTCAAAGTTGGACATCTCGCTCTTTCGGAATTCAGGGGTCTGCGCTCATCATGGAGCACGAGCCGGGGCCGGCGCCGCGCCAGCCAAACAATCTTGGCCGTTCGTACTTCCTGCCGCCGCTCTTGTACAGGGCGCGCCATGAAGGCCATGCGACGCGCCGCGCATTGACTCCTGCCGCAAACCGCGTAAAAGCCCGCTTCGAACGGGATCGTTTTTCGATGCGCGGCCTTTCGATGGCTCTTCTTGCATTCGATGCCCCCAGCCTCAATGCGAACCATTGGGCCGGGCGCCTCGACTCGTCTCCTCGTTCCAGCAAAACCACGGCCAAAACCACCACCAAAACGGTGTGATTCCCTTGGCCTAACCACCCTCTCCCGGGTTCGGCCCGGGGGACGGAACCCGCATTGGCCGGCGGGTTTTCTCCAAAAACCAAGCGGAGAGGGACAGGAGATCTTTATGAGTTTCAAGGTTGCAGTCGTCGGCGCCACGGGCAATGTGGGCCGGGAAATGCTCAACATACTGGAAGAGCGCGGCTTTCCGGTAAGCGAAGTGGTGGCGCTGGCGTCGCGGCGCAGCCAGGGCACGGAAGTGTCGTTCGGCGACCGCACGCTGAAGGTCAAGGCGCTCGACCAGTATGATTTTTCCGACACCGACATCTGCGTCATGTCGGCCGGCGGCAATGTCTCCAAGGAATGGTCGCCGAAGATCGGCAAGCAGGGTTGCGTCGTCATCGATAATTCGTCGGCCTTCCGCTACGACCAGGACGTGCCGCTGATCGTGCCGGAGGTGAACCCGGACGCGATCTCGCTGTTCACGCGCAAGAACATCATTGCCAACCCGAATTGCTCGACCGCGCAGCTGGTCGTGGCGCTGAAGCCGCTGCACGATTTCGCCACCATCAAGCGCGTCGTGGTTGCCACCTACCAGTCGGTGTCGGGCGCCGGCAAGGAAGGCATGGACGAGCTGTTCACGCAGACCCGCGCGGTGTTCGTCGCCGACCAGGTCGACGTCAAGAAGTTCACCAAGCGCATCGCCTTCAACGTCATTCCGCATATCGACGTCTTCCTCGACGACGGCTTCACCAAGGAAGAGTGGAAGATGGTCGCCGAGACCAAGAAGATGCTCGATCCCAAGATCAAGCTGACGGCGACCTGCGTGCGCGTGCCGGTGTTCATCGGCCATTCGGAAGCGGTCAACATCGAGTTCGAGAAGCCGATCACCGCCGACGAGGCGCGCGACATCCTGCGTGATGCTCCCGGCTGCCAGGTCTTGGACAAGCGCGAGGACGGCGGCTACATCACGCCGCTGGAATCGGCCGGCGAGGACGCCACCTTCATCTCGCGCATCCGCGAGGATTCGACCGTCGACAACGGCCTGTCGATGTGGGTCGTCTCCGACAATCTGCGCAAGGGCGCCGCGCTCAACGCGGTGCAGATCGCCGAGCTTCTGGTCGAGCGCGGCCTGATCCAGCCGAAGAAGAAGGCGGCGTAGTTTACCGCTCACGGGCCGTATCGCCGCTGCCGCGGCGGGCCCTCCGCGAGGGCGCCGGACGACCGGCGGCCCGCGGTCGCGGGCTCGGCCTTCGGCCGGGGCGCTTCTTCCTTCTCCCCCTGTGGGAGAAGGTGGATCGGCGCGAAGCGCCGAGACGGATGGGGGGTTCCAGCGGAGTGAGATGTTGGGGTTCCCTTCATGACTAGCGCTCAGCCCGTAGATACCATCCTGCGTCCGGCCATCGGCTCGGACGCTGCCGCCATCGCGACCATGATGCGGGCGGCGCTCAGCTCCTTCGACTGGATGCCGGTGCTGCATACGCCGGAGGAAGACCTTTTCTTCATCCGCGATATCGTGCTGCCACGGCAGCAGGCGACGGTCGCTGAGGCCGGCAAGGTGATTGCCGGTTTCATTGCCGTCAGCGGCGATTGGGTGGAGCAGCTCTACCTCGACCCGGCCTGGACGGGGCAAGGCATCGGCAGCCGGTTGCTGACGGACGCCACCGCTGCCCTGCCGGTCACCAAACTCCATTGCTTCCAGGCCAACACCGGCGCCCGGCGTTTTTACGAGCGCCACGGGTTCCGCGCCGAGTCGTTTGGCGACGGCATGACCAATGAGGAAGGCCTGCCGGATATTCTGTATGTCCGCAGGCGCTGACGCCTTACTCCACCCGTCCGTTCTCTATCGCCAGTCCACGCAGCAAGATCATCGCCTCCTCGGCCCGTTCCGCCGGCACGAACAGATGATCGTGATAGAAAGCCGAGACCGGATTGACGCCCATGCCGGCGCTAGCCAGCCGCGTGGTGATGGCGGCGAGGAAGCCGACGGCTTCCAGCGATGAGTGGATGTTCAGCGTGATCATCCGGCAGCGGAACGAGGCGCTCAGTCCGGCGGCCTTCGCCGCGTCCTCGGTCACGATCAGCGTCGTGCCCTCGCGCTCGCGAAACACCATCACCGGGTCGAGGTCCTCCGGCTGGGGAACCCCAGGCGCCAGCATGGCGAAGACATGGATGCCGTCGAGCAGTTCCGGTGTCATCGATGCCAACAATGTCTTCAGGTCGGTCTCGCCGGTCATTTCTCTCGCCTGAAAAGGAACGGGCACAGGCTTCTCAATATCGGCAACCGGCACACGCCGATAGTCCGCGCGCACGACATGGCGATGTCGCTGGCGGCCGGGCTTGCGGATCAGTCGCATCGCACAATAGAGCAGCTGAGGGCCGATGCCGGTCCGTGAAAGGCCGTCCATGATCGTTCGCCCGCGCCCCAACTTCCTGCAGCTGTTCTTCATCATGCGCGGCTCCGTGGTGCCGCGCATCCTGCCGCAGATCTTTGGGTTCGCCGTCTATTCGGCGGTCATCCTGGCCCTGGCGCGATGGTTCGAGCTCGATCTCGGCGTCTTCAACATCACGCCGTTCGGGCTGGTGGGCGTGACGTTGTCCATCTATCTGTCGTTCCGCAACAACGCCGCCTATGACCGCTGGTGGGAAGCGCGCAAGCTGTGGGGCACGCTGGTCTTCGAGATCCGCAATCTGGCGCGCGCCACGACCAGCCTCATTCCCGATCCGGCCGAACAGCGCGCCTTGCTGATGGAGGCGCTGGCCTTCTGCCATTTCCTGCGCGGCCAGTTGCGCAAGATCGACAGCATCAAGGACGCCCGCGCCTTCATCGACGCCGAGGCGGAGAGGGTCGCAGCCTTTGCCAATCCGGCCGACGAGATGGTCCGGCGCATGGGGCGGCGCGCCAATGCGCAGCGCCGGGCGGGCGACGTCGATCCGATCGGCTTTCGCATTCTCGATGAGAGGCTGGCGTCGATCACGGCCATCCAGGCCGGCTGCGAGCGGATCGCCGGCACGCCCTTGCCTTTCGCCTATACACTGCTCGTGCACCGCACGGCCTATATCGTCTGCCTGCTTCTGCCCATCGGGCTGATCTCGACCACCGGCTGGGCGACGCCGCTGTTCACGGCGCTGATCGCCTACACCTTCTTCGGCCTCGATGCGCTTTCGGAGGAGCTCGAAGACCCGTTCGGCACCGAAGCCAACGACCTCGCGCTCGACGGCCTGTGCCGCGTTTGCGAGATCTCGGTCTTCGAGGCGCTGGGGGAGGCACCGCCGAAGATGCTGCCAGCCGAGAAGTTTTATTTTTCGTAGAATCTGGACCGGCCTGCCTGACGGCCAAAGGACGGATCGAAAAAACCCAGCCCCCTGTAGGATTGCCGCCTCGTGCCGCGTCCTTGGTTCGACCCCGGCGAAAGGGGTTCGAACCATCAGGAGGGAACACCGATGAGCATTTCCGAAACCGCGCCTGTCTCGTCCGGCGCCTTGTGGACCGGCCGTGTGCTCAGCGGCATCATCATCCTGTTCATGATCTTCGACGGCGCCATCAAGCTGCCGCCGCTCGATGTCGTCACCCAGACGATGGTGCCGCTCGGCTGGCCGGCCGACGCCAACGTCGCGCGCCTGCTCGGCGTCATCGGCCTCATCGCGACCGCGCTCTACGCGCTGCCGCGCACCTCGGTGCTCGGCGCCATCCTGCTCACCGCCTATATGGGCGGCGCCATCGCCGCCAATGCCCGGATCGGCAATCCGCTGTTCTCGCACACGCTGTTCGGCGTCTACCTCGGTGTCATCCTGTGGGGCGGCCTCTATCTGCGCGACCCCAAGGTGCGCGCACTGATCCCGTTCAGCCGATAGTTTTTCAGGTATTTTTCAGGGAGAGAAAAATGTTCAGCACCATCCTCATCATCCTGGTCGTCATCATCGCCGCGGTCCTCATCTATGCCGCGACACGGCCGAACGATTTCGTCGTCACCCGCACGGCCAGCATCAAGGTGCCGCCAGAGGCGATCTTCCCTCTGATCAACGATTTCAGCCGCTGGCCGACATGGTCGCCCTACGAGAAGCTCGACCCGAACATGAAGCGCACGCTCTCCGGCGCGCCAAGCGGCAAGGGCGCCGTCTATGCCTGGGAAGGCAATGGCAAGGCCGGCAAGGGACGCATGGAGATCGTCAATTCGGTGCCGTCGTCGCAGGTCGCGCTCAAGCTCGATTTCGAGAAGCCGTTCCGCGCCAACAACAGCGTCGACTTCACCTTGACGCCATCGGGCGAAACCACCGCCGTCTCCTGGGCGATGCGGGGCAGCCGGCCCTTCATCGCCAAGTTGATGGGCCTGTTCATGAATTTCGACACGCTGATCGGCCGGGATTTCGAGGTCGGCCTCGCCAATCTGAAGCGCAACGCCGAGGCATGATGCGAACGGGCACGGCCGTTCGCGGGAAGTCGCCCGGGCGAGCGGCACCACGATCTTCATTCTCTCTTGGATCAAATTAGCCGTCTGCGAGTTAAGCACTTGGCGGAGCGATGGCGATCCCCCTGTGAGAGGAACTAAAATGAAGAAAATCATGACCATTCTGGTACTGACGATGGCGTTGGGCGCGTGCTCGCAGACGGAAAAAGGCGCTGCAATAGGCGGCCTTGGTGGTGCCGCGGTCGGCGCGGCCGTGGCCGGTGATCCGGTCCAGGGCGCCGTCGTCGGAGGCGCGGTTGGCGCCGTGGCGGGTGCCTTGATTGGCCACGCCAGCGAAAGTGGCCAGTGCCGCTACCGCGACCGTCATGGTCGTGTCTATGTCGACCGCTGCCCAAGTGGCTATTGAGCAGCGACCAGCACTGAAGACAGCAAAACGGCGGGCACTGGCCTGCCGTTTTCGTCTGAAACCGCCCTACAACAAGTCCCTGATGAATTCCCAGGCTTCTTGACCGAGACGCGCATCGGCTTGGTCATTGCCGCCATGGGCGTGCAATGCGGACCGTGGGGTGGT
Source organism: Mesorhizobium sp. 131-3-5 (assembly GCF_016756575.1). Taxonomy (NCBI): domain Bacteria; kingdom Pseudomonadati; phylum Pseudomonadota; class Alphaproteobacteria; order Hyphomicrobiales; family Phyllobacteriaceae; genus Mesorhizobium; species Mesorhizobium sp. 131-3-5. The sequence goes on from NZ_AP023254.1 coordinate 980,439, forward strand.
TTCACCCGGCAAGAGAATGCGGTGGCCGGCTCCAGGCTCGAAATGAGGCGCGTGGTCTTTCCGGCATCTTCCCGACGCCGAACAATCGACCGGGCAAAGTCGAGGGATGGCCACAGCGCGTCGTCGCCGCCCGCGACGAGCACAAGCCTCGCCGAGATAGTCTCGACGCGAATTGCGGCCTTGTCGGCCTCCTGCTCGAAGCTTGCCAGGCAATGCTCGAACAGCCCCCTGTAGGACACAAGGCCATCGACGTGGCTCGTGCGCCAGTTCGGCTCGGTCGGAACGAACGGGAGCGGGACCCCCTTCAGCGTCCATGACGATCGCTCGGGCCAACTGATGCCGTCGTCGCCCGGCCCGATATTGCCCCAGACCACCGATGTCGGGCTGATCGCGGCCACGGCATCGATGCGTGGGTCGTGAACCGCCGCGAGCAAGGCCGCCTCGGCGCCCTTGGACGTGCCGACATAGACGATGCGCCGGCAGCCCAGTCCGACAACATGGTCGGTCGCGGCGAAAAAAATCTCGAGCGGGATTTCGCAGATGCCGGGAATCTGACCTTCGCCGCCGAACCACCGGAGCGCCAGGGCGGACGCGCCCTCGCCGGCAAACAGCCGTGCGCGGGCGACGTCGACACGGCCGCTCGATCCGCCCAGCACCACGACGCCCGTTTTGGCGTCGGCGTATCGCAGCAGCGTTCCGGCAACGCCGCCGGACAGGATTTCTTCGGTGACTGCCGGTTCGTCCATCCGACCCGTCCGCGCCTCAGCGAGGCGTGGTCGGCCGGGACCTATTCGCACAGAACCGCGCTACGGCCAGCCAAATCATCGAATGCTGAAGGGTGCCGAGTCCGCAACCGTACCGTCGATAGACAGATCAACACGATAGGTGCCAACTGGCCACCCCGCCGTCGGCTTGCTGAGTTGCGAATCCGCCTCGGTGTTCTCTCCGACATTGAGGTCAACCTTGTCGATCGTGTAGTTGGCCGGCGCAACGCCATGAGAATCGATCGAAATCCAGGAGAATGTGATCGTCGACGTGGCCGGGATGTCCACCAGGTCAGCCGATAAATAGACGACCGGTGTGTCCGCCGGGAACTCGCTCTGGGCCTCGCCTCCCTTCGTCGCTGAAACGACGATGTTGTCGAAACCGGCCGCTTGGGCTGGCATGTCAAGGGTTAGCGCCGCCAGGGCCGCGATGGCCAGAACCAGAACTGATTTCAAGACTCACACCTCTCTGAAGCCGGAAGAAAATCAACGTCGCGGTGCTTCGTCAAGTGGGACGCAGCGGTGCCGGGGCGAGATAAGACCAAACAGCAAAACGGCGGGCACAGGCCCGCCGTTTTGTCGATGCGATGAAGCGATATTTATTCGGCGGTGGCGGCTTCCGCCTCGGCCGGTGCCGCGGACGCGGCCGCGACAGCAGCGGCAGCGTCTTCCTGCGCCTTCTTCAAAAGGGCAGCGCGTTCCTGCGCCTTCTTGCCCGGCTCGGCCTTCTTCGGGTTGGAGCGGGCGTCGCGCTTGGCAAGGCCGGCCTCGTCGAGGAAGCGCAGCACGCGGTCGGTCGGCTGGGCGCCGTGCGACAGCCAATGCTTGACGCGGTCGGCGTCGACCTTGACGCGCTCGCCGTCCTTCGGCAGCAGCGGGTTCCACGAGCCGAGCGACTCGATGAACCGGCCGTCGCGCGGCGAACGGGCGTCGGCGACGACGACGTGGTAGTAAGGACGCTTCTTCGAGCCCGCACGGGCCAGTCTGATCTTCAGTGCCATTTCTTATCTCCTAAAAGCTCTGATTTCGTTGATATGGTTTCGGCTAAATCTTTGGTTTCAGCCGGTTTTCGTCACGCCGTTGGCAGCGGCGATCTGTTCGTGGTGGCGGATCACTTCGCGGACGACGAAGTTGAGGAATTTCTCCGCGAAATCGGGGTCGAGATGCGCGTCCTTGGCCAGCTGGCGCAGACGGGCGATCTGCTGTTGCTCGCGCGCCGGGTCGGCCGGGGGCAGGCCATGCTCGGCCTTCAGCACGCCGACCGCCTTGGTGCAGCGGAAGCGCTCGGCCAGCATGTGGATGAGGGCGGCGTCGATGTTGTCGATCGAAGCGCGGTAGCCTGCCAGGATGGTGCGGGCGTCGGCCATGTCCTTTTCTTCGTTCATCCGTATTCTCACTTCTTCTTGCCAAGGCCCGGCAGTCCGCCTCCGCCGAGGCCGGGAAGCCCCGGAAGTTTCATGCCGCCGGGCAGGCCAGGCAGCCCGCCGCCGGGGGCGGGCAGGCCCTTCATGCCGCCGAGACCGGCGGCCTGCGCCTGCTTCTGCAAGGCTTCGAGCTGCTTTGGGTCCATCTTCGACAAATCGGGCATGCCGCCCATGCCGCCGGGCATCATGCCGCCGAGACCCATCTTGGAGGCAAGGCCGCCCATCATGCCGCGCATCAGGCCGCCGCCTTTGCCCTTGCCGCCCATCGCCTTCATCATGTCGGCCATGCCGCGATGCATCTTCAACAGCTTGTTGATCTCGGCGGCGTCGGTGCCGGAGCCGGCGGCGATGCGCTTCTTGCGCGAGTGTTTCAGAATATCGGGATTGGCGCGCTCTGCCTTGGTCATCGAGGAGATGATGGCGAGCTGGCGGCCGAACATCTTGTCGTCGAGGCCGGCGGCGGCCATCTGGTCCTTCATCTTGCCCATGCCGGGCATCATGCCCATGATGCCGCCCATGCCACCCATTTTCGACATCTGCTGAAGCTGCTGGGCGAGATCGTTCAGGTCGAACTTGCCCGACTGCATCTTCTTGGCCATCGCCGCCGCCTGCTCGGCGTCGATGTTCTCGGCGGCCTTCTCGACCAGCGAGACGATATCGCCCATGCCGAGGATGCGGTCGGCGATGCGCTTGGGGTGGAATTCCTCCAGCCCATCCATCTTTTCGCCGGTGCCGATCAGCTTGATCGGCTTGCCGGTGACGGCGCGCATGGAAAGGGCGGCACCGCCGCGGCCATCGCCGTCCATGCGGGTCAGCACCAGGCCGGTGATGCCGACGCGCTCGTCGAAGCTTTTGGCCAGGTTGACGGCGTCCTGGCCGGTCAGCGAATCCGCGACCAGCAGGATCTCGTGCGGGCTCGACACCTTCTTGATGTCGGCCATCTCGACCATCAGCGGCTCGTCGATATGGGTGCGGCCGGCGGTGTCGAGGATGACGACGTCATGGCCGCCGAGCTTGGCCGCCTGCACGGCGCGCTTGGCGATGTCGACCGGGTTCTGGCCAGCAATGATCGGCAGCGTCGCGACCTTGGTCTGCTCGCCGAGCTGGCGCAACTGCTCCTGCGCGGCGGGCCGCCGCGTGTCGAGCGAGGCCATCAGAACCTTCTTGTTCTGGCGCTCGGTCAGCCGCTTGGCGATCTTGGCCGACGTGGTCGTCTTGCCGGAGCCCTGCAGGCCGACCATCATGATAACGACCGGGGCCGGCGCATTGAGGTCGATGGCGACGCCCTCGGCGCCCAGCATATCGACCAGCTCGTCATGGACGATCTTGACGACCATCTGTCCGGGCTTGATCGACTTCAGCACCGCGGCGCCGACGGCCTTCTCGCGCACCTTGTCGGTGAAGGACCGCACCACTTCGAGCGCCACGTCGGCCTCGAGCAGCGCACGGCGCACCTCGCGCAGCGCCGCCGAGACATCAGCCTCGGAAAGCGCGCCGCGGCCGGTGAGGCCGTTCAGGATGGAGCCAAGACGCTCCTGCAGCGATTCAAACATCTTGCGTCCTTCGATCTCGGTTCATTCGACCCGAGAGGTAATGCGTTCGCGCCAACTGTCCAAGCAAAAGCAAAGCCCAAAACCAAAAAGCACCCGGGGGCGCATTGCGCTGCCGGGTGTTGGCCTCCAGGATCTATTTACAGCACGGCCTCATAGAGGCTTCGGCGTCCTGGTCGGCTTGCTCGGAGGGATACTCGTCGCGGAATTCGAGGCGTGTAGACAGGAAATCGGCCGAAGAGTCAAGACAAGGGCCGGGCGGCGACAGTCTCCAAGTCCTGACCGGGCCATGATCGTGGCATCAGGAAGCTCGACGCCGCCCCTCATCTGCCTGCCGGCATCTTCTCCCCGTATAGTGACGGGGAGAAGGACGCCTTCGCAAAGGGTGGCGCTTCCCAAGACAGGCAATCTGTTGCCGCCTTGGCGAGCGCCGGTTTCTGTCAACGAACCACGTACATGATGCGCCGTGTCTGCGGGTCGATCAGCGCTGGCTGACCGTTCACATAGACATAGCGGTAGTTGTAGTCGGGAATTTCGCGCAGCTCGACCGTGTCGGGCAGGGTCGCGCCGGTCACAACCTCACCGTCGAGATAGACGGGGTCGAGGCGATGCGTATCGACATAGGTGCGGACCTCGGCCGGAGGCGGGGGAAAGGCGTCCTCGGCAGGCTGGCCGGCGACGATGGCACCGGTATAGTCGGTCGAATAATTGCCGATGTCTTCCGGCGGCGAGACGATCGCGACGCTGGAGCCGTGCGGACGCTGCGTCAGGATCACCCGGCTGCCGCTGAAATCGGCCGTCACATAGTCGGAATAGACCCAGCCCTGGCCGCCGGCTTCGGCGATGGTGCACCATTTGCTGTTTTCGATGCAGCCATTGAGCGTCGCCGACTGGCCGGACGCGAGAACGCCGATGACCGGATATTGCGGACCGGGGCCGGCGCGCACGTTGAGATCGGTGACGGCCGAGACGGCGGTGTCGGCAAAGGCAGCTCCCGACATCACGGTCATCATCCCGACGATTGCGGGCAACAAGACGGATTTCATGGTCTCACTCCGTTTTCATGGTTCCTCGGCGGTGAAAACGGGGCAGCGGCGCATGCGTTCCGGCTAAAACGCCCGCGCCAACTCACGATTTGTTCCCGCGTCTTTCGGCAGGCCGGTCAAAAGCTCGTGAACAAAGGCCAGTTTTCGCGCCGTCACGTCCGAAATGACGAAGGGATAGAGGTCGGGCAGACCCATGCAGCGGTTGATCGAATTGGAGGCTTCCGACAGCACCAGCCAGCGGGCAAGGATCTTTTTGAAGGGCTCGGGCGCGTTGGCAGGTTCCGAAGGGGCCGCCTGCAGTTCGCCGCCGGTGTCGCCGCGCGGCAGATCATTGGCCTCCACCGTCTCCAGCCGGCCGAGCGGGAAGTTCAGCGCGTGGACCATCTCCAGCGTGTCGGTGATGTGCAGATGGTGGGCCCAGGTCTCGGCCCAGTCCTCCCAGGGATGCGAGGTGGCGTAAGCCGAGATGTGGTTTTGCTGCCAGTCGGGCGCGGCACCATTGGCGTAGTAGGCTTTCAGCGCCTGTTCGTAATCGGCGCGATCGTCGCCGAACAAAGCGCGGAAAGCGTCCAGCCTTTGCGCATCGTCGCGGATCAGGCGGTCCCAGTAATAATGGCCGAGTTCATGGCGGAAATGGCCGAGCAGCGTCCGGTAATTCTCACCCATCTCGACGCGGCGCTTCTCGCGCTCGGCTGAATCGGCCTCAGCGACGTTGAGCGTGATCAGGCCATTGTCATGGCCGGTCAGGATGCGTTCGCCGCCGGGTCCGCCGCCGATCGGATCGGCGAGAAAGTCGAAGGCGAGGCCCACCTCGTCGGCGGGCGCCTGTTTTGGCGCCACCGGCAGGTCGAAAGCGAGCAGCGAATAGATGGCGCGCTTCTTCGCCGCCTCGACCCGGATCCAGCGGCGGCGGTTGCCGTCGACGGAGAGATCGGGGATCAGCTGGTTCAGCGCGCAGGCGCGGCAAAACCCCTGTCCCGGTTCGGCCATCCAGTTGCAGGCGCATTCATCGGCATTGGTGCACTGGAAGATGCCGTCGGCGCCCGACAAGGCGAAGCGGGCGTGCTCGGGATCGTAGAGCACGAGGCTCGAACAGTTCAGGCACTGCGCGTTCTCGAAGTAGAGACGATGGCCGCAATGCGGGCAGTCGAACAGTTTCATGTCGGCCTCAAAACCTCAGAGCCCAGCGGGCGGCAGGTGCCCAACGCCGAGCGCCGGCCGCCGTTCCGCATGTGTCGACGCTATTTCGCCGCATGCGGCCCATCGCCTGCAGGGTGCCAGCCGCGGCAAGCCCCGCCGCGCCGCCGATGATCACGCCGCCTATGTCGAAAGGCACACCGACATGCCGGGCGCTGGTCCAGGCGCGGCCGCCGACGTGATATCAACGTCTTCCATGGCTATTTCGACCCCGCCACAATAATCACTTGATCGTAGGCAAATTCCCCGGCATTCGCCAGCATCGTGCGGCGGACGGTGACAAATGCTCGTTTCGCTGGCAAATTCGCAGATGGGACGTGAATCAGGCAACCAGGAGAACAATATGGCATTTCTTGCCAAGGGTAGGATTTTAGCGGCCGCGGTGGTGGCCGTACTCGGGCTGGCGACGGGCGCACAGGCGGCGGCCAGCTGTGGCAGCAACGGTGCGGGTTTCGATGCCTGGAAGCCGGGGTTCGCCGCAGAGGCCAAGTCCGAAGGGGTCGGCGCCAAGGGTCTGGCCGCGTTGGCCGGCGCCACTTACGCGACAAAGACAATTTCTGTCGACCGGGGCATTCACAAGGCGTTCAGCGGCTCGGTGGATGCCTTCATGAAGCGCCGTGGCGGCGCGGCGATTATTTCCAAGGGCCGTTCGCTGAAAAAGGCGAACGCGGCGCTGTTCAGCCAGATCGAAAGCAATTACGGCGTGTCGCCCGGCGTGCTGCTGGCCATCTGGGGCATGGAGACCGGCTTCGGTTCATCCATGGGCAACCAGAACACGGTCTCGGCCATTTTGACGCTTGCCTATGATTGCCGCCGTCCGGAATTCTTTCACCCGCATGCCATTGCGGCGCTCAAGCTGGTCGATCGCGGCGCCCTGAGCGCCTCGTCGGTCGGCGCCGCGCACGGCGAGATCGGCCATACGCAGTTCCTGCCCGGCAATGTCCTGAAATATGGCGTGGGCAGCGGCAATTTGCGCGACAAGGCCACCGCACTGGCTTCCACCGCCAACTTCCTGAAAGCCCATGGCTGGCGGCGGGGCGCGAGCGCGGCGGACAATATCGGCGCCATTGCCGGCTGGAATGACGCCAACGTCTACCAGCAGGCCATCGTGCGCATCGCCACGGCGATCGACGGCGACTGATTGAAGTCCCTATCCGACAAGAGCCCGGCCATGCGCCGGGCTTTTTTGTTGCGTGGACGATCACGGAGATCCGGGAATGGCCGAAGCATCCAACTTCGTCATCCTCGGGTCTGCGCTGCGTCGCTGCGCTCCTTGCTCCGCCCGTGGATAACGAAGCGATGGCGTTCCCGGCAGCGGGGTCGTCGCCGATGCGCCGGTCAAATCCCTGAGCCGGGGGCGTATTTCACTTGGCTCAATCGAACTCCGTGCAACGCCGGATTTTCTATTCCACATCAAGCACGTCGGAGCAGCCGGCCAGTGTCTTGCCGGGATGGGAAGTGACGGTCGAAACGTTGAGCGTGATGCGCGTGGAAAGGCTGACGCCGCCGGTGTTGTCTGTGCTTTCGGCAACGACCTTCTCGCCAAGGAACTTGTCCGGCGACGAGACCATTGCCGGGACGTCGAGCTGCCGAGCGAGATCCGCTGCTGCAATGCCGTCAAGCACAGCCATCGGCCCTGATGCGGTAAACACGATTGTCGCCGTCTCGCGCCCGAAGACACGGGTCGGGGCGGGCAGTCGATACTGCCGCAGGAAGGCATTGCCTGACGGCACCTCTTTCCAGCCGAGCGTGCTCGCCGCGCCGGGGTCACCGGCCAGCCAAAGGGCGTAGCCAGTATAAGCGGACACGTCGGCGCGGCATTCGATCAGCGCGGCGAGGTCGAGAGACGCGGGGTCATAGTCGTCGGCTTTGGCAACAGCCAAACTCGCCAGGACAGCCAAGGCCAGCAGGAAACCGGTTCCAGGCGTGGCAAGGCGCGTGATCACATCACTCTCAATGGTTCGCGTAACCGCTCAGCGGGCATTTCTGGGAGATGGGGACCTGGAAAGTGCCGTCAATACCGTTGCAGTTGCGGAAGTAGCGGTTCTGCCGGGCCGGGGTAGCCGCCTTTCGCTTGCCCTCGATGACCGTCGGGACGCCGGAACCCTGCGCGTAACCGCTCAGCGGGCATGGCTGCGAAACGGGAATCTGGAAGGGGCCGTCGAAACTTTTGCAGATACGGAAATTGGGGTTTCGCCGCGCCGGAGCCGCCGCCTTTGGCTTGCCCTCGATGACCGTCGGGACTCCGGAACCCTGCGCATAACCGCTCAGTGGGCATTGCTGGGAGGCGGGAATCTGAAACGGACCATCAAAACTTTTGCAGGTACGGAACTTGGATGTCTGCGCCGCCTGCGTTGATTGGCATCCGGCAAAGACGGCGACCACTGCAAGCAGAAAAATTCCGTTTTTCACTGTAAAACCTCCCCTAGCCCCGTAAGAAAAAGTAAGATCCGAGCGCCTGAGCGCATCACTTTCAATAATGCGCCCAGCCGCTCAGCGGGCATTTCTGGGAAATGGGAACCTGAAAGGCGCCGTCGACACCGCTGCAGTTGCGGAAGTTGGATGACCGCGGCGCTTGGGATCGCGTGGGCGCAGCCGGCTTTGGCTTGCCCTTGAGGACCATCCAGATTTCGGTCGGCTGGTCGAGTTGCAGGCGGTTTATGTCGGAATAGCTGATCCGGCCGCTGTGGATACCATTGTAAAGACGCTGGCAGAACAAAGCCGGCAAGCGCTCGAGCGACACACCCATGAACGAAGCCATATCGTGTTTGGCGGTGGTGTTCCATGAATGGACGACGTCGATGCACCCGGCCGCACCCGCCTTCGGGTCGCGCTTGGCGCTTGCCTGCGAGGGCTGGCATACTGCCAAGACGACGACCGCGCCAAGCAGAAGAGGAATGCTTTTTTTCACGGTCAAAACCCCCAAAACCCGTAAATGAACTTAGATGAAGCTGTCAAAAGGTCAAACAAGAACCGACTGCAGGTGGCTTCATTTTCGTTATATTAGCGGTACAAAATAAAAACCCGGCGTCTCCGCCGGGTTTCTTGGACATGATTGATAGCGCCAGGCCGTTGTTTGGGTATCAGCGCTTGCGGTTGCGTGCGGCAAGCGTGCGCAGCCTGAGCGCATTGAGGCGGATGAAGCCGGCGGCGTCCTTCTGGTCGTAGGCGCCGCGATCGTCCTCGAAGGTGACCAGCGCGTCGGAATAGAGCGTCTTCTTCGACTTGCGGCCGGTGACCATGACATTGCCCTTGTAGAGCTTCAGCCGCACCGTGCCTTCGACGTCTTCCTGGCTCTTGTCGATCATCGCCTGCAGCATCAGGCGCTCGGGCGAGAACCAGAAGCCGTTGTAGATGAGCTCGGCGTAGCGCGGCATGAACTCGTCCTTGAGGTGCGCGGCGCCACGGTCGAGCGTCATCGATTCGATGGCGCGGTGGGCCACGATCAGGATGGCGCCGCCGGGCGTCTCGTAAACGCCGCGCGACTTCATGCCGACGAAGCGGTTCTCGACCAGGTCGAGCCGGCCGATGCCATTGTCGCGGCCAAGATCGTTGAGGGCGGCCAGCATGGTCGCCGGCGACAGCTTCTTGTCGTTGAGCGCTACGGGATCGCCCTTCAGGAATTCGATCTCGATCTCGGTGACCTTGTCCGGCGCGTCCATCGGCGAGACGGTGCGCTGGTGGACGAATTCCGGCGGCTCGCTCCAGGGATCTTCCAGCACCTTGCCCTCGGAAGAGGAGTGCAGCAGGTTGGCGTCGACCGAGAAAGGCGCCTCGCCCCTTTTGTCCTTGGCCACCGGGATCTGGTGCTGCTCGGCGAAGTTGATCAGGTCGGTGCGCGACTTGAACGACCAGTCGCGCCACGGCGCGATGACCTTGATGTCGGGGTTCAGTGCGTAGGCCGACAGCTCGAAGCGAACCTGGTCATTGCCCTTGCCGGTGGCGCCATGCGCGATCGCATCGGCGCCGGTCTCCCTGGCGATCTCGACAAGGTGCTTAGAGATCAGCGGCCGCGCGATCGAGGTGCCGAGCAGATAGGTGCCTTCATAGACGGTGTTGGCGCGGAACATCGGGAAGACGAAGTCGGCGACGAATTCCTCGCGCACATCGACGATGCGAATGTCCTTGATGCCCATCATCTCGGCCTTCTTGCGTGCCGGCTCCAGCTCGCCGCCCTGGCCGAGATCGGCGGTGAAGGTGACGACCTCGGCGCCGAGTTCGGTCTGCAGCCATTTCAGGATGATGGATGTGTCGAGGCCGCCGGAATAGGCGAGCACGACTTTCTTGACGTCTTTGGTCTTGGACATTTCTGCTCCGTCGGTGGCGGACGCCTGGGCAAGGGCGTCACGCATTGTCGGAGCGCCTTTTAGCAGGAACGGCAAAGCGAGCAAGCAGGCGCGGCGCCAGACTGCTGATCCAGCGCGCGGCGAGGGCATAGAACGGCATCAGGCTTTTCGCTGGCGCGGTCCCCGGTTTGCGATAAAGCGCCTGGGAAAACAACCTGCTACAATCATGGGCTGCATTTATGCCTGGGATTTAAGCAAGTTTTCACGTCCTGCCGCTAAACCAGCGACACAGAATTGCCCTGGCCACGCAAGGGTGGCGAAGCGGCTTTTGCCTGCTCATTGCGGGTGTCTCGGGCTTGGACCATTCCTGATGCGCGTCATATCATGCATCGTCACGGAGCATAATCTGTGGCTCGTCCTGCTGGCGGCGCTGATGTGCGTCACCGGCTGCTGGGTGACGATCGGCCTCCTGGACCGCGCCAGGAAAACCGTCGGCGTGCAGATGCGGGGATGGCTTTTCCTGACCGCGGTCGCGGCCGGTTCCTCGGTCTGGTGCACGCATTTCATCGCCATGCTGGCCTATCAGCCCGGCGCGCCGATCACCTTCGATCCGGCGCTCACCATGATCTCCCTGGTCATCGCCATGGTCGGAACCGGGGCGGGCTTCGGTCTTGCGCTCGGCAAAGGCCGCGGCCTGGCGCCGGAATGGGGCGGGTGTGCCGTCGGCCTGGCGATCTCGGCCATGCACTATACCGGCATGATGGCCTATCACGTGGCCGGCATCGTCGAATGGGACGCCTTCTACGTCATCGCTTCCGTGCTGATCGCGATGGCATTCTCCTCCGTGGCGGTCGGCCATGCGATGCGCCGGCCGTACCGCTGGTCGCACTATGTCGGCATCGGCCTTCTGGTGCTGGCGATCATCGGCCTGCATTTCACGGCGATGGCGGCGGTGGCGGTGACGCCGCTTTCCTTCATCACCACGGGCACCAATCCCGACATCCTGGAAGCGATGGCCGTCGCGGTCGCCGTGGTCGGTCTGATCGTCGCCGCCACCGGCTTCGCCAGCTATCTGATCGACGAACGCGGTCGGCTCGAAAGCTTCGAGCGGCTGCAGCATCTTGCCCTCAACGATGCGCTCACCGGCCTTGCCAACCGGGTCTCCTTCAACGACCGCCTCGACCATGAGATCGAGCGGGCGCGCGAGGATCAAGGCACGATGACCGCCGTCATCGTCATCGACCTCGACCGGTTCAAGGAAATCAACGACCTCCGGGGACACGCCGCCGGCGACCAGGCGCTCAAGATCATTGCCCGCAGGCTGGCAAAGCTGGCCGGCGACGGCGAGTTCGTCGCCCGGCTGGGCGGCGACGAATTTGCCGCCATCAAGCGCTTCAAGGACCAGAACGACCTGCTCGGCCTGGTGTCGCGGCTGGAGAAGTCACTGTTCGAGCCGTTGCGGATCGACGATTTCGAGAGCGTCACCGGCGCCAGCATCGGCGTTGCCGTCTATCCGCGCGACGGGGCCGACCGGGAGAGGCTGGTCAGCAATGCGGATCTGGCCATGTACCGGGCCAAGAACGACGTGACGCGGGCCGTCTGCTTCTACGAATCGGCGATGGACGAGACGGCGCGGGCGCGCCGGGCGCTGGCCACCGATCTTCGCCAGGCAATCGACCGGGGCGAGCTCTCGCTGCACTATCAGGTGCAGACTTCGGTGCAAACCGGCGCCACGTGCGGCTACGAGGCGTTGCTGCGCTGGACCCATCCCGTGCACGGCATGGTCCCGCCCGCCGAATTCATTCCGATCGCCGAGGAGAACGGTTCCATCCTGTCGATCGGCGAATGGGTGCTGCGCACCGCTTGCCGCCAGGCAGCCTCCTGGGACAATGGCCACAAGATCGCGGTCAATCTGTCGCCGGTGCAGTTCGCCCATGCCAATCTCGCCACGCTCGTCCACCAGATCCTGGTCGAGACCGGCCTGTCGCCGAAGCGTCTCGAGCTCGAGCTGACCGAATCGACGATCGTCGCCGACAAGGTGCGCACGCTGCACGTGCTGCGCCAGATCAAGGCGCTGGGCGTGACGATCGCGATCGACGATTTCGGCACCGGCTATTCCTCGCTCGACACGCTGCGCTCGTTCCCGTTCGACAAGATCAAGCTCGACCGCTCCTTCATGGCCGATGTCGAGCGCAGCCCGCAGGCAAAGGCGATCATCCGCGCCGTGCTGACGCTGGGACGCAGCCTCGACATTCCCGTGCTTGCCGAAGGCGTCGAGACCCATGTCCAGCTCACCATCCTGCAGGTCGAGGGCTGCAACGAGGCGCAGGGCTATTTCCTCGGCCGCCCAAAGCCGATCGATCAGATCGTGCTCATCGGCGGGCCTGATGGCCAGGACGGCCCGCCCGCCTTCGAGGCGCCTGCCAGGATGCGGGCTGCCGCCGGCTGGCGCTCGCCGCCATAGGCTTGAAACTGCAGTTACCGAAGCGATTGCCATGCTGGATCAACGCTTTATCTGGCGCCGGCGTAACGCATCCTGTATAGGCCTACACGTTCCCTGGGGCCTGCCATGTCCTTCATTCCCGACACCGCCACACTGATCCAGTTCGCCATCGCCACCGTGATCCTGGCGATCACGCCCGGGCCTGACATGACCCTGTTCGTCTCGCGCACGCTGAGCCAGGGGCGCGCCACCGGCTTTGCCTCGATGGCCGGCGCGCTGTGCGGCACGCTGATCCACACCACGCTGGTGGTGGTGGGCGTCTCGGCGCTGATCGTCGCCTCGCCGATGTCTTTCTTCGTGCTGAAGATCTTTGGCGCCGGCTATCTCGTCTTCCTGGCCTGGCAGGCCATCGCCAAGGGCTCGGCCTTTTCGCCGGAGAAGAAGACGGGCCCGCAAATCTCGCTGTTGCGCAGCTGGGCGGCCGGGCTCGGCGTCAATTTGCTCAACCCGAAGATCATCCTGTTCTTCATGACCTTCCTGCCGCAGTTCGTCTCCGCGCATGATCCGAACGCGCCGGGCAAGCTGTTCTTCCTGGGCTCGATGTTCATCGTGCTGTCGATCCCGGTGACAGCGCCGATGGTGCTGGCGGCGGAGAAATTTTCCGCGGCGATGAAGGCCAGCCCGCGCGTCACGCGGGTGGTCGATTATCTTTTCGCCGGTGTGTTCTCGGCCTTCGCGCTCAAGATCCTGACGGCCCAGGCGAAGTAGAGACGTTGTCGTCCTTCCACCAGCTTCCGGCCCAGCGCCCGGCGCTCAGCCAGTAGAAGATGCCGCCGACCATGCCGCCGCCGATCACCGCCATGATGGCGCTGGTGTCGGTGATCGCGAAGGTGGACTCTTGGGCGTGGTCGACCAGGCCGAGGAAGACGGCCGCCACCACCGCACCCGCCAGCGCATAGTACAGCCAGTCGCGCCGGCCGAGGATTTCGGCAAGCAGGATGACGATCACCGCCGGCAGGAAGGCGAAATAGGCGACGAACAGAGCGACGAAGGGGATCGAGAAATACAGCGAAGCCGTCGCCGTCGGGTGCGTGTGGTCAGGGGTGTAGCCGAGCGAGGCCAGGAACAGAACGTTGAGGAAGGCGCTCGCCGCCAGCGAGGCGACGGCATAGCCGAACAGGATCATGGCAAAGCGAACGAGATAGGCGACGAGACGGGTCATCCGGGATCTCGCGGCATCAGACGGCCGGACCTGCGCCCGGCCAGGAGCCAGTAGACCGAACCGGCGACGGTGCCGGCCGTGGCCAGGAAGCCGAGAAAGCCCGGATTGAAGACAAAGCCTCCGGCCGAGCCCGGGACAAGAACGCCAAAGGCGATGGAGGTGATCGCGCCCGTGACCGCGAAATAGAACCATCCCCGCAGCGACAGCCATTCGGCAACCAGGATCGCGGGGCCAACGATCAGCAGAGCGCAGACCGCCACGGTCAGCACGGCGAGCGGGAAGGACCCGAGCCAGTCGAAGGTGAAAACCAGCGACCAGTTGCCATATTCGATGCCTTCCAGCAGCGTGATCAGCAGCACCGGCACCAGGATCGAGGTCAGCACACCGGCGATGTAACCGACGGCTATGATGGCGATGCGTTTGAGCCCGGCGACGAGACGGCTCACGCCTCCCCATGCCCCGCGATCATCATGGCTTCCAGCGCCAGCCGGTCCACTTTTCGCATGCGCTCGGATTCCGATTTCAGCTGGCCGCAGGCGGCGAGGATGTCGCGGCCGCGCGGCGTGCGGATCGGCGAGGCATAGCCGGCATTGTTGATGTAGTCGGCGAATTTCTCGATCGTCTCCCAGTCCGAGCACTGGTAGTTGGTGCCCGGCCACGGGTTGAACGGGATCAGGTTGATCTTGGCCGGAATGCCCTTGAGCAGCTTGATCAGGCCCTTGGCGTCCTCGATGGAATCGTTGACGTCCTTCAGCATCACATATTCGAAGGTGATGCGCTTGGCGTTCGACAGGCCGGGATAGGCGCGGCAGGCGGCGATCAGTTCCTTCAGCGGATATTTCTTGTTGATCGGCACCAAGAGGTCGCGCAGATCGTCATTGGTGGCATGCAGCGAGATCGCCAGCATGACGCCGATCTCCTCGCCGGTGCGGAAAATCTCGGGCACGACGCCGGAGGTCGACAGCGTGATGCGGCGCTTCGACAGGGAAAGCCCGTCGCCGTCGGAAGCGATCAGCAGCGCCTTCTTCACCGCCTCGAAATTGTAGAGCGGCTCGCCCATGCCCATCATGACGATGTTAGACACCTTGCGGCCCTCGGCCGGCACGATGGCGCCGTCCGGCGTGTCGCGGTCGGGGAAGTCGCCGAGCCGGTCGCGCGCGGTGAGCAACTGGGCGAGAATCTCTTCCGCCGTCAAATTGCGCACCAGCTTCTGCGTGCCGGTGTGGCAGAAGGAGCAGGTCAGCGTGCAGCCGACCTGCGAGGAGATGCAGAGCGTGCCACGGCCTTCCTCGGGAATATAGACGGTCTCGATCTCGACCGGGCGGCCGGCGCCGCGCGGCGGAAAACGGAACAGCCATTTGCGGGTGCCGTCGGAAGAAATCTGCTCCTCGACGATTTCGGGACGCGCGACGGTGAAATGCTTGTCGAGCTCGGCGCGCAGGTCCTTGGAGATGTTGAACATGCCGGCGAAGTCGGAAACGCCGCGCACATACATCCAGTGCCAGAGCTGCTGGGCGCGCATCTTGGCCTGGCGCTCCGGCACGATGCCGGACGCGACCAGCGCCTCGCCAAGCTCGGCGCGCGTCAGGCCGATCAGCGACGGCTTCTCGGGCGCGGCGCGGGCGCGCAACGCGTCACGGGCACCTTCAGTGGTGAGGTCGAAGGAAAGGGTCATGGTCGCACTGATATAAGCGGTTTGCGGCCGATTTCATCCATCGTGCCGGGAACTGAAGCGCGGCGCATAGCACAGGTTGCGGGCAGAGTCATGCGGAGCGAACGCAACCATACGCACTTCGGCTGACAGCCCGCTCCGACTATCTGACAGCTTTGCCCTATCTTCCCGCTGCAAAGGAGAGATCACATGGTCGTGTTCGCGTAACGATTCCCATCGCGCCTTCGAAGTCTGAATGGGGCAACCATGCCTCTACAAAATGGGAGTATGCAGAATGAACTCTATCAAGTTCGCCGTCATTGCCGGCCTCGTCGGCCTTTCCGCCTCGCAGGCATTTGCTGAAGACGCAATGGGCACGATGACCATGATGAAGGGCGGAGAAGTGATGGCGATCATGCCGGATGGGCACATGGGCACCATGATGCCGGATGCAAAGATGGGTGCCGAGATGATGAAGATGGCAAAGCCGATCAAGCACTGCATGATGATGATGACCGACGCCAAGGGCAAAGCCTTCATGATCGATACGTCGACCAAGAAGGCTCAGGCCGAATGTGAAAAAATGGCCATGTAAGACTGGACCTGTCACGATCGAGACTCGCCGACGCACACGCCGGCGGGTCATTTTGATACGAGTCCCAACTTCGCCGGACTTCGTTTCCCGCTCCCCGTCATTTAGCTCGCGTGTGACGGCGGCCTGACCTCGCAGGCTTGATCGACCTCATGCCTGTGCTAGGGCTGGGCATTCACCGCGAGGACAGACATGGCCGGAACATCGCGAAAACATCCCATGCTGCGGCGCTCGCGGGCGATGTGGGGCTCGCGGCGTGTGTGGCAGCCGCGGCTGGTGTTCTGGGCCGGCGCGGTCTCGATCGGCGTCATCAGCGTGCTGTTCGCGGTGTTGGCCGACAAGGCGCAGGCGCTGTTCCATATGATGATCGGCGATGGTGGCGGCCGGCGCTTCTATCTGCCGCTTGCGATCACGCCGCTCGGCTTTGTCCTGTGCGCCTGGCTCGCCCACGCCTTCTTCCCGGGTTCGCAAGGCAGCGGCATTCCACAGGCGATCGCCGCGCGCCATTTGCGTGAAGACGACGATCGCAACCACCTTCTGTCGCTGCGGCTGGCGGCGGGCAAGATCGCGCTCACCGTCGTCGGCCTGTTCTGCGGTGCTTCCATCGGCCGCGAGGGCCCGACCGTGCAGGTCGGCGCGTCGCTGATGCTGCAGGCGGCGCGCTGGGGCGGCATGGCGCAGGCGCGCGGCCTGATCCTGGCCGGCTCGGCCGCGGGCATTGCCGCCGCCTTCAACACGCCGCTGGCCGGCATCGTCTTCGCCATCGAGGAGATGGGCCGCACCTATGAGGCGCGCACCAACGGGCTGGTGCTGACGGCGGTGATCCTGGCCGGCCTCGCCTCGCTCGGCCTGCTCGGCAATTACACCTATTTCGGCGTCTCGAAGGAGACGATCGCGTTTGCCGCCGACTGGCCGCTGGTGCTTGGTTGCGGCATCATCGGCGGCGGCTTCGGCGCGCTGTTCTCGCTGCTGGCGCTGAAGATCACGCGGCGGATCCGCCGCTGGCACACGCAGCAGCCTTTGCGGCGCGCCTTGCTGGTGGCGGCTGTCTGCGGGCTCGGCGTGGCGGTGATCGGCATCGCCTCGGGCGGGCTGACCTTCGGCACCGGCTACGCGCAGGCGCGCGGCGCTGTCGAAGGCGCGCCGCTGCCATGGTTCTTCTTTGCCGAGAAATTCCTGGCCGGGCTGCTGTCGATGGTCTCGGGCATTCCCGGCGGCATCTTCGCGCCGTCGCTGGCGGTCGGCGCCGGCATCGGCAGTTCGCTTGGGCTGCTGTTCGGCGCCAGCGCGGGGGCTGCCGCGCTGCTCGGCATGGCCGGCTATTTCGCCGGCGTTGTGCAGGCGCCGATGACGGCCTTCGTCATCATCCTGGAGATGACCGGCAATCACGACAATGTCATCGCGCTGATGCTGGCCTCGATGTTGGGCTACGGCACGGCGCGCATGATCTCGCACGAGCCGCTCTATCATGCGCTGTCGCGCGTCTTCATCGCCGAGGCGATCCGGCGGCGGCGGGCGGAGACCGTGCCGGAACCAGGTCAGGGCTGAACGAGAACGCCTATGGCGGGCCCTCAGGTGCCTGCGGGAGGCGAACCTCACTGTTGCGCCACAGGGAAAGATCGCCCTGATTTTCGATGTCGCCCTGGGAGGCAAGAACGGCTATTCGCTCGGCGATTTCTTCCCAGGTCGCTTCCACGCCGGCTTTGCGAAGTGCTTCTTCTGACTTCGCTATGATCATGGCGGTCTTCTGCCACCGCTCCACGACCATTTGCATAATCGTGGCGTCGATATCGCGATTTGTCATCGGGGTTGGCAGCAGCCTATTTGCACTTGGCGATCGACGACAGCGCCGCCGAAATGCCCTTCAGCGAGAAGACATAGGAGGTGGGGTTGCCGCGGCCGGACTTCGCCGTCACCTTCATGTCGGTGCCGGTCTTCATGGCGGCGATCAGCACCGGCTCCTCGGCGGCGTTCTCGACCCAGGCCGACTTGCCGCGCGTGAACATCGAGAAGGACTTCTTGTCGATGGTGACGGTGGCCTTGGAGCCTTCCTGGAAATTGTAGCCGGCGATGAATTGCGGCTCGTAGGACACCTGCTGGCCGGGACGCTGGCTGACGAAGAAGAACATGTCGCCATGGTCTAGCGTCGGCGGCTGCTTGTCGGTCGGCACGGTGAGCACGTAGCAGACCTTGCCGCCCGATGCCTGGTAGCTGTAGGTGCCCCAGGCATTGTGCTGGCCGATCTTGGTCGCCTGCTGCGCCAGAACGGGCGCTGCCGAGGCCACCAGGACCAGACTCGAAACTAGTGCTATCAATCCGCGCATCGTCTTTCCCGTATTCCAAATGGTGCGGGGGCGGGCCGCATGGCGTCCTGCCGTCGCTTCATTTTGATTTAATCTGGGTTACCAAACGGTGAATTTCCCTCAAGAAAAGGACGCTCACCCCAGGAAACCGCCGCCATTCCCGCGCCGCCGCCTTGTCAGCGGCCGGCGCGACGTCCCTTCGGCGACTTGGAGGCCACGAAAGCGGCAAGAGTTTGACTTTTCAGCAGGCCTCCAAACGCCTCTGTCCACAGGGCGCGCGCCACGTGAAGGTGCTCAGCTCCTGTCGGCGATGGCGTCCTTGGCGGCCTGGCGATGTGCCGGCGTGATGTGGGCGCTGACGGCGGTGATCGCGGCGGTCAGCACGGCGATGTCGTCGGTGAAACCGAGGCCGACGACGAAGTCGGGGATGAGGTCCACCGGCAGGACGAAGTAACCGAGCGCGGCCACCAATATGCCCTTGGCGCGCAGCGGCGTGTTCTTGTCCATGGCGCAGTAATAGGCGGCAACGACCTCTTCCATGAACGGGATCTGCCGCGCGGCCTTCTTGGCCGTGCGCCAGAATTTCTCGCGCACTTCGCCCTCGCCGCCCAGCCTGTCGCCAAAGCCGAAGAAATCAAAACCGGATTCTCGCGCCATCAATCACTCCTTGCGGGCTCATGCGCGTCCTGGCGCATGCCTCGCGGGGGAAAATGTGGTGAAAGCCGGACCCGGCTGCAAGATGCCGGCGCCGATTTGGGCTCGCCGCTCACGGCCAAGCGTGCATTCAGCCGCCGAAATAGTGGTTCATCTTCTTGGCCAGCGCGATGTCGAGTGCCGTGACGCCGCCGGCGTCATGGGTGTTCAGCGTCACGTCGACGGTCTTGTAGACATTCGACCAGTCGGGGTGATGGTCCATCTTCTCGGCAGCCAGCGCGACGCGGGTCATGAAGGCGAAGGCTTCGGAAAAATTCCTGAAAACGAAGCTGCGCTTGATCGAGCCGCCGTCCGGGGCCAGCGACCAGTCGCCGAGTTCGGCAAGGGCAGCGGTGATAGCGTCCTTGCTGAGTTTTTCTCTCGTCATGATGTTTTCCCGTGCTATTTCGAATTTGACCCTCACCATAATGCAAGTTGCCCCGGAGTGCTTCGCGGTTTTGGGGTTCCAAATGCACAAACGGCGCATATCGAATGAGCTTAAAGCCGATAAATTCCATTCTGTTCGTCTGCCTCGGCAACATCTGCCGTTCGCCACTGGCCGAGGGCGTCTTTCGCGCCGTCTGGGCCGAGCGTGGCCGGGGCCGCGACATGCTGCTCGATTCGGCCGCCACCAGCGGCTGGGAGGTCGGCTCGGCCCCCGATCCACGCTCGATCGCGGTCGCGATGCGTCACGGCATCGACATTTCCGGACAGAGGGCACGCAAGGTCCGGCGTGAGGATTTCTCCCGTTTCGACCTGATCCTCGGCATGGACCGCTCGAATGTCGCCGATCTCAAGGCGCTGGCGCCCGCGCGGGACCGGGTGCACCTGTTTTTGGAGTTCGCGCACGGACAGGCGCGTGACGTGCCCGATCCCTATTATGACGGGCCGGAGGCCTTTACCGAAGTCTACCGCATGATCCGCGAAGCGTCGGAGGCGCTGGCGACGCGGCTGGCGGCGCGGGCATCGTTGCCGGACAGCGGCCAGGCTTCCTCGACGATATAGGGGCCGCCGCCGACCGAATCGCGCGACGACATCAGGACGAAGCGGCCGATGCGGAAGGGTAGCGTCGAGAAATTGCCGCGTGCCGACAGGTATTGCGCGACATCCAGCGGGCTCGAATTGCGCAGCCGCGCCAGTGTGACGTGCGGCATGAACTTGCGCGGATCGGCGGGGATGCCGAGCCGCTGGCAGATGCGCTCGATCTCGCCCTGAAGCGCGGCCAGATCGGGCGAGGCGGACGCCCCGGCCCATACCGCATGCGGCTTTTTCTGGCCGAAAGCGCCGACACCGGACAGGGTCAGCGAGAAGGAGGGGCGGTGGACGCGGTCCAGCGCGTTGGCGATCTCGTCGGCGACATGGCCTTCGACATCGCCGATGAAGCGCAGCGTCAAATGGTAGTTTTCGACATCGATCCAGCGGGCCCCGGGCAGGCCGCCCCGGAGCAGGGACAGCGACAGGGCAGCATCACGCGGAATTTCGAGGGCGGTGAAAAGACGCGGCATGAAGAGCCTCCCTTCCTCGAATCGAACTGTCACCCATAGCGAATCATCGATAGTCGAACGGAGCAAGAGGTTTATTGGTCACAGTCTTTGCTAAAAATTTCCCTAACGGAAAGCGGTTCCGGCCGGCCTCACGCGCCTCCGGGCACCGCGGCAATGGCTTTCTCGACCGTCGGGAGGATGCGCTCGACCATCAGGTCGACCCCCTTGGCGCTCGGATGCAGGCCATCCTCGAGCTGCATGCCGGGCTGCCCGGCGACGCCGTCGAGGAAGAACGGGTAGAGCGGGACATCGTATTTTTTCGCCAGCTCCGGAAAGATGGCGTCGAAGGCGGTCTGATAGTCGGCGCCGAGATTGGGCGCGGCGCGCATGCCAGCCAGAAGCACGGCGATCTTGCGCTGCTTGAGCTTGGCCAGCATCTCGTCGAGGTTCTTCTTGGGAATATCGGGCAAAACGCCGCGCAGCATGTCGTTGGCGCCGAGTTCGAGGATGACCAGCTGGGTTCCGTCCGGCACCGACCAGTCGAGCCGCGCCAGGCCACCGCTGGTGGTGTCGCCGGAAACACCGGCATTGGCGACGGCCACGTCACGGCCCTTGGCGCGCAGGGCGGCCTGGAGCTTGTCGGTAAAACCCTCGCCGGGCCCGAGACCGTAACCCGCCATCAGGCTGTCACCGAAGCCGACGATCTTGAAGGGCTCCGCCCGCGCCGACGAAATGGCGCCGCAAAGAGCGAGGAAAAGGATCAAGCCTGCGGCTATCTGGCGTTTGAAAGACATAAGGCAGGCCCCATATGACCAAAGGATTCTTCCGGGCGACGGCTTCCGGCAAACAGAGCCTTCACGCTCCATATAGGACACTTTCATTTTGACAGAAGCCGTCATCGCGCTGAAAGACGTATCCCTGACGCTCGGCGAGGGCGCTTCGTCGGTCCATGTGCTCAAGGGCGTCAGCCTCGAGGTGGCGCGCGGCGAGGCGACCGGCATCGTCGGCCCTTCGGGGTCCGGCAAGTCGACACTGCTGATGGTGCTGGCAGGCCTGGAAAGGGTCGATTCGGGTACGGTACGAATCGCCGGCGAGCTGCTCAACGGCAAAAGCGAGGACCAGATTGCTTCGTTTCGTGGCCGAAACATTGGCATCGTCTTCCAGTCCTTCCACCTCATCCCCAATATGACGGCGCTCGAGAATGTCGCGGTGCCGCTGGAACTGGCCGGCCATGCCGATCCGTTTTCGGTGGCGGCGCGCGAACTGGCGGCGGTGGGCCTGAGCGACCGCGTCACCCATTATCCCGGCGAACTCTCCGGCGGCGAGCAGCAGCGCGTGGCGATCGCCCGCGCCCTGGCGCCGTCGCCTCGCATCCTCATCGCCGACGAGCCGACCGGCAATCTCGACCAGGCGACGGGGCGGCAGGTCGCCGACCTTTTGTTCGCCAAGGCGGCCGAGCGCGGCATGACGCTGGTGCTGGTCACCCACGATCCGGCGCTTGCGGCGCGCTGCTCGCGCCAGGTTTCGATGCGTTCGGGCCGGATTGAAACACCGGCGCCCCTGAAGGTCACAGCTTGATGCCGCTGGCACAGACGCTGAAGCTCGCGGTCCGCTTCTCGGTGCGCGAAATGCGCGGCGGCCTGTCCGGCTTCCTGATCTTCCTTGCCTGCATCGCGCTCGGCGTCGCGGCGATCGGCGGCGTCAATTCGGTTGCGCGCTCGATCAGCGCCGGCGTCGCCGATCAGGGCCAGACGCTGCTCGGCGGCGACCTTCGCTTCCAGATCAACCAACGCGACGCCAGCCAGGCCGAGCGCGGCTTCCTCGACGGGCTTGGCACCGTTTCGCGCACCGCCAGCATGCGCTCGATGGCGCGGCTGGCCGACGGCTCGGACCAGGCGTTGGTCGAGGCCAAGGCGGTCGACGACGCCTATCCGCTCTATGGCGCGCTGGAAACGGAACCGAAGCTGTCGAAGCAGGAGCTGTTCGGCGAAGAATTCGGCGTCTTTGGCGCGGCCGCCCCTGATCTGCTGTTCGAACGGCTGCACCTCAAGCCCGGCGACCGGCTGAAGCTCGGCACCGCCACCTTCGAACTGCGCGCCAGACTGATCACCGAGCCGGATGCCGTGTCCGACGGTTTCGGCTTCGCGCCGAGGCTGATGATCTCGATGGAAGGCCTGGCCGCCACCGGGCTGGTGCAGCCGGGCAGCCTGGTCGAAAACGCCTACAAGATCCGGCTGCCCGCCAACGCCGGCGCGGCGCGGCTCAAGGCCATTCAGGATAAGGCGGCGAAAGACTTTCCCGAGGCCGGCTGGTCGATCCGCACGCGCGACAATGCGGCGCCGGCGCTGTCGTCCAACATCGAACGCTTCTCGCAATTCCTGACGCTGGTCGGGCTGACGGCGCTGGTGGTCGGCGGCGTCGGCGTCGCCAATGCGGTGCGTGCCTATCTCGACGGCAAGCGCGGCGTCATCGCCACCTTCAAGAGCCTCGGCGCTTCCGGCGGCTTCGTCTTTGCCGTCTATCTCGTGCAGATCCTGATCATCGCCGCCCTTGGCATCGTGCTCGGTCTCGTGCTCGGCGCGCTGATGCCGTTCGTGGCAAGTGCCGCCCTCCAATCGGTCATTCCGGTACCGGCGGAGGGTGGCTTCTATCCTGGCGCGCTCGCCATGGCGGCGCTGTTCGGCCTGCTGGTGACGCTGGCCTTCGCGCTGCTGCCGCTTGGCCGCGCCCGCGACGTGCCGGCGACGGCACTGTTTCGCGAGATGGGGCTCGAAGGCCGCGGCCAGCCTCGCCCCGTCTATGTCGCTTCGGCGCTCGGCATCGCGCTGCTGCTGGCGGCGCTGGCGATCCTGTTCTCCGGCGATCAGCGCATCGCCTCGATCTTCGTCGGCGCCACCATCTTCGCCTTCCTGGTGCTGCGCCTGGTCGGCGCACTGGTGCAATGGGCGGCGAGAAAAAGCCCGCGCGTGCGCTTCGTGGCGCTCAGGCTCGCCCTCGGCAACATCCACCGGCCGGGCGCCCTGACGCCATCGGTGGTGTTGTCGCTGGGGCTCGGGCTGACGCTTCTGGTGACGCTGGCGCTGATCGACGGCAATCTGCGGCAGCAGATCTCCGGCAGCCTGCCGGAGCGGGCGCCGAACTTCTTCTTCGTCGACATCCAGGGCAGCGATGTCGATGCATTCTCCGCGCTGATCGGCAAGGAGGCGCCAAAGGGGACGCTGGCGAAGGTGCCGATGCTGCGCGGCCGGGTGATGGCGCTCAACGGCGTCGATGTCGACAAGGTCAAGGTGCCGGCCGAAGGCGCTTGGGTGCTGAAAGGCGATCGCGGCCTGACCTACGACGCCAGGCGACCGGAAAACGCGACGCTGACCGAGGGCAAATGGTGGCCGGACAATTACGCCGGCGAGCCGCTGGTTTCCTTCTCGGCTGTGGAAGGCAAGGAGATCGGACTGAAGCTCGGCGACACCGTCACCGTCAATGTGCTCGGCCGCAATGTGACGGCGAGGATCGCCAATTTCCGCCAGGTCCAATGGGAAACGATGGGCATCAACTTCGTCATGGTGTTCTCGCCCAACACATTCGCTGGCGCCCCGCATGGCTGGATGGCGACACTGACCGAAAGGAGTGCCACCACGGCCGACGACGCGCGCGTCCTCAACGCCGTCACCCGCGCCTTTCCCGCGGTGACGACGGTGCGGGTCAAGGACGCGCTCGATGTCGTCAACCGGTTGGTCGGGCAGCTCGGCACGGCGATCCGCGCGGCGGCCGGCGTGGCGCTGATCGCTTCGGTGCTGGTGCTGGCGGGCGCGCTCGCCGCCGGCAACCGTGCGCGCATCCATGACGCGGTGGTGCTGAAGACGCTCGGCGCCACAAGGAGAACGCTGATCACGGCGTTTTCCCTCGAATACATGCTGATCGGATTGGCCACGGCCATCTTCGCGCTGGCGGCCGGCGGCATCGCGGCCTGGTATATTGTCGCCCGCATCATGACCCTGCCGTCGCATTTCATGCCGGAGGTGGCGGTGGCGACCATCGTCTTTGCGCTGGTGATCACCGTCGGAATCGGCCTCGCCGGCACCTGGCGGGTGCTCGGCCACAAGGCAGCACCAGTACTGCGCGAGCTGTAATTTCGCGGCCGGAGCGACCATCCCGGATTAAATCTTGGTAAGGATGCCGGTCGGAAAGCCCGGGAATCGGCCTTTCGGCCTCTCACGAACCGTTACATCCGGTTACGGTCTTGTTCTTGACGCGAATAACCATCATATTTCGCCATAGGCATGCTGGAGCCCTGCCAGCGGCGCCTGGGTCCGTAAGAGGCCCGACACCGGACGGGGCAGAAGCAATAGAGGATTCCAATGGCTGATCCCATTCGCAACTATCAGACGTCGGCGGTGCCCGGCGTCCGCGCCGACATCGATCAGGGTCTGCGCGCCTATATGATCAAGGTTTACAATCTGATGGGGCTTGGCCTCCTCATCACCGGTCTTGCCGCGGTAGGCACGATCATGCTGGCCACCACCACCGATCCGGCCTCGGCTGTCGCAACGCTGCCGAGCGGCGAGATGCTGACGTCCTTCGGCTATGCGATCTTCGGGTCGCCGCTGCGCTGGGTGGTGATGCTGGCGCCGCTGGCCGCCGTGTTCTTCCTGTCGTTCAGGATTCAGTCGATGAGCGTCGCTGCCGCGCAGACGACGTTCTGGGTCTATGCCGGCCTCGTCGGCCTGTCGCTGTCGTCGATCTTCCTGGTCTACACCACGGCCAGCATCTCGCAGACCTTCTTCGCCACCGCCGCCGCCTTCGGCGCGCTGTCGCTCTACGGCTACACGACCAAGCGCGACCTGACGGCGATGGGCTCGTTCCTGATCATGGGCGTGTTCGGCATCATCATCGCGATGGTGATCAATATCTTCCTGCAGTCGTCGGCGCTGTCCTTCGCCGTTTCGGCGATTGGCGTGCTGGTCTTCGCCGGCCTCACCGCTTACGACACGCAGAAGATCAAGGAGATGTATTTCGAGGGCGATGCTTCCGATATCGCCGGCCGCAAGGCCATCATGGGCGCGCTGAGGCTCTATCTCGACTTCATCAACCTGTTCATGTTCCTGCTGCAGTTCATGGGCGACCGCCGCTAGAGCAGCTCGCCGTTTCAAGGAAACGGCGAACCGCTCGAAATTTTTGTTTGGCGCAATTCCGGAGGGAAAGCGCTACACGCTTTTCCCGGGAAAACCGTTTCACACTTTTCCTGGGGTTGCTCTAAGGCTTCGCATCAGGTCTGACTGGACCATCGAGTTTGGAAAGGGCGGCCCAACGGCCGCCCTTTTCTTTTGCGCCGGCGTTTGCTGTTATCAGAGGCAGACAGAAGGCTTGCATAAAGAATGAGCAATATCGTGATTCGAGCGGCCAGCGCCGCCGACCTCGACACCATCACTGAAATCTACGCCGACGCGGTGACTCACGGCACGGCGAGCTACGAGCTGGAGCCGCCCAGCCGCGCCGAGATGGGCACGCGATTCGCCACGCTCACCGCCGGCGGCTTTCCTTATCTGGTGGCGGAGAAGGACGGCGCCGTGCTCGGCTATGCCTATGCCGGCGCCTTCCGGCCGCGCCCGGCCTATCGCTTCATCGTCGAGGATTCGGTCTATGTCGCGCCTGACGCCAAGGGGCAGGGCATTGGTCTCAAGCTGATGCGGAGCCTGATCGCGGCGGCCGAGGCGGCGGGTTTTCGCCAGATAATCGCGGTGATCGGCGACGGCCATGCCGACAGCGCCTCGGTCAGGCTGCACGAAAAGCTCGGCTTTCGCCATTCAGGCCGCCTCGAAGGCTCCGGCTACAAGCACGGGCGCTGGCTGGACACGGTGTTCATGCAGCTGTCGTTGAATGGCGGCGCTTCGCTGCCGCCCGATCCGGCCTCGCTGCCGGAGCGGAGGTTTCGGGGGACAAAGAAGAACTGAAGAATTGGGAGAATTGAAGAACAAAGAAGATGGCGCTTACGTCAGGTAAGTGCCTTTTCCTCAATTCCTCAATTCCTCAATTCCTCAATTCCTCAATTCCTCAATTCCTATTCCCGGCTCACGCCTCGACCACTCTCAGCTTGCTGTCGAAGACGCCAAGCACGCGGCCGAGCTCCTGGCCGCGTTTGAGGATGCGGCCGCCGGCGGCGATGACGGCGAAGGCGCCCTGCTTGCGGGCCAGCTTCGGATCCTTGACGATCTGGAACAGCGGCACTTCGCTGGCGCGGCGGAAGACGGAAAACACCGCCCTGTCGGTGAGATGATCGATGGCGTAGTCGCGCCATTCATTGGCGGCGACCATGCGTCCGTACAGCCTGAGGATCTGGTCCAGTTCACGCCGGTCGAAGCGTACCGGCTGGTCGAGGCGTGCGCTGCGCACCTCGTGCAGCGGGATCAATATTGCGGATGCGTCACCATCCCCCGTCCCGCCGCTGTCGTCAGTCATGCCTCGATCCTTCAAATTGAATCTTTGCCAACCAAAATTGGCCCCTTCGCGCGGCAATTGCAAGAGCCGGCGAAGCGGTCGTGGCGATGCGCCTTTTCGGTCACGTCCAGTCACGTTTGCAAACCGCATGTTGGAATTGGTGATGCTTCGCCACATTTCTGCCTTTTTTTATCCGCGCTCATGCCCCAATCTCCGACGAATTTACCGGCGTTGCCTGAGACGGTTCGGTCCGGCACCGGCTCGTAAACCCCAAGCCCCCCGCCCACGGGTCTGCGTCGGATCGAACCAACCTCGGTTTTTCCTTGGAAAAATCGGGTGCGACGATCCCAAAACCTAAATGACCGGCGTCAGAAGCAAGCTGACGTCGGTTTTTTCATGCCTGAAGGTCCAGATCAGCGTAGACCTAGCCGGCGCTTGCGAGGTGACCGGGCAGGTACCTGCTGGTGTCATGTAGGTCGGCGCGATCCGATACCGTCAACGTGGATGTCAAAGACGACACTCGCCTCGGTTTGAAGCCGACAGCAATCCTGTTCGGCCTGTTCTACGCTCTCACGGTCGCATTGTGGTCGCTGGGCGGCTGGCTATCATGCATGTCCCTGCCATACGCCGCCGGAATGGCGGTGATCGCCGCTCATCTGGCCTGGCAGGCCCGGCGTATTGACCTTCAGCGCCCGGAGCTGAATTTCAGGCTTTTCCTGTCCAACATTTTGACCGGCGTGCTGCTGGCTTGCACGGCATTCGCCGGGACATGGTGAGGTTATCCGGCTCGCCGGAGATGGTTATAAGTCCTGGGCCTTGTTCAGGGGCTTGTGGATGAAGGCAGCGCCGAGAATAGGCCCCGGCATGCCGTCCTTGCCGACCGACTGCAAAAGCACGGCGCAGCCGCCCTTCTTGGTGATCTCGCTCATCGGCAACTCATAGCGCTGCGCCTTGCCGTGCCACATGCCGGCGGTCTGGATGCTGGTGACGGCGTTCCAATAAGTCATCTTGCGGCCGGAGTTCTCGCCCTGGGCGATCTTGACCGTCTGCGGCGGCTCGAAATACACGATGACGACATGGGCGTCGCTCGGACCGGCGCCGGCATCGCCGGCATCGATGATCACGCGGTCGCTGGTGCGGCTGACCTTGACGGGCACACGCATGCCTTCGCCGGATCTCGCCATGCGGGCGAGCGCGCCGTCGACCTCGCCGCGATTGGCGCCGTTGACATGCGCGCGGCCATTGAGCACCGCCTGCGGCGTATAGACGGAGCGACTGCCGAAGGCGCGCATGTAGTCATATTGCCGCTCGGTGTTTTCCTTGCGGCTCAGCGTGTCCTTCCAGCCGAGATAGTCCCAATAGTCGACGTGATAGGAGAGCGCGACAATGTCATCCTTGGTGGCAAGTTCGGCGAAGAAGGCATCGGCCGGCGGGCAGGAGCTGCAGCCTTGGCTGGTGAACAGTTCGACCACGCCGAGCGGCTTGTCGGGCGAGGGTTTTTCGGCCTGGATTCTTTCGGTCTCGCCGGCATGGCCGGCACCGGCAACCGCCGAGAAGGCCAGCGCGAAGGCTGCCAGCCAAAGTGATCTTCGCCAGGCCATGATCATTCCAATTCCCGCCGGTGGCGCCGGCTTTGTTCTGATTGTCTGAAATATGTGGCAGAAGCGGAAGTCAACGGGAAGTCACGTTGCGGTGAAATTTTTGCCGTTGCCGCCGCAGGTAAGGCCGCAACAGGACCGACACTGCATTTCACGACGTGGTTCGATTAGGGAGTGGCATCACCATCATGTGGCAAACTCTCCTGACCCCTGTCGATCTCTATTGCGAGCGGACCGGGCCTGGACTTTGGGCCGAACCCGCCAATGCTTTGACCAACCTTGCTTTGATTGCAGCGGGACTATGGGGTGTGCGGGAAGTACGCCGATGCAAGGCCGGCACTTTCGCCGAGGTGCTGGCTTGGTGGGTGGTGGCGATCGGCATCGGCTCGACCATCTTCCATACCTTTGCCACCAAGGGCACGATCTGGGCCGATATCCTGCCGATTGCCAGCTTCACGCTCGCGTATACGCTGTTTAACCTGCGCCGCTTCCTCGGCATGGAATGGGGCAAGGCGATCGCGGTCTTCGTCGTTTTCTATGCGGTGGCCGGCGCGATAAGTTTCGCCGTGCCGGATTGGCTGCGCCAGGCATCGAACGGCACGACGAGCTACCTGCCGCCGTTCCTGGCGCTCGCCTTCTTCGGCATCTGGGTGACGGCAAGCGGCAACCGGGCCGGCTGGTACAATCTAGCAGGGTCGGCGATCTTCGTGGTGTCCGCCATCTGCCGGATGATCGACCCGATCGTCTGCGCCGGCTTTCCGCTTGGCACGCACTTCCTGTGGCACCTCCTCAACGGGCTGATGCTGGGGGTGCTGTTGGCGGCGGTGGCGCGGTTTGGAGCGCCGAACGAGTAGGCAGTAGGCAGTAGGCAGTAGGCAGTAGGGATCTTATTCCCTACTGCCCAAGCCCTATTCCCTGGCTGCGGCTACGCAGCCAAATCGCGCAGCACGTACTGCAAGATGCCGCCGTTCTTGAAGTAGTCGAGCTCGTCCAGCGTATCGATGCGGCAGATGATCGGCACGTTCTTCACCGTGCCGTCGCCATAGGTGATCTTGGCGGTCATCGTCTGGCGCGGCTTGATCGTGCTCAATCCGTCGATCTCGACCAGTTCGTCGCCCTTGAGGTTGAGCGAAGCCCAGGACGTGCCTTCCTCGAAGACGAAGGGGATGACGCCCATGCCGACCAGGTTCGAGCGATGGATGCGCTCGAAGGACTGGGCGATGACCGCGCGGACACCAAGGAGATTCGTTCCTTTGGCGGCCCAGTCGCGCGAAGAGCCGTTGCCGTATTCGACACCGGCGAATATCACCAGCGGCACGCCTTCCTTCTTGTACTCCATCGCCGCGTCGTAGATCGATTCCTCTTCCTTCGACGGGTAGTGGATGGTGTAGCCGCCCTCGCGGCCGTTCTCGCCCAGCATGTGGTTGCGGATGCGGATGTTGGCGAAGGTGCCGCGCATCATCACCTCATGATTGCCGCGCCGCGTGCCGTACTGGTTGAAGTCGGCGACGCCGACGCCATGGTCGGTGAGGTATTTGCCGGCCGGCGAGGCGGCCTTGATCGACCCCGCCGGCGAGATGTGGTCGGTGGTGATCTTGTCGCCGAACAGGCCGAGCACGCGCGCGCCCTTGATGTCGCCGATCTTGCCGAAACCTGATGTCATGCCGGCGAAATAGGGCGGGTTCTGCACATAGGTCGAATTGTCGTCCCAGGCATAGGTCTGACCTTCCGGTGCCTGAACCTTCTGCCAGTGCTCGTCGCCCTTGAAGACGTCGGCATATTTGCGGGCGAACAGCTCGCGGGTGACGTTCTTCTCGATGAACTCCTGGATCTCGGCCGAGCTCGGCCAGATATCCTTGAGGTAGACCGGATTGCCGTTCTTGTCCTCGCCGAGCGGCTCGGTCGTCAGGTCCTTGGTGACGGTGCCGGCCAGCGCGTGCGCCACGACCAGCGGCGGTGACGCCAGGTAGTTGGCCTGCACGTCGGGCGAGACGCGGCCTTCGAAGTTGCGGTTGCCGGACAAGACCGCGGCGGCAATCAGACCTTTGTCGTTGATGGTCTTGGAGATCGGCGCCGGCAGCGGGCCGGAATTGCCGATGCAGGTGGTGCAGCCGAAGCCGACCAGGTTGAAGCCGATCTGGTCGAGCTCCTTCTGCAGGCCGGACTTTTCGAGATATTCGGCGACCACCTGGCTGCCGGGGGCGAGCGAGGTCTTCACCCACGGCTTCTGCTTGAGGCCGAGGCGGTTGGCGTTGCGGGCCAGAAGGCCGGCGCCGATCAGCACGCTCGGGTTCGAGGTGTTGGTGCACGACGTGATGGCGGCGATGACGACGTCGCCATGGCCGAGATCATGGTCGGTGCCTTCGACGGCGTAGCGCTTGGAAATCTCCGCCGCCTTCTTGTATTCGGTCTCCATCGCCTTGGCGAAGCCGGCCGGAATGCCTTCCAGCGCGACGCGGCCCTCGGGGCGCTTGGGGCCGGCCATCGACGGCACGACGCTGCTGAGCTCGAGCTCGAGCAGGTCGGTGAAGACCGGGTCGGCGGAGCCGGCCTCGCGCCACATGCCTTGCGCCTTGGAATAGGCTTCGACCAGCGCGATGCGGCTTTCCTCGCGGCCGGACATCGTCAGGTAGCGGATGGTTTCCGAATCGACCGGGAAGAAGCCGCAGGTGGCGCCATATTCCGGCGCCATGTTGCCGATGGTGGCGCGGTCGGCGAGCGTCATGTTGGACAGGCCCGGGCCGAAGAACTCGACGAACTTGCCGACGACGCCCTTCTTGCGCAGCATCTGGGTGACGGTGAGCACCAGGTCGGTGGCGGTGACGCCTTCCTTGAGCTTGCCGGTGAGGCGGAAGCCGATCACCTCGGGCAGAAGCATGGAGACCGGCTGGCCGAGCATGGCCGCCTCGGCCTCGATGCCGCCGACGCCCCAGCCGAGAACGCCAAGGCCGTTGATCATCGTGGTGTGCGAATCGGTGCCGACGCAGGTGTCGGGATAGGCCGTGGTTTCGCCGTCCTCGGTGTTGGTCCACACTACCTGGCCGAGATATTCGAGGTTGACCTGGTGGCAGATGCCGGTGCCGGGCGGCACGACGCGGAAGTTGCGGAACGCCTGCTGGCCCCATTTCAGGAACTTGTAGCGTTCCTCGTTGCGCTCGTATTCGAGCTCGACATTGCGGGCGAAGGCCATCGGCGTGCCGAATTCGTCGACGATGACGGAATGGTCGATGACGAGGTCGACCGGCACCAGCGGATTGATCTTCTGCGGGTCGCCGCCGAGCGAAGCCATGGCGTCGCGCATGGCGGCCAGGTCGACCACGGCCGGAACGCCGGTGAAATCCTGCATCAGCACGCGGGCCGGGCGATAGGCGATCTCGACGCCGGCGGTGCCCTTGTCGGTCAGCCAGCCGGCCACCGCCTGGATCGATTCCTTGGTGACGGAGCGGCCGTCCTCATTGCGCAGCAGGTTCTCCAGCAGCACCTTCATCGAATAGGGCAGCTGGGCGATGCCGGTGAGGCCGTTCTTCTCGGCCTCGACGAGGTCGAAATAGGCATATTCGGTGCCGCCCGCGGTCAGCGTGCGACGGCAATTGAAACTATCGAGGGATTTTGACACGTGCGATCCGTCCTTGTCTGTTCAGCCTGAAAGGGAACGGACGCCGATGGCATGCAATCACGCGCAAAGGTGCGGGTACGGCCATTTCCGCTGTCCGTTCCCAAGCAACCCGAGCCGTTCAAGGCGGCGCGTGCGCTGGTTCGGCGCTAATTCTGTTCCCGAGCCGACCGCTGGCACGGATGCACCGCATATAGAGAATTTTCTGGAATAGTTCTAGACAGTCAAAAAGCAAATTTGTGCGATGCGGCAGCGACCGCGGAACATTGTTTTCGGGGCAGGCGAGGATGCGGCTTATCGCCGAAAATCTGGGCGGCGAACGCGGCGGCGAGGGGGTTTTTTCCGGCGTCGGCTTTGCGCTCGATCAGGGCCAGGCGCTGGTCGTCACCGGGCCGAACGGATCGGGCAAATCGACCTTGCTCCGGATCATCGCCGGACTGCTGCCGAAGGCCGAAGGCCGGCTGCTGATCGAAGGTGGCGGCGATGACTTTCCGTCGATCGCCTCGGCCTGTCATTATCTCGGGCATCAGAACGCGATGAAGACGGCGCTGAGTGTCGTGGAAAACCTGCGCTTTTGGCGTGATTTCAATGGAAGTGGCGATTCGAGTGTCGACGAGGCGCTGGAGACCGTCGGGCTCGGCGGCATCGGCCATCTGCCGTTCGGCTATCTCTCGACCGGGCAAAGGCGGCGCGCGGCGATCGCCAAGCTCTTGGTCAGCCATCGGCCGCTGTGGCTGCTCGACGAGCCGACGGCGGGTTTGGACAAGGCTTCGGAGGCGCGGTTCGCGGCACTGATGATGAA
Source organism: Mesorhizobium sp. 131-3-5 (assembly GCF_016756575.1). Classification (NCBI taxonomy): domain Bacteria; kingdom Pseudomonadati; phylum Pseudomonadota; class Alphaproteobacteria; order Hyphomicrobiales; family Phyllobacteriaceae; genus Mesorhizobium; species Mesorhizobium sp. 131-3-5. The sequence goes on from NZ_AP023254.1 coordinate 1,013,539, forward strand.
GCATTGCGTGGCTGGCGGGATGATTGTCGCGGCGACGCATCTGCCGCTGGGGATCGAGGCGACGGAGTTGAGGATGGGGGAAGCCACAGAGCGCCTGCCTCAACAAGGGATCATATCGTAATGTGGTCCCTCTTCGCCCGTGACATCCGCCTCAACATCCGCGCCGGCGGCGGCGCGTTGACCGGCGTCATTTTCTTCCTCGCCGTCATCGCCACCATCCCGTTCGGCGTCGGGCCGGACCTGAAGCTGCTTTCCCGCATCGGCCCGGCGATCCTGTGGATCGGCGCGCTGCTCGCCTGCCTGCTCGGGCTCGACCGGCTGTTCCAGGCCGACCGCGAGGATGGCTCGCTCGATCTGCTGGTGCTGGGCAACGACCGGCACATGCTGGCGCTGACCGTGCTGGTGAAATGCCTGGCGCATTGGGCGGGCAGCGTGCTGCCGCTGGTCGTCGCCGCCCCCTTGCTCGGCCTGTTCATGAACATGGAGCCGCTCGGCATCGGCGCGACCGCGCTGACGCTGCTGGTCGGCACGCCGGCCATCACCTTCATTGGCGCCGCTGGTGCCGCGGTGGCGGTGGCGCTGCCGCGCGGCGGGCTGCTGATCTCGGTGCTGGTGCTGCCGCTGACCATTCCGGTGCTGATCTTCGGCGTTTCGGCGAGCTACGGCGCGACGGCCGATCCCGATCCTTTCCTGCAACCCTTCCTCATTCTTGCCGCGCTGACGCTGTTTCTTGGCGTGCTGGGGCCGGCCTCGGCAGCGCTGGCGCTGCGCCACGGAACCGATTGAGCGAGGTTTGGCATGGTTTGCGCGACATCAAGGGCGGCGGCGGGGCGGCCATGTAGGTTTGAAACCACGGCGCGTTGCGCAGCCATGGGCATGTCGCTAAGGGAAAGCATGATCGAACGAGGCAGACGGCTGGAAAGAGGCGCGCCGATGGAGCGGCAGGCATGAGTGCGCACGCACTCTATGTCACGGCCGCCTACGGCATCACGGCGGTTGTTCTGGCCGGGCTGATCGGCTGGATCCTGCTCGACCAAAAGGGCCGCAAGCGCGATCTTGCCGAACTGGAAGCAGCCGGCGTGCGGCGGCGTTCCGACAAGGCGGAGGCAGAAAAGTCGTGAGCAGCGAAACCGAAACGCCGACGCGTGGTCGCCGCCTGTTCGTGCTGTTGCCGCTGCTGATCTTTCTCGGCCTGGCGGGCCTGTTCCTGTGGCAGCTATTGTCAGGACGCGATGTCTCGGAAGTGCCATCGGCGCTGATCGGGCTGCCGGCGCCGCAGACCAATCTGCCGGCACTGGAGGGGTCAAACCTGCCGGGGCTTGATTCCAGGGCGTTCGCCGGCAAGGTCACGCTGGTCAATGTGTTTGCGTCATGGTGCGCGCCGTGCCGCGAAGAGCATCCGGTGCTGCTGGCGCTGTCGCAGGACAAGCGGTTCACCATGGCGGCGCTGAATTACAAGGACCGGCCGGAAAACGCCCGCCGGTTCCTCGGCGATCTCGGCAATCCGTTCCAGGCCATCGGCGTCGACGAAGCCGGCCGCACGGCGATCGACTGGGGCGTCTACGGCGTGCCGGAAACCTTCGTCATCGGCAAGGACGGCAGAATTGCCTACAAGCATGTCGGCCCGCTGACGGCGGAAGCCGCGCGGGATCTCTTGCTGCCGCAGATCGACAAGGCATTAGCAGCACCGAACTGATGGCGTTCTCGCGCTTCGTCATTCTAGGGCGAAGCAAGGAGCGAAGCTACGCAGCGCAGACCCTGGAGTTGCTCAGCAGCCCAAGGAATCCATGCCGGGACGTTGGTCAAGGATACTTCGGATCAGAATAGGCGTTGCGTACAGCGGTAGACAGAAATTCTGCACCGCCGCGGCGCTCGAAGATCACGGCATGGATCCCTCGGGCTGCTGAGCAGCTCCAGGGGTCTTCGCTCCGCTTCGCGTCGCTACGCCCAAGGATGACGAACGTGATAGGTCGAAATACTCAGCCGTAGATCTGCTTGTGGATCTGGTAGAGCATTTCCGAGCGGTCGGCGCGCATGTCGGCCAGATCGCGGCTGGAGAAGCTGTCGATTTCGGCGACGAGGCGGTTGTAGTGCTTGCGCTTGGCGATGTTGTTGCGAGCGCGGGTCATGAGATCGTTGAAGATCATAGCAAGGGTCCTTCTGTGCCGCATTCTGGCGGCGGTTTCTTCCTCCCTTGGTCAATACGAAACATGACATAGGATTGGTGCGTTGCAAAAAGAAGATGTTGCAATGCACCATTGCACGCAGCGCATAGCCGGTTAATCGAGTCCTAAGGCGTCCTGGTTGGACGATCGGGGCCAGAACTGCCTGGGCGGCGGCTTCCTCTCTGTTTTGTCATACAAATTGCGAAGGCCGCGTCTTGCCAGATCGATCGCGGGCTGGCTTGATCCGGTATCACGTGATGCCGGGAGGAAATGCATGGCGGCCGCAGACTATTACGAAATTCTCGATCCGCGCTTCGCGCGCCTGTTCAACGGCAATGCGCAGGTGGAGAAGCTGTTCACCGGATGCCGCTGGGCGGAAGGGCCGGCCTGGTTCGCCGCCGGGCGCTATGTCGTCTGGTCCGATATCCCGAACAACCGCATGCTGCGCTATGACGAGACGGATGGCAGCGTCAGCGTCTTCCGCCAGCCCTCGGGCAATTCCAACGGCAACACCGTCGACCGGCAGGGCCGGCTGGTGACCTGCGAGCATTCGGGCCGCCGCGTCAGCCGCACCGAGCATGACGGCTCGGTCACCACCATTGCCGCCAAATGGAAGGGCAAGCGGCTGAACTCGCCCAACGACGTGGTGGTGAAGTCCGACGGCTCGATCTGGTTCACCGACCCGACCTACGGCATCGACACCGACTATGAGGGCGACAAGGCCGAGAGCGAGATCGGCGCCTGCTACGTCTACCGGGTCGATCCCGACAGCGGCGAGATCGAGGCCGTCATCACCGACATGGTGCGGCCCAACGGGCTCGCCTTCTCGCTCGACGAAAGCCTGCTCTATGTCGTCGACACCGGCCGTACGCACGGCGCTGAGAACCCGGCGCATATGCGGGTGTTCAACGTCGGCAAGCACGGCAAGAAGGTGTCGGGTGGCAAGGTCTTCGCCGACTGCACCGCCGGCCTGTTCGACGGCTTCCGGCTCGACGCCGACGGACGCATCTGGACCAGCGCTGCCGACGGCATCCACTGCTACGATCCGGACGGCACGCTGATCGGCAAGGTCAAGGTGCCGGAGGTGACCGCCAATTGCGTGTTCGGCGGCGCCAAGCTGAACTGCCTCTACATCGCCGGCACCACCTCGCTCTATTCGGTGCGGCTGATGGTGAACGGGGCCAAGACTTTTTGAGGCTGCTCGACACGCTTCTCTGGCGGGTTTTGATGGCGTTGCTGCGCATACCCGTGGCGCCAGTTGCGCCTCGGCTACCGGAGCTGCCGCCATTCAGTTCTCCGGAAAGGATCTCGAAGCAGTCTCTTGCCGGTATCAGACACAATTCAAGGGGAGAGCGTCATGCCATTCGTCAACATCCGCATCGTCAAGGAAGTGATCGCCGCCGATCCGGCAGGCAAGAAGGCTGACATCGCCAAGAAAGTCACGGCGGCCATCATGGACGCCACCGGACTTGGCAATGACGATGTCTGGGTGGTTTTCGAGGAGGTCAATGCCCGCGACTGGTATGTCGGCAGGACCGACGTCGAGACGCTGCGGAAGGGGTAGGGTGGCGACGCTCGACTGCGGGTGCACCTTTCCTTCGTCATCCTCGGGCTTGACCCGAGGATCCATGCCGTGACTTCCGACTCGGAGTGCTGCGGTGCAGAATTCTGTAAGCATTGCAGCGCCTTAGTGTAACGGCATGGATTCCTTGGGCTGCTGAGCAGCTCCAGGGGTCTGCGCCGCGTCGCTGCGCTCCTTGCTCCGCCCTAGAATGACGAAGTCGTATGGTTGGCCGCCAACAGATCAGCGCGAGCGGATAAACTCCGCGAAGGCCGTGAGCCCATTGCGCATTGCCAGCACGCTCACCGGTTCCGCCAGGATGCCATCCACCTCCGGCGGCTTCTTCCCCAGCAATGCAACCTCGATCCCGCCCTCACAAAGCGCGAAGGACATCGTCCGCATGACCTCGGCCAAAGCGGCGCGGGCGAACAGCGAGCGCTGCGAGGCGTGGGCCAGCATGGCGGGCTTGGCGATGGCGGCGTCGCGCGAGACCAGCCAGTCGAGCGCGTTCTTCAGCCCGCCAGGCACGCCATGGGCATATTCGGGACAGGAGACGATGATGCCGTCGGCGCCGGTGACGGCGTCGATCAGCTCGGCCGCTTCGCGCGGCGTGCGCTCGCCCTCGTCATCGGGATTGAAGATCGGCAGACGGCCGAGCCCGCCATAGACGATGACGCGGCAGCCCGCCGGCGCGTTGCGCGCCAGTGCCGCGACCAGGGCGGAATTGGTGGAGGCGGCCCGCAGGCTGCCGGAGATGGCGAGAAGGTTCAGCACAGCGTGGGATCGGTCCGGCGCCTACCACATCGTCTGCTTGTATTCTTCGTCGAGCCAGCGGTCCGTCGCCTCGGCCGAATCGGCGACCACCAGCTGGTCGCGCAGGATCTGGCCGAGCGTCGGCAGCGTCGCGCGGTCGTACCAGGTGTCGGGTTTCCACAGATCGGAGCGCATGAAGGCCTTGGCGCAATGCATGTAGGCCGCCTTGACCGAGACCACGATGACGCTTTGCGGCTCCTTGCCGTCGACGGCGAGGCGCTCGCGCAAACCGGCGTCGACGGTGATGCGGGCGTCGCCATTGACGCGCAGCGTCTCGTTCATGCCGGGGATGAGGAAGAGCAGCCCGACTGAGGGATTGCGCAGTATATTCTCCAGCGTGTCCAGCCGGTTGTTGCCGGGCCGGTCGGGAATGGCGATGGTCCTGTCGTCAAGAGTGGCGGCGAAGCCGGGCTTGTCGCCCTTCGGCGTCACGTCGGCATTGCCGGCACCATCGGACGAGCCGATCAGCACGAAGGGGCTCTTGCCGATGAAGGAGCGGCAATGGCCGTCGAGCGCCTTGAGCTCCTTGCGAATGGAACCGTCGGTCGGCCGTGGCGTCTTGTAGATCGTCCGCAATTCTTCGTGCGTGGCGACGAATTCCATGGCCCTCTCCTCAGTTGTTTGGACGCAATTCCGGACGGAAAACCGCTTCACACTATTCCTGGAATTGCTCTACTTGCCGGCCTTTTCTTCCCCGCTTGCCTTGTCGTCCAGCGAATGGCGCAGGATCAGCGGCATCTGGCTGAAGGTGAACAGAAGCGTGATCGGCATGATGCCCCAGACCTTGAAGGTAACCCAGGCATCGGTGGAAAAATTGCGCCACACCACTTCGTTGACGATGGCCAGGAACAGGAAGAACAGGCCCCAGCGGAAGGTGAGCTTGCGCCAGCCTTCGGCATCGAGCTTGAAGGCAGAATCGAAGACATAGCCGAGCAGCGACCTGCCGAAGTAGAGGCCGCCGAGCAGCACGCCGCCGAACAGCGTGTTGACGATGGTCGGCTTCATCTTGATGAAGATGTCATCCTGCAGATAAAGCGTCAGCGCGCCGAAGATGAAGACGACGACGCCCGACACCATCGGCATGATCGGAAGCGTGCGCGTCAGGAGCCATGAGGCGATCAGCGCGATGGCCGTGGCGGCCATGAACAGGCCGGTGGCGACGAAGATCGGGCCGCCGAATTCGCCCAGAACAGGGAATTTCTGCACCAGCCACTCGCCGCGCGCATTGGCGAAGAAGAACACCAACAGCGGCCCAAGCTCCAGCACCAGCTTGAGCACGGGATTGACGCCTTCCTTCTTCTCTTTCTGCGGGTCGGACGGATCGCGTTCGAGAATGGGTGGGTTCATGATCTTCCTTCTTACGCACGATCCCGTTGAAAAGGGATCATGCCGTTACGCCACTCCAGCGATCGCCCTGGCGAATTCGCTCGCGGAGAAAGGTTCGAGGTCGTCGACCTGTTCGCCGACGCCGATGAAATAGACCGGCAATTTGTGCTTTGCCGCGATCGCCACCAGAATACCGCCGCGCGCCGTGCCGTCCAGCTTGGTCATCACCAGGCCGTTGACGCCGGCGATGTTGCGGAAGATCTCGACCTGGTTGAGCGCGTTCTGGCCGGTGGTGGCGTCGACCGTCTGCAGCACGGTGTGTGGCGCTTCCGGGTCGAGCTTGCCGAGCACGCGCACGATCTTCTCGAGCTCGGCCATCAGTTCAGTCTTGTTCTGCAGGCGTCCGGCGGTGTCGATGATCAGCACGTCGGAGCCGGCTTCCTTGGCCCTCTCGAAGGCGTCATAGGCGAGGCCGGCGGCATCGGCGCCGAGCTTGGAGGCGATGACGGGCGATTTCGTCCGTTCACCCCAGATCTTCAGCTGTTCGATCGCGGCGGCGCGGAAGGTGTCGCCGGCGGCGAGCATCACCGATAGGCCGCCATCGGTCAGTTTTGCCGCCAGCTTGCCGATGGTGGTGGTCTTGCCGGTGCCGTTGACGCCGACCACCAGAATGACATGCGGCTTGTGCGAGAGGTCGAGTTCCAGCGGCATGGCGACAGGGGTCAGCACCTTCTCCACCTCGGCCGCCATGATGGCGCGCACTTCGGTGTCGGAGACATCCTTGCCGTAGCGGCTGGAAGCCAGCGCATCGGTAACGCGCAGCGCCGTCTCCATGCCGAGATCGGCGCGGATCAGCACGTCTTCCAGGTCCTGCAGCGTGTCCTCGTCCAGCTTGCGCCTGGTGAAGACGCCGGCAATGTTGCCGGTGAGCTCGCGCGAGGAACGGGCAAGCCCGTCCCGCATGCGCTGGAACCAGGAGCGCCGCGGCGCCGGCTCCGGCGCCTTCACCGGCTCGGCCTTCTGCTCGACCTTCTTGGCGACGGTCACCTTGCCGGGAGCGGGTTTCGGTTCCGGCTTCGGCTGTGGGACGGGCTGCGGCTCGGGCGCGATCTCGGCAAGGACGGGCTGCGTCTCGATTGGTGCCGGCTGACGAATGGGAGGCGCGATTTCCGCCGCCGGGGCCTGAGGCGCGGCAGTCGCTGGCGCGAGTTCGGCAGCAGGTGCCAAATCTTGCGTGCGCTCGCGCTGCCCCTCACCCTTACCCTCTCCCCGTGAAGTACGGGGAGAGGGGGGCGTCGGCGTCGAGGCTTCTTCTTCAATGTTTGCGAGAGAAGGCGTGGCGTCACTGGCAGCTTCCTTCTCCCCGTCTCTATACGGGGAGAAGGTGCCGGCAGGCGGATGAGGGGCGGCGCCAGCTTCTAAAGTCGGCTGTGCGGACGGGGCCGCCGGTGGAGGCACCTCGATCGGTGCTGGTGTCTCGACCGGGATCTCCGCAGGCGGCGCTGGCACTTCGATCGGTGCCGGTTCGGGCTGCCTTTCCGGGCGCGGCGGCACAATCTCCGGCTCCGCAGGCGCCGGAGCGGGGACTTCTTGCGGCTGCGGCTCGGGAGCGGGCTCCGGAGCGGCGGGGGGAAGTGGAATTTCCTCGGGCGCCGGCGGCTCAGGCGCGGGTGCGGGTTCCTCTTGCGGCGCGGGCTGCGGCAGGGGTTCCGGCTCAGCGGGAATCGCCGGCTCCGGCGTGGCCGGGATGGTCGGAGCGGGCTCGGGTGCCGGCTCCTCGACAGGCGACGGCTGAGGCGCGTCCTTTACCTCCCCCTCGATGGGGGAGGTCCCAAGCGCAGCTTGGGGGTGGGGGTGATCGGCGCTGGCGTCGGCGCTGTCACCCCTCCCCGCTACTTCGTGGAGACCCTCCCCATCGAGGGGAGGGTGGGGCGCCGGTTCCAGTTCCTCGCGCTTCAGAAATTCCGGAACGACCTGTTCGGCAGCCGGCTTCAGCGCATCGAGCTGGTCCCATTTGATCGGGGGCAGAGGGGCGGTCTCGTCGACGCGCTCCTCGACAACCTCTTTCTTGCCGAACGAAAATATCTTCTTGAAAAAACCAGCCATGCTTTGCGTTTCTCAGGCGGCGCGTGCGGCAAGCGGCACTGCGTTGAGCCGGGCGCCATCGTGGCCAGTAATTGTCGCTTCGACGATCTCGCCCGGCGCGCCGGTGCCGAGTGCGGCGAGGGTAAATCCTTCGGTGCGGCCGAGGCCATCGCGCTCGATCAGGATCGACTGACGGGTTCCAGGCAGCGAGGACAGATGGCGCCGATAGGCGGCTTCGCCGGCGGCGCGCAAACGGGCGGCACGCTGCTTGACCAGTTCGCGGCGGACCTGCGGCATGCGCGCGGCGGGCGTGCCCTCGCGCGGTGAAAACGGGAAGACATGGAGATGGGTCAGGCCACATTCCTCGACGATTCTTATCGAGTTCTCGAACATGGCGTCGGTCTCGGTCGGGAAGCCGGCGATGATGTCGGCGCCGAAGACGATCGCAGGGCGCAATTTGCGCACATCCTCGCAGAAACGGATCGACTGGTCGCGCAGATGCCTTCGCTTCATGCGCTTCAGGATCATGTCGTCGCCGGACTGCAGCGACAGATGCAGATGCGGCATCAGCCTGGGTTCGGTGGCGATGGCATCGAGCAAATCGTCGTCGGCCTCGATGGAATCGATCGAGGATAGCCGCAGGCGCTTCACGTCGGGCACCCGCTTCAAAATGGTCTTCACCAGTTTGCCGAGCTTGGGCGCCCCCGGCAGATCGGCGCCGAAACTGGTCATGTCGACGCCGGTCAGCACGATCTCGGCATAACCATTGCCGGCGAGACGCTTGACCTGCTCGACCACGGCGCCCATCGGCACCGAGCGGGAATTGCCGCGGCCATAGGGAATGATGCAGAAGGTGCAGCGATGGTCGCAGCCATTCTGCACCTGGACGAAAGCGCGGGCGCGGCCTTCTATGGCATCGACCATGTGGCCGGCGGTCTCGCGCACCGAGAAGATGTCGTTGACGCGGGCCTTCTCGGTGTCGTTGACGCCGAAATCCGGCAGCGCGCGGTACGAGTTTGCCTTCAGCTTCTCTTCATTGCCAAGCACGAGATCGACCTCGTCCATGGCGGCGAATTTTTCAGGCTCGGTCTGCGCGGCGCAGCCGGTGACGATGATACGCGCCTGCGGATTGTCGCGGCGCGCCTTGCGGATCGCCTGTTTGGCCTGGCGGACCGCCTCGCCGGTGACGGCGCAGGTGTTGAAGATCACCGCGCCGCCTTGCAGCGTGCCGAGACCGGCGCTTTCGGCCTCGCGCCGCATCACTTCGGATTCATAGGTGTTCAGCCGGCAGCCGAAGGTCACCACGTCAATGCGGCTGGGGGCCTCGGAAAGGGAGCCGTCGAAATCCGGGCTCCTGGACAGAGCAACCGACATCAGGCCGCGCTTTCGGTGTCGCGAGCCCAGGTGCCGGTCGAGGGATCGAAGCTGCCGGAAAATTCCCACTCGGCGGCACCGGTCAGGATGACGTGGTCGTCCTCGCGCCATTCGACATGCAGCGTGCCACCGCCGGGGGTCAAAAGGCTGACGCTGCGGCCGGTGCGCCTGGTGCGGGCCGCGGCCACCACCGATGCGCAGGCGGCGGAGCCGCAGGCCTTGGTCAGGCCGGCGCCGCGTTCCCAGGTACGGATGATCATGCTCTCGGGTGAGGTCACCTCAGCAATGGTGATATTGGCGCGCTCGGGAAAGATCGGGTGGTTTTCGAGCAGCGGGCCGAAACGCTCGAGCTCATAGGACCAGACATCGCGGTCGACCCAGAAGATGGCGTGCGGGTTGCCCATCGAGACGGCGGAGGGCGAATGCAGCACCGGAGCGTCGATCGGGCCGATCTGCAATTCGATCATGCGGGTGTCGCGGAACTCCTCGGCGAGCGGAATTTCCTGCCAGCCGAAATGCGGCATGCCCATGTCGACCGAGATCGTGCCGTCGGCATGTTCCCTGGCGTTGAGAATGCCGGCGCGGGTCTCGAAGGTGAAGGTCTTCTGGCCGGTCTCGGCGGCGAGCGCCTGGACGACGCAGCGCATGCCGTTGCCGCAGGCCTGCGCACTGGTGCCATCGGAATTCAGAATGTCGACATAGTAGGCGGTGCCCGGCGTCTTCGCATCATGGATCGCCATGATCTGGTCGAAGCGGGTCGCGGCATCGGCGTTCAGCGCAAGGGCCGCCGCCGCCGTCACCTGATCGGCACGGCCGCGCATATCGGCGACGATGATCTCGTTGCCGATGCCGTTCATCTTGGCGAAAGGGGCAGTGCTTGCCATTGCTCCGCGAAATTCCGTGTCCGTTTGGCGCTATATGGCGGAAACGGGCGGGAATTACCAGTGCGCAGGCGTGTTCCGTCACGGCGAAGACGCCGGACTGGTCACGGCGAAGACGCCGGACTCAGGTCACCGCGAAGATGCCCAGCACCACCAGCAGGAAGATGACGAGAACGATGCCGATGAGGATGCGCGCGCCGGTGGCCGCGGCTCCGGCCAGCGCCGGCATGCCGAGCAGGCTCGCCGCCGCGGCGACGATGAGCAGGATGATGATCCATTTGATCATGGGAATGCCTCGCAAGCTGGTAGATTTCAAAACCGCATGAAAACGCTTCTGTCGCGCTTGGGTTCCCGCCGGCTGCGAGGCGATGTCAGTGGAAAAACCTAGCCGGCGATCTCGATATCGGTGCTGAACGGCGCCGTCTTGGTCGAGTTCTGGTCATGCATGAGGAAGTTGCACTTGTATTTCCCGGGCGGCAGTCCGTCGAGGGACAGGTCGAGTTTGAAGAAGAGTTCGCGGTTGTGCGAGCGGGAAGCGACCTGAACGCTTCCGATTTTCTCGAAGGTGCCCAAAGCTTCGCCCGAGTCGGAAAGCACGGTGAGGTCGACGGAAAGCGCGATCTGGCTGTTGCCGAGGCCGTCCGACCCATAGCCGTAGCCAACCGGCTCCATATAGAGCACGACCTTCTCGCCTGGCTTGTAGATATGATTGGCACGCTCGCTGTAGATGCCGAAGCCGCCGGCCGAATCGACCTGTTTGACATTCTGCACGGCGAGCGGCATCGCTTGCCACAAGGCCTCCTCGGCGCCGCGGAATTTCTCCAGCGCGCCGGCTCCGTCACCTGCCTGCAGCGCTTTTTCGGCCTCGGCGGCGCGATCAGTGATTTCGCCCGCGAAAGCCGCCGGCACCGAGATTGCCAGTGCCATCAGCGCTGCAAGGATAGATTTCATCCGCATTCCCCTTTTCTGCTGGGCGGACCATCGGCGAAAATGACGGTGCCGTAAATGGCCAATGCAGACTTCAGCCGTGCCCGATCGCCGGCACGTCCCAGACCTCGCCGGGCTGCAAGGCGCGAAAGCGCTCCGGCTGCAGGCCCTCGGCCTCAAGCGCCTCGGCCAGTTTGCGGACCGGCTCGTCCATCGGTTCGTCGGTGAGCTGGAATGTGCCCCAGTGGCAGCCGGCGGCGAAGGCGGCCTTGCACAGCTTCATGCCTTGCACCGCTTCCTCCGGGTTCTGGTGCTGCGGCGCCATGAACCAGCGTGGCTCATACGCGCCGATCGGCAGGATGGCGAAGCGGAAGCCGCCATGTTTGTCCGCCATCAGCCGGTAGTTGATGCCGTCGTGGAAGCCGGTATCGCCGGCGAAATAGAGTTTGCCGCCCGGCGTCTCGATGACGAAGCCGGCCCACAGTGCCATGCGCCGGTCACGCGCACCGCGCGCCGACCAGTGATGCGCCGGCTCGATGTGGATGGCGGCGCGGTCACCGATGTCGATCCTGTCGCCCCAGTCATGCGCCGCCAGCCGCATGCCGGGAACCGCCTCGCCGATCAGCACATCGTTGCCGAGCGGCGTCACCGCCAGCGGATCGTGCTTCTCCTTCAGTCGCCTCAGCGTGACGAGGTCGAGATGGTCATAATGGTTGTGGCTGACCAGCACGAGGTCGATCGGCGGCAGGTCGTCGAAGGCGATGCCCGGTGCATTGACGCGTTTTGGCCCGGCGAAGGAGAACGGCGAGGTGCGTTGCGACCAGACCGGATCGGTGAGGATGTTCAGGCCGGCCGTCTGGATCAGCAAGGTCGAATGGCCGACCATGGTGACGGTCAGGTCGGTGCCTTCGACCCTCGCGGACGGCCTCGCCTGCGGAAAGGGACTCGGGCTCGTCGCCGGCCATTTCGCGCGTTGGCCGTTGAGCTGCCATTTCAGCAGATCGGTGAAGCGTCCGGGCATCCGGCCACCGGGATTGAAGAACAAGGTGCCATCGAAATGGTCGCTGGGCGGACCGCTGTAATAGCGGTTGGCGGCTTTCTTTCTCGCGGCCAAGGCATGCTCCAGCGGGTTTCGGCTCCTAGACATAGGCGTTGCGCCGGTTGGCGCAAGCATTTGCAAGGCGAATGCGCGGTCGCGGCCGAACTCCACGGATTTGAGCGACGGGCGAACATGGCAGGTCGTGATTGCGATAAATTTGCAACAATCTTGCCGCAAACCCTATTTTAACCATATCGGGTTGAAATTTCGCCACCTTCTCCATCTTGGTGGAGGGTGATATTGCGCGGACGGCTTCCCCCCAGCCGGATCCGACGGAGGTTGTAATGAATTTTTCGAAAAGCGGTCTTGTGGCCGCATCGCTGGCGGCGCTCGTTGCGAGCGGTTGCTCGACCTCGCGCTTCTCGTCCATGGACGACCAGCAACCGGCGCCGCTGCAGCCGGCGCCGGCCGGCCAGGTGACTTCCAACCAGTTGCCGCCGCCAGCCTCGCCCGGCACCACCGACCCGTCGAAGTTCCCGACCGCTCCGGCGAACACGCAGGTTGCGTCCTTGCCGCCGGACGGCCAGGCGCCCGCCGGGGCCTCGGATCTCAGCGCGGCAGCCGTCGCCGGCGTCTGGAATGCCAGCGTTTCCGGGCAGAGCTGCAAGATCGCGACGCCGCAGACCAAGTTCGGCGCCGGCTTCCGCGCCGGGCCGCTGCATTGCCCGGCTCCGATCGACGGCATCAAGTCGTGGAACGTCGCCGGCAAGCAGCTGACACTTTACGATGAGAATGGCGGCTCGCTGGCGCGGCTCTATTCCTCGGGCGGCTCGAAATTCGACGGCCAGACTTCCAACGGTCAGCCGATTTCGCTTACTAGGTAGCCCGATCTCCCCAGTGCATGTCGCCCAAACTGGGGCTCCGGTTTTGGGGCAACGACGTGCATGAGAAAAACGACGTGACCGATGCATCTGCGTGACGGCCTCCAGACCCATGCGACCGTCAGGCAGCGCTACGACCACCTTGTGGAAACCGGCGCGATCGGACGCGATCCGGCGCAGGAGCGGATCGCCGCGGCGCTCGACCGGCTGACCGACGAGATCTCGGCCAAGCGGCTGGCGCACAAGTCCAGCGCGCTGGGCTGGCTGTTTGCCCGCAAGCGCGAGACGCATGAGGCCGTCAAAGGCCTCTACATCCATGGCGGCGTCGGCCGTGGCAAGACCATGCTGATGGACATGTTCTTCGAGCTGCTGCCGGTCCGGCGCAAGCGCCGCGTGCATTTCAACGACTTCATGGCCGATGTGCAGGACCGCATCCAGAAGCACCGGCAGGCGCGCAAGAACGGCGACGTCAAAGAAGACGATCCGATCCCGCCCGTGGCCAAGGCGCTGGCTGAGCAGGCCTGGGTGCTGTGCTTCGACGAATTCTCGGTCACCGACATCGCTGACGCGATGATCCTGTCCAGGCTGTTTTCGGCGCTGTTCGCCAATGGCGTCGTGTTGATCGCTACTTCGAACGTGGCGCCGCAAGATCTCTACCGTGATGGGCTCAACCGCCAGCTGTTCCTGCCGTTCATCGGCATATTGGAACGACACGCGCAGGTGCTGTCGCTCGACAGCGACAAGGATTACCGGCTGGAAAAGCTCGCCCGCACGCCGGTCTATGTCACGCCAGCCGACGACACGGCCGACCGGACGCTGGACGAGGCCTGGCGGACGATGACGCGCGGCGCGCCGACAGCCGCGACCTCGCTGACGCTGAAGGGCCGGCAGGTTCTGGTGCCGGCCGCCGCCGGTGACGCGGCGCGGTTCTCCTTTGCCGATCTCTGCGAAAAACCGCTTGGCGCGCGTGATTTCCTGGCCATTGCCGGACGGTTCTCGACCATCTTCATCGACCATGTCCCGGTGCTGGGCGAAGGCAAGCGCAACGAGGCCAAGCGCTTCATCCTGTTGATCGACACGCTTTACGATCATCATGTGCGGCTGGTGGTGAGCGCCGAGGCGCCGCCACAAGAGCTTTACGTGGCAAAACGCGGCGTCGAGGTGTTCGAGTTCGAGCGCACGGCCTCTCGCCTGATCGAGATGCAGAGCCGCGACTGGCTGGAGGACTGGGCTGAGCGGCGAAAAGAAAGGGCGCCGCCGGCTGCGGCACCGCGGGCTCAAGCCCTGCCTTCGTCGTCCTAAGCAGATGGACCCAAAGCAGAGCGAAGACCCTGGTCACTAAAGCCTGTACGCATACATGACGAAACTCTCCGCTTCCCCATGCGGCTCCTTGCGCGACTCATAAAGTGCCCGGGCCGGGAGGTTGTCGGGTTCGGTGCCAACCCAGGCCTCCTCGCAGCCATTCTCCCTGCCGATCGCGAACATCGCGTCGAGCATTTTGCGCGCGATACCCTGGCGCTGGAAGGCGGGCGATACGCCGACCTCGTCGATGTAGAGTTCCGCAACCTTGTCAGGATGGCGGTGGATCACCGCCGCACATTGGACAACCGCGCCGTCAGCCAGGGCTACGACCATGAAATGGCCGGGTTGGCTGAGATAGGCTGCCAATCGATCCGGCCTGACCGGTTCGTCGAACACATCCTCGGCGATCCACATCACAAGGGCGTCATTGCCGGCTTCAAGCCTTACGATCTCCATCTTCATTGTGTAACTTCTCCCAAGTCGGCTTACAAACTTTGACGTTTACGTAAATCCCAATCCATCTAACCGATTGAAAATGTTCACTCCAAAATAATCGTTTGAATTTATCTTGCACCGGGGCTATTGGGTGCGGCGAAATCTCGCGGGTTTCCTCAGCATTCCGGCCTCTTCCTCGACGCCGTCATCAAGTCGTCAAAGATTTGGGCGCAGTCACAGACAAAGGGAAAACATCCTCACATGGCACGCAACAAGATAGCGCTTATCGGCTCGGGCATGATCGGCGGCACGCTGGCCCACATGATCGGCCTCAAGGACCTCGGCGACGTGGTGCTGTTCGATATTGCCGAGGGTATTCCGCAAGGCAAGGGGCTCGATATCGCGCAATCGTCGCCGGTCGATGGTTTCGACTCCCGGCTGACCGGCGTCAACGACTATGCCGGCATCGAGGGCGCCGATGTCTGCATCGTCACCGCCGGCGTGCCGCGCAAGCCGGGCATGAGCCGCGACGATCTGCTGGGCATCAACCTAAAGGTCATGGAACAGGTCGGCGCCGGTCTGAAGAAGTACGCGCCCAAGGCCTTCGTCATCTGCATCACCAACCCGCTCGACGCCATGGTATGGGCGCTGCAGAAGTTTTCCGGCCTGCCCAAGACCCATGTCGTCGGCATGGCCGGCGTCCTCGACAGCGCGCGCTTCCGCTATTTCCTGGCCGAGGAATTCAAGGTTTCGGTCGAGGACGTCACCGCCTTCGTGCTCGGCGGCCACGGCGATTCCATGGTGCCGATGATCCGCTACTCGACGGTGTCGGGCATTCCGCTGCCCGACCTCGTCAAGATGGGCTGGACCTCGAAGGAGAAGCTCGACCAGATCGTGCAGCGCACCCGTGACGGCGGCGCCGAGATCGTCGGCCTGCTCAAGACCGGCTCGGCCTATTACGCGCCGGCGGCCTCGGCGATTTCCATGGCCGAAGCCTATCTCAAGGACAAGAAGCGCGTGCTGCCCTGTGCGGCCCACCTCTCCGGCCAGTATGGCGTCAAGGGCACCTATGTCGGCGTTCCCGTGGTGATCGGCGCCGGCGGCGTCGAGCGCATCATCGAGATCGACCTCAACAAGAGCGAACAGAAGATGTTCGACAGTTCGGTGGCGACGGTGCAGGGCCTGACCGAGGCCTGCGTCAAGATCGCGCCGCAGCTCGCCTCGAAGTGAATCCCACCAAAACGTCGACCCCGGCAAAACGACCTGGAGATAGTTCCCGATGAACATCCATGAATATCAAGGCAAGGCGCTGCTGAAGAGCTTTGGCGCGCCGGTGGCCGAAGGCGTGCCGGTGTTCAAGGCAAGCGAGGCGGAAGCCGCGGCACGCGCGCTGCCCGGCCCGCTCTATGTGGTGAAGAGCCAGATCCACGCCGGTGGCCGCGGCAAGGGCAAGTTCAAGGAACTGTCGACCGACGCCAAGGGCGGCGTGCGGCTGGCGAAGTCGGTCGCCGACGTCGTCGCCAACGCCAACGAGATGCTCGGCCACACGCTGGTGACAAAGCAGACCGGCCCGGCCGGCAAGCAGGTCAACCGCCTCTATATCGAGGACGGCGCCGACATCGAGCGCGAGCTTTATCTGTCGATCCTGGTCGACCGTTCGGTCGGCCGCATCGCCTTCGTCGTCTCGACCGAAGGCGGCATGGACATCGAGGCGGTCGCCCACGACACGCCGGAAAAGATCATCACCGTCGCCATCGATCCGGAAAAGGGCGTCACGGCGGATGACGTGAAGGCGCTTAACACAGCCCTCAAGCTCGACGGCGACGCGGCCAAGGACGGCGGCACGCTGTTCCCGATCCTCTACAAGGCCTTTGTCGAGAAGGACATGAGCCTGCTCGAGGTCAATCCGCTGATCGTCATGAAGAACGGCCGGCTGCGCGTGCTCGACGCAAAGGTGTCGTTCGACAACAACGCGCTGTTCCGCCATCCGGACGTGCTTGAACTGCGCGACACCACCGAAGAGGACGAGAAGGAGATCGAGGCGTCGAAATACGACCTCGCCTATGTCGCGCTCGACGGTAATATCGGCTGCATGGTCAACGGCGCAGGGCTTGCCATGGCGACGATGGACATCATCAAGCTTTATGGCGCCGAACCCGCCAACTTCCTCGATGTCGGCGGCGGCGCGTCCAAGGAGAAGGTGACGGCGGCGTTCAAGATCATCACCAAGGATCCGGCGGTCAAAGGCATACTGATCAACATCTTCGGCGGCATCATGAAGTGCGACATCATCGCCGAGGGCGTGATCGCCGCGGTCAAGGAAGTCGGGCTGGAAGTGCCGCTGGTGGTGCGCCTGGAAGGCACCAATGCCGAACTCGGCAAGAAGATCATCAACGACAGCGGCCTCAACGTCGTGTCGGCCGATGATCTGGACGACGCAGCCAAGAAGATCGTGGCGGCGGTGAAGGGCTGAGCCTGTGCCTCCACGCAAGATAAACCTGGTCGAGGCGGCGGATCAAAAGATCAGCAAGGTCTTCGATCCGCATATCGCCGGCGACGTCAATGACAGTCAGGCCAAGGTCGCCAAGTTCGGCGCGACCTTCGACTGGCACGCGCATGACAATGAGGACGAAGCCTTCCTCGTGCTGCGGGGCAGGATCGCCATCGATTTTCGCGACGGACCGGTCGAGCTCGGCGAGGGTGATTTCATCGTCGTGCCGCGCGGTGTCGAGCACCGGCCGCGTTCGCTCACCGCCGAGCCCGTGGTGCTGATGTTCGAGCCGGCGACGACGCTCAACACCGGCAACGCCAAGAGCGACCTCACCGTCACCGATCTGAAGCGGCTCTGACCGATGAACGCTGCCTCCTTCTCCTCGCTTTCCGCCGATCACCAGCGCCTGCAGGCGCTGGTCGGCGCGTGGCGCGGCGAGGAAGAGGTCGCGGCCACGCAATGGACCGATGCCGGCACGGCGACGTCCGAAGTGCTGGCGGAGGCGCAGTTCGGCGGCCTGTTCGTGGTGCAGCGCTATCGCCAGCGCCGCGACGGCACGATTTCCTTCGGTTCGCACAATGTGTTCGGCTTCGACCAGCCGAACCGCCTCGTCACCATGCACCAGTTCGATTCAATGGGCTTTGTCCCGGCCTCGCCGGCGACGGGCACGTGGAATGGCAGCGAGCTCAATCTGGAGCGGTCGTCGCCGCGCGGCGCGGCGCGGGTGACGTATATTTTCGACGATGCCGACACCTATCGCATGCGACTGCATTTCAAACCCGCCGGCAGCGATGGCTGGCAAGACATGGTGAGTGGCGTCTACCGGCGCGTCTCGCCTTCCTCGATCAACAGTCTTTAGAAAAGGGCTCCGATGTCCATTCTCGTCGACAAGAACACCAAGGTGCTGGTGCAGGGCCTGACCGGCAAGACCGGTACGTTCCACACCGAACAGGCGCTGGCCTATCACGGCACCAAGATGGTGGGCGGCATCCATCCCAAGAAGGGCGGCGAGACCTGGACAGGGTCGAAGGGCGAGAGCCTGCCGATCTTCGCCACCGTCGCCGAAGGCAAGACACGGACAGGCGCCAACGCTTCCGTCATCTATGTGCCGCCGGCGGGCGCCGGCGAAGCGATCCTGGAAGCGATCGAGGCGGAGATCCCGCTGATCATCTGCATCACCGAAGGCATTCCGGTGATGGACATGGTCAAGGTCAAGGCGCGGCTCGACCGCTCGACCTCGCGGCTGATCGGGCCGAACTGCCCGGGCGTACTCACCCCTGACGAATGCAAGATCGGCATCATGCCCGGAAACATCTTCCGCAAAGGCTCGGTCGGCGTTGTTTCGCGCTCGGGAACACTTACCTATGAGGCCGTGTTCCAGACCACCAATGTCGGCCTCGGCCAGACCACGGCCGTCGGCATCGGTGGCGACCCGGTCAAGGGCACCGAGTTCATCGACGTGCTCGAGATGTTCCTCGCCGACGACGAGACCAAGTCGATCATCATGATCGGCGAGATCGGCGGTTCGGCCGAGGAAGACGCCGCGCAGTTCCTCAAGGACGAAGCTAAGCGTGGCCGCAAGAAGCCGATGGCCGGCTTCATCGCCGGACGCACGGCGCCGGCCGGCCGCACCATGGGCCATGCCGGCGCGGTCATCTCCGGCGGCAAGGGCGGCGCCGAGGACAAGATCGCGGCGATGGAATCGGCCGGCATCAAGGTCTCGCCATCGCCGGCGCGGCTTGGCACGACGTTGGTTGAAGCCATCAAGGGCTGAGCGTCGGCGCCGGCAGTGGAATGAGAGCCGACGGCGGTTCGTTGGCTTTGAGGGGACAAGAAGGGCGGGTGAATCGCCCACTAT
This sequence comes from Mesorhizobium sp. 131-3-5, assembly GCF_016756575.1. Taxonomy (NCBI): domain Bacteria; kingdom Pseudomonadati; phylum Pseudomonadota; class Alphaproteobacteria; order Hyphomicrobiales; family Phyllobacteriaceae; genus Mesorhizobium; species Mesorhizobium sp. 131-3-5. The sequence continues at coordinate 1,032,677 of NZ_AP023254.1, forward strand.
CGCGGCGCTGCCGCAAACGTAAGGAGACGGAGCCAGGCTCCGCTGAAACGACATGGCAAGACAAGATCAGGCCAACGACCAATTCTCGCTCACCTCGTTCCTCTACGGCGGCAACGCCGATTACATCGACGCGCTCTATGCCGCCTATGAAGACGATCCCGCCTCGGTCAATCCCGAATGGCAGGAGTTCTTCGCCGGGCTGAAGGACGATGCCGGCGATGTGCGCAGGAACGCCAAGGGCGCCTCTTGGGCCAAGCCGTCCTGGCCGCTGCAGGCCAATGGCGAATTGGTGTCGGCGCTCGACGGCAATTGGGGCATCGTCGAGAAGCATCTGGAAAAGAAGGTCAAGGACAAGGCGGTCACCAACGGCATCGTGCTCTCAGACGCCGACGTGCACCAGGCGACGCGCGATTCGGTGCGCGCCATCATGATGATCCGCGCCTACCGCATGCGCGGCCATCTGCACGCCAATCTCGACCCGCTCGGCATCGCCAAGCCGCTCGAGGACTACAACGAACTGTCGCCGGAGAATTACGGCTTCACCGCAGCCGATTACGACCGGCCGATCTTCCTCGACAATGTGCTGGGGCTCGAATTCGGCACCATCCGGCAGATGCTGGAGATCCTGACCCGCACCTACTGCTCGACGCTGGGCGTCGAGTTCATGCATATCTCGGACCCTGAGGAGAAGGCCTGGATCCAGGCGCGCATCGAAGGCGCCGACAAGGAAATCTCCTTCACCACGACCGGCAAGAAGGCGATCCTGCAAAAGCTGGTCGAGGCCGAAGGCTTCGAACAATTCATCGACGTCAAGTACAAGGGCACCAAGCGCTTCGGCCTCGACGGCGGCGAGGCGCTGATCCCGGCGCTGGAGCAGATCGTCAAGCGCGGCGGCCAGCTCGGCATGAAGGAGATCGTGCTCGGCATGGCGCATCGCGGCCGCCTGAACGTGCTGTCCCAAGTGATGGCGAAGCCGCACCGCGCCATTTTCCACGAGTTCAAGGGCGGCTCGGCAGCCCCCGACGAGGTCGAGGGCTCGGGCGATGTGAAGTACCATCTCGGCGCCTCGTCGGACCGCGAGTTCGACGGCAACAAGGTGCATTTGTCGCTGACCGCCAATCCCTCGCATTTGGAAATCGTCGATCCCGTGGTGATGGGCAAGGCGCGCGCCAAGCAGGACTATCTGTTCGGCCGCGGCCGCGAGGAGATCGTGCCGCTGGAAGAGCGCGCCAAGGTGCTGCCGCTGCTCCTGCATGGCGATGCCGCTTTCGCCGGCCAGGGCGTGATCGCCGAAATCCTCGGCCTGTCGGGCCTGCGCGGCCACCGCGTCGCCGGCACGCTGCACTTCATTATCAACAACCAGATTGGCTTCACCACCAATCCGCGCTTCTCGCGTTCGTCGCCCTATCCGTCCGACGTCGCCAAGATGATCGAGGCGCCAATCTTCCACGTCAATGGCGACGATCCGGAAGCCGTGGTGCACGCCACCAAGGTGGCGATCGAATTCCGCATGAAGTTCCACAAGCCGGTGGTCGTGGACATGTTCTGCTACCGCCGCTTCGGCCACAATGAGGGCGACGAACCGGCCTTCACCCAGCCGATCATGTACCGCAACATCCGCACCCACAAGACGACGGTGCAGATCTATGGCGACCGGCTGATCGCCGAGGGCCACATCACCCAGGCCGAGCTCGACCAGATGAAGGCCGACTGGCGCGCGCATCTGGAATCCGAGTGGGAAGTCGGCCAGCATTACAAGCCCAACAAGGCCGACTGGCTGGATGGCGCCTGGTCTGGCCTGCGCACGGCCGACAATCAGGACGAACAAAGGCGCGGCAAGACCGCGGTGCCGGTCAAGACGCTGAAGGAAATCGGCAAGAAGCTGACCGAGGTGCCGAAGGGTTTCGAGGCGCACAAGACCATCATCCGCTTCCTCGAAAACCGCCGCGAGGCGATCGAATCCGGCGAAGGCATCGACTGGTCGACGGCGGAGGCGCTGGCTTTCGGCGCCATCCTGCTCGACGGCAATCCGATCCGCCTGTCGGGGCAGGATTCCGAGCGCGGCACCTTCTCGCAGCGCCATTCCGTGCTCTACGACCAGCGCGACGAAACCCGCTACATCCCGCTCAACAATCTGTCGGCGGCACAGGCCGGCTACGAAGTCATCAACTCCATGCTGTCGGAAGAGGCGGTGCTGGGCTTCGAATATGGCTACAGCCTGGCCGAGCCGAAGGCGCTGACCTTGTGGGAAGCGCAGTTCGGCGACTTCGCCAACGGCGCCCAGGTGGTGTTCGACCAGTTCATCTCTAGCGGTGAGCGCAAGTGGCTCAGAATGTCGGGCCTCGTCTGCCTGTTGCCGCACGGCTATGAAGGCCAGGGTCCGGAGCATTCCTCGGCCAGGCTGGAGCGCTTCCTGCAGCTTTGCGCCGAAGACAATATGCAAGTCGCCAACTGCACCACGCCGGCCAACTACTTTCACATCCTGCGCCGGCAGCTGAAGCGCGATTTCCGCAAGCCGCTGATCCTCATGACGCCGAAGTCGCTGCTGCGCCACAAGCGGGCGGTGTCGACGCTGCCGGAAATCTCGGGCGAAAGCTCGTTCCACCGGCTGCTGTGGGACGACGCGCAGTTGTTGCCCAACCAGCCGATCAAGCTCACCAAGGACAGCAAGATCCGCCGCGTCGTGCTGTGCTCGGGCAAGGTCTACTACGACCTCTACGAGGAGCGCGAGAAGCGCGGCATCAACGACATCTACCTGCTGCGCGTCGAACAGCTCTATCCATTCCCGGCCAAGGCGCTGATCACCGAACTGTCGCGTTTCCGCAACGCCGAGATGGTGTGGTGCCAGGAGGAGCCCAAGAACATGGGCGCCTGGTCGTTCATCGACCCGTATCTGGAATGGGTGCTGGCGCATATCGACGCCAAGCATCAGCGCGTTCGCTACACCGGCCGGCCGGCGGCCGCGTCGCCGGCGACGGGATTGATGTCCAAGCACCTTGCCCAGCTCGCCGCCTTGCTCGAAGACGCGCTCGGCGAATAAAGCAGGCGAATAGAACAGAACCGACAAGAACGGACAGGCACAATGGCTACCGAAATCCGCGTTCCCACTCTCGGCGAATCCGTCACCGAGGCGACCATCGGCAAATGGTTCAAGAAGGTCGGCGATGCCATTGCCGTCGACGAGCCGCTGGTCGAGCTTGAAACCGACAAGGTGACGGTGGAAGTTCCGGCGGCCGCCGCCGGCACGCTGGGCGAAATCGTCGCCAAGGAAGGCGAGACGGTGGGTGTCGGCGCTTTGTTGGGTTCGATCTCGGCAGGCGGCGCCGCCGCGCCGGCGACCAAGCCGCAGGCGGTTTCGCAGGCCTCGTCGCCGGATGCGGCTTCGACCAGCAAGCAGGCCGCGGCCGAGACCGCCAAGATCGCCGGCGATGGCGGCGCGGTCGAGCCGCGCAGCATGCCGCCGGCGCCGGCAGCCGCAAAACTGATCGCCGAGAACAATCTGTCGGTCGACCAGCTGTCCGGTTCGGGCAAGCGTGGCCAGGTGCTGAAGGGCGACGTGCTCGACGCCATCGCCAAGGGCGCGCCGTCGCAGCCGGCCGAGACGCCCAGGGCGGCGCCGGCACCGATTGCCGTGCGTGCGCCATCTTCCGGTGACGATGCCTCGCGCGAAGAGCGCGTGCGCATGACCAAATTGCGCCAGACCATCGCGCGCCGGCTCAAGGAAGCGCAGTCGACCGCGGCGATGCTGACCACCTTCAACGAGGTCGACATGTCGGCGGTGATGGCGCTGCGGACCAAGTACAAGGACGTGTTCGAGAAGAAGCACGGCGTGAAGTTGGGCTTCATGGGCTTCTTCACCAAGGCCGTCACGCACGCGCTGAAGGAAATCCCGGCGGTCAATGCCGAGATCGACGGCACCGACATCATCTACAAGAACTTTGCCCATGTCGGCGTCGCCGTCGGCACCGAGAAGGGCCTCGTCGTGCCGGTCGTGCGCGACGCCGACCAGATGTCGATCGCCGAGATCGAGAAGGAAATCGGCCGGCTCGGCATCGCCGCGCGCGATGGCAAGCTGTCGGTCGCCGACATGCAGGGCGGCACGTTCACCATCTCCAATGGCGGCGTCTATGGTTCGCTGATGTCGACGCCGATCCTCAACGCGCCGCAGTCGGGCATTCTGGGCATGCACAAGATCCAGGACCGGCCTGTCGTGGTCGGCGGCCAGATCGTAATCCGGCCGATGATGTATCTGGCGCTGAGCTACGATCACCGCATCGTCGACGGCAAGGAAGCGGTCACCTTCCTGGTGCGCGTCAAGGAAAGCCTGGAGGATCCGGAACGGCTGGTGCTCGATCTCTGAGGCGGTCGGATGGCAGCTCGCGGCAGAGGCGGCCAATGATGGCCCGTTTGCTTGGGTCTGCCAAACTAGCTGTGCTTATGGCCGGCATGGCGCTGGCTCCCGCAACCGCCCATGCCGCCTGCCCGATCGAACTCGCCGTCTATGGCGATGCGCAAAGCGGCAGCGAGATCGATTTTACCCCGACCGGCACCTCCGCCACCGTCACCAACACGTTCCGCATGATCCTCGACAACAATGTGGTGCTGAACGGCATCGTCATGTGGACCGAGGGCGTAGCACGGCCGAACGGCGCGCTGATGTTCAAATGCCCGGAGGGCGACACCACCGGCGCCGAGCTCGCCGCCTGTACCCCCTGGCACGGCGTCATCTACACGTCTGACGACAAGGGCAGCATCGGGCTCTTGCCGGCAGAAGGCGTCGAGGCGCCGAAGACGCTGATCCTGCCGGATCTCGGTCCGATGCTGCGTCAGTCGTCGGCCTATGGCGGCAACGGCTTCTCGAAAGTGCCGTCGGACGTTTTTACGTTGAAGGGATGCCAGGAATGAGCGAAGCGCAGAAGGTCCTGCTGGTCACCGGCGGCAGCCGTGGCATCGGCGCCGCCATCTGCCGGCTTGGCGCGAAGGCCGGCTATCGCGTCGCGGTCAACTATGCCTCCAACAAGGCTGCCGCCGACGCGCTGGTCAGCGACATCAAGGCTGCCGGCGGTGATGCTTTCGCGGTCAAGGGCGATGTCGGCAGCGAGGCCGATATCCTCTCGATCTTCGAGGCCGTCGACCGCACCCATGGCCGGCTCGACGCCTTCGTCAACAATGCCGGCATCGTCGACGCCAAGGCGCGCGTCGACGAAATGAGCGCGGCACGGCTCGAGCGCATGATGCGCATCAATGTCGTCGGTTCGATCCTGTGCGCCCGTGAGGCGGTCAAGCGCATGTCGACGCGCCATGGCGGCAACGGCGGAGCGATCGTCAACATTTCCTCGGCGGCGGCGGTGCTGGGCGCGCCGGACAATTATGTCGACTATGCCGCCTCCAAGGGCGCCATCGACACGTTCACCATCGGGCTCGCCCGCGAGGTGGCGCTGGAAGGCATCCGCGTCAACGCGGTGCGGCCGGGCATCATCGACACCGACATCCATGCTTCCGGCGGACAGCCGGACCGGGTGGCGCTGATCCAGGACACGCTGCCGATGAAAAGAGCCGGCACCGCCGATGAAGTCGCGGGTGCGGTTCTCTATCTTCTATCCGATGCCGCGTCCTATACGACGGGCGCGATCCTGAACGTTAGCGGCGGCCGCTGAGCGCCAAGCAAAGGGAAACAAACATGGCTTATGACGTCGTTATCATCGGATCGGGACCCGGCGGCTATGTCTGCGCCATCAAGGCGGCGCAGCTCGGTCTGAAGGTGGCGGTGGTCGAGAAGAACGCCACCTTCGGTGGCACCTGCCTCAACATCGGCTGCATCCCGTCCAAGGCGCTGCTTCATGCCTCCGAAATGTTCGCCGAGGCCGGCCATTCCTTCGACACGCTGGGTGTCGAGATACCAGCGCCGAAGCTCAACCTGAAGAAGATGATGGCGCACAAGGATGCGACGGTGTCGTCCAACGTCAACGGCGTCGCCTTCCTGTTCAAGAAGAACAAGATCGACAGTTTCCGCGGCACCGGCAAGGTGGTCGCGGCAGGCAAGGTGTCGGTGACGGGCGAGGACGGCAAGGTCGAGGAGGTCGAGACCAAGAACATCGTCATCGCCACCGGTTCCGATGTCGCCGGCATTCCCGGCGTCAAGGTTGATTTCGACGAGAAAATCATCGTGTCGTCGACCGGCGCGCTGTCGCTGGACAAGGTTCCCGGCCACCTCGTGGTGGTCGGTGGCGGCGTCATCGGCCTCGAGCTCGGCTCGGTCTGGGCGCGGCTCGGCGCAAAGGTCACCGTGGTCGAGTTCCTCGACACGATCCTCGGCGGCATGGACGGCGAGGTCTCCAAACAGTTCCAGCGGCTGCTGTCCAAGCAAGGCTTCGAGTTCAAGCTCGGCGCCAAGGTCACCGGCGTCGCCAAGGCGAAGAAAGGCGCAACCGTCACCTTCGAGCCGGCCAAAGGCGGCGCCGCCGAGACCGTCGCGGCCGATGTCGTGCTGATCGCCACCGGGCGCCGCGCCTATGCCGACAGTCTTGGGCTGAAAGAGGCGGGGGTCGAGGTCGACGAGCGCGGCCGCGTCAAGACCGACGGGCACCTGCGGACCAACGTGCCGGGCATCTATGCCATCGGCGACGTCATCGCCGGGCCGATGCTGGCGCACAAGGCCGAGGACGAGGGTGTCGCGGTGGCCGAAACCATCGCCGGCCAGGCCGGCCATGTGAACTACGAGGTCATTCCGAGCGTCGTCTACACCAGCCCGGAAATCGCCTCGGTCGGCAAGACCGAGGAAGAACTGAAGAAGGCCGGCATCGACTACAAGGTCGGCAAATTCCCGTTCAGCGCCAATGGCCGCGCACGCGCCATGCTGCACACGGACGGCTTCGTGAAGATCCTCGCCGACAAGGCCAGCGACCGCGTGCTCGGCGTGCACATTGTCGGCTTCGGCGCCGGCGAGATGATCCACGAAGCGGCTGTGCTGATGGAGTTCGGCGGCTCGTCGGAAGATCTCGCCCGCACCTGCCACGCGCATCCGACAATGTCGGAAGCGGTGAAGGAGGCGGCGCTGGCCACCTTCTTCAAGCCGATCCATATCTAAGGCGCCCGACCCTTCGACCGCGCGAAACAAACAAAACGGCCCGCCTTTCGACGGGCCGTTCGTATCTTGATGTCTAGCCGATCAGTTGGCCGGTGCCGGAGCGGGTGCTGGCGCAGGCGCAGGCGCCGGAGCGGGCGCAGGAGCCGGTGCCGGAGCTGGCGCGGGAGCCGGAGCTGGCGCTGGGGCCGGAGCTGGCGCAGGAGCCGGTGTGCTGGCCGCTGGCGCTTCGGCGGGTGCCGGATGCTCGCCGCTTCTGCCGAAAACGTAATACGCGACAATCGCCAGGATAACGACGACCAGAGCAATCAGCCAGGGGCTGCCGCCGCCACCGCCGCTTGGCCTGTCGTTGGATGGATTCGCCATAAAAGTGTCCTCCGTGGATGAAAATGATCAATCAACAGCCATCAACGTGCAACCGTTGAATGGGTTTCACGCTAGGGAAGGAAAGCGCCGAAAACGCGGCGTTTGGCCTCCCACTGCCATCCGACTCAATTGACGGCGGTGACAGTATAGCCGGCTTTGCGGAAATCCTCGACCAGTCCCTCGGGACCGGGCAGGTGGAGCGCGCCGACCGCCATGAAGGCATTGCCCCTGGCCAGGATCGGTCCGGCATGATCGACCATCACCTTGTTGCGGCTGGTGATCATGGTTTCCTCGAAGGCGGCATAGCCCGAGGGGTCGTTCTGCTCGTCCGGCATGGCGGCGCGGAACAATGGCCAGAACATGCCGGTGTCGCCGCGCTGGTAGAGCACGATCATGGTCTCGTTGATGTCATTGACCTTGTCGCCGAGCTTCAGCGTGTCGACCAGGCCCTTCATGTGGAAGGCAAGCGGCAGCGAGGCCATGGCGCGTAGCTGGCTCTCGGCCGTTTCCAGACCTTCCACCAGCTTGCCGGCCGCCTTGGCGCTCTCGGCCAGCTTGACGTCGAGCACCGGTGCTCCGCCGGACTGGCGGGCGAGTTCGCAGGCCGGCAGCGCCATCATCGCCGACAGCATCCACGGCTTCATCTTGGCGACGGTTGCCGGCGGGATGCCGCGCGCGTCGAGTGCTGCGTTCATCGCCGCCGCTTCGTCCGGCTTCAGCAAGGATGACAGCGTCGTGGAGTCGGTGAACATCATCAGGTCCGGCTCCTTCAGCATCGCCGTCATCATCTTCTGCTTGTCGAGCACGTCGGTGGTTTCGATGATGAGGGTGCCGGCGGCGTCAAAGGCCCTCTGTGCTTCCGGCGGCAACGTTGTGACGCGCCGGTCGGTCATGTGCATGGTGCCGAACAGATAGGATGGCTGTTCTCCCGATTTCTCAAGCTTCCACAGCAGGCCCTTGCCATTCAGCGTGGCGGCGGCTTCCGCCTCGATCTTGCTGTAGGTGGCAGGGCTGCTCTTCTGCAGGGCCGACAGCATGTCGGCACCGCTGCAGGTCGGGACGTCCGCATGCGCCCTGCCGGCCGCGAACAGCAGCACGGCAAGGAAGGACAGGAAAAACAGCACGTTGAGTGCGACAAGCAGCTTCAGCGAGATGGAAGCTGCACGGTCGGCGATGGCAATGACGCGTTTCATGGCCCCTTTCTAAGGGGGAAAAGCGGCAAAACGGTTAATTGGTAGGTCGAAATTGAAGGGTTCACGCCCTTGGATGGGCCGATTCGTAGATTTCAAGCAGCCTTGCGGTGTCGACGCCGGTGTAGATCTGCGTCGTCGACAGGCTCGCATGGCCAAGCAGCTCCTGGATGGTGCGCAGATCGCCGCCGCGGCCAAGCAGATGGGTGGCGAAGGAGTGGCGCAGCGCGTGCGGCGTCGCGGTGTCGGGCAGGTTGAGCGCCGAACGCAGTTTGGCCATGTCGCGCTGGATGATGGCCGGATTGAGCGGGCCGCCGCGCGCGCCGCGAAACAACAGGCCTTTCGGATCGAGATGATAGGGGCAGAGCCGGCGGTATTCGGCGATTGCCCTGAGCGCCACCGGCAGCACCGGTACCAGCCGCGTCTTGCCGCCCTTGCCGGTGACGCGCAGCACTGTGTCGGCCTCGGACGCCAGATCGGCGCCGGCGAGGCCGAGCGCTTCGGAAATGCGCAGCCCCGAGCCGTAGAGCAGCGTCAGCACGGCGGCGTTGCGGGCGGCGATCCAGGGCTCTTCGGCCAGCTGGCCTTCGACCGACACGACCTGTTTGGCGTCGCTCGCCGTCAGCGGTTTTGGCAGCGATTTGGGCTGGCGCGGCGCGCGCAGCGCGGCGGCGCCGGCGGCGTTGACCAGGCCACGGCGTTCGAGGAAACGCAGCAGCGAGCGGATGCCGGCCAGGCCTCGGCCCAGCGTGCGGGCGCCGGCGCCGGCGTTGCGGCGGGCGGCGAGAAAGCCGCGCAGGTCGGCCGGGCGCAGATTGGCGATGTCCGAGATGCCGGGCGAGCCACCACAATGGCCGGTCAGGAAATGCAGGAACTGGCGCGTGTCGCGCTCATAGGCTTCCACTGTCTCGGGCGACAGCCGACGTTCACGCGCGAGCATCTTCAGCCAGCTTTCACGCGCCGCCTGGAGATCGGGTTTCGCCGGGATGAGGAATTCCTGCATGGCGGCATTTTCCTGCATCCGGGTTAGGAAGCGGTGAAGAGCCCGCCATTGAAATGACAGCCGCGTGGGGTTAGAGCAGGCCAAAGGATATTCGCGATGAGCAAGCCGCAAAACCCTGTCCAGATGGCCGTGATCGGCGCCGCCCATGGCATCAAGGGCGAACTCAGGGTGAAGACCTTCACCGGCGATCCGATGGCGCTGGCCGATTATGGGCCGCTCTATGCCAGGGACGGCCGCGCCTTCCAGATCACAGACATAAGGCCGGCCAACACCGTCGTCGTGGTGCGTTTCAAGGGCATCAGCGACCGCAATGCCGCCGAAGCGCTCGCCGGTACGGAGCTTTTCGTCGACCGCTCTGTGCTGCCGGACGATGGCGAGGAGGATGAATTCTACCATGCCGACCTGGTTGGACTGGAGGTTCGCGACGACACCGGCACTGCGCTTGGCAAGGTGGTTGCCGTGCATAATTTCGGCGGCGGCGACATTCTCGACGTGACGCTCGCCGGCCGCAAGGGCGTGCTGATCCCATTCACCCAGGCCGCCGTGCCTGATGTGTCGATCGCCGAGGGCTTTGTCCGCGTCGACCCGGTGGCGGCCGGGCTGGTCGAGGACGAGGATGACGATGCGCCGCGCGAGGAAGACTTCGACCCGAAGGGCAGGCCGCGCGGACCGCGCGACGCCGGGGGCAACCGGTGACATTCAAGGCCTCGGTGCTGACGCTCTACCCCGAGATGTTCCCGGGCGCGCTTGGCCTGTCGCTGGCGGGCCGCGCGCTCGAGGCCGGCACCTGGTCGCTGGAGGCGATCCAGATCCGCGACTTCGCCACCGACAAGCACCGCACCGTCGACGACACGCCGGCAGGGGGTGGCGCCGGCATGGTGATGCGCGCCGATGTCTTGGCCAAGGCGATCGACCATGCCTCGCCGCCGGGCGATGCGCGTCCGCGCCTTTTGATGAGCCCGCGCGGCAAACCGCTGACCCAGGCGCGGGTGCGCGAGCTTGCCGCCGGGCCGGGCGCCGTCATCCTGTGCGGCCGCTTCGAGGGCGTCGACCAGCGGCTGATCGACGCGCGCGGCCTGGAAGAGGTGTCGATCGGCGATTTTATCCTCTCCGGCGGCGAGCCGGCGACGCTCGTGCTGCTCGACGCGGTGGTGCGGCTGCTGCCCGGCGTGATGGGCAATGCGGTGTCCGGCGAGGAAGAGAGTTTTGAAAACGGCCTGCTCGAACATCCGCACTACACAAGGCCGCAGGAGTTCGAGGGGCGCGCGATTCCCGAAGTGCTGATCTCCGGCAATCACAAGAAGATCGCTGCATGGCGGCGGGCGGAGTCCGAGCGGCTGACCAGCGAGAGGCGGCCGGACCTTCTCGGCGCTCACCCCTTGCTAAAATAATAAAACGCCAGAAACAGGCCGACGGCGACGACGATGCCGCGCACCACGTTCTGCGGCACGCGCTTGGCGATCCACACGCCGGCATAGCCGCCGAGCGCACCGCCCGGGATCATGACGATCGCCTGCGGCCAGGCAACGACGCCACCCGAGACGAAGACGATGATCGCCACCGCGGCAACGACCACGGCCAGCATGTTCTTCAGCGCGTTCAGCCGGTGGTAGTCGCCGGCCTGCGTCAGGCCGAGCGTCGCCAGCATCATCACGCCCATGCCGGCGCCGAAGAAGCCGCCATAGATGGCGGTGACGAACTGCGCCAGCGAACCGGCGAGCGAGCCGACCGCCGCCTCATGGCCGGGTTTTGGTGTTGGCTTCAGCCACGGCCCGGCGGCAAACAGGGCGGTTGCGCCCAAGAGCAACCACGGCACCATGACGCGGAAGGAAGGGTTGGACAGTGCCAGAAGGATGAAGGCGCCGGCCAGCGCACCGGCCGCCGAGATCAGGCAAAGCACCAGGGCACCGCGCCAGAAGTGCCTGATATCGGTCCAGTAGGCGAGCGTCGAGGTGATGTAGCCCGGGAACTGCGTGACCGAGGAGGTGGCGTTGGCGACGATCGGCGGCACGCCGACCAGTGTCATGGCGCCGAAGGTGATGAAGGTGCCGCCGCCGGCGACCGCATTGGCGGTGCCGGACAGGAAGCCCGCCAGGAACAGCAGGATGGCGTCGAAGACAGACATGGAATGCCGCCGCGGAAAACTCTGTTATGTCAGGCTTAGAAAGGCCTGAGGGCCGGCGCAACCCGGCACGAAGCGATTACGATGGTGCCATGCCGGCAAAAAAGACTCGTGCGCGGGCGTGACAAAGCGCCGAAATAGCTGTATGTCGCCGCCGAACCGGAAGAAGAATCTGCCGGACCCGTCAACAATGACGGTGTAGTCGCCCCTGTCCGATGTCTTGCAGACGAATGTCTCGGAGGCAAAGGACATAGCCGAGCGGTCAATGGAACTGCAAGGCGAGTGTCGGACGCTCTGACTGTCGGAAGAACAAGAAGTGGATTATTGAGATGGATCTCATCCGTCAGCTCGAGGCCGAGCAGGCCGCCAAGATCGAAGCCAAGCGCAAGCTCCCCGAATTCCAGCCCGGCGACACCGTGCGCGTCCAGGTCCGCGTGACCGAAGGCACCCGCACCCGCGTCCAGGCCTATGAAGGCGTCGTCATCGCCCGCGCCGGTTCCGGCTTCCAGGAAAATTTCACCGTCCGCAAGATCTCCTATGGCGAAGGCGTCGAGCGCGTGTTCCCGGTCTTCTCGCCGATGGTCGAGGGCGTCGAGATCGTTCGCCGCGGCAAGGTGCGTCGCGCCAAGCTCTATTACCTGCGCGACCGTCGCGGCAAGTCGGCCCGTATCTCGGAAAACACCGGCGTCCGCGCCCGCAAGCTCAACGATGAGGAGCGCGACGCGCTGAACGCTGAGAAGGCCCGCATCGAGGCCGAGAAGGTCGCCGCCGCCCAGGCGCTGGCCGCCGAGACGGCCGCCAAGGAAGCCGCCGAGAAGAAGGCCGCCGCCGAGGCTGAGGCAGCCAAGGCCGCCGAGGCGACCCCGGCCGAATAAGGCTTTCGGAAATCCCATTAAAAAAAGGCGGCTTCGGCCGCCTTTTTTCGTTTCACCAGACTGTGAACGCTTCCGGCCCTCGAAACAGGATCAGGCTGTTGACGGTATATTATCTTGTGTACTAAATAATCGTGCACAAGATAATTGGAGATTTGAAATGGCACTCTACACCACACAGGCTCACGTCACCGGCGGCCGCGCCGGCCATGGCGAGACCAGCGACGGCCTGCTCAAGGTCGATCTGGCGATGCCCAAGGAACTCAGCGGGCCGGGTGGCGCGACCAATCCCGAGCAGCTTTTCGCCGTCGGCTACGCCGCCTGCTTCGAAAGCGCCATCCGCTTCATCGCGCGCAAACAGAAGCTGCCGCTCACGGATGCCGGGGTAACCTCCACCGTCAGCCTGCTTTCCAATGGCGAGGGCTTCAAGCTCGGTGTCGCGCTCGCGGCGCAGACGAAAGGCCTTGATCAGGCGGCCGCGGAAGCGCTTGTATCGGAAGCGCACAATATCTGCCCCTATTCGAACGCCATCCGGGGCAATGTCGAGGTGGCGCTTTCGGTAAAGGCGGCATGACGGGAAAGACCATAAATAGCCCCAGAGACGTCCCGGCGGCGGCCGCCGGGACAGTGGGGGTTCCGCGACTCGATCAGCAACTCTGCTTCGCGCTCTATTCGGCGAGCGGGCTGATGACCAAGCTCTATCGGCCGTTGCTCGATCCGCTCGGCCTGACTTATCCGCAATATCTGGTCATGCTGGCGCTATGGGAGCACGCGCCGAGCACTGTGGGCGCGCTTGGCGAGGCGCTGGGCCTCGATTCCGCGACGCTGACGCCGCTGCTCAAGCGGATGGAGGCGGGCGGGCTCGTCACCCGCCGGCGCGATGCCGCCGATGAGCGCCGCGTGCTGGTCGAGCCGACGGCCAAGGGCCAGGCTCTGAGTGCGCGAGCGCAGGATGTGTCCGCGGCGCTTGCCTGCAGCGTGCCGCTCCAGCCTGGTGAAGCGAAAGCGCTGCATGCGACGCTCACCCATCTCGTTGCCGACTTGCGCAACGCCGTAGCGGAAGACGCCTCGGCGGATGCGGAGGCGCTGGTTTCCGGTTCGAGATAGCCAGATTATCCCGAAATCCCTGAATTGAGGGCATCCGAATCCCTTTTCGCGCGCGCTGAAGCAGCGGTCCGTCTTGCATGACGCAAGCGGAAAGTTAAAGTCGGCCCGGATTTCCTGTAAGCCCATCCGGGCGCCTTCAATTTTCCGGGAGTGTGTCATGACCAAATCGAAACTGCTGCTGGCCGGCCTGCTGGCCCTCGTGCTGGCGCCTGTTGCCGCCTTCGCGCAGGCGTTGCCCGATCTCGGCGGCAGACAAGTGGTGGTGGTGACCGAAAACGCCTATCCGCCGCTGCAGTTCATCGATCCCAAGACGGGCAAGCAGATCGGCTGGGAATATGACGCGATGAACGAAATCGCCAAGCGGCTCAATTTCAAGGTCGAGTACCAGAACACCTCCTGGGACGCGATGATCCAGGCGGTTTCCGACAAGCAGTACAACATCGGCATGACCGGCATCACCATCAAGGATGACCGCAAGGAGAAGGTCGACTTCTCCGATCCCTATATGCGCTCGGAGCAGTTCATGCTGGTGCGCGGCGATGAAAGCCGCTTCACCGACGCCAAGACCTTCGGCGCTTTCAAGGACGGGCTGATCGGTGCGCAACCCGGCACCACGCCCTTCTACACCGCCGTCTACAGTGTGCTCGACGGCAATGAGCAGAACCCGCGCATCAAACTGTTCGAGACTTTTGGCGCCACGGTGCAGGCGCTGAAATCGGGCGACGTCGATGTCGTGCTGACCGACGGCACCGCCGGCAAGGGCTATGTCGATGCTTCCGAAGGCAAGCTCAAGCTGATCGGCGGCCCGCTCGGCACCGAGGACTTTGGCTTCATCTTCCCGAAGGGATCGGACCTGGTGAAGCCGGTCAACGCCGCGATCGCGGCGTTGAAGGCGGACGGCACGCTCGATGCGCTGAACAAGAAGTGGTTTCTCGACTACAAGATGGGGCAGTAGTCGTTGGCGCGCGTGCTTGCTGACGATGGTGCGCCGCAAATCGCGCTGACCCTGCGCCAGGGCACCCCTCTCTGTCCTGCCGGACATCTCCCCCTCAAAGGGGGGAGATCAGCAGCTTCAGCGCCGGCAGCAGTTTTACGACGTCGGGGATTGGCGAAAGTCGAGACAATATCCAAATCCAATCTCCCCCCTGAGGGGGAGATGCCCGGCAGGGCAGAGGGGGGTGGCTTGCCGCGATCCTCCGACAATCCTTGCGCTGCCACGCTCGCCTGAATGGTACCCTCCTCTTCCGCCAAGTCCGAATTCCCCTGGTGGCTTGCCGCCGCCGCCGTGCTTGCACTGGCGGCGGCCCTGTTCATCGCGGCCAGC
This sequence comes from Mesorhizobium sp. 131-3-5, assembly GCF_016756575.1. Taxonomy (NCBI): domain Bacteria; kingdom Pseudomonadati; phylum Pseudomonadota; class Alphaproteobacteria; order Hyphomicrobiales; family Phyllobacteriaceae; genus Mesorhizobium; species Mesorhizobium sp. 131-3-5. The sequence continues at coordinate 1,047,745 of NZ_AP023254.1, forward strand.
GATCTCTATGCCCAGGTCTTCGCCACGGTCGCCAAGGGTATCGCTATCACCGTCTTTGTGACCGTCATCGCCTTCGCCATGGCGTCGATCATCGGTCTCGGGGTTGCCCTGATGGGCTTGTCGGGCTCGTCCTGGCTTCGCCAGATCGCGCGCTTCTATGTCGAGATCATCCGCGGCGTGCCGATCCTGGTGCTGTTGTTCTGGATCGCCTTTGCCGGCGCGCCGGCCTTCGTCGCGGCCTGGAACGCGTTGACCGCGCCGCTGCAAAGTGCCGGCTATCTCGGTGAGCTCCTGGTGCGCGACGTGTCGCTGTTGTGGCGTGCCATCATGGCGCTGACCATCGGCTACTCCGCCTTCATCTCGGAGGTCTTCCGCGCCGGCATCCAGGCAGTCGAGAAGGGCCAGATCGAGGCGGCCAAGGCGCTTGGGCTGAGCCGTGCGCAACGCTTCCGGCTGATCGTCTTTCCGCAGGCGATCCGCACCATCTTGCCGCCGCTCGGCAATGATTTCGTCGCTTTGGTCAAGGATTCCTCGCTGGTATCGGTGCTCGGCGTCGCCGACATCACCCAGATGGGCAAGATCTATGCCGCCGGCTCGTTCCGCTTCTTCGAGACCTATTCGATCGTGGCCTATATCTATCTCATCCTCACCGTTGGCCTGTCGCTGGCGCTCAGGGCGCTGGAGCGGCGCCTGCACCGCCAGCACGAGGAATAGTCTTTGGGCCGAGACAGGGTTACGATCCTGTCGACATCGAGGGAGGTCTCATGATTGCCGACAAGGCCAATGCGGCGCTGGATTCCGTCTATGGCGCCGACACGCCTGAAACGCTGGCGCAGGCCTATGCCGCCTGGGCCGCGACCTATGACAGCGAGACCGCCTCGCTCGGCTATCTCCTGCCGTTCCTCATCACCGCCTGGGTGGCACGCCATGTTCCGGCTGGCGAAGGGCCGCTGCTCGACGCCGGCTGCGGCACCGGCCTGTCGGGGCCGTCGCTGAAGGCGCTGGGCTATGGCGACATTGCCGGGCTGGATCTCTCGGACGACATGCTCAAGATCGCCGGCAGCCGCAACGCCTATGGCGAGCTGAAACAGGCGATGCTGGGCGGACCGCTGCCCTGGCCGGACGGGCATTTCCGCGCCTTCTTCTCCACCGGCGTGTTCACCATCAGCCACGCGCCGGCATCGGGCCTGCACGAATTGGTGCGCATCACCAAGAAGGGCGGCCACGCCATCTTCACCGTGCGCGACCAGGTGTTCGAGAGCGGCGGTTTTCAGGCGGTGTTCGATGAACTCACGCAGGCGAAGAAATGGCGGCTGGTCGAGCAAAGCCCATGGTTCCGTTGCTATGCCATCGCCGAGCCCGATGCGCTGGTGAAGACGTTTGTCTTCGAGGTGATGTGAGTGGTGCCACCTCCCCCAGAGGGGGTAGGGAAAGTCGCACCGCCACGCCGCAATTGCCGAAGAGCCAAAACATTGGTATGAGCCACGCCATGGAAGAGCTTTTTGGCGATCCGGCCTACAAGGGGTTCGTGCTGCAGGACAGAAAACGCCTGCCGTCGCGCTTCTCCGCGCGCGTCTGCGGCGCTCTGACCAGCCGACTTAGCTAGACTGCTTTCGCCGGGCCAAGGCTTGCGGCGTTACACTCTTCCCATTCTCATATCGACGGATTTACGCACATGAGCGCACCGCGCACCCTCTACGACAAGATTTTCGACGACCACGTCGTCGACCGCCAGGACGACGGCACCTGCCTGCTCTATATCGACCGGCACCTCGTCCATGAAGTGACCAGCCCGCAGGCCTTCGAAGGCCTGCGCCTGAGCGGCAGAAAAGTCCGGCATCCGGAAAAGACGCTGGCCGTGGTCGATCACAATGTCTCGACCTCGCCCGAGCGCAAGTTCGGCATCAAGAACGAGGAAAGCCGCATCCAGGTCGAGGCGCTGGCCAAGAACGCCAAGGACTTTGGCGTCGAATATTATTCCGAGAACGATATCCGCCAGGGCATCGTCCACATCATCGGCCCGGAGCAGGGCTTTACCTTGCCCGGCATGACCATCGTCTGCGGCGACAGCCATACCTCGACGCATGGCGCGTTCGGCGCTCTGGCGCACGGCATCGGCACGTCGGAAGTCGAGCATGTGCTGGCGACGCAGACGCTGATCCAGCGCAAGGCCAAGAACATGCTGGTGCGCGTCGACGGCCAGCTGCCGGAAGGCGTTACCGCCAAGGACATCATCCTCGCCATCATCGGCGAGATCGGCACCGCCGGCGGCACCGGCTATGTCATCGAATATGCCGGCGAGGCGATCCGCTCGCTGTCGATGGAAGGCCGCATGACGATCTGCAACATGTCGATCGAGGGCGGCGCGCGCGCCGGCCTGATCGCTGCCGACGAGACGACCTTCGCCTATGTCAAGGACAAGCCGCGTGCGCCGAAGGGCGCGGCCTGGGACGCCGCGCTCGCCTACTGGAAGACGCTGCAGTCCGACGAAGGCGCGCATTTCGACAAGGTGATCGTGCTCGACGCGGCCAAGCTGCCGCCGATCGTCTCCTGGGGCTCCTCGCCCGAGGATGTCGTTTCCGTGCAAGGCATCGTGCCGAACCCGGACGATATCGCCGACGAGAACAAGCGCACCTCCAAGCAGCGGGCGCTCGACTATATGGGCCTCACGCCGGGCACCAAGATCACCGACATCGCGCTCGACCGCGTCTTCATCGGTTCCTGCACCAATGGCCGCATCGAGGATCTGCGCGCCGCCGCCAAGGTGATCGAGGGCAAGACCGTGAATCCGCGCGTCAACGCCATGATCGTGCCGGGCTCCGGCCTGGTCAAGGAACAGGCGGAAGCCGAGGGTCTGGACAAGATCTTCCGCGCCGCCGGTTTCGACTGGCGCGAGCCGGGTTGCTCGATGTGCCTTGCCATGAACGACGACCGGCTGAAGCCGCATGAACGCTGCGCCTCGACCTCGAACCGCAATTTCGAGGGAAGGCAAGGCTTCAAGGGCCGCACCCATCTGGTGTCGCCGGCCATGGCGGCGGCGGCGGCGATCGCCGGCCACTTCGTCGACATCCGCGACTGGAAATAACCTCCGGTCCACACATTCCGATGATTGCCGGACCCCGGAACCGCAATGCGGTTCCGGGGTCTTTTTTCATTCGCGCGGTCCGCATATTCGTCCGGGCTTAACCGCTTGTTTGGGCTTGCGCCCTATGGTCTTCCCTCACGTCACGCGAGGGGAAGTCACCGTCCTTTGGACACCGGCCTGTTGATAGCGCTGCTCAATCCGACGATCGCGCTGGCCCTCGGCGCGGCCTTCCTCGTGCTATGGGCCTATCAGCGTCACCGGCCCTATCTGGCCGTGCTGGCGCTCAGCTATTGTGTTTCGGCGCCCGGCTTTCTGTTCCAGTATTTCACCTTGCCCATCGGCATGGTGCTGACCAAGCTGGTGTCCAACATCTGCTTCGCCATCGCCGGCTGCTGCCTGTCGAGCGCCATCGTCGCCCGTTATGGCCGCAAGGTGCCCTATGTGGCGATCGGCGTGCTGGCCGGTGGTGGGCTGGCCTCGTTCTGCTGGTTCCTCTTCGTCGCGCCTGATCTCACCTGGCGTATCCTGGCGATGAATTTCGCCTTCGGCGGCCTCAGCCTTCTGGTCGCCGCCGAACTCAGGCCGGTGCGCAACAATGGCCCGACCGAGAAGATCCTGTTCGTGCTGTCGCTGCTGTCGGGCCTCAACTTCTTCGTGCGAACCCTCGTCGTCGTCATCGCGCACGGGCCGTTCACCAGCTATGACGGATTCTACAACTCGTCCTACTGGACGACGGCGCTGCTGTCGCATGCGCTGCTGTCGCTGCTGATCGCGCTTTGCCTGTTCACCGCTGCGGCCCTCGACGTGATGAAGGCGCTGAAGGCCGAGACGCATACCGATCCGCTTTCGGGCCTGCTCAACCGGCGCGGCTTCGAGGAGCGCGCGGCCCAGCTTCTGCGACACTGCGCAATGGCCAGGTTCCCGGTGGCGCTGGTGCTGGCCGACCTCGATCATTTCAAGGCGCTCAACGATGTGCACGGGCATGCCGCCGGCGATCGGGTGATCGCCGATTTCGCCGCCAAGCTCCGGTCGGCCACCGGCGCGCGCGGCGCTGCCGGGCGCATCGGCGGCGAGGAATTCGCCGTGCTTCTGCCGCTCAGCGATCTCGCCGCCGCGCGGCTGTTCGCCGAGGCTGTGCGCACGCTCTACTCGGCAGGCGGCGTCGACGGGCTTCCCGCCGGCACCAAGGTCACCGCCAGTTTCGGCGTGGCGGCCCGCAGCGGCGAGGAAGCGCTGGAGCCGTTGATGCGGCGTGCCGACGAGGCGCTCTACAAGGCCAAGAAAAACGGCCGCGACAGCGTGCGCCTGTCGTACGAACGGCCCGAAACGCTGTTCGTGCCGGAGCCGTCCAAGGCCGGCTGAAGCCGTGCGTCCCAGCACACGTTAACGTCTTTTTCGCCCGTCGGTGTTAGGTGACACACGGGGTGCGAAAGAGATGAGCGGCGCGAACTTCATCCTGTTGATCAATCTGTCGGTTGCCGGCCTGCTGGCAGCATCCTTCATGGCGGTCGCGTTTCATGATGTCGGCCGCGCTCCGGCGCGCTGGTTTGCTTCTGGCTATGTGCTGGGCATGGTCTACTCGGCGATCGAATTCAGCATTCCCGCCTTCACCGATGCCCGGCTGCCGGTGGTCACTGCCTTCGCGGTTTTCCTGGGCGCAACAATAGCTTTCAACGTCGGACTGGCCCGCAAATACGGCGTCGCGCCGCCATGGTCGCCGATGCTGTTCTTCCTGGTCGCCGCCACCATCGTCGTCTATTTCGTACAAGACCTGCCGCGCCAGTCGCTGGTCCGCATGATGGCCTACCAGCTCCCCTATGCCGTCATGCAATTCGTCGGATTGGCCATCGTCTGGTCGTCCAGGCAAAGGCGCGGCCGGCTCGATCGCATCCTGATGGCGTTGCTCGCCGCCAGCGCTGTGCAGTTCGCCTCAAAGCCGTTCATCGCGCATGCGTTTGGCGGCTGGGGCGCCAATCCGCAGGCCTATCTGCAAAGCAGCTACGCGCTGGTGTCGCAATCGCTCGGCACCGTCTTTGCCCTGGCCATGGCGCTGCTGACGCTGGCCATCCTGGTCCGCGATGTGTTGGCCGAAGTGACGTCGAGATCGGAGACCGATACGCTTTCGCGACTGCTCAATCGCGGTGCCTTCACGCGCCAGGCCGAGCAGGCCGTGCTTGGCGCCATGCGGCAAGGCGTGCCGGTCGCGCTGGTCATCGCCGATCTCGATCATTTCAAGAGCATCAACGACAATTTCGGCCATGCCTCCGGCGACCGTGTGATCGAGACCTTTGCCGGTTCCCTGCGCGAAGCCGCCGCCGGGCACCATGTCGCGGGCCGCATCGGCGGGGAGGAATTCGCCATCATCCTGCCGGGAACCAATCTGGCCGCCGCCCGGCTGTTCGCCGAGGGCACGCGCAGCGCGTTCGGCGCGCTGCGCATCGACGGGCTGCCCGCGCACATCAGCTGTACGGCGAGTTTCGGGGTTGCCGAACTTGATCCCGGTGAAACCACCGCCGATCTCATGCGGCGCGCCGACGAGGCGCTCTACCTGGCGAAGAATGCGGGGCGCGACTGCGTCCGTGTCTCGGCCGGGCCGGGAGGCGAGTGGTCGTCCAGCGCAATCGTCATCAATTCCAGATCAGCATGACGTTGGTCGAATCGTCATCCTGATCCACCTCTTCGCCGTTTCCGTGAAACGGTGAAACGCTCTAGCGGCAGGGGCTGAGTTCCGGCATCTCGCCGTCGGAAAGCCCGTACATGTAGCTGCGGCCTTTGACGAAGACCGGCGGCCGGTAGCAATCGCTATAGCCTGAAATCTCGTCGGATTCATTCTGGTAGATCACCTTGGGCTGGCCGGCGCTGGTGTAGTCGGCCAGCTTCTTGGCCAGCTTGCCTTCGCCGACGATGATGCGCTTGTAGCCGGCGGCGCTGTCGATGACGAGATTGCCGAAGGAATCGGCGTAGACGCGATCCTGGTGGCGCCCATTGGCCAGCGTGGGCGTCGCCAGGCTGGCGAGCGAAACCGCTACCATAAGCGCCGAGAGGCGTGATCTGCTTGAGTTCGAACGCATGGCGTCTTCCTGATGGTTAGAGGCCAAAGCGCGTCGAGACGCGCTTTTTGATTTCTTGTCTGGATGCATGTCGTTGCCCCAAAACCGCTGACGCACTTTTGGGCGACATGCATGGCTCCTCGAATCAGAAATTAACCTTTTCTTAACCTTTGTTAAGAGGCCGGCGCGTTGCGCGGCGATGTCTCGTCAAACATGGTTAATTTCCGACTGGAGGGAAAACCCGATAGCCATCATTCGGCCATGCTTGGCGGCACCATCGCGGCCGGCATCGAATGGACCCAAAGGCAGCCTCGGGGCAACCTTGATCTTGGTGCAACATCGTGGCTAGTCTGCCGCGCGGGAGGACAGCATATGGCGCTACGCCGGACGGTTTGGGTGTCCGTTTTCCCGTTGCTTGCCGTCGTTGCGGCCTGTGTGCCGCAGGATGGCGCGCCGAAAGCGGCCAATGTCGTCTCGCCCGCGCCGGCACAGCAGTCCATCGCAGCCGCGGCTCGCCCGGCATCCGCGCCTCCGGCACCGGCAACCAAGATCACCACCGATCTCACCGCGCCGCGATCCACAGTGGGTACGGCAACCTATGGATGCGGCAATGGCAGCACGATCACCATTCAGAATCTCGGCTCGTTGTTGCGTGTGATCGAGCCGAATGGCACGACCGAAGAGTTTGCGGCGTCGCCCGCCAACCAGTCCAGCCGCTACCAGGAAGCCGCCACGCATAACGCAATCGTGATCGACGGGCGTGAGGCGCTGGTGATGAAGAGGGGCTCGACGCCGCAGACCTGCAGGCGCTAGGCCGCACGGGCAGGAAGTCGCTTATGCTGCACTGCAGCGATATCGAGCCGGCTTTGGGTCCTCCGCCCCTAATCGATTGAAGCCCGAGCCTGCCTTTTTGTCAGACTAAATGACGTTTCCAAAACGATTTTCTGGCTTTGACGCGGTGCAAAAAGAGCATTAGAAACCGGCTGTCCGAAGTCGCAACCGGAAGCGGCAATGCCGTATTTCCACCTGAGGCTAAAAGCGCGTCGCGCCGAAACGGATTCATGCGACGCGCTTCGGATTCTTGTTTAGTGCATGCCGTCCTCCCAAAACCGAGGTCACTTTTGGGCGACATGCACGAAGACGCCGAACCTGGGGGAGCCATGAGCAAATCACCAGCCACCCGCGAATTCGCCAGACGAGAACGGCCGCTTTCGCCGCACCTGACGATCTACCGGCCGCCGATCACCATGACGATGTCGATCATCCATCGCATCACCGGCGGGGCGCTTTATTTCGGCACGCTGCTGGTCGCGGTCTGGCTGATGGCGGCGGCAAGCTCGCAGGCGACCTTCGACTGGGTCAACTGGGCCTTCGGCACCTGGCTCGGCCGGCTGATCCTGTTCGGCTACACCTGGGCGCTGATGCACCACATGCTGGGCGGCGTGCGCCACCTGGTCTGGGATACGGGCGCCGGGCTGGAAAAGCATACGGCCTCGAAGATCGCCTGGGCGACGCTTGTCGGCTCGGTCCTGCTCACCTTGCTGATCTGGATCGCCGGCTACATGGCGCGAGGAGCCTGATCATGAGCGGCAAGAACAATACCGATATGCGCACGCCGCTGGCGAAAGTCCGCGGTCTCGGCTCCGCCCGCGAGGGCACCGGTCATTTCTGGCGCCAGCGCCTGACCGCAATCGCCAACATCCCGCTGACGCTTTTCTTCGTCGGGTTCCTGATCGCGCTCAACGGCGCCGGCTATGCGGAAGTGCGCGCGGCGCTCGCCAATCCGTTCGTGGCGCTGATGCTGGCCCTGGTGCTGATCTCCGGGCTCATCCATATGCGGCTCGGCATGCAGGTGATCATCGAGGATTACATCACCAGCGAAGGCCTGAAGCTGGCGACGATCGCGCTCAACACATTTTTCACCGTAGCGGTCGGCGTCGCCTCGATCTTCGCCCTGCTCAAGCTGGCATTCGGAGGCTGAGTTGGCCAAGGACGCGAAATCAGCCAAAATGGCAGGCTATAATTTTGTCGACCACAAATTCGACGTGGTGGTGGTCGGCGCCGGGGGCGCGGGCCTGCGCGCCACGCTTGGCATGGCCGAACAGGGCCTGCGCACCGCCTGCATCACCAAAGTGTTCCCGACGCGCTCGCACACGGTGGCCGCGCAAGGCGGCATTGCCGCTTCGCTGTCCAATATGGGCCCCGATTCCTGGCAGTGGCACATGTACGACACCGTCAAGGGGTCGGACTGGCTCGGCGATGTCGACGCCATGGAATATCTGGTGCGCGAAGCGCCGGCCGCGGTCTACGAGCTCGAACACTATGGCGTACCATTCTCGCGCACCGAAGAGGGCAAAATCTACCAGCGGCCGTTCGGCGGCCACATGATGAATTACGGCGAAGGCCCGCCGGTGCAGCGCACCTGCGCCGCCGCCGACCGCACCGGCCACGCCATCCTGCACACGCTCTACGGCCAGTCGCTGAAGAACAACGCGCAGTTCTTCATCGAGTATTTCGCGCTCGACCTGATCATGGAGCCGGACGGCACCTGCACCGGCGTCGTTGCCTGGAACCTCGACGACGGCACCATCCACCGCTTCTCGGCCAAGATGGTGGTGCTGGCGACCGGCGGCTATGGCCGCGCCTATTTCTCGGCCACCTCGGCCCACACCTGCACCGGCGACGGCGGCGGCATGGCGTCGCGGGCCGGTTTCCCGCTGCAGGACATGGAATTCGTGCAGTTCCACCCGACCGGCATCTACGGCGCCGGCTGCCTGATCACCGAAGGCGCGCGCGGCGAGGGCGGCTATCTCGTCAATTCCGAGGGCGAGCGCTTCATGGAGCGCTACGCGCCGTCGGCCAAGGACCTCGCCTCGCGCGACGTCGTATCGCGCTGCATGACGCTGGAGATCCGCGAGGGCCGTGGCGTCGGCAAGAACAAGGACCACATCTTCCTGCATCTCGACCATCTCGATCCGGCCGTGCTGCATGAGCGGCTGCCCGGCATTTCGGAATCGGCCAAGATCTTCGCCGGCGTCGACCTGACCAAGGAGCCGATCCCGGTGCTGCCGACGGTGCACTACAATATGGGCGGCGTGCCGACCAACTACTGGGGCGAGGTGCTGAACCCGACGACGCGGAGCCCCGACAAGGTGTCGCCCGGACTGATGGCGGTCGGCGAGGCCGGCTGCGCATCGGTGCACGGCGCCAACCGGCTGGGCTCGAACTCGCTGATCGACCTGGTGGTGTTCGGCCGCGCCGCGGCGATCCGCGCCGGCCAGGTCATCGACCGCAAGTCGGCGATCCCGTCACCCAACGAAGCCTCGGTCGAGAAGATCATGGACCGCTTCGACGGGCTGCGCCACGCCAATGGCTCGACGCCGACGGCCGTGCTGCGAGAGAAGATGCAGAAGGCGATGCAGGAAGACGCCGCCGTGTTCCGCACGCAGGAATCGCTGGAGAAAGGCTGCAAGCGCATTTCGCAGATCTGGGGCGAGCTCAAGGACATCAAAGTGTTCGACCGCTCGATGATCTGGAATTCCGACCTGGTCGAGACGCTGGAGCTGGAAAACCTGATGGCCAACGCCATCACCACCGTCTACAGCGCCGAGGCGCGCAAGGAGAGCCGCGGCGCGCATGCCCGTGAAGACTTTTCGGCGCGCGACGACGCCACCTGGCGCAAGCACACGCTGGCCAGGGTGAGCGAAGACGGCAAGGTGACGCTCAGCTACCGGCCTGTGCACACCGAGCCGCTGCTGGCCGAAAAGGACGGCGGCATCAGCCTCGCCAAGATCGCGCCCAAGGCCAGGGTGTACTGACGATGGCGCTGGCGGGCACGGGATATTCCAGCAAGCCCCTTCCGGCCAAGCTCGGCCTGAAGGACGGCATGATTGCCGCCTTCATCGCGCTGCCGCCGGAGCTCGACGAACTGGCCGGCGCCGTCGATTTCGCCGAGGTCTACCGGCTGGCCGAATGGTCCGACATTTCGGGCAGCCATCAAAGATACGACGCCGTGCACGCCTTCACCAAACAACGCGCCGAGATCGAGGATCGCCTCGGCGATGTCGAGGCGGCGATCAAGCGTGACGGCATGGTCTGGGTGTCGTGGCCGAAGAAGGCATCGAAAGTGCCGACCGACGTCACCGAGGGTATCGTGCGCACCGAGGCGCTGAAGCGCGACCTTGTCGACGTCAAGGTCGCCGCCGTGAATGAAGTCTGGTCCGGGCTGAAGCTCGTCATCCGAAAGGACCTGAGGTAATGGTCGAACTGACGCTCCCCAAGAATTCGAAGATCCAGCAGGGCAAGACCTGGCCGAAGCCGGAGGGTGCCACCAATCTACGGGAATACCGCATCTACCGCTGGTCGCCGGACGATGACGAGAACCCGCGCATCGACACCTATTTCGTCGACATGGACGATTGCGGGCCGATGGTGCTCGACGCGCTGCTCTGGATCAAGAACAAGATCGACCCGACGCTGACCTTGCGCCGCTCCTGCCGCGAAGGCATTTGCGGCTCCTGCGCCATGAACATCGACGGCTCCAACACGCTGGCCTGTACCAAGGGCTGCGACGACATTTCCGGCGCCGTCAAAGTCTATCCGCTGCCGCATATGCAGGTGGTGAAGGATCTGGTGCCCGACCTCACCAATTTCTACGCCCAGCACGCCTCGATCGAGCCGTGGCTGAAGACGGTGTCGCCGCAGCCGGCCAAGGAATGGCTGCAGAGCCATGAGGACCGCGAGAAGCTCGACGGGCTCTACGAATGCATATTGTGCGCCTGTTGCTCGACCTCGTGCCCGAGCTACTGGTGGAACGGCGATCGCTATCTCGGCCCGGCAACCCTCTTGCAGGCCTATCGCTGGCTGATCGACAGCCGCGACGAGGCCAAGGGCGAGCGGCTCGACAATCTCGAGGACCCGTTCCGGCTCTATCGCTGCCACACCATCATGAACTGCGCGCAGACCTGCCCCAAGGGCCTCAACCCGGCCAAGGCGATCGCCGAGATCAAGAAGATGATGGTGGAGCGCCGAGTCTGACGCCGAAATTACCTGCCGCTTTCTCTCTCGCCGCCATAGCGGCACTCCGCGCTCGCCTCGATCTTGTGCGAAGCCCGGGTGTTAAAATCCTGTTCGCCACTGAAAGCGGCAGTTGCGCCAGGACCTCTCCCGCATCGAAGTCCGTGTGCTCGGTTGCCTGATTGAAATAAGCAACCGTCGAACCGCGCAAGCGACTTGAGCAGAAGGGCCGATGTGGCTGCCCGGCTCTCGTGTCGAACGCCGTCAGTTCAGATGGACCGGCAGTTCTTGCTGGCTGCGCTGTGTCCAGCCAGATGGACCGTCCGCGACCGACCCTGTTTCAAACATGTCGCTTACAAGTCTGGGACGCCAAGGGAGTCCTTGCGGCTAATATTAGCGGCAACTTAAGTAATTGATTGCTGTATGCGCACGATTACTGGTATTGCCTTAGTATAGTTTTAAGCCGTCGTCGATATTCACTTTCGAGATCGCGGTTCGAGTGCAAATCAGTGTGCGGCTTCATCGTGAATGGGTATTCAGTATCTGGGCCATTGATCAGCGCCACAACAGTCGGCTCGCTCACCTGGCTTGTGTCGCTGATCTATTTTCAGGAGAAGGGGCTGCTTGCGGCTCTCGGTTTGGGGGTTTTGATCGCGCTTCTCTGGCTTGACGGGTTCCGGGACAAGAAGGCGGATCGGCAGGGAAGCCGGTGGTTCAGGCCCTATTTCTCGCTCTTCCCCTGCCTTCTATTCCTTGTCTATGTCTATCTGGAAAGCGTCTTCGGCTATTTTGACTGGGGTGCGATGTTCATGCATGCCGGCGCCGGGATGCTGACGCCCGGTGTCGTCTTTGAGTATTTGTGGAATACCGGAAGCACGATGCTGGTTATTCTGGTCGTTCTTCTCGGTCTCGGCGCACTGAAGGCGCGCGGTACGCTGACGAGAGGATTGGATGTCGCCCTGATGGCGTTCTTCCTGGCGGCGAACCCGATGCTGACACGTCCGATCGCGGCAGCAATTCATCCCAATCCCCTGCATGATTTCCTGTCCAAGCGGTTCGTCGATATTGCCGCTTTGGCAGAGCCGGAGGTTGCAGCAGCATCCGTGGCCGTCGAGCCCAGCAACCTCGTTCATATTTTCATCGAAAGCGCCGAGCGCTCCTACATGAACGAGGCGGAGTTCGGTGACGTCATGGGTCCGCTGCTCGAATTCGACAGGCGTGGGGTTTCGGCGAGCAACATGGTGCAGCTTGCCTACACCAACAACTCCATCTCAGGGATGGTCGCTGCGAATTGTGGAACGCCGCTGCTGATAACGTTCTTCACATCGCGCCAGTATCTGGAGGAGCATTCGCAATTCCTGCCTGGCCTGACCTGCCTGGGCGATGTTCTGAAGGCACGGGGTTACCAGCAGAACTTTGTTACCGGTTGGCCACTCAGCTTCACCGGTCAGGGGACATTCTATTCCACCCATGGCTATTCATCGCTTTTCGGGGGCCCCGAAGTGGTGGCTGCGGTCGCCGGGCGCGGCAACAGTTTCGGCGCCGACGACGCTGAAGTCCTGGATTTGAGCTTCGACATTTTGCGGCGTGCGCAGCGCGGCGGCAAACCGTTCTCTTTGACGATCGCCGTCAGCGGTGGGCACGCGATGGATGGCTACCTGACCGACAAATGTATCGGCAAGACGGGACTTTCCCCGCAAGCCCCCAATATTCTCCACGCCGTGAAATGCACCAACATGCTCGTTGCCGACTTCATTCACAAAGCCGAAGCCGACGGTCTGATGGCGAACACCGTTCTGGTGCTGCAAAGCGACCATCTCAGTGCACCTAGCGCGGTGACGGACCGCCTGGACAAGTATGAACGACGCAACTTTTTCTCCCTCTCGGGGGATGGCATTCCGTCCAAGACATATACCGGACTTTCGGGCACGATCGACATATTCCCCACCATCCTCGACGCGCTGGACGTGCCACCCCCCAATGGCCAGGCCGCCTTTGGCGTCTCGCTGCTCGGGGATCGGCCGACGCTGGCCCAGGAACTTGGACAGGACCAGCTCGATGACGCGGTCTATGCCGAGGATATCCTCGTCAGATCATTCTGGCAGCCGAAACCTGAGCGGAAGGCCGAGGCGCCTAGGACTAATGCCCTCTAGTGCCGAAGCGCGCCGGTGCAAATGTCCGATGCCAGATAGCGCCCTGATGCGAGAAAAGGCTGAAAAGTGTGACGCTTCGTAGCGCATTCGTCGATCGAAAATGGGAGACGTTTCGCGGACGGTCATGGTATCGGAAGCTTTGGGTATAGAAATCCATGAGCGAAGACCTTCCCATCCTCTCCCCCATCGAAGCGCGCGTGCTCGGCTGCCTGATCGAGAAGAAGGAGCTGACGCCTGACGTCTATCCGCTGACGCTCAACGCAGCCCTTGCCGCCGCCAACCAGAAGACGGCGCGTGACCCGGTCATGGCGCTGGAGCAGACGGAGGTGCACCGGGCGCTGAAGCTGCTCGAGCAGAAGGGGCTGGTGCGGCAGATGTTCGGTTCGCGCGTCGAGCGCTACGAGCATCAGATGGCGCAGCGCTTCTCGCTGACCACGCCACAGACCGCCTTGATCGGCCTGCTCCTGCTGCGCGGACCGCAGACGGCGCATGAACTCCTGGCTCGAGCCGAGCGCATGGCGCGATTTTCATCGATCGAGGATCTGCGCGCTGAACTCGACATGCTGATCGGCCGGCGGCCGCCGCTTGTCCAGGAAATCCCGCGCGGACCAGGCCAGCGCGAGGATCGCTACGTGCATCTTCTCGCCGGCCCGGTGGACGTTGCAGCCCTGTCGGCCCAGCGTAGCGCGCCGGCCATGCCTCACTCCGACCTCGAAGCGAGGGTGGAAGCGCTGGAGCAGGAAGTCGCGGCCCTTCGCGCCCGGCTTGACGCGCTGGGCGGCTGAGGCCACCTGGAGTTGTTCACATTAAAACGCCGGCTCTCAGGCCGGCGTTTGTCGCTTCAGGTCGCCCTGATCTATCTCTTTGTTTTGACGCAATTCCGAACGGAAAACCGTTTCACACTTTTCCTGGAATTGCTCAGCCGAGCTTGGCGTCGAGCGACACCTTGATGGCGCCGAGCGCCTTGGAGACCGGGCATTCGGCCTTGGCCTTCTCGGCCAATTCCTTGAATTTCGCCGCATCGATGCCGGGCACTTTGCCGACCAGCGTGATCGCGCTGCCGGTGATGCCGGTGCCTGGAACCAGCGTCACCACCGCCTTGGCGTCGAGTTCGGCGGCGGGCGTGCCGTTCTCGGCCAGGAAGTGCGAAAGCTGCATGGCGTAGCAGCCGGCATGTGCCGCCGCGATCAGCTCTTCCGGGTTGGTGCCGGATTTGCCGCTTTCATCCTCGAAGCGCGCCTTGAACGAATAGGGCGTGCCCTTGAGCGTCCCGCTCTGGCTGTCGAGCGTGCCTTTGCCTTCTTTCAGATTGCCTTTCCAGACGGCGGTTGCGGTGCGGTCCATGAAGTCCTCCTTGGTTGCCGTGAACTTGGGGTTGTCGTGAACTTGGTCCGGGTGAAGCCCGGCGTCCGGTCAACTATAGCGCGGGTCGGCGCGAAGACCACTGCACTGTTTGGACCACGGCACGATGACGGCGCATTTGCCTTCGGAAAAATCCGGGCAGCCCGGAAAAAAATAGTCGCGCAAAAATGTCGACTTCCATCCAGCCCGTCCGTCCTGTGGGCGGCCATGGGATTTGTGGCCTGATGGAGGTTCACATGGACAATCTGTTTTTCGCACTGTGGAAGAGCCCGGGCCATGGGCCTGAGCGACAGGAAGACTTCTGGCTGGATCCGCCGGCGCCCGTCTTCGCCAGGCTGCTGGCGGCGGTCGCCATCATCGGGGTCGCGACATGCCTTCTCGACCATGCGGCGGCCATCGACGGCAAGGCTGACACGCTCGTCGTCGCATCCTATGGTTCGTCTCAGCAGGAGAGCTCGCGATGAAATATGTCTGCCTGGTTTATGGTGAGGAAGAGGATCTCTACGCATTGACCGTGGAGCGCGGGGCCAAGCTCGACGCGGATTCACTGGCCTATGACAGGTCCCTGGACCAGGAGGGCAAGCTGATCATCGCGCAGGCGCTGCAATCGGTGAGAACGTCGAAGTCGGTGCGCCGGCGCGAGGGCAAGCGCCTCGTCACCGACGGCCCTTTCGCCGAAACCAAGGAGCAACTGCTCGGCTTCGTCATGGTCGAGGCCGACACTCTCGACGAAGCGCTGGACATCGCCGCCGGTATTCCGCTGGCCGAACTCGGCACGGTCGAGGTCCGGGCGATCTACACTATACCGGGGTCTTAGGTGGTGCCTGGCCTTGGCGGTTGAGGCTACAAACCGGCTGTTTAATCGCCTAAGTTTCACCAGCCGCAATTGAAGTTTCTTCGCCGCAAGCAACTCTCGCGTGTTGAAGCGGCGCGACAGTTCTCTTATCGTCGGATTTCCGGGGGATTTCGACATGCCTTTCCTGATTGCTGTCCTTGGCGTGCTGGGTGCGGCGGCGTTCTGGTGGTACCGGATGAAGGCCATGAACGATGCCGCGCGCGAGGTCGCCGATGTCGTCGGGCGCGTGCAAGGCAACATCAGGCGCAAGAAACTGCGCAAGCAGGCGGCCCTGTCGCCGCTCACGGCGATCGACGATCCGGTGGTGGCCGCCGCGACGCTGATTACCGCGATCGTTTCCGAGAACGGCCCCGTGCTGCCGCAGCGCGAGGCCGTCATCCGCGCTGTAATCTCCGAGATCGCCGACAAGAAGAAAACCGACGAGGCGGTGATTTACGCCAAATGGGCGGCGGCGCAGATCGACGACACCACGATCGTCATCGACAAGCTGGCGCCGTTCCTGCGCGAACGTCTCGACGTCGCCGAGCGCAACGATCTGCTGCAGATGGTCAACCGCGCCGCCCAGGGTGGCGAGAAGCGCCTCGAGATCGCCGACCAACGCATGCTGCGGCTGCGGCAGAAGCTTGGTTTTGAAGTGAACTAGGCTGTGGCGATATTCGCCGGCGTATTGGCGAGGCGCTCTCGGCTGCGGACTCACAAAGGCGCAGCGACAGTCTGATGGCCGCCAAGATCATGCACAATCGCTTGCTTCGAATGTCGGAATTGGGCTCGAGCTCAGCGCATTTCATGGCGGCTCCCCCACTACGACCGGTATAAATTATCGGTCAGTCGATTGGCTCAAGGAGAATTCGCATGCGCGGTCATTGTTTATGTGGCGCCATTGCTTTTGAGGTCGATGGTCCGGCACAAGCATTGCGTGAGCTGTCATTGTGAAAGTTGTCGGCGGCAATGTTCTGCGCCGATGACCACCTATATTGGCGTCTTGGACGACCAATGGCGATGGCTGAGCAAGCCTCCGAAGGTCTTCAACTCTTCTCCCGGTGTGGAAAGAACATTTTGCGATCACTGTGGCTCGCCACTGTCTTTCCGCTCAAAGAGCATGTCCGGTGTCATGCATTTTTTTGCCGCGGCGATGGAGGACCCGGAAAAATTTGCACCAACGCTGCATGTCGCTTTTGAGGAGAAGCTCCCCTGGCTGAAACTCGCCGACGGCCTGCCGACACGTTTTGGGCCTGACTATACGAAAGGCTAGATCGCCTCGCCTTTCAGCAGCCGCGGCGTGTCCGCGGACAATCCCGACGCCTGCCGGATGAAAAACTCCTTCAGGCGCGGCATGCGCTCGACGAGGCCGAGGCCGATGTCGCGCACGGTGCGCAGCGGGGTGATGTCGTTGGAAAACAGCCGGTTAAGCACATCCGTCGTGACGCCCATCTGCACCGTGTCGAAACGGCGCCATTGCTGGTAGCGTTCGAGCACGTCGAGCGCGCCGATGTCCTGGCCGAGCCGGTCGGCCTCGACGATCACTTCGGCAAGTGCGGCCACATCCTTGAAGCCGAGATTGAGGCCCTGGCCGGCGATCGGATGGATGCCGTGGGCGGCGTCGCCGGCAAGGGCCACGCGCGGGGCGACGAAGGCGCGCGCGATGGTGAGGCCGAGCGGCCAGGCGCGCGGCTTGTCGGCAACGCGGATCTCGCCGAGCTTCAGGCTGAAACGCTGTTCCAGTTCATGCTCGAAGACGAGGTCGTCGCCTTCCACCAGCGTTTTGGCATCCTCCGTGCGTTCGACCCAGACGATCGACGAGCGGTTGGTGCCGTCTTCGTCGGGTTTCAGCGGCAGCGTGGCGAAGGGGCCGGCGGGCAAGAAGTGCTCTTCGGCGCGGCCATTGTGCGGGCGTTCATGCGCCACGGTGCAGACGATGCCGGACTGGCCATAGTCCCACTTCACCGTCTTGATGCCGGCCATGTCGCGCAGCTTCGAATTGACGCCGTCGGCGGCGACCAGCAGCCGTGCCGTCAGCGCGGCGCCGTCGGCCAGATGCACGGTGATACCGGCGCCATTGGTCTCGAAACCCTGCACCGCGACGCCTTCGATGATGTCGATGCCGAGCTTTTCGGCCCTGGCGCGCAAGGCGCCGTTGAGCGACTTGTTGGCGACCATATGGGCGAAGGGCTCGCCCGGCGCCACTTCGCCGCCAAAGGTCAGGAAGACCGGGCGCACAGGATCGGCGCTGCGCGAATCGGTAATGATCATCTCGGTGATCGCCTGCGCCTGCGGCGCGATCTCGGCCCAGACGCCGAGCTGGTCGAGCATGCGGCAGGCGGCAGCGGCAATGGCCGAGGCGCGGCCGTCGCGTTGCCAGGCGCCGGCGGGCGCGGCATCGACCAGCGCCACGGCCAGATGCGGTCGCGCCTGTTTCAGCGAGACGGCGGTGGCCAGGCCGACATAGCCTGCTCCGGCGACGAGGACATCGAGCCCGGATCTGGTCTTGGCGTCCGCCTTGCGTTCCATGCCTTGGCTCCTTGCGCGTCGGCCCGGGCTCGCGCCCTTGACGGCTCGTTCTCCCTGTCGGAAACCGCCATAGCAATTTTGCGGCGAGGTCACAAAACATGACGGCGGCGATCGACGAGCTTCTGAGCATTCTCGACCTCGAGAGGCTGGAACACAATCTGTATCGTGGTCGCAGCCCCCAGGTGGAGTGGCAGCGCGTGTTCGGCGGCCAGACCATCGCCCAGGCGCTGGTGGCGGCGCAGCGGACGGTGGAGCCGGACCGCTTCGTGCATTCGCTGCACGGCTATTTCATGCGGCCGGGCGACATCAGGGTGCCGATCGCCTACGAGGTCGACCGCATCCGCGACGGCGGCTCCTTCACCACTCGACGCGTGCTGGCGATCCAGCACGGACAGGCGATCTTTTCGCTGGAAGCCTCGTTCCAGGTCGACGAGAAGGGGCTGGAACACCAGTTCGCGCTGCCCGACGACGTGCCGCCGCCGGAAGGGCTGCTGACGCAGCGCCAGCTGCTCGAAAGAGCCGAGCGTGTGCCGGAGGCGGTGCGCCGCTTCTGGGCGCGCGAACGGCCGCTGGAACTCAGGCCGGTCAATCTCCAGCACTATGAAAGCCGCGACAAGCTGCCGCCCCGGCAGAACGTCTGGATCCGCCTTGGCGGCCCGGTTCCCGATGACCGCGCGCTGCAATCGGTGCTGCTGGCCTATCTCTCCGACATGACGCTATTGGACACCTCGACCTTCGCGCATGGGCGCGGCCTGTTCGATCCCGATATCCAGGCGGCGAGCCTCGACCATTCGATGTGGTTCCATCGGCCGCATTCGCTCGACGGCTGGCTGCTCTATGCGCAGGACAGCCCGTCGAGTTCGGGGTCGCGCGGCTTCAGCCGCGGCACGCTCTATGCGCGCGACGGCACGCTGATCGCCTCGATGGCCCAGGAAGGGTTGATCCGGCTCAAGCGTTGAGCATTGCGAGTCTTGTTTGAGCAGGATCACTGGGCAAACGAAAACCGTTTGTCCGGGAAAACCGGGCTCGACTTTTCGGGATCATGCTCAAAGCCGGCAAATTAGGCAAATTCGAAAAATTGCATATTTTTTGAGCATGTGGCGTGCCGCAGGCATTGGCACCCGCTGCCTCCCATCGCCTCATTCCCTGTGTTTACAACAGGTTAACATGCTGCTTCGGCACTTGGCACGGAGCTTGAATCCTTGTGTGCACTCTCCGGCTCTTTGGGATCGGTGAAGTCGTGCAAACGCGGGGGACCGCAACAGCAAAGGGTGAAACCTTATGAAAATCGTGATGGCAATCATCAAGCCGTTCAAGCTGGACGAGGTACGCGAAGCGCTTACCGCCGTCGGCATCCAGGGCCTGACCGTCACCGAAGTCAAAGGCTACGGGCGTCAGAAGGGACATACGGAAATCTATCGCGGAGCGGAATACGCGGTCAGTTTCCTGCCGAAGATCAAGATCGAGGTCGCTGTCAGTGCCGACATGGTCGACAAGGCCGTCGAAGCCATCACCGCCGCGGCCAAGACCGGCCAGATCGGCGACGGCAAGATCTTCGTTTTCGGCATCGATCAGGCGGTGCGCATCCGCACCGGCGAAACAGACACCGACGCGCTCTGAGCGGCGAACACGTATTCCAATGGAGAGTTCAATGAATATTTCTTCCACCTTGAAGACGACGGGACGGGCGGCCCTTCTGGGCTCGCTTGCTCTGGCAGCATTGGGCAGCGTCGCCGCCTTTGCGCAGGAAGCCGCTCCGGCCGCTGCCGCCGCCGCACCGGCTGCCGCGCCCACCCCGGTGCTCGACACCGGCAACACCGCCTGGATGCTGACCTCGACGGCCCTGGTGCTGATGATGACCATTCCGGGCCTGGCGCTGTTCTACGGCGGCATGGTGCGCAAGAAGAACGTGCTCGCCACCATCATGCAGAGCTTCGCCATCACCTGCCTGGTAACGGTGCTGTGGTTCATGTTCGGCTATTCGCTGGCCTTCACCACCAATGAATCCGCCAGCATGAACAGCTACATCGGCGGCTTCTCGAGATTCTTCCATCACGGCATCACCGTCTCGACGCTGTGGCTGCCAGGGGTCGCGAACATTCCTGAGTTCGTCTTCTCGATGTTCCAGATGACCTTCGCCATCATCACGCCTGCCCTCATCGCCGGTGCCTTCGCCGAGCGCATGAAGTTCTCGGCGCTGCTGATCTTCATGGCCCTGTGGCTGCTGGTCGTCTATGCGCCGATCGCGCATTGGGTCTGGGGTGGCGGCTTCCTTGGCGCGGCCGGCGTGCTCGACTTCGCCGGCGGCACGGTCGTCCACATCAACGCCGGTGTCGCGGGCCTGGTCTGCGCGCTGGTCCTGGGCAAGCGCGAAGGCTACGGCACCACCAACATGGCGCCGCACAACCTGGTCTATTCGGTGATCGGCGCTTCGCTGCTGTGGGTCGGTTGGTTCGGCTTCAACGCCGGTTCGGAACTGGCAGCCGACGGCCTTGCCGGTGCCGCCATGCTCAACACCCAGGTCGCCACCGCCGCGGCGGCTCTCGCCTGGATGTTCGCCGAATGGATCGTCGCCAAGAAGCCCTCGGTGCTCGGCATCATCTCGGGCGCCGTCGCCGGTCTCGTCGCGGTGACGCCGGCTTCCGGCTTCGTCAACCCGACCGGCGCCTTCATCGTCGGCATCGTCGCCGGCGTGGTCTGCTACATCTCGGCGGTCAAGGTGAAGCACATGTTCGGCTATGACGACTCGCTCGATGCCTTCGGCGTCCATGGCGTCGGCGGCGTGGTCGGTGCGTTGCTGACCGGCGTGCTCGCCGATCCGGCGATCAATGCACTCGGCAAAGACGCTTCCATCGGCAAGCAGCTCTACGGCATCGTCTTCACCATCCTGTGGACGGCGATCGCCACCTTCGTGATCCTCTACATCGTCAAGGCGCTGGTCGGCCTGCGTCCGACGACCCAGGAAGAGGTCGAAGGCCTCGACATCTCCCAGCATGGCGAAGTGGTGCCGTAAGGCAAGCTTCGCCAAGGGGCCGGCGGATCCTCCTCCCGCCGGCCCCATATTTTCACGCAATCCCGGGAAAACCTGCAATTCGGCTTTCCCGGAGCTACTCCAGAGATCCCGTCGTGACGTTCTCGAAAGAGGCTCACGCATTGAGGCCCGAAGCAATTCGGGCCTCTTTTTTTGGAAAATCGAACGCTTCGAAAAGAAGAAGGAGGAATCGTTTTTCGATGAGATCACGTTCGCGTGATCAGCCAACGAGGAGAAACATAGAGCCTCCCGGCTCCGTACTGGAGGTGCGAGCGCCGTTCTGGTGCTCGCTACCAACAGGGAAGGAACCAACTGATGAACATCAAGAACATCTTCCTGGGAGCACTGGCTCTGTCGATGGTCGGCGGCGTTGCGCTTGCTGGCGCGCTCGACGAGCCTGACAATATGGCGCCGTTCTTCACCGATGCCGGCATGAAGACCATGAAGTCCGAGGCGGATTTCAAGGCAGCCTGGGCCTCGACGGCCAAGGACAAGCAGGACCAGATGATGAAGGAGTGCCAGGACGCAGCGATGAGCAAGCCTCACGCCGAATTCTGCGCCAACCTGATGATGTACGCCGGTCACAAGTGATCGCGCGGGATCGGGCAGAGGCCCGATCCTTTTGTTGTCGAGCGAAACGATGGCGGGTCCAGGTGCCCGCCATTGTTTCGTTTGCCAGTACGCCTTGGCGGAGACCGCAGGCGTTCCCGATGCCCGTCCGATGGCGGAGTCTATCCGCCGGTGCCGTCGTCCATCATGGTGTTTGTCAGCGCCTCATAGGCACTGCTGCACATCTGGGAACGGGGGCAATTGCGGACAATCAACGTCGGCGCCACCGTCAGCACGGCCGCAATCAGAATTTGCAGGCCAAGACCCGGCACCAAAAATGCCTTGCCGAAGAGAGCCCTGTACAGAAAATACAGGCCCTGTATCAGGCAAGCGGAGGCGAGCAGGTGCAGGAGCGGGCCGGTCGCCCTGGCAAAGGGCGTCACGTGACCATCCGGAAAGCCCACCATCCCGAGTTCGACAAACCAGTGCGCAGCAAGCAGGAGACTAAGCCCTGCCCAGGCCAGGGCCGCCCCGCGAAGGAAGATAGACCGCATGCCTCTATCCACCCCGGTGGCCGCACGGCGACATTGCACATCCCGCCCGCTTCCGCTGCAACCTGAAGTGACGAGTTTGATGATCTCAACCTCTTATAGTTAATGCCCCCTTAACCTTCCCACCGATAGTCTGGCATCCGAATCTGCCGGAGTGCGTCATGCGCTCGGGCCAGGCAATCACTGACGGGGAAGAGCATGCGTTCAGGGGCTTCAGCACCGCTCGCGATGACCGATACGGGGCACGGCATCCAGGCTTTCGCGCGGCGCCAGGTCGGCCGGCTGGTCGGCGCCGGCATGTTTCTGGCTGTGGCCTTCGGGGTTGCCAGCCTCGCCACTTGGAACGTTGCCGATCCAAGCTTCTCACACGCCACCAACAACACCGTCACCAACGCCATGGGCTATGCCGGCGCGGTTTTCTCCGACCTCGCCATGCAGTTCTTTGGCCTTGCCGCGGTTGCGGCGCTGGTTCCGGCTGTCATCTGGGGGTATCTCTTGTTTTCGGCGCGCGGCGTCGACAGGCTGCCCAAGCGCGGGCTGTTCTGGTTCGGCTTCGCGCTGCTCGCCGCCGCCATCGCCGGCTGCATCGTTCCGCCCAAGACCTGGCCGCTGCCCACCGGCCTCGGCGGCGTGTTTGGCGACATGGTGCTCAAGATTCCCGGCGTGCTGATCGGCGGCTATCCGACCGGGCTGATCGCCAGCGTGCTCGCCGTGCTGCTGGCCATGCCGGCGCTCTGGCTGTTCGCCTATGGCTCGGCGCTGATCGGGCGCAAGAACGGCTTCGCCGTGATGGAAGAGCCGGCTGCCGCGGACCCGCGCGAGGACGATCTTCTGTTCGACAATGAAGAGGATGAGGGCGACGAGGGCATATTGGCGCTCGGCGCCATCACCCATTGGTGGCTGTCGTTGCGCGCGTGGATGCATCGCCGCGCGGTGCGCCGCAGGCAGGAACGCGACGAGTACGAGCCGGAGATGGAGGCGCGCCCCAGCGCCTGGCGGCGTGCCGCCGAGCGCGTCGAATCGGCCGAATTCGCCGAGCAACGGATGAGCCCGGATGGCCGCGCCCGCGTCGAGCCGGAATTCTTCGCCGCCATGGTCAATGACCGCAGCGTATCCGTCGATCCAGACGATGACGACATCTTCGACCGCGACGACGAGGACATGGATTTCGACGAGGAGCCCGTCACCCAGCGCCGTGCGGCGCCAACGGCCAAGGTGCAGCAGTTCCGTTCGGATGCCGCCACCCGCGTCGAGGCGCCGGCGCCGCGGCCGGCGCCTGGCGCACGCGTCCAGCGCGAGGCGCAGACCTCGCTGATCGGCTCGGACAAGTTCGAGATGCCGTCGCTGCATTTCCTGTCCGAACCGAAGAACGTCGCGCGTGACCCGAGCCTGTCGAAGGATGCGCTGGAACAGAATGCGCGCCTGCTTGAAGGCGTGCTGGAGGATTTCGGCGTCAAGGGCGAGATCATCGCCGTGCGCCCGGGTCCCGTCGTCACCCTCTATGAGCTGGAACCCGCGCCCGGCATCAAATCGTCGCGGGTCATCGGCCTCTCCGACGACATCGCCCGCTCGATGAGCGCGATCGCCTGCCGCGTCGCCGTGGTGCCCGGCCGCAACGCCATCGGCATCGAATTGCCGAACGCCAAGCGCGAGACGGTGTATCTGCGCGAGATCATGGCGAGCCGCGATTTCGAGACGACCAAGGCAAAGCTCGCGCTGGCGCTGGGCAAAACCATCAATGGCGAGGCCGTCATCGTCGACATCGCCAAGATGCCGCACGTGCTGGTCGCCGGCACCACCGGCTCCGGCAAGTCGGTCGCCATCAACACCATGATCCTGTCGCTGCTCTACCGGCTGACACCGCAGGAATGCCGGCTGATCATGATCGATCCGAAGATGCTGGAACTCTCCGTCTATGACGGCATCCCGCATCTGCTCACGCCGGTCGTCACCGATCCGAAGAAGGCGGTGGTGGCGTTGAAATGGACCGTGCGCGAGATGGAGGACCGCTACCGCAAGATGTCCAAGGTCGGCGTGCGCAACATCGACGGGTTCAACGCACGGGTCCAGCTGGCTGAGAAAAAGGGCGAAAAAATCTCGCGCACCGTGCAGACCGGCTTCGACCGCCAGACCGGCGAGGCGATCTACGAGACGGAGGACCTCGATCTCGAGCCGATGCCCTACATCGTCGTCATCATCGACGAGATGGCCGACCTGATGATGGTCGCCGGCAAGGACATCGAGGGCGCGGTGCAGCGCCTGGCGCAAATGGCGCGCGCCGCCGGCATCCATGTCATCATGGCGACGCAGCGTCCGTCGGTCGACGTCATCACCGGCACCATCAAGGCCAACTTCCCAACCCGCATCTCCTTCCAGGTGACATCGAAGATCGACAGCCGCACCATTCTGGGCGAGCAGGGCGCCGAGCAGCTGCTCGGCATGGGCGACATGCTCTACATGGCCGGCGGCGGCCGCATCCAGCGCGTGCATGGCCCCTTCGTCTCCGACGACGAGGTCGAGAAGATCGTCGGGCACCTGAAGCTGCAGGGCGTGCCCGAATATCTCGACGCCATCACCGAGGATGATGACGAGGATGAGGACGAGCCGTCCGGCAAGGGCGGTGGCTCCGGCGGCGGTGGCGGCGGCAATTTCGAGGATTCCGACGACCCCTACGACCAGGCGGTGGCGGTGGTGCTGCGCGACGGCAAGGCGTCGACCAGCTACATCCAGCGCCGGCTCGGCATTGGCTATAACCGCGCCGCCTCGATCATCGAGAAGATGGAAAAGGAAGGCATCGTCGGCCCGGCCAACCATGCCGGAAAACGCGAAATCCTGGTGCCGACCGAGGACGACAAGTTCTGATGGCGGGGAGCTCACGGCAACTTTGAACCCTCTGGCGCGTTCAGCAACTAAGCAGCGTTCGCCCCGCCAAACTTCAGCCCAACTGGGGGTTCAGGACAGCGACAGATACAGGAATCACCACGAGAGTGACCGACATGAAAAACGATCTTTCCAAGCTCAGCGATTTTGCCCCGACCCGCCGCCAGCTCCTCGGCTTCGGCCTTGTCGCTACGGGTGCAGCCGCCTTCAACGTGGTGCCCGGGTTCGAGCTGCTGGCTTCGGCGCAGGCGGCCGTGCCCGCCGCCGCGCAGAAGATCGCCGACCATTTTTCCTCGGTCAAATCGATGAGCGGCGAATTCGTGCAGTTTGGCCCCAAGGGCGAGCAGACCGGCGGCAAATTCTTCCTCGAGCGGCCGGGCAAGATCCGCTTCAACTATGATGGAGCGTCGAATTTCAAGGTGATTTCCGACGGCAAGTCGGTGGTCATACTCAACAAGAAAATGAACACATCGGACCTTTATCCGCTGTCGAAGACGCCGCTGAAGCTGCTGCTCGATGACCGGATCGACCTCTCCGGCGACCGCGTCAAGAGCGTCAAGGAAGAAGACGATCTCACCACCATCCAGCTTTCCGACAAGTCGGTGTTCGGCAATGCGCGCATCACCATGATGTTCGATCCGAAAACCTATGATCTGCGCCAGTGGACGATCACCGACGCGCAAGGCAAGGACACCACGGTGATGATCTTCAACACCAAGGAAGGCGTCAGCTTCGCGCCCGACACCTTTGCCATCGACTATACGGCGAACCGCGAGCTGAACACCAAGACAAGATAGCTCCCGTCGCTACGGCAAGTTTGCGGCGGCGGCGCTGAAACCAGTTTCTTTCTCCCCGTTTGCGGGGAGAAATGCCCGGCAGGTCAATGAGGGGCGCCGAGATCAATAACTGGCGCCCGGCTTGTCTTTGCTGCCCGCGGCTGGCAGTTTCCGGACTGACTCCCTCAAAAGGCGTCTTCTCCGTCAGGGCCTATCGATCCTGGCTGGCTGCACGCTGTCCGGATTGCCAAATGCCCTTTTCCGTCGCCACTTGGAACATCAATTCGGTTCGTCTGCGCATGCCGATCGTGGAGCGACTGCTCGACGAGTACGCGCCCGACGTGCTTTGCCTGCAGGAAACCAAGGTTCCCGACGAGCTGTTCCCGGAAAAGGCATTCCGCAGGCTCGGCTACCAGCACATCGCCTTCCATGGCCAGAAGGGCTATCACGGCGTCGCCACGGTGGCGCGGCGGCCGATCGAGGTGGTCGAAAAGCGCCGCTTCTGCGAGATCGAGGACAGCCGGCATCTGTCGGTGACGGTGCGCGCCGGCGGCAAGACGATCCTGCTGCACAATTTCTACGTTCCGGCGGGCGGCGACGAGCCCGATCCCGAAATCAACAAGAAATTCAAGCACAAGCTCGATTTCGTCGCCGAGATGAACGCTATTCGCGCCGAGCACACAGAGGTGTCCGCCTCGGTGCTGGTCGGCGATCTCAACATCGCGCCGCTCGAGCACGACGTCTGGTCGCACAAGCAATTGCTCAATGTGGTCAGCCACACGCCGGTCGAGACCGAAAACTTCGAGGCGATGCGGCTCGCCGGCAATTGGGTCGACCTGATGCGGCACAACGTGCCACTAGACCAGAAGCTCTACACCTGGTGGAGTTATCGCGCGCAGGACTGGGAAGCATCGAACCGGGGCCGGCGGCTCGACCATGTCTGGTCGTCGCCCAATCTGGTGCCTGATTTCGCCGGCTACGAAATACTGCGCGCGGCGCGCGGCTGGGAGCGGCCGTCGGACCATGTTCCTGTCATCGCACGCTTCGATCTGGACTGATTATCCCAACCGGCGTTTTTCCCATTCCGGCCGCAGCTGCGCCATGACCAGTTCGTCGCGGTGCACGCCATTGAAAAACGCGCTTCCTCGCGCAATACCTTCGGCTGTGAATCCAACAGCCTCGTAGGCGCGCCGCGCGCGATGGTTGTCCGGAAAGAGGCCGATGCATAGCCGATAGGCGTCGGTTTCGACAAAGGCCCGGTCAATCGCTGCCGCCAGCAGCATTCGGCCCTGGCCTTGGCCCGGCGCGACAACGGCAATGCGCTTGACCAGTGTCACACGTTCGGCAGAAGCCCAACCGCGCAAGATCACGAAGCCGATCGGCGCCGAGCCTTCGATCCCTACGAAATAGGCGTGGGTGCCGTCGGCAAAGGCTTGGCGATGACATGGCTCATCCCAGCGTCCGACAAAGGCATCGTAGCCTGCGCGCCGTTCGGTGGCCATGATGAAGGGCAGGTCATTTTCGGTGGCTCGAACAAGCCGGAAGTCCATTCGCGGCTCTCACCTACCCGAAAACCGTGGCGCCAGTTCCTCGATGCGGCGGATCATGTCCTGGAATTCCTCGGAGATGCGCTGGTGCAGCTTCACCGCCAGTTCCGGATATTCCTCGAGGATGCGGCGGAACATCTTGCGGCTGAGCCGGATCACTTCCGAATCGATTTCGGCCGACGCGCTGGTCAGCCGATTGGTGTCGGCGATCAATGCCAGTTCGCTGAGCATGGTGCCGGGGCCGGCGGTGCCGATCGGGATACGCTCGCCACTCTGCTCGCGATAGAGCACGATGCGTCCGCTGACCACGACATAGGCCGAATCGGCCTCGTCGTCCTCGCGGTAGAGCTTGTGGTTGGCCTGCAGCAGGGTGGTCTCGGCGCCGAAGGCGAGCAGGCGCAGCTGTTCCTGCGTGAAACCCTGGAAGAGCCTCACGGCGGACAGAATGCGGATGTCGTCATCCAACGCCATCTCTAGCTGCGTCCCCGAACGGTCAGTCCAATCCCTCCTTCACGAGTCGATCCTTAATCCCCTCCAACAGGATCGCACCCGAAAGCGGTCCCGCCCAGACCGCTTATTGGATAATGAAATGTTTAAGGAACCAGCTTGTAGCCACCGCTTTCTGTCACAAGAATTTCCGCATTGGAAGGATCGCGCTCGATCTTCTGGCGCAGCCGGTAGACATGGGTTTCCAGCGTGTGCGTGGTGACGCCGGAATTGTAGCCCCAGACTTCCTCCAACAGCACGTCGCGCGTCACCACCTTCTGGTCGGCGCGGTAGAGATATTTGATGATCGAGGCTTCCTTCTCCGTCAGCCGCACCTTGCCGCCACGCGGGTCGATGAGCAGCTTCTGGCTGGGTTTGAAGGTGTAGGGGCCGACCGAGAAGGTGGCGTCCTCGCTCTGCTCGTGCTGGCGCAGCTGGGCACGGATGCGCGCCAGCAGCACCGCGAAGCGGAACGGCTTCGTCACATAATCGTTGGCGCCGGCCTCGAGACCCAGAATCGTGTCCGAATCGGTGTCGTGGCCGGTCAGCATGATGATGGGCGCCTTATAGCCGCCCTTGCGCAGGATTTTGACGGCCTCGCGGCCGTCCATGTCGGGCAGGCCGACATCCATGATGAGCAGGTCGATGAGGCCGCCGCGTGCCGCCGTGACGCCTTTTGCCGCAGTCGCTTCCTGCAGCACGTCGAATTCCTCGTAGAGGGCGAGTTGCTCGACCAGTGTGCCGCGCAGGTCGTCGTCGTCGTCGACGATTAGGATGGTGCGTGAAGTCATGGATCAATCCGTTGTTTTGAAAATGAAATTCAGTTGACCGCTGCGTATTTATGCGGAAGCTGGCCGACACAATAGCCGATCACAGTGATTTGTTCCGTGGCACGATCATACAAGAAAAAACGCGATCGCAATGCAGCCGGCGCAATTTTGCCGAAACGGCTGCGTGTGCTGACCGTGCGGGCAAGGCCCGGCCACCCCAGCCAGGGCCTGCTGCAGGCCGGAAAAACCGTGTTTGCCTGCGCGCTCGGGCGTGGCGGCATCTCGGCCGACAAGCGCGAGGGCGATGGCGCCACCCCGCTCGGCTCGATGCGGATCCTGTCGGGTTATTTCCGGGGAGATCAGTTTGCCGGTGGCCGCCGGACGCGGCTGGCGATGACGCCGATCGGGCCCGACCTCGGCTGGTGCGAGGTATCAGACGACCGCAACTACAACAGGCCTGTCAAGATCCCCTATGGCGCCAGCCATGAGCGCATGCGGCGCGACGACCGGCTCTACGACGCCTGCCTGGTGCTCGACTGGAACATCGCGCCGCGCCGCCGCGGGCGCGGCAGCGCCATCTTCTTCCACCTGGCGCGACCGGATTTCACGCCGACGCAAGGTTGCGTGGCGGTGACCGCGCGCACGATGGCCCGGCTGCTGCCGCTGCTGTCGGGTAGGACAGTGGTGAAGGTGGTGCGGTAGGGAATGGGCAGTAGGCAGTAGGCAGTAGGCAGTAGGGATCTCTTTCTACGTCTATCCCCTACTGCCGACTTCCTTTTCTATCGCTTCTGCCAACCCGTGCCCAGCAGTCCGATTTCACGGAGTTCCCGGTCCATCGCCCTGGCGATGTCGCGGCGTTCGCCGCCGATATCGCGCAGTTCACGGTCGGAAAGGTCGTCGACCGATTCCAAGGGAAGCCTGGCGGCGACGTTGGCCTGGCGCAGCCAGTCGAACGTGGCGCGCAGCCACTGCGGGAGAGATGATTTCAGGGCGGTATGGGACTTCATAGCGATGTCGGTCATGGCTTTATCCGGTTTCTCCGGATATCAAATCCGGTTTGAAGGTATCTCGATGTCGAGATCATGCCGGATTGAAAAACAAACGGGAAACGAGTAGTTCTTTTCAGATCATCAAGTTTTATTTGGAGATCAGATGTCTCGCCTCCTGCCCGGAACGCGCGCGCTGAGGACCTTCGAGGCGGCGGCGCGTCACCTCAATTTCACCCGCGCCGCCGACGAGCTTGGGCTGACGCCGGCCGCGGTCAGCCATCAGGTCAAGGAAATCGAGGATCAGCTTGATCTGGTGCTGTTCACCCGCACCAGCCGCACCATGCGGTTGACGGAAGCGGGAAACGTGCTTCACGAGGCGTCGATCGATGCGCTCGACCTGCTCAACCGGGCGGTGTCGCGCGCCCACAAGATGACGCGCGGCACGGCGCTCTTGAAGGTGACGCTCGACGCGCAGTTCGCGACGAAATGGCTGATGCGGCGCATCGACGATTTCCGCGGTCAGAGGCCGGGCATCGAGTTGCGTTTCGACATCACCTACGATGTCAGGGACTTCGAGCGCGACGACGTCGATATCGGCATCCGGTTCGGCACCGGCAGATATGCCGGGCTTTGCGCGCACCGGCTGTTCGACAACATCATCATCCCGGTGTGCAGCCCGGCGCTGCTGGCTTCCGGGCCGCCGCTCAACGAACCGCGCGATCTCTTCCGGCATACGCTCGCGCATATCGATTGGTCGCGGCAAGGCGTCACCTGGCCGAACTGGAGCATGTGGATGCAGGCGGCCGGCGTCGACGATTTCGACGACAGCCGCACGCTCGTCTTCGGTTCCTCGACCGATGCCACGCAGGCGGCACTCGACGGCAATGCCGTGGCGCTGGCCGACTTCGCCATGGTCGCCAATGATTTGTCGCAGGGGCGTCTCGTGCGCCCCTTCGAGCTCGGCATCAAGGTCGCGCCGGAATTCGCCTATTTCCTGGTCTATCCGGAAACCGTGAAGGACGACGCCCGCATCGCAGCGTTTCGTGAGTGGCTGCTGGAGGAAGCGGCAAAGACGCACGGCACGGAGAAGGTGTAGGCGGCTGCCGGGCCTGTCTTTCGGTCACGACCGGGCGTTGTAGCCGAAGATCATGCGTCGGAACTTCTTCAGGGTCCATTTCAGCTTTTTGTAGAAAAGCGGCTGCTTTTTGCCGGCGACGGAGGTGTGAAATGAGCCGTTCTCGCTGCCCTGCTCGGCAATCGGCCGCTCGAACCAAAGCATCTCAACCCCGAGCCTCTCGTCCATCTGCTCAATCTGGTGGTCGATCGCCGTCGATATCTTGTTTTGCGCGATCCAGGCGCAGCGGGCCTCGGCAACCGGGCGGGTGATAAGGTAGGAATCGGCGCATCTTGCATGGAGAGCCGGATAAAGCTTCTGGCCCTTCCGCAATTTCCAACTCGGCGTGTAGTAGTTGCTGCCATTGCCGAGATAGATGACGGCCTTGCGCGTTGAGCCGCCGAGTTCAGCCAGCCCCTGCCGGAACTTGGCGACGAAGTCGCGGGCGAGGAAGACGTCGTCCTCGAAAACCAGGCAGTAGGGCTGGTCGGTCTCGAGGAAATCGCGCCAGATGCCGACATGTTTCAGCGCCAGCGAGACGGTCGCCAGGTGGGTAAGGGCGGGCGCGACCAGCTCGTTTCGGATTTCCGGCGTGATGTCTGCCTGGTCCCAGTCCGTGTAAAAATAGACCGGCACGCCGCGCCGCTCGAATTCGCGGACGATGTGGCGGCGCCGGTCGTCATAGCCTTGCTTGACGTGGCAGATCCGGGTGAACACCTGGTCGCGTGGAAATCCGGACTCGTCCGCCATCGACAATGCGCCGGCTTAGCTTGCCGCGGCGCCGAACCAGCCGATCACCGCGCCGACGATCAACAAGACGCCCAGCCAGTGGCCACCGTCGATGAGGGTCAGGTCCCAGCCGAAATTCTCGTAGCGATGGTTGACTGACAGCGTCGTGGCGACGAAACCCAGCCAGAGCACGAAACCGAAGACAAGCCCGGCGAGCAATGTCGGTTCACCGCCGGTCATCGCCCCGACCACCAGCGCCATGATGGAGGCCATGACCAGTTCGGCGACGAAGCTGATGACGAAAGGCAGCGGCGATTTCTTCATCGTCGCCGGATCGAGCTTGGCGGCCTTCAGCCACGGCTTGCTCAACACCATGTACCAGGCGGCGCCGAACAGCCAGGCCAAGACGGCGGCGGCAATGACCGCCAGCCAGTTCACTGCTGAAAAATCCATGAGCTTCCCCCTCCAGATGCAGGCCATGCGACATGCATGCATTCTGTATCAGGCGCTTCGGCGATGGCGTCAAGCAAAGCGCCAGACGGTGGTGCGCTTGACTAGGGAATCCTCCAGCGCCCGCGTGACTTCCACCTCATAGACTGCAAGCGGCTCCAACCCCGATTTCGGCAGATACGACCGGCCGGGATCGCCGACGAAGATCTCGGCTCCGCGCGCCTTGAGTGTCGCAAACCATGGCATCAGGCGGTCGGCGAAGGATTTGTCGTAGAAAACGTCACCGGCCAGCACCACGTCCCAGCCCGCATCGGTGCCGATGCAATCCGTGCCGAGGAAGCCGATCCCGACGCCATTGGCCTCGCCGTTGAGGCGGATCGCGGTGGCGCAGAACGGGTCGATGTCGGCGGCGATCACTTCGGCGGCGCCCGCCTTGGCGGCGGCGATGGCGACAAGGCCGGAGCCCGAGGCGAAGTCGAGCACGCGCTTGCCCCGCACCGTGTCGGGATTGTCCAGGACATAGCGGGCAAGGCCCTGGCCGCCTGCCCAGGCAAAGGCCCAGAAGGGCGGCGGCAGGCCGATCTCGACCAGTTCGTCCTCGGTCCGCTGCCACAGATCGTGCGCTTCATCGGCGAGGCGCAGCAGAATCTCCGGCACGTGCGGCGGCGCCATCAGCGCCGTGTTGTCGAGGATGAATTGCTTCGCGCCGTGCGGGGTGAGTGCCGTCACGGAGCGGGCGTCAGGCCGCCCATGCGGCAGACTTCCTTCCATTCGGCCGGGGTCACCGGCTGCACGGAAAGCCGGCCGAGCCGCACCAGCGCCATTTCGGCAAGCTTCGGATTGGCTTTTACCTGTTCCAGGGTCGGCGGGTTCGGCACATCGCAAACCGCGCGGATGTCCACGCATTCCCAGCGCGGATCATCCGAAGTGGTGTCGGGGTGGGCCAGCGCGCAGACTTCGGCGATGCCGACGATGTTGAGCCCCTCATTGGAATGGTAGAAGAAGCCGAGATCGCCGATCTGCATGGCCTTCATGTTGTTGCGGGCGGCGTAGTTGCGCACTCCGTCCCATTGCGTGCCTGCCTTGCCCTTGGCCTTCAACGCCTCGAAGGAGAAAACCGAGGGTTCGGATTTGAACAGCCAGTAGTTCATGTTTCTCCTCCGTGCGATCCAGGTGCCGGCCACCGGAATTAACTAGCCGCCGGCTTGTTGAACGTCCAGTTCCACTGGCGAATTTCGACGCTTTCGAACAGGCCCGCCTTGGCATAGGGGTCGGCGGCCGACAAGGCCTGCGCCGCGGCCAGATCCGGCGCCTCGACGACCACGAGACTGCCGTTGGGCTGGCCGTCGGCATCGAGGAACGGACCGGCGAAGGCCAGTTTCTTGTCCGCATTCAGCCCTTCGAGAAAGGCGACATGCTCGGGCCGCGTGTCGAGGCGCACCTGCAGGCTTCCGGGCTTATCCTTGCAAACAAAAGCAAACAGCATGGTCTTTCTCCTGGTCGTTGAGATTGAAATTGGGGGGTTGAAGTTGAGGGATCAATCGTTGGTTTCGGTCTTCAGCGGCCGGGTCATCAAGGCCGTCACGGCCTGGCGGATGGTGATGGTGCCGTCCAGTATGGCTGCCACGGCAGCGATGATCGGCGCGTCGATGCCGCGCTCGGCGGCGATGCGGGCGGCGATCGCCGCCGTCGGCACGCCCTCGGCCAGCGCCAGTCCGGCAAGCGCCTTGCCTTGCCCGAGCGCCAGCCCGTAGGCGAAGTTGCGCGATTGGGCGGACGAACAGGTCAGCAACAGGTCGCCAAGGCCGGAAAGCCCCATCAAGGTCTCGGGCCTGGCGCCGAAGGCGGCACCGATGCGGCGCAGTTCGACGAAGCCGCGCGTCACCATGGCGGCCTGGGCGCTGGCGCCGAGCCCGGCGCCGGTGACGGCGCCCGCGGCAATGGCAAAGACATTCTTCAAGGCGCCGCCGATCTCGACGCCGATCAGGTCGTCGCTCGAATAGCAACGCAGGTTTTCGGCGGAAAAGCGGGCGGCAAGGTCGACCGCCAGCGCCTCGTCACGGGCGGCGACCACCACCGCCGTCGGCAGGCCGCGGGCGACATCGGTGGCGAAGCTCGGGCCCGACAGTGCGGCAACCGGATTTCGCGGCAGGATTTCCTCGACAATTGCCGACAGCAAGGCGCCGGTGTCGCGCTCGATGCCCTTGGCGCAGAGAACAAGCGGGATGCCACCCAGTATATGGTCCTTCGCGGCCGTCAGCGTCGCCCGCAGCGATTGCGCCGGCGTCACGGCCAGCACGCAATCGGCGCCCGAGAGCGCTACCGCAATGTCCGATGTCGCCTCGATGCCGGGCGCAATGGCGATGCCGGGCAGATAGCGCGGATTCTGGCCTTGGACGATCGCCGCCACGGTTTCCGGATCGCGCGCGAACAGCCGCACCTTATGGCCGGCGCGCAGCATGGCCAGCGCCAGCGCCGTGCCCCAGGCGCCGCCGCCCAGCACGGCGACCTGCCAGCCGCCTTTACCGGGACGGGCCATGCCCTGACTGTTCTCGCTTGGACCAGTCATGCCTTGGCTCCGCGCCGGCCGGAACCGACCATCGGCGCCGAGATGCTGTCCAGCGGCCAGCGCGAGCGCGGCACGAAATCGAAGCCGTTCTCCTGCGCCATGCCTTCCCGCAGCCGTTCGATGCCGGCCCAGGCGATCATCGCGGCATTGTCGGTGCAAAGCTTGAGCGGTGGCGCGACGAAGGTGAAACCGGCCTCGGCGCACAACCGTTCCAGCGTTGCCTTGATGGTGCGGTTGGCGGCGACGCCGCCGGCAACCACCAGCGCAGGGTTTTTCGTGTCGGGAAATGTCTGGCTGAATCGCGCCAGCGCGCGCGAAACGCGGTCGGCCAGCGCATCGGCGACCGCTGCCTGGAACGAGGCGCAGATGTCGGCGACGTCCTGGTCGCTCAGCGGCTCGATCGCGGTCGCCGCCTGGCGCACGGCGGTCTTCAGGCCGGAGAAGGAGAAGTCGGGCTGCGCCGAACCCTTCATCGGCCGAGGGAAGGCAAAGCGCGAGGCGTCACCTGATAGAGCCGCCGTCTCGACGTTCGGTCCGCCTGGATAGGGCAGGCCGAGCATCTTGGCGGTCTTGTCGAAGGCTTCGCCGAGCGCGTCGTCGATGGTGGTGGCCCAGCGCTGATAGTCGCCGACACCGCGCACCGCCAGGATCTGCGTGTGACCGCCGGAGACCAGCAGCAGCAAATAGGGAAATTCGAGCCCATCGGTCAGCCGCGCCGTCAACGCGTGGCCTTCGAGGTGGTTGACGGCGATCAGCGGCTTGCCTGCGGCGGCGGCGATCGCCTTGGCCGTCATCAGCCCGACGATCAGGCCGCCGACTAGGCCGGGGCCGGCGGTGGCGGCGATGGCATCGATATCGGCAAGGGTTGTGCCCGAATCGGCCAGCGCCGCCTCGATGATGCCGTCCAGCGCCTCGACATGGGCGCGGGCGGCGATCTCGGGCACGACACCGCCGAAGGCGGCATGTTCCTCGATCTGCGAAAGCACGACGTTGGACAGGATTTGCGGCGCGGCATCGCCTTCCAGCGCCACGACGCTGGCGGCGGTCTCGTCACAACTCGTCTCAATGCCCAGAACGCGGATCAATTCGTCGCTATCCCAAGAGATTGTGTAGCCAGGCGTTCCCCTTTAGGGAGAATGCCGGAAACGCAAAGCCAGCCGGGGGGTTATCACGGACCGCGCGCCATGCAAACAATCTTGAAAATCGGAACACGCGGCAGCCCGCTGGCGCTGGCACAGGCGCATGAAACACAGGCGCGGCTGATGGCCGCGCATGGCCTGCCGGCGGAAGCCTTCGAGGTCGCCGTCATCTCGACCAGCGGCGACCGCATCCAGGACCGGCCGCTGTCGGAAGCCGGCGGCAAGGGCCTGTTTACGAAGGAAATCGAGGAAGCGCTGCTTGCCGGCGCGATCGACATCGCCGTTCATTCGTCGAAGGACATGCCGACGCGATTGCCGGACGGTCTGGAACTCAGCGCATTCCTGCCGCGCGAGGATGCGCGCGATGCCTTTGTCGGCAAGGCGGCAAAGGCCATCGCCGAGCTGCCGCGCGGCGCCAAGGTCGGCTCGTCGTCGCTCAGGCGGCAGGCGCTGATCCGCCGCATGCGGCCGGATCTCGACGTGGTGATGTTCCGCGGCAATGTGCAGACGCGGCTGCGCAAGCTCGACGAAGGCGTCGCCGCCGGCACCATCCTCGCCTATGCCGGGCTGAAGCGGCTCGGTCTTGAGCATGTCGCCACCGATTTGATGCCGCTCGACATTTTTCCGCCCGCACCCGGACAGGGTGCGATCGGCATAGAGAGCCGTATCGGCGACCGCGACGTCGAAAAGATGCTGACGGGGATCCATGATGTTCGGACGGGGCAGGCGCTGGCCTGCGAGCGCGCCTTCCTGGCGGCGCTCGACGGCTCCTGCCGCACCCCGATCGCCGGCCATGCGACGATCGAGGCCGGAACTCTCTCTTTCGCCGGCCTGATCATCTCACCCGACGGCACGCAGTCGCACACGGTCGAATTGCAGGGACCGGCACAGGATGCCGCCCGCATCGGCGATGAGGCCGCCCGGACGGTGCGGGCCAGGGCCGGCGAAAAGTTCTTCGACGGCTGGCTCTGACGATGCTTCGCGTCCTGGTGACCAGACCGGAACCGGGCGCATCGCGCACGGCGCGGCGGCTTCAGGAGACGGGCTTTCAACCGGTCGTTCTGCCCTTGACCGAAACGGTGGCTTTGCCTGCCGATGCGGGGTTCGTCACTGGTGATGCCGTTGCCGTTGCCGTTACCAGCGCCAATGCCGTGCGCCATACCGCAAACGAGGTCATCGCGGCGCTTGCTGCTCTTCCTTGCCATGCCGTGGGCGCCAGGACCGCCGAAGCGGCGCGCAAGATGGGGTTCTCATCCGTCATTGAAGGCTCGGGCGATGCCGAGGCGCTGGCCGACGCCATCGCGGCGGCGTTGCCCGGCAAGGCAATCACCTATCTCTGCGGGCGCGTGCGGTTTCCGATGTTCGAACAACGGCTGGAAGCGGCTGGAGTCCGGGTTCGCGCCGTGGAGACGTATGACACGCTCCCGGTGCCATATTCAGACGAGACCATCCTCGCGCTGCTGTCCGGCCAGTCGGTCGATGCGGTGCTGCTCTACTCGGCCAAGGCGGCCCTCGCGATGCAGGCTTTGAGCAAACGGCCTGCCTTGCAAGAGGCCTTTGAAAAGATACAGGTTTTCGCTCTTTCCGCCCGCATAGCCGCTGCCTTCGGCGACGGCGCCGGCAAAACAATCCGCATCGCCGCGCGACCCGACGAGGAGGCGCTGCTGGCGCTTTTGCGGGTGCTGCCCTGAGCCGCGTCATCACACCGCCCCTTTTCACCGCTTGGTGATGTGCTAGACCCTTTCTGAACCATCACGCGCCGGCAGGCGTTGAGACGAAGCGAATTTTGCGGAGCCCAGGCATGGTCAAGACGCCGAAGATGCGACACTCGAAAAGCCGCCGCGAGCCGGTGACCATCGATCTCGAGCCCGGTGCCGTTTCCCGCCTCGTCGACGAGGATGCCGCCAAGGCAGCGGCCCAGACCGACGAGGCAAAGGCCGAGGAAGCCGCTGATGCCTCGCAGCCGGAGGCTCCCGAAGAGCCGGTGCATGCCGACCAGACCGATCTCGAACCCTGGGAGCATGCCGATGGCGTGGGACAGGCCGGGATCGAGCCGCCCACGGAGGCCAAGGCCGCTGAGCCGGAGATGCCCTATCCCGGCTCGGATGCGCCAGCCGATCGCACTGCCGCCTCCGACTATAATTTCGAGGATGCGTCGGCCAAGCGCACCGATGACAGCAAGGCAAAAACCCAGATGCGGGACGAAAAGATAGCGCCGGCCGTGGCGAGGCGTGGCGGCCTCAACAGCATCGCTGCCGGCATTATCGGTGGCGTCATCGCGCTCGCCGGCGCCGGCGGCTTGCAATTTGCCGGCCTGCTTGGCGCGCCGGGTTCCGGCGCCGGCGTCTCGCTCGACGGCGTCAATGGCGAGATCGCTTCGCTGAAAACCGAAATTGCCGGGCTGAAGGACGGCGGCGGCAATAACGATGCAGCGGCCAAGGTGGTCGGACTTTCCTCGGGACTGGAGCAGGTAAAGGCCGATGTCGCGGCGCTGAAATCGGCGGTCGAACAGGGCGGTGCTGGCGACAATGCCGGGCTTGCGGCGCTCGGCGACAAGGTCAAGCAGATCGAAACCGCGGTCGCCGCCCTCGGCAAGGCCGGCAGCGCGGCGCCGGTCGATCTCGGCCCGCTCAACGAAAAACTGGCGAGCCTCGACGCGCTGGTGAAATCGACGGGCGAAGCTGCGAAGGCCCAGGACAGCCGGCTCGCCGCGCTGGAACAGTCGGTGTCGCAGCTTTCCGGCAAGGTCGAGGCGGCGGCAGGACAGCCGAAGATCGCGCTCGCCATTGCCGCGTCGGCTTTGAAGTCGGCGCTCGAACGCGGTGCGCCGTTCTCGGCTGAACTCGATACGCTGGCGGCGATTTCGCCCAACGCGCCTGAGCTCGCGACCCTACGGCCCTATGCCGAAAAGGGCGTGCCCACCCGCACCGAGATCGCCTCGCAAATGGATGCCGCAGCCAATGCCATGGTCGCCGCCGCCACGCCGGTCGACCAGAATGCCGGCTTCCTGCAGAACCTGATGTCGAGTGCCGAATCGCTGGTCAAGGTCCGGCCGATCGGCGCCGTCGAGGGGCCCGGCGCGCCGGAAACCGTTGCGCGCATGGAGGTGGCCGTCACACAGGGCGACTATGCCAAGGCGCTCGGCGAATACAATTCGCTGCCTGAGGCCGTGAAGGCCGCCGGTGCCGACTTTGCCGGCAAACTGAAGGCGCGCATCGAGGTCGAAACCCAGGTCGACGCGCTGATCTCCGGCGCGATGAAGGCATGAGGGCAAAACGATGATCCGCCTGCTCGCCTTCCTCATCGTCGTCTTCGCGCTCGGTCTCGGCTTTGCTTGGCTGGCCGACCGGCCGGGCGACATGGTCGTTACCTTCAGCGGCTACCAGTATCAGGTCAGCCTGATGGTGGCGGCGGTGGCCATCGTCGCTGTCGTCGCCGCGGTAATGATCCTGTGGTGGCTGATCAGGTCGCTGTGGAACAGCCCCTATACCATCTCGCGCTATTTCCGCGTGCGCCGCCGCGACCGCGGCTACCAGGCGCTGTCGACCGGCATGATCGCCGCCGGCGCCGGCGACGGTGCGCTGGCCCGCAAGAAGACCAAGGAAGCGGCCAAGCTGATCCGTTCCGACCAGGAACCGCTGATCCATCTGCTCGAGGCGCAGGCTTCGCTGCTCGAAGGCGACCATGAAGGGGCGCGGCAAAAGTTCGAGAGCATGCTCGACGATCCCGAAATGCGGCTGCTCGGCCTGCGCGGGCTTTATCTCGAAGCCGAACGGCTGGGTGACCGCAATGCCGCCCGCCACTATGCCGGCCGCGCCGCCGCCGTTGCGCCGCAACTGGCCTGGGCGGCCGAATCGACACTGGAGGAGCTGACCGCGCGCGGCGATTGGGACGGCGCCTTGAAACTGGTCGACGCGCAGAAGGCGACGCGGCAGATCGAGCGCGATGCCGCCAATCGCCGTCGCGCCGTGCTGTTGACCGCCAAGGCGCAGTCGCTCGCCGACAGCGATCCCACCACCGCCAGGGCGGCCGCACTCGAGGCCAACAAGCTGCAGCCGGATTTCGCCCCCGCCGCCGTTGCCGCCGCCGCCGCGCTGTTCAGGCAGAACGATGTGCGCAAGGGCTCGAAAATCCTGGAGACCGCCTGGAGGGCCGAGCCGCATCCCGAGATTGCCGAGCTCTACACCCATGCCAGGCCGGGTGACGCCGTGCTCGACCGTCTCAACCGGGCGAAGAAGCTGCAGGAGATGAAGAAGAACCACGCCGAATCGTCGATGACGGTGGCGCGTGCCGCGCTCGACGCACAGGATTTCGCCACCGCTCGCACCGAGGCCGAGGCCGCGATCCGGATGGACCGCCGCGAGGGCGCCTATCTGCTGCTGGCCGACATCGAGGAGGCCGAGACCGGCGACCAGGGCAAGGTGCGGCAGCTGCTGTCCAAGGCGGTGCGCGCGCCGCGCGATCCGGCCTGGGTCGCCGATGGCGTGGTTTCGGAACGCTGGGCGCCGGTATCGCCTGTCACCGGTCGGCTCGATGCCTTCGAATGGCGCGCGCCGATGGAGCGGCTTGGCCAGTTGATCGACAGCCGTGACGATGCGCCCGAGACCACGGTGCCGGTGATCGAGGCGTTGGCGAAGCCGGCCAGCGAGAAGCCGATCGACGCGATCGAGCCTGCCACGGCGAGCAGCGAGACAACAAGCAAGGGAATCGATAGAAGCGAAGACCACGTCACGCCGGTCACGGCGGCTGCGTTCGCGGCGGTACCAGCCGATGCCGAGGCCGTCGAGCCGGCGGAAGAACTGGCGCGGCTGCCGGACGATCCGGGCGTCGATCCGGACGAGGAAGCGGAAAAATCGCCGCGCCGCTTCCGGCTGTTTTAATTTTTGGCCTTCGGGTGATTGACTTGGCCCTTGGGCCGTTTGGGAATGGATTGATGTTCGAACGCGTTCTGTCGTTTCTCAGGGATTTGCCGGCCGGCGCCGGCGCGCAAACCAGCACGGACGACCCGCGCGTCGCCGCCTCGGCGCTGCTCTACCATGTGATGAACGCCGACGGCGTGCGCCAGGACGTCGAATGGGAGCGGTTCAAGGCTGTGCTCTCCGAGAGCTACTCGATCAGCGGCGCCGAACTCGAAGCGCTGGCCGCCGCCGGCGAGCGCGCCGACAATGAGGCGATCGACCTCTACGCCTTCACCAGCGTGCTCAAGCGCCATCTCGACGCGGACGGGCGCAAGGCCTTCATCGGCCTGATGTGGGAGATCGTCTATGCCGATGGCGAGCTGCATGAGCTAGAGGACAATACGGTGTGGCGGGTCGCCGAACTGATCGGCGTCGAGCGCCACGACCGGGTCGAGGCGCGCCGCAAGGCGGCGGCGCAGGCGCCGGGTGCCCGCGGAATATCCAGCGACGAATAGACGGGATCTCGCCTGACGATGCCGCGCGCAACGAGCTCGAAGCCAAAAATCCTGATCGTGCTGCATCAGGAGAATTCGAGCCCCGGACGCGTCGGCCACATGCTCATCGAAGAGGGTTTCGAGCTCGACATCCGCCGGCCGCCGCTCGGCGACGCCTTGCCGGAGACGCTGGACGGCCATGCCGGCACGGTGGTGTTCGGCGGACCGATGAGCGCCAATGACGAGGACGAGTTCGTTCGCCGCGAGACCAACTGGCTGGAAATCCCGCTCCGGGAGAACCGGCCGTGCCTTGGCATTTGCCTCGGCGCGCAGATGCTGGTCAACCATCTCGGCGGCAAGGTCGAGGGGCACGGCGAAGGGCTGGTCGAGATCGGCTGGTATCCGCTCAAGGCGACCGAGGCCGGCAGGAAGCTGATGCACTGGCCCGACATGGTCTACCAGTTCCACCGCGAGGGCTTTTCCTTGCCCCGCGACGCGACGCTGCTGGCGACGGCGGAGACCTATCCCAACCAGGCCTTCCGCTATGGCGACAATGCCTGGGGCATACAGTTCCATGGCGAACTGACCCGGGTGATGATGCAGCGCTGGGTGGTGCGCGGCGCGCATCGCTTCGAATTGCCTGGCGCCCAGCCCGGCCGCGATCACCTCGGCGGCAGGCTGATCTGGGACATGCATCTGAAGCGCTGGCTGGACGAGTTTTTGCGCATGGTGTTTGGGACGCCGGCGGTGCGGTAGCTCCATCTCTTGGAGCAATTCTTTAGCTAGGGTTCGAGCACCGGCCGCATGAAGCTGCGCTCATAGCTTAGAATGCTGCGATTGCGCTTTTCCGCTTCAAACACATCCTGGCATTCCGGGTCGGCTGCCATCCGCTTGCGATAGTCCTCATAGTCGGCAAGGCTCGGAAAGCTGAACATGGCATAGGCGATATTGTTCGCTCCTTCGCTCGGCAGGAAATAGCCATGATGGTTTCCGCCTAGGCGATTGACCAGACCGATCCAGCGACGGCCATATTCTTCAAACTCGGCAAGCTTGTAGGGGTCGATGACATATTTCAGGCAGCAGGTGATCATGGGATTTCCTGTGACGGGGGTGATGTATCTTGCCGACCATCGGCGAGCGTCAGTTGCGCCCGTCGAGGTGGCGAACCCTGCGCAATTGCGGAAACAGCCAGGCCCACAGGCCTGCTACCGCGATGGCGCCGACGCCGCCGATCACCACCGCCGGCACGGTGCCGATCAGCGCCGCCATGGTGCCGGCACGGAATTCGCCGACTTCGTTGGAGGCGCCGACGAAAACCTGGTTGACGGCGTTGACGCGGCCGCGCACCTCGTCCGGCGTCCACAGCTGGATCAGCGTCTCCCTGATGTAGACGCTGAACATGTCGGTGGCGCCGAGGAGGGCCAATGCGACGATCGACAGCCAGGTGAGGGTGGACAGTCCAAACAGCACGGTTGAGGCGCCGAATGCCGCGACGAAACCGAGCATGATCACACCGGCATGGTTGCGGATCGGGTGCCCGGCGAGCCACACCGCCACGCAGATGGCGCCGATGCCGGGCGCCGAGCGCAGCAGGCCGAGGCCCCACGGGCCGAGCTGCAGGATGTCGCGCGCATAGACCGGCAGCAATGCCGAGGCGCCGGAGAGAAGCACCGCGAACAGGTCGAGCGAGATGGCGCCAAGCACGATCTTCTCGCTCCAGATGTAGCGGAAGCCGGCAAACAGCGTCTCCATGGTCGGCTTGTCGGTGGCGGTCCGCTGGGCGGGCCTGGGAATGGTGAAAATCAAAAGGGCGGCGGCCAGCATCAGCATGGCGGCGATGGCGTATGCGACTTCCGGAGAAACGCCGTAGAGCAGGCCGCCGGCAACCGGTCCAACGATGGTCGCCGTCTGCCAGGCGGACGAGTTCCAGGCAATCGCATTGCCGAAATCCTCCGGCGGCACCAGATTGGCGAACAGCGAGGACGAAGCCGGGCCGTAAAAGGCCCGCGCCGTGCCGAACATCGCGAGCACGGCGAAGATCGGCAGCGGGCTGACAAGACCGCGCAGCGTCAGGACCAGCAGAGTGAGGGCGCATATGCCCTCGATCACCGTCGACAGCGCCATGATCAGCCGGCGTCCGAAGCGGTCGGCGACGACGCCGGTGACCAGCACCAAAAGCAGCGATGGCAGGAACTGGACGATGCCGACAATGCCGAGGTCGAAAGGATCGCGCGTCAGATCATAGATCTGCCAGCCGACGGCGACGGAGACGATCATGGTCGCGAAGGTGGTGAGGAAGCGCGCCGTCCAGTAGCTGAGGAAGGCTTTGTGCCGGAAGGCAGCGTAACG
This sequence comes from Mesorhizobium sp. 131-3-5, assembly GCF_016756575.1. Taxonomy (NCBI): domain Bacteria; kingdom Pseudomonadati; phylum Pseudomonadota; class Alphaproteobacteria; order Hyphomicrobiales; family Phyllobacteriaceae; genus Mesorhizobium; species Mesorhizobium sp. 131-3-5. Next base: position 1,091,096 of record NZ_AP023254.1, read on the forward strand.
CTGCTCAGGTGAAGTTTGTAGGGATGTCATGAATAAAGGCCCCGTTGCGATGGCATTGGAGCGACGTGCGTCCAATTGGACGCACAAAGTGCGCTCCAACACTGTTTAGTTTCGCATCGTGCTTTCCGAAAATCGGAGTGGACTTTCGGGCCGATGCGATGCCGGCGGGGCACTTCCCAAGGTTGGGCGCTGGTCCGACCAATGGAACGTCTAGCAAAGTTCGATGCGCGATGCGTGCGAAAATCAGCACTGGATCAAGGGATTTTCAGCCTGTTGCGCCCATCGCACAAGGAAATTACTGCCGAAGTGCTGCCGAAATGGCGTCGAGCCCGCCTCGCAACTCGGCCTCCGTCGGCCAGCCGAAGCCGACGCGGAAGAAGCGCTTTTCCATCTCGAACCAGTGGCCGGGCCCGACATAGGTGCCATGGTTTTCCAGCAGGTTCACATAGAAGCGGTCGAGATCGAAGCCGGGTTCGACATTGAGGCGCGGGAAGCCGACGACACCGCCTTCGGGCCGCACCCAGTCGACCAGCGGTTCGCGGTCGATCCAGGCCTGGACGATGTCGCGGCGCTTGGCCATTTCGGGCAGCAGCGCTCCCAGGAAGGCGTCCCGGCGTTCGAGCATGCCGCGCGCAATGCCTTCGTCGATGACGCTGCCGCAGATGCCGATCTGTTCCTTGGCGGCAAGGAACGTCTCCTGTAGTGCTGGATCCCTGGTGATCAGCCAGCCAATGCGGATGCCTGGAATGCCGAAGGCCTTCGACAGCGACGCGACGCTGATCGCCTTCGTGCTCAGCGAGGCCGCCGACGGCAGGCGCCGGCCATAGGAAAGGTCGCGATAGGTCTCGTCGACCAGCAAATGGCAGCCGCTGGTCTCCGCGAGCGCCACCAGCGCGTCGAGATCGGTCTGGCCCATCATCGTGCCGGTCGGGTTGTGCGGGCACGTAACGCTGATCAGTTTCGTGTTCGGTCGCATCGCCGCCCTGACGGCCTCGACATCGATGGCAAAGCCGTCCTCGAAGGCGAGGTCGACGAAGCTGATGGCGCAGCCGATCGCCCTTGGGGTTTCGATGTTGGTGGCGTAATTGGGCCGGATGACGACGAGATGGTCGCTCGCCGACAGAAGCGATGTCGAGATGATGAACAGCGCGCCGGCGGCACCGGCGGTGACCAGCACATCGTCAGGCGAGACGCCCGCGTCCTGTGCCGCGATCAGCGCGCGCAAGTCCTTGTCGCCGCGATGCTCGCCATAGAACAGCGTGAGGTCCGGCAGCGACAGGCCGATGTCGGAGAGCTTCTGGTCGGCGATCGAGCTCTCGGAGAGGTTGAAGCGGATGCGGTCGTAGCCGTACTCCTCCGGCGCTTCCTTCTCGATCACCATCCTGGTGTAGTTCATGGCTTCCCCCAGATCCCCTTGTCTGGTTTATCCAAGCCACAAAAACAGGAAGCCTGCCAAGGCGGTTTCGCCGGCAGGCTTCTGTTCCAGTCGTCCTAAATATTGGCTCAGGACTGAATTGCTCAGGCCGAAACCTTGGCCTTGCGGCCCTTGGCCTTGACGGGCGCCACCTCAACGGCCTTGCGGCCGAGTCCGATGGACTTCGCCAGTTGCGAGCGCGAGGCCGCATAGTTGGGGGCAACCATCGGATAGTCAGACGGCAGGCCCCATTTGGCACGGTAGGCGTCCGGCGTCAGGCCGAAATGCACGCCGAGATGGCGCTTCAGCGATTTGAACTTCTTGCCGTCTTCGAGGCAGATGATGAAATCCGGCGTCACCGACTTTTTCGGGTTGACCGCGGGGACCAGCGGTGCGGCCACCGGCACCGCCGGCTTGCCGAGCCCGCCGATCGAGGTGGCGACGCTGGCGATGAGGTCGGCCAGGCCGGAGGCGGGCAGGCGGTTCTTCTCAACGTAGGCGGATACGATGTGGGCGGTCAGCTCGAGAAGGTCGATGCGAGCGTCGTTGCTATCGTCGGTCAATGTTTCCTCCGTCTATGGTGCACGGCCTCGAAAATGGGGTTCGTTTTCGAAAGGACGAGGCACAAAATCAAAAATGCTGAAGCGTTTCTGGCGTATCCAGTGGACCGCGCGGGGGCAGCGCGCAAAATTCCTAGTCGGCAAATCTGCACAACGCAATGATTAAGCGCGGCGCCACACGTTATTTTGAACAACTATACTAAACTGTAATAATATCAGACGATCAGAGCCTTGTCTCGCCACAGACGAAATCCGCCTTCGAAGGCGCGTGTGTTGTCACCGCGCCTGGTCTCGGCCGGTAACGCGTCGAGCTTGTCGACATTGCCGCCGCCAATGACGACATAGTCTGGCTGCAGGGCGGCGCGCAGGCGAGTGACGACGTCGAAGACGTATTTGCGCCACTTCTTCTTGCCGTGCTTTTCCAGGCCGCGCTCGCCGACATAGTCCTCGAAACTCCGGCCTTTCCTGTAGGGAAGATGGGCGAGTTCCATCGGCTGGCCGACATTGTCGAAGACCATCGCCGCGCCGAGGCCGGTTCCCAGCCCGAGGAACAGCATGCGCCCGCCTTCGTAGCTGCCGATGGCCTGCATCAGCGCATCATTGACCACCTTGACCGGCTTGCCGAATTGGGCGGCGAAATCGAAGCCAGCCCAGCCCTTGCCAAGATTCTTCGGATCGAGCACCGGCTTGTTGTGACGCACCGGGCCGGGATAGCCCATCGAGATGACGTCGTAGGACAGGCCCTCGGCGAGCTTCTTCACCTTGTCGATCATCTGCTGCGGCGTCAGGCCCGGGCCAGAATCGTCCCGGCGCTCGGCGCCGCCGGCGCTGGTCAGGATCTTGACGTGCGAGCCGCCAATGTCGATCGCCAGAACGATCTTCTCGGTGTCGGGTGCCGGGTGCTTCATCGCCTTGGCCATCGTGTCTTCTCCGATCATGCCACCGGGTCGATCCAGCCATTGGGCGGTCCGAAGCCGGCCATGGCGTCCGTCGGTCCCCATGTCTTCGGCTCGTAGAGATGCGGCGGCGTGGTGTCGCCGAGCACCGGCCCGACGATGCGCCAGGCAAGCTCGGCCGCGTCCTGGCGGGTGAAGAGCTGGCCGTTGCCGTTCATGGCGTCGCCGATCAGCCTTTCATAGGGCGGCATGTCGGCCTTGCTGTCGTCGAGCGCCGTCAGTTCCACCTGCTCGCCGACCATGTCGTCGCCTGGCGCCTTGCGCTGGGCGCCGATGGCGATCACCACTTGCGGGTCGATGCGGAAGCGCACGTAGTTCTGGTCGGCGGGCTTGATCGGGTCGAAGACGTCGAGCGGCGGCCGCTTCAGCCGCACCACCACCTCGGTGACATGCACCGGCATGTTCTTGCCGGCGCGGATGAAGAAAGGCACGTCCTGCCAGCGCCAGGTGTCGACGAAGAAGCGCACCGCCGCGAAGGTCTCGACCGGCGAGTTCGGCGCCACGCCGGGCTCGGCGAGGTAGCCGGTGAACTGGCCGCGCACGACATCGTCTTTCGCCAGCGTCCGAATCGCCCTGAGCACCTGGACCTTCTCGTCGATCAAATCGTCGGCGGAGCGGCCGACCGGCGGCTCCATGGCCAGCAGCAGGAGGATGTTGAGCAGATGGTTCTCGATGACATCCCTTATGCAGCCGACATCGTCATAGAAGCGGCCGCGCCCCTCGACGCCGAAATCCTCGGCCATGGTGATCTGCACGCTCTCGACGAAATTGCGATTCCAGATCGGCTCGAGGAAGGAATTGGCGAAGCGGAAATAGAGCAGGTTCTGGATCGCTTCCTTGCCGAGATAGTGGTCGATGCGGAAGATCGACTGCTCGTCGAACACCAGATGCAGCACGCGGTTCAGCCAGCGCGCCGACTGCAGATCATGGCCGAACGGCTTTTCCACCATCAGCCGCGCGCCACGCGCGGTGCCCGACTGCTCCAACCCCTGCACGACAGTCTCGAACATGGTCGGCGGCACCGCCATGTAGTGCAGCGGCCGCTGGGCGGTGCCGAGTGCGGTCTTCAGCTTCTCGAAGGTGGCCGGATCGCGGTAGTCGCCGCTGACATAGCGCAGCAGCGAGGCGAATTTGGCGAACACCTTCTCGTCGATCTTGCCCAGCGCATTGACGATGCCGTCGCGAGCGCGGGCCTGCAACTGCTTGATGTCCCAGGCGTCGAAGGCGACGCCGATCACCGGTTCGGTGAGCGAGCCCTTGGCGACCATCTGGTAAAGGGCCGGAAATATCTTCTTGTGGGCGAGGTCGCCGGTGGCGCCGAAGAGCACCAGCGTGTCGGACCGTTCCTGGCTCATGCGTGCGTCTCCTGCTGTGGCGTCACTTGCCGGCCTTCGGCTTTTCGACATGGCCGCCGAAGGCATAGCGCATGGCGGACAACAGCTTGTCGGCAAATTCGGATTCGCCTTGCGAGGAGAAGCGGTCGAACAGCGCCGAGGACAGCACCGGCGCCGGCACGCCGGTGTCGATCGCCGCCTTCAGCGTCCAGCGTCCTTCGCCCGAATCCGAAACGCGGCCGCCGAACTGCGCCAGGCCCGGATCGCCCTTCAGCGCGCCGGCGGTGAGATCGAGCAGCCAGGAGCCGATGACGCTGCCATGCCGCCAGACCTCGGCCACCTGCGGGAGGTCGATGTCGAACTGATAATATTGCGGGTTTTCCAGCGGGCTGGTCTCGGCGTCGGCCGTGCGTTGCCGCTTGCCGGCATTGGCCGACTTCAGGATGTTCATGCCTTCGGCATAGGCGGCCATGACGCCATATTCGATGCCGTTGTGCACCATCTTGACGAAGTGGCCGGCGCCGCTCGGCCCGCAATGCAGATATCCGAAGGGCGCGGTGCCGGCAGCCTTGTCGGGAGCCGGCGCGCCGGCATCGGCGCCGGGCGCCAGCGTGGCGAAGACCGAATCGAGGTGCTGCACCGCCACGTCGGGGCCGCCGATCATCAGGCAGTAGCCGCGCTCGAGGCCCCAGACACCGCCGCTGGTGCCGACATCGACAAGATGGATACCCTTGGTGGTCAGTTTCGCGGCCTGGTCGACGGCGTCGTGATAGTAGGAATTGCCGCCGTCGATGACGATGTCGCCGGGCTCCATCAGGGCTGAGACCTGATCGATGATCTTGCCGGTGATCGCCGCCGGCAGCATCAGCCAGACACAGCGCGGCTTGGCGAGCTTGCCGACGAATTCCGTCAGGGATGCAGCGCCCAGCGCGCCGTCGCTGACCAGGGCGGCGACGCTTGCCGGGTTGATGTCGTAGACGACGCATTCATGGCCGTCGCGCATCAGGCGCCGCACCATGTTGGCGCCCATCCGGCCCAGTCCCATCATTCCGATCTGCATGGTTTCGTCCCGATTGCTTGAGGAGAGAGAAAATCTATCGGCCCGGCCGCTTTTACCACGATGCGTCGATGCCGACGCTGAAGTCGACATTCTCCCAACGCATCGCATCGGGCCAGAAAAAAGTGAAGACGATGGTGCTTCCCGACGTCAATCCGGCAACCGGCAGGTCGGCCAGATGGACGCCAAAAGCGGTTTCCCTGGTCTTGTGGTCCTGGATCGTCAGCCAGTTGTCGCTGCTCCAATGGACGACGCCGGGCGCTGAAAGCTCTACGCGTAAAGCCTTGCCGGCCGGGATGGAGCGGATTTTGTTGTTGAAGCGCCATATCCTGAGCGGCGAGCTTGTCTTGCCCTTGATGTAGCGCTCGACGCCTTGCGGCGGCGTGTCGAAGACCACGCCGTCGCGCAACGAACGCAACAGCTTTATGTGCTCGGCATGCGCCCAGACCAGTGGCATGGCGCTGCCGGACGGTTTGCCCTCCCACAGCTCGCGGCCCGGCACATCCGGGCTGTCCCAGACCTGTTCCGGCAGCAGCCCGCCCATGCCAGCCGAACGCTCGAAGGTCTCCAGAAGCTGCGCGGCTTTCTCCTTGCGGCCGGCGGCAAGCTCGTAATGCGCCCGCTCGCCGGTGAGCAGGGGCCAGGCGCGTCCCCGGCCTGTGCCGTCGAAAGGCGTGCCATCCTCGTGCTCGCCATAGCCGTCATCGGTGTAGCGGTACCAGACCGGGCCTTGCGGCAGATCGCATCGCAAAAGGGTGTCGACGGCCTTGACGGTACCGACGATGCGCGGATCGTCGGCTGCCCTGAGGCCAAAGCGAACCAGGGCCAGGGCGTCGGGGCTGATTATGGCTTCTGCCGGTTTGTCAGTGTCGGCCGGCGGCCGGTTCTTGATCGGCACGAAGCCGTCCTTCGGCGATGCGGCGCCCGCATCGTCCGGTGGCGCGATGCGGACATAGTAGCCTGTGATGCCGGCCTCGATGCAGAGCTGGGTGCCCGTGACGTAGGTCCAGCGTTCGACCTGATCGTTCCAGCAATCAGCGGTTTCGCGCAGGTAGTTTGCCGGCTCACTCTTTCCCAGGATATCCAGCATATCGGCGGCGGCAAGCAGCGCGGCGATCTCGACGGCCAGCGTGAACGGGCTGTACCCGGCGTCTTCCTCCCAGCGGTCCTCGCCGGTGACGGGGCCGTTGCGCACGACATAGGAGGAGGCGGCTTCGATCATGGCCAGGAAATCGGCGAGCCTGGCACGCGGCAGGTGGCCCGCCCGGCGCAATGCGTCGGCCAGCAGCAGCGGAAAGGCGCATTCATCCATCTGGATGCCGGGCCAATAGGCGGTGCCGTCCGACCAGACATTCTGCGGCCAGTGACCGTCCGGTTGCTGAATCGAGTGCAGATAGGTCAGGATCTGCAGCGCCTGCTTGCCGTCGCCGGCGGCGAGGAAACCGCCAGCGGTCTCGACCAGGTCGCGCGGCCAGACCAGATGGTAGCCGCCGAGATCGTCGTCGCCCTTGTTGAAGCCCCATGGGATCGACAGGCTGGCAACAGCGGCGCCGGGTCTCGCGACCGAGAGATGCGAGGCCAGAACCGCTGTGCTCACACGATAGGTGTTCAGCCCGGAGGCAGTGTGGCGGTCGAGCTTCTCAAGCCTGGTCTGAAATGTCCGCCAGTTTTCGACATAGGTTTCGGCGGCGGCGTCGAAACCCTGCTTGAGACTGGCCAGCGCCACGTCGGCGGCGGCTTCCGGCGTCGCGCCGAAGCCAAGCGCCAGCAAGGCCGTGGTCTTGCCGGCGGAAAAGCCGATCTCGCCGGTCAGAGCGACATTGCCGTCTTCCGCCCGCTGGCAGGAGGGATCGAGCGCACCGCCGTTCTGCAATTGCTGCCATCCGTCGGAGAAACCGACATAGCCGGCCGAACAGGTATTCCAGGGCAGTGAGGAGACCAGCGCAAGGGATACGCCGCGCCCCGTGGCGAAGAGCATGCGCTGGCCCATGTGTTCGCCGACCCAGGCAGTGTTGCCCATGCCGGCGTTGACGAGGTGCGGCGCAAGCAGCGCGTAGATCTTGTAGTCGGCCGCCGAATGTTTCAGCGGTACGAATGCAATCTCTTGCAGCAGGACAGGCCGTTTCGGATCCGTAATGATGCGCTTTTCGATACGGTAGGCGCCGTCTGCCGCAGTGTTGGTCAGCCTGTAGCCGGGTACGCCGTCCTCGAAAGGCGCTACTGCGTGCGCGGCGTCGCGCTTCTCTTCCGAGAAATAGCCACCGGGGCCGGTGACGATCAGCTCCATGTCGCGCGTGCAGGCGCTGTCGAGACGCGGATAGTACATCTCGTTCAAGATGCCGTGGCTGATGGTGAACCAGAGCGGGCTCTTGGCTGAAAACGCGGTGCCGACGCCGCTCTTGGCGCTCGACGTCCAGCGCGCCGGAATGCCCGGTGCGCCCGGGGGAACGATCGGCGTCACTGCCATCTCTGTTTGGCCTCCTGTGCGCATGGCTTACCGATCCAGCCAGACCATTTCAATTGGCGCACCGCAAGTTGATCGGCGGGCTTTGCGGATTGCAGTTGACAGGCTGCCGCGCCATCTGCATTTGTCTGACAATCGATAAAAAACAGGAACACAGGCTCGATTTTTCATCTAGAATCCGCACGACCAGCAACTCTTGGGAGGAGTATGACATGAAGAAACTGTTAGCCTTGAGCGCTCTTGCCGCGATGCTCGCATCGGGGACGGCGCTTGCCGATACCAGCGGCAAAAAGATCGCATTCTCCAACAATTACGCCGGCAATTCGTGGCGGCAGGCGATGCTCGACAGCTACGGCATCGTCACCAAGAAGGCGGTCGCCGACAAGATCGTCGGCGCGGCCGACATCTTCACCACCGCCGACAAGGAAGTGCCGACGCAGGCGGCCCAGGTGCAGAACCTGATCCTGCAGGGCTATGACGCCATCGTCATCAACGCCGCCTCGCCGGACGCGCTCAACGGCGCCATCAAGCAGGCCTGCGATGCCGGTATCACCGTCGTCTCCTTTGACGGCACCGTCACGGAGCCCTGCGCCTATCGCGTCGTCGTCGACTTCAAGGACATGGGCAAGCAGGAAGTCGAGCAAATGGCCAAGTTCCAGCCCAAGGGCGGGAACCTGTTGGAAATCCGTGGCCTGGCCGGCACCTCGATCGACGATGCCATCCATGCCGGCATCCTCGAAGGCGTTGCCGCCCATCCCGAGTTCAAGATTGTCGGTTCGGTGACCGGCGACTGGGACCAGACCACGGCGCAGAAGGCGGTCGCGACCATCCTGCCGTCGCTGCCTGACGTCGTCGGCATCGTCGACCAGGGTGGTGACGGCTATGGCGCCGCACAGGCTTTCGCCGCCGCCGGCAAGCCGCGCCCGACCATCATCATGGGCAACCGGCAGGACGAGCTGAAGTGGTGGAAGGAACAGAAGGACAAGGACGGCTACAAGACCTGGTCGGCTTCGATCGCGCCTGGCGTGTCGTCGCTCGCCTTCTGGGTGGCGCAGCAGGTGCTCGATGGCCGCAAGGATATTCCGCACGACCTGCTGGTGCCGTATCTGGCCTTCACCCAGGACGACTTCGAGGCAGCCCTGCCGAAGATCAAGGAAGGCGGCGTCGCCACCCACGAATACACGCAGGAAGACGCCCTCGCGGCGATCAAGGCCAACATCAAGTGAATGTCGCGCTTGCGTTGCCCTTCGTACCATCGCGCGGATAGTGTTGAGCATGCCTGAAGGGAACGCTGACATCATCAGACTGAACGGCGCCGAAAAACATTTCGGCGCCGTTCGCGCGCTGGGCGGCGTGGACTTCCATGTCCGGCCCGGCGAATGCGTCGGCCTGGTCGGCCACAATGGCGCCGGCAAATCGACGCTGATGCACATGGTGGCGGGCACGCTCACACCCGACAGCGGCAAGATCGGCGTGCATGGCGGCGTCGAGGACAACTACTCGGTGTCGCGGGCGCAAAAGCTCGGCATACGTTGCGTGTTCCAGGAACTGTCGCTGTGCCCCAATCTCAGCGTCGCCGAAAACACGCGCATCAACCATGCCTCGCTCTCGGGCCTCGGCTGGCGGCGCAAGGCGGCCGCGCTGATCACCGCCAAGCTTGACGAGATCTTTCCGGATCATGGCATTTCGGCCTGGGACATCGTCGGCGACCTGTCGATCGGCCGGCGCCAGATGGTCGAGGTGGCGCGCGCCTTCACGGTGACGCAGGATCGGCTCGACCTCGTCATCCTCGACGAGCCGACCTCGTCGCTCGACGCGCATACTGCGGGGCAACTTCTGGCCTTCGTGCGCCGTTTTATTGCCAGCGGCAAAAGCTGCATCCTGATCTCGCATGTGCTGGGCGAGGTGCTCAGGAATGCCGACCGCATCGTGGTGATGCGCGACGGCAAGGTGGTGGTCGCCGATGCGGCGAATGCCTTCGACCGCGACCGGCTGGTGACGGCGATGGGCGGGGCCGAGGCGCGCCAGAAGATCGCCGCTGAAATTGCCGCTGCCAAGCCGGCTGACGGTCCGTTGCGGGTGCGTGCGCGTCCCGCCGCGCAGAAGGACGGCGCCGACCTTGTCGCCCGCGCCGGCGAGATCATCGGCCTTGCCGGGCTGGCGGGACACGGCCAAACCGACCTGTTGCTGGCGATTTTCGCTGCTGCTTCCCGCGCCAGAACCGGCATCGAAGTGACCGAGCCGGTAGCGCTGGTCGCCGGCGACCGCCAGTCGGATGGGATTTTCCCGCAATGGTCGATTGCCGAGAACATCGGCATCCGCTCGCTGGCGCGGTTGCGCAACGGGCTGCTGATTTCGCCGCGGCGCGAGGCCGAGTTGGCCCAGTTCTGGCAGAAGAAGATCGGCATCCGCACGCCCGACATGAACAACAACATCTTCTCGCTGTCGGGCGGCAACCAGCAGAAGGCGCTGTTTGCCCGCGCGCTCGGCTCGGATGCCCAGATCGTGCTGATGGACGATCCGATGCGCGGCGTCGATATCGGCACCAAGCTGGAAGTCTACGACCTGGTGCGCGAGGAGGCGGGCCGCGGCCGCACCTTCCTCTGGTACACCACGGAAACCGAGGAACTCGACAATTGCGACCATGTCTATGTCTTCAAGAACGGCCGCATCGTCGCCAATCTGGGTCGCGACGAATTGACCGAAGAGAAGATTATCCAGTCCTCCTTCGGCAACGCGGCCTGAGATGACCGCCGCCAGCCTCGACGCCACCGCCAGGAGCTCCGCCGAGCGTGGTGCGCTGGCCCGTGCCCGCCTGCTGCGCGGGCTGCTGCCGGCGCTGTCGCTGGCATTGGTGCTCGCCGCCATCGCCTGGCTCAACCCGCGCGCCATCAGCTATTTCGGCTTCAGCCTGATGCTGAACCTGGCGATCCCGATCGCGCTGGCGACGATCGCGCAGATGTTCGTCATTTCAGGCAATGAGCTCGACCTGTCGATCGGCACCTTCGTCGGTTTCGTCGGCTGCGTCACCGCGACCTGGCTGAAGGACGCGCCGCTTATCGGCGTTGCCATCCTGCTTGGCTCGATCGGCGTCTATGCGCTGCTCGGCGCGCTGATCCATCTGCGCAATCTGCCGTCGATCGTGGTGACGCTCGGCATGAGTTTCGTCTGGCAGGGGCTGGCCATCCTCGTCCTGCCCAAGCCCGGCGGCAAGGCGCCGGACTGGCTGCTGGCGATCATGTCCTTCAAGCCGCCTCTTATCCCCTTCCCGATCATCGCGGCGCTGCTAATCGGCCTCGTCGTCCATTTCGGCCTGATGCGCACCTCCTATGGCGTGATCCTGCGCGGCTCCGGCGGCAATCCGGCCGCGCTCAAGCGCGCAGGCTGGTCGCTGCTCAGAACCAAGATCGTGCTGTTTGCGCTGGCCGGCCTGTTCGGCGTGCTGTCCGGCATGGCGCTGATCGGCATCACCACCTCGGCCGACGCCAATATCGGCAATGGCTACACGCTGCTTTCGATCGCCGGCGTCATCCTCGGCGGCGGCGAATTCGTCGGTGGCCGGGTGTCGCCGATCGGCGCGGTGATCGGCGCGCTGACGCTGGCGCTGGCCGCTTCGCCGCTGCTCACCTTCATGCACATTCCGCCGGACTGGCAGGTGGCCGCCAACGGCGCCATCCTGATCATCGTGCTGGCGGCGCGGGTGCTGATCAGCCGCAGGGAGAGGTGAGCGATGATTTTGGTTAGATCGCTGGCCGGCAAACCCTGGGTATGGTCGTTCCTCGGCGCGCTTGTCGTGTGGCTGGCGACGATCGCCTTCACCGGCGGCTATGGCGCCGGCGGCATGGTCACGGCGGCGTTGTCACTTGCCGTCTTCACGGTGATCGTCGGCGTCGGCCAGATGTTCGTCATCACGCTCGGCCCCGGCAATGTCGACCTGTCGCTGCCGGCCAACATCGGCTTGGCCAGCGCGGTCGCCATGAAGGTGATGGCCGGCAGCGATTCCATGATCGTCGTCGGGCTGCTGGCGGCGCTCGCCTGCGGCGCGGCGATCGGCGCGATCAACTATCTGCTGATCTGGGCGCTGCGCATTCCGCCGATCATCGCCACCTTGTCGGCGAGCTTCATCATCCAGTCGATCGACATCAGCTACGGGCGTGGGCTGCAGATCAAGCCACCGCCTGGCTTTGCCGATTTCACCAACTGGCAGGTGCTGGGTATTCCCGTGCTGGCGGTGCTGACCGTGCTGTTCACCATCGGCGCGGCCATCGCCTTGCAGCGCATGATCTATGGCCGCTCGGTGCTGGCGATCGGTCAGAACATCCGCGCCGCCTGGCTCGCCGGCGTCAATGTCGGCCGCATCCGCTTCCTCACCTACACGCTGTCGGGCGCGCTCGGCGGCATCGACGGCGCCCTGCTCGCCGGCTATTTCAGGGGCGCTAATGTCGATATCGGCAATGAATATCTGCTCGCCTCGATCGCCGTCGTCGTCATCGGCGGCACGTCGGTCGCCGGCGGCAAGGCCAATGTCCCCGGCGTCTGGGGCGCCGCGCTGTTTCTGGTGCTGCTCTTGACCATGCTCAACACGTTCGGCGTCAGCGCCGGCGTGCGGCTGCTGCTGACCGGGCTGATCATCGTCGGGGTGATCACGGCGGCGGGTGGGGAGAAGGCGGTGCGGTGATCGCCGTCTCCAAGCGTCTGGCGAGCATCGACCGCGACCTCCGGGGCAGCCCGTCGCGCCGCCAATCGTTGGGCCAGCCCAACAGCGGGTTCCCATTCGCGGCGCGGCCTAGTAAACCCTTCCGCGATCTCAGTCGGTCCCGGGAGGGCTCTGCTTGTCCAATTCTGTCAGCGTCGTGAACGACAATGGCGTCGCCATCGTCACCATCGACAACCCGCCGGTCAACGCGCTGAGTTTCCATGTCCGCGAGCCGCTGATGCAGGCGCTGGTCGACTTGCGCGACGATGCTTCGGTCACGGCAATAGTCATCGCCTGCGCCGGACGGACCTTTGTCGCCGGCGCCGACATCACCGAATTCGGCAAGCCGGTGCAGCAGCCCGATCTGCGCGCCATCGTCGCGATGCTGGAAACCATCGCCAAACCGACGGTCGCCGCCATCCACGGCACCGCGCTCGGCGGCGGGCTGGAACTGGCGCTCGGCTGTCATTTTCGCGTTGCCGATATCGACGCCAAGCTCGGCCTGCCGGAAGTGAAACTTGGCCTGCTGCCGGGCGGCGGCGGCACGGTGCGGCTGCCGCGCCTGGTCGGCGCGGTGAAGGCTCTGAAGATGATTGTCTCGGGTTCGCCGGTCGGTGCCGACGAGGCGCATGAAGCCGGTCTCGTCGATGCCGTTTTCGAGGGCGATCTGGTCACGCATGCCACGAACTTCGCAGGGGAAATCGCCCGCAAGGGTGGTCCGTTCACGCCTGTGCGCGATCGCAATGACGGGCTTGGGGAAACCGACCTCGCGGCTTTCGATGCCGAGGCGGCGGAACTCGCCAAAAAGGCGCGCGGGCTGGAAGCGCCGGTCGCCTGTGCGCAAGCGGTGCGCAACGCCGTTACACTACCCTTCGACGAGGCGCTGGCGGCGGAGCGCGCGCTGTTCGTGAAACTGGTCGCCAGTGACCAGTCGCGGGCGCAGCGCCATCTGTTCTTCGCCGAACGTGAGGCGGCAAAGCTTCCCGGCAAGGACACGCCCAAGCGCAGGATCACCCGCGTCGGCGTCATCGGCGCCGGCACGATGGGCGGCGGCATCGCCATGGCCTTCGCTAATGGCGGCTTTCCGGTCACCTTGCTGGAAACCAGCGTGGAAGCGCTGCAGCGCGGGCTGGGCATGATCGAGAAGAACTACGCCGTTTCCGTTTCGCGCGGTTCCCTGGCCGAAGACGCCAAGCGTCAACGGCTCGCCCAGTTCAAGGGCTCGACCGACTATGCCGATCTCGCCGAGTGTGACCTCATCATCGAGGCGGTGTTCGAGGACATGGCGGTGAAGAAGGAGGTCTTCGGCAAGCTGGATGCCATCGCCAAGCCGGGCGCCATCCTTGCCACTAACACTTCCTATCTCGACATCAATGAAATCGCCGGCTCGATCTCGCGGCCACAGGATGTGCTCGGCCTGCATTTCTTCTCGCCGGCCAATGTCATGAAGCTGCTGGAGATCGTGCGGGCAGACAAGACCGCGCCGGATGCGCTGGCGACGGTGGTCGACCTCGCGCGGCGGATCGGCAAGGTGGCGGTCGTCGTCGGCGTCTGCCACGGCTTTGTCGGCAACCGCATGCTGGCGGCGCGTGGTTCGGAATCGGAAGCGCTGCTGCTCGAGGGCGCGACACCCAGCCAGATCGACAAGGCCTTCACCGATTTCGGCTGGCCGATGGGGCCGTTCCAGATGGGCGATCTCGCCGGGCTCGACATTGGCTGGCGCAACCGCAAGGCGCGCGGCCTGACGGCCGTGATCGCCGATACGCTGTGCGAACAGGGGCGTTTCGGGCAGAAGACCGGCCGGGGTTTCTACCTCTACGAGGCCGGCGCCCGGGCAGGCGTTCCAGATCCAGAGGTCGAGGCGCTGATCCGTGAAAAGGCCGCCGAGCGTGGCATCGTGCCGCGTGCGATCAGTGCGGACGAGATCATCGAGCGCACGCTCTACCCCCTGGTCAATGAGGGGGCGAAGATCCTCGAGGAGAAGATCGCTGCCCGTGCCTCCGACATCGATGTCGTCTGGGCCAATGGCTACGGTTTTCCCATCGGCAAGGGTGGCCCGATGTTCTGGGCCGGTCTCGAAGGGGCGTCCAGGATCGTCGAACGGCTCGACCACTGGCATCAGCGGACCGGCAAGCAGGTTTTCGAGGTGGCTCCGCTGCTCAGGCAAATGGCCGAGACCGGTTCCTGGGAGTCCGACGCTACAGCCTGACCAGATGACCGCCGAAGGCGGCGGCGATCATCGAGCCGCGCGGTGTCGCCGCCATGCCCTCACACGTGCTTGCGTCCGCCGGTCTCGCGGAACCAGCTGTCGGGATAGGGATACCACCAGTCCTGGATCGCCGGTCTGTGGTCGATGATGACCATCTTGGAACGGCGGAAGGCATCGAGCCCCTGCCGTCCCAGTTCGCGGCCGAGACCTGACGCCTTCCAGCCGCCGAAGGGCAGGGCGTCATTGTCGATCAGCGGATTGTTGACCCAGACCATGCCGGCCTCCAGCCGTTCGGCCGCCTCATGCGCTTCGGCGAGATCGGTGGTGAACACCGAGGCGCCGAGCCCGAACGGGCTGTCATTGGCAAGCCGGATCGCCTCATCGAAATCCTTCACGCGGCAGATGGCGGCGACCGGCCCAAAACACTCTTCGCGCACGATCGCCATGTCGGGGGTGACGCCGGTCAGGATCGTCGGTTCGTAGAACCAGCCGGTGTTGTGCGCCGGCGGGATGCGCCCGCCGGTAATTGCTTTGGCGCCGCTGAGAATGGCGTCATCGACAAGACGCATGACCTTGGCCCGAGCCGCTTCGCTGACCAGCGGACCAATCTCGGTCTTGTCCATGCCGTTGCCGATGCGCAGCGCGCGTGTCCTGTCGGCGAACAGGTCGACGAAGCGGTCATGCACGGCATCGACGACGAAGAAGCGCTCGGCCGAGGTGCAGACCTGGCCGGTGAGGTGGAAGGCTGCGGTGACGCTGCCGGCCGCGGCGACCTCCAGCGGCGCGTGTTTGCTAATGATCAGCGGATCGCTGCCGCCGGCCTCGATGACGCAAGGCTTCATGCGTTCGGCGCAGGCAACCGCCACCGCCTTGCCGGCGGCGACCGAGCCGGTGAAGGCGACGGCATGGGTGCGGTCCGAAGTGATCAGCGCCTGCGCCGTTGCCGCGCCGCCGGGCAGGCAAGAGACCAGGCCTTCCGGTAGCGAGTGGAACACCGCCATGTAGTCCAGGGTCGACAGCGTCGTCGCCTCGGCAGGCTTGACGATGCAGGCATTGCCCGCGGCAAGCGATGCCGCGACGGTCCAGCACATCAGCAGGATCGGGAAGTTGTAAGGCATGATGTGGACGGAAACGCCATAGGGCTCGTAGCAGGCATACTGGAACGAGCCGGCCTGTGTCGTGCCGGCGATCTTGCCAGCGTCGTCGCGCGCCATCTCGGCATAGTAGCGGAAGATCGGCGCGCAATTGGCGATCTCGCCGATCGCTTCCGGATAGGGCTTGCCCATCTCCCGCACCATCAGCTCGGCGCAACGGGTGAAGTCGGCGGCCTCGATGGCATTGGCGACGGCATGCAGATGTTTCGCCCGGCTCTTGGCATCGAGCCTTTTCCAGGCGACTTGCGCCCTGGTCGCGGCGGTGAGCGCGGCGTCGATCTCGCCCTCGCTGGCCGTGGCGACGGCGCCGACCGTCTGCAGCGTGGCCGGGTCGATCACTGCCTTGTTTGCACCGGCCATCGGCCGGTAGTCCGGATTGACGAAGTAGGTCGGCCGGTCGGGGGAGAAGGGCATGGACATCCTCTCGAATCCGCTCAGCGGATCATGTAGACCTTCTTGATGGTCTCGTGGACGATGCAGACGCCTTTCCAGTCCTGCGGAAAGAAAGCCGCCGTGTCCGGCTCGATTTCGATCACTTCGCCCGATTCGTGCACATAGGTGCAGCGGCCTTCGAGGAAGTGGCAGAACTCGTCGCGGCTGACGTGGCAGTGCCATTTGCCCGGCGTGCAGACCCATAGGCCGCATTCGGAACGGCCTTCCGGTCCCTTGTGGAGCAGCTTGCCCGAGGTGTGGGACTGCCCCTCGATCATCGTCGGGATGACGCCCCAGTCGATGAGGTCGGTGACGGCGAGCGGCGATTGCAGGATTGGCGTGGTCATATCGAATTCCTTGAAATGATGCTCACCGGCACATGAAGGCCTTGGTCAGCGTTTGCGTGATGATGGAGATGCCGGTCCAGCCGGCAGGAAAGAACACCAGCGTGCCGGCCGTGACCGGAATCTGTTCGCCATTCTCGTGGACATAGCTGCCGTGCCCCGACAGGAAATGGCAGAACTCGTCGGCGGCGAAGGTGACCTTGCGGGTGCCCGGCGTGCACGACCACAGGCCGCATTCGCTCGACCCGTCCGGGTTCCGCGACAGGATCTTGCCGGAAGCGCGCGGCGCGCCGGCAAGCGTGTTGCTGCCCGCGCCCCAATCTTCCAGTTCCACGGCCGAAGCCTTGGGCCAATGCGGTGTCGACATGTGATCTAGCTCCGTTGCTCTCAGGCCAGCATGTAGACGTTGCGCATGGTCTCGTGCACCGCGCACTCGCCCGTCCAGCCGGCGGGGAACATGACCACGGTCCCAGCCGATACTTCTATCACTTCGCCGACATCCGAGCGGTAGGTCGCACGGCCGGCGACGAAATGGCACAATTCGTCGCGCGGGATCGAGAGCCGCCAGCGGCCCGGCGTGCACACCCAGATGCCGGATTCCGGCTGGTTGTTCGGACCCTTGTGCACCAGCCTGCCGGTGGAGTGCGAGGCGCCGTCCAATGCGTCGGGCTGGGCGCCCCAGTCGACGAGATCGGTGCGGGTGGAGGCTTGATAGAGGTGCGGCGCGGAGGAGGTCATGGACGTGCTCCGATGGCGGGATGCCTAATGTCGACATGTTGCGCCCAGGCACCCCCCTCTGGCCTGCCGGCCATCTCCCCCGCAAGGGGGGAGATCAGATGCATCTCAAACATCGTGCTCACAGCAGCGCCTCCAGCAAGCCGGCAGCCTTTTCCGGCCCGTTCTGCGCATGCATCTGCGCCGAGGTCCTCGCCAGCTTGGCCTTCATCCTGGGATCGGTCAGGCAGGCCTCGATCTTCGCGACCAGCTCGGCGTCGTTCCAGTCATAGCGCGGCATGCCGAAGCCGTGGCCGGTTTCCTCGACGCGGGTGGCGTTGTCGTGGCCATCCCAGACATAGGGCATGATGATGGCCGGTTTGCCGAAAAAGAGGCACTCGGTGAACGAGTTGTTGCCGCCATGGTGGATGACGGCATCGACCTGCGGGATGACCGAAGGCTGCGGAAACCAGCTCTCGACGATGACGTTGCCGGGCACGTCCTTATATTGGTCCTTGTAGCCGCCGACATTGACCAGCGCGCGGTAGCGCGTCTTGCCCAGCGTGGCGATGATGCGCTTCAAGAGTTCGACATCGCCGGCGCCAAGGCTGCCGAAGGAGACATAGAGCAGCGGCCCGTCATTATTCTCACCGAAGGTCGGCACGGCGTAAGGTTTCTCCTGCCGCACGCAGCCTTCGAGATACTGGAATTGTCGGGGGTCGAGCGGATGACGGCGCTTGAATTTCGCCGCTTCGGGATAGAGCAGCAAATTGAGATATGGCGAGGACTCGAAGAATTGGCCGACCGGGTAGGCCGCCTCGTTGTTGGCCTTCAGGAAGGCATTGAAGTCGTCATGGATCGGCTTGATCACCGCGTTGAAGTGATCGCGATAGCGCTGGTGGCCGGCATGGTCGTTCTCGCCGCAACCGGAGAGATGCGGCGGGATGTCCTCGTCCTCGATCTCGTTTTCCGAGCAGGAGATGACGCGCACCCAAGGCTTGCCGAACTGTTTGATCGCCGGGAACAGGATGACGTTGTCGACGCAGATGACGTCCGGCTTGATGGCGGCCAGCACGCGCGGCAGATCCTTCTGCGCCCATTTGGCGCTGTCGACGATCGCCGTCCAGCAATCCTTCACATAGTTGTCGACCTGGTCGTAGGGCGATTTGCGGAAATTCGGGATGTGGCCGTTGATGAAATCCTCCCAGAATTTCGCCATCTGCTCGGGCGGCATCGGTTCGGACAGGTTCACCGTATGCGCCTCGAAGCCGTAGCCCCTGTAAACCTCGACAAAGCCGGGGTCGGACAGGAACACGGCCTTGTGGCCACGCGCCTCGACGGCTTGCGCGATGCCGACGGAATTGAGCGCCGGGCCGTAGGCGGCTTCCGGAAAAAAGGCGATCGTCTTCTGCGCCATCAAGCTTCTCCTATTCTGCGAAAATTCTGACATCGGCGGCGTCCCAGCCGAGTTCGACCTGGTCGCCGGATGCGACAGGCCTGCGGTCAGCCGCATCCGCGGTGACGCGCACCAGGAACGGTTTTGGCGACAGCGGCGTGCGGATATGCAGCTGCAGGTCGAGCCCGTGATAGGCCAGCGCCTCGACCGTGCCGGTCGTACGGTTAGCGGTCTCGGCTGACGGGAACAATCGGATGCGCTCGGGCCGCACCGAGGCAACCGCCGATGCGCCCGGGGTGAGCGCTGCAGGGACCTTGCCAGCTATGCGCGCACCGTTCGCGGCGACCACGCCATCGGCTGAGGTCTTGCCCGGGATAAAATTCATCACGCCGATGAAGTCGGCGACGAAACGGTCGGCGGGATGCTCGTAGATCGCGTGCGGCGTGTCGCATTGCAGCAGCCTGCCGTCTTTCAGCACCGCCATGCGATCGGCCATGACAAGCGATTCTTCCTGGTCATGGGTGACGATGACGAAGGTGATGCCGACCTCGTGCTGCAGGCGCTTCAATTCCAGTTGCATGGCGCCGCGCAGCTTCTTGTCGAGCGCGCCGAGCGGCTCGTCGAGCAGCAGCAGCCGGGGCCGCTTGACCAGGGCGCGGGCGAGCGCGACGCGCTGCTTCTGGCCGCCCGACAATTGCTCCGGCTTGCGGTCGGCGAAGGGGACGAGCTCGGTGGTCGCCAGGATGGCGTCGACGCGGGACCGGATCTCTTTCGCCGGCAAGCGCTCCATCTCCAGCCCATAGGAGACGTTGGCGCGCACGCTCATATGCGGGAACAACGCGTAAGACTGGAACATCAGGTTGACCGGCCGCTTGTTGGGCGGGGTCCTGGCGATGTCCTTGCCGTCGAGCAGGATGCGGCCGTCGCTCGGCATCTCGAAACCGGCCAGCATGCGCAAGAGCGTGGTCTTGCCGCAGCCCGATGGGCCGAGCAGCGCGAAGAACTCGTTCTCGCGGATGTCGAGCGAGATGCCGTCGACGGCGGTGACCCGGCCGAAATTCTTCGACACATGGTCGATGGCCAGCAGCGTGCGCGGTTCGCTCATTGGCCGATGATTCCTCGATTGAGCCGCTGCGACAGGGTCAGCGCGGTGATGCTTACGGCCATGACGATGGTCGCCAGCGCGTTGATCTCAGGCGTGATGCCGAAGCGGATCATGGCGTAGATCTGCATCGGCAGCGTGGTCGAGGCGCGGCCGGCGCCGGCGGTGAAGAAGGCGATGATGAACTCGTCGACCGACAGGGTGAAGGCAAGCAGCGCGCCGGCGATCACCGCCGGCGCGATGACCGGCAAGGTCACGCGCCGGAAGGTGGTGAGCGCGGAGGCGCCGAGGTCGGCGGATGCCTCGACGATCGACCAGTCGAAGCTCTTCAGCCGGGCGCGCACCACCGAGCAGACGAAGGCAAGGTTGAAGACGACATGGGCGAGGATGATGGTGTGCAGGCCCATGGTCAAATTGAGCATGGAAAAGAACGACAGCAGTGCAATCGCCAGCACGATGTCGGGGATGATCATCGGCGCAAAGATCAGGGCTTCCAGCCCCTTGCCATATTGCCGGCGCATCTCGACGCCGATCGCCAGCAGCGTGCCGAGCAAGGTGGCGATGGCTGTCGAGACCAGCGCCACGATCAGCGTGTTGAGCGCGGCGGACAGGATCGCGGAATTGTTGGCTAGCGAGGCATACCATTTCAGCGAGAAGCCGGACCATGCGGTCGGCAACCCGCCTTCGTTGAAGGAGAGCGCCACCAGTACGGCGATCGGGATGTAGAGGAAGGCGAAGACGAGGCTCAGCACAAGCCACAGCGTACGCCGCGTCACAGGGGAACGCTCAGCCATCGGCGTCACCTTTGGTCTGCGCTGCCCGCCCCGAGGCGCGGTCGGCGGCGAGCGCCTGGACCATCAGCACCAAAAGCATGATGGCGATCAGCGCCATGGCGAGGGCAGCGCCGAAGGGCCAGTCATTGGCGGTGAGGAACTGGTCGTAGACGAGATTGCCGATCATCTGGAAACGGCCGCCGCCGAGCAGGGCCGGGGTGACGAAATTGCCGATAGACAGCACGAAGACGAAGACCGCGCCGGCGGCGATGCCGGGCACAGTCAGCGGCAGGATGACACGGCGGAATGTGGTGGCGGCCGAAGCGCCGAGGTCGCGCGAGGCTTCGGCGAGTTCGGGGTTGAGCCGCGACAGCGGTGCGTAGCAGGCGAGGATGACGAAGGGCAGATAATTGTAGACGAGGCCGGCGATGACCGCGCCTTCGGTATAGAGCATCGATGGCGGTTCGCCGGTATAGCCCAACCAGCGCAGGAGCTGGGTGATCAGGCCTTCGCGGTTGAGCAGCACGATCCAGGCATAGGTGCGGATCAAATAGTTGGACCAGAACGGCAGCACGGCGAAGAACAGGAACACAGGCTGCCAGCGGCGCGGGGCAGCGGAGATGGCGTAGGCGGCGGCATAGCCGATCACCACCGCGATCAGCGTGGCAGTGCCGGCGATGCGCGCTGACTTCAGGAAAATGCCGGCATAGAGCGGGTCGAAGACCAGCCTGAAATTCTCCAGCGTGAAGGTGTAGTCGATGCCGCCATAGATGCCGCGCCGGAAGAAGGCGAGCGCCAGCACCAGCGCGCACGGCACCACCATCAGCACGGTCAGCCAGACCAGCGCCGGGGCCATCAGCAGGGAGGAGCGAAGTCGGGTCTGGGACAATTTAAGCTACCGCTCAGGGCCGGCAGCCAAAGCACTGCCGGCCGTGATATCCGTGCCGCTTACTGCGCGGCCTTGATCTCGCTGACGATCTTGGAATAGTCGCGCTGGGCTTCGCCGACATCGCGCAGCTGCTCGAACTTGACGAGATCGGCCACCGGCATAGCCATGTTGGGGAATTTCGCCAGGAAATCGGCGGGCAGGCTTTCCATCGCCGGCTTGTTCGGCACCTTGTAGTCGATGTTCTGCGCCGCCCAGGCGTGGTTCTTGGCGTCGAGCATGAAGTTGATGAACTTGAAGGCGTCGTCCTTGTGCTCGGAGGCCTTCATCACCACCATCGTGTCGACCCAGAGGTCCGAGCCTTCCTTCGGAATGACGTATTTGATCTCCGGCTTTTCGGCGATGCCGTAATTGCACCAGCCGTCCCAGGCCTGCACCATCAGCGCCTCGCCGGAAACCAGTTTGGAATAGAAGGTGGTGTCGTCATAGGCGAGCAGGGTCCTCTTGGCCGAGATCAAGAGGTCCTTGACCTCGGCCATCTTGGCCGGATCGGTCTCGTTGACGGAAAAACCCTTGTCGAGCTGGCCCGCGGCCAGCAGCCAGCGGTCGGTCGCCAGCATGGTGGTCTTGCCCTTCAGCGCATCTGAAGGCGCGAGCAGATCGCTCCAGCTCGTCGGCGCCGTCTTGACCAGGTCCGAGCGGTAGCAGAGGCCGGTCGTGCCCCAGGTGTAGGGCACGGAGAACGCGTTGCCGACATCGTGCGGCAGCTTGGTCGCTTCCGGATAGAGGTTGGCGAGATTGGGGATCTTGGCGTGGTCCATCGGCTCGGTCAGACCGAGCTTGTTCAGCACTTCGGCAAAGGGCGAAGAGACGAAGACCACGTCATAGCCCTTGCCGCCGGCGGCGATCAGCTTGCCCATGATCTCTTCATTGGTGGCGTGCACCACCACTTCGCCGGAGACGCCGGTGGCGGTCTTGAAGGCGGTCATGGCGTCGGGCGCCATGTAGCCGTCCCAGTTGGAGATGACGAGGTCGGCGGCGATTGCCGGCGCCGACAGCGCCAGGGCAAGGCCGAGAGCGATTGAAGAGACCTTGAGCGCACGGCGCTCCGGGCTGGTAGCGGTCATGGCAGACTCCCATTCCGGTTGATCGTCGAATTCTGTGCTGGACCGGACGCGACCCATGCCGCTGCCTTCGATCCTGTTCCCTCGGTCTTTTTTGTCGCCGATTGCCAGGACAGTACTATTGCAGAAAAAAGTACGTCAATCCATAATTTGCCAACCGACCGAGGAATCTGGCCGATTGCGCTTGCTCCGGCGATCAGCCAAACCAATGCGGTCACATCCGTCCGCCGAGACAAGTCATGCAAGCCGCAGCCCGACGACCTCGAACCAACCATCTCGACCTGGCGCAGCGTATCCTCGATGTGGCGCGCCAGCGCGGCTTCGAGCCCGGCGCGCGCCTGCCCGAACAGCAGATCGCCTCTTTGTGTAATGTCTCGCGCACGCCGGTGCGAGCGGCACTCAGCCTTTTGGCTGAGCGGGGCGTCGTGCGCTGGGAAGCCGATACCGGTTATCACCTGGCGGTCGACCTCGCCGCGCAGCCGGCCATATCAGCCGAGCTTCCCAGCGCGGAGGAAGACGAGCTGGCCGAGGCGATCCTGCGCGACCGCTCGGCGCGGCGGCTGGACCAGACGGTGACCGCCGCGGCGCTGATGCGACGCTACAGCGCTGATCGAAAGACGGTACTAAAAGCGCTTAATAAACTGACGGAAGAGAATCTGCTGGACCGCGCGCCCGGCCAGTCCTGGCTTTTCCGGCGCACGCCCGACGATCCGGAGGCGCAAGGCGAAAGCTACGAGTTCCGGCTGCTGCTCGAGCCGGCGGCGATCCTGACACCGGGCTTCCGGCTGGACGGCGCGCGCGCGGCGGCGTTGCGCCAGGGCATGGACGCCTTGTCGGCGCTGCCGGATGCCGCGTTCGACACGCGCGAGTTCCAGCGTCTGGACATGGATTTCCACGGCATGATCGCCGAGGGCTGCGCCAACCGCTTCATCGCCGACGCGCTGGCCGATCATCTCCGCCTGCGCCGGCTGCCGGGCATCTATGCCGGGGTCAACGTCTTCCGGCTGCGGCAATCCTTGCTGGAACACCTGAACATACTCGACCATCTCGAAAGCCGGCAGTATGAGGTGGCTGCCGATCTGCTTCGCATCCACCTGAGGCTCTCCCGCAACCAGCGACCACAAGCGGCCAGCCGCGGGGCGCCCGCCCTGTTCGGCATGATCAGCCGGCCGGAATGAAGAGGATTAATTGACGCGCAACGCCAGCCCGACCATCGCGCTGTTTCCCGAAGCCAGCTTCGGCGCCGCGTTGAATTGCGTCGGCATCGCGCAGGCCTTGCGAGCGCGGGGCGCCCGGCCCGTCTTCATCTGCCATGCTGGTTTCTCCGGTGTCTTTGCCGACTATGGTTTCCAGGAATATCAACTGCCCACCGACGAGCCGCTGAGCGACAGCGAGCGCCAGAGCTACTGGCAGGCCTTCGTGCGCCGGCACCTGCCGCATTTCCGGCTGAGCCCGATCGACCAACTCGAAACCTATGTCGCACCGACCTGGCAAGCGATCGTCGACACTGCGGTCAATGCCGAGGCGCCGCTGCGGCAATTGCTGGCGCGGCTGAAGCCGGACGCGGTGGTGCTCGACAATGTCATCATGTTTCCGGCGATCGCCGCCGCCGGCTGCCCCTGGGTGCGCGTCGTCTCCTGCGCCGAGACCGAGCTGCCGGACGCCGAGGTGCCGCCCTACCTTTCCGGGATGGCTGCCGATGACCCGCAACGCGCGGCGTTCGAGGCGCGCTATCTCTCGGCTTCGGCGCCGGCACATGACCGCTTCAACCGCTTTCGTGCCGATGCCGGCCTGGGACC
Source organism: Mesorhizobium sp. 131-3-5 (assembly GCF_016756575.1). Classification (NCBI taxonomy): domain Bacteria; kingdom Pseudomonadati; phylum Pseudomonadota; class Alphaproteobacteria; order Hyphomicrobiales; family Phyllobacteriaceae; genus Mesorhizobium; species Mesorhizobium sp. 131-3-5. The sequence goes on from NZ_AP023254.1 coordinate 1,115,510, forward strand.
GTTGCCGAAGGGCCTGTTCCTGGAAAGCTCGCCCGATCTCAATCTGCTGCTGACGCCAGCGATCGTGCGGCGCGAGCGGGCCGAACCGCTCGATCCGGCCCGCTTCGTCTATCTCGAAGGCTGCGTGCGCTCGGAAGGGCCGTTCGAGGTGCCGGTGTTTCCGCGCAATGGCGGGCCGCTGGTCTATGTCAGCTTCGGCAGTCTCGGCGCCATGGATGTCGGGCTGATCGAGCGCATGCTCGCAGTCTTCGACAGGCTGCCGGCGCGCTTCATCGTCAATGTCGGCGGCCTGCGCGACGCCTATCGCGCGGTGCCGGACAATGTCTATCTCGACGCCTGGTTTCCGCAGCCTTCGGTGGTGGCGAAGTCGGACCTGTTCATCCATCACGGCGGCAACAACAGCTTTTGCGAGGCGCTGCGCTTCGGCGTGCCGTCGCTGATCATGCCCTATTGCTGGGACGGACACGACAATGCACGCCGCGCCGAAGAGACCGGCACCGGCGACCATATCGGCCGTGACGGCTGGACCGAAGGAGTATTGGAGAGAGCCATTCTCGGCCTGCTGGCCGACGACGCCATGCGCGCCCGCCTGAGGGACAATGCAGCCCAGATGGCGCTGAAACCCGGAACGGACGTGGCCGCGCAAGCCATACTCTCTCTGATACGGACTTGAACGACATGCTTGATAAAAACACCAAGACCTCTCTCTCCAGCGGCAACGATCCCAAGGCCTGGCTGGCCCAGCACGGCATCACCGAGGTCGAATGCCTGGTGCCCGACATGAACGGCGTGCTGCGCGGCAAGGCGCTGCCGACGGTCAAATTTCTCAAGGCGCTGGAAGACCGCGCGCTCTATCTGCCGAGCAGCGCCTTCCTGGTCAGCATCGACGGCCGCTATTCCGGCTCGATCGACGAGGGCTTTGCCTATTCGGATCCGGATATGCGCATGGTGCCTGACGTTTCGACGCTGTGCCTGGCGCCGGGTGCCGGGGCCGGCAAAGCCTATGTCTTCGCCGACGCCTTCCACATGGACGGCCGGCCATGGATGGCCTCGCCGCGCCATGTGCTGCGCGCCGTGCTCGATCTCTACCGCCAGCGCGGCTGGCGCGCGGTGGTGGCGCCGGAGGTCGAATTCTATCTGACCGCGCCCAACCCCGATCCGGACAGGCCGCTGACCGCGCCGGTCGGCAGCAATGGCCGCGCGGAAACTGTGCAGCATCCCTACGACATGGTGGCACTGGAAGAATTCGAGCCGGTGATCCGGCGCGTCTATGATTATGCCGCGGCGGCCGGCCTGCCGCTCGATACGCTGATCCATGAATCGGGCACGGCGCAACTGGAGATCAATCTCCTGCATGGCGACGCGCTGCCGCTCGCCGACCAGGTGCTTTTGTTCAAGCGGCTGACGCGCCAGGCCGCGCAGCAATGCGGCATGCACGCCACCTTCATGGCCAAGCCGATCGCGGCCCAGGCGGGCAGCTCGATGCATCTGCACATGTCCATCATCGACGAGAAGACGGGCACTGCACTGTTTGCCAGCGACGATGATGCCGACACCGAGATGTTCGGCCATTTCATCGGCGGCCTGCAGAAATATGTGCCGGAAATCATGCCGCTGTTCACGCCGAACGTGAATTCGTTCCGCCGCATAAGGCCGAACCACAGCGCTCCGGCCAACATCGAATGGTCGCACGACAACCGCTCCTGCGGCCTGCGCGTACCGGCCGGTGGCCGCTCGGCGCGGCGGGTGGAGAACCGTTTGCCGGGCGCCGATTGTAATCCCTATCTGGCCATCGCCGGCTCGCTGCTCGCCGGCTATCTCGGCGTCGAGCAGAAGCTGGCGCGCTCGGCGGAAGCCACGGGCAATGCCTACAAGATCAAGAGCACGCTGCCGAAGACCATGGAGGAGGCGCTCGACCGCTTCACCGCCTGCGAGCCGGTGCGCAAACTCCTCGGCGAGGATTTCTTCCAGACCTATCTGCGCGTCAAGAGCATCGAGCTTGACCTGTTCCAGAGCGTGGTGACGAGCTGGGAACGCGATCACCTGCTGCTGAAGGTGTGATCATGGCATCTTCAACAGGTTTCAATTCCGGTCTCGATATCGGCAAATCCTACTATGTCGCCACCGCCAATCCGGCGCCGGACCATCCGGCGCTTGCCGGCGATGTCGAAGCCGATCTGGTCGTTGTCGGAGGCGGCTGCACCGGCCTGTCGGCTGCCCTTCACGCCGCCGAGCGCGGCCTGAAGGTGGTGCTGCTCGAAGGCGGCAAGATCGGCTGGGGCGCATCGGGGCGCAATGGCGGCCAGATGATCCCCGGCCTGCGCAAGGGCGCCAAGGGCCTGGTCAAGCTTTACGGGCCGGAGCGGGCGAAGGTGCTATTCGACCTTGCCTTCGAAGCACGCGGCCTAGTGCTCGATATCATCGAGCGCCACGCCATCGACTGCGATCTGAGGCTCAACGGCCATATGGTCGGCGCGGTCAACGGCTCCGATCTCAAGGATTTGGAGGAAGAGGCCAAGTGCCTCGAAAGCGTGATGAAGTTCCGCGATGTCGAGATCCTCTCGGCGGCGGACGCCCGCGCCAAGGTCGACACGCCTTATCACGGCGCGATGTATGAGCCGCTTGGCGGCCACATGCATCCGCTGAACTACACGCTTGGCCTTGCCCGCGCGGCAGTGGCCGCCGGCGTCGTCATCCACGAGAATTCGGTGGCGGTGAAACTGGAGCGCGAGCCTTCGATCCGGGTCTCGACAGCAAAGGGTTCGGTGCGCGCGAAACATGTCGTGCTGGCGGGCGACGCGCTGCTCAATGGGCTGGAGCCGCGCGTCAACAGCCGCATCATGCCGGTCGGCAATTACATCGTCGCCACCGAGCCGCTGGAGGGCAAGCGCAACGTCATCCCGGCCAATGTCGCGGTGTCCGACACGCGCTTTGTCGTCAATTACTACCGCATGTCGGCGGACGGCCGGCTGCTGTTCGGCGGCGGCGAGCGCTACACGCCATCGCCGCCGGCCGACATTGCCGGCTTCGTGCGGCCGCACATGGAAGGCACCTTCCCGCAGCTCAAGGGCTGCCGCATCGATCATGCCTGGGGCGGGCTGGTCTCTGTGACGACATCCAGGCTGCCGCATGTCGGGCACTATGGCGAGGTCTATTTCGCGCATGGCTATTCCGGCAAGGGCGTCATCCTGTCGACGCTGTCGGGCAAACTTTTGGCCGAGGCGATTACAGGCGACGCCTCGCGGCTCGATTTGTTCTCGACGCTGACTCCAATGCCGTTCCCCGGCGGCACGACGCTGCGCGGGCCGCTCTATGTGCTGGGCATGCTGTGGTACGCGATGCGGGATCGCATCAAGCATTGAAGGTTGGCGCAGTTACGCATCGAAGTTTGCGCTGCCCCTCACCTGCCTGCCGGCATCCTCTCCCCGTATAGTGACGGGGAGAGGGGCGCTACCATCGGCGATTTCGCCAATCACCAACGTTCCAACAAAAGGCGATGGCGTTGAGGCCAACCACTTTCTCCCCGTCACTATACGGGGAGAAATGCCCGGCAGGGCAATGAGGGGCGGCGCTGGCTTTGAAAGCTTTGGCGATTTGATTAGACGACGAAGAAATCTTCGATCCGCTCCCTGGCCTCAAGCAGCGCCGGCAGGATTTCCCGCTCCATCTCGGCGACCGAAAATCGCGCCGACTGCGTCGAGACATTGATCGCCGCGACCGTGCCGCCAGCGCGGTCGCGGATCGGCACGGCGATGGAGCGCAGGCCGAGCTCCAGCTCCTCGTCGACGATGGCAAAGCCGTCGGCTTTCGCCTTGCCGATGGCCTCGGCCAGGAGCCTGATGTCGGTGATCGTCTTCGGCGTCCGTCTCTCGATGGTCGCCTGGTGCAGAAACTCGTCGAGTTCCTCAGGCGCCAGTCCGGCGAGCAGAATGCGCCCCATCGAGGTGCAATAGGCGGGCAGCCTGGTGCCGACATCGAGCGACACGCTGAGGATTCGTCGGCCGGGAATGCGGGCGACATAGACGACATCCTGGCCCGACAGGATCGCGGCCGAGCAGGCCTCGTTCAGTTGCGCGGCGACCGCGCGCATGATCGGCGCGGCGAAGCTCCACAGCGAGCCGCCGCCCAGCCATGTGCGGGCAACGGCCAGCAGGCGCGGCGACAGCGAGAACACACGGCCGTCCTGGGTGGCATAGCCCGTGGCGACAAGCGTCAGCAGGAAACGGCGGGCGCCAGCACGGGTCAGGCCGGCTTCCTCGGCCATCCCGGTCAGCGTCATGCCAGAGGGGTGGCGGGCGAGGATCTCCATGACGGCAAGGCCGCGCTCAAGCGAGCCGACATGATCACGGGAAGCGGCCTCTTCGTCCATCTCACCTCCGCCAAACGGCATCGCCGCCAGGATTGACTCCACGACCTCACTCGGCGTAGAAAGTTTCGCATACAAAACAAAAGTTCGCAATACGAACTTTTTGAATCCGGAGCCGATCGATGGTCAAGTTCCTGCCGCTCAAACAGGCCGTGGCCGAGAATTTGAACGATGGCGATTCCGTCGCCTTCGAGGGCTTCACCCATCTGATCCCGACAGCCGCAGCGCATGAGGCGATCCGTCAGGGATTTCGAGATTTGACCCTGATCCGCATGACGCCGGACCTGATCTACGACCAGATGATCGGCATGGGCATGGCGAAAAGACTAATCTTCTCCTATGTCGGCAATCCCGGCGTCGGCCTGCTGCGGCGCGCCCGCGATTCCATCGAGAACGGTTTTCCCCGGACGATCGAGGTCGAGGAGCACAGCCATGCCGGCATGGCCAACGCCTATGAGGCGGGCGCGGCCGGCCTGCCCTGCGCGGTGTTCCGCGGCTATCGCGGCGCAGGCCTTGCTGCGGTCAACCCGAACATCAAGTCGGTCACTTGTCCGTTCACCGGCGAGGTGCTGGCGGCCGTTCCCTCGATCCGGCCTGACGTGACCTTCATCCATGCGCAGAAGGCCGACAAAAAAGGCAATGTGCTGGTCGAGGGCATCATCGGCATCCAGAAGGAGGCCGTCCTGGCGGCCAAGCGCGCTGTGGTGACGGTGGAGGAGGTGGTCGACAATTTCGACGATCTGCACCCCAACCTGACCGTGCTACCCCGGTGGACGATCGCGGCGATATCCGTCGTGCCTGGCGGCTCGCACCCGTCCTACGCGCATGGCTATTATGCGCGCGACAACGCCGCCTATCTCGAATGGGACGAGATCGCCGCCGACCGCGAGAAATTCCAGGCCTGGATGCAAGCGAACGTCATCGAGAAGAGCGCCGACGATTTCGCCGGCCGCGTCGACCATCTGAGGAAAGCGGCATGAGCGACAATCCGGGCTTCACCCCCAACGAGATGATGACGATTGCCGCCAGCCGCGCGCTGCGGAATGACGATGTCTGTTTCGTCGGCATCGGTGCGCCGTCCGCCGCCTGCAATGTGGCGCGGTTGACGCACGCGCCCGACATCACCTTGATCTACGAGAGCGGCACGATCGGCACCGCGCCTGATGTGCTGCCGCTGTCGATCGGCGACGGCGAATTGTGTGAGACCGCCGTCACCACCGTCGCGGTGCCGGAAATGTTCCGCTACTGGCTGCAGGGCGGCCGCATCTCGATCGGCTTCCTCGGTGCCGCACAGCTCGACAAGTTCGGCAACATCAACACCACGGTCATTGGGGACTATGTCCATCCCAAGACCAGGCTGCCCGGCGGCGGCGGCGCGCCGGAGATCGCGACCTCGTCGAAGGAGATCTACATCACCATGGCGCAGAGCAAGCGCGGCATGGTCGAGAAGATCGACTTCTTCACCTCCTTCGGCCATGGCGAGGGCGGCGATCACCGCAAGCGGCTTGGGATCGACACCGCCGGGCCGACGCTGCTGATCACCGATCTCGCCATCTGGAAGCCGGATCCGCTGACCAAGGAATTCACGGTCGTGTCGCTACATCCCGGCGTCACCCGCCAGCAGGTGCAGGAGAGCTGTGGCTGGATCGTAAAGTTCGCCGAGGCGCTTGACGAAACACCGGCGCCAAGCGAACTCGAACTCAATACATTGCGCGACCTGCAGGCCCGCACCAAGGCGGCGCATGAGGGAACGGGAAACAAGAAAGCTGCGTGACATGGCCGAGGCCTATATCTGCGACTACATCCGCACGCCGATCGGCCGCTTCGGCGGGTCGCTGTCCTCGGTGCGATCAGACGATCTCGGCGCCATACCCCTAAAGGCACTTGTCGAGCGCAATGCCGGCATCGACTGGCAGGCGGTGGACGACGTCGTCTATGGCTGCGCCAACCAGGCCGGCGAGGACAATCGCAACGTGGCGCGCATGGCGCTGCTGCTGGCCGGCCTGCCCAAGGAAATCCCGGGTTCGACCGTCAATCGCCTGTGCGGGTCCGGCATGGATGCGCTGACCATCGCCGCGCGGGCCATCAAGGCCGGCGAGGCGGAACTGATGATATCAGGCGGTGTGGAATCGATGAGCCGGGCGCCCTTCGTCATGCCCAAGGCCGATACGGCGTTTTCGCGCAATGCCGAGATCTACGACACCACCATCGGCTGGCGCTTCGTCAACCCGCTGATGAAGAAGCAATATGGCATCGATTCGATGCCGGAGACCGGCGAGAACGTCGCCGAGGATTTCGGCGTCTCGCGCGCGGCCCAGGACGCCTTTGCCGTGCGCAGCCAGGACAAGGCGGTCGCGGCGCAGGCCAATGGAAGGCTGGCCAAGGAGATCACCGCAGTGAGGATCCCGCAGCGCAAGGGCGATCCGGTCGTGGTGTCGAAAGACGAGCATCCCCGGGCCGGCACGACGGTCGAGTCACTGGCCAAGCTGCCGACGCCGTTCCGCCAGGGTGGCACGGTGACCGCCGGCAATGCCTCCGGCGTCAATGATGGCGCGGCGGCGCTGATCGTTGCCTCGGAAGCGGCTGTCAAAAAATACGGCCTGACGCCGATCGCCCGCATTCTCGGTGGGGCTGCCGCCGGCGTTGCGCCGCGCATCATGGGCATTGGCCCGGCGCCGGCGACGCAGAAGCTGGGCGCGCGGCTTGGCCTGACGCCAAAGCAATTCGATGTCATCGAGCTCAACGAGGCCTTTGCCTCGCAAGGCATCGCCGTGCTGCGCCAGCTCGGAATCGCCGAGGATGCCGAGCATGTCAATCCGAATGGCGGTGCCATCGCGCTCGGCCATCCCTTGGGCATGTCGGGCGCGCGCATCTCCGGCACGGCGGCGCTGGAACTGCGCGAACGCGGCGGCCGCTATGCTCTCGCGACGATGTGCATCGGCGTCGGCCAGGGCATCGCCATCGCGCTCGAACGGGCCTGACCGCCGCCTTCCCTTTGGCCAGCGAGAATCAGGGTTGGATTCGGCGTGTCGCCAAATTTGACCATGTGGACAAAAGTCCGGACCCGTTCCATAGTTCCCCGTCTGATTTTTAGAACGGCCGGCTCGACACGGCTGTCAAACAGAGGGGACTGCAATGGAAAACCGGAAGAACAAATTTTCGTCGACACGCGAAGGTCTCTCGCGACGCAATGTGCTGGAGCTCGGCGCGCTTGGCCTGGCAGCGGCCATGCTGCCGGGCGCGGCTTTCGCCAAGGAGAAGAAACTGAAGGTGGCGGCGATCTTCGCCACGCCGATCGAGGAGCCGTGGGACAACCAGATCCATGTCGCCCTGCAGAAGGCGGAGAAGGAACTCGGCATCGAATACAAATGGTCCGAAAAAGTTCAGACCGCCGACTTCAGCCGCGTCATGCGCGAATATGCGCAAGGCGGCTACCAGCTGGTGCTGGGCGACGCCTTCGCCGCCGAACGTGAATCGCGCCGCACCGCAAAACAGTTCCCGAAGACCGCCTGGCTGTTCGGCTCTGGTGCCGGCCCGGCCGAACCCAATTTCGGCGTCTTCGACAACTGGATCCACGAGCCCGCCTATCTCTCGGGCATGATCGCCGGCAAGATGTCGAAGTCGGGCACGGTCGGCGCCGTCGCGGCGATGGGCATTCCGGAAGTGAACCGGCTGGTCAACGCCTTCTTCGCCGGCGCCAAGGAGGTCAACCCGAACGTCAAGAAGAAGGTCGCCTTCATCGGTTCCTTCTTCGATCCGCCCAAGGCCAAGGAAGCCGCGGTCGCGCAGATCGATGCCGGCGTCGACGTCATCTATGCCGAGCGCTTCGGCGTCATCGAGGCGGCGGTCGAGAAGAAGATCCTCGCCATCTCCAACATGTCGGACCAGTCGAGCCTCGGCCCCGACACGGTCATCACCGGCCCGGTGTGGGACATGTATCCGACGGTCGAACAGGCGATCAAACTGGTCAAGGCTGGCGTCTACACCGCGCAGGACTATGGCGACTTCTCGCGCATGGCCAAGGGCGGTTCCTATCTCGCCCCCTACCACAAGTTCGACAAGACGCTGCCGGCCGAGGTCAAGGATCTGGTCGAGAAGAAGAAGGCCGAGATTCTTGAGGGCAATTTCCGCGTCGACGTGGATGAAAATACGCCGGTTTCGGATTGAGGCTTGCTCACCCTCCCCTTGTGGGGAGGGTCGATCCGCGAAGCGGAGCGGGGTGGGGGTCTTCAGCGCCGCACCCCCACCCCGGCTCACGATCTCCGCTTCGCTGCGATCGTAAGCCGACTCTCCCCACAAGGGGGAGGGTGAGGAGCCGCGCCATCTCATCGGAGCATTCTGACCCTTGTCCGCCCCACTCATCGAAATGCGCGGCATCACCAAGAGCTTCGGCGCCGTCAAGGCGAACGAGGCTGTCGACCTCAGCGTCGCGCCCGGTGAAATCCTCGGCCTGCTGGGCGAGAACGGCGCCGGCAAGACGACGCTGATGAATGTGCTGTTCGGCGCCTACGCGCCGGATGCCGGGGAAATCCTGGTCCAGGGGCAGCCGGTACGGATCACCAGTTCAGCCGATGCGCTGGCCGCCGGCATCGGCATGGTGCATCAGCATTTTCACCTCGCGCCACGGTTGACGGTGCTGGAGAACCTCTTGATCGGCATTCCGGGCAAAGGCGGGCGGATCGACCGCGCCGGCGGGCTGGCGCGGCTGGCCGAAATCGGCCGCCAGCATGGACTGACGCTCGATCCCGACCTGCCGGTCTCGGCGCTGTCGGTCGGCGAACAGCAGCGGCTCGAGATCGTCAAGGCATTGTTTCGCGGCGCGAGGCTTCTGATCCTCGACGAGCCGACGGCGGTGCTGGCGCCGAGCGAGGTCGACGGGCTGTTTTCGGCGCTGCGCTCGATGGCGGCGCAAGGCCTCGGCATCATCTTCATCTCGCACAAGCTCAACGAGGTGCGGGCGCTCACCCATCGCTGCACGGTGCTGCGGCATGGGCGCGTCGCCGGTCGCGTCGACGATCCGGCCAACACGACATCCGCCGCCATGGCGCAGCTGATGTGTGGCCACGAGATCGTGCCGCCGGCCAGGGGGCCATCAACGCCGGGCGAAGCGGTGCTGACGCTCGATGGCATTTCCACCTCGAACCATGCAGGCACGGTGCTGCGCGGTGTGTCGCTTGCCGTCCGCTCCGGCGAAATCCTCGGCATTGCCGGCGTGTCCGGCAATGGCCAGCGGGCGCTGGCGGAGGTGATTTCGGGCGTGCGCTCGCCCGATGCCGGCCGGATGACGATCGCCGGCCAGACGGTCTCGCGGTTCTCGCCGCGCGAGGTGCAGGCGCTCGGCCTCGGCCGCATCCCGGAGGACCGCATGACCACGGGTCTGGTCACCAATCTGCCGCTTGCCGATTCGATGGTGCTGCCACGCATCGGTACCGCCGCGTTCAGCAGCAAAGGCCTGCTCAAGCCGGATGCGATCCGCACCTTCGCCGAAGAACAGATCAAGGCCTACGATATCAGGTGCCCCGGGCCGATGACACGTGCCGGGGCGCTGTCGGGCGGCAATCTGCAGAAGGCGCTGTTGGCGCGCGAACTCGCTTTCGATCCGAAGGTTCTGATCGTCTCGCAGCCGACGCGCGGCCTCGACATTGGGGCGGCGCGCTTCATCCACGAAAAATTCCTCGACATGCGGGCCAAGGGCTGCGGCATCATCGTCATCGGCGAGGATCTGGAAGAACTCCTGGTGCTCTGCGACCGCATCGCGGTGATGTATGAGGGCCGCATCGTCGGTACGCTCGACAGTGCTGATGCGACGATCGCGCGGCTCGGCCTGCTGATGACCGGGGCGGAGGGGAGGGCATAGCATGGATTTTCCGCCGCGGCTCTTCGCACGGACCTCAAAGGATATCGCCCGCTTTTGGCTGACTTTGAATGTCGGCGCCGCCCCTCACCTGCCTGCCGGCATCCTCTCCCCGTATAGAGACGGGGAGAGGGGCGCTCTCATCGCTGCTTTCGCCAACCACCGACGTTGCACGAAAAGTGCCGAGGTCGCGGGCAGTTCCCTTCTCCCCGTCCCTATACGGGGAGAAGGTGCCGGCAGGCGGATGAGGGGCAGCGCCAACGCCGGATCCGTCGGTTGGGCTGCTGCGCCGAGTGCGGAGGGCCACAGCTGATGTTTCGCCTGGAAGTTCGCACCTCGACGCCGACCTGGTTCAATCTCGCGCTGCCGTTGCTGGCGATCGCGGCAACGCTTGTCCTGTGCAGCGGCCTGATCGCGCTGGCCGGCGCCGGCATTCTGGAATCCTACGGCGTGATGTTCACCGCCTCGCTCGGCGACAGCTACGCCATCACCGAAACGCTGGTGCGCGCCGCACCGATGATCTTCACCGGGCTGGCGGTCGCCGTCGCCTTCCGCGCCAAATTCTGGAACATCGGCGCCGAGGGGCAGTTGCTGGCCGGTGCCGTCGCCAGCTGCTTTGTCGGCGCCATCCCGATGCCGGGAGCGCTCGCCATGCTGTTGATGGCAATCGCCGGCGCCGCCGCCGGTGCGGCCGTCGCGCTGGCGCCCGCGACGCTGCGGGTCAAATTCAAGGTCGACGATGTCGTCAGCTCGCTGTTGCTCAACTCGGTCATCTACTACGCGCTGATGGCGCTGATCGAAGGACCGTGGAAGGACAGTTTCAGCGGCTATCCGATCTCGCCGCCGATCGAGGATTCGGCCAATTTCCCAGTGCTGATTGAAGGCACGCGGCTGCATCTGGGCGTCATCGTGGCGCTGATCGCAGCACCGCTGATCTGGTTCCTCATCGCGCGCACGACGCTTGGTTTCCGCATCAGGGTCACCGGCGAGAACCCGGAAGCCGCCCGCTATGGCGGCATCCATGTCGAGCGGGTGCTGCTCTCGACCGCGTTGCTGTCCGGCGCGCTGGCGGGGCTCGCCGGCGTCGGCGAAGTCGGCGGCGTGCATTTCCAGGTGATGAGCGACATCTCGCCGGGCTACGGCTATTCCGGCATCGTCGTTGCCATGTTGGCGCGGCTCAATCCGCTGGGCGTCGTGCCAGCGGCGATCTTCCTCGCCGCCGTGATGACCGGCGCCGAGGCGATGTCGCGCGCGACAGGCGTGCCGGCCTTCCTGAGCGACGTCATCCAGGGCACTGCCTTGCTAGCCATGCTGGTGGCGCTGCTGTTTACCGCCTATCGCATCCGCCGCGTTGGAGTCGCCACATGAGCGTGGTGCTGGAACAGATCTTCCAGGTCGGCTTCCTGGCCGCCATCATCCGCATCGCCACGCCTTTGGCTTTCGCCACGCTCGGCGAAATGTTCTCCGAGCGGGCCGGCGTGCTCAATCTCGGCATCGAAGGCATCATGCTGCTCTGCGCCATGACCGGCTTCACCGCCACCAGCCTCAGCGGCAGCCTGTGGCTCGGCGTCCTGGTGGCAGTGCTGACCGGCATGCTGATGGGCGCGCTGCATGCGCTGTTCACCGTGATGCTGGGCCTCAGCCAGCATGTCTGCGGCATTGGCGTGACTTTGTTCTCGTCGGGCCTTGCCTATTTCCTCTACCGGCTGATCTTCGGCCAGCAATCGGTGCCGCCTGCCATCAAGGGTTTTCAGACGCTGCCGATCCCGGTTCTGTCGGACATTCCGGTGCTCGGACCGGCGGTGTTCAACCAGTTCGCACTGGTCTACATGGCGATCGTTGCCATACCGCTCGCCGCCTTCGTGCTTTACCGCACACCCTGGGGTCTGTCGGTCCGCATGGTCGGCGAGAACCCGCGCGCAGCGGACTCCGCTGGCGTCAGCGTCATTGCCACGCGCTTCCAGGCCGTCATCCTCGGCGGCGCGCTGATGGGGCTGGCCGGCGCCTTCCTGTCGATGGCGCAGTTCAACGCCTTCACCTTCGGCGTCGTGTCAGGGCGCGGCTGGGTGGCGATCGCGCTGGTGGTGTTCGGCCGCTGGGACCCGTGGCGTTCGGCGGGCGCGGCACTGCTGTTTGCCTTCGTCGATGCGTTGCAACTGCGCATGCAGGCCAGCGGATTGGGGCATATCCCCTACGAAGCGTTCCTGATGCTGCCGTTCATCTTCACCATCGTCGCCATGGCTGTGATGTCGCGCAATGCGGTGGCGCCCTCGGCGTTGTTGAAGCCGTTTCGCAGGGAAGAGCGTTAGCAAGGCTTGGGTTCCTCGCCCCCGCAAAAGCGGGGAGAGGTGGCCGCGAAGCGGTCGGAGAGGGGGCCTGCGACGCTGGTGAATTGTTTACGAGTCCAAGGAAAGTCGCGCCATTCCCCCTCTCCGTCTCGGCTTCGCCGAGCCACCTCTCCCCCACTCGCGTGGGGCGAGGAACCTAGATTCTGAAAGCCTCACATCGCCGTAAAACCATTGTCCACGAACAGATGCGCGCCGTTGACGAAGCTCGACTCGTCGCTGGCCAAATACAGTGCGGCCTTCGCCACCTCCTCCGGCTCACCGATGCGCCCCTGCTGCGCCGCCAGCGCCGCATCCGAAACATCGACGCCGAGCTTGCCGAGGTCGGCGACCTCGCGCAGGCCGTGCGGCGTCCTGATAAAGCCGGGGCAGACGGCATTGCAGCGGATGTTGCGGTCGCGGAACTCCACCGCGATGGCGCGCGCGAACATGTGGCAGGCGCCCTTGGTGGTGTCGTAGAGCACCTCCATCGGTGTGGCCGCTACCGCCGAGATCGACGAGGTGCAGACGATCGAGCCGCCGCCCGCCGCGATCATGCCGGGCAGCACGGCACGCGTCATCAGGAACATCGAACGCACATTGACGGCATGCAGCCAGTCCCATTCCTGCACGGTCGTCTCCAGGAACGGCTTTATCACGATGGTGCCGGCGTGATTGAACAGCACCGTAACCGGCCCGAGTTTTTCGGTCGCGCCCTTCACCGCCGCCTGAACCTGCGCCTCGTCGGACACATCGGCGACAAAATGCTCGGCGACATGGCCGCGCGCACGGATCGCCGCTGCCGTTGCGGCCGCTGCCTCGCCGTTGCGATCGATGATCGCGACCTTGGCGCCTTCGGCCGCGAACAACTCAGAAGCCGCGCCGCCCATTCCCGTCGCGCCGCCCGAAATGATGGCAACCTTGCCGGTTAGTCTTTCGCCCATTTTTTGTTCCCCTGTTCGACCCAGCTCGCATTTGTTTGTCGCGCGATGCTACCGCGCCCGCACAAGGCGGCCAATGGACGAATTGGGTGCAGCGCGAACAAGGCCATAGGTCCATTCGGACGCGTCCAGAGCAAGGCTCATGCCTGCCGATCAATCGCGCCGGCAAGCGATCCCAGCAACTCACAACCAACTTAACCCCTGGGGAGAGAAAAATATTCTGCCTACAGCCCAAAAATAGCAATCGACAAAGTCTACAAGTTTTATAGATTAACCGGCGAGACGGAGGTCGATATGTCCTATATCCAGAACGCTCAGACTGACAGCACCGGCCAGAGGCTGGCCAATGCCCAGACCTTTCGCCCGGCCTATGCCGGAGCTTTCGCCTATCTCGTCTTTGCCCTTGCGTTTGTGTTCACCGGGGCCGTCGTTCTGGGCCTTATTCCCTAGGGCACCGGATCGACAGGGGCCAGCCGCCCCGCTGTATCAGGCAATCGGAGTTGAATGAACCGGATCCCGGTGCGTTTGCGCGCGGCCGCGATTCGAATTTCAGCGCATCCATGATTCCAGCGATGGGGGAGATGACAATGCCGATCGAATTCACCCATGTCCCCGGCAAGGCCGCCGACGCCGCCATTCCGTTTTTCTATGATTTTGCCGAGACGGCGACCAAGCTCGGACTGATCGAGGATGGCGGCTTTCAGAAGATCGTCGTCGACGATTCGGCCGGGCTGCTGACCAATATGGATCTTGCCGCTCAGGTCCTCGACCGCACCGCCTCGCTCGAGGTCGTGCTGACCCACTGGGCAGGTGTCGTCGAGCCGACCGTGGCGGCGCGCCAATTGGCATCGATGGATCGAAAAAGCGGCGGTCGGCTGGCGCTCCGGATGATCAGCGAGCCGTTGAACGATGACGATGCCGAGTCGCGGCCGGCCGGGCATGGCGTCATCTGGCAGCGCATCGACGAATATCTCGTGCTTTTGAAACGGCTGTGGTCGAACGACCGGCCCTTCGATCATGAAGGCGCCTTCTACAGCATCAAGGGCGGCTACGTGCCGCGCAAAGGGCCGCACGGCGCCGACCTGACCATCCGCATGGGCGGGCAATCGGGAACGGCGCTGAAAGTGGCCGGCCGGCATGCCGATGTCTTCGAACTGGCGCCGGGCTCGATCGACGATGTCAGGCAGTTGATGGAGCGGGTGCGTGGCGCTGCCGCCGAACATGGCCGGGTCGGCAAGCTGCGCTTCGCGCTTCCGGTGCGGATCCACCAGGGCGCTTCCGCTACCGGCCACAAGGCGGTCGACCTGTCCGGGCCGCCCGCCCAGGTCGCGTTGTCGCTGCTGGCCTATGCCGGGCTCGGGATCGATGAGTTCATGATCGTCGGCGTCGACACGCCGCGCGAGATCGCGACGGCCGGCCGGGAAACGATCGCGCTGCTGCGCAACTCGCTGGCGCGCCGCGAACATGATGTTTTCCAGCCGGGGGCCTACGCGCCTCGCACGGGGCTGGAGACGCTTGCAGCACGGTGACGTCAATCGTCTGCGTGATGCCTGTTGCCAAGCCGCGACAGGCCATCGATGACGGCGGCTGAATCGGCCAGGACGCCGAACACGCCGTCCTCGACCGTCACCATGTGAAGCGCCGCCTCGTGAGCTCTCTGGTCGCCACTGGCGCAGGCATCGGAGATCGTCAGGCACTGAAGGTTGCGGTCGCAGGCCTCGCGCAGCGTGGTGTGCACGCAGACGTCGGTCGTGCAGCCGGAAAACATCAGGTGCGAGATGCCTTGCGCGCGCAGCACAAGCTCGAAATCCGTATAGGTGAAGGCGCTGTTGCAGGTCTTGTCGACGATGATGTCCTGCGGCGCGACATCGATCTCCGGAACGATCTGGAACCCCGCGCCCGAGCGCAGCAAGACGTCGGTGCCGTCGAGACCGGAGCGCTTGCGGCGCCATTTCTCATAGGGCGTCATGTCGGCCATGTCGGCGCGATAGCCCTGCCTGGTGTGGATGACCGTGACGCCGGCTTTGCGCGCGGCTGATATCAGCCGGTTCACCGTGGGCAGGATCGCCCGCAGCGGCGAAGGGTCATATCCTTTTCTGGCGAAATAGCCCGTGGTCGACAGGAAATCCTGCTGCAGGTCGATGACGACAAGTGCCGTGTTTTTGGCCACCAGCCTGCCGTCATACGGGAAGTCGAAGGGCGTTGCCTTGATCATCCGAGGGTGTCTCCTTGCCTATCGCGAGAGCCATCCTGACTGGCGAAGCTCAAGTCGTCCACTCAGGCCGCGGCTCTGACGCGAAGAAGCAGGATGTTGCGGGCATCGCGCTGCCGCTGGCGAACGTCATAGGCTGTCCCGGCGAATTGTTGACTGTTGCAGTCATCTTCAATGTTGACTTGCATAGTCATGTTTTATAATCAACCCAGACATCGGACTGCCGAGGCCAGAATGGGAAATCGGCGACCGCGTTGGAGAAAGCCAATGGAGCTGAACCTGCCGCACGATCTGTCGCCATGGGGCATGTTCATGGCCGCCGACATCATCGTGAAGGCGGTGATGATCGGATTGGCCTTCGCTTCTTTAGTCACCTGGACGATATGGCTGGCCAAATCGTTGGAGATTCTTGGCGGCAAACTGCGTATCCGCCGCGCCGTCCGCGCGATCGGTGATGCCGCGACGCTGAAGCAGGCGAGCCGCGCGCTCGACCGCAGTGGCGGCCCCGGCACGCTTCTGGTCAAGGCAGCGGAAGAAGAGACCGCGCTCTCGGCCGGCGCGCTCGACCATGCCGGCGGCGACGGGCTGAAGGAAAGGGTCGCCTCGCGCCTGTCGCGCATCGAGGCGGCGGCGTCGCGGCGCATGTCGCGCGGCACAGGCGTGCTGGCGACGATCGGGTCAACGGCGCCCTTCGTCGGCCTGTTCGGCACCGTCTGGGGCATCATGAACGCCTTCATCGGCATTTCGCAGGCGCAGACCACCAATCTGGCAGTGGTCGCGCCGGGCATCGCCGAAGCGCTGCTAGCCACGGCGATGGGCCTCGTCGCGGCAATTCCGGCAGTGGTGATCTACAATGTCTTCGCCCGCTCGATAGCCGGCTACCGGCAGATCCTCGCCGACGCCTCGGCGGGCGTCGAGAGGCTGGTCAGCCGCGACCTGGACTTCCGCACGGTCGCGCCGGCGACGGCGCCGACGGCGGAGTAGCGACGCCATGGGAAGCAGAATCCGCCAGACCCTGGACGACGATCTCGAGGAGAGCCACGAGATCAACGTCACGCCCTTCATCGACGTCATCCTGGTGCTGCTGATCATCTTCATGGTCGCCGCCCCGCTGGCGACGGTGGACGTCAATGTCGACCTGCCGGGCTCGACGGCGATGCCCGCGCCGCGACCCGAAACGCCGTTGTTCCTGACCTTGAAGGATGATCTTACGCTGGCTATCGACAACGACAGCGTGCCGCGCCCGGCCTTCGCGGCCACGTTGGACAGCAGGACCAGGGGCGACAAGCAGACGCGCATCTTCCTGCGCGCCGACAAGGCGGTCGCCTATGGCGACCTGATGGAGACCATGAACCTGCTGCGCGGCGCCGGCTATCTGAGGATCGCCCTGGTCGGCCTGGAGACGGCGCCCGCGACCAATGCGCCGGCACCCGCTCCCGCGGGAACGGCCGCGCCATGACGCAGGCGGCGGCCCCGCCCACGACTTACCTGTCGCGCTTCGGCTGGCGCGATCTTGGCTTGTGGACGGGTGCGGCGGTGCTGGTGCTTGGCGCCCATGTCGCAGTCGCCTATGCGGTGCAGAGCTTCAGTCCGATCGAGACGGATGGCGGGCCGCTGCGGGCTCCGATGATCGAAATGGTGCCGATGACGGTGATGCCGGCCGTGCCCGAACAGGCGGCGATGCTTGAAGCAGCGATGCCCGACCAGGCCGAACCAGTCGAGGAGGCCGAGAGGGTCGCCGAAGCCGAGCCCGAGAAGATGACCGAACAGACCGAGCCGACAGCCGAGCAACCGGAAATGGCGCCGCCCGACGAGACCGAGCTGACCACGACAGCCGAGCCCGAACCGGCCGATCAGCCGCCGTCGGACGAGGTCATTCCCGATGTCGTCGAGGCCGTCACGCCCGAGGTCGTCGTTCCGTTGCCGCAGCCGAAGCCGGTCGAAGAAGCCAAGGAAAAGAAGCTGGTCCAGGCCAAGGCGAAAAACCCGGCTGAGAAACCCAAGCCGCGGCCAAGGAAGGAAAAGGCCGAGCCGGCAAGGACGGTTGCCACCGCAAGCGCGCAGACAAGGCCGGCGGCAAGGGCGGCCGCGCCGAAAGCGGCGGCAGGGTTCTCGGGCATAAGCCCGGCCAAGTGGGAATCCCGGCTGGCGGCATGGATCAATCGGCACAAGCGTTATCCAAGTGCTGCGAAATCCAGGGGAGCGCAGGGCAATGTGAACGTGGCCTTCGCGGTGGACGCATCCGGCAGGGTGGTGTCGGCGCGCGTGGCGCGTTCTTCGGGCGATCCCGACCTCGACCGCGCCGCGCTCGCCGTGCTGCAGGGCGCAACGGTGCCGGCACCGCCGCCGGAGCTCGGTTCCCGCGTCAGCCGCACGGCGCCGTTCGTGTTCAATTTGCGGGATTAGAGCAGAGGCCCGACCCGTGCTGTCCGATCTTTGTGAGGACCGCAGTCAATGGCTCATCGACTGGCACAGCGCTTCGACCTGATCCAGGTAGAAGCGGCATTTCGTGCGCAGTGTCCTGAGGTTCGGATCGTCGGCGCCGTTGATCTCGATGGTCTGCATCATGAAGTCGAAATGGGCGTGGAAGGCGTCCGCCGCGCCCCACAGGCTGTCTGCCTGCCAGGTGTCGGCCATCGCCAGGGAAATCAGTTGCCGGGCCTCGGCGCGTGCGGCATCCGGCGATGCCGGCCGACTGGCGATCAGGGTCTGGAGCCGGCCGAAGATGCTGTTCCTGGCGTCGGCGCTCCTGATGGGTGCGATCATGTTCATTGGCGGGTCCCCCTCGAATCTCTATGCATGAAGTCCATTTGCGGGCCGCGGGCGATCAAGGCGGGGATCGCAGCGCCGGCGCGCACACGGCTGCGTGTTGCATCCGCTACGCTCTCCTTTGCTGAGCGTGGTTGTCCTTCGGCTTGGTATGCATCGGGTTGCCGCTGAGCTGCGCATGCCTTGCCGGCTGCGCGCCGCGCAGGACGTCGAAGGCCTCGGCATAGGCCATGCCGAGCAGGTAGGAGATCATGGGAAAACGGCTTGCTTCGGCCATCTGCACGAGCTCATTGCTCATTGTCGCGATATATTGAAGGCTATCGATCTCTGACTGACGTAGGGACTGATTGGCCACGTGCTTCTCCTGTCATCGGATGGAACTCAGGGAACGCGTATTGGCTACACGGACATACTAAGACGGCTAATTAACGGACTGACCCACCGAATGCGGGTTTGGTTCCGGGGTCGAAAGGGTCAACGCATAGATGGGTGCATCGGTGAGACGGTCGAGGCCGAGAAGACGCTTGATCGCCGAATGGCTGAGCGCTGCCGTGGGGCAGGCCGACAGACCATGCCTGGTCGCCGCCAGCATCATGTTCTGGCCGATATGGCCCGCCTCGATCAGCACGACGCGGTAGGCGTTGGCATCCTCATATTTCCACATGGTGCGGTCGAGCCTGGCGCAAAGCAGGATCAGGCAAGGCATGGCATCAGCCCATTCCTGACCGCCGACCAGTTCGGAAATCTTCGGCAGATGGTTGGCCGAGATCCTGCCGAGGTCGTGATCGGCGGCGGAATAGTGGTAGACGCCGGGCTCCAGGCCCTCGACGCCAAGCGCAACCACATAGGCCTCATAAGGGTTGCGTGCGCCGCCCGAAGGGGTCATGCCCAGCGGCAGGGGGCCGACGCAGTTGCTGGTCTCGCCGGTAATGCCCATGCCCGCGAACAGGCAGTCGGAAAGCTGCCGCGCGGTGATGGTGGGGGCGGCCGCGGTGCGGTTGGTGCGGCGCCGCGCCATCAGGGTCAGGAGTTCGTTGTCGTCGAGTGCGTTCGGCAGCCGAATGGCGCCGGCGGCATTCTTGAGCATGAGGTCGGGCTGTGCGACATGGCCGGCGCGTTCGATCTGGCGGGCCTCGGCATGCTCAATGGTCATGAACTCCGAGTCCTGGACGCAGAAGTGCATCAGCGCGGTCGGGATGCCCCAGTTCCACTGTCCGGAGAATCTTGTTTCCTGTTCGGCCAGCGGTGAGCCGGCGGTGACCAGGGCGGAAAAATCGAGCAATTGCGGGACGACGGCGCTCAGGT
This sequence comes from Mesorhizobium sp. 131-3-5, assembly GCF_016756575.1. NCBI lineage: Bacteria > Pseudomonadati > Pseudomonadota > Alphaproteobacteria > Hyphomicrobiales > Phyllobacteriaceae > Mesorhizobium > Mesorhizobium sp. 131-3-5. Next base: position 1,135,281 of record NZ_AP023254.1, read on the forward strand.
CGGACGTCGACCATCCGTGAGCGCGCGAGATTTCCGCGGGAGAGGCCCATTCGTCCCAGGATGCGAGGAGACCGATCACCTCGGGGCTGCATTCGAAGACGCTTCGGGTCAGGAAATTGCAGGCCGTGACCTTGTTGGTCCCGGGATAGAGGACGAGCGTTTTTGAAGAGCGCATTTTCATGATGCTGAATGCCGTTTTGTGAATGCGAGGCGCCGACAGGCGAACCGCCCATCGGCGCCGAACGGCTTCAGCGCTTGTTGTAGTGCATGCCCTGCGAGAAGAAGACGGTCTGCGTGCCCGCGGCGACCGTCAGCTTCGGGGCATTGTTCACTTTCTTGGCCATTTTTGTCCCTTTCCCGACCCCCAATGGGATCTGTTGAAAGACCCCGGCAGCGGGATCCGCGTGAAGAAAGGTAAGGTCGAAAGAGTTAATGGTTTGTTAAAATTGTAGTAAAGGCAGTGTTATCTAAAATATCTTTCTTGGCGATAAAGTCTAAAATATCGATTTTGCTCAGATATGGAGTAGGCAATCGTCACCATACGCTTTTTCGGGATATCCTTATTCTTATTTAGCGTAACCTGGCGACTAAGCCAGTCCGTCCCGGGCGAGGCTGGCGACGAGTTGATCGATGCCGGGATCGTCGAGCCTGACGACATGCGCCATGCGGACCGCATGCCGTGGCCGGATGCCGGACATATCCTGCCGCATGATGACCGATACGAATGCCGGCCCGGCCTCTGTCAGAAGCATGGCCTTGCCCGTCAGCACCGGTTCGGAGATGGGAGCCCACTGCACGGAAATCAGCGACGGTTCGCCGGTCTGGCGACGGTTGACGCCGCTGAAATAGATCCAGTTCAGGCGCGAGATGGCCACGCCATAGTGGTTGCCGCGCGCCCGCGCCCATGTCGAGCCACGGCGCTCCGACCACCCGGTGACCCTGCGGAATGTGACCAGTTCGGCCTCGCGACGCACGAAGGTCACCGACCGCATCAGGAGGTCGGGACGGGCGGGGATGGAAAAGTAGGTGAAATAGGTACCGCCCGCGATCGACGGGGCGGGCGGGCGGATCATCTGGTTGAACAGACTTTCGGAAATCGGCGGCAGACCGGGAGCCCTGTGCTCGGGGGTACCAGGGTCCTGGTAGAGTTCGGCCTCGTCGATGCGGAAGTAGTCGCAGATCAGCTTGGCGGTGGCTTTGTTTGGAACGGTCTGCCCTTGCAGGTATCGCTCAAACTGCGTGCGGTTGATGCCCAACTCACGGCATACCGCGCTAACGGAGGCATGGTCCTTGCAGAGTCGTCGGAGATTTGCAGCGAGGTTCTCGCGAATGGACACGTCTTTGCTTTCGCAGGCGAATTCTTCATTTCAAACTCGGAATCCCTGTAGCGCCTTCGGTCGCCCCCGCCGAAACGCCTTGTCACAACACACAGAAAAAACCGATTTGAGAACGCCACTCTAATGGGGCGGCTTCCAAAAAAAATAGCGGCGATCCGGCAACGGCCATCGCCATAAGTCCAATTGACAATTGCCTAGCCCCGGAGGTCGCGAAATTGCGTGCGGCTTTCTTTGGGGTGGAATTGGCACGCAGCGCCGCATGACGAGGCCTGGGACGACCATTCGCCCTGGCGGCGCGGCGGAAAAAGCAGAAAACCAATTATTCCGCTGGTGGAGCTGAGGAGGATCGAACTCCTGACCTCGTCATTGCGAACGACGCGCTCTCCCAGCTGAGCTACAGCCCCGTCCAACGGATGGCGCATTTATCTGGCACGGCGGATTTCTGTCAAGGCGGGGTTTTGCCGAAAATCCCTGTTGCCTGATGCTTCGGTTGCCGGCCCTTGCCGGTTTGGCGTGCAATGGCTACATGTCGGCAACAATTGGAGACCGGCATGCTCGCCCTCATTCAAACCATCGTCATGGCGCTTGACCTCTACTGGTGGATCATCATCGCCTCGGCGATCTTTTCCTGGCTCTATGCCTTCAACGTCGTCAATTCGCGCAACCAGTTCGTCGGCAGCATCGGCAACATGCTCTACCGGCTGACCGAGCCGGCGCTGCGGCCGATCCGCCGCTTCATGCCGGACCTTGGCGGCATCGACATCTCGCCGATCATCCTGCTCTTGATCCTGTTCTTCGTCAGGCAGTTCATTCTCACCACGGTAGCACCGCTGGTGCTTTGAGCCCGACGATCGCATGAGCGCGCCGTTCCGCATCCGTGAGAACGGCATCGACCTGTTCGTGCGGCTGACACCAAAATCTTCCATGGACAGGTTGGAAGGCGTCGAAACGGCGGCGGACGGGCGAAGCCATTTGAAGGCGCGGGTCCGCGCCGTGCCGGAAAACGGCGCCGCCAATCACGCGCTGGAGAGACTGGTCGCCAAGACGCTGGGCGTGCCGGCATCGGCCGTTTCGGTTGTCGCTGGCGGCACGAGCCGGCTGAAGACTGTGCGCATCGTGGGTGATCCGGAGGCGCTGGCGCAGCGCGTTGAGGCGCTCGGCCTATAGAGCCTAGTTCTGCTAGGCGGTGCCCCCTCATCCGGCCGCTTCGCGGCCACCTTCTCCCCCCAGGGGAGACGAGGAAAGCGCCGGCGGTGGCTACCTCCTCTCCGCTTGGGGAGAGGTCGGATTGCCCCGAATTGTCTTTTGCAATTCGGTTGGCAATCCCGGTGAGGGGCTTCGCCCGGCGCGATCAACCCGGGGACGCCTTCAATCCCCCAATGGCAGCCTTGGATCGTCGACCTTCAGCGTGTTCACGCTCTGCTTGATGCGGCGCAAATTCTCCAGCACTTTCGGACCGCGCGTCTCGGCAACCGATGTCACGATCATGTCGACGATCGCCAGCAGCGCATAGCGTGACGATGTCGGCTTGTAGATGTTGCCGTCCTCGAGCGGCTGCAAATGGATGACCGTGTCGGCGGCCTTGGCCAGCGCCGAATCGGGCGCGGTGATGGCGACCGTGGTGGCGCCATATTGCTGGGCGACCTGCACCGCCTCGATGACCGAGCGCGCATAGCCGGACACCGAAAAAGCGACCAGTGTGGTTTCCGGCGTGGCTACGGCGGCGTACATGCGCTGCAACTGCCCATCGATCTGCGCCAGCACCGGCAGGCCAAGCCGGAACAGCCGATTCTGCATCTCGGTCGCCATCATCGAGGAGATGCCGCCAGAGCCGATGCACAGCACATTGCCTGACGTCGCAAGCCGCTCGGCGACGGCGACCAGCGTCGTCATGTCCAGGTTCTCGCTGGCGCGCTGGATGGCCGAGATCGCCGCTTCGGTGATGGCCGAGGCGATGCGCTGCTCACGCGCGTCGCGGCTCAACGGTTCGGGCGACAGATACTGGCCGCCAATGGCGATGGCCTGCGCCAGGTAGAATTTGAAGTCGCGCAGGCCCTCGCAGCCGAGATTGCGGCAAAAGCGCGTCACCGTCGGTTCGCTGACGCCAACGCGCGCGGCGATCTCGGAGATGGCCGCCTTGGAAGCGAAATCGAGATCGGACAGCACAAGGCCGGCCAGCCGGCGATCCGACTTGGTGCCGTCCTGCGACATCAGCTGCAGCCGCGTGATGATGTCGGCCGGCGTCTTCATGTCTGTTGTTTCGTCTTCATGCCGTTGCCCTCGGGGCAGGCCTTATAGCGGCAGGCCCGTCGCCTTGTCGAACAGATGGATGTTGGCGGGATCGACCGAGACCGGCAGCAGGTCACCCGGCTTGACCGGCACCCTGTCGCGGAACACGGCGCGCACAGTATCGGTGCCGATGGCGCCATAGACATGGGTCTCGGAGCCTGTCGGCTCGACGACATCCACCTTGAGCGCCATGGCATCGGCGGCCTCACCGATGATGAAGTGCTCGGGCCGGATGCCGGCCTCCACCGCATTGCCAGCCGGTGCCGCCTTGCCGGCAAGCGCAAGCCGTCCGCCGCCGGCCGATTCGAACCAGCTTTTCTCGGGCGTCGCCTTGAGGGCGCCGGAGACAAAGCTCATCGACGGCGAGCCAAGAAAGCCGGCGACGAACTTGTTGGCCGGCCGGTCATAGAGTTCGAGCGGGGCGCCGACCTGCTGGATCCGGCCGCGGTCCATCACGACGATGCGGTCGGCCATGGTCATGGCTTCGATCTGGTCGTGGGTGACATAAACGATGGTCGATTTCAGCCGCTGGTGCAGCGCCTTGATCTCGGTGCGCATCTGGACGCGCAACTGCGCGTCGAGATTGCTGAGCGGCTCGTCGAACAGGAACACCGAGGGTTCGCGCACGATGGCGCGGCCCATGGCGACACGCTGACGCTGGCCGCCCGAGAGCTGGCGGGGGTAGCGGTCGAGATAGGAGAAGAGGTTGAGCACCCCGGAGGCCTTCTTGACCTTGTCGTCGATGGCGGCACGGCTCTCGCCACGGATCTTCGGGCCGAAGCCGATATTGTCGGAGGCCTTCAAATGCGGGAACAGCGCATAGGACTGGAACACCATGGCGATGTTGCGCTGCTGCGGCGGCAGATCGTTGGCGCGCGTGCCGCCGATCATGAGGTCGCCGGAACTGATCGTCTCCAGGCCGGCCAGCATGCGCAGCAAGGTCGACTTGCCGCAGCCGGACGGGCCGACCAGCACCACGAACTCGCCGCTCCTGATGTCGAGGTTGATGTCCTCAAGGATCTTGTGCTGGCCAAAGGATTTCGACAGGTTGCGAAACAGGACGTCGGTCATGGTCACGCTCCCAATATGTCGTCGATGAATGGCAGGCAGCCGGCGGTCAGTCCGGCATCCACGGGCATCACCACGCCTGTTACGCCCGATGCGCGGTCCGAGGCAAGGAAAGCCACGGCTTCAGCCACTTCCGCGGCGTTGACGATGCGGCCGAGCGGGTAGAGGCGCTTGAGCTTGCCCAGGATTTCCGGGTCCTTGGCCAGCCGATGGTCCCAGGCGGCGGTGCGGATCGATCCGGGACAGACGACATTGGCGCGCACGCCGCTGCGGCCGAGTTCGACGGCGATCGATTTGGCATAGGCGTTGATGCCGGCCTTGGCCGCGGCGTAGGCCGGATTGCCGAAATGCGCGATGGCGTTGACGGAGGAGATGAAGACGACGCTGCCTGACCTGCGCGCCGCCATTGCCTTGACGATAGGGTCGGCGAAAGTCATCACCCCGGTCAGATTGAGGTCGAGCTCGTGCTCGATCCTGTCGGCATCGAGCGCGGAAATCGTCTCGGCGCGCGTCCAGCCGGCATTGTTGATCAGGATGTCGGGCACGCCGTCAATATCCAGCACGGCGGCGATCCCCGCCTCGATCGAAGCCCGGTCGAGAAGGTTGAAGACATGGCGCGAGGCAAGGTGCGGGCTTGCCAGCGCCTCCTGCGACTGGTCGCAGCCAACCACCCGGGCGCCCCTTCCGGCCAGCAATGCGACGATCGCCGAGCCAAGGCCGCCGCCGGCACCGGTGACGACGACAGTGCGGCCTTCGAATTCGGCTTTCGAAACCACGGCGCTTGCTCCTCCCGCAGGTCAGGCAGATGTCGGCAGGCTACCGAAAGGAATGTAATTAAGCAACATGATAATCCGCTTGCATGCCGTGAATTCCTCGATAATGTAGGAAAGTCACATAAATCTTGTGCCTGGTATCGGCACAAGGAGCGCAAATGCGCGGAACAATGGGAGAGATCAGATGAGCCTTGCCAAATGGACTGTCGGCCTGATGGCCGGAATGAGCATGCTGGCCTTCGCGGCGCAGGCGAATGCGGGTGAAGTACGCGTAACCGTCGCCGAATACAGCGCCAAGACCGGTCCGTATTTCGAAGAGGTCAAGAAGGAGTTCGAGGCCAAGAACCCCGGCATCACCATAAAGTTCGAGGTCGTGCCGTGGGATGTGCTGCTGCAGAAGCTGACCACGGACATCACCGCCGGCACCAATGCGGATCTGTCGATCATCGGCACGCGCTGGCTGATCGACTTCGTCCAGCAGGGCGTCGCCGAACCGCTAGACAGCTACATCACGCCAGACTTCAAGGGCCGCTTCATCGACACCTTCCTGTCGCCCTCGATCATGGACGGCAAGACCTACGGCTTGCCGATCGCCGCTTCGGCGCGCGCGATGTATTACAACAAGGAACTGTTCGAGAAAGCCGGCATCGCCAAGCCGCCGGCGACCTGGACCGAGCTGCAGGACGATGCCCGCAAGATCAAGGCGCTTGGATCCGGCGCCTTCGGGTTCGGCCTGCAGGGCAAGGAGATCGAGACCGACGTCTATTACTACTATGCGATGTGGTCGCAAGGCTCGGAAATCCTCAACAAGGACGGCACGTCGGGCCTCGGCACGCCGGGCGCGCTCGAAGCCGCCAAGCTCTACAAGTCGATGATCGACGAGGGGCTGACCGAACCAGGTGTGACCTCCAACAACCGGGAGGACGTGCAGAACCTGTTCAAGCAGGGCAAGGTCGGCATGATGATCACCGCGCCCTTCCTGTCCAACCAGATCAAGGACGAGGCGCCGAAGCTCAAATACGGCGTCGCCGCCATTCCGGCCGGCCCGACCGGGGCGCGCGGTACCTATGGCGTCACCGATTCCATGATCATGTTCAAGAACTCCAAGAACAAGGATGAGGCCTGGAAGCTGATGGACTTCCTGTTCACCACGGAACAGCGCGCCAAGTTCACGCAAGGCGAAGGCTTCCTGCCGGTGAACAAGGAAGAGGCCAAGATGGATTATTACGTCAACAACGCCGATCTGGCCGCCTTCACCGCGCTGCTGCCCGACGCCCGCTTCGCGCCGGTCATCCCGGGCTGGGAAGAGGTTGCCCAGATCACTTCGGATGCCATGCAGAAGATCTATCTCGGCGGCGACCCGGAGGCAGGTTTGAAGGACGCGGCGGCGAAGGCCAACGCGGTGCTGAAGAAATAGGGCGTATCTCCCTGCGCCCCGTGGCGCGCCCCAGACTCAGGCGGGGCGCGCCACATCTTGCAGATGCGAATTTTGGATTCGCCAGCCAGGCCAGCCGATGCAAAATCGTTTCCTGCCCTATCTCCTGACCTTGCCCAGCCTGTTCCTGGCGGCGGTCGTCATCTTCTGGCCGGTCTGGGACCTGATCCAGATATCGACGCATGACGTCAATCGCTTCGGCCAGTTGCGCGAGTTCAGCGGCCTTGCCAATTTCGCGTCGCTTGCCGCCGATCCCGATTTCGTCGCGGCACTCTGGCGCACCGGTGTGTGGACCGTGCTGGTGGTCGGCGGTGCGCTGCTTTTGTCGGTGCCGGTGGCGATGATCCTCAACACCGATTTCTATGGCCGCGGCCTTGCCCGCGTCATCATCATGCTGCCCTGGGCGGTGTCGCTGACCATGACGGCGGTGGTCTGGCGCTGGGCGCTCAGCGGCGAAAGCGGCATGCTGAATTCGGCGCTGCTTGGCCTTGGCCTGATCGACCACAACATCCAGTGGCTGGCCAGCGCCGAGACGGCGTTCCCGATGCAGGTGCTGATCGGCATATTGGTGACGGTGCCGTTCACCACAACGATCTTCCTCGGCGGCCTGTCGTCGATCCCGGACGATCTCTACGAGGCGGCGGCGCTCGAGGGCGCCACACCGCTGCAGCAGTTCCGCGAGATCACCTTTCCGCTGCTGAAGCCGTTCATCAACATCGCCATCGTGCTCAACACCATCTACGTCTTCAACTCCTTCCCGATCATCTGGGTGATGACACAGGGCGGGCCGGCCAACTCGACCGACATCCTGGTCACCCACCTCTACAAGCTCGCCTTCCGGATCGGCAAACTGGGCGAGGCCTCGGCGGTGTCGCTGGTCATGTTCGCCATATTGCTGGTCTTCACCATGATCTATGTGCGGTTGGCGATGCGGGAGCAGCGCGCATGACAAACAAGCTCATGACGAGCAAGCTCAAACGCACCGTCATCGCCTGGCTGCTTTTGGCGCCGCTGATCGTGGTGACGATCTTTCCCTTCGCGGTGATGTTCCTCACCGCGGTCAAGCCGCGCCAGGAGGTGCTGTCGCCGACATGGTGGCCGAGCGAGTTCCGCTGGTCGAATTTTGCCGACATGTGGGTAGCGACCGGCTTCGGCCAGGCGCTGGCCAATTCGCTCTATGTCTCGGTCATCGCCACGGTCGGCGCCATCCTCATCTCCGTTCCCGCGGCCTACGCGATGTCGCGCTTTCGCTTTGCCGGCTACGGCGCCTTCCGCCAGTTCCTGCTGATCTCGCAGATGATCTCGCCGATCGTGCTGGTGCTCGGCCTGTTCCGGCTGATGGCCGCATGGGGGCTGGTGGAATCGACGACGGCGCTCGGCTTCATCTACATGGCCTTCAACGTCGCCTTCACCGTCTGGATGCTGCAGAGCTATTTCGACACCATTCCGCGCGACCTCGAAGAGGCCGCCTGGATGGAAGGCGCCGGCCGCTGGCTGACCTTGCGCAAAGTGTTCCTGCCGCTCTGCCTGCCGGCCATCGCGGTCACCGCCATCTTCACCTTCATCAATGCCTGGAACGAGTTCGTCGTGGCGCTGACCATGCTGCGCAGCCAGGAGAGCTACACCCTGCCGATCCAGGTCTTTTCTCTCGTCGCCGGTCGCTACACGATCGAGTGGCATCACGTCATGGCGGCGACACTGCTGGCGACATTGCCGGTGGCGATCCTGTTCATCTGGCTGCAGCGCTACCTCGTCCGGGGCCTGGCGCTCGGGGCCGTCAAATAGCCTGATATCGCGGAGCTTACATGCGCATCTTCACCGCCTCGCTGGCGACGGAAACCAACACCTTTTCGCCGGTGCCGACAGACCGGGCCTCGTTCGAGATGGCCTTCTATGCCGGACCGGGCAAGCATCCGGAAACGCCGACGCTGTGCTCTTCGCCGATCGTCGCCTTGCGCCGGCGCGCGGCCAAGGAAGGGCTGACCGTGATCGAAGGCACCGCGACCTGGGCCGAGCCCGGCGGCCTGGTGCAGCGGCAGACCTTCGAGGCGCTGCGCGAAGAGATCCTCGACCAGTTGAAGGCGGCACTGCCGGTCGACGCGGTCATTCTCGGGCTGCACGGCGCCATGGTGGCGCAAGGCTATGACGATTGCGAAGGCGACCTGCTGGAACGTGTGCGCGGGATTGTCGGGCCTGACGTGGTGATCGCCTCGGAATTCGATCCGCACAGCCACCTGACGCCCAAGCGCGTGGCGGCGTCCGATATCATGGCCTATTTCCTCGAATTCCCTCACACCGATTTCTACGAGCGCGGCGAACATGTTGTCGAGCTTGGGCTGGCGGCCGCGCGCGGTGAGATCAAGCCTGTCATCTCGACGTTCGACTGCAGGATGATCCAGGTGCTGCCGACCAGCCGCGAGCCGATGCGCTCCTTCGTCGACCGCATCAAGGCGTTGCACGGCAAGGACGGCGTGCTGTCGGTTTCCGTCATCCACGGCTTCATGGCCGCCGACGTGCCGGAAATGGGCACGCGCATCCTTGTCGTCACGGACAATGACAAGGCCAGGGGCGACGCGCTGGCGGAGAGGCTGGGACGCGAGCTCTACGAACTGCGCGAAAAGACGGCGATGACGATGCTCGATACCGCCGACGGTATCGACCGGGCGCTGGCGGTGCGTGCAGAGAACCCCGGCAAGCCGGTGGTCATCGCCGACATCTGGGACAATCCCGGCGGCGGCGTTCCCGGCGACGGCACCTTCGTGCTGCGCCAGATGCTGGGGCGTGGCCTCGACAAATTCGGCGTGGCGACGATCTGGGACCCGATCGCGGTGACCTTCTGCCTGGCGGCCGGCGAGGGCGCGGTCATCGACCTGCGTTTCGGCGGCAAGGCCGGGCCGCAGGCGGGTGAGCCGATCGACGCCCGCGTCAAGGTGCTGAAGGCCGTCGCCGAGGGCTGGCAGAGTTTCGGGCCGAGCCGGGTGACGCTCGGGCCGACCGCGCTGGTGCGCATCGAAGGCACCGAGGTCGACATCATCCTCAACATCAACCGCACGCAAACTTTCGAGCCGGACATTTTCTCCAATATCGGCGTCGATCCGCTGGCCAAGGATATGCTGCTGATCAAGTCGACCAATCATTTCTACGCCGGCTTCGAGCCGATCGCCGCGGAGATCATCTACGTCACGGCGCCGAGTTCATATCCCAGCAATCCGGCGGTGACGGATTACAAGAAGCTGAGGCGGCCGGTGTGGCCTAGGGTGGCCGATCCGTGGAGGGATGAGGCTCCCCCTTCTCCCTTTGTGGGAGAAGGTGTCGCCGAAGGCGACGGATGAGGGGTGTTCCAGGGAACGCCAACGTCTCACTCCGCTGGAACACCCCTTGTATCTGCACGGAGGAGACTTTGTGCGATGGAAGCGACTGAGCCTCGAACCGGACGGCCATCCGATTCGAGGCTTGGCGAAGTCGCCCGACACCCCTGCGGCTACAACCGTGGATGAGCCTGGGATCTTCGTCTTCGTCACGCACGACCGAATAGTCGCTTGGCTCCAATCGCACGCACAAGGCAGGTTACCGTGAACACGACCCTCTGTGGAATAGATATTTCGAAAGACTGGCTCGACGCTCATATCGAGCCGATGGGAGCGGCAAACCGCTTCGCCAACGATGCGGCAGGCATCGCCGATCTGGCCGCCTGGTGTCAGAACCATGATGTCGAACTCGTCATCATGGAGGCCAGTGGCGGCTACGAACGGCTGGCCTTCCTGCTCTTGTGGGAGATGGGCCAACCCTGCGGCATGGCCAACGCGAGGAGCGTTCGCTACTTCGCCGAGGCAATGGGTTTCCTGGAGAAGACCGACAGAATCGATGCCGCCGTGATTGCCCGTTATGGTGCCGTCAAGCGGCTCAAGCCGACGCCGCCGCCGAGCGCGGCCCAGCAGCGGCTCAAGGCGCTGGTTGCGCGGCTTTCCCAGGTGGGAGGAGATCTCACCATTCAAAAGCAGCGCAAGAGCACCGCCGACGCCGAAACTATCGCCAGCCTCGATGAAGTGATCGCGCTGCTTGCGCGCCAGAGCCGCAGGCTCGAAGGTGAGATCGCCACGCTCATCGATGACGATCCGCTGTGGGCATGCCTCGACCGAGCCTTCCGCTCGCTCAAGGGTGTTGCCTCTCGCACCGTGGCGCGGCTGATGGCGCAGTTGCCGGAGATCGGCATCCTCTCCAACAAGGCCATCGCCAAGTTGGCCGGCCTGGCGCCGATCGCCAATGACAGTGGCAAGCGCAGCGGTCGAAGACCAGTGCGCGGCGGTCGGGCAGGGCCGCGCGGCGTCCTCTTTCTCGTTGCCAGCATCGTTGCCAAATATGATCCGCATCTGGCAGCTTTCAAGCAACGGTTGCAGACTGCCGGAAAGGAGAAAATGGTCATCCGCATTGCGCTCGCCCGCAAGCTGCTCGTCATTCTCAATGCAAAAGCACGCGACGCGCGTAACGAATTCGCAAATGCAACTTGACACCTCAGATAGTCGCTCATCCGTCTCGGCGCTACGCGCCGATCCACCTTCTCCCATAGGGGGAGAAGGAAAAAGCCGGCGCTACACCAGCCCGCGCTTCACCATCATCGCTTCCGGCGAAGGCATCTTGCCGCGAAACGCCGTGTACAGCTCTTCCGGATCCTTCGAGCCGCCGGCGGCGTAGATGTTCTTGCGCAGCCTTTCGGCCAGTGCCGGGTTGAAGGGATCGCCGGTTTCCTCGAAGGCGGCGAAGGCATCGGCGTCCAGCACTTCCGACCACATGTAGGAATAGTAGCCGGCCGAATAGCCGTCGCCCGAGAAGACATGGCCGAAATGCGGGGTGCGGTGGCGCATCGCGATAGTGTCGGGCATGTCGAGTTTTTCCAACGTTTCGGCTTCGAAACGAAGCGGCTCGGCCGGAGCATCGGGCCGAGCGTGATAGGCCATGTCCATCAAGGCGGAAGACGTGAATTCCACCGTGGCGAAGCCGGCGCCGAAGGTTCGTGTGGCCAGCATCTTGTCGAGCAGCGCCTTCGGCATCGGCTTGCCGGTCTTGACGTGCAGGGCGTGCTTTTCAAGCACCGCCGGCACCGTCAGCCAATGCTCGTAGAGCTGCGAAGGCAGTTCGACGAAATCGCGGCTGACCGAAGTGCCCGCAACTGACGGCCAGGTGACGTCGGTCAGCATGCCGTGCAGCGCGTGGCCGAATTCGTGGAACAGCGTCTTCGCCTCGTCGACCGACAGCAGGGCCGGCTCGCCTGCCGGCGGCTTGGCGAAGTTCATGATGTTGTAGATCACCGGCTTCGAGCCGTGGCCGAGGCTATAGCCGGACTTCAGTGCGCTCATCCAGGCGCCGGAACGCTTCGAGGGCCGCGCGAAATAATCGGCGAGGAACAGTGCGCGCTCGCTGCCATCGGCGTTTTTCACCACGAAGACGCGTGCGTCGGGGTGCCAGGCGGCGATGCCCTTTTTCTCCTCGAAGGTGATGCCGAACAGTTTGGTCGCGACGTCGAAGCAGGCGTCGATCACCCGGTCGAGCTGCAGATAGGGTTTCAGCTCCGCCTCATCGAAGGCGAATTTTTCCGCGCGCAGCTTCTCCTGGTAGAAGCGCCAGTCCCAGGCGGCGAATTTCTCGTTGCTGCCGGCTTGCGCCGCCAGGCGCTCCAGTTCCTTCTGGTCGGCGGCGGCCTTTTCCAGCGCCTTTTCCCAGACCGGATCGAGCAGGTCGTGCACCGCCTTCGGCGTCTTGGCCATGGTGTCGTCGAGCTTCAGCGCGGCGAAGGAGGCGTAGCCGAGCAGCCTGGCCTTTTCGGCGCGCAGCTTCAGCATGTCGCGCACCACTTCGGTGTTGTCGCTGGCGCCGCCATTCTGGCCGCGCATGGTGAAGGCTTTGAAGGCGATCTCGCGCAGGTCGCGGCGTTCCGAGAAGGTCGTGAACGGCTCGTAGATCGAGCGCGACAAAGTGACGGCGTAACGCCCCTTCTGGCCGCGCATCTCGGCCGCCTCGGCCATCGAACCTTTCAGGAAATCCGGCAGACCGGCAAGGTCAGCCTCGTCAAGAAACAGCGCCCAGTCGCGCTCGTCGGCCAGCACGTTCTGGCCGAAAGCCGTACCGAGCGAAGACAGCTCCTCATTGATCCTGGCAAGCCGCTTCTTGCCTTCGGCATCGAGCTTGGCGCCGGAGCGGACGAAACCCTTCCAGGTCTTCTCCAGCACCCGCAGGGTCTCGGCGTCGAGGCCGAGGTGCTCGCGGCGCTGGTAGAGGTCGTCGATGCGGGCAAACAGCTTCTCGTTCATCGAGATCGCCGAAAAATGCCTGGACATCTTCGGCGAGATGTCGCGCTCCAGCGCCTGGATCGTCTCGTTGGTGTAGGCGCCGGCGCGGCACCAGAAGATCGACGAGACATGATCGAGTGCCTCGCCGCCAAGTTCCAGCGCGGCAAGCGTGTTCTCGATGGTCGGCGCGTCCTTGTTGCCGGCCATCGCATCGATCTCCGCCTCATGCGCCTTCAACGCCGCGTCGAAGACCGGGGAAAAATCGCCGTCACTGATATGGGCAAAATCGGGCAGGCCGAGCGGCCCCTGCCACGCGGTCAGCGGATGGGCGGCGAGGTCGACGGTTTTCGTGGAGGGCATGAAGGGTCCTTCGCTGGCGTCAAGGAGGAGGGTGTCACCGATGTAGGACGCGGTCCGCGTGCCCGCAATATGGCAGTTGGCCGACCCGCCTCAATAGGCTTCGCAGTTTTCGGCGATGGCCGCCTGCGAGCTGGCGGTGATGCGGTTGTCGGTCACCGCGAAGGTTTCCTGCATCAGCATGTCATTGTCGGGGAAGTCGTAGCAGGCGATCACCGTGGTGATGCCGTCCTCGCTCTTCTCGATGCGGTGGCGGATCGCGGCACCGGCAACCGCGCCTTTCCATTCGTCGAGCGCGGCGATGAATTCCTGCTTGCTCTGGACGACGCCGAGGTCTTCGAGCTTGATGCGGACGTCGTCGGCAAGCAGGTCGGCGAGTTCGGTGCGGTCGGCGACCAGCAGCGCCGAATACCAGCGGCTGATGATGGCGCCGTCATCGGCGCGCGCGGCAACGATCGCTATCAGCAGGGCGGCGGCGGTGAAGACGACCGGCCGGACGTTCCTCACCGGGCGCGCCTTACCGTTCATTCCAGCACCGGCCGCTCGAAATCGCCGGTCTCCTTGTTCATCACCCAGAGCTCACCGGTCGAAATGTCGAACCAAGCCCCGTGCAGCGACAGCCGCCCCTTGCCCTCGAGGATCGAGACACAGGGAAAGGTCCGGAGGTTGGCGATGGAATAGCGGATCGAGATGCGTTCAAGCGCTGTCTGGCGCTCGGCCGCCGTCATGAAGGTGCTGGAAGAGACCGTTTCGGCGGCGGGCGCGATCAGGCTCATCCATTTGCCGATGAAATCGCCGGGTGACAGCGGCGCGGCATTGGGGTCGAGCGCGGCGCGGATGCCGCCGCAGCGGCCATGGCCCATGACGACGATGTTCTTGACCTTGAGGCTCTGCACCGCGAATTCGAGCGCCGCCGAGGTCGAATGGAACTCGCCGTCCGGTTCGTAGGGCGGCACCAGATTGCCGACATTGCGCAGCACGAAGAGTTCGCCCGGCCCCGCGTCGAAGATCGCTTCGGGGGCCGCGCGCGAGTCGCAGCAGGCGACGATCATCGTTTCCGGGGCCTGCCCCTCGCGGGCGAGCTCGCGATAGCGGCCGCTCTCGGTGAGATAGCGGCCATTCATGAAATTGCGATAGCCGGCGAGGAGGTGATCGGGAAGATGAGGCATGGGCGGCTAAGGCCTTTCCGGGGTTGGAGGCGGCAGCTCGTTGCGGTCGAGAAAGCCTCTAACGGTAAAAGCCTGTCACGAGCAATGCAGAATTGTGGGGTCTGGCCATAAACGCCATGCGTATAAGCGGGACGTCCGCCGACATTGTCATGCCCAGATGGCGACCGGTATGCCAAAACCGTCAGCGAGTGGCGGGTTGGGAAATGGCTTCGCGCTGCCGCTGGCGATGCGGCCGGCGATCAGCATCATGACCGCCGCATCGAGGAAATCATCGGCGGCCGCGCCACGCGGCGGCGGCTGGTCGAGGAAGTCCATGGCATAGCCATGCCGGCACAGCAGCGCCTTGCGCTCCGCCATGCCGGCCGGATTGACGCTGCCCTTGATCTTCTTGGGCAGCTGCATGGCCTGGTCGCCATTCAGGCGGCAGAAAGCGACTTCGGGATGCGATTCGAAGACGCGGCCGCGCAGATCGGGCCGCGCGATCAGCAGGGCGTCGATCTCGCGGATCTTCGAAAAGATGCCGAAGGCCTGGATCGAAACGCCGCGCGGCGGGTCGGATGTGGCCCTTGCCACCGCGCTTGCCCTGCGATGCGCGGCATACCAGGCTTCGATTGTGGTGAAATCGCTGGTGTCGGCATAGAGCGCGGCGCGGGACGGGATCGAAAACACGCTGGACTGGCGCGCGCCGAGCAGCGGCCTGACCAGCGCTTCCGGTCCGCGGCCGCCTTTGCTGGAGAATTCGGGCAGGCCGATCGGCATGTCGACGGCGACAACCGCATTGTCGGGAGTTGCCGCGAGCAGCGCCGCGAAACTGGCGAAGATTTCAACCGATGGCGCTGAACCAGGGTTACGAGGTGTCGAACCGGGGTTACGAGGTGTCGAACCGGGGTTACGAGGTGTCGAACCGGGGTTACGACGTATCGAACCGAGTTGGCGCCGCACGGCGATCCAGCCGGCCTTGCAACCGTCGGCGCCGACGAGTACGGCCCCGGCCGAAGTCACGCCCGGCGATCCCGCCCCGGATGCGTGACATGGCGCAGCTGCACCATGGCCATCGGGTGCGACAGGCTCTGCGCATCGGTTTCGAGCTGCAGCTCGTCGCCGCCGCGTTTTGCCGTGCGCGCCAGGATCTCGTAGACCGCCGCGGTGGTCGATTGCAGCGCCTTGATCGGTGGTTGGCCGGAAAGGATGCGGGCGAGGTAGACGGCCGCCGTCAGATCGCCCAGGCCGTTCGGCGGCTTGTCGATCAGGCGATGTTCGGCCAGCAGCGCCTGGGTGCCGTCGAGAAGCAGATTGCCGGTGCCGCCAATCATCATCGATTGTGCCGAGGTGATCAGCATTGTTGACGGCCCGGCGTGGAGTGCTGCCGCGATCACCGATTTGAGGTCTGGCAGCGGCGCGCCGGCCATCCATTCCAACTCATAGCGGTTGGGCGTGGCGATGTCGGCGATCGGCATCAGCCGGTCTCGCATGGCGGCGGCGGTGGGCTCAGGCACGTAGAGCCCGCCGGAATCGCCCATCACCGGATCGCAGATATAGACGGCATCAGGCGTCCTGGCCTTCACCGCGGCGACCAGTGAGGCGACGGCCTCGGCCTGGCCGGCCTCGCCGAGATAGCCCGACAGCACCGCGCCGACCTCGCCCAGCCATGGCGCGCGCTCGAGGTCGGCCATCAGCGCCTTGAACTGGTCGAGCGGCGGCACGATGCGCGTCGCGCGCCCATGACCGGGATGCCAGGGCAGGATGATCGTCGGAACCGCCCAGACTGGAAAGCCAAGTGTTTCGAGCGCAAAGACGGCAGCGCGGTTGCCGACCGAACCACGGGCGACATGGCTGGAAATGACGATGACCGCACGCGGCGCGTCGGGTTTTTCGGCGCTCATTGTCTTTTGATTCCTAGCTGCCCCGGGTGAGGAAAAGCACGAGCCAGACCATCAGGCCCAGCGCCAGAAGCAGGCCGAGTATCCTGCCAATGCGCGTGCCCCAGACCTCGATCGGGTCGGTGCGGTCGGCGTCGGCGGCGGCGACATGGTCGCGCACGCCTTTCGTCGTCCGCGCCACGAAGGAGGCGCCCGCCGGATCGGTCTCCTGCGCGACGCGGTCGAGGATGCGGCGCGATTCCCTGTCGCTGTCGTGGCGTTGCGCCATGATGATGTCCCGTTTTGACCGGACCTTATCGCGTTCGCGCGGCCAATCACAGGGCCTTGCGGCAAGGCGATGGATGCCGTCGCTGGTCCAGAGGCCGAGGCCGTTTTCTTGCGCGCCGATTGTGGTAATGCTTCGCATGCAACTTCTATCGAGGGACCCCATCATGCTTGCCCAGCGCCTTGCTCGCCCATCGCCATTCCGCACGCTGCCCGCCTTCCTGATGATGGCAATCGTCCTGCCGCTGCTTGCCGGCTGCGGCTACAACACGATCCCGACGGCGGAGGAAAACGCCAAGGCGGCCTGGAGCGAGGTGCTGAACCAGTATCAGCGCCGCGCCGACCTCATCCCCAATCTGGTCGAGACGGTCAAAGGCTATGCCTCGCATGAAAAGGACACGCTGGACGCGGTGGTCGAGGCGCGCGCCAAGGCGACGCAGATCACGGTGACGCCGGAAACGCTGAAGGATCCCGAAGCCCTCAAGAAGTTCCAGGATGCCCAGGCCGGGCTGACCAGCGCGCTGTCGCGGCTGATCGCGGTGTCGGAGGCCTATCCCGACCTTAAGGCCAACCAGAATTTTCTGGCGCTGCAGGCGCAGCTCGAGGGCACCGAGAACCGCATCGCGGTGTCGCGGCGCGACTACATCCAGGCGGTCAGGGACTACAATCTAACGCTCAAGACCTTCCCGTCGGTGCTGTGGGCTACCTTCTGGTTCCGCGGCAACGAGCCCTTCGCCAACTTCACCGTCGACGAAGACAAGATGCAGCCGCCGAAGGTCGATTTCGGCACGAAGCAGGGCGGGTGAACGATCAATTAGCGGGTCTGGTCCTTGTTGACCTTGAGTTCCGTCACACCCCCCTCTGTCCTGCCGGACATCTCCCCCGCAAGGGGGGAGATCAGCTGTCGTTTCGGCTTTCGCCAATTTTCGGCGTTTGAAGGTTTGGGCCGACGGCAAAGCTGCCAATCTCCCCGCTTGCGGGGGAGATGGCCGGCAGGCCAGAGGGGGGTGCGAAGGAACGCCGCCCTCAATTTTCTTGGCCCGCTTTTCCTCCTTGTCTTCTTCCTCCCCCTAACTGCCCTCGCCGCCGATCTCCCGGCGCTTACCGGCCGCGTCGTCGACAATGCCGGCATCATCGATGCCGGCACCAAGGCGGCGCTGACACAAAAACTCGCCGACTTCGAGACCAAGGGCTCCGACCAGATCGTCGTGGCGACGATTCCCAGCCTCGACGGCGAGGAGATCGAGCCCTATGCCAACCGGCTGTTCCGCTTCTGGAAACTCGGCCAGGCCGGCGAGAACAACGGCGTGCTTCTGCTGGTCGCCAAGAACGACCACAAGATGCGCATCGAGGTCGGCTATGGGCTGGAAGGCACGCTGACCGACCTGCACACCAAGCTGATCATCGAGAACGACATGGTGCCGGCGTTCCGCGCCGGCGATTTCCCAGGCGGCATCTCCAAGGCCGTCGACGACATGGTCATGGTGCTGGAAGGCAATCCGGAGGAGTTGGAAGCGCGCGGCAAGCGCAACCAGCAGGCGCCGTTCAATTCCGACGACCTGTTCTTCGCCATTTTCATCAGCATCTGGGCGATCATCTTCTTCGGCAGCATCGCCGCCTCCATCCTGCCGCCGATCTTCGGCAAGAAGCTTGGACCCGGCCGCTATCGCTGGCTCGGCATGACGTTCGAGCCCGGCCGGCGCTCCTCAAGCGGCGGCTGGTCCTCCGGCAGTTCCGGCGGCGGCTGGTCTTCGGGCGGCGGTGGCTTTTCCGGCGGCGGCGGTTCGTCCGGCGGCGGCGGCTCCTCGGGAAGCTGGTGACGGCATGACGACACGCCGCCTGCCGAGGCCCGGCTATTTCAACCCGACGATCCACGTTGTCCTGGGTGTTCTGGCGCTGCTGTTGTCCTGTTTCGCGGGTTTTGCCGCCGAATTGCCAGCGCTCACCGGCCGCGTCGTCGACAATGCCGGTATCATCGATGCCGACACCAAGGCGGCGCTGACACAAAAACTCGCCGACTTCGAGACCAAGGGCTCCGACCAGATCGTCGTGGCGACGATTCCCAGCCTCGACGGCGAGGAGATCGAGCCCTATGCCAACCGGCTGTTCCGCTTCTGGAAACTCGGCCAGGCCGGCGAGAACAACGGCGTGCTTCTGCTGGTCGCCAAGAACGACCACAAGATGCGCATCGAGGTCGGCTATGGGCTGGAAGGCACGCTGACCGACCTGCACACCAAGCTGATCATCGAGAACGACATGGTGCCGGCGTTCCGCGCCGGCGATTTCCCAGGCGGCATCTCCAAGGCCGTCGACGACATGGTCATGGTGCTGGAAGGTCATCCCGAGGAACTGGAAGCGCGCGGCAAGCGCAATCCGGCCGACAGAAGCACCCCCATCGATCCGATCGTCGCGGTGTTCCTGATCCTGTGGGCGACGATGTTCTTCGGCGGCCTGGCGATGGCGTTCCTGCCGCCGATGTTCGGCACCAAGCTGTCGCCGGGCGTGTATAGATGGCTGGGCATGACGTTTCGTTACGGCAGGGGGCCGAGCGGATCCTCGGGCCGCAGCGGCTGGACGACGGGTTCGTCGGGTGGCGGCTGGTCGTCGGGGAGTTCCGGCAGCAGCTGGTCGTCGGGATCGAGCAGCAGCGGCGGCGGGTTCTCGGGGGGCGGCGGCTCGTCCGGTGGTGGCGGTTCTTCAGGAAGCTGGTGAGACAATGGCAACACGACCGATCAGCCCGCAGGATCACGAGCGCATCGCCGATGCGATCCGCGCCGCGGAAACCAAAACCGACGGCGAGATCTACTGCGTCGTCGCGCATGCCAGCGACGGCTATTTCGCTCCGGCCGCCATGATGGCGACGCTCGGCATGCTGATCGTCAGCCTCGCCGTCGCCTATGGGCTGGAGGCATGGTGGCTCACCATCCGTCTGCCGCATTTCGTCGTCGCGCAATTGCTGGCGCTGGCCTGCGTGTTTGCCCTGTTGTGGGCTGTTCCCGGGCTGCGCATCCATATGGTGCCAAGGCGACTGCGCTATCAGGCGGCGCACGCCAATGCGATCAAGCAGTTCCTCGCCCGCAACGTCCACCGCACCACGGCGCGCACCGGCGTGCTGGTCTTCGTCTCGATCGCCGAGCGCTATGCCGAGGTGGTCGCCGATTCGGGCATCGACGCCAAGGTCGGCCAGCATGTCTGGGACGGCGTGGTGCGTGACCTGACGGCGCATGCCGGCGACGACCGGCTTGCCGACGGCTTCGTCAAGGCTATCGAGCAGGTGGGGTCGGTGCTGGCCGAGCATTTCCCGGTCACGTCTGGCGATACCAACGAGCTGGACGACCATCTGGTCGAAATCTGAGAGCCTGCTGGTAGACACCACTTTACCGATCCGGCCTGCTTGCTGACGGGCTTTGCGCAATGTCAGCAATGTCAGGATCGGCTGTGAGAAAGCAGCCGGCGGGCCACCCGGACTCTTGCAATCGGCCGATGCGGGTTTATGGTTAACAAATCATGAATACGCTGACGATCGACATCCGGAAAGCCGACCCGCGCGATGCAGGCGCCATTGCCGAAGTGCATCTGGAAGCATGGCGCGGCGCCTATTCCGGCATCATTCCACACCGCACGCTGACGTCGATGATCAACCGCCGCGGCGCCGACTGGTGGGCCAATGCGATTCGCCGCGCCGCCACCGTTCTGGTCGTCGAAATCGGCGGCACCATCGCCGGCTATGCGACGATCGGCAAAAACCGCGCCCGGGAACTCAAGCAGCAGGGCGAGATCTACGAATTGTACCTGCGCCCGGAATATCAGGGCATCGGTCTTGGCCGGCGGCTGTTTTCGGCGGCGAGGGCGCGTCTTGCCGACCATGGCCTGAAGGGCTTGGTGGTGTGGGCGCTGGAAGACAACCAGAACGCGCTGGCTTTCTATGCCGGCGCCGGCGGCCGCGATGTCGCCGAGGGCGTCGAGATCTTCGAGCAGAAAGCGCTGAAGAAGGTTGCCTTCGTCTGGGAATGACCGCCGATCGCGCAAAGCAAGGCCGTACGTGGTGCGTATCCCCGTGAAATCACGACGCTGAAACATCTTGTGGCGATGATTGAACGCATGTGACGCCATCGCGTCCCGCCTGACGTTCACCAGCACCATTCGCCGCATTGCGCCCTTGTGCGCCGCCCGCTATCTCCTCCCAACCGAGAGAGGGACAAATCCATGCGCATTGAAGCCATAGCCACCGGAAAGAATCCGCCCGAAGACGTCAACGTCATCATCGAAGTGCCGATCGGCGGCGAACCGATCAAGTATGAGATGGACAAGGAGGCCGGCACGCTGTTCGTCGACCGCTTCCTGCACACCTCGATGCGGTATCCCGGCAATTACGGCTTCGTGCCGCACACGCTGTCGGGCGACGGCGATCCGATCGACGTGCTGGTCTGCAACACGCGCGCGCTGGTGCCGGGCTGCGTCATCAATGTGCGGCCAATCGGCGTCTTGATCATGGAAGACAATGCCGGCCAGGACGAGAAGGTCATTGCCGTGCCGTCACCCAAACTGACGCTGCGCTACGAGAACGTTACCGAGTATACGCAGCTGCCCGACATCACCCTGCAGCAGGTGCAGCACTTCTTCGAGCACTACAAGGATCTCGAGCCCGGCAAATGGGTCAAGATCGAAGGCTGGCACGATTCCAAATATGCCAAGAAGATGATCGTCGATGCTATCGAACGGGCGAAGAAGATCAAATAGTCCGAGTCCGAACGGTCAGTTATCCACCCGGCCGAAAGCCGGCACATTGCCGATGACGGTGTGCCGGTCCTTGCCGCAGGCGAAGGTTCGCGCCTTCTCATCGGCGAGTTTTCGCGCCTGGTCGTTGGCTTGCGGATTGCCGGTGGCCAGCACAAGGCCGACCGTGCAGCTTTCCCGCGCATCCATCTGGCCGACCTTGGCGACAAGCAGCACGTCTGTCGATTTGTTCTGATCCTCGGCATTGCTGATCGTGCGGCGGTGGATGACCGCGAAGGGCACGGCCTTGTCGCCATTGGTTTCGATGCGCCATTCAACCTTGGCCGCGGACGAATTGAAGCCTGAAAAACTCTCCCAGACGGACGTCATGTCGCCGCCGGGCGGAAAACCGTAGAACAGCGATTCACGGGCGTCGTCATAGGCGATGAGCACGGGATAGCCGCGATAGCCCGAACAGGCGAGATCGGCCCAGTCGCCATCGCCTTCTGCGGCCTGCGCATAGGTCACGCAATCCTTCTTCGAATCGAGGTCGGTATAGGCGCTGGATATGTCACCGGCACGAGCCTCCTGACACAGGCCGGCAAGCGCAAGCGGGATCAGAATGGCACGCATGACGACAATCTCCAGTTAGGCCGGAGCAACGTATCGCCAAACGCTATTTCTTCAAGCTCGCTTCTATCAGCAGATCGGCGTTCGTCGCCACCGACTGAGCGGGGCCGCCGAGACCAAACAGCTGGCCGCTGATATAGGCGCCTTCGATCAAAAGCAGCAGCCCATCACCCAGAGTGTTGGGGTCCTGCGCGCCCATAGCGGCGGCCATGGCGCGCAAGCGGCGGCGCAGCTCCTGCTTGTTGGCCTCGCTAACGACACGCGCCGGATGGCCGCGCTCGGGATATTCCACGGCCGCGTTGGTCATGCCGCAACCGCGGTAGTCGGGCTTTTGCGTGCGCTTGCCGACGCGGGTCAGGAAGGCGCCGATCTGCGCGCGCGGGTCGCCGGGATGAGCGTCGACCGCCTCGTCGAAACGCTCCCAGTATTCGTGGTCATACTGACGCAGATAGGACGCCGCCAGCTCGTCCTTCGACGGGAAACTTCGGTAGAGGCTGGGTTTGGTGACGCCGGCGCGTTTGACGATCTCATCGACGCCGATTGCCCTGATGCCGCGCCGGTAGAAAAGGTCATACGCCACGTCGAGGATCTTCTTGGCCGCCTTCGGCGGCGCCGATGCATGATCGTCGCTGATGGACAGTTCAATATTTTTGTCAGTTGGCATCATGGAACTCGATTGACAATGTTACCGATCGGTACGTATACGTGCTCCCATCTTGCAACGTACCGGTCAGTAACATGATAGCTCAATCCCGTCCGTTTGGCCAGCGCTACGCCTTCGTGGTGGTCGGTGTCATCTTCCTTTGCCTGCTGATCGCCGCCGGGTTGCGCTCGGCGCCCGCCGTCATGATGCTGCCGCTGGAAAACAGCTTC
This sequence comes from Mesorhizobium sp. 131-3-5, assembly GCF_016756575.1. Classification (NCBI taxonomy): domain Bacteria; kingdom Pseudomonadati; phylum Pseudomonadota; class Alphaproteobacteria; order Hyphomicrobiales; family Phyllobacteriaceae; genus Mesorhizobium; species Mesorhizobium sp. 131-3-5. The sequence goes on from NZ_AP023254.1 coordinate 1,158,356, forward strand.
GGCTGGCGGCGCGATGTCATCTCGCTGGCCGCAGGCGTCGGCATCCTGCTCTATGGTCTGACCGGCCCGTTCGCCGCCGCGTTGATGGAGCGGATCGGGCTGCGGCGCACGCTGATCGCATCGCTGCTGGTGATGTCGGGCTCGACCGCTCTCAGCCTGCTGATGACCAAGCCCTGGCATCTCTTCATCACTTGGGGCGTCTTCTCGGGCATCGGCTCCGGTGCTGTTGCCAGCGTGCTTGGCGCCACCATCGTCAACCGGTGGTTCAAGACCAATCGCGGCCTGGTCATGGGGTTGATGTCGGCCTCCAGCGCCACCGGCCTGCTGGTGTTCCTGCCGCTGCTCGCCTCGCTGGCGCAATCGGGCGGCTGGAGGCCGGTCGCCATCGCCGTCGCGGTCGCCACGGCCTTCCTGCTGCCGCTGGTCTGGCTGCTGGTGCCGGAGCGTCCGGCTTCGATCGGCATGGTGCGCTATGGCGCCGAGGCCGACGACGTGCCGCCGGTGCCAGCGGCATCGCAAGGCAATTTCCTGGCGCATACGCTCAATACGCTGCGCCGCGCCGCCGGCACGCGGGTGTTCTGGTACCTGTTCGCCACCTTCTTCGTCTGCGGCTTCACCACCAACGGGCTGGTCGGCACGCATCTCATCGCCTTCTGCGGTGACATGGGCATCGGCGAGGTGCAGGCCGCCGGCCTTTTGTCGATGATGGGCATTTTCGACCTGATCGGCACAACGCTGTCGGGCTGGCTCACCGACCGTTTCGACCCGCGCAAGCTGCTCGGCGTCTACTATGCCATCCGCGGTCTGTCGCTGATCTATCTGCCCTATTCCGGCTTCTCGGCGACCAGCCTGATCATCTTCGCCGTGCTCTACGGCCTCGACTGGATCGCCACCGTGCCGCCGACACTGCGGCTTGCCAATGAAGCGTTCGGCGACCGCAGCGGCCCGATCGTGTTCGGCTGGATCGTCGCCGGCCATCAGGTGGGTGCGGCCACTGCGGCCGCCTTCGGCGGCACGATGCGCGAGCTGCAGGGCAATTACGAGCTCGCTTTCCTCATCGCCGGCATGACGGCCATCGCGGCGGCCTGTATCGCGCTGCTGATCAACACCAGCCGGCCGGCGTTCGACCCGGAACCGCAAGCCGCCTAAGGCGGGATAAGGCTAAATTCAATCAAGGCGATCTGACGGCCGTCACATCGCCATGACTGTTCCAGGGCGTGTCAATGGTTGCCGCTGTCAGGGACGGCAATTATGGGCGGTCAATCCGGGTAGCAGACCATCGGAATGTTCGGCCACACCGCGCTGTCGCAGTTGGCGCTGACTTGCCTCTGTTTGAAGGCGGTGCTGACCGGTCCCGTCACCATCGGGTCAACGCCATCAGGCGCATCGGCAAAGGCCTGTTCGGCGGTCTGGGTGTCTGACTGCGCAACGGCGCGCGCGCCTTTCTGGGTCGCGGCAGCCGACTGCGCGGCGTTGGCCGCCAGCAGCAAGGCAAAGGCCACCGAAGCGATGAGCGGCCAAAATCTGTTGAGTTTATCGGTCATGACGGTCGAACTGCCCGGGCCCTGAAAGGTTCCCGCCTTGGTTAACAAAATCATCTCACACGCAGATGCTTAAGATTTGATGAGTATTTGGTGTCGCGCTTCCCCTTTCGCAACTGCGAAAAACCCTGTATGAGCCGCGCAACCGAAAGAGGCAGCGCCTTTGGCCTGCTGCCTGCAACGCTTCCGAGACCCAGAACATGAAACTCCGTAATATCGCGATCATCGCGCACGTCGACCATGGAAAGACCACCCTTGTCGACCAGCTTTTGAAGCAGTCCGGCTCCTTCCGCGACAATCAGCGCGTCGCCGAGCGCGCCATGGATTCCAACGACCTGGAAAAGGAGCGCGGCATCACCATCCTGGCCAAGGCGACCTCGGTCGACTGGAAGGACACCCGCATCAACATCGTCGACACACCCGGCCACGCCGATTTCGGCGGCGAGGTCGAGCGCATCCTGTCGATGGTGGATTCGGCCATCGTGCTGGTCGACGCCGCCGAGGGCCCGATGCCGCAGACCAAGTTCGTCGTCGGCAAGGCGCTCAAGGTCGGCCTGAAGCCGATCGTCGTCATCAACAAGATCGACCGCCCGGACGCCCGCCATGTCGAGGTGGTCAACGAGGTGTTCGACCTGTTCGCCGCGCTCGACGCCACCGACGAGCAGCTCGACTTCCCGATTCTCTACGGTTCTGGCCGCGATGGCTGGGTTTCGGAAAATCCGGAAGGCCCGAAGGACCAGCAGCTTGGGCCGCTGTTCGATCTCATCATCAAGCATGTGCCGGCACCGACCGTCCATCCCGGTCCGTTCCGGATGATCGGCACCATCCTGGAAGCCAACCCCTTCCTCGGCCGCATCATTACCGGCCGTATCGAATCCGGCACGCTGAAGGCCAACCAGGCGGTCAAGGTGCTGCACCATGACGGCACCCAGATCGAAACCGGCCGCATCTCGAAGATCCTGGCTTTCCGCGGCCTCGAGCGCCAGCCGATCGAGGAAGCCCAGGCGGGCGATATCGTCGCCATCGCCGGCCTGTCCAAGGGTACCGTCGCCGACACGTTCTGCGACCTAGCGGTTACCGAGGCGCTGCATGCGCAGCCGATCGATCCGCCGACCGTGACCATGTCCTTCCTGGTCAATGACAGCCCGCTCGCCGGTACCGAAGGCGACAAGGTGACCAGCCGCGTCATCCGCGACCGCCTGCTGCGCGAGGCCGAAGGCAATGTCGCGCTGAAGATCGAGGAATCGCCCGACAAGGATTCGTTCTTCGTCTCCGGCCGAGGCGAATTGCAGCTCGCCGTGCTGATCGAGACGATGCGCCGCGAAGGCTTTGAAATCGCCGTGTCGCGGCCGCGCGTCGTCATGCAGAAGGGTGAGAACGGCGAATTGCTGGAACCGGTCGAGGAAGTCGTCATCGATGTCGACGAGGAACATGCCGGCGTGGTCGTGCAGAAGATGTCGGAGCGCAAGGCCGAGATGGTCGAACTGCGCCCTTCCGGCGGCAACCGCCAGCGCATCGTCTTCCACGCGCCGACGCGCGGCCTGATCGGCTACCAGTCGGAGCTTCTGACCGACACGCGCGGCACCGCCGTGATGAACCGGCTGTTCCATGCCTACGAGCCCTACAAGGGCGAACTGCCCGGCCGCACCAACGGCGTGCTGATCTCCAACGAGCAGGGCGAATCGGTCGCCTACGCCATGTGGAACCTGGAAGACCGCGGCCCGATGGTCATCGATCCGGGCGTCAAGGTCTATCAGGGCATGATCATCGGCATCCACTCCCGCGACAACGACCTCGAAGTGAACGTGCTGAAGGGCAAGAAGCTGACCAACATCCGCGCCGCCGGCAAGGACGAGGCGGTCAAGCTCACCCCACCGATCCGCATGACGCTGGAACGCGCGCTGGCCTGGATCCAGGACGACGAACTGGTCGAAGTGACGCCGAAGACCATCCGGCTGCGCAAACTCTATCTCGACCCGAACGAGCGCAAGCGTTTCGAGAAGTCGTCCAAGGCGGTCGGCGCGGCGTAATTTCTTCTTCCGACGATTTCCGAGAGGGGCGGGGCACCAGGTGCTCCGCCCCTTTCTCGTTTTACCCGCCGGCTGCGGAGATGATCGCTTCGTGGTCCGGCTCGCCGGCCAGGTCGATCCGGATCGTCATCCCCTGGCGGGCCGGCTTGCGTAGGGCTTTGTCGCCGTCCGGATCGACGATCAGCAGGCGTCGTTCCTCCAGCGCCTGAAGCCGCGAGCGCGAGATGCCAAGTTCGCCGGCGAGCAGACGATCAAGCCGCAGCGATGTCGGCATTTCCAGCCCAAGGCGGAGTTCCAGCGCCGCCGCGCGGTCCCTGGCGCCGCCTAGCAACCGCTTATGCACGGCGACATCGGGAAACTCCTCGACGCGCCCGACCTGGTTGCGCAAGGCGACCATGTCGAAGGCATGGCGCCGCGCCAGTCCCGGGTCGTTGCTTTCGAACGCCTGCAGCAGGGCCGGTTCGATGTCGCGGCGGTTGCAGCGTTCGAAAATGCCGAAATTCCAGGAATTATTGCAGTCGACGCAGCGGTAGATCAGCCACACGTCGATGCGCTTGCCGTTGGCGTTGACGCGGAATTTTCCGCTGCAGCGATAGGCCTTCATGCCGCCGCAGCGATTGCAGTTGATCAGCGGTTGAGGTGCGATTTGGGGCGCGATCGCCCAGTGGATGCGTAAAGTGCCGGACATGCCGGTAAGCCCTTCCCGTCGGGAAGTTCATCAGGTCGGCACGATCGAGATGCCCATGCGGGCGCGGCGTGGCGGTAGGCTGTGGGGATGGTCAGGTGTCGCCGGCGGAAAGCGCGCGACAGCGGTTCAGCAGTGCCAAACCGGTCTCGAACCGCCGCCCAGAAGAACACATGAATATAAGACAGGCACCGCGGATGCGGCGCCATGCGAGTGTGTTGGGGGAGTTGACGAGACCGGCGGTTACTGAGGCAAAGTGAAGCTCAAAATTGTTTCGTGGCAGGTCTTCTAGCCGTAGCCAACGAGGACGGCAAGGCAGGCCAACGAATGATGGCTTCCGACTTTATTCGGGGCATTCGGAGACGTCCGGCGGGAAACTACCGTCGGTTCCATGCACTGGCGATCACCGATCTGATGCCGCTGGTGCCCAGGGGAGGTACGCTTTCTATGTCTTCAATGGTTCGCAAGACGGAATAGTGATCGATCTTTTCGGAGTATCTCCCTGGTTCAACTCGAAATCCGTAGAATAAAGTAAATATATGATTCTCTGTATGGTAGTCGTCTTCATCGAATGTTATGATAAAAAGGCTGTTGTTTTTCTTCGACCAAGCCGCGTAGCCTCCAAGGTAAGTTCTCAACCAGGCATCCGCCGTCTCTATTGTGCCATCATGCATGTCATTTTCGAGATTGGGGATTACGAAGCTAACGGATGGTAGCTTCGCATAGTCGCGAGGGAACTGGGCCAAAGGCTTCTCAAATCCCTTTGAATCCGCAAACGATTCCCAAGGATTGTGTTTTCGCGGCGATTTGGCTTCGACGTAGCCCGTGAACGTCTTGCCGTGAGCTCGAAGACGAGCGGCCAGGTTCGGTGCTGCAAAGCTATGCATGCCATCGTCATGGACGCCTTGTGTCAAGCCGCTGAACAGGGCGAAGTAATTGGGTTGGCTGGGGTGAGCAACCCCGTAGGATCGATCGAACAGAGCGCCGCCTTTTACCAGCCTGTTCAAATAGGGAGCACCTCGCCCCGCCAGAGAAATCTGCTCAAAGGTGTGGTTTTCCATGATCACGACAACGACGTGATCATATTTCGGCGGCTTCCTTGACGATGCTACAGCCTGCGGCGCTCCGGTCAGCGTCATGACGGCTACCAGGACAGCCGGCATGGAGAACCGTCGAAGGACAGCGCGCCAACTTTGCACAGCCACGAGAACTCCTCCTCCCGCCGGCTCGGCAAGATCAACCTGACTGCAAGCCACCAACGTTGCAAGCGGCGATGTCGATCGGATATCGTCCGCCCTTCAACCGCTTGGAAGGCAGTGCCATGCATCTCACCTCGCTCCTGATCTTCGCCGCCGCCTTGTTCGTTGCCGCCGGCTCGCCCGGTCCGTCGATCGCGGCACTGGTCGCACGCGTCATCGCGAAGGGCTTTCGCGACGTGTTCCCGTTCCTTCTCGCCATGTGGATCGGCGAGGGCATCTGGCTGTCGCTGGCGGTGTTCGGACTTGCCGTCGTGGCGCAGACCTTTCACTTTGCCTTTGTTGTCGTGAAATGGGCAGGCGTCGCCTATCTCGCTTACCTTGCCTGGAAGATGTGGACGGCGCCCGTCGACGCGAAAGAAGGCGAGATGCCGCGCGAGGATTCAGCCGTGAAGCTGTTCTTCGCCGGCATGGCCGTGACGCTCGGCAACCCCAAGATCATGATGTTCTACCTGGCGCTGCTGCCGACCATCATCGACCTCGCTTCGGTCAGCATCGTCGGCTGGGTCGAGCTGACGGTGACCATGGCGGTGGTACTGATCGCCATCGATCTCGCCTGGGTGCTTGCCGCCTCGCAGGCGCGCAAGCTCCTCAGAAGCAAGCGCGCCATGAAGATCGCCAACCGCGTCAGCGCCACGACGATGGCTGGCGCTGCCGCTGCCATCGCGGCGCGCTCTTGAGCATGATCCTGAGGCGAGGCGTCAGGCCATCATATTGATGATCGGTGCGATCTCGACGTTGCAGTTCGGCATGGCCAGCATCGGGCAGCCTTTGGCCTTTTCGGCGGCATCGTCGATGTCTTTGGCCTCGATGATCGAGTAGCCGCCGGTCGGGTTGCTGCCGCCGTTGTTTTCTATCTTGCCGCCAGGCAGGACGGTCTTCGACATGCCGACTGGATTGCCTGGATCGACAACGGCCGAGCCAAGCTTTCCGAACCAGCCTGTCCAGGCGTCGGTCATCGCCTTTCGCTCGGCTTCGCTCGTCGGCATCTTCCCGGAGCCGTGATAGACGTAGAGAAACTTCGCCATGTTCTCCTCCCTTGATGAGCGGCATTGAACCGGCATGCGGTCATGCCGCCTGCCGATCATCGGACCAAACCGGCAAACGCGCAACGGAAATGAGGGGTGGCTAATATAAGGCGCGGCTAGGGCCCGCCTCAACGCGCCATGGAGTGGTACTCGTCGTTCGGCCGCATGTCGATTGCCGCCGCCACCCGGTTCGACATATTGAAGAAGGCCGCGGTCGAGGCGATGTCCCAGATGTCGCGGTCGCCGAAGCCGACCTTTCGCAGCGCTGCCCGGTCGGCCTCGACGATCTTGGCCGGCTCCTCGGTCAGCTTGACGGCGAATTCGAGCATCGCTGTCTGCCTGGGGGAAAGCGCGGCGGCACGGAAATTCATCACCATCATCTCGCCGAGCGCCGGGTCGCCCGACAGCTGTCGCACCGCGGCGCCATGCGCGGTCAGGCAGTAGTAGCAATGATTGATGGAGGACACGGCAACGGCGATCATCTCGCGCTCCAGCTTCGACAGGCCGGACTCGCCCAGCATCAGGTCGTTGTACATGTCAGTGAAGGCGCGCAGTTTCTTGTCGTCGAAGGCATAGGCCTTGAGCACGTTGGGAACCAGGCCGAGCTTCTCCTCGCATTTGGCGAAATAGGCCTTTGTCGGCTCGCTCAGCTCTCCCGAGGCCAGATCCAGTGCTGAAATTTTGCCGGTCATGGGTCATTTCTCCTCGTCGGGCGCTCTTTTGTGATCGAATTCCGATAATTCATGGCAAGCCGTCAAACCTTTGTCGCCAAACAGCGGTCATCTGCTACGATAGTCGTAAAAGCATTCGACGGGAGGGAATAGCGTCATGGCCAGCGTGAAATCCGCAGCGAAGCCGAAGAAAAAAGCCACATCGGCGACAAAGACCGAGGAAAGGCCAGCCAGGCTTGCCGATTACCTGCTCGCCCGGGCACCGGCGGAAGACATCGCCGCCTATGAGGAGGCCGATCTCGAACGCGCCGCCGACCTCGCGGGCCAAGCGGTCGCCGGCCACAAGAAGGGCGCGTGCGTGGTTGCCGTCGAGACCGATTCGGGCGTCGTCCGCGAAGGCCGCCCGGTCACGGTCATCACCGTCGTCAACGACAACATGCCGTTCCTGTTCGATTCCATCCTCGGCGAGATTACCGAGACATCCGGCGAGCCGACCCTGGTCACCCACCCGGTCATCACCGTTCGCCATGGCAAACGCGGTGTCGAGGAAATCCTCGGCGACGGCAATTTCGCCAAGGACGATGGCAGCCACGATCGGCTGAGCGTCATCCATGTCCACATACCGCGGCTGACGGTGGAAGCGGCAAACGCCCTGACCGAGCGGCTGCGCAAGATGCTTGGCCAGGTCCATGCCGCCGTCAAGGACTGGAAGCCGATGCTCGCCCGTCTCGACCAGGCGATCTCGGAATTCCGCTATTCGGCGGTACCGCTCGACAAGAACAGCGTCGCCGAGGCGATCGCCTTCCTGGAATGGCTGCGCGACGACAATTTCACCTTCCTCGGCATGCGCGAGTTCAAATACTCCGGCGGCGAGGAAAGCGGCAATCTCGAGCGGGCCGACAAGCCCGGCCTCGGCATTTTGTCCGATCCCGATGTGCTGGTGCTCAGGCGCGGCACCGAAGCGGTGACGACGACCCCTGAGATTCGCGCCTTCCTGCATGGGCCGGAGCCGCTGATCGTCACCAAGGCCAATGCCAAGTCTTCCGTGCACCGGCGCATCTATCTCGACTACATCGGCGTCAAGACCTATACCCCGAAGGGCACGCTTGCCGGCGAACTGCGTATCGTCGGCCTGTTCACCTCGACCGCCTACACGCGCTCGGTGATGAAGATCCCGTATCTCAGGTCCAAGGCCGAAACCATCATCGCCAAGTCCGGCTTCGACCGGCACGACCACTCCGGCAAGGCGCTGATCAACGTGCTGGAAAGCTATCCGCGCGACGAACTGTTCCAGGTGCCGGTGCCGATCCTGCGCAAGCATGCCGCGGCCATTCTCGGCCTGATAGAGCGGCCGCGCGTGCGGGCGCTGGTGCGCGCCGACCAGTTCGACCGATTCGTCTCGATCCTCGTCTTCGTGCCGCGCGACCGTTACGACAGCGTCGTGCGCGAGAAGATCGGCGCCTATCTGAAAAACGTGTTCGAAGGCCGGCTGTCGGCCTATTACCCGGCCTTCCCCGAAGGCGGGCTGGCGCGCGTGCATTTCATCATCGGCCGCTCCGGCGGCAAGACGCCGAAGGTCGAGCAGGCGACGATCGAGGCGGCGATCCGCGACATCGTGCGGACATGGGAGGATGCCCTTTCCGACGCGGCGGATGCGGGTGGCGGCGACCAGGCGTTGAAGGCCATCGCCGCAAGGCTGCCGGAAAGCTACCGGGACACGTTCAGCGCGGCGGTGGCGCTGGCCGATGCCGGGCGCATCGCCAGGATTAGCGCCGATAATCCCATCGCCATCGACTATTATCGCCATGCCGAGCAGAAGCCGCACCAGGCGGCGCTGAAGATCTATCACCATGGCAGCCCGGTGGCGCTGTCGCGGCGCGTGCCGGTGCTGGAAAACATCGGCTTCCGCGTCATCAGCGAGCGCACCTTCGAGGTCGGCGGCGACGCGACCGACATGGTCTTCATCCACGACATGGAACTGGAGAACAGCTACGGCAAGCCGATCGACCTTACCGATGGCGGCGCGCTGTTCGAGGACGCCTTCCTGTCGGTGTGGCGTGGCGACGTCGACAATGACGGCTATAATGGCCTGGCCCAGACCGCCGGCCTGTGGTCCGGTGAAATCACCATCCTGCGCGCCTATGGCCGCTATCTGCAGCAGGTTGGCATTCCGCAAAGCCAGGATTTCATCGCCGCGGCGCTCAACCGCTATCCCGACATCGCGCGCGGCCTGCACGCGCTGTTCATCGCCCGGCTCGGCCCGACGGCGGAAACCGAGGGCGTGGTGGCGGCAAAGCACCTCAAGGCCAAGATCAAGGACGCGCTGGAAGATGTGCCCAACATCGATGACGACACCATCATCCGGCGCTACCTCAATCTGATCGAAGCCTCGCTGCGCACCAATCATTTCGTTGCCGATACGAAGCAGAAGGGCCAGTCGCTGGCGATCAAGCTCGAGTCGCAGGCGGTCGAGGGTCTTCCGGCGCCACGACCGTGGCGCGAGATCTTCGTCTACGGTTCCGAGGTCGAAGGCCTGCATCTGCGCTTCGGCCCGGTGGCGCGTGGCGGCCTGCGCTGGTCGGACCGCGCCCAGGACTACCGCACCGAAGTGCTCGGCCTGGTCAAGGCGCAGCAGGTCAAGAACGCCGTCATCGTGCCGGTCGGCGCCAAGGGCGGCTTCTTCCCCAAGCGCCTGCCGGTGGGCGGCAGCCGCGACGCGATCTTCGAGGCCGGTACCTCGGCCTACAAGAATTTCGTCTCAAGCCTTTTGTCGATCACCGACAATATCGGGCTGGACGGTGTCATTCCGCCGGCCGGGGTCGTGCGCCGCGACCAGGACGATCCCTATTTCGTCGTCGCCGCCGACAAGGGCACGGCGACCTTCTCCGACACCGCCAACGCCATCTCCGAGAAACATGGCTTCTGGCTCGACGATGCCTTCGCCAGCGGCGGCTCGGCCGGCTATGACCACAAGAAGATGGGCATTACCGCCAAGGGCGCCTGGGAAGCGGTCAAGCGGCATTTCCGCGAGATCAACCGCGACATCCAGACCTCGCCCTTCACCGTCGTCGGCGTCGGCGACATGTCGGGCGACGTTTTCGGCAATGGCATGCTGTTGTCGCCGCAGACAAGGCTGATCGCCGCCTTCGATCATCGCGACATCTTCATCGATCCCGATCCCGACATGACGGCCTCGATGGCCGAGCGCGAGCGTATGTTCGCGCTGCCGCGTTCGAGCTGGCAGGACTATGACAAGACCAAGCTGTCGGAAGGCGGCGTTATCGTCTCGCGCAGCCAGAAGTCGATCACCTTGCCGGCGACCGCCGCGGCGGCGATCGGCCTCAGCAAGACCACCGCCACGCCGGCCGAGATCATGACCGCCATCCTCAAGGCGCCGGTCGACCTCCTGTGGTTCGGCGGCATCGGCACTTACTTGAGGGCCTCCACCGAAAGCAATGCCGAGGTCGGCGACCGCGCCAATGACGCCATCCGCATCACCGCGCTCGACGTGTGCGCCAAGGTGATCGGGGAGGGCGCCAATCTCGGCGTCACGCAGCGCGCCCGCATCGAGTTCGGCATGAATGGCGGTCGCTGCAATTCCGACGCCATCGACAATTCGGGCGGCGTCAACTGCTCCGACGTCGAGGTCAACATCAAGATCGCGCTGGCGTCGGCCATGCGCAAGGGATCGCTGACGCGCCCGGCCCGCAACAAGCTGCTGGCCGAGATGACCGGCCAGGTCGGCGGGCTGGTGCTCTCCAACAACTACCAGCAGACGCTGGCGCTTTCGATCGCCCGCAAGCGCGGCCTTGCCGACATCGCGCACCAGGCCCGCTTCATGTCAGCGCTCGAAGCGCGCGGCCTGCTCGACCGCGCCGTGGAGACGCTGCCGTCGCCGGCTGCCCTTGCCGAGCGCGAGGCGCGCGGCGAGCCGCTGACCAGGGCCGAACTCGGCGTGCTGCTCGCCTATGCCAAGATCGTGCTGTTTTCCGACATCGTCGCCAGCGATGTGCCTGACGATGCGCATTTCGACCGTGACCTGATGGGCTATTTCCCTGACCGGATGGCGAAGAAATACGCCGCCGAAATCCACGGCCACAGGCTGCGCCGCGAGATCATCGCCCGCGTCGTCGCCAACGACCTGGTCAATCGCGGCGGCCCGTCCTTCGTGAACCGGCTGCAGGAAGCCACCGGGCGCACCGCCGCCGACGTGGTGCGCACCTTCGCCGTGGTGCGAGACGGCTTTGCGCTGCCGGCGCTCTATAGCGAGATCGATGCGCTCGACAGTCAGATCGACGGCCAGGTGCAGCTCGATCTCTACCAGATGGTCAGCCGGCTGATCTACGTGACCAGCGGCTGGTATCTGAAGAACGATGCCGGCACGGCGCCGCTCGGCCAGCGCATCGCCGAGCTGCAGGACGCGCGCAAGGCGCTGGAGCCGAAGCTCGTTTCGCTGCTGCCGGCTTTCTCGCGCGAGCGGATCGAGGAGAAGCGGCACGGGCTGTTCAAGGCTGGCGCGCCGGAAAAGCTGGCCGAGCAGCTGGCGCTGAGCGAGGTGGCCGAACTCATCCCCGACATCGCGCTGACGGCGCGCACGGCCGGTGCTGACATCGTCGCGGCGGCACGAGCGTTCTTCGCGGTCAGCGATGCCTTCCGCATCCCGCGTGTCGAGGACGCGGCGCGCTCGATCACGCCTTCGGACTACTACGACCAGTTGGCGCTATCGCGCGCCACCGACACGATCGGCGCGGCGCGTCGCGGCATTGCGGTGGCGGCGCTCACCGGCCATGCCAAGGCAGCGGATCCGGTGGCGGCCTGGCTGGAAGCCGGCGGCGAGCGCGTGGCGCGCATCCGCGAGCGTCTGCAGGCGCTCACCGAAGGCGGCGAGATCACCGTGTCGCGGCTGTCCGTGGCGTCTGGGCTGATGAGCGATCTGACCGGGATGTGAGGGTTCTTGCGGAGGTTGGCGCCGCCCCTCATCCGGCTGCCGCCGTTCGTTGTTCGAAAAGCCAAGCAATTGGCTTTTCGTCCGCTACGCGAGCCACTCCTCACCTCCCGTATAGTGACAGGGAGAAGGGAACTGGTCGCAAGGCCGGCCCCATTCTGCGACGTCGACAATTGGCGAAAGCCTTCGCGACAGCGTCTTTCTCTCCGTCACTATACGGGGAGAAATGTCCGGCAGGACAATGAGGGGCGGCGCAGCGCTTGTCATTTGCATGGGCATCAGAAACATGCAGACATGGCGCCCGACGCGGGTGGGGCCGAGGGAATCATCATGGCGGTAGAGACAATGCAGCGGGCGTCCGGGCGCGGCATCTGGGGATGGATGTTCTTCGACTGGGCGGCGCAGCCGTTCTTCACGGTCGTCACCACCTTCATCTTCGGTCCGTATTTCGTCTCGCGCATGGCTGGCGATCCCAACACCGGCCAAGCGGTCTGGGGCTACGGGATCGCCGCGGCAGGGCTGGTCATCGCCGTGCTGTCACCTATCCTCGGTTCGATCGCCGACCAGACCGGGCCGCGCAAGCCGTGGATCGCTTTCTTCGCCGCGATCAAGATCACCAGTCTCGCTCTGCTCTGGTTTGCCGCACCCGGCTCGAACCTGTTCCTGGTCGTTGCGCTGTTTTCGCTGGCTTCGGTGGCGGCGGAATTCTCCACCGTGTTCAACGATTCGATGATGCCGCGGCTGGTGCCGAAGAGCGAGATCGGCCGCATCTCCAACACGGCCTGGGGGCTCGGCTATCTCGGCGGCATGATCGCGCTGATCTTCGTCGTCACCTGCCTCGCCGGCTCGCCCGAGACCGGCAAGACGATCATCGGCATCGACCCGCTGTTCGGCCTCGACCCGAAGCTTGGCGAGGATGCGCGCGCCACCGGGCCGCTGTCGGCCGGCTGGTATTTCCTGTTCATCCTGCCGATGTTCTTCTTCACGCCGGACGCCATCAAGGGCATTCCGATCGGGCCGGCGGTGCGCGAGGGCCTGTTGGAACTGAAATCCACGCTGGCCGAGGTGCGCAGGCGCGGCGGCATCTTCCGCTTCCTCGTCGCCCGCATGATCTACCAGGACGGCGTCAACGCGCTGCTGGCGCTCGGCGGCACGTTCGCGGCTGGCATGTTCCATTGGTCGATCACAGAGATCGGCATGTTCGGCATCATCCTCAATGTCGTCGCCATCTTCGGCTGTTGGATCGCGGCACGCCTCGACACCGCGCTCGGCTCCAAGGCCGTGGTGATGATCGCACTGGTCATGCTGTCGGTCGCCACCATCGGCGTCGTCTCGACCGGCCCAGGCTTCACGTTGCTCGGCCTGATCCAGCTGCCGACCACCGATTCGGGCGGGCTGTTCGGCACGGCGGCCGAAAAGGCCTACATCATGTATGGCCTGCTGATTGGCCTTGCCTTCGGCCCGGTGCAGGCGTCGTCACGCTCCTACATGGCGCGCAGCGTCACGGCAGCGGAATCCGGCCGCTATTTCGGCATCTATGCGCTGGCCGGGCGGGCGACCAGCTTCCTGGCGCCGTTCCTGGTGGCGACCATCACCGCGCTCAGCGATTCGGCGCGGCTCGGCATGGCCGTGATCATCCTGTTCCTCGGCATCGGCATGGCGATCCTGGTCAGGACGCCCTATCCGGCGGATCGGCCGGCGGAATAGCGCCTTACTCTCCCCTTGTGGGGAGGGTGGATCCGCGAAGCGGAGCGGGGTGGGGGTCAGCGCCATCACCCCACCCCGGCGCGCTCGCAAGCGAGCGCACCGACCCTCCCCATCAAGGGGAGGGTAAACGTGCTCAGTGCCGGAAATGCCTCACGCCCGTAAACACCATCGCGATGCCATGTTCATCGGCCGCCGCAATGACGTCCTTGTCGTTCATCGAGCCGCCCGGCTGGATGACGGCGGTGGCTCCGGCGGCGACCGCGGCAAGCAGGCCGTCGGCGAAGGGGAAGAAGGCATCGGAGGCGACGACCGAGCCCTTGGTCAGCGGTTCGACCATGCCGGCGGCCTCGGCCGCGTCCAGCGCCTTGCGGGCGGCGATGCGGGAGGAATCGACGCGGCTCATCTGGCCGGCGCCGATGCCGACCGTGGCGCCGTCTTTTGCATAGACGATGGCGTTCGACTTGACGTGCTTGGCGACGCGGAAGGCGAATTTGAGATCGGCCATCTCCGCCGGCGTCGGCGCGCGCTTGGTCACCACTTTCAGTTCGAGATCGTCGACCACGGCGTTGTCCCGGCTCTGGACGAGCAGGCCGCCGGCAACGGATTTGACGGTCGTGCCGGGCGAGCGCGGGTCGGGCAAGCCACCGGTGACCAGCAGGCGCAGGTTTTTCTTCGCGGCAACGATCGCCGCGGCCTCGTCCGTGGCATCGGGCGCGATGATCACCTCGGTGAAGGTCTTCACGATGTCCTGCGCCGCTTCGGCGTCGAGGGTGCGATTCATTGCGACGATGCCGCCGAAGGCCGAGACCGGATCGCACGCAAGCGCCTTGGCGTAGGCCGATTTCAGCGATGTGCCCTCGGCGACGCCACACGGGTTGGCGTGCTTGATGATGGCGACCGCGGCGGAGCGGCTGGGATCGAACTCGCCGGCCAGTTCGAAGGCGGCGTCGGTGTCGTTGATGTTGTTGTAGGAGAGCTGCTTGCCCTGCAGCTGCCGCGTCGTGGCGACGCCAGGGCGCTTGTCGCCATTGACGTAGAAGCCGGCGCTCTGGTGCGGGTTTTCGCCATAGCGCATCACTTCGGTCAGCCTGCCGCCGAAGGCGCGCCAGGTCGGGTGCTCGATCTCCAGCGCCTCGGCGAACCAGCTGGAAATCGCCGCGTCATAGCTGGCGGTGCGCGCAAAGGCCTTGGCCGCCAGCTTCTTGCGGAAATCCAGCGACAGCGAGCCGATGTTCATTTCCAGTGCGTTCAGCACCGAGGCGTAGTCGCCTGGATCGGTGACGATGGCGACATAGGCGTGGTTCTTGGCCGAGGCGCGGATCATCGCCGGGCCGCCAATGTCGATGTTCTCGACGATTGCTGCATAGTCGGCGCCGGAGCGGCGGACTTCCTCGAACGGATAGAGATTGGAGACGAGGAGGTCGATCGGCTCGATGCCGTATTTGCGCATCGCCGCCGCATGCTCGGGGTCGTCGCGCACGCCAAGCAGCGCCCCATGCACGGAAGGGTGCAAGGTCTTGACGCGGCCATCCATGATCTCGGGAAAGCCGGTGAGTTCGGAGACATCGCGCACCGCCAGGCCGGCCTCGGCGATCGCCTTGGCGGTACCGCCGGTCGAGACCAGTTCGACGCCGGCCGCGGCCAATGCCGTGGCGAAGTCGATGAGGCCGGTCTTGTCGAACACCGAAAGCAAGGCACGGCGTACGGGAACGAGGTCCGGGGCGGGAATGTTCTTGGCGGCGACGGCCATGGGCTGGCGGCCTTTCACGGCTGGAGGGGCAAGCCCGCGCCGTAGCACATGACATCAGGAAATCAAGCGGCAAGCTTGGTGGTGGCCGGCACTCTCAGTTGTTTTCCGGATAGCCGGCAATGCTGGTGCGCGTCAGCTGCCAGTGGACTTCGGACACGTCGGAGGCCTTGAAGGCAAGCACGATCTGCCGGCTGCGGCGCGGGCCGCCGAGACCGGCGAAATAGATCGATTCCTCGACTTCCGGCACCACTTCGCCTGAGGTGAACACCCAGCTGTCGGCCTGGTCGGCGGTCAGCACCAGCCGGTCATGTTCGTCCTGCAGCAAGTTGATGTCGGGATGGACATGGAAGCGCACGGTGATGAAGTCGCGGCCATTGTTGCGGATCGCGGCATTGCCGGGCCGCTGGAACCGGTCCCTGCCGGCCAGGACATTGCCGTTCGACGACAGCTTAAGCTCGCGCTCGTGCAGGAAGCCGAAGCGCGCGACGTAGCCGTCATGGCGGGCGATGAAGCCCTGGATGCCCTTCTGGTCGATGCGCTTGCACTGCACCTGCTGCGGGCCGCCGATCAGCGGCGAGCCCAGCAGGCCGTTGACGCGCAGCGAATGGCTGAAGCGCGCCGACGAGGTGTCGTTGATGGTGGCGGTCGAGTGCGCGGCGGTGGCGCGCGCCAGCGGCCGGAACTCGGCGGCGCCATAGGTGTCGATGCCGGCATTGACGATGTAATGCTGGCGGCCGGACGACAGCTCGAAGGCAAGGCAGCCGGCGTGCGCTGCGTTGGAAACATCGACCGGCGGCGGCAGGCCGGTATCGGCAATGACGGTGACGCCGCCCATCGACAGCCGCTCATAGCCCGAATGCGGCGCGTGCAGCAGCGGCGCGCCGGCGGTGTCGTCATGCCGCAATATGGTGGCGATGCGGTCATGGATGGTGGCGCCCATGCCGTTGAAACGGGCGAGGCTGCCATCCTGGTGGCGGAAGAAGCGCAGCGCCGGCAGCATGCGGTCGATGGCGCCGATCAGCGCCTGCGGCGGGGTTTCCGCCTGGTTGGCGTAGGTCTGGCGCAGCGGCAAAAGGTCGGCGAGGATTTCCAGCACCGACATCGGATTGCGTGAGATATGGCCGCCATCGGCGAGGATCTGGCGGTTGAGTTCCTCGGCGAGGTTGCGGGTGGCGCCGCGCAGCGCCGAAGCCGGCGCCGGCAGGGAAAGGGCGGCGAAGGCAAGTGCTATGCGGGCGCGCAGCCGGTCCTTGCCGTCGGGCATCTCGCGCGCCATCGACCTGAGATAGCGGATCTGGACGGCCAGCGATTTCAGGAAGGCGCGATAGAAGGGGAATTCGGCGCCCTGCAGCACGACGGAGGAATGCTGCAGCCAGGCGATGATGCGCTTGGCCGTCGTCCCGGGCTCCCAGGCGATACCGGCAATGTTGTTTCCGTGCATGGCGATCCAGTCGGACACCAGGGCACGCGCATTGGCGGCGGCAAGTTCGGTGCCGGCGGCGCGCATGTGGCGCAGCCAGCGAAAGCCATGCAGCGTCTTCTGCCAGCCGTGATTGGGCACGTTGATCTGGAAGGGCGACTTGCCGCCGGTCTCTACCAGGTGCCCCGACAGGGGATAGCGGCCGTAATAGATCTCCAGCGCGATCTGCGGGTCGGCCAGCCGCAAGTCCGGCGGTGCAATCAGCACGCGTTCGGGCGTGCGGCCGGAATAGCGCCAGCGATAGACCGGCCCGGCGCGCAAGCGCCGGCGCGTCTTGCGCCAGAACTCCTTCGCGACAAGCGTCCACAGACGCGTCGTGTTGCTGGCAGCCAGTGCCAAAAGCCCTCCTGGTCCGTCCTCTATCCCGGCGCAAGCTTATATGATTCAAGAACTTATGCGAAGGCGGATTTCTTCCAACCGACCCACTTCACGCGGCCATGGCCGGGATCGTCCTTAAAAAAGTCGTCTCTGCCGCGACTTATGTCCTCTTGAGGCGGCGGCGAAACTCGCTGGGCGAACGGTTTTCGCGGTCGTGAAAGATCGCTCTAAAGAGCGCGGCGCATGCGCGCAGCGAAGAAGCCGTCCAGCCCCGAGCGCTCCGGCGTGCCGAGATCAAGGTCGGCGGGCGTGGTGCGCAGCGTGCCTTGCGCCGTCAAGAAAGGGTCGATGCCGGCGACCTCGCCTTGCCGCAGCGGATCGTCGACTGCGGTTGTTTCGTTGAGAAAGGCACGATGCAAATCTTCGCCTTCGAGCGGGTCGAGCGAACAATTGGAAAAGACTATCCGGCCACCGGGCCTGACCAGCGTGACGGCGCGGGTGAGCAACCGCCTTTGCAGGTCGGCGAGCTTTTCGACATCGGCCGCCGTCTTGGTCCATGGCACGTCGGGATGCCGTCGCACCGTGCCCGTCGATGAGCAGGGCGCGTCGAGCAGCACCGCGTCGAACAGCTCCGCCGGCTCGTATTTGAGCAAGTCGGCCTGGACGATCTCGGCTGACAGGCCGAGACGGTCAAGATTCTGCGCCAGCCGGGCCAGCCGGTTCTTCGACGTGTCGACCGCCGTGACCCTGGCACCGGCCAGGATCAGCTGGGCGGTCTTGCCGCCGGGCGCGGCGCAGAGGTCGGCGACACGCAATCCGCTGACATCGCCGAAGAGCCGCGCCGGCAGGCTGGCAGCCGCATCCTGAACCCACCAGGCACCTTCGGCGAAGCCGGGCAGGTCGGTGACGGCTCCGGCAAGATTTTCCACGCGCACCGTGCCGGTCGGCAGCACGATGCCGCCTAGCTTTTCGGCCCAGAGTGCGGGGTCGGCCCTGACCGAGAAGTCGACGGGCGCCTCGTAACGGTGCGCGGCGAGGATCTGCTTCGCCTTGTCGGCGCCATAGGCGGCCTTCAGCCGGTCGGAGAACCATTCTGGCGCTTCGTCGGTGGCGGCAAGGGCGGCGGGCAGTTCCGTCTCCTTGGCACGCGCCAGCGTGCGCAGCACGCCGTTGACCAGGCCGGAAAAGCGCTGGGTGCGCGGATCGGACTTGGCATGGGTGACCGCGAGGTCGACAGCGGCGCTGTCGGGAATGTCGAGGAACAGGATCTGCGCCGCGGCCACATGCAAGATGTGTGACAGCGCCGTAGCGTTGGGCGGCAGCGGCTTTTCCAGGCGTCGCGCCAGCAGCCCGACGATGGTCATGCGGAAGCGCAGCGCGGTGACCAGAATGGCCCGCACCAAGCCACGGTCGCGCAAATCGAGCGCCTTGTATTGCGGGTGGCCGTTCTCGTGGTCGGTCAGTCCGTCGAGCGGCGTCCTGGCATCGATGACGGCGGCAAGCAGCCGCGCCGCGGCCTTGCGGGCGGCGAGACCGGCGACGAATTCGCCGCCGTCTCTATGGTCCTGATCGCGTGAGCCTGTGCGTCGAGGTGCTCCCACGCTCACGACCATCGGCCCTTGGGCCCGGTCGGGTTGCGCCCCCATGGGTTGGCCTTCGGCCTTTCCGGCATCCCCGGCTGTTCCGCTTGAGGGGCCTGGCCCCACGGGCCGGACGGCTGCTCTTCTTCGGCGTGCCGAGGCGTGGGGCGCGGGGCGGCCTGGGTGCCGCCCGCCATCTGCCGCGCCATTTCCTGCAACGCGGCGATGCGGTTCTCAGTGCTGGGGTGGGTGGAGAACAGATTGTCCATACGCTCGCCGTGCAGAGGATTGATGATGAAGAGATGCGCCATCGCCGGATTGCGCTCCGCATCGGGGTTGGGAATGCGTTCGGCGCCGCGGGCGATCTTGTCAAGCGCCGATGCCAGCCACAGCGGGTGTCCACAGATTTCGGCGCCGCGCCGGTCGGCTTCGTATTCGCGGGTGCGGCTGACCGCCATCTGCACGATCATCGCGGCAAAAGGCGCCACGATCATCGCCGCCAGCACGCCGACAAAACCGAACGGGTTGTTGTTGTCGCGGTTGCCGCCGAGGAAGAAGGCGAAATTGCCGAGCATCGAGATGGCACCGGCAAAGGTGGCGACGATGGTCATGGTCAGCGTGTCGCGGTGCTGGACGTGCGCAAGCTCGTGCGCCATCACGGCCGCGACCTCTTCATGGGTCAGCCGTTGCAACAGGCCGGTGGAGGCGGCGACCGCCGCGTTCTGCGGGTTGCGGCCGGTGGCGAAGGCATTGGGCTGCGGATTGTCGATCAGATAGGTCCGGGGCATAGGCAGCCCGGCCTGCTTGGCCAGCGCCTGGACGATGGCGTAATATTCGGGCGCGTTCTTCTCGTCGACCTCGACGGCGCGGTTCATCGACAGCACCATCTTGTCGGCGTTCCAGTAGCTGAACAGATTGGTGCCGGCGGCGATGAGCAGGGCGATCATCATGCCGCCCGAACCGCCGATCAGGAAGCCGACGCCCATGAACAGCGCCGTCATCGCGGCAAGAAGCATGGCGGTGCGAAGTGTGTTCATCGTCTGCTCCTGTCGTGGTGGTGGCAAAAAGGGGTCGATCGTGACAGCGCCGCGCGTCCTTTCGGACGCGCAAAGGACGCTGTAAGGTTTTATTTGCGCATGATCCTTTCCGAAAATCGATTCCGATTTTCGGGGTCATGCGTGGGTTCATGGCTATATGATGGGAAACACCTGACGCTGTTTCAATCCGCGTGGAATATCGCATGACCGACGAAACCAGTAAAACGCCAGCCGGCCCGGATGACGATGTGCCGGCAAGAGACCTGTCGCCCGCCGCGCGGCGCGCACTGGCCGAGGCGGAGGCACGGCGCACCGCGTATCGCGAGAAGGAAGCCGGCCTGCCGAAAGAAATCGGCGGCCGGGGCGGCAAGGAACCCGGCCGTTATGGCGACTGGGAGGTCAAAGGCCTGACCAGCGATTTTTAGGGATTGGTCTCAAGCAGCGTCGCGCTGGGCCTCGAGCGCCAGCCAGCCGCGCTCGTCGATGGTGATGCCGACATTGTCATAGCCCGCGATCGCGGCGTGCTGCGTCGGCAGCGGATGCGAATGTGTGGCGCTGATCACCATGACTGCGGCTTGCGCGGCCTCGGCCGCCGCGATGCCGGCCGGAGCATCCTCGAACACCAGGCAGTCGCGCGCATCGAAGCCGAGCCGTTGTGCGCCAAGCCGGAAACAGTCGGGGGCCGGCTTGCCACGGGAGACGTCTTCAGCCGCTACGATGACCGCGGGGACAGGAATGCCGGCAGCCTCCATGCGCGCTAGCGCGAGGGAGCGCGGCGCCGAGGTGACGATCGCCCAGCTTTCGCCAGGCAGCGCCTTGAGAAACGCCACGGCGCCGGCGATTGGGACAATGCCGTCGAGATCGGCCGCCTCGGCCTTCAGCAGCAGGTCGGCCTCATGCGCCGGGTCGACGCCTGGAAGGGCAAGGTTGGTGATGGTCTCGATCGCCCGCACGCCGTGGATCGTCGGCAGGAAGGCGGCGACGTCGAGGCCATGGCGACGCGCCCAATCGCTCCACACTCGCTCCGCCGAGGCGATGGAATTGATGAGCGTGCCGTCCATGTCGAAAAGGAAGGCCGCGAATTTTCTGCCAGCAAACATGATTTTCCTTGAAGTCCGGGGGAGCGTGTCGAGGGAGGGCGCAACCGTAACGTCAAGGCGCGGGCATGGAAAGGCATGAGGGCGTATTTTGCGGCGGTCCAGGGAACCACTGCCATCTCGCGACGTTTCAACGGCATTCTTTTCCATGACGATCGAAGGGGACCTGTGATGCTGATCCGGCTCGGCTACGAAATCGCCATTGAATGCGCAGAGGCCACCCCGGTGATTTCGCTGCTTGAGATCCACAAGGACAGGCAAGCCGACATCAAGCGGCAGACCCGGGTGCTGACATCGCCTTCGGTGCCGACCAAGCTCTACCATGACCTGCATGGCAATGGCTGCCGCCGCTTCACCGCACCAGCCGGCACCTTTCGCATCCTCTATGACGCAGTGATCGAAGACAGTGGCGAGACGGACGAGGTCAACACGCTGGCCCGGGAAGTGCCAGTGGCCGAATTGCCCGACGAGGTGCTCTTCTATCTCCTGGGCAGCCGCTATTGCGAGACCGATCACCTCAGCAGTCTCGCCTGGCAGCTGTTCGGCCATCTTCCCTCCGGCTGGGCACGGGTGCAGGCGATCGTCGACTATGTCCACAACCGGCTGTCGTTCGGCTATGGCTATGCGCGTTCGACCCGCACGGCGGCGCAGGCGCATGAGGAGCGGGTTGGCGTCTGCCGCGACTTCGCCCATCTGGCGATCACGCTCTGCCGCTGCATGAACATTCCAGCGCGCTATGTGAACGGCTATCTCGGCGATATCGGCGTGCCGATCGATCCGGCGCCGATGGATTTCTCGGCCTGGATGGAAGTGTTCCTCGACGGCAAATGGTACACGTTCGATCCACGCCACAACCGGCCCAGGACCGGTCGTGTCGTCATCGCACGCGGCCGCGACGCCACCGACGTGCCCTTGCTGCACAGTTTTGGTCCACACCGGCTCAGCCTGTTCAAGGTGTGGACCTATGAGCAGGAAGGCAATCTGTTCAATCCGCCCCATCACGGTATCGACAGGACGGTCAGCGCACAAATGCTGGCCTAAGGCATGTTGATATTCAGGTGATGCCGGCCTGCAAATGGCTGATACCTGCGCTTCCGGTGCTCACGTACGAAAAGTACGCTCCGCTCCGGTTCTCGGCATCAACCATTTTCGGCTCGGCCTGACCTGAATCTCAACACACCTTGGTTCCGTTCGCGCCCCAACTTACTCAGCTATCTCGGGACAACTGCTCCTCTTCGGCACAGAAGGCCTGTGCCGCAACAGGACGTCGCGGAGCAGTCCGCGATTGCTTCGATTCCAGCATGGTAAGCAGTCCGTAAACGCGGATGAATCCGTGACTTTCCGTTTACCAGTCATTCACCTTCGAAGCAGCCGAAATTCAACAAAAACAATAGGTTGACGGGTCACAGCGCGTTTCCGGCGCTCGACCGGCGACTTCCGGCCGGAATCCTGCATTGCCATCATTGCGGCGACGAGGCCGAGGCAAGCGGAGGCTGTTGGATGCGAAATTACGGGGGTCTTGTTCACGCGGTCGGCGGGTTCGCCAGACACAGGGGTGGAAATTTCGCAATCCTGTTCAGCTTTGCTGCCTCGGTCTTGGTGCTAGCCGCCGGCTTCTCGGTCAACGTCGCGCAGCTCTATAATGCCAGATCGAGCCTGCAAGGCGTGGTCGACGCCGCGGTGACATCGACGGCGCGCGACCTGACGACCGGGGTCATCAAGGAGGCCGACGCCAACAAGGCGGTGCAGAACTTTCTCGTGGCCAACAGCATGGCCGGCATCCTGACGGCTGACCAAGTCGTGCTGGACAGGCTCACCGTCAACCCGACGGCCAGAACCGTGCAGGCGGATGTCCATGTCGATGTCAGCCTTTATTTTCCGCTGTTCGGCATCAGCGACATGCGGCGCGTCGGCGCTTCCACCACAGCACTCTATTCGGACAAGCAGGTCGAGGTCGCCATGATGCTCGACATCACGGGATCGATGGCGAAAAGAGGCAACGTCGACAAGATCGGCGATCTGAAAGCGGCGGCGAAAAACGCGGTCCAGACGATGCTCCAGAACCAGGACCCGAAGAACCCCCGCATCCGCGTCGCGATTGTGCCTTACGCATCTGGCGTGAACGTCGGCAATCTGGCGGAGAACGTCTACGCCGAGGGGCAGGCGAGTTCTGATCTGCCGCCGGTCGCCGGCAGTTCGCTTCTCGTCGCAAAGACGGGAAAGACGACGTTGCCGTCCTTCGGCGACTACAAATCCATTGTCGGCGCGGCAATGCCAAAGACCGACAATTGCGCGACGGAGAGGAAGGACAAGAACGGCAATGCGGATTTGAGTGATGACGGCCCGGACACGGTTCGCACCGACAAGACCGGCAAGAACTACTATGCCCTGGTCAACAGGGATGATCATCTGGGTGGCGGGAGCATGAACAGATGCCCAGACGCAGAAGTGATCCCGCTGACGGCCGATTCCGGCGCTTTGCTTGATTCGATTGGTGCCTTCCGGGCCGATGGTTATACGGCCGGCGCGATCGCCATCCAGTGGACCTATTATATGCTGTCACCGCAATGGCGGGCTGCGATCAAGAATGCCGGTCTCGGCAACGGCGCCTCGGATGCCAATGCGAAGAAGATTGCCAAAGTCGCGATCCTGATGACCGACGGCCAGTTCAATACGGCCTTCGCCGGAGCCGGGGGGAACTACAACGGCCAGGGCAACCTTGCACGTGGCAACGCCGAAGCCCTGTGCGGCAACATGAAGAATGATGGCATCGAGATTTTCGCGATCGGCTTCGATCTGAATGACAAGGACATGTCACCAACCGAGCGGGACCAGGCAAAGGCGGTGCTGAAGGGCTGTTCGTCGAAAGACGCCTCCGCCGCGGACAGGCATTATTTTGAGGTGTCCACCGGAGTGGAATTGGACGCCGCCTTCCAGGAAATCATCCGCAATACCGAAAAGGTCGCACTGACCCAGTAATCCGCAAAAGGAAAAGGCCGCCGCTTCTTTCGAAGCCGGCGGCCTTCCGTGTTTCCGTCCATGGCGCGGCCTGTGGCGACAACCCTTCGGGTTACCTGCCGCGCATCTCGCGCCTTAACGGGAAGACTGCTTCCCGAAAGTGCAATCCGCTGAGGCCACGTTCTGGAAAACGAAATCACTCGACATCGGATCACCTCCTTTCGATTTGTTGAACACATCCTCATGATGGGGTGCGTCGCAGCAAATGACAAGATGGCGGGCTGAAAAAGGCGTCCCGCCGGAAAATGCGGCGCAGTCGGGCCAGCGTGCTTCGGCTTGCGATCCGCAGCCCAAACAGACAACATGGCGTTATCGGTCACGGGAGGGACCATGGACGCCACCGAGAGAGCCGCGCGCATCGTTCGAACCGTGATCGGGGCGCTGAAGCCGGGTTTTGCCGTCAGGCTGTGGACCGGGGAACGGATCGGCCCAGCCGGCGGCCCGGTGCTTGCCATCAACGACCAGGACATCGTCTGGCAACTGGCCCGCCGGCCGAATTTCTCGACGCTGCTCGAAATGTGGATTTCCAAGACGATCGATGTCGAGGACGGCTCGCTGTTCGATCTCTATGCCCTGCCGTCACAGGGCAAGCTGAGGCTGAAGGCGCTGCCCAAACTGGCGATCCTGCGCGACCTGCCGGCCGTACTGTTTTCGCGGCGGCAGATGACGAAACGGGCCGATCTTGCCGGGCGCAACCCTTTCGTCAGCGGCTCGAACAAGCAGGCGATCGAGCATCACTACGACATTTCGAACGCCTTCTATCGGCTCTTCCTCGACGAGCGCATGGTCTACACCTGCGCCTATTTCACCGATTTCACCAACGGCATCGACCAGGCGCAGAAGGACAAGCTCGACCATATCTGCCGCAAGCTCAGGCTGAAGGCGGGCGACCGGCTGCTCGATATCGGCTGCGGCTGGGGCGCGATGCTGATCCACGCCGCCAAGCACTTTGGCGCCATCGGCCATGGCGTGTCGCTGTCGGAGGAACAGACCCGGCTGGCGCGCGAGCGCATTCGTGCCGAGGGGCTGGAGGACAGGATCACCATCGACATCAAATCCTACACCGAGCTCGACGGCAGCTATGACAAGATCTCGTCGATCGGCATGTTCGAGGCGGTCGGCCTCGCCAACCACGCCACCTATTTCTCGACCGTTCACCGGCTGTTGAAGCCGGGCGGCATCTACCTGCACCATGCCATCACGAGGCGCGGCAAGGGCGGCACGCGCAAGACCTTGCGCAAGGGCCCCGAATACAAAGCGCTGATCAAATACATCTTCCCCGGCGGCGAGGTCGACACGATCGGCATGACACTCGGCAATCTCGAGGCGCACGGGTTCCTCGTCGCCGACGTCGAGAATTTGCGCGAGCACTATGCCCGCACCTGCAGGCTGTGGGCCGAGCGCCTGCACGCGCGTTTCGATGAGGCGATCGCCGAGGTCGGCGAGCCCAAGGCACGGCTGTGGCTGCTTTATCTGACCGGCTGTTCGATCACCTTCGATCGCGGCTCGGCGCAGATTTTCCAGACAGTCGTCACCAAGCGAGCGCGGGGGCCAAGCGGCCTGCCGCCGACGCGAGCGGATCTTTATCGGTAGCTACAGAAAACGCATCGCGTCGCCGACCTTGATACCGGCCGGCCGATCCACCGTGCAGTAGACGCCGAGATTGTGCGCGTTGTGGCGGACCAGATTGCGCAGGATCGCCGGGTCGTCATCGAAGCCGTCCTGGGCGATGATGGTGAAACCGCAGCGGCGGCAAGGCTCCGAGATGGTCACTAGCAATTCGCCGATGGCGAGCTTGCGGCCGATCCATTCCGTTTCGGGAAACGAGCCATCGACCGCCGCCATATCGACGACGATGTTGGGGCGGAAGCGGCGCGGGTCGGCGGCGCCATCCGGATGCAGCGCCGTCAGCCGCGCCAGCGACGCCGTGGTCAGGAGGTGGATCGGCGCCTTGCTGTAGCGGGCGGCGGTGACCGGACCGGCATAGGCAGGCGGGGCATTCTCCCGGCCGAACGGCCGGATCGAGGCGGCGAAGCCGAGATAGGCCGATACTGCGCGGTCGCATTCGACCCCGGGGGCGCTCAACCAGTCGCCGTCAGGGACGGCGATCTCAAGGTTGCGATCATTGGCCAGCCGGGTGCGGATGCGCGGCACCTTGTGCCATTTCGCCTCGCGGTCGGGCCTGGCGATCTCATTGTCCGAGACATCGACGAGGCCGAACATGCGGTCGCCTGCCATGCCCGCCGGTTCGACCAGAATGGCGTCCTGGCGCTCGCCGGCGAGCGAGCTTGCCGGATAGCGCCAGAGCTGCGCGACAGTGCCAATATCATTCATTGCGTTGGTCTCTCGTTCGCCGGGCTTCCCGCGACCTTCGACCAGTCGTTTTCAGCCCTTCTTGTTCTGCCGGTTGGCGATGAGATCGTCAACGACGGCCGGATCGGCGAGCGTCGAGGTGTCGCCAAGGGTGGCAAAATCGTCCTCGGCGATCTTGCGCAGGATGCGGCGCATGATCTTGCCGGAACGCGTCTTGGGCAGGCCGGGGGCGAACTGGATCTTGTCGGGCGAAGCGATTGCGCCGATCTCCTTGCGGACATGAGCGATGAGCTCCTTGCGCAACTCCTCGGTCGGCCCCACCCCCTTCATCAAGGTGACATAGCTGTAGATGCCCTGGCCCTTGATGTCGTGGGGATAGCCGACGACGGCGGCCTCCGAAACCTTGTCATGGCTGACCAGCGCCGATTCGACCTCGGCCGTGCCCATGCGGTGGCCGGAGACGTTGATGACGTCGTCGACGCGACCGGTGATCCAGTAGTAGCCGTCGGCGTCGCGGCGGCAGCCGTCACCGGTGAAGTACTTGCCCTTGTAGGTGGAGAAATAGGTCTGCACGAAACGGTCGTGATCGCCATAGACGGTGCGCATCTGGCCCGGCCAGGAATCGGTGATGCAGAGATTGCCGTCGGCGGCTCCTTCCAGCACCTTGCCTTCGCCGTCGACCAGCTGCGGCTTGACGCCGAAGAAGGGCCGCGTCGCGGAGCCTGCCTTGAGGTCGGTGGCGCCCGGCAGCGGCGTGATCAGGATGCCGCCGGTCTCGGTCTGCCACCAGGTGTCGACGATCGGCACCTTGCCGTTGCCGACGACGTTGAAATACCACTCCCAGGCTTCCGGGTTGATCGGCTCGCCGACCGAACCGAGCACGCGCAGCGATTTGCGCGAGGTCTTCGTCACCGGGTCGTTGCCGGCGCCCATCAGCGCGCGCAGCGCGGTCGGGGCGGTGTAGAAGATGTTGACCTTGTGCTTGTCGATGACTTCCCAGAAACGCGACTGCGACGGGTAGTTCGGCACGCCCTCGAACATCAGCGTGGTGGCGCCGTTGGCGAGCGGGCCATAGACGATGTAGCTGTGGCCGGTGACCCAGCCGACATCGGCGGTGCACCAGTAGATATCGCCGTCATGGTAGTCGAAGACATATTGGTGGGTCATCGACGCATAGACGAGATAGCCGGCGGTGGTGTGCAGCACGCCCTTCGGCTTGCCGGTCGAGCCTGAGGTGTAAAGGATGAACAGCGGGTCTTCCGCCTTCATCTTCTCGGGCTTGCACTCGGCTTTCACCGTCGCGACCTCGTCGTGATACCAGAGGTCGCGGCCTGGCGCCCAGCCGATCTTGCCGCCGGTGCGGCGCACGACGAGGACGTTCTTCACCATGACGAAGTTCTTCGCGGCGATGTCGATCGCCTTGTCGGTGTTCTCCTTCAGCGGAATCGACTTGCCGCCGCGCAGGCCTTCATCCGACGTAATGACGAAGGTCGATTCGCAGTCGACGATGCGGCCGGCCAGCGCATCGGGCGAGAAGCCCCCGAAGACGATCGAATGGATGGCGCCGATACGCGTGCAGGCCAGCATCGCATAGGCGGCTTCCGGGATCATCGGCATGTAGATGGTGACGCGGTCGCCCTTCTTGACGCCGTGCTTCTTCATCACATTGGCGAGCCGGCAGACATGCTCGTAGAGCTCGTTATAGGTGATCTTCTTGTCGTCGTAGGGGTTGTCGCCTTCCCAGATGATGGCGGTCTGGTCGCCGCGCTTCTTCAGATGGCGGTCGATGCAGTTGTAGGAAACATTGGTCAGCCCGTCCTCGAACCATTTGATCGAGACCTTGCCGTCGAAGGAGGTGTTCTTGACCTTGCTGAACGGCTTGAACCAGTCGATGCGCTTGCCGTGCTTGCCCCAGAACTTGTCCGGGTTCTTGATGCTGTCGGCATACCATTTCAGGTAAGTGTCGTTGTCGATCAGCGCATTCTTCTTCCACGTCGGCTGGACGCGATGGACATGAACCTCGGACATTCCTGACTTTCCTCCCAAACCATACGCCGGCTTGAACCGCCGGCGGGATCGCGGCGAAGCGGCCGCGAATTCGGCGGCATTATTACCAGTTCCGGCCTTACGGCAATATTAGACGTTGGGTTTGCGTGGCGGGATGCCGCAGGGGCACGGGCTCGCGTTGTCAGCACTCAGGTTGGCTCGCTGCTAACTGTATGTTTTCGCGTCGAAAAGCCTGTTTCGATCAGGAAAAATCAATAGACAGTTAAGCAACGGCGCGCACAATCTGACGTTGGGAGGAAAGGAGATTCAACCAAGGGACCGCCAAGGGGGCAGCAATGCGCGACCATGCCGAAATGGACCTGATGCTCAAAGGCTATGGCCTGACCACGGCCAAGATTCTTTATCATTTCCCCGATCATCCGCATCTCCTGCAGAGCTTCATCTGGCAGGACTACGACATCGCTCCGACGTTTCCGGTGCTGATCAAATTCATCGAATTCTGGAAGGCCAAGCTGGATGGACCGCTGCACTCGGTTGTCTACACCCACCAGAAGCTGATCGCGCCGAATGAATGGCGCAAGGTGGATGGCGAGTTCGTACTGCATTAAGGCGCAGAAGTGTTGACGGAGTGCTTGCGTGATGTATCGCATGCGTTGGTGGTTAGCGGAAATGCGCCCATCGTTTCGTCATCCTCGGGCCTGACCCGAGGATCCATGCAGTGACCTTTGCCGTGGAGTGCAACGCAGCAGAATTCTGCACCGTTGCAACGCCTTGAAGTCGCGGCATGGATACTAGGGTCTCCGCGACGGAGCTGCGCTCCTGCTTCGCCCTAGGATGACGAACCTCCGAGACCGTGGCCAACTACCAGCGCTTGCGCTGACTCAGCCGGCGCTCAAACGGCCGGCGGGTTCAGCCTGGCGAAACCTTCCTGGCGGCGATAGGGGAAATACGGGTAGGGCGCAGTCACTTCGCTTGCGGCGTCGAGTTTCTTCACCTGCTCCGGCGTCAGCGACCAACCGACGGCGCCCAGGTTCTGGCGCAGTTGCTCCTCGTTGCGGG
Source organism: Mesorhizobium sp. 131-3-5 (assembly GCF_016756575.1). Taxonomy (NCBI): domain Bacteria; kingdom Pseudomonadati; phylum Pseudomonadota; class Alphaproteobacteria; order Hyphomicrobiales; family Phyllobacteriaceae; genus Mesorhizobium; species Mesorhizobium sp. 131-3-5. The sequence continues at coordinate 1,187,878 of NZ_AP023254.1, forward strand.
CGCCGATGATGACGGAGGAAACGGTCGGGCGCTGCAACAGCCAGTTGATGGCGATCTGCGGCACGGTCCTCCCGGTTTCCTGCGCCACCGCGTCCAGCGCATGCATCACCCGGTAGAGATGTTCGTCCTCGACCGGCGGGCCAAAGCCTGCGGTGTCATGCAGCCGGCTCTTTTCCGGCAGAGGCTGGCCGCGGCGGATCTTGCCGGTCAGGCGGCCCCAGCCGAGCGGGCTCCACACCAGCGCGCCGACGCCCTGGTCGAGGCCGAGCGGCATCAGTTCCCACTCATAGTCGCGGCCGACCAGCGAATAGTAGACCTGGTGCGCGACATAGCGCGGATAACCGTGCTTATCGGCCTCCGCCAGCGACTTCATCACTTGCCAGCCGGAGAAGTTGGAGACGCCGACATAGCGCAGCTTGCCGGCGCGCACGAGCTCGTCCAGCGTCGACAGCACCTCCTCGATCGGCGTGCCGGCGTCGAAGGCATGCAGTTGCAACAGGTCGATGTAGTCGGTGCCGAGGCGCTTCAGCGCGGCGTCCACGGATTTGATCAGGCGCGAACGCGAGGAGCCGTAATCGGCCGGCCCGTCGCCCATCGGCAAGGACGTCTTGGTCGAGATCAGCACGGCATCGCGCCGGCCCTTGATGGCTTCGCCGAGCACCTCTTCGGAGGCGCCGTTCGAATAGACGTCGGCGGTGTCGAACAGATTGACGCCGGCCTCGAGGCAGATGTCGACCAGCCGCCGCGCTTCCTTGGCGTCGCTGTTGCCCCAGGCGCCGAACAGCGGGCCGGAGCCGCCAAAGGTTCCCGCGCCGAAGGAGAGTGCGGGCACTTTCAGGCCCGACGCGCCGAGACGTCGATAGTCCATGATTTTGTCCTTTCAATTGCTGGATGAAGTCAGTTGCCGGCTGCTCAATTCTTGATCAGTTGGCCGAGATCGATGGCCGCGGCCATGGCCCGGTTTCCCTTGTCGCCCGGATGGAGGTGGTCGCCGGAATCGAACTCCGGCAGCAGGCGTGTCGGGTGCACGGGATCGCGGAGCAGCAGGTCGAAGTCGACGACCGCATCGAAGGCACCGCTGGTTCTGATCCAGTTGTTGACCTTCTGGCGCAACGCTTCTTTTTCAGGCGTGTAGTAGGCATCGAGCGGCGTGCCGCTCAGCGCGCCCTCAAAGGGCGTCAACGTGCCGCCGACGATGATCAGATTATGGGCGTGGGCCTGGGCTGCGAGTTGCAGGTATCCAGTGGTGAGTGCCGCCAGAGAGGGCAGGGATTTCTCAGGTGCGAATGGCGTGCCGGGCCAGCTGATATCGTTGATGCCGATGAGCAGGATGACCGCCTTGACGCCGGGCTGAGCCAGCACGTCACGGTCGAAGCGGGCCGAAGCCTTCACGCCCATCGCATCATCCAGCAGCTGCGCTCCGGATATGCCTGCGTTAAGCACCGACACGTGCTTCGAGACGAGACGCTCGGCGAGGACGTCGGGCCACCGGTTGTCGGCGTCCAGCGTGGCGCCGTTGCCGTCGGTGATCGAATCGCCGATGGCGATCACGGCGCCATCATTTGCCGGCGCATCGACCAGGATCTCGCTGACCAAGGTACGCGCGTCGGTGGTCTGCGCAGCCGCGATGGTTTCGGAAGCCGTCTGGTTGCCGTCGCCGATATAGGCGGTCTGCTTACCGTCCCAATGGAAGGTGGAGATTGGTGTGGGCTGCGGCAGATAGACCGATATCGAAAGGCGGCTCAAGGCGTCGAGGGGCAATTCCACCGGATCGCTGACCAAAGGCGCGCCTGCCGGAACTGTTGCCTTTGCCTGACCGCCGAATGTGACGGCACGATCGGTGCCGGCGGTGATTTTCGAGTCCTTGCCAGCTCTCGCCGCACGTATTTCGCCGATCTGGATCGGCACGTTTGAATACTCGTTCGACAGGACGATGCGGAACCGCCTGCCGCCAACGCTGGTCCTGACTGTCTGGCGTATGGTCTGGTTCTCAAGCTTTGGCATCATTTTCACCGGCAAGGCAAAATCGGTCCCCCATGTCGGTTGAGGGCTGGCCGTCCAGGTGCCCACCCAGTCCTGTTTCTCGCCGGCAATTGCCGGGCTGACCATCGACGAAGCCGCCAACGCGAGCGCGCCGAGCGTCAGGCGCGTTGCCAGAAGGGCGACGGTGGTGCGGTGGATCGGAAGTGTCATAGGTTCTCCTCTCGGTCTCGTTTCGGGGCGTCTGTCGACGGGTCGATATCGGTGCTGCCATCACTTCATGGAGACGGTGCCGGCAGCAGCCGGGATCAGCCGCTCTTCATGTCTGTCGAGGCGCAGCGCCAATCCCGCCACGGCGAGTGCCGCGACCGGCAGCAAAGCGGCGACCCAGGTGAGCGAACCCAGCCCAAGGCCATGGGCGATGACCGCGCCGCCGAGCCAGGCGCCGGCGGCATTGCCGAGATTGAAGGCGGCGATGTTGAAGGAGGAGGCGAGGCTCTGGCCGGCGCCTTGCGCCTTGTCCAGCACCCACATCTGCAGCGGCGCCACGGTGCCGAAGGCGGCGGCCCCCAGCAGGCCGACATAGATCACCGCCAGGACCTGGCTGTGGATGGCGAAGCTCATGGTGGCCAGCACCACAGCCAGCACCACGAGGCTGCCCAGCACCGCCGGCACCAGCCAGCGGTCGGCGATCTTGCCGCCGGCGAGGTTGCCGGCGATGAGGCCGCCGCCGAAGACGAGCAGGATCGGCGACACTGCCGCTTCCTTGAAGCCGCTGATCTCGGTCAGCAGCGGGGCGATGTAGGTGAAGACGGCAAAGACGCCGGCATAGCCAAGCACGGTGGTGGCGAGGCCGAGCAGCACCGGCGCGCGGCGCAGCACGGCGAGATCGGCGCGCAGGTCGCTCTTTTCGGGTGCTGCCTGGCTGCGCGGCACCAGGGCCAGGATGACGGCGAAGGCCGCTAGGCCGACCAAGGTCACCGCCCAGAAGGTCGCGCGCCAGCCGAAGGCCTGGCCGAGCCAGGTGCCGAAGGGCACGCCGAGGATGTTGGCGATGGTCAGCCCCGTGAACATCAGCGCGATCGCCGATGCCTTCTTGTTGGGCGCGACCAGGCCGGTGGCGACGACAGAACCGACGCCGAAGAAGGTGCCATGGGCAAAGGCGGTGACGATGCGAGCGCCCATCAGGGTCCAATAGTCGGGCGCCAGCGCACAGGCGAGATTGCCCAGCGTGAAGATCGCCATCAGCGCCAGCAGCACGGTCTTGCGCGGCCAGTTGCCGGTGGCGATGGTGAGCAGCGGCGCGCCGATGACGACGCCCAGCGCATAGCCCGAAATGAGCTGGCCGGCGGCCGAGATCGAGACGCCGAAATCCTTGCTGACGTCGATGAGCAGACCCATGATGACGAATTCGGTGACGCCGATGCCAAAGGCACCGGCGGCGAGGGCGTAGAGAGCAAGAGGCATGACGGTTCCCACTTTGGCGACGACGAGCGCCTTGTCCAAACCGCGCTCCGAGCCGAAAGATCGTGTCGCCATGCACTGTGAACCAGACTTGCGTTCGGCACATTTACTGTGAAATAGATTCACAAATGGCCAGACCCGATATCAACCGCTCCGGCGAGATCGAAGTGTTCGTGCGCGTTGTCGAGGCCGGTAGCTTCTCGGCGGCTGCGCGCACGTTGCGCATGACGCCATCAGCCGTCAGCAAGCTGATCGCGCGTCTGGAAGCCCGGCTCGGCGCGCGGCTGGTCAGCCGCTCGACACGCAAGCTGCAGCTGACGCCGGAGGGAACGGCATTCTACGACAGCGGATTGCGTATCCTGTCCGATATGGCCGCGGCCGAGCGCGAGGCGGCGGCGGGTGCGGCACCGCGCGGGCGGCTGCGCGTCAACACCTACGTGCCCTTCGGCGTGCACCGGCTGATCCCGCTCCTGCCGCGCTTCCTTGAACGCTATCCCGAAATTTCGGTCGATCTGGTGCTGACCGACAGCGTCATCGACCTGATGGCCGAACGCGCCGATGTCGCCATCCGCGCCGGGCCGCTCGGCGAATCGCGGCTGGTGGCGCGCAAGCTCGGGCAAAGCCGGGTGGTGGTGGTTGCGGCCCCGTCCTATCTCGAAGCGCAGGGAAAACCGCTGACGCCGGCCGATCTCGATGGGCATAATCGCATGGGCTTCGGCTTCGTAAGGCATATTGATGGCTGGCCGTTTGTCGACGCTGCCGGCAACGCGGTCATGGTCCCGATCACCGGCAACACGCTGGTCAGTGACGGCGAGGCGATGCGGCTGATGACGCTGGCCGGAGCAGGCATCTCCCGGCTGGCGCGCTGGCATGTCGCGGCCGATATCGTAGCCGGTCGGCTGGTGACGCTGCTGGAGGATTTCAATCCGGGCGACGAGGAGGCGACCCATGCCGTCTATGTCGGCCAGGGCCGGCATCTGCCGGCGCGGGTGCGGGCCTTTCTCGATTTTCTGGCCGAGACTGTACGGCTCTGAGGAAACGCAGGTTTTCAAGGTCCGTTCGACAACCCGGCAGGGGCGGGATATGGAATCCCCGTCCGCTCATCATCTCGGGATCGCAACGATGCTGTTCCGAAATTGCGCGGCGGATGGTGCCATCGTCACCTCCAGACATCCCCATATGCTGCTCCGGCTTACCGATGGTAGCCGCAATCGCGTCCGGTACAAGGCGGCCGTGCGGCTTGAAGCGCGAAAAAGCCGCGCGCCCGAAGGAACGCGCGGCTTTGCAGAAAATCGCGTCGTGGTGGAGACGGACTACCCCTTCGGCACGAATGGCGCCGGGCGACGGCCGGCCGCCTGGCGCTCCAGCATCCAGCCGGGATATTCGGACGGCAGCGCGCTGACCTCGTCGAGCCTGGCGAGATCGTCCGCGTCGAGCTTCACTTCAGTCGCGGCAAGGTTCTGTTCGAGCTGGTCCATGCGGCTGGCGCCGATGATGACGCTCATCACGAAGGGCTTGGCCAGGACATAGCCGAGCGCCACCGTGGCAACGCTGACACCATGCTTCTTGGCGATCTCGCGCATGACGGCGACGGCCGCCCAGGCGCGATCCTCGTTGACCGGCGGGAAGTTGAAGGACGCACGGCGGCCCTCGCCATTGCCGGGCGCACCGGGACCGTACTTGCCGGAAAGCAGGCCGCCCGCCATCGGCGACCACACCATCAGGCCCAGCTTCTCCTCGTTGATGAGCGGCACGATCTCGCGCTCGAGGTCGCGGCCGGCGATCGAATAGTAGGACTGGATGGTCTCGAAGCGGGCGAAGCCCTTGCGGTCGGCGATACCGAGCGCCTTGGCGATGCGCCATGCCGCCCAGTTGGAAACGCCGACATAGCGGACCTTGCCACTGGCAACGAGGTCGTCCAGCGCCCGCAGCGTCTCGTCGATCGGCGTCACCGCGTCGGTGCCGTGCAGCTGATAGAGATCGATATGGTCGAGCTGCAGCCGTTCGAGGCTGGCATCGACCGAATCCATGATGTGGCCGCGCGAGGAGCCGCGCTCGTTCGGACCCTGGCCCATGGCGCCATGAACCTTGGTGGCGATGACGACGTCCGAACGCTTGACGCCGAGGTCCCTGAGCGACTGGCCGAGCAGGCGCTCGGACTCACCGAAGGAGTAGACGTCGGCCGTGTCGAAGAAGTTGACGCCGGCGGCGATCGAGCGGCCAACGATCTCGTTGACGCCCTTCTGGTCGAGGCTGGCGATCAGCCCCCATTGGGCATTCTGGCCGGCGGCACCGAAGGTCATGGTGCCGAGGCACAGTTCGGAGACGTACATCCCCGTATTTCCAAGCTGGTTGTAACGCATGGCGAAGCTCCAGGAGAAACTTGTGATGACACAAAACAAATAGGAACGGTACGTTTCGTTTCCAGTCGTGGCGCAGCCAGCTTGCCGAACTGGCCCAAAGGCGTGCGTATCAGCGGCTGCCGAAGATCGCCGAGCCGACCCTGACGCTGGTGGCGCCGAAGGCGATGGCCGTCTCGTAGTCGCCGGACATGCCCATCGACAGTTTGGCGACGCCGGCCTCGCGAGCGAGCTTTTCCAGCAGAGCGAAATGCGGGCCGGGGTTCTCGTCGGCCGGCGGGATGCACATAAGCCCTTCGATGGCGAGGCCGTGGACATCGCGGCAGCGGGCGACGAAAGCAACGGCGTCGCGCGGTTCGATGCCGGCCTTCTGTGGCTCGGAGCCGGTGTTGACCTGGACATAGAGCTTTGGGGAGCGTCCCTGCCGGGCAATCTCCTTGGCGAGTTCGACGGCGATTTTCTCGCGGTCGACCGTCTCGATGACGTCGAACAGCGCCACCGCCTCCTTGGCCTTGTTCGATTGCAGCGGACCGATGAGATGCAGCTCGATGTCAGGAAAAGCCTGCTTCAGATCAGGCCATTTGCCCTGCGCTTCCTGCACGCGGTTCTCGCCGAAAACGCGCTGGCCGGCCTCGATGACGGGGCGGATGTCGGCGGCGTCAAAGGTCTTGGAGACGGCCACCAGCGTCACCGCGCCGGCCTCGCGGCGGGCCTCCTGCTCGGCGGCGGCGATCTTCGCCTTGACCGCGAAAAACTGCTGAACGGTGTCACCCATATGCAAATCCCGCTGTTTTGATCCGCGTTTTTAGCCGCCGCGAAGCCCATATGGTTGACGGGTTTGCCAAACCATGGTGAACACCCGGACCACATTCCCTGAACCGCGGAGCCAGTCGCCCGCGGTTCGCGCCTGCTTTTAAGTGAAAAACGTCCCATGGCAACCGAACGATACAATCCGCGCGCGTCAGAACCCAAATGGCAGAAGGCCTGGGCCGAAAAGAAGCTGTTCGAAGCGCGCAATGACGACCCGAAGCCGAAATACTACGTGCTGGAGATGTTCCCCTATCCGTCGGGGCGCATCCATATCGGCCACACCCGCAATTACACGATGGGCGACGTGGTGGCGCGCTACAAGCGGGCCAAGGGCTTCAACGTGCTGCATCCGATGGGCTGGGACGCCTTCGGCATGCCGGCCGAAAACGCGGCGATGCAGAACAAGGTCCACCCCAAGGAATGGACCTACCAGAACATCGCCACCATGCGCGAGCAGCTCAAGGTCATGGGCCTGTCGCTGGACTGGGCGCGCGAATTCGCGACCTGCGATGTCGAGTACTACCACCGCCAGCAGATGCTGTTCCTCGATTTCGTCGAGAAGGGGCTGGTGACGCGCAAATCCTCCAAGGTCAACTGGGACCCGGAGGATATGACGGTGCTTGCCAACGAGCAGGTCATCGACGGGCGCGGTTGGCGCTCCGGCGCGCTGGTCGAACAGCGCGAACTGACGCAGTGGTTCTTCAAGATCACCGAATTTGCGCAGGACCTGCTGGATTCGCTCGACGGCCTCGACGAATGGCCCGAAAAAGTGAAGCTGATGCAGCAGAACTGGATCGGCCGTTCGGAAGGTCTGCTGATCCGCTGGCCTCTGGCTGCACCGATCGCCGGCGAGCATGAGCTGGAAGTCTACACGACGCGGCCCGACACCATCTTCGGCGCCTCCTTCATGGCCGTCGCCGCCGATCACCCGCTGGCCAGGAAGGCCGCCGAGACCAATCCGGCGCTGGCGAAGTTCATCGACGAGGTCCGCCATATGGGCACGTCGGTGGCCGCACTTGAGACGGCCGAGAAGAAGGGTTTCGACACCGGCATCCGCGTTGTTCATCCCTTCGACGACAGCTGGACACTGCCTGTCTACGTCGCCAATTTCGTGCTGATGGAATACGGCACCGGCGCCATATTCGGCTGTCCGTCCGGCGACCAGCGCGACCTCGACTTCGCCAACAAATACGGCTTGCCGGTGATCCCGGTGGTGATGCCCGAAGGCGTCGATGCCAAGTCGTTCCAGATCACGGAAGAAGCGTATGTCGACGACGGCGTGATGATCAATTCACGCTTCCTCGATGGCATGAAGCCGGACCGCGCTTTCGACGAGGTGGCGAAGCTGCTGGAGCAGAAGACGATCGGCAACCGGCCGATGGCCGAGCGCAAGGTGAATTTCCGCCTGCGCGACTGGGGCATTTCGCGCCAGCGCTACTGGGGCTGCCCGATCCCGATGATCCATTGCGAGGATTGCGGCGTGGTGCCGGTGCCGAAGGCCGACCTGCCGGTCAAGCTGCCCGACGATGTCGATTTCGACCGGCCGGGCAATCCGCTCGACCGGCATCCGACCTGGCGGCATGTGAAGTGCCCGCAATGCGGCAGGGACGCGCGGCGCGAAACCGACACGATGGACACGTTCGTCGATTCGTCCTGGTATTTTGCCCGCTTCACCGCGCCCTGGGCGCATGAGCCGACCGATCCCAGGGCGGCCAATGAATGGCTGCCGGTGGATCAGTATATCGGCGGCATCGAGCATGCGATCCTGCATCTGCTCTATTCGCGCTTCTTCACCCGCGCCATGCGCGAAACCGGCCATGTCGACCTGGCCGAGCCGTTCAAGGGCCTGTTCACGCAAGGCATGGTGGTGCACGAAACCTACCGCGTCGGATCGGCTTCGAACGGCCGCTGGCTGGCGCCGACCGAGGTGCGGCTGGAGGGCGTCGACGGCGAACGCCGCGCCTTCGACATCGCCACCGGCGACGCTGTCACGATCGGCCCGCTGGAGAAGATGTCGAAGTCGAAGAAGAACACGGTGAGTCCCGAAGACATCACCGATGGCTACGGCGCCGACACGGCACGCTGGTTCATGCTGTCGGACTCGCCGCCCGAGCGCGACGTCGAATGGACCGACGACGGCGCCGCCGGCGCGCATCGCTTCATCCAGCGCGTCTGGCGCCTGGTGTCGACGGCGGCCGAGACGCTGGCCGGCATCAAGCCCGAGGTGGCCAATACCGGCGAGGCTGGAGCGGTTTCCAAGGCGGCGCACAAGATCCTGAAGGCGGTCGGCGAGGATATCGAGAAGCTCGCCTTCAACCGCGCCATCGCCCGCATCTACGAACTGGCCAATGCGCTGACCACGCCGCTCAACCAGGTGGCGGAAGGCAAGGCCGAGCCGGCCCTGCAGAGCGCCTGCCGCCAGGCGGTGGAGATCCTGGTGCATCTGATCGCGCCTGTCATGCCGCATCTGGCCGAAGAGTGCTGGGAGACGCTCGGCGGCACCGATCTGGTCGCCGAACGGCCATGGCCGGTCTTCGACCCGGCGCTGGTCGTCGACAACGAAGTGACCTATCCGGTGCAGGTCAACGGCAAGAAGCGGGGGGATTTGACAATTGCCCGCGACGCGGACCAAGGTGCGGTCGAAAAAGCGGTACTGGCTCTCGACTTCGTGCAGAAAGCACTCGAAGGTAAGGCTCCGCGCAAGGTGATCATCGTGCCGCAGAGGATCGTCAATGTCGTTGCCTGATCGGGAAAAGACAGAGCTGAGCCGTCTGCTGCGCCGCGTGGCGCTTGTCGGCTCGCTGGCGCTGGTTTCGGCCTGCACGGTGCACCCGCTCTATTCCAACGCGCCGTTGTCCACGGGCGCGAGCGCCAATGCCGAGCTGGCGTCGATCGCCATCAAGCCGGTCAGGACGCGTTATGCCCAGCAGGTGCGCAACAATCTGATCTTCGGCTTCGGGCGGGGTGCCGGCGAACCGGCGTCGCCGCTTTATTCGCTTACTCTCAGCGTGACCGAAGCTGTTGAATCCTCGGCCCTCGTGCAGGTCGGCACCGATGAGGACGAGCCGACCGCCGGCTCGGTGACGCTGACCGCCAACTATACGCTGACCGATGCGAAAACCGGCGCCGTCATCACCGTCGGCAAGCGCTCGATCACCTCGTCCTTCGACAGGCCGCGCCAGGAATTTGCCTCGTACCGGGCGCAGATTGATGCCGAGAACCGCGCCGCGCGCGAACTGGCCGAGGCGCTGCAGCTGTCCATCGCCCAGGATCTGGTCCGGCACGGGAAGTCGGCCAGCTAGCGCCACCTTCTTTTCACGGAAAACGCTGCCTCGATCCAGGTGCACGGCCCGCTTCGCGATGGCCGAGAGTTCTCTTTTTAACCCGACGCATGTGCGCGAGCGGATGATCGTGAGGTGACGATCATCGGCTCGAATCCGGCTCGTGCGCCATCGCCGCGAAAGATATTTTTCGGCCGCTCCAAAAGCGCTGACGGGAAGCAACTGTTAACCACTCGCTCCCTATTGCTCAGCAGACATTTCAGAGTGAGTCTTGAGAATGGAATCCAAGCGTTTTCCTCGGGTCAATTCATTGAAGCCAGCTTCGCCCGATGACCCCGAGGGAAAGCGTTTCAACGGCCCGGGCGGCAAGGCGGGCGGCCAGCAGACCGGCGCGGCCGCGGCCGGCAATTTCCCGCCACCTGTCGATCTCGGCGGCAACGAAAGCCCCGCCTGGCAGGAATATTTCTTCCTGGCGCCCAATGTGCGGTTTACCCGCACCCCGGACTATGAAGCCAGCCCGCGCCATCCGCGCCAGATCACCTCCGAGCAAGGCGAACCGCCGGCGCGGCAAGCCGTCACACAGCCTGCCGCGGCCGCGCCGTCGTCAGGGGTCTCGTCCCCGTCATTGCCGGCGGCGATGAAAAGCCGGAGCGCCGCTCTGGAAGCCGCCCGGCCGCCCGCCGGCAACAAAGCCGCGATGCATGAGAGATCGCCGGCCTCGGCATCCGTTCCGCCAAGCCATGCCAACGAAAAGGCGCGGACCGTTGTGACGGCCGGTCCGAGGACCGCTGCGCCGGTACGGGCACCCGCGCCGGCCGCGCCTGCCCAGGCAATGGCGGCGCCAGTCAGGACGACAGGCCGCGAAACCGTCCGCTGGCCCTATCTGTCGGATCACGTCTTCTTCGAGCTCATGGCGCCCTACATGATCGAAGGTTCGTCGCCCGCGTCGCGAGCCGTCCCGGTCCCGCGCGCCGCCGCGCCAGCCGTCGCCGGTCGGGTCGATGTCCGCGCCGCGCCCTCGGCCGACCCGACCGCGTCGTTCCGCGTCATCGACTGGCTTCCAGGCCAGCAAGCCCCTGCCGCTTTGCCGGATGTCCGGCCGGCCAACTCCAACGAAGCCGCGGTTCAGCCGGTAGCGGGTGGTGTGCCGAAGCGAGCCCAAGCGCGGATGGCAACCTCTGCCGTCGCGGGCAAGGCCGCTCCGGCGCAGGTCGCGCAAGGCGCCGAGGAGACCGTGCAGGCTCCGGCCGTGCGCGCCTCTTCGCCGCTGCCTTTGGTCGGCAAGATCGTGCCGGCCACGACCGGCGAGGCGTACGAACTTCCCTCGGAAGAGCTGCTGCAGCAGCCGCCGGAAGGGCAGGGCTTCTATATGTCGCAGGAGCGGCTCGAGCAGAATGCCGATCTCCTGGAGAGCGTGCTCGAGGATTTCGGCGTCAAGGGCGAGATCATCCACGTTCGCCCGGGTCCGGTCGTGACCCTCTATGAGTTCGAGCCGGCGCCAGGCGTCAAATCGTCCCGCGTCATCGGCCTTGCCGATGATATCGCCCGCTCCATGTCGGCGATTTCGGCGCGCGTCGCCGTCGTGCCCGGCCGCAACGTCATCGGCATCGAGCTGCCGAACGAGACGCGAGAGACCGTCTATTTCCGCGAACTGATCGAATCGCAGGGCTTCCGCAAGACCAGCTGCAAGCTGGCGCTTTGCCTCGGCAAGACGATCGGCGGCGAGCCCGTCATCGCCGAACTGGCGAAGATGCCGCATCTGCTCGTCGCCGGCACCACCGGTTCCGGCAAGTCTGTCGCCATCAACACCATGATCCTGTCGCTGCTCTACCGGCTGAAGCCGGAAGAATGCCGGCTGATCATGGTCGATCCGAAGATGCTGGAACTCTCCGTCTATGATGGCATCCCGCATCTTCTGACGCCCGTCGTCACCGATCCCAAGAAGGCCGTCACCGCACTCAAATGGGCGGTGCGCGAGATGGAGGACCGCTATCGCAAGATGGCACGGCTCGGCGTGCGCAACATCGACGGCTACAACGAGCGCGCCGCCCAAGCCCGCGACAAGGGCGAGGCGGTCATCATGACGGTGCAGACCGGCTTCGAAAAGGGCACCGGCGAGCCGCTGTTCGAGCAGCAGGAAATCGATCTTGCGCCGATGCCTTACATCGTCGTCATCGTCGACGAGATGGCCGACCTGATGATGGTCGCCGGCAAGGAGATCGAAGGCGCCATCCAGCGCCTGGCGCAGATGGCGCGCGCCGCCGGCATCCATCTGATCATGGCAACGCAGCGCCCCTCGGTCGATGTCATCACCGGCACGATCAAGGCCAACTTCCCGACCCGAATTTCCTTCCAGGTCACCTCCAAGATCGACAGCCGCACCATCCTGGGCGAGCAGGGCGCCGAGCAGCTGCTCGGCCAGGGCGACATGCTGCACATGATGGGGGGCGGGCGGATATCACGCGTGCACGGCCCATTCGTCTCCGACGCGGAGGTCGAGCATGTCGTGGCGCATCTGAAGGCGCAGGGCCGCCCGGAATATCTGGAGACCGTGACCGCCGACGAGGACGAGGAAGAGGTCGAGGACGACCAGGGCGCGGTCTTCGACAAGGGATCGGTCGCGGCCGAGGACGGCGATTCCAGCTATGACGAAGCGGTCAAGGTGGTGGTGCGCGACAAGAAGTGTTCGACGTCCTACATCCAGCGCCGGCTCGGCATTGGCTACAACCGCGCCGCCTCCCTGGTCGAGCGCATGGAGAAGGAAGGCCTGGTCGGCGCGCCCAACCATGTCGGCAAGCGCGAAATCATCATGGGCCGGCGCCCGCAGGCAGCCGCGGCCGACGACGACGGCACGGAATGATCGGCGGTCCTTTCGGCGATCGGGCTTCTTGCGACGCGTAATAAAAAAGGCCGGTCGCCCGGCCTTTTCTCATTGAAGCAGTGCGATCTCAGCCGATCTTCTGGCCGGTCTTGGCCCAATCTGCGAGGAACTGTTCCAGGCCCTTGTCGGTCAGCGGGTGCTTGACCAGCGCCTTCAGCGTCGCCGGCGGCGCGGTGATGACGTCGGCGCCGATCAGGGCCGCCTGCTTGACGTGGTTCACCGTGCGCACCGATGCGGTCAGGATCTCGGTCTGGAAGTCGTAATTGTCGTAGATCTGGCGGATCTCCTGGATCAGCTCCATGCCGTCCGAGCCGGTGTCGTCGATGCGGCCGACGAAGGGCGAGATGAACGAGGCACCGGCCTTGGCGGCGAGCAGAGCCTGATTCGCCGAGAAGCACAGCGTGACGTTGACCATGCGGTTCATCTGGGTGCGGATCGTCTTGCAGGCCTTCAGGCCGTCCAGCGTCAGCGGCACCTTGATGCAGACATTGGGCGCGATCTTGGCCAGCACCTCGGCCTCCGCCATCATGTCCTTGTATTCGGTCGCCACGACTTCGGCCGAGACCGGGCCGGCGACGATATCGCAGATCTGCTTGGTGACGTCGGCGATCTTGCCGCCGGATTTGAGAATCAGCGACGGATTGGTGGTGACGCCGTCGAGCAGCCCCAGATCGTTCAGCTCACGGATATCCTTGATGTCGGCGGTGTCGACAAAAAATTTCATGGCGGGTCTCCTGACGATTTCGTCGTGCCTGGGAAGGCACGTTCAGCGTTGCTCTTTGATCTAGACCAAAGTCGGGGCAAGGTCACGCCTCATGATCGAAGATTCGCCCTTTGTCGCAGCCGCACCGGTGCTGGTGCCGATGCCTGCCGAACGCCCCTACACCTATGCCGTGCCGGCCGGCATGCGCGTCGTGCCAGGGTCGATCGTGCGCGTGCCGCTCGGGCCGCGCCAGGTTGCCGGCATCGTCTGGGATGGCGCGGTCGAGACTGTCGATGCGAAAAAACTGCGCCCGATCGAACAGGTCTTCGACTGCCCGCCGATCGACCGTTCGATGCGCCGTTTCGTCGACTGGGTGGCGCAATACACGCTGTCGGCGCCGGGCATGGTGGCGCGCATGCTGCTCAGAGCGCCGGAGGCCTTTGACCCGGAGCCCTGGATCGAGGGATTGCAACGCACGCTTATCGTTCCCGACCGGATGACGGATGCGCGGGCGCGCGTGCTGGAAACGGCCGAAGGCGGGCTGGCCTGGACGCGGTCGGGCCTCGCGCATGCGGCCGGTGTGTCGTCGACTGTGATCGAGGGGCTGAAGGCGCAAGGCGTGTTCGAGACGGTGATGATCCCGCCGCGCCCGGTCGTGGCAGCACCTGATCCGAGCTATGCCGTGCCGGAATTGATGCCGGACCAGAGCGACGCCGCATCGATGCTGCGCGCCAATGTCGCGGCCGGCGCCTTCAACGTCGCGCTGCTCGACGGCGTTACCGGGTCTGGCAAGACGGAGGTCTATTTCGAGGCGGTGGCGGCGGCGCTCGACCAGGGCAAGCAGGTGCTGATCCTTTTGCCGGAAATTGCGCTGACCCACGCTTTCCTCGAACGCTTCCAGCAGCGCTTCGGCGCCAAGCCGGGCGAATGGCATTCCGACCTGCCGCCCAGGATGCGCGAAAAAGTCTGGCGGCAGGTGGCGGAAGGCACGGTGCGCGTCGTTGCCGGCGCGCGCTCGGCGCTGTTCCTGCCGTTCAAGGAGCTTGGCCTGATCGTCGTCGACGAAGAGCACGACCCTGCCTACAAGCAGGAGGACCGTGTCTTCTACAATGCGCGCGACATGGCGGTGGTGCGCGGCCATATTGGCGGCTTTCCGGTGGTGCTGGCGTCGGCGACGCCTTCGGTCGAGAGCCGCGTCAATGCGAGCCAAGGCAAGTACAACAGGGCCATCCTTTCCGCCCGCTTCGCCGAGGCGGCGCTGCCGCAGCTGAAGTCGATCGACTTGCGGCGCGCGCCACCGGCGCGTGGCGGCTTCCTGTCTCCGGTGCTGATCGACCATATGCGCAAGACGCTGGAGAAGAAGGAACAGTCGCTCCTGTTCCTCAACCGGCGCGGCTATGCGCCGCTGACGCTGTGCCGCGTCTGCGGCCACCGTTTCGGCTGCCCGGTCTGTTCGGCCTGGCTGGTCGAGCATCGCTTTCGAGGCCAACTGGTCTGCCATCATTGCGGGCACAATGAACGCCGCCCCGAAGCCTGCCCGGAATGCGGTACGCTCGACCATCTGGTCGCCTGCGGCCCGGGTGTCGAGCGCATCGCCGAGGAGGTCGTCACGCATTTCCCCGATGCGCGCACCATCGTCTTGTCGTCCGACCTGATGGGCGGGGTGCGGCGGCTGCGGCTGGAACTGGAAGCGATCGCCGATGGCGAGGCCGATATCGTCATCGGCACGCAGCTCGTGGCCAAGGGCCACAATTTTCCCAACATGACGCTGGTCGGCGTCGTCGATGCCGATCTCGGTCTTGCCAATGGCGATCCGCGCGCCGCCGAGCGCACCTTCCAGCTGCTCAGCCAGGTGACCGGCCGCGCCGGCCGCACCGGCAAGAAGAGCCTCGGCCTGCTGCAGACTTTCCAGCCCGACCATCCGGTGATGCGGGCGATCGTCTCGGGCGATGCCGAGGCTTTTTACGAGCGCGAGATCGCCGAGCGGGAGCGGGCGGCCCTGCCGCCCTTCGGCCGGTTGGCCGGCGTCATCGTCAGCGCGGTGACGCGAGCGGAAGCGGAAGGGCATGCACGCGGCCTGCGCCGCGCTGCGCCCGAGGCGTCGGACCTGTTCGTGCTGGGGCCGGCGGAAGCGCCGCTCTCCCTACTCGGCGGTCGCCATAGGTTCCGCCTGCTGATCCAGGGCGAACGGCGCGCCGACATGCAAGGATTTATCCGCACCATGCTGGCCAATGGGCCGAAGCAGCGCGGCTCGGTCCGGGTGCAGGTCGACATCGACCCGCAGAGCTTTTTGTAAGGTCGCCATATCGGCGATAGGCTGCTGGCCAGCGAGAAACGGAAGATCACATGAAAACCCTTGGCTTGCTCGGCGGCATGAGCTGGGAATCGACCGCCATCTACTATCGCCTGCTCAACGAGATCGTGCGCGATCGCCTTGGCGGGCTGCATTCGGCGAAGCTGCTGCTCTGGTCGTTCGACTTCGCCGAGATCGCCGAGCGGCAGCATCATGGCGATTGGGACGGCGCCGGCGTGCTTCTGATTGATGCCGCGCGCAAGCTGGAGGCGGGCGGCGCGGAGGGTCTGGTTCTGTGCACCAACACCATGCACAGACTGGCTGACCAGGTGCAGGCGGCGGTGTCGATCCCCTTGATCCATATCGCTGACGCCACGGCGGCGGCGATCAAGCGCACCGGCATGCAGCGCCCGGCGCTGCTGGCGACGCGCTTCACCATGGAGCAGGATTTCTACAAGGGCCGGCTTGCCGACAAATACGGCCTCTCGCCAGTGGTGCCCGATACGGCCGGGCGCGACATGGTGCATCGCGTCATCTATGAGGAGCTCTGCCAAGGCATCGTCACCGAAGCCTCGAAGGCGGCTTATATCGAAGAGGCCGAACGCCTGCGCCGCGACGAGGCCGCCGACAGCATCATCATGGGCTGCACCGAGATCACCATGCTGATCGGACAGGACGATTTCGACATTCCGGTATTCGACACGACACGCATCCATGCCGAGGCGGCGGTGGAATTCGCGCTCGGTTGACGCGCTCTCTTTTGATTTTGACGCAATTCCTTAGGGAAAACGCTGCGCGTTTTTCCCGGGAGAACCGTTTCACACTTTTCCTGGCATTGCTTTGAAAGTGCCTGATGCCATCTGGCGCGGCGCTTTTCCTCGGCTAGAATGCCCGGAATTTCAAAACAGGCATTTCGAGGGGACACAATGGACTTTGCGCTTCCATGGCCGACGAGCCAGGGCGAATGGCTGGCCTGGTCGAGCGCAGTCTTCACCGTGCTGCTCGGCCTTCTGTTTTTCCTGGCACCCAGCCTGGCCTTCCGCATCCTGCGCCTGCAGGCGAAGCCGGAGAAAGCGGCGGCGATCGCCGAGGGGCGTGGCCGGATGTCGGGCTTCTATCTCGGCGTCGGCCTGTGCTGCATCCTCTTGGCGCAGCCGCTGGTTTACATGGCGCTCGGCTTCTCCTGGCTGTTCACGGCCTTCGGCCGGCTGCTGTCGATGATGTCGGATGGCGCCAATACACCTTTCAATTGGGTTTCCATTGTGGTGGAATTGGTCCTGGCGGCGTTGCCGCTTGCCTTTGCCTTCGGCTTTGTGCCTTGAATCGCTAGCTATTCCGTGGCGCGAGGCGAGACTCTTTCGCCGGATGCGACAATAGTGCCTGAAAAGCATGCGGAACGACGCATTGCGGTCTTAAAATGCCTGTGCTAGACGGCAATCGACTTTCGGCCGGGGATAGCGGAAGCCGCGCCTCCGTGCTTGAAAAAATGCAGTAAGGTCAAAGATTTAGCCAGAGTTTTTGCTCGCGCCAACAATCTGCGGCCTGTCAGACAAGAGAAAAGACGGTCCGTGGCCCAATCGTCATCGCCAATCTCAGGTGTCGCAGAACGCTACGCGGGTTCGCTGTTCGAACTCGCCCTGCAGGCAAATTCCGTGGCCAAGGTCGAGTCCGACCTCAACAGTTTCGAGGCGATGCTGGCTGGCAGTTCCGACCTGACCCGGCTGATCAACAGCCCGGTGTTCTCCAGCGAGGAGCAGGCCAAGGCCATCGCGGCGATCGCCGACAAGGCTGGGATCACCGGCCTCACCGGTAATTTCCTGCGCGTCGTCGCCCGCAATCGCCGGCTCTTCGCCGTGCCCGGCATGATCAAGGCGTTCCGCCAGATCGCCGCCGAGCATCGTGGCGAGACCGCTGCTGAAGTGACGTCGGCTCATGAGCTGACGGCTGCCCAGCAGACCGAACTCAAGGCGGCGCTGAAAAGTGTTGCCGGCAAGGACGTGGCCATTTCCGTCACCGTCGATCCGTCGCTGCTCGGCGGGCTGGTGGTCAAGATGGGCTCGCGCCAGATCGATACGTCGCTCAAAACCAAACTCAATTCGCTCAAGCTTGCACTGAAAGAGGTCGGCTGATGGACATCCGCGCCGCGGAAATTTCCGCAATTCTGAAAGACCAGATCAAGAATTTCGGCAAGGAGGCCGAGGTCTCCGAAGTTGGACAGGTGCTGTCCGTCGGTGACGGTATCGCCCGCGTCTACGGCCTCGACAATGTCCAGGCCGGCGAGATGGTCGAATTCCCCGGCGGCATCCGCGGCATGGCGCTCAACCTCGAAGCCGACAATGTCGGCGTCGTCATCTTCGGCGCCGACCGCGACATCAAGGAAGGCGACACCGTCAAGCGCACCGGCGCCATCGTCGACGTTCCGGTCGGTCCGGGCCTGCTCGGCCGCGTCGTCGACGCGCTCGGCAATCCGATCGACGGCAAGGGCCCGATCAAGGCGACCGAACGCAAGCGCGTCGACGTCAAGGCGCCCGGTATCATCCCGCGCAAGTCGGTGCATGAGCCGATGTCGACCGGCCTCAAGGCCATCGATGCGCTGATCCCGGTCGGCCGTGGCCAGCGCGAGCTGGTCATCGGCGACCGTCAGACCGGCAAGACCGCCATCATCCTCGACACGATGCTCAACCAGAAGTCGGTGCACGACAACGGCCCCGAGAAGGAAAAGCTCTACTGCGTCTATGTCGCCGTCGGCCAGAAGCGCTCGACCGTCGCGCAGTTCGTCAAGGTGCTGGAAGAGCGCGGCGCGCTCGAATATTCGATCATCGTCGCCGCCACCGCTTCCGATCCGGCGCCGATGCAGTTCCTGGCGCCGTTCGCCGGCTGCACCATGGGCGAGTATTTCCGCGACAATGGCATGCATGCGCTGATCAGCTACGACGATCTGTCGAAGCAGGCCGTCGCCTATCGCCAGATGTCGCTGCTCCTGCGCCGCCCGCCGGGCCGCGAAGCCTATCCGGGCGACGTCTTCTATCTGCACTCGCGCCTGCTCGAGCGCGCCGCCAAGCTCAATGACGATCTGGGCAATGGCTCGCTGACGGCGCTGCCAGTCATCGAAACGCAGGCCAACGACGTGTCGGCCTACATCCCGACCAACGTGATCTCGATCACCGACGGCCAGATCTTCCTCGAAACCAACCTGTTCTTCCAGGGCATCCGTCCGGCCGTCAACGTCGGTCTGTCGGTGTCGCGCGTCGGTTCCTCGGCGCAGATCAAGGCGATGAAGCAGGTTGCCGGCTCGATCAAGGGCGAGCTCGCGCAGTACCGCGAAATGGCGGCCTTCGCGCAGTTCGGCTCGGATCTCGACGCCGCCACGCAGCGCCTGCTCAACCGCGGATCGCGCCTGACCGAACTCCTGAAGCAGCCGCAGTTCTCGCCGCTGAAGACGGAAGAGCAGGTCGCGGTGATCTTCGCCGGCGTCAACGGCTATCTCGACAAGCTGCCGGTCAACCAGGTCGGCAAGTTCGAGCATGGCCTGCTCAGCCACATGCGTGCGGCAGGCAAGGACGTTCTCGACGCCATTCGCAAGGAAAAGGCGCTGTCGGACGATCTGCGCGCCAAGCTGAAGGCAGAGATCGACGCTTTCGCCAAGACCTTCGCCTGAGCGAAGCGACAAGACGGGATCAGGTTTGAAGCATGCCTTCATTAAAAGACCTTCGTAACCGTATCGCCTCGGTCAAGGCGACGCAGAAGATCACCAAGGCGATGCAGATGGTCGCCGCGGCGAAGCTGCGCCGTGCGCAAGAGGCAGCGGAAGCGGCGCGCCCCTATTCGGAGCGCATGGGTTCCGTGCTGGCCAACATCACCCAGGCAATCGGCGGCGGCGGCGATGCCCCGGCGCTGATGACCGGCACCGGCAAGGACAACGTGCATCTGCTCGTCGTCTGCACCGCCGAGCGTGGCCTGTGCGGCGGCTTCAATTCGCAGATCGCCCGCCTGGCCCGCGATCATATCCGGCGGCTTCTAGCCGACGGCAAGCAGGTCAAGATCATCTGCGTCGGCAAGAAGGGTTTCGATATCCTGCGCCGCGACTATGCCTCGATGATCCTCGACCGTGTCGATCTGCGCGAGGTCAAGACACTCGGCTTCGTCAATGCCGACGCGATCGCCAAGAAGGTCATCCACCTCTTCAACGAGGGCGCCTTCGACATCTGCACGCTGTTCTATTCGCAGTTCAAATCGGTGATCAGCCAGGTCCCGACCGCGCAGCAGATCATTCCCGCCGGCGTCGCTTCGGCTCCCGCCGCGGCGGTGGATGGCGGCAATGCCGTCTACGAGTACGAGCCGGAGCCGGGCGAAATCCTCTCCGACCTCATCCCGCGCAATATTTCCGTGCAGGTTTTCCGGGCGCTGCTCGAAAACGCGGCCGGCGAAATGGGCGCCAAGATGAGCGCCATGGACAATGCGACGCGCAACGCCGGCGAGATGATCAACAAGCTGTCGATCACCTATAACCGCCAGCGGCAGGCGCAGATCACCAAGGAACTGATCGAAATCATTTCGGGCGCCGAAGCGCTCTAGGCGCGGTTCGCGGGCCATCGGCCCGCTCTAGGACCGCGTGAGAAACAAAGGACGAAAAAGGGTAAAGACGATGGCGAAAGCAGCGACCCCCAAGACGGCGGCCCCCAAGGCCGCAGCCCCCGTAAAGGCGGCCAAGGCTCCGGCAGCCGCCGCGAAGGCAGCTCCGGCAAAGACGGCGGCAGCGCCGGCCAAGGCCGCGGCGGCCAAGACTTCGGCCGTGGCCGCCAAGGCAACCGGCGTTGTCGGCAAGGTCCGCCAGGTCATCGGCGCCGTCGTCGACGTGCAGTTCGGCGATCACCTTCCGGCGATCCTGAACGCGCTCGAGACGACCAATGTCGGCAATCGTCTGGTGCTCGAAGTTGCCCAGCATCTGGGTGAAAACACCGTTCGCTGCATCGCCATGGACTCCACCGAAGGTCTGGTGCGCGGCCAGGAAGTGCGTGACACCGGTGCGCCGATCACCGTGCCGGTCGGCCCGGGCATGCTCGGCCGCATCATCAACGTCATCGGCGAGCCGGTCGACGAAGAGGGTCCGGTCGACGCGATCGAAATGCGCTCCATCCACCAGCCGGCTCCGACCTATGTCGAGCAGTCGACGGAAGCGCAGATCCTGATCACCGGCATCAAGGTGCTCGATCTGCTGGCACCCTACGCCAAGGGCGGCAAGATCGGCCTGTTCGGCGGCGCCGGCGTCGGCAAGACCGTGCTGATCCAGGAACTGATCAACAACATCGCCAAGGCGCATGGCGGCTATTCGGTGTTCGCCGGCGTCGGCGAGCGCACCCGCGAGGGCAACGATCTCTATCACGAGTTCATCGAATCCGGCGTCAACAAGAAGGGCGGCGGCGAAGGCTCCAAGGCGGCTCTCGTGTACGGCCAGATGAACGAGCCGCCGGGCGCGCGCGCCCGTGTCGGCCTGACCGGCCTGACGGTGGCTGAATATTTCCGCGACCAGGGCCAGGACGTGCTGTTCTTCGTCGACAACATCTTCCGCTTCACGCAGGCGGGTTCGGAAGTGTCGGCTCTGCTCGGCCGTATCCCGTCGGCCGTGGGCTATCAGCCGACGCTCGCCACCGACATGGGCGCGCTGCAGGAACGCATCACCACCACCACCAAGGGCTCGATCACTTCGGTGCAGGCCATCTACGTGCCCGCCGACGACTTGACCGATCCGGCACCGGCGACCTCGTTCGCCCACCTTGACGCCACGACGACGCTGAACCGCGCCATCGCCGAGAAGGGCATCTATCCGGCGGTCGATCCGCTGGACTCGACCTCGCGCATGCTCGACCCGATGGTTGTCGGTGAAGAGCACTATGCGGTTGCCCGCCAGGTGCAGTCGATCCTCCAGCGCTACAAGTCGCTGCAGGACATCATCGCCATCCTGGGCATGGACGAGCTGTCGGAAGAGGACAAGCAGACCGTGGCCCGCGCCCGCAAGATCGAGCGCTTCCTGTCGCAGCCTTTCTTCGTCGCCGAAGTATTCACCGGCGCGCCGGGCAAGCTCGTCGACCTCGCCGACACCATCAAGGGCTTCAAGGGCCTCTGCAACGGCGACTACGATCACCTTCCGGAAGCTGCCTTCTACATGGTCGGCGGCATCGAGGAAGCGGTCGAGAAGGCACAGCGCCTGGCGGCCGAAGCGGCCTGATGAAAGATGGAGGACCCGAATACGCTCAAGGCGATCGGGTCCGGTTACTTCGACTCAGCGATGAGTTTCTTTCTGGTCTTCCAGAAGAGGACGTCGCAGAGCTAAACACCCTCATCGGTCGGGAGTGGACTGTGGAGGAGTGGCACGAGGAACTCGGTCAGTTGGAGATCTCCAACGCTCTGAGCCAATCGGCAACCATACATTTTGCGTGGGTGCCGCCCGAATGGGTTGAACGGATACGATAATGGCTGAAGCTTTCAAATTCGAACTGGTCTCGCCGGAACGCCTGCTGGTTTCCGAGCAGGTCGAATCCGTCGTCATTCCGGGCGCCGAAGGCGAGATGACCGTGATGGCGCATCACGCGCCGGTCATGACCACGATCAAGCCGGGTGTCGTCACGGTGAAGACCGCCTCGGGCGGCGAAGAACGCTATGTCGTGTTCGGCGGTTTCGCCGACATCGTCCCAGCCGGCTGTACGCTGCTGGCGGAATCAGCTGTCGCGGTGAAAGATGTCGACCGGGCCGATCTCGCCCGCCGCATCCAGGAAGCCAAGGAAGATGCAGCCGACGCCAAGGACGACCAGGCGCGCAGCAAGGCCGAGCAGTTCCTCAGCCAGCTGACCACGCTGGAAGGCGCGATTCTTCCGGCCTGAAATCCGCATCAGATGACTTGATGAAAAGCGGGGCTTTGCCTCGCTTTTTTCGTTTAGATGCCCAAGGCGGCGAAGGCCAGAATCGGACCGTCCCGCCGCAAATGCACCAGATGCACCGCCGTGAGCTCGATCAACGTCTGGCGTTCGGCGTGATCCCTGGCAAAGCCGGCCAGGTCGAACACGGCCGTTACGGTTTCGTTCGCCGGCAATTGCTGGTCCAAAAGTGCCGTCAGCGCCGCATCGAGCGGATCGGTGAAATGGTTTTCGGGCAAGGTTTTTCCGCGCGCGGCGCAGGCGGCGATCCAGGCCGCCACCACCAGCGTGAGATGCACGAACTCGGTGCCGGCTTCGAGGCACTCGATGGCGGAAGCGATGATGCGCTGCGGCAGTTTCTGGCTGCCATCATTGGCGATCTGCGCCGTGCGGTGGGCGAGCGCGGTGTTTGAAAAACGCTCGGCAAGCTCGGCTGTGTAGGTCGCCGTATCCAGTCCGGCATCTTCAGGCAATGTCGGGATGGCCTCGGCCCAGAGCCCGTCGACAAATCGCCGGATCGCCGGATCGGCGAAAGCGCGGTCGACGGTGGCATGGCCGCTGAGCAGGCCGAGATAGGCGATGCCTGAATGCGCGCCGTTGAGCAGCCTGAGCTTCATGTCCTCGAAGGGGCCGACATCGCCGACCATGGTGACGCCGAACTTTTCCCAGTCCGGCCTGCCGGCGGAGAAATTGTCTTCGACCACCCATTGGCGGAATGGCTCGGTCATCACCGGCCAAGCATCGTCGACACCGAGTTCGCCGGCAATGCGTGTCCGGTCGGCGTCGGTGGTTGCCGGTACGATGCGATCGACCATGCTCGACGGGAAGGCGACCTGGTTTGCGATATGGTCGGCGATTCCGGTGTCGCCTGCTGCGGAGAGGCTGCCGTCGCGCAACGCAGCGAATTCGGTCAGCAGCCGGTGCAGCGTGGCGCCGTTGGCAGGCAGGTTGTCGCAGCACAGCACGGTGAAGGGCGGGGTGCCGGCGGCCAGTCTGCGGGTAAGCGCCTCGGCGAGGAAGCCATGCGCCGTCCTCGGCATTTGCGGATTGGCCAGATCGTGGATGATGTCGGGATGGGCGGTGTCCAATCCGCCGCCCGCGGCCCTGAGATAGGCTTTTTCGGTGATGGTCAGCGTGACGATGCGGGTGCGCGGATCGGTCAGCGCGGCCAGCACAGCGCCCGGATCTTCCGGCGCCACCAGCATCGACTGGATAGAGCCGATGACGCGCAACTCCTCCTCGCCACTGCTGCGGATCGCCAGCGTGTAGAGCCCGTCCTGCGGCGACAGCGCGTCGCGCGTATCGGGGCTGCGCAAGGAGACGCCGACGATGCCCCAGCCCGTTTCGCCCGCCGCCATGCACTCGTCGACATAGGCGGCCTGATGGGCGCGATGGAAGGCGCCGACGCCGAGATGCACGATGCCTGGAGCAACGCGGCCGCGGTCATATGCGGGGATTTTGGTCCCGGCGGGCAGCTTGTGGAGCGTGGCGTCGGATAGATGGCTTCTGGTCATCAGCATACCGGGGCTGGGGGCTGTGGATGACAGGCGGGGTAACACCTGTTCGAGCCTGCCGCAAGGATGCCGCTTTGCCGACGCACATTGACATCGCCTAGGCCCGAACGTACCGGTATCCAGACTGGAGGAGCCGCTTTCCCCATGGTCGCGCTGACCGATCCGGACCTGCTGTTTCCGCCCGAAGCGCATTCGCGCTCGCTTGCCCGCGGCCTTTACGCCGGCATCAAGGACCTTCCCATCGTCAGCCCGCACGGCCACACCGATCCGCGCTGGTATGCGCTGAACGAGCCGTTCCCGGATCCAGCGCAACTGCTCATCGTGCCCGACCACTACATCTTCCGCATGCTGTTCAGCCAGGGCGTGCGGCTGGAGGATCTCGGCGTGGCCAGCCTGGATGGCGCGCCGGTGGAGACCGACGGCAGGACGATCTGGCGGCGCTTTGCCGAGCACTATTACCTGTTTCGCGCCACGCCGACCCGGCTGTGGTTCGACCATGTGCTGGCGCATCTGTTCGGCATCGAAGAGCCGCTGGATGCCACGACGGCCGACCGCCACTACGACACGATCGCGACGGTGCTGCAGTGGGAGAATTTCCGCCCGCGCGCCCTGTTCGAGCGCTTCAACATCGAGGTCATCGCCACGACCGAAGGCGCGCTCGACGATCTCAAATGGCATAAGATGATCCGCGACAGCGGCTGGGAAGGCCGCGTCGTCACCGCCTATCGGCCGGACGCGGTCATCGACCCCGATTTCGAAGGCTTTTCGGCCAATCTCGACCGGCTTGGCGAGATCACCGGCTGCGACACCGGCAGCTGGGCCGGCTATCTCGACGCGCATCGGCAGCGGCGCGCCTTCTTCAAGGATTATGGCGCGACCTCGTCGGATCATGGCCACCCGACGGCGGAGACCGCCAATCTTTCCGACGCGGCGGCGCAGGAGCTGTTCAACCGCATCCGCCGCGGCTCGGAGGATGAGCGCGAGCGCAAACTGTTCCGCGCCCAGATGCTGACCGAGATGGCCAAGATGAGCCGGGATGACGGCCTGGTGCTGCAGATCCATCCCGGTTCCTGGCGCAATCATTCGCCTTCTGTCTTCCAGAGGTTCGGCCGCGACAAGGGTTTCGATATCCCGATGCGGACCGACTATGTGACGGCGCTGAAGCCGCTGCTCGATTGCGTCGGGCTGGAGCGTGACCTGACGGTTATTCTCTTCACGCTCGACGAAAGCAGTTACGCGCGCGAGCTGGCGCCGCTGGCCGGTGTCTACCCGGCGCTGAAGCTTGGCCCCGCCTGGTGGTTCCATGACAGTCCGGAAGGCATGCGCCGGTTTCGAGAGATGACGACGGAAACGGCCGGCTTCTACAACACTGTCGGCTTCAACGACGACACCCGTGCCTTTCCCTCGATCCCGGCCCGCCACGACGTGGCGCGGCGAGTCGACTGCGCTTTCCTCGCGCGCCTCGTCGCCGAGCATCGGCTGCGCGAGGACGAGGCGCATGAGCTGGCACGGGAATTGGCCTATACGCTGGCGAAGAAGGCGTACCGGCTTTGATGGCGGCGGCCCAATATCCCAACGGCGCCGGTGGTTGGATCAGCGTGACAGGCTGATATGAACAGCACAGGCATCGATCTCTCCGCCTTCAGCCTGGCCGGCAAGCGCATCCTGGTCACCGGCGCCAACACCGGCATCGGACAAGGCATCGTCCTCTCGATCGCGCGCGCGGGCGGCGCGGTGGTCGGCGTCGGTCGTTCGTCGATGGACGATACGGCGAGCAAGGTCGCGGCCATCGGTGCCAGGTTCGAGGCGGTGAGCGCCGACCTTGCCGACACGGCGGCCGCCGGTCCGATGCTGGATCGGGTCTGGGACGAAAGCGGGCCGCTCGACGGGCTGGTCAACAATGCCGGGATCATCCGGCGCGCCGATGCCGTCGATCTGACCGAGACCGACTGGGACGACGTCATGGATGTCAATTTGAAGACGGTCTTTCTGCTTTGCCAGTCCTTCGCCAGGCGCGCGCTTGCCCAAGGTCGCCGGGGCAAGATCGTCAACATCGCTTCGGTGCTGAGTTTCCAGGGCGGCATCCGCGTCGCCTCCTACACCGCCTCCAAGCATGGCGTGCTCGGCATCACCCGGCTGCTCGCCTGCGAATGGGCGGCCAAGGGCATCAACGTCAACGCCATCGCGCCGGGCTATGTCGAGACCAACAACACGCAGGCGCTGCGCGCGGACCCCGACCGCAGTGCCGCCATTGTCGGGCGCATTCCGGCGGGGCGGTGGGGCGAGCCGTCGGACATTGGCGATGCCGCCGTCTTCCTGCTGGCACGGGCTTCCGACTATATGCACGGCGCGGCGGTGCCGGTGGATGGCGGCTGGCTGGCGCGATGAGGAGAGGACGATGACGAAGCCCAAGATCTTCGCGCATGCCGATGAGGGCGCCTGGACTCCGACGCCAGACGGCAACAGGCGGCGCGTTCTCCTCTCCACCGATGAGCTGATGCTGGTCGAATTCGGCTTCGACAAGGGCGGCGTCGGTGCCTTGCATTCGCACCCGCATGTCCAGTCAAGCTATGTCGCCGAAGGCCGTTTCGAGGTGACCATCGACGGGAGCACGGCGATCCTTGAAGCCGGCGGCAGCTTCATCGTGCCGTCCGGCCTGGTGCACGGCGTCAAGGCGCTGGAAGCGGGACGGCTGGTCGATAGCTTTACGCCGCACCGTGCCGATTTTCTTGCTATAAATCAAATAGATAGCTAGTGATGTCGTCCAAAGCCGCTTCACACTTTTCGGCATCATGCTTTGGCCGATGATTTGCCTAGCCAAGACTGGACGATCGAGTGCGGGCGAATGACCCGCGCCCCAAAAGAGGCGCGGGTTGTTGCCTGGGCGCTTGTGGCGCCGCGGTACTCAAGACATGACCGCAGGATGTGAAGCCTGCCGCATCGTGGTGAAGATAAGCTTAATGCGCCGTACAACCGATGGCTGTCCCAGAGCGGTTCCTGGAATTGCTCTGGGTCAGGTGATGTGCCGGAGAAGGCCGAAAAGCCGCTCGAACGTCTTGCCGTAGGGCGGGCGCAGCAGGGCGCCGGCGCTCAGGCGCGACTGCAGGAAAACCGGCTTCTCCTTGCTGAAGGTGCGGAACCCCCATTCGCCGTGATAGGCGCCCATGCCGCTGGCGCCGACGCCGCCGAAAGGCTGGTTCTCCTGCACCAGATGCAGCATGCAGTCGTTGATGGTGACGCCGCCGGCGGCGGTCTCGCGCAGGATGCGCTGGCGGTTGGTGCTGTCCTTGCCGAACCAGTAGAGCGCCAACGGCCGGTCGGCCTGGTTCACATGGCTGATCGCCTCGTCGATGGCGGCGTATTCGACGATCGGCAGCACCGGACCGAAAATCTCCTCGCGCATCAGCCGCAAATCCGGGCCGGCATTGCTGACCAGGGTCGGCAAAAGCTTGCGGCTCGTGGCGCCGAAGTCTTCGCCGGCCGGGTTGATTTCGACGACATCGGCACCGGCATCGCGGGCTTCCGCGATCATGGCGCGCAGGCGTTGAAAATGGCGGTCGCTGATGATGGCGGTATAGTCGGGGTTGTCGCGCAAGGTGGGATAGAGCCGCGCCACCGTCGCAGCGAGCTTGGCGGCGACCGTGCCGGACTGTCCCTTGGGCACCAGCAGATAGTCCGGCGCGATGCAGGTCTGCCCGGCATTGAGCAGCTTGCCATAGGCGATGCTGGCCGTTGCCGCATCGAGATCGCAGGAGGGATCGAAGATCGCCGGCGACTTGCCGCCGAGTTCGAGCGTGACCGGGGTCAGGTTGGCGGCGGCGGCGACCGCGACCTGTCGGCCGACCGCGGTCGAGCCGGTGAACAGCAGGTGATCGAAAGGCTTCGACACGAAAGCCTTGCCCATCTCGGCATCGCCGGTGATGACGCTCAACTCGTCCGGGGCGAAGTGCTCGCCGGCCAGTCTGGCGAGCAGCGCCGAGAAGGCCGGCGTCAGTTCGGACGGCTTGACCAGCACGCGGTTGCCGGCGGCGAGCGCTGCCGTGACCGGCGCGACGGCAAGCTGGAAGGGGTAATTCCACGGCGAGACGATACCGACGACACCAAGCGGCTGCGGCAGGAGGCGATTGCGGCCCGGCAGGAACGGCAAGGTGGTGGCGACACGACGCTCGCGCATCCAGCCGCTCAGATGAGACAGTGTGTGGCGGATGCCGGCGCGCACGACAAACAGTTCCGCAAGGCGCGTCTCATGCGCCGAGCGGCCGCCGAAGTCGGCGTCGATCGCGGCGCAAATGTCGGCCTCATGCCGCTCGGTCAGGGCCAACAGGCGCTTGAGGCGGTCTTTCCGAACGCTTAGATCCGGAAAGGGCTGCTTTTCGAAGGCGGCGCGTTGCAGCTGGAACCGTTCGCCCAGGACATCCTTTCTCACCTGCAGCATCGCGCCCTCCCTGGCTCGTCCGACCAA
Organism: Mesorhizobium sp. 131-3-5; assembly: GCF_016756575.1. NCBI lineage: Bacteria > Pseudomonadati > Pseudomonadota > Alphaproteobacteria > Hyphomicrobiales > Phyllobacteriaceae > Mesorhizobium > Mesorhizobium sp. 131-3-5. Next base: position 1,216,537 of record NZ_AP023254.1, read on the forward strand.
GCTTACATCCTGGCGCGTGAAGGAATCCAGCAGGGGTGCGGGTGTCGCAGGGGAAGGTGTGCCTTCGCCAGCCGCTGCCAATCAGTCCGCCGTCAACATGGGATGACTGTTCCGGTTGTGTTCCGAGGGCGGCTGCGCTACTCCAAAGCGTCACGCGGAGAGCATCTTGATCGATTCCCACATCCTCTCCCATCCCCGAAAAATCGCTTCCCGTCCGGTGTCCGCCTGATGTCGGCACAGGCAGCGAGTGTTCGGGCGGAGGATCCCAAGCAGCGCGTCCTGAAGGACGTGTTCGGCTTCGACGATTTCCGCCCCGGCCAGGCAGATGTCATGGACGCGCTGCTCGGCGGGCGCCATGTGCTGGCCGTCATGCCGACGGGTGCGGGCAAATCGCTCTGCTACCAGGTGCCGGCGCTGGTCATGGGTGGGCTCACCCTGGTCGTGTCGCCGCTGGTGGCGCTGATGCAGGATCAGGTCGCGGCCTTGCGGCTGGCGGGCGTTGGCGCCGATACGATCAATTCCTCGCTCGACCGGGAGGCCAATGTCGCCGCCTGGCGACGCGTGGCATCAGGCCAGACGCGGCTGCTCTATCTGGCGCCGGAACGGCTGATGACCGAGCGCATGCTCGAGGCGCTTTCCAGGCTCGAAATCAGCCTGATCGCCATCGACGAGGCGCATTGCATCTCGCAATGGGGTCCGGCGTTCCGGCCTGAGTATGAGGATTTGTCGCGCCTGCGCCACATCTTCCCCAACGTGCCGATCATCGCGGTGACGGCGACGGCGGACGAGAGCACGCGCAGCGATATCGAGGCACGGCTGTTCGCCGAGCGGGTCGAAACGCTGGTGCTGGGTTTCGACCGGCCAAACATCAAGCTCGCCATCGAATCCAAACAGGACAGCAAGCGGCAATTGCTGCGTTTCATCGAGCGTCACCCGGGCAAGAGCGGCATCGTCTACTGCCTGTCGCGCAAGAAGACGGAGGAGATGGCGGCCTTCCTCGAGAAGAACGGCGTCACCGCGCTCGCCTATCACGCCGGCATGAGCAAGGACGCGCGCGAGGCCAATCAGAACGCCTTCATGACGCTGTCCGGCGTCGTCATGGTGGCAACCATCGCCTTCGGCATGGGCATCGACAAGCCCGACGTCGCCTATGTCTTCCACACCGACATGCCGGGCAGCCTGGAGGCCTATTATCAGGAGATCGGCCGTGCCGGCCGTGACGGGCGCAAGGCCGAGGCGCATATGCTGTATGGGCTTGGCGACATCCGCATGCGGCGGCTGTTCATCGACGACGAGGATGCTGCGGTCGAGCACAAGAAGCGCGCGCATCGCCGGCTCGACACCCTGATCGGCTATTGCGAGACTGCGCAGTGCCGCCGCCAGGTGCTGCTTGGCTATTTCGGAGAAGAAGCCGAGCCCTGCGGCAATTGTGACAACTGCCTCGAGCAGGTGCCGCGCGCCGATGGCGGCGCGGAAGCACGCATCATCCTGGCCGCGGTCGCGCAGAGCGGCGAGCGCTTCGGCGCCGCCCATGTCATCGATATCCTGCTCGGCCATGAGACCGAGAAGATCGTGGCCCGCGGTCACCAGAAGCTTGCCAGCTTCGGCAGCGGCGCGGCGCACAAGAAGGATCTCTGGCAATCGCTGATCCGGCAGCTCGTCGCCGGCGGTTTCCTCGAGCCGGATCCGAGCGGTCATGGCGGCCTCGCCATCGCCGAGAAAGGCCATGCGCTCGGCCGTGGCGAGATCCCGTTCCACTACCGTGTCGAGATGCGCAGCCGCGCCTTGCGCAAGATGCGGGCCGCGGAGGGTTCGGGTGCCGAAGGCGTCGATGCTTCGCTGCTGGCGACGCTCAAATCCCTGCGGCTGCGGCTGGCCAAGGAGCGCCAGGTGCCAGCCTATGTGGTGTTTTCCGACCGCACGCTGATCGACATGGCCGAACGCCGCCCGCGCGACCTCGACGCCTTTGCCGAGGTCAACGGCGTGGGAGGGGCCAAGCTCAAGGAGTTCGGGGAGATTTTTCTGAAGGCGATTGCCGCGCACCGGTCCGAAGGATCGGTCTGAAAGCCCTAACCAGATCCTGCAGCAATCGTCACATCTGGATCGACGCCATCGACGGTCAGGCGGGCGTTTGCCCCTCAGTTCGCCTGCCGCACATTGCGCCCAAAAGGCTAGATCAATCCGCCGCTGCGGTGAGTGATCGGCGGGATTTGTGTTGGAACTTTAGTTAGAAAGCGGCCCAGCATCGTGTTAGCTAAAATACAAGGAATCAAACCAGCGTGAATGCTTTGACGGCTTGCGCAAAGCAACCAACCCCTCCGCCGCTCGTTGACCTAAGCTGGGATGATCCCTGGCCACCTCTTGGCCCGCCCTTGGTCCCCATTCCGGGCGGGCTCTTTTTGCCTATTGGGCGCCAGCATTTCGATGCCGGGCAAGAACGCATCCTCAGCTCGTCCCCTGCTTTTTCGAGGAAGGTCGCCGCCGTGCAGTTGCCGGGTGGACCAAATACCTTCGTCGCGACCGCTCGACCTCGCGTCGCAATAAAAGTTTCGGAACTATTTTAGTGTATGCTAATTGAATCGCGATTGTCGCGGCCAGTTTATGCGTTTCGCCACAAGATTTCGGGAGGAATGAAAAGGTGAGCGGCAAACCCGATGATCCACCAATCGAACGACGCTCACTTCCCCGGGCGGCCGTTCTAAAGGATGGAACCATCATCACGGAGGATACGACGATCGCTTGCTCCGTCAGAAATCAGCACGCTCATGGTGCGGAGCTACGGGTGGAGCCGGGCGTGGTTGTTCCCGAGCGGTTCGTCCTGTACGTCCCTGCGGATGGTGTCGAATATCGTGCCGTGGTGCGATGGAGGAAGAACGAGCGGCTTGGCGTACAGATCAATTGAAACAGGACGCCATTGACTAATCGGACGACGGAACCCAGGCAACTGGCCGAATTTATCGCGTCATCAGCACTCGCGGAGTGCGCGATCCTCGATGCGATTGGTCATTAGTGGCGGAGAGGGAGGGATTCGAACCCCCGATGGGCTTGCACCCATGCCGCATTTCGAGTGCGGTGCATTCGACCACTCTGCCACCTCTCCGCGGTCATGGTCGGCCGTTGCCGGCGCGGCGCACTAGATAACGGCTGAACGGGCAGGTTACAAGGCCAAATCCACCGATATTTGGCTTGTCATCCGGCCTGCCGGGCAAGCAGCTGAAACAGGGCAGGTCATTGCGGTCGAACCCACGCGGTTTCACGGGCCAACCACGCATACCCGCCGCCAGGTGAAGGCAACGCCGGTCGGTCAAGTCGACATGCCTGGTCTTTGCCGGCCATTGACCTCCCCGGCAACGGCTGTTGCCTTGACTCCCACGCAACCTTCGGTTAGGGACAGCGCGCAATCGGCGTGGAGGGTTCTTCCGCGCCGCTTGTTTTTTGAACCCGCAGACTGACAAAAAGACGGCCGAACCGCCTCAGGCGGTTCATCGAGGCCGACCGAACAGCGAAAGGCAAAAAATGTTCGCAGTCATTAAAACGGGCGGTAAGCAGTATCGCGTTGCCGCCAACGATCTCCTGAAGATCGAAAAAGTCGAAGCCAATGTCGGCGATATCGTCGAGATCGGCCACGTGCTCGCGCATGGCGAGGGCGAGAATGTGACGTTCGGTGCGCCGTTCGTCGATGGCGCTCTGGTCACCGCCGAAGTCGTCGAGCAGGGCAAGAACCGCACGGTCATCGCTTTCAAGAAGCGCCGCCGTCAGAATTCGCGCCGCAAGATCGGCCATCGCCAGCTTTTGACCACCGTGCGGATCTCCGAGATCCTGCTGGGTGGCGCGAAGCCCGCCAAGAAGGCCGCCGTGAAGGCGGAAGCCAAGGCCGAGGTTGCTGCCGAGGCTGCGCCGAAGGAGGCCAAGGCCAAGAAGGAAGCTGCCCCCAAGGCAGACGTGACGGCCGAGACCGCCGCCGCGCCGCTGTTCAAGGCGCCGAAGGGCGAGCCGGACGACCTGACCGTGATCAAGGGCATCGGCCCGGTCGCCGCCAAGGATCTCAACGAGCAGGGCATCATCACCTTCGCGCAGCTCGCCAAGCTGACCGACAAGGATGTCGCCAAGATCGACGAGCACATGCCGTTCAGCGCCGACCAGATCAAGGACTGGCGCGAACAGGCCAAGGAACTGGCGAAGAAGTAATTTTTCCGGCGAAACATCCGCCGGATCGGACTTGAAACGGAACGCGAACGCGTTCATAAGGCCTTTTAGGCGCCTTGCGGCGCAACGGAGTTAGTTAGATGGCACACAAGAAAGCTGGCGGCTCGTCGCGCAACGGTCGCGACTCGCATTCCAAGCGTCTGGGCGTGAAGAAGTTCGGCGGCGAAGCCGTCATCCCGGGCAACATCATCATTCGTCAACGCGGCACCACCTGGCATCCCGGCGTCAATGTCGGCATGGGAACGGACCATACGCTTTTTGCGCTCGAATCCGGCGCAGTCACCTTCAACAAAAAAGCCAACGGCCGAACCTACGTATCGGTCAACCCGATTACCAAAGCCGCGGAGTAGCCGGTTCCGCACTAGAACACCGGCGCCCATCTCGGGAACCGGTGTCTGGCAATGCCAGGAAAAGGATCAGGGGAGATGGGTTTTCCATCTCCCCTTTTTTCTTGCCTGGAGGACTAAAATGGTTGCCGAAGCGGAAGACTCAGAAGACGAAAGTTACGCGATAGACTGCCCGGTGCTGGTCACCGAGCGGCTGGTGATGCGGGCGCCGCGCGAGAGCGACATCGCGCAACTGGTCGAGCTTGCCGACAACCGTCATGTCGCCGAAATGCTGGCACGCATGCCGCACCCCTATGGCGAGGCCGAGGCCCGCGCTTTCCTGGCCATGACACGGTCGCGCCGCGCTGGCATCGCCTATGCCTTGACGCTGGCCGGCACCGACACTTTCGTCGGCTGCGCGGGGCTCAACACCACCGATCGCGGGCTGGAGCTCGGCTACTGGATCGGCGAACCCTACTGGAAGCGCGGCTATGCGACGGAAGCCGCCCACGCGCTGGTCGACCTCGCCTTCCAGAAGACATCGGTCCAGGTGCTGCATGCCTCGACGCGGGTCATCAATCCGGCCTCGCGCCGGGTGATCCACAAGTGCGGCTTCCAGTATGCCGGCCAGGGCATGCTGAACTCGATCGTCGCCGGCCAGGTGCCTGTCGAGCGCTACAGGCTCGACAGGAAGACGTGGATCAGCCTGCGCAACTGGGTGCATTTTTGATGGATGGCGCTTTGATGGATGGCGCCGGGCAAGCCAATGGCCGATGACAGCAACGATATTGAAACGATCGCGATCGCGCCGATAACGCCGGGTCGCATCGAAAGCTTTCATCGCGCGCTCGATCTCGTTGCGCGTGAGCGGAAGTACCTGTCCTTCCTCGAGGCGCCGCCACTCGACCAAACCCGGCGATTCGTGTTGGACCGTATCGTGGCCGGCGATCCAGGTTTCGTCGCCGTTGTTCACGGCGAGGTGGTCGGCTGGTGCGATATCTCACGCCATGACCGGCTCATCCATGCGCATCGTGGCAGCCTCGGAATGGGGATTGTTGCCTCCCATCGCGGGCGTGGCCTCGGACTGCGGCTTATCAATGCCACCCTGGCGCAGGCACGCAAGGTCGGCTTTGCCCGCGTCGAGCTGTCCGTACATGCCGACAATGCCCGTGCAATCGCCCTTTACGACAAGGTGGGGTTTGTCAGGGAGGGCGTGCAGCGCGACGCTATCCTTATCGACGGGCACTACGGCGATACGATCATGATGGCGATCGTTGAACGCGAAAACGCAGCCGGATGAGGTGCGTCAGCCCAGTTCGGCCCACACCGGCAGGTGGTCCGAACCGGTTGCCTTGTGGTCGACCCACAGGCGCTTCAGCGATCTGGCAAGCGAGGCGCTGGTGAAGACGTAGTCGATGCGCTTGTGGCGGCTGGTGTTCGCCGGGTCCTTGGGGTCGACCCAACTGGCGAGATCGTCGCCGGCGACGTTGAGGCGCACGGCGGCGTCGACGGCGAAGTCGGCGGTCAGCGGCATACCGAACTGGTGATCCGGCCGGCCGGCCAGTTCGACATATTCGGGCGAGCCTGCCAGCATGTTGAAATCGCCCATGGCGACAAAGGCCTCGGGGTGCGGCAATTCCGGCAGTCCGATCTCGGCGACGCCGGACAGCGCGCCGCCTTCGAGCGCGTAGTTCAAAAGGCGCCGGCGCAGGAACTGGATCTGGCTCGCGCGTTCGACCGGGCTACGGTGATCGAGATGGATGGAATAGAAGCGTATAAAGCCAAGCGGCGTCTCGATCAGCGCTTCCAGCGCGCCGCGCTGGAAGTTCATCATCTCGAAGCTGCGGCTGCGCGGCAAAAGCAGGTTGCGCGACAGATGAATGGGCGTCTTCGACAGCATCATGTTGCCGAGCTGGAAGGTTGTGGTGATGGCGCGGCCGTTGTCGATGCGCGAGCCGATATTGGCCTCGAAATTGCTGCCATAGACCGCGAAATAGTCCGGCAGCGCCTCGCCGATCTCGGCGACCATGTCGCGCCCGCCGTTCCTCGGATTGTTGCGGGTGACCTCCTGCAGCGCGATCACATCGGCGCCGCGCACCGCGTCGGCAATGCGCGCGACATCGTATTGCCCATCAAGGCCGATGCCGTACTGGATGTTGTAGGTTACAAGCTTCATGCCAACATGTCTCCGGCCGACCCCAAGCGGCCATTGTCACAAAACGGTCTCGCCCTTGACCGCGCCTTGGTTTAGAGCAAGGCCCAAGGTTTAGAGCAATGCCGCAAGGCCAATAAAAGAAACTGCAATCCCATGAAATTTCTCGATCAAGCCAAGGTCTATGTCCGCTCGGGTGACGGGGGCGCCGGTTCGGTGTCGTTCCGGCGCGAGAAATTCATCGAGTTCGGCGGGCCGGACGGCGGCGATGGCGGCCGCGGCGGCGATGTCTGGCTGGAAGCGGTCGACGGCCTGAACACGCTGATCGACTATCGCTACCAGCAGCATTTCAAGGCCAAGACCGGCGTCCACGGCATGGGCCGCAACATGACCGGCGCAAAGGGCGCCGACGTGACGCTGAAGGTGCCGGCGGGAACGCAGGTGTTCGAGGAAGACAATGAGACGCTGATCTGCGACCTCACCGTGGTCGGCCAGCGCTTCCTGCTCGCCAAGGGCGGCAATGGCGGCTTCGGCAACCAGCATTTCAAGACCTCGACCAACCAGGCGCCGCGCCGCGCCAATCCCGGCCTTCCCGGTGAAGAGCTCAATATCTGGCTGCGGTTGAAGCTGATCGCCGATGCCGGGCTGGTCGGGCTGCCCAATGCCGGCAAGTCGACTTTTCTCGCCGCCGTCACCGCGGCCAAGCCGAAGATCGCCGATTATCCGTTCACGACGTTGCATCCCGGCCTCGGCGTCGCCCGCATCGATGCGCGCGAATTCGTCATCGCCGACATTCCGGGCCTCATCGAGGGCGCGCATGAGGGCGTTGGCATCGGCGACCGTTTCCTCGGCCATGTCGAGCGCACGCGCGTGCTGCTGCATTTGGTTTCGGCGCAGGAGGAAAACCCGGGCAAGGCCTACAAGACCGTGCGGGCCGAGCTCGATGCCTATGGCAATGGCCTGACCGAAAAGGTCGAGATCCTGGCGCTCAGCCAGGTCGACACGCTTGATGCCGATGAGCGCAAGAAGAAGGTCGCCTCGCTGAAGCGCGCCGCCGGCCGCGCGCCGATGCTTTTGTCCGCCGTCACCGGCGAAGGTGTCGAGGCCGTTCTGCGGGCGCTGATGACGGTGATTGCCGAGGCGCGCGCGGAGGCCGCGCCCATGGTCGAGACGCGCTGGGAAAAGTAAGACCATGCAGTCGCTGAAAAAATACCGGCGCATCACCGTCAAGATCGGCTCGGCGCTGCTCGTCGACCGCGCGAGCGGCCTGAAGCGCGACTGGCTGGACTCGCTCGCCGACGACATCACGGTGCTTGCCCAGGGCGGCGCCGAAATCCTCGTCGTCTCCTCTGGCGCCATCGCGCTTGGCCGAACGATCTTGGGCCTTGGCAAGCGCGCCTTGAAGCTCGAGGAGAGCCAGGCGGCCGCCGCCGTCGGGCAGATCGCGCTCGCCGGCGCCTGGTCGGATGCGCTCGGCAAGGGTGCGCTGAAGTCGGGCCAGATTCTTCTGACCCTTGGCGACACCGAGGAGCGCCGCCGCTATCTCAATGCGCGCGCGACGATCTCGACGCTGCTCAAGATGAAGGCGGTGCCGGTCATCAACGAGAACGACACGGTGGCCACGTCCGAAATCCGCTATGGCGACAATGACCGGCTGGCCGCGCGCGTTGCCACCATGATGGGCGCCGACCTTCTGGTGCTGCTCTCCGACATTGACGGGCTCTACACCGCACCGCCGGCGCGCGATCCGCAAGCCAAGTTCATTCCGGTGGTCGACCGCATTACGCCGGACATCGAGGCGATGGCGGGGGCTGCCGCCTCCGAACTGTCGCGCGGCGGCATGCGCACCAAGCTCGATGCCGGCAAGATCGCCACCGCCGCCGGCACCGCGATGATCATCACCTCGGGCACGCGGCTGTCGCCGCTGATGGCGATCGAGCGCGGCGAGCGCGCCACCTTCTTCCGGCCGAGCGCCAATCCGGTCAAGGGCTACAAGACCTGGATCGCCGGCCAGCTCGAACCGGCCGGCCGGCTGACGGTCGATGCCGGCGCCGTCGGTGCGCTCGCATCGGGCAAATCGCTGCTGCCGGCCGGCGTCAAACTGGTCAGCGGCAATTTCTCGCGCGGCGATACGGTTGCGATCCTGTCGCCAGAGGGCCGCGAGATCGCGCGCGGGCTGGTTGCCTATGATGCCGCCGATGCCGTAAGGATCGCAGGCCTGAAGACGGCCGAGATCGAAACCGTGCTCGGTTACGAAGCGCGTTCGGCGATGATCCACCGCGATGATCTCGTGGTGAGTCACGCGGGAGGCGACATAAGCGGAGGATGAGCCATGCTGAAGCTGCATGAAAAATCCGGGGATGACACCGTGGCGTTGATGGCCGATATCGGCCGCCGCGCCCGTGCCGCCGCCCGACCGCTGGCCATCGCCACCACCGCCGCCAAGAATGCCGCGCTGCTTGCCATGGCGGACGCGATCGTCGCCCGCGAGCAGGACATTCTCGACGCCAATGCCATCGACATCTCGAATGGTGAGGAGTCAGGGCTTTCCGCCTCCTTCATGGACCGGCTGAAACTCAATCCCGCGCGCATCCGCGCGGTGGCCGACGGCATTCGCGAAATCGCCGAACTCAAGGATCCGGTCGGTGACGTGATCGCCGCCTGGGAACGGCCGAACGGCCTGCGGATCGAGCGCGTGCGCACGCCGCTCGGCGTCGTCGGCGTCATCTATGAGAGCCGCCCGAACGTGACGGCGGATGCCGGTGCGCTCTGCCTCAAGGCCGGCAATCCGGTGATCCTGCGCGGCGGTTCGGATTCGCTCAATTCGTCCGCTGCCATCCATGCCTGCCTGGTCGAGGGCCTGAAGGCCGCCGGCCTGCCGGAAGACGCCATCCAACTGGTGCCGACCACCGACCGCGCCGCTGTCGGCGAGATGCTGAAGGGGCTAGGCGGTGCGCTCGACGTCATCATCCCGCGCGGCGGCAAAAGCCTGGTCGGGCGGGTGCAGAGCGAGGCGCGGGTGCCGGTCTTCGCCCATCTCGAAGGCATCTGTCACCTCTACATCGACCGCTCCGCCGATCTCGACATGGCGGTCAGGATCGCCGTCAACGCCAAGATGCGGCGCACCGGGGTCTGCGGCGCCGCCGAAACGCTGCTGGTCGACCGCGTTGTGGCGTCCACGCATCTGGCACCGATCCTCGATGCGCTGCGCGCCGCCGGCTGCGAGATCCATGCCGATCAAGAAGTGCTGAAGGTGTTTTTCGACGCCAAGCCGGCGACCGATGCCGACTGGGTGACCGAATATCTCGACGCCATCATCGCGGTGAAGCTGGTCGACGGCATCGGTGGCGCGATCGAGCATATCGAGACCTTCTCCTCGCATCACACAGAGGCGATCATCGCCGAGGACGCGAAGGCCGTGGAACGGTTCTTCAACGAGATCGATTCGGCGATCCTGCTGCACAATGCCTCGACCCAGTTCGCCGATGGCGGCGAGTTCGGCATGGGCGCCGAGATCGGCATCGCCACCGGCAAGATGCATGCGCGCGGGCCGGTCGGTGTCGAGCAGCTGACCTCGTTCAAATATCGCGTACGCGGGTCGGGACAGGTGAGGCCTTGATTTTATTTTGCCACTAGAGCGTGAACCGTTGCGCCCAGGCACCCCCCTCTGTCCTACCGGACATCTCCCCCGCAAGGGGGGAGATCGGCTGGAATTTCCGGTTTCGCCAATCATCTGCGTTGCAGGATTTGCTCCTGCAGTCGAACTGCTAATCTCCCCCCTTGCGGGGGAGATGGCCGGCAGGCCAGAGGGGGGTGCCTAGCGCGATGCCATCCTCTTCCCCCCAGGCTGCCCCCTCCGCCTACCTGAAGATGCCGCATGCCGAAAAAGGTCTCGCCGTCGGCCTGTTCGGCGGCTCGTTCAATCCGCCGCATGCCGGCCATGCCCTGGTCGCCGAGATCGCGCTGAGGCGCCTGGCGCTCGACCAGCTTTGGTGGATGGTGACGCCGGGCAATCCTCTGAAGAGCACGCGCGAATTGGCGCCGCTGGCCGAGCGGCTGCAACTGTCGGAGCAGATCGCCAAGAACCCGAAGATCAAGGTCACCGCCTTCGAGGCGGCGCATCATGTGCGCTATACCGCCGACACGCTGGCGCTGGTCAAGGCGCGCAACCCGGGTGTCGACTTCGTCTGGATCATGGGCGCGGACAGTCTGCGCGATTTCCATCGCTGGCAGCGCTGGCGCGAGATCGTGCTGACGTTCCCCATCGCGGTCATCGACCGGCCGGGCGCGACGCTGTCGTTCCTGTCGTCGGTCGTCGCCAAGACCTTCGACTATGCCCGCATCGATGAAGGCGACGCGCCGCTGCTCGCCCGCATGAAGGCGCCGGCCTGGACCTTCATCCACGGCCCGCGCTCGTCGCTGTCGTCGAGCGCGATCCGCAAGATGGCGAAGGGGTAGGACCTGCACGGTCTTCCTTTCTCCCAGGGGAGAAGGGAAGACCGCCGATGTCGTTTTTGCAGGGGCTTTTCGCTGCCGCATAGGCGATCTTGTCTGAACATGACCACTCCCGTGAAGCACAATACCAAAATCGATCCGGTGCATGGCAGTGCGCCGACGCCGCTGATCGCGATCGCCAGTGTCATCGTGTCGATGGCGCTGATCGCCATCGGCAACGGGCTGATGTTTGCCTACATCCCGGTGCGGCTCGGCGTCGAGGGCTTCGATCCGACCTGGGCCGGGCTGATCGTCACCGGCCTGTCGGCCGGCGGTCTTGCCGGCTGCATCCTGACCGGGCCGCTGGTGCGCAGGGTCGGCCATGCCCGCGCCTTCATGGTGCTGTCGGCGCTGATCGCGCTTTCCAACGCGGCCATCGGTGCCGGTCCGCACCCCGTGCTGTGGATCGGCGCGCGCGCCCTCTACGGCTTTGCCATATGCGGCCTGTTCATCGTCGCGCAGAGCTGGCTGAACGATGCCGTGGCCAACGCCATACGCGGCCGGGTGATGGCCTTTTTCTACGTCGCCTATGTCGCCGGGCTCGGTGTCGGCTATGCGACGCTGGCGCTGGTCGACATCAAGACCGCGGACGCGCCCTTGATCGGCATTGCCTTCACCGCCTTGTCGATCCTGCCCGTCGGCATGACGCGGCTGGCGCAGCCGCCGGCGCCGCAGGCCGCCTCGGTGGCGCTGGGCCGGGCCTGGCGGATTTCACCGGTCGGCGTTGCCGGCATGCTGGCGGTCGGTGGCCTGTCCATGTCGATTTCCGGTTTCGCGCCGATCCATGCCACGGCCAAGGGCTATAGCCAGGCCGATGTGGCATTGCTGCTTTCGGTGATGCCGCTCGGCACGCTGATCCTGCAGCTTCCCTTCGGCTGGATATCCGACCGCACCGATCGCCGCTACGTGCTGATCGGGGCATCCGCGCTGGCCGCGGTGGCCGGCATGTTCGCGCTCGGTTTCGACGGCGGCGCGCTGCCGGCGCTGCTGGTGATCTATGTCTTGTGGGACGGCGCTTCGGAATCGATCTATTCGCTGTCAAGCGCGCATGCCGCCGACCGCGCCGGCAAGGACGACATGGTGGCGCTGTCCAGCTCGCTCCTGTTTGCCTGGTCGCTGGCCGGGTTCGTGGTGCCGGGCATCGTGACGGCGCTGTCGGCCGTCTTCGGCACGCAGGCCTTCATCTATGTGGCCGTTGTCATCGCCTGCGCCTTCTGCCTGTTCGTGCTGTTGCGCGTGTTCACCACACAGGCCGTGCCTGCCACCGAGACCGGCAGCTTCGCACCGATGACGGCGCAGGCGCCGCTGCCGGTCGAACTCGCTTATGCGCCGGACGAGATCGCAGGCCGGACCAAGGACTGAACGGGTTTCCTTCGATCGCCGTAGTGAAAGTGCTCTGGACGTCTCGCGACTGCTTACTGCTTACGGGTCTCCTGTGCCGGTGCTTCCGGTGGCGGCAGCGGGATGGAGATGCCCTCGCTGTCGAAAGCCTGCTTTGCACGTTTCGTCATGTCGATATTCGTGGAGAAGTAGTCGGCCGCCGAAGTCCAATAGCGCAAGGTAAGCGAAACGGTCGTATCGCCGAGGCCGGCCACGAAGGCGATCGGCGCCGGTTCACGACGGATGCGCTTGTCGGCGCCGGCAAGAGCAAGCAATGTCTTCTGGGCGCCGTCGATGTCGTTCCACGAACCGATGCTCAAGCTGATGTCGCTGCGGCGCACCCCATTGCGCGAAAAATTGCGCACCGGCTGGTTCCACAGCGTCGAATTGGGCGCTAGTATGTAGACGCCGTCGGCGGTCCTGAGCCTGGTGGCGAACAGGCCGATTTCCTCGATCGACCCTGAAATGGCGCCGACCTCGACGGATTCGCCGATGCGGAACGGCCGCAGCGCCAGAAGCATGATGCCGGCGGCGATGTTCTGCAGCGTGCCTTGCAGCGCCAGGCCGATGGCAAGGCCGATGGCGCCGATCGCGGCGATGATCGAGGCGGTCTGCACGCCGAACTGGCCGAGCACCATGATGACGACCAGGATCAGGATGGCGTACCGGACGATCTTGGAAAAGAAATGCCGCAGCGTCGCGTCGAAACCGTGGATATGGCCGAGGCCGGCAAAGATCGAACGCTCGGCGAGGCCGGCGACGATGTAGCCGACCACCAGCAGGATGATGGCGCCGATGGCCGAGAAGGAATAGGAAACGATCAGCGTACTGAGCTGCGCCAGGCCGGCCTGGACGGTAAGAAGGGTGTTTTGCGGGTCGATCGGCATGGCGGGATTCCGGTTGGTCGGTCAGCCGATAACCCATGCCAGACGCCTGGGTTCCGCTTTTTTTGCCTCCCTCTGGAACAAGCGGGCAACCGGCGAGTTCGCGTGAGTTGGGGCTGCGTCTTGAAACTGTCAGGGAACTCTGCCTATCTAAGTGGCGTCACCTGCTTTTGGGGGTGATTTGGTTGTTCTTGCTGCGAAAGGAAATACACTGAGAACAGCACTGCGGAAGAAGGCCGACATCGTGCCTTCGCCGGCCGGGATCAGCGTAAACGACGCCGTGTCCCGCGCCATCAACACAGTCCTTGCCAGTCTGGAAGACTCCAAGGCCGAAAACATCGTCTCAATCGACATTCAGGGGAAATCGAGCCTCGGCGACTACATGGTCGTCGCGTCGGGCCGATCGCACCGTCATGTCTCGGCTGTCGCCGACCATCTCCTCAAGGCGCTCAAGGATGCCGGCCTCGGCACGGCGCGCGTCGAGGGGCTGTCCGGCGCCGACTGGGTCCTGATCGATTCGGGCGACATCATCGTCCATGTCTTCCGCCCCGAAGTCCGCGAATTCTACAATCTCGAAAAGATGTGGCAGGCGCCGGATCTCGAGGAAGAGACCCTCCACTAAGCCGCCGTTGTTTTGATGCATGTCATTGTCCCAAAACCGCTTCCCACTTTGGGTGACATGCACTAGCGGCTTATAGAGGCGAGGATGAAGATTTCAGTTCATGCCGTGGGCCGAATGAAAGCCGGCCCCGAGCGGGAGTTGGCCGACCGCTATTTCGAGCGCTTCGCCAAGAGCGGGCCGGCGGTCGGGCTTGAATTCGCCGGGATAACCGAGATCACAGAGGGCCGGTCGCAGAGCGCTGTAGAGCGCCAGCGCGACGAAGGCTCCCGACTGCAGGCGCAGCTGCAGCCGGGCACGGCGATGATCGTGCTCGATGAGCGCGGCAAGAGCCTTTCCTCGCAGGATTTAGCCAATCGCATCGGGCAGTTGCGCGACGGTGGGCGCAAGGCGCTGGTGCTGGCCATAGGCGGCGCCGACGGCCACGATCCGCCGCTGCGCGACCAGGCGGATCTGGTGCTGTCGTTCGGTGCGCTGACCTGGCCGCATCAACTGGTGCGGGTGATGCTGGGGGAGCAGCTCTACAGGGTGGCGACGATCCTTTCCGGCCACCCCTATCATCGCGCATGAGCCTGCCGCACAGTTGGCGCCAGCGGTGATTCGTCGCCCATTGCCCGGATTTCCGCCCCAATGCCGAGCTAGATTCAGAATCTGTGGTTTTGATGCATGTCGTTGCCCAAAACGGGGACCACTTTGGGCAACATCCATTCGGGGACGGGCTGGTCGAACATGGTTGATGGTTCGTTAACGAAGCCGCGGATAGTATAGATCGCGAATGTCTGAGGGCTGGAAATCGATAACGGGCCCGACAGGGGGCTCCTGGCGCGCGCGCTGCGGCATGGCTGCGGTGGCGATGCTTCTGTCGTTCCACTCGGCGCGGGCCGAAAACACGCTCGACATGGCGCCCGATCCGGACCAGAGCCGCGCCGAGTACGAGCAGGTTTCCAAGGAAATAACGCTGTCGTCCGAACGGCTTGCCAAGCTCGCCGCCGATATCGCCGCGGTCAAGAAGGACCATGCCTCGATTACCGCCGCGCTGATCCAGTCGGCGATGACCGAGCAGAAGCTTGGCCAGGACATCGAGGACATCGGCGCCAAGCTGGAAGGGCTGAAGGACCGGCAACAGAAAATCCGTGCCTCGCTGATGGCGCGGCGCGACGTGCTGGCCGAGGTGCTGGGCGCGCTGCAGCGCATGGGGCTCAACCCGCCGCCGGCGATCCTGGTCAAGCCAGAGGACGCGCTGTCGTCGGTGCGAAGCGCCATCCTGCTCGGCGCCGTGGTGCCGGAATTGCGCCAGCAGACCGACAGCCTGCTGGCCGACCTCAAGGAGCAGACCCGGGTAACGGCCTCGATCGAGGCCGAGCGGGCGCGGCTGACGGACGCTGTCGGCGAGCAGGTGGCGGAAAAGAAGCGGCTCGGCATGCTGCTGGAAGCCAAGCAGAAGCTCGAGGCCGACACGCAGGCGCAAATGGCGGCCGAACAGCAGCGTTCCGAGCAGCTGGCGGCCAAGGCCAGCAGCCTGAAGGACCTGATCGCCTCGCTCGAAGCGCAGGCCGACAAGGCCCGCAAGGCCGCCGATGCCGCAAAGGCAGCCGCTGCGGGCCAGCCGGGTGACGTTCCGAACAGTGATGGAAACGATGGCGGCGACAAAACGGCATCGCTGGCGTCGCTGCCGGTTCCCGAAGGCAACCGGCTCACCGCGACCGCCCCCTTTTCGGCGCTGCAGGGGCAGATCGCGCTGCCGGTCACCGGCCGCATCAAGCGCCGGTTTGGCGCGGACGACGGTAATGGCGCGGTGATGCTTGGCGACATGCTTGCGACACAATCGGGAGCCATCGTCACCGCTCCGGCGGATGGGAATGTGCTTTATGCGGGGCCGTTTCGCTCCTATGGTCAACTCTTGATCCTCAATGCTGGCGACGGTTATCATGTCGTTCTGGCGGGGATGAGCAGAATCAGCGTCGTGACTGGCCAGTCAGTGCTCGCAGGAGAGCCGGTCGGTGCGATGGGAGAGGCCCGGGTGGCAAGCACCTCGGTTTCGAAGAATGGAAATGCCACGCCGGAACTCTACGTCGAGTTCCGCAAGGATGGAAAACCCGTCGATCCGACCCCATGGTGGGCGGACCGTTATTCTGGAAGGACGTGAAATGATGCGGAAACTGTCGCTTCTGTTTGCCGGTGCGCTGATGGGCGCATCCGCCATGAGCCTCGTCTATGGTGCTCCTGGCTCGTCGGCGAACGCTGCGGGATCGGAGACCTACAAGCAGCTGGCGATCTTCGGCGACATCTTCGAGCGGGTGCGGGCGCAATATGTCACGCCGCCCGACGACAAGTCGCTGGTCGAGAACGCCATCAACGGCATGCTTTCCTCTCTCGATCCGCACTCCTCCTACATGAATGCCGAACAGGCGCAGGATATGCGCGTGCAGACCAAGGGCGAGTTCGGCGGCCTCGGCATCGAGGTCACCATGGAGAACGACCTGGTCAAGGTGATCACGCCTATCGACGATACGCCCGCCGCCAAGGCTGGCGTGCTGGCCGGCGACTACATCGCCAAGATCGACGGCGAAGAGGTTCGTGGCCTGACGCTCAACGACGCGGTCGAAAAGATGCGCGGCCTGGTCAACACGCCGATCAAGCTCACCATCCTGCGCCAGGGCGCCGACAAGCCGATCGAGCTGACGGTGGTGCGCGACATCATCAAGGTCAAGGCGGTCAAGTTCCGGGTCGAGAACGACATCGGCTACATGAAGATCACCTCCTTCACCGAAAAGACCTATGACGACCTCGAGAGCGCCATCGACACCATCAAGAAGCAGGTGCCGGACGACAAGCTCAAGGGCTATGTGCTCGACCTGCGCCTCAATCCGGGTGGCCTGCTCGACCAGGCGGTGAGCGTGTCCGACGCCTTCCTGAAGCGCGGCGAGATCGTCTCGACGCGTGGCCGTGATCCGAAGGACGTCACCCGCTTCGACGCCAAGCCGAAGCAGACCGACGACATCAACGGCAAGCCGATGATCGTGCTCGTCAATGGCGGCTCGGCCAGCGCGTCCGAAATCGTCGCCGGCGCGCTGCAGGATCTGCGCCGCGTCACGGTGGTGGGCACGCAGTCCTTCGGCAAGGGTTCGGTGCAGACCATCATTCCGCTCGGCGAGAATGGCGCGCTGCGGCTGACGACGGCGCTCTACTACACGCCATCGGGCAAGTCGATCCAGGGCAAGGGCATCACGCCCGACATCAAGGTCGACCAGCCGCTGCCGCCGGAACTGCAGGGCAGGGACCTGACGCGCGGCGAATCCGATCTCAAGGGCCACATCAAGGGCGCCGACGAGAGCGCGACCGGCTCGGGCTCGGCAGCCTATGTGCCGCCGGATCCCAAGGACGATCTGCAGCTGATCTTTGCCGAGAAGCTGCTGCGCGGCGAGAAGACCGATCCGGCCTTCCCGCCCAATCCGGAAAAGGCCGTGCTCAACCAGTAACGGTTTGGTCGGCCGGGTCTGGCCGCCTGAACGAAGCAATGCGATGCTGCCGGGACCGAAAGGTTCCGGCAGTTTGATTCGGGGAGGCAAGACCAGGCCTCCGGATGCGGCGCCAGGGGGCGCCAGGGTTGATGAATTCGCGCATGTCGTCGAAGGGGTCGCCTTCGCAACCATGCGCCCCGGGGACAGGGCTTGGCTGATATCGGCAAGGACATCGAACGCCCGCTTGGACAGACGCTCCGAGCGCCGCGCGCTGCCCGCAAGTTCAGCACTGGCGTGGTTGCGTCGACCGTTGTCGTGCTGGCGCTGGTCGGCGTCTCGGCCGCGATCGCGCTCCGGGAAAAGCCGTTTCGAAAGCCGCAAGAGGTCGCCGTTTCGACGCCGAAAGTGACGGCTGCGGCCGAGCCGGCCGCCGCGCCATCCGCTCTGGCCCCGGTGGCGGCGCCAAAGGTTGAAACGCCGTCCAAAACCGGTGGTCCTCAGATCATCCATGTGCAGAAGGAGGAGGGCGATGGCCCTCCGCAAGCCGCCATCGTCATCCGTGATCCATCGAGCATTGGGCAGAACCTGAAGATCGCGCATCTTCCCGACAAGGCGCTGATCGAAGCCAGCGACACCGGACCGCTGCCGATACGCTCCGCCGATGGAAGGCGGCCTTTCGATGTCTATGCACGGCCGTGGTCCGGCGCGCGTGGGGCGCGGGTGGCGATCGTCATCGGCGGGCTAGCCGTCTCGCAGACCGGCACCCAGGCTGCGATCGCCAAGCTGCCGGCGGAAGTGACACTGGCCTTCGCGCCGCAAGGCAACAGCATCGGCCGCTGGATGCAAGCCGCCCGGCAGGGCGGCCACGAGATCGTCATGCAGGTGCCGCTCGAACCATTCGACTATCCCAACGTCAACCCCGGCCGCAACACGCTGACGGTGGCGGCGAGCGCTGAGGAGAACCTCAAGAGTTTGCACTGGGCGCTGTCGCGGACGACGAACTACACCGGCGTCATGAACTATATGGGCGCGCGTTTCTCCGCCGACCCGGCGGCAATGGGGCCGTTCATGGCCGAACTCGGCAAACGGGGTCTGGCCTATATAGACGACGGTTCGTCGGCGCGCAGCCTGGCGCCCGACCTGGCGCTGAAGGACGGCGTGCCCTTCGTAGCCGGCGATACGGCGATCGACGCCGTGCAGGATCGCGGCGCAATCCTGAAGAAACTCGACAGTCTCGAAGCCACAGCGCGGGCCAAGGGCACTGCCGTCGGCATCGGCTCGGCCTTCGATCTCACGGTCGACACCGTGTCGTCCTGGATTGCCGAGGCCAGGAAGCGCGGCATCGAGATCGTGCCGATTTCAGCGGTGGCGATCGATCCGCAAAAGGGTTAGCCATCGCAAGATGGCTGGAGAGACTGACTGATGCCGAAGACGAAAATAGTCGACCGCGAAACGCTGCCCTATCGTCCCTGTGTCGGGCTGATGATCCTCAATGGCGAAGGCCTGGTCTGGGTCGGGCATCGCATTGCCGAGCCCGACAGCGAATTCGCCGGCACGACGCAGCTGTGGCAGATGCCGCAAGGCGGCATCGACAAGGGTGAGGAACCGCTGCAGGCGGCCGAGCGTGAGCTTTATGAGGAGACCGGCATGCGCAGCGTCTCGCTGCTCGCCGAGGCGCCGGACTGGATCAATTACGACCTGCCGGATCATCTCGTCGGCATTGCCTTCAAGGGCCGGTATCGCGGCCAGACGCAGAAATGGTTCGCCTTCCGCTTCCATGGCGAGAGCAGCGAAATCCACATCAATCCGCCGCCCGGCGGCCACACCGCCGAATTCGACAAATGGTCGTGGCGGCCGATGCAGGATCTGCCCGACCTGATCGTGCCGTTCAAGCGCAAGGTCTATGAAGAGGTGGTGGCGGCGTTCAGCCATCTGGCGCGGTAATCGCGCGTCGAGGTTGCCGCGTTGGTGCGAGGGTCGTATTGAAGGCCGATGCAATGAGGGTCGCCATGAACGACGCCGTCAACCGGTCCGCTGCGAAAACCGTCACCGGGTGGCCGGTCAGCGAGGCGGCGGCCGGCGCGATCCTGACGATCGATCTCGGCGCGATCCGTGAAAACTACCGGCGGCTGAAGGCGCGGCTGGGCGGCGTGGCCTGCGCGGGCGTGGTCAAGGCCAATGGCTACGGGCTTGGCGCCGCCCAGGTGGCGGCGGCACTGACCCGGGAAGGCTGCGACATCTTCTTTGTCGCTCTGCTGGCCGAAGGCATTGCGCTGCGCAAGGCGATCGGAACCGGGCCGGATATCTATGTGCTGAACGGGCTGCCGCCTGGCTCCGAGCCGGAAGCGATGGCGGCTGGGCTTTGCGCGGTCATCAACAGTGGCGCGCAGTTGAAGGCCTGGCGCGCGGCGGCGCCGGCTGCCGGTCGCCGGCTGCCGGCTGCCATCCAAGTCGACAGCGGCATGTCGCGGCTCGGCATGGCGCCGGCCGAAGTCGAGGCGCTGGCTGGGGATAGCAGTGCGTTCGACGGCATCGACGTCAAATATGTGATGAGCCATCTGGCCTGCGCCGACGAGCCTCACCATCCGGCCAACGAGCAGCAGCGGCTGGCCTTTGAACGGCTGCGCGCCGTACTGCCCGAGGCGCCTGCCTCGCTCGCCAATTCCTCCGGCATCTTTCTCGGGCCGTCCTACCATCACGATCTCGCTCGGCCGGGAGCGGCGCTCTACGGCATCAACCCGACGCCTGGTGAGGCCAATCCGATGCTGCCCGTGGTGCGGCTGCAGGCCAAGGTGGCGCAGACGCGCCGCGTCGAAAAGGGCGCCGGCATCGGCTATGGCCACAGCTATCACGCGGACGCTCCGCTGAGCCTGGCGACGATTTCGTTCGGCTATGCGGATGGCTGGCTGCGCCGCTCCGCTTCGGCGGCCTGGTTCGGGGGCGTGCGCCTGCCTTTCCTCGGGCGTGTGTCGATGGATTCGATCATTCTCGACATATCGGCCCTGCCGCCCGGCAGGCTGCGCGAGGGCGATGTGGTCGAGCTGCTCGGTCCCTCGCAGAGCGTCGACGATGCCGCCGGCCATGCCGGCACCATCGGTTATGAAATCCTGGCCAGTCTCGGCCCGCGCTTTCACCGCCACTATGTCGGCGGTTGAGCGGTTTGGCCGCGCTTGACAAGCGGGCGCCTGTCGGCAAGGTTCGGGGCATGAGCAACCTCGCTTACACCAGAACCTTGTTCAGGGTCTGCCCGATCGCGGGATCGTAGCCCCGGCGCGGCCGCCTTCTGGCGTCCGTCCGTATCGGGGCATCCATACATCCAAACCGCCATCAAGCCGTACAGCCCTTCGTGGCTGCCGGCTTTCATCACGCCGCCATCAGTGCGGCGGCAAGCGCGCATCCATTCGATGCGCCGATCCAAGAGGTGTGCCATGCAACATGCAACAGGACCGCGTCCATCGAGTCGGATTGTGATCAGCGACACCGACCACGACAGGTTGACCGGCCTGGCGAGAGCCTTGCTCGACCGTGCCCCCGAGACGGCCGAGGAACTGCTCTTCGAGATGGACCGCGCCGTCGTCACGGACGCGGCGGCGATGCCGGCCGACGTGGTGCGTATGGGTTCGATCGTGACGGTCCGCGGCGAAGGCGGGGAGACCCAGCGCATCATGCTGGTCTATCCCGGCGACGCCGACATTGCCGAAAACAGGATCTCGGTGCTGACGCCGATGGGAACGGCGCTCATCGGGGCGGCGGCCGGGCAGGCGGTGTGCTGGAGCAGTCGGGGCGGCCGTGAACTGTCGGTGACCGTCGAAGCCGTCGACACGCCGGCCTCCGGCGCGCAGCGGCGCTGATCGTGGAGGCGGTGATGAAGAACACGAATTGCTGCCTGACGACGAAGGACCGCGCCGTCCTCGAAGTCATGCTGGAGCGCCGGCGGGCATTCGCGGATCCGATCGTGCGCATGCTCGAACACAAGCTTTCAAGCGCCGATATCGTGCCGATCGATTCGGTCGGCCCCGATATCGTCACGCTGAACAGCAGGGTGGTGTTCAGCGTCGATGCCGGTCACGCCGAGACGCGTACCCTG
Organism: Mesorhizobium sp. 131-3-5; assembly: GCF_016756575.1. Taxonomy (NCBI): domain Bacteria; kingdom Pseudomonadati; phylum Pseudomonadota; class Alphaproteobacteria; order Hyphomicrobiales; family Phyllobacteriaceae; genus Mesorhizobium; species Mesorhizobium sp. 131-3-5. The sequence continues at coordinate 1,238,146 of NZ_AP023254.1, forward strand.
GTGCAGAACGAGGGCCGCGGGCCGGTGGGCTCCAGCCTGTCGGTGGCAACCAGGCGTGGGCTGTGCATGCTTGGCATGGCGCAGGGCCAAGCGGCTTCGATCGAGCACGCCGACGGCCGGCGGGAGTCGATCCTGATCAAGGCCGTGCTCTACCAGCCGGAGGCTGCCCGGCGCGCGGTCAGGCAGAGGGACCGGGCCGACGGGCGGCGACCGCACGGGCTCACTCTCGTCTACAGCGCCGCGGACGATTGGCGGCCTCTTGGCGAGACGCCCGGAATGCGGCAGACAGAAGACGACGACCCCGGTCCCTCGGCGGCGTGAATGGGCAACAGCGCATGGTTCTCGAAAATCGGCATCGATTTTCATTTGGGATCATGCGCAAATCGAGAAATGCGGTCGCGTCCACGGGCGTCCTGAGGACGCGCGGCGCGGCAAGGAGTGAACGATGCAGATCATGGTGCTGGGCGGCGGCGTCATCGGGGTGACCACGGCCTATTATCTTGCCGAGGCCGGCCACGAGGTGACGGTGCTCGACCGCCAGAAAGGCCCGGCGCTGGAAACCAGTTTCGCCAATGCCGGCGAGATTTCGCCCGGCTATGCCTCGCCCTGGGCCGGCCCCGGCATTCCGCTCAAGGCGATCAAATGGCTGTTGATGAAGCATGGCCCGCTGGTGGTGCGGCCGGCCTTCGATCCGCATATGTGGACCTGGCTGGTCAAGATGCTGCGCAACTGCACCGCGGAGCGCTATGCCATCAACAAGTCGCGCATGGTGCCGCTGGCCGAATACAGCCGCGACACGCTGAAGGCGCTGCGCGAGGCGACCGGCATCACCTATGACGAGCGCAGCCGGGGCACGCTGCAGCTGTTTCGCACGCAAAAGCAGCTCGACGGTACCGGTGGCGATGTCGATGTGCTGAAGAAATATGGCGTGCCCTACGAGATCCTCGACCAGGACGGCTGCATCGCGGCGGAGCCGGCGCTGGCCGGCGTGCGCGAGAAATTCGTCGGCGGGCTGAGGCTGCCGCATGACGAGACCGGCGACTGCAAGATGTTCACGGAGAAACTGGCCGAGCTCTGCGTGGCGCGGGGCGTCAAGTTCGAATACGACACGACGATCTGGCGCGTCCTGCGCAGCCGCAACCGCATTGCCAATGTCAGCACCAGCAAGGGGTTCAAGGCCTCCGAAGCCTATGTGATGGCGCTGGGCAGCTACTCGGCCGGCTTCATGCGCCGGATGAAGCGGTCGATCCCTGTCTATCCGGTCAAGGGCTATTCGATCACCGTGCCGATCAAGGATGCCGCCCTGGCGCCGGTGTCGACCGTGATGGACGAAACCTACAAGGTGGCGATCACCCGGCTGGGCGACCGCATCCGCGTCGGCGGCACGGCCGAGATTTCAGGCTTTGACCTCAGGTTGCACGAATCGCGGCGGCGCACGCTCGAACATTCGGTCGGCGATCTCTTTCCGGGCTCCGGCGCCATGCGCGAGGCGACCTTCTGGTGCGGCCTGCGGCCGATGACGCCGGATGGGCCGCCGCTGATCGGCCGTACCGAGCTTTCCAATCTCTTCCTCAATACCGGCCATGGCACGCTCGGCTGGACCATGGCCTGCGGCTCGGCCAAGGTGCTGGCCGACATCATGTCGAACAAGGTGCCTGACATCGATGCCCGTGCCCTGGCGCAGGAGCGCTACCTGAAATAGGCGGCGCTAGAGATCAGAACGCCTGCTTGACCCAGGCTTCGTCGAACAGCAGCCGATAGATCCACGGGATCGTCACGTTGCTGGAAACCGGATTCGAATGGGCGAGATAGTCGTCATAGATCGGCTTCATCCTGACGTAGAAGGCGGGATCGAGCACCATCATGCCGTTCTCTGAATCGTGGAAGAAGCTGCGGTTGTTGAGGTTGACCGAGGAGATGGCGACCAGCCTTTCGTCGATCATCATGATCTTGGAATGCAGCACCACGTCGGGCGCCTTGAACTCGCGGATGTTGATGCGGTCGCCATATTTCTCGACGAACAGCTTGTTGAGCGCGGTGAGGAACTTGCCGCCAATATCGCCCTTGAGATCGATGCGGCCGACAATGTCGATCTTGACGCCGCGGGCGAGCGCCCGGTCAAAAGCATGGGCGAGGCTCGGCGTCAGATTGAGGTAGGGATTGACGATCTGGATATGCTGCCGGGCGGCATCGACCAGCTCGACGAAATAGTCCTCCAGCGCATGGTCGTCCTCATAGGGCACGGAGATGAAATGCCGGGCATTGCCCTGGGGGCGGCCATTTCCATGGACCGGGATGGAGAAGGGGCGCGCCAGATTGGTGTCGGCGTCGCGCAACCATATCGTCGATAGATGCGCGGCGAGCGTCTCGACCGTCGCCCGGTCGGCGAACTCGATGTCGAAGTCGCTCCAGTTCGAATAGTAGTTCAGCGAAAAGCCGTCGGTCTTGCCGTATTGCTGCAGGTCCGGATAGCGCGACAGGTCGATCGGACTATGGAACAGGAAGCCGTCATGGATGTTGCGGCCGCCGATGATGACGCGCGAGCGCGCAGGGTCCACAGCCAGCGTCGCCAGCATCTTGATATGATGGGTCTTGTGCAGCTGTGAAATCTGCTCGTCGATCGGCGCGCCATGATCGGCGCGCCAGCGGTATTCCTGCAATTCGACATTGGGGAATTCGGCGGCCAGCCGGTGCAGCATGGCGTCGTCCTTTTCGCGCTCCAGCACGTCGGTGACCAGTATGCGCACCTTGGTGCCAAGGGCGGCATGATGGCGGATCAGCCGCTCGATGATGCAGCCGGAGAAGTCCGCCTTGAATTCCAGCGACGACAGATAGATCAGCTTCAGCCGTGGCGCCCTGGAGAAATCGAGAGGCAGCTCCGGGTCGCCTTTGTCTATCGCCGCATCGGACAGCGGTGCGCCCATCAGCGCCTCGACCTTGGCGTTGAAGCCGTCGCGCGACTTGCGCAGCAGCCTGGGCTCGCCGACGGGTAGGGCGCAGGTCTGCGACAGCCAGCGGCTGGCATAGAAGGCGCGCTCGAGCGCGTCGAGGCCAGCGCTTTCGGGGACCGGGCAGCGCTCGTAGCGGCTGTCGAAGCTGGCGAGAGCCGGATCCGCGGTCTCTTCGCGCCGGATGGTGAGCGGCGCCCCGGCCGGGACAAGGCTGGAGCGGATCCTTGCCGTGCAGCGGTTCAGGCCGTCGCTGGGAAACAGGCTGACCGTGTCGTCCTCGCCGGACAGGCGAAAACGAAATGCCGCGCCGGCGGCGATGGTGCGCGAGGCTCCGGCGGCGCGGATCGCCAACGCGCCGTCGCAGGTGGCCTCGATCTCGACCGGCTGCTCTCCGGCCTGGCGCACGACGATCTCGGTGCTTCGCGCCTGCAGGCCGGAGAAATCGAAACTCTTGGGTGACGAGGGCCGTGCCGCCGCATCGATGTAGAGCGTCTGCCGCGACACCCGCCAGCGTCCGTCGAAATGGCCCACGCCGCTACCGCCATTGGCCGACGGCAGATGCGTCCTGGCGAGTGGTTCGGCCAGTTGCTGCAGCGTCGAATAGGTCGCCCGGAAGCCGCTGTTCTGCACATCGCGGCGGTTGCGCCCGTACGGGCCGGTACCATTGGCGCGATCCATGGCGCCGAGCTGATTGTGGGCGAGCAGCGCCAGGAAGCGTCTTTCGTAGTCGCTGGCGCCGGCATCGCCAAAAAACTGCGACGCGGCGACCTGCGGCCCAGGCGTGCTGGCCGACAGAGACGGCCGCGCGCAGGCCGCCTGTCCCGGCAGGAGATTGCAGGCATTGTGGCCTGTGCCGGCACAACCGGCAAGGGCGGTCAGCCCGAACAGGGCAAGGATGATAAATGCGTGGCGATTCACCCGGTGGCTCCGGCCTTCATGGCGCTCAACTGAGCCGGGTCGCGCGGCGGCATGAAGCCTTGGGGAAACACCTTGCAGACGGGGATGGCGAAGGTAGCGATCAGCAATTCCGCCTCGCCGCGCATCTTGCGTGGCGCCGTCTTGTCATCACGGATCGCCCGGGCGGAGGCGACGAGCGCGCCGTCGCAATCGCAATGATTGTGGCGCGCGATGTAGCAGGCGTCGTGGGTCTGACACGCCGCGTCGAGGCGGTCGACCGGCCGGGCCGACATATCGCCGGTGCGGGTGCCGGGGCCGCAATAATTGCCGAAGACGAAAGGCGAGGGGCGCGCCATGGCGTAACGGATCGGCTTGGGCAATTCGGCTTCCGGCACTTTTGTCCACGGGTTGGCGCAGGCCGAAACGAAAATCAGCGGCAGGATGGCAAGAACGGCTCGCATTTTTTCCGCGCCAGCTTTCTGAACGATTCCCACCGGCGGCCCTGCCAATGGCCGGCGACCGCATGCCTGATGCCACACTGGCCGGTTTTGTGGCAAGCAAAAGGCGGCGTGTATCACCAGACCGTGTTATTACCGCAGCGATACAACCTGCCGGGCGCATCGACCCCGTCTGGCATTTCGCGAGCACCAGTGATGCGTATCGGCTTTGCGGTTACAGCTGTCGTATTTCTGTCCTGCATCTCGGCGGCCAATGCCGCCGCCAAGACCGTTCACGACAAGGACAACGGATTTTCCCTGACCTTTCCGGAAGGGTGGAGAAACGAGGCGCCTTCCGGCAAGACGATGCGGCTGAAGATAAAATCCGGTGATCAGGGCCTGACCTGCCGGATATCGGTCGGTCACTATGATCCGCAGGCGTCCGGTTCCCCCGCCGATCCCAAGGCATTTCTCGAAACGGGCTGGTCGCCGCAGGCCTGGCAAGAGATGGTGGGAGCCGCCTTTACCTCGGCGGCCTTCAGCAACGAAAAGTTGATCCGCTTTCCCGACGGCTATCCGGCACGAATGGCCGATATGGATTTCCAGGTCGGCGACGGCAGCGCCAGCTTCCCCGGTCACGCCAAGGTCGTGCTTTCGCTGCGCGGCAGCCACTTCGGTCTGGTGACTTGCGGGCTCACGGGCGACAGCCTCGAGCAAATGAAGCAGAAGTGGGCGCCACTGGCCGACGAGGCCGAACGGGTGGCGAGTTCGTTCGTTCTCGATGGGCCCTGAGCGCCTTACAGGAAGAGACTTTTTTCCCGCTCCACCGCCTTGGTGATGAAGCCGGCGACGATCTGGATGCGGCGCAGCGGCCTCACCGATTCATGATAGACCAGCCAGTAGGCACGGCGTATGGGCGCCACCACATCGACGGCCACCAGCTCCGGCATCGAGCGCGCGACGAAGGTGTGCAGGATGCCGATGCCGGCGCCCGAGCGCACCGCTTCGGCCTGGCCGAGTGCCGAGGAGATGGCGAAGCTGGTGCGCCAGTCCGCGCTGAATTCGGCCGCGTAGTCGAGCGAAGGGCTGACGATGAGATCCGGCACATAGCCGATGAGGGTGTGTCGGCCGAGTTCGGCCGCGGTTTTGGGCAGGCCATTGGCCTCGGCATAGGCGCGCGAGGCAAACAGGCCCAGCGAATAATCGACCAGCTTACCCGCTACCAGCCGGCCCTCGGTCGGCCGCTCGACGGTGATGGCGATGTCGGCTTCGCGACGGGACAGCGAGAAGGAGCGCGGCACCGGCACGAGCTGGATCGTCAGTTCGCGATGCAGTGCGGTCAGTTCGCCGAGGCGCCTGGCCAGGAAGGCGACGCCGAACCCGTCCGGCGCGCCGATGCGCACGGTGCCGGAGATATCGTCGCCTTCGCCTGATATGGTCGAGCGCGCGGCGATCATGTCACCCTCCATGCGCTCGGCAATGTCGAGGAAGCGCTCGCCGGCCGGCGTCAGTTCGCTGCCGGTGGTCAGCCGGCGAAAGAGCTTTGTGCGCAATGCGTCTTCGAGCGCTGCGATGCGGCGCGAGACGGTGGCGTGGTTGAGCTCCAGCCGCTTGGCGGCGCCAAGGATCTGGCCGGCGCGTGCCACGGCGAGGAAGATGCGGACGTCATCCCAGTTCATGGGAATCCCCAGGAGATATCTTGCGGTCCTCCATTTGCGAGAATTGATGCGCGCCCGTCAATCGTTATCTATTTGCTGCACAACGGTTGCGTTCTTCCTCGCGTTGCCTTCGCCATCGCAAAGGCGGACAATGCGTCCATCACAAACAAGGGAGAGATATCATGATCGAATACGGTCATTTCATCGGCGGCAAGCGTGTCGCCGGCACCAGCGGCCGCAAGCAGGACGTCATGCAGCCGATGGACGGCTCCGTGCGCGGCACGGTGGCGCTGGCCTCGCAGGCGGAACTGCGCGCGGCGGTCGAGAATGCCAAGGCGGCGCAGCCGAAATGGGCCGCCACCAACCCGCAGCGCCGCGTTCGCGTCTTGATGAAATTCCTCGAACTGGTCGCCCGCGACTATGACGAACTGGCCGACATACTGGCGCGCGAGCACGGCAAGACCATCGCCGACGCCAAGGGCGACATCCAGCGCGGCCTCGAAGTGGTCGAAGTCTGCATCGGTGCGCCGCACATGATGAAGGGCGAGTTCACCGATGGCGCCGGCCCCGGCATCGACGTCTATTCGATGCGCCAGCCGCTCGGCGTCGTCGCCGGCATCACCCCGTTCAACTTCCCGGCGATGATCCCGCTGTGGAAGATCGCCCCGGCGATCGCCTGCGGCAACGCCTTCATCCTGAAGCCGTCGGAGCGTGATCCGGGCGTGCCGATCCGCATCGCCGAACTGTTCCTCGAGGCCGGCCTGCCGGCTGGCATCCTCAACGTCGTCAACGGCGACAAGGAAGTCGTCGACGCCATCCTCGACGATCCCGACATCAAGGCCGTCGGCTTTGTCGGCTCAACGCCTATCGCCCACTACATCTATTCGCGCGGCACCGCGGCGGGCAAGCGCGTGCAGTGCTTCGGCGGCGCCAAGAACCACATGATCATCATGCCTGACGCCGATATGGACCAGACCGTCGACGCGCTGATCGGCGCCGGCTACGGCTCCGCCGGCGAGCGCTGCATGGCGATCTCGGTGGCTGTGCCGGTCGGCAACGACACGGCCAACCGGCTGATGGAAAAGCTGATCCCGCGCGTCGAGAGCCTGAAGGTCGGACCGTCGACGGATTCGGCCGCCGATTTCGGCCCGCTGGTGACGGCGCAGGCGCTGGAGCGGGTGAAGGGTTACGTCGATACCGGCGTCAAGGAAGGCGCCAAGCTGGTCGTCGATGGCCGCGGCTTCACGATGCAGGGCTATGAGAACGGCTACTATATGGGCGGCTGCCTGTTCGACAATGTCACGGCGGACATGCGCATCTACAAGGAAGAGATCTTCGGGCCGGTGCTCTCGGTAGTGCGCGCGCCGACCTATGAGAGCGCGATCAAGCTCGCCAACGACCATGAAATGGGCAATGGCGTCGCCATCTTCACCCGCGACGGCGACGCCGCGCGTGATTTCGCAAGCCGTGTCCAAGTCGGCATGGTCGGCGTCAACGTGCCGATCCCGGTGCCGATCGCCTATTACACGTTCGGCGGCTGGAAGGCGTCGTCCTTCGGCGACCTCAACCAGCACGGCCCGGACGCCTTCCGCTTCTACACCAAGACCAAGACGGTGACGTCGCGCTGGCCGTCCGGCATCAAGGATGGCGCCGAGTTCGTCATCCCGACGATGAACTGATTGGGAAACGTTCCAAAACAAGAAAGAGGCGGCTCATCCCGCCTCTTTCTTTTTTGTCGGCCGCTTGCCTCCGTCAGACCGTCGGTATGGTGCCACCGTCGATGACGTATTCGGCGGCGTGGATCGCCGAGGCGCGGTCCGAGACAAGGAATGCCACGAGTTCCGCAACCTCTTGCGGCCATGCCGGCCGGCCGATCGGGATGCCGCCCAGCGCATCCATGATGCCCTGGCGGGCGGTTGCCTCATCCGAGCCCGAGTGGGATGCCAGCCGCTTCACCATGGCTTCCGAAGCAGTGGTGTGGATCCAGCCCGGCGCCACGGTGTTGACGCGGATGCCTTTGGGGCCGAGTTCCTTGGACAGCGCCTTGCTGTAGGTTGAAAGGGCTGCCTTGGCCGCCGCATAGGCGATGGTGGATTCGTGCAGCGGCAGGCGGCGCTGGATCGACGACATGTGAACGATCACGCCTGAACCTTGCTCGATCATATGCGGGACAAGCAGGCGATCGAGCCGCACCGCCGCCAGCAGGTTGAGGTCCAGTTCATCTTGCCAGGCCTGCTCCGACAGTCCGGCAAATCCTCCTCCTGGGCTCTTCGAACCGCCGACGTTGTGAACGATGATGTCGACACCACCAAGCTGCTCCATGACACCCGCGGCGACCTTTTCGACGCCTGCCAGAGTGCTGATGTCGGCCCGCATGAACAGCTTCGGCTGGCATGCTTCCGTCGCCGAGCGAGCGGTGGTTGCAACCATCGCTCCCGCCGCCGAAAGCCTACGCACGATGGCCTCGCCGGCACCCTTTGTGCCCCCGGTGACCAGAACGCGCTTGCCGGCAAATTCCCGATCGTCGACCGCAAATTTCTGGACGAAGGTCATGCGCCGATCTCCAGCCGCGCGATCCGGTCATCGGCCAGTGTGAAGACGTAGTGGAGTATCGCGGGACTGCCGGGGAAATTTCCAGACACGATGCCGGCGATCCGCCATTTATCGCCGTTGACCGTCACGTCGGCGACCTCGACGGACACCCGGTATTTGCGTGTCGTTGCCTCCATCCAGCCGCGGATGGCGACTGAGCCTCGATGGGGTTCGCCTTCGTCCTTGACCGTGGCGTCTGACGAGAAAGGCACGAGCATGGCGTCGATGTCGTGCCGGTTCTTGGCGGCAAAATAGTCGGCCAGCGGCTGCGGAAGGTTTGCGGTCATGGTGTCGTCTCCGGTGCGGGGTTGCCGCCGCCCATCGAGGCCGGCGGCGCTTGTCCGGCTTCTAAAATGAGATATACTGGTGAAATGACAAAAACCGACGAAAAAGTAAGGTACTTACCTGAGAGTAAGCCCGAGACGTTGACGCCGTTGTCGGCGGCGAGCGGCGTCGAGAATGTGCTGCGCATCCTCGAGGGCCGCTGGAAGCTGGTGATCCTGTTTCACCTGTTCGGCGGCAAGGTGCTGCGCTTCTCCGACCTCGAACGGGCGATCCCGGCGATCTCGCAGAAGATGCTGATCCAACAGCTGCGGCAGATGGAGGCCGACGGCATCGTTCGCCGTATCGTCCACCACCAGGTGCCGCCGAAGGTCGAGTACTGCCTGACCGATTGGGGCCAGGCGCTGTGCCCGGCCCTCGACGCCTTGCTGAAATGGGCGGCACTTCGCGAACCGACGGAAGTCTGACGCCGATCGTTGCTCTGCAACGCGCCGCAAGCTCCGAAGCGATGCTTGTTTTCAGATCGGGGCCTCACCATATCGATTCCAGGGAATGATAAGGTTCCCTGACGACAGACCGGAAACCAGAAGGAGTGACGTGATGAAGACGTCGAACCCGGCCTGGAGCGTTCCGGTGCGTTGAGGCTGCCCCCATGTGCCTCCCTTTGCCGGAACGTCAAGGCGAAGGAGGTGCCAAATGGCACACAGATTTTCGTTTCGATGGATCAGGATAGCCGTGATTGGCGCCGCGCTGGCGCTGTCGACGCTATCGGCGCAGGCGCAATTTATCTGCGGCGGCCACAACGACCTCGTCGCGGGACTGGCGCAGGCCTTTCAACAAAAGCAGCTTGGTTATGGTGTGGTCGGGCAATCCGCCATTGTCGAGATCTATGTTTCGGCAAGCGGGACCTGGTCCATGCTGGTGACCGACGTGCAGGGCCGAAGCTGCATCTTCGCGACCGGTGAGGGATGGGAGAGTACCGCCATCGCCGCCGCGCAAGGAATCTGATCGCCCATTCAACGCGTCGCGGCGACCTCGGCGTGGCCGCGCAGCAGCGCCATCAGCCGCTTGGCATCCTTGGCGGCTGCCTCCTCGTCGCCGTCGAGGATCGAGCGGATCAGCGCGACATGATGCTCGGCTGACTCGGCCAGGCCCGTATCCGCCTTGTAGCGGAACCAGAAGCGGCGGCTGTGGGTCTGCAGCGGCGCGGCCAGCCGCGCGGCGAAGCGGTTGTCAGCGGCCATCGCCAGCGCCTCGTCCAGCGCCTTGTCGGCCTGGATGAAGGCAAGCACATTGCCCGAGATGACCGCCTTCTGCATGGCCAGCGCCGCCTCGTGAAACAGGTCGGCGGCCTCGCGGGTGACGAAGCGGGCGGCCGAGCGGGCCAGCACCACCTCGACGCCGCGCCGGGCGTCGAGCACGCGCAGCCAGTCGCCGGGATGCAGCGGCGCGATCGCGATGCCGGCGCGTGGCCTGACATCCAGCAGCCCTTCCCAGGCCAGCCGCTGGATCGCCTCGCGCACCGGCGTGCGGCCGAGGTCCAGCTTCTCGATAAGCGCTCCTTCGGTGACAAAGCTCGACGGCGCCAGTTCCAGCGTGACGATCATATGCTCGAGCACGCGGTAGGCCCTGGCCGCCGCCGGCTCGGACGTCATGGTTGCTTCCATGGATATCAAAGGCGATCTCCTGATATATTTTGGATATATCATAACGGATTCCGCATTGACAGTGAGTTTCTTGACAGATATACGGCTGATATATCAGATGGAGGCACGACTATGTGGACCGGAGTTTTCCCCGCCGTTACGACCAAATTCACCGCCGACGACCGGCTCGACCATGCCGAAATGGAGCGCTGCTTCGGCCTGCAGATGGAGGCCGGTTGCGACGGCATCATCGTCTGCGGCTCGCTCGGCGAAGGGCCGATGCTGTCGCCTGACGAGAAGATCGAGGTGCTGAAGACCGCGCAGAAAGTCGCCGGCAAGAAGCCGGTGCTGCTGACCGTAAATGAGGCGGGCACCCGGGAGGCCGCCGCTATTGCCAGGCGCGCCGCGAGCGAAGGTGCCGATGGCCTGATGGTGGTGCCGAGCCCGATCTACCACACCAATGCGGAAGAGACCGTCGCGGCGCTGCGCGCGGTCGCCGAGGCCGGCGACCTGCCGGTCATGATCTACTCCAACCGGCTCGCCTATCGCGTCGACGTCACCGTCGACCAGATGGAGGAGTTGGCGTCGGACAAGCGCTTCGTCGCCATCAAGGAATCCTCCGACGATATCAGGCGCTCGACCGAGATCATCAACCGGCTTGGCGACCGCTACGATCTGTTCACCGGTGTCGACAATCTCGCCTTCGAGGCGCTGTCGATCGGCGCCATCGGCTGGGTAGCCGGCCTGGTCACCGCCTTCCCGCGCGAGACCGTCGCCATCTTCCAACTGATGAAGCAGGGCCGCCGCGAGGAGGCGCTCGCCATCTACCGCTGGTTCCGGCCGCTGCTCGACCTCGACGTCTCGACCTATCTGGTACAGAACATCAAGCTTGCCGAAGTGCTGGCAATCGATACCAATGACCGCGTGCGCATGCCGCGCCAGCCGCTGTCGGGCGAGCGCCGCAAGGCAGTCGAGAAGATCATACGGGATGCGCTGGCGGTGCGGCCGAAGCTGCCGTCGCTCCAGACGTCTCCTCTATCGGCGGACAGACTGGTGGCAGCCGAATAACGGACAGCACCGACGTGCCAGAAAATTCCAAATCCGCGGAACAGGAGCAGCGCTCCGCCGTTGGGGCGCCTTCTCCCCGTGAATGGGGAGAAGGGAAAGATATCGCCATTGTCGGCGGTGGCATCATCGGCATCTGTGCCGCTGCCTTCCTTGTCGAGGCGGGGTGCAGCGTAACAATCTTCGACCGCACCGGCATCTGCGAGGAGACGAGCTCCGGCAATGCGGCGGCCTTCGCCTTCTCAGACGTGCTGCCGCTGGCGCACAAGGGCATGATCAAGCACCTGCCGAAATGGCTGGCCGATCCGCTCGGCCCGCTCAGCATTCCGCCCGCCTACCTGCCGCGGCTGCTGCCCTGGCTGATCCGCTTCTGGCGCGCCGGCGCGCCGGCGAAATACGAAGCCAGCCTCGCCGCCCAGGCCGGCATGATGAAGCTCGCCGAAACCGAATGGATCGGGCTGCTCGATCGCTCCGGCACGCGGCCGATGCTGCGCGAGGACGGCTCGCTGGAGCTCTACGAGAGCGAAGCCGAGTTCCGCGCCTCGCTGTCCGGCTGGGCCGCGCGCGAGCGCTTCGGCATCGGCTTTCGCCATGTCGAGGGCGAAGGCCTGGCGGGTTTGCAGTCAGGCCTCTCCCCGCGCTTCATCAAGGGCACCTTCGTGCCGGGCTGGAAGACGGTGGCCGATCCAAAGCTGCTCGGCAAGGCGGTGTGGGCTTACGCCGAGGCCAAGGGTGCCCGCTTCGAGAGGGCTGGGATCGATCGGGTCGCGGCGGACCAGGATGGCGCGACACTGACGTTGGCCGATGGCACGACCAGGCAGGCAAGGCACCTTATCGTCGCTGCCGGCGCCTGGTCGCATCTTCTGGCGCGGCAGCTTGGCGACCGCATTCCGCTGGAGACCGAGCGCGGCTACAACACGACGCTGCCCAGGAGTGCCTTTGACGTGAAGCGACAGCTGATCTTCTCCGGCCATGGCTTCGTCATCACGCCGCTGGAGACGGGCCTGCGCGTCGGCGGCGCCGTCGAGCTCGGCGGCATCGAGCGGCCGCCCAATTTCAACAGATCGAAGGCGCTCCTGCAGAAGGCGCAGCAGTTCCTGCCCGGGCTCAATCCCTCGGGCGGGCGCGAATGGATGGGGTTCCGGCCCTCGCTGCCGGATTCGGTGCCTGTCATCGGCAAGGCCTCGGGAAGCCGGCCGGTGGTCTATGCTTTCGGCCACGGCCATCTGGGCCTGACCCAGGCCGCGGCGACCGCACGGTTGATCCGGGAAATCATCCTGGGGCAGGTTGCGTCTGTTGATCTTGCCCCCTTCAGTCCACAACGGTTTTGAATTTTTCGAGGAACGACATGGCCAAGAAATCCTTCTTCTGCATCGACGGCCACACATGCGGCAATCCGGTGCGGCTGGTCGCCGGCGGCGGCCCGCTGCTCGAGGGCTCGACGATGATGGAACGGCGCGCGCATTTCCTTGCCGAGTATGACTGGATCCGCACCGGGCTGATGTTCGAGCCGCGCGGCCATGATGTGATGTCAGGTTCGATCCTCTATCCGCCGACGCGCGAGGATTGCGACATCGCCATCCTGTTCATCGAAACCTCCGGCTGCCTGCCGATGTGTGGCCATGGCACCATCGGCACGGTGACGATGGCCATCGAACACGGGCTGATCAAGCCGAAGACGCCGGGTGTGCTGAGGCTCGATACGCCGGCCGGGCTCGTCATCGCCGAATACAAACAGGTCGGCGAATATGTCGAGGAAGTGCGCATCACCAATGTGCCGTCTTTCCTCCATGCCGAAGGTCTGACGGTCGAATGTCCCGGGCTCGGCGAGATCACCGTCGATGTCGCCTATGGCGGCAATTTCTACGCCATCGTCGAGCCGCAGAAGAACTACCGCGACATGGCGGATTATTCCGCCGGCGACCTCATCGCCTGGAGCCCGGTGGTGCGGCAACGGCTCAACGAGAAATATTCCTTCGTGCATCCGGAGAACCCCGGCATCAATAGGCTGTCGCACATGCTGTGGACCGGAAAGCCGACGGTGGAAGGGGCTGATGCCCGCAATGCCGTGTTCTACGGCGACAAGGCGATCGACCGCTCACCGTGCGGCACGGGTACCTCGGCGCGCATGGCGCAGCTCCATGCCAAGGGCAAGCTCACGGCAGGCGATGCCTTCGTGCATGAATCGATCATCGGTTCGCTGTTCAAGGGCAAGGTCGAAAAGGAGGTCACCGTGGCGGGCAGACCGGCGATCATCCCCTCGATCGGCGGCTGGGCGCGGATGACCGGACTGAACACGATCTTCATCGACGACCGCGATCCGTTCGCGCATGGTTTCGTGGTCAAGTGAGGAGAATCCTGACCTTGCGGAAAGGAGTGTGACGAAAAGACGAACCCTGTCAGTAACGCAACGAATCCTCATATCACCTAATTTTGACGGCGATTTCTTCGAAACGGGGTGCATGATACGGCCGAATCGTCAAAGACATTGCGTTATGCCAATGATAGGGTCCGCGATAGTCCAGGGGTCGGGTGCAGAAAACGGGCGGTCGGAACGACGTGAATCGGAAACACGCGGGGCGGTCAAAAAAATCACGTTGCAATCCGGGCTCGAAACTTTACGACTAGGGGAAATACGAAAAGGAATGCGTCTGCATGGGCGACATTCCAGGGGAGCCATGTACACATGCAGTATTTTGTCCAGCAGCTTATCAACGGGCTGACGCTGGGATCGATCTATGGGCTGATCGCAATCGGCTACACGATGGTCTACGGCATCATCGGCATGATCAACTTCGCCCATGGCGACATCTTCATGGTGGGCGCCTTCACGGCGCTGATCGTCTTCCTCATCCTCGGCGCGCTGTTCTATTCGGTGCCCGTGGTCATCGCGCTGCTGGTCATGATGATCGTGGCGATGCTGCTCACCAGCCTCTACAACTGGACGATCGAGAAGGTGGCCTATCGGCCGCTGCGCGGTTCGTTCCGGCTGGCGCCGCTGATCACCGCCATCGGCATGTCGATCGCGCTGTCGAACTTCGTCCAGGTGACGCAAGGTCCGCGCAACAAGCCGATCCCGCCGATGGTCAGCCAGGTCTACAACATCAACGGCGTCAGCGTGTCGCTGAAGCAGATCATCATCGTCATCGTCACCGCGCTGCTCCTGGTGGTGTTCTGGTACCTGGTCAACAAGACCTCGCTTGGCCGGGCGCAACGCGCCTGCGAACAGGACCGCAAGATGGCGGCCCTTCTGGGCATCGACGTCGACCGCACCATCTCCATCACCTTCATCATGGGCGCCTCGCTTGCCGCCGTCGCCGGCACGCTGTTCCTGATGTATTATGGCGTGGTGGCCTTCTCCGACGGTTTCGTGCCGGGTGTGAAGGCATTCACCGCGGCGGTGCTTGGCGGCATCGGCTCGTTGCCGGGCGCCGTGCTCGGCGGGCTGCTGATCGGCTTCATCGAGAGCATGTGGTCGGCCTATTTCTCGATCGACTACAAGGACGTCGCGGCGTTCTCGATCCTGGCGATCGTGCTGATCTTCCTGCCTTCCGGCATATTGGGCCGGCCAGAAGTCGAAAAGGTCTGAGATCATGGCCGTGACCGTATCTCGTGAGAGCGACAGCGTCGCCACCCCCACCCAACGCGCGCTTAAGGAAGCGTTTTATGCCGGTGCCATCGCGCTTGGCCTGTTCGTGCTGTTCATCGGTCTGAAGACCGGTCAGAACATGTCCAATGAACTGGTCCTGACTCAGCGTTGGGGCCTGCTCGCCGCCGTGGTGATCGCCACGGCCGTCGGCCGTTTCCTCTATGTCGCCTATGGCCAGCCCTTCATGGCCAACCAGAAGATCGCCAACGTCGCCACCGGTCTGTTGCCGGCCAGCGTGGGGTCACGGTTCTTCACGCTGCCGGCGTTCATCGTGGCTGTCGTCGCGATGGTGCTGCTGTTCGTCTTCAATGGCTCCCTCGCCGGATGGGTGGGAGCGGAACCTGCCGGCTATCTGCAATTCCTGCGCGCCCTGGCGGTCATCTATGTGCTGGCTTGCGTGATCTACTACTTCCGCGCCTTCATCCATGCCAACTTCACCAAATTGGGCATCACAGCGCTGGTGCTATACCCGATCCTCGTGGTCGCGGTGCTGTCGCTGAACGCCTGGTCGATTGCTGGAGGGCTGCAGGGCTCGCTGAAATGGGTCGACAATTTCGGCATCCAGATCCTGATCTATGTGATGCTGGCCTGGGGGCTGAACATCGTCGTTGGCCTCGCCGGCCTGCTCGATCTCGGCTACGTCGCCTTCTATGCACTTGGCGCCTATGCCTATGCGCTTCTTGCCACGCAATACGGCCTGTCGTTCTGGATCCTGCTGCCGGCAGCGGGCTGCATGGCCGCTCTGTGGGGGGTGCTGCTCGGCTTCCCCGTGCTGCGCCTGCGCGGCGATTATCTGGCGATCGTGACGCTCGCCTTCGGCGAGATCATCCGCCTGGTGCTGATCAACTGGCGCGAGGTCACCAACGGGTCGGCCGGTATCTCCGGCATTCCCAAGGTTTCCTTCTTCGGCCTGATGACCTTCAACGTGTCGGACCCCAACTACATTGCCAAGGTTCTGCACATTGCGACCTCGAGCGCCTACTACAAGATCTTCCTCTACTATCTGATCCTGGGCCTGTGCCTGCTTACCGCCTTCGTCACCATCAGGCTGCGCCGTCTGCCGGTCGGCCGCGCCTGGGAAGCCTTGCGTGAGGACGAGATCGCCTGCCGCTCGCTCGGCATCAACACCACCACCACCAAGCTGACTGCCTTCGCAACCGGTGCCATGTTCGGTGGCTTCGCCGGCTCGTTCTTCGCCGCGCGGCAAGGCTTCGTCAGCCCGGAATCCTTCGTTTTCCTGGAATCGGCCATCATCCTTGCCATCGTCGTTCTCGGCGGCATGGGCTCGCTGGTCGGCATCGCGGTTGCCGCGATGGTGATGATCGGCGGCACCGAGGCGCTGCGCGAACTCGACTTCCTCAAGCAGATCTTCGGGCCGGACTTCACCCCCGAACTCTACCGCATGCTTCTGTTCGGCATGGCCATGGTCATCGTCATGCTGTGGAAGCCGCGCGGCTTCGTCGGCAGTCGCGAACCGACCGCCTTCCTCAAGGAGCGAAGGGCTGTCTCAAGCTCCTTCACCAAGGAGGGCCACGGCTGATGAACGCGACCACGCAAATGAACGACGCCATCCTGCAGGTCGACCATCTGTCGATGAAATTCGGCGGCCTGGTCGCCATCGGCGACCTCTCCTTCACCGCCAGGCGCGGCGAGATCACGGCGCTGATCGGGCCTAACGGCGCCGGCAAGACCACCGTGTTCAACTGCATCACCGGCTTCTACAAGCCGTCCGAAGGCATGATCACGCTCAACCGGGCCGACGGCTCGACCTATCTGCTGGAGCGGCTGCCCAACCATGAGATCCCGGCGCGCGCCAAGGTGGCGCGCACCTTCCAGAACATCCGGCTGTTCTCGGGCATGACGTTGTTGGAGAACCTTCTGGTTGCCCAGCACAACAAGCTGATGAAGGCATCGGGCTATACGGTGCTTGGCCTGTTCGGCTTCAGCGGTTACCGCAAGGCGTCAGCCGAGTCGATGGAGCTGGCCAGGCATTGGCTGGAGAAGGCCGATCTCGTCGATCGCGCCGATGATCCGGCCGGCGATCTGCCCTATGGCGCGCAGCGGCGCCTCGAGATCGCGCGTGCCATGTGCACGGGTCCGGAACTTCTGTGTCTCGACGAGCCGGCGGCCGGCCTCAACCCGAAGGAATCGGCGGCGCTCAACGAGCTCTTGATGGACATCAAGCACAACACCGGCACCTCGATCCTGCTGATCGAGCACGACATGTCGGTGGTCATGCAGATTTCCGACCATGTCGTCGTGCTGGAATACGGCCGCAAGATCTCCGACGGCAATCCGCAATCGGTGCGCACCGATCCGCGCGTCATCGCCGCCTATCTCGGCGTCGACGACGAGGAGGTCGAGACCGTGCTGACCGAGGTCGGCGACGAGGACGTCATCGAGCAGCTCGACATTGGGCCGGATGCGGCGCATGGCCCGGGTACGTCGTCATCATACCTGGCCGGACCTGTGACCGACACTGTCGGACACAGCGATGGCGAGCGCGTCACGGTGTCGAAAGGCGCCTCGAAGGCGGCACAGGTTGATGCCCGCGCGGCAACCGTGGTGAGCAAACCCCTCGCAAAACCGGCCGCGCCGACCAAGCCGGCGGCGAAAGCAGCACCGAAGAAGACGGCCGCCAAGGTGCCCGCGGCAAAAGCCGAAGGCATTTCGAACCGCCTCGCCGCCCCTCGTGGCGGCAAGGCCGACAACCTGACCCGCATCAAGGGTATCGGCACGGTCAACGAGAAGAAGCTCAACGAGCACGGCATCTTCCACTTCGACCAGATCGGCGCCTGGAAGAAGGCCGATGTCGAGGCTGCCGAAGCCTATCTCGCCTTTGACGGGCGCATTGCGCGCGAGGAATGGGTCAAGCAGGCCAAGCTGCTCGGTCGGGGCAAGGGCACGGAATTCTCGCGCCGCGTCGACGCCGGCAAGGTGGCGACCAGCCATGCTTCCGCAAAGACCACCGGTGCGGCCAAGCCTGTGTCGGGCAAGCGTGGAGGGGGCAAATAATGGCCGGGACAACGCTGCTCGATATCAAGGGCGTGGAGACCTACTACGGCAACATCCGGGCGCTGAACGGCGTCGATGTCACCGTCAAGGAGGGCGAGATCGTGGCGCTGATCGGCGCCAACGGCGCCGGCAAATCGACGCTGATGATGACCATTTTCGGCGCTCCGCGCGCCCGCACAGGGACCATCACCTTCGCCGGTACCGACATCACCCAGTTGCCGACGCACGAAATCGCGCGCATGCGCATCGCCCAGTCACCCGAAGGCCGGCGCATCTTTCCGCGCATGACGGTGATGGAAAACCTGCAGATGGGCGCCAGCCTCGACAACCTCAAACACTATGACGAGGACGTCGAGAAGGTGTTCACGCTGTTCCCGCGGCTCAAGGAGCGCATCGCGCAGCGCGGCGGCACGCTGTCGGGCGGCGAGCAGCAGATGCTGTCGATCGGACGCGCGCTGATGGCGCGGCCGAAGCTGCTTCTGCTCGACGAGCCGTCGCTGGGCCTGGCGCCGCTGATCGTCAAGCAGATCTTCGATGCCATCCGCGAGCTGAACCGCACGCAAGGACTGACCGTGTTCCTGGTCGAGCAGAACGCGTTCGGCGCGTTGAAGCTCGCCACGCGCGGCTACGTCATGGTCAACGGCAATGTGACGATGAGCGGCACCGGCAAGGAACTGCTCGCCAATCCGGAAGTGCGCGCCGCCTATCTCGAAGGCGGACATCACTGAGTTTGGAGCGGAATGTGCATCCGGTATCCCGCTCCAACTTGTTTGTTTGTCGCATGATCCTTGTCCGAAAAGTCTGCAACTTTTCGGGATCGTGCTAGGGAGACTTCATCATGCAGGGCATTCTCTATGAGGAACCCTCGATCTGGCAGTTCTTCTTCGTCACTTGCCTGCTCGGCGGCTGGGCGGCCTGGATGACCGGCAAGGCCAGCGCCCAGACATGGCGCTCCTTCATCCAGCTTTTCGCCTATCTGCTGGGTCTCGGCATCGGCATCCGCTTCATCCATCATGCGCTGTTCGACGGCACGATGTTCTCGCTGCAGTACTATATCGTCGACACCATCGTGCTGATGATATTGGGCTTCGTCGGCTATCAATACACACGAACCAACCAGATGGTCACACAGTATAATTGGCTCTACGAAAGAGCTTCAATCTTGAGCTGGAAACCGAAAGGTTGAGGTTCATCATTAACGCCGGGTCAGGGATGAATCGGCGTGACAAGTGCCTGAAAATCGGCAAACTATGCTTTCTGCGATAAGGGTGGGCATCGCATGAAAGCTTCATCCACGCCCACTCCGTTAATGGGAGCGTTTAAATGAAAAAGTCACTTTTGTCCGCCGTCGCCCTGACCGCGCTTGTCGCGTTCGGCGGCAACGCGTGGGCTGATGTAATGTTCGGCGTTGCCGGTCCGATCACCGGTCCGAACGCGGCCTTCGGCGCACAGCTGCAGAAGGGCGCAGAGGCGGCGGTCGCTGCGATCAATGCCAAGGGCGGCATCAACGGCGAGCAGATCAAGCTTGAAGTCGGCGACGACGTCTCCGACCCGAAGCAAGGCATATCGGTTGCCAACAAGTTCGTCGGCGACGGCGTCAAGTTCGTGATCGGCCACTTCAACTCGGGCGTCTCGATCCCGGCCTCGGAAGTCTACGCCGAAAACAACATCGTCGAAATCACCCCGGCCGCGACCAACCCGAAGTTCACCGAGCGCGGTCTGTGGAACGTGTTCCGCACCTGCGGACGCGACGATCAGCAGGGCAGCATCGCCGGCGCCTATATCGCCGCGAACTTCAAGGATGCCAAGGTCGCCGTCGTGCACGACAAGACCCCTTATGGCCAGGGCCTCGCCGATGAAACCAAGAAGGCGATGAACGCCGCCGGCGTCAAGGAAGTGATGTATGAAGGCGTCAATGTCGGCGACAAGGACTTCTCGGCGCTCATCGCCAAGATGAAGGAAGCCGGCGTCACCCTGATCTATTGGGGCGGCCTGCACACCGAAGCCGGCCTGATCATCCGCCAGTCGGCGGACCAGGGCCTCAAGGCACCGATGATGTCGGGTGACGGCATCGTGACGGACGAACTCGCGGCGATCGCGGGCGACGCCGTCGCCGGCACGCTCAACACGTTCGGACCCGATCCGCGCCTGATCCCGGCCAACAAGGAACTCGTCGAGAAGTTCCGTGCGCAGGGCTTCGAGCCGGAAGCCTACACGCTCTACGCCTACGCCGCCGTGCAGGTGGTCGCCGAGGCGGCTGCTGCCGCCAAGACGAACGACCCGCAGGCCGTTGCCAAGGCGATGCATGAAAACGGCCCGTTCCCGACCGTTCTGGGCGATCTTGCCTATGACGCCAAGGGCGATCCGAAGCTGCCGGGCTACATCATGTACGAGTGGAAGAAGAAGGACGACGGCAAGTATTCCTGGTTCCCGAAATAAGCTGCTCTGACAGGTCTGAAATCCAAGATGCCCGGCGCAACGCGCCGGGCATTTTCTTTTGGCGCGTTCGGTCGGCCGATGATCTTTCTTGCCGGCTCCCCTCAGGCGGAGAGATCGCATCCAGGATCGAAATTGTCGCCATTGTTCCGTCCGTTGGGGCTAAGGCGTGCGAGTGTTGGCCGGATAATTGATTTAAATCGGTTTAAACCGGCGCTGATTTTGTTTGCACTGCAGCATTTTCACGCTAATCATTGCACCGATTTCCCGTCCCTTCCGCTGCTGGAGCCCAGTCCTTGGCCATCACGAAGATCCTCGTCGCCAACCGGTCAGAAATCGCCATCCGCGTCTTTCGCGCGGCCAATGAACTGGGCCTCAAAACCGTGGCGATCTGGGCCGAGGAAGACAAATATTCGCTGCACCGCTTCAAGGCCGACGAGAGCTACCAGGTCGGGCGCGGTCCGCATCTCATCAAGGATATGGGGCCGATCGAGAGCTATCTGTCGATCGAGGAGGTGATCCGCGTCGCCAGGCTCTCGGGCGCCGATGCCATCCATCCCGGCTACGGGCTTCTGTCCGAAAGCCCCGAATTCGCCGAAGCCTGCGCGCAAGCGGGCATCACCTTCATCGGACCGAAGCCGGACACGATGCGCCGTCTCGGCAACAAGGTCGCGGCGCGCAATCTCGCCATCGAAGTCGGCGTGCCTGTCATTCCCGCCACCGATCCGTTGCCGGACGATATGGAGGCGGTCAAGAAACTGGCCAAGGAGATCGGCTATCCGGTGATGCTGAAGGCCTCCTGGGGCGGCGGCGGGCGCGGCATGCGTGCCATCCGTTCCGAGGCCGATCTCGCCCGCGAGGTCACGGAAGGCAAGCGCGAGGCGAAGGCCGCTTTCGGCAAGGACGAGGTCTATCTCGAAAAGCTGATCGAGCGCGCGCGCCACGTCGAGGTGCAGGTGCTTGGCGACACGCATGGCAATGCCGTGCACCTGTTCGAGCGCGACTGCTCGATCCAGCGCCGCAACCAGAAGGTCGTCGAGCGGGCACCCGCGCCCTATCTCGAAATGGCGCAGCGCGAGGAGCTTTGCGGCTACGCGCTGAAGATCGCGCGCGAGACCAGCTATATCGGCGCCGGCACGGTCGAGTTCCTGCAGGATGCCGATACCGGGAAATTCTATTTCATCGAGGTCAACCCGCGCATCCAGG
Organism: Mesorhizobium sp. 131-3-5; assembly: GCF_016756575.1. Classification (NCBI taxonomy): domain Bacteria; kingdom Pseudomonadati; phylum Pseudomonadota; class Alphaproteobacteria; order Hyphomicrobiales; family Phyllobacteriaceae; genus Mesorhizobium; species Mesorhizobium sp. 131-3-5. Next base: position 1,259,980 of record NZ_AP023254.1, read on the forward strand.
TCGAGCATACCGTCACCGAGCAGGTGACCGGCATCGACATCGTCAAGGCGCAGATCCACATCCTCGACGGTTTCGCCATCGGCACACCGCAATCGGGCGTGCCGGCGCAGAAGGACATCAGGCTGAACGGCCATGCCTTGCAGTGCCGCATCACCACCGAAGATCCCGAGCACAATTTCATCCCGGACTATGGCCGCATCACCGCCTATCGCGGCGCCACCGGCTTCGGCATCCGGCTGGATGGCGGAACCGCCTATTCCGGCGCCGTCATCACCCGCTTCTACGATCCGCTGCTGGAGAAGGTGACGGCCTGGGCGCCGACGCCGGCCGAGACGATTGCCCGCATGAACCGGGCGCTGCGCGAATTCCGCATCCGCGGCGTCGCCACCAACCTCACCTTCCTCGAAGCGATCATCAACCACCCGAGCTTCGCCGACAACTCCTATACGACCAAGTTCATCGACACGACGCCGGAGCTGTTCCAGCAGGTCAAGCGCCAGGACCGCGCAACCAAGCTGCTCAACTACCTGGCCGATGTCAGCGTCAACGGCCATCCCGAGACGCGCGGCCGGCCGATGCCGAAGGCCGATGCGGCAGCACCGGTCGTCCCCTATCTCAACGGCAATGTGCCGGGCGGCAGCAAGCAGAAGCTGGACGTGCTCGGTCCGGAGAAATTCGCCGGCTGGATGCGCGAGCAGAAGGAAGTTCTGGTCACCGATACCACCATGCGCGACGGCCACCAGTCGCTGCTGGCGACACGCATGCGCACGCATGACATTGCCAATATTGCCGGCACCTATGCGCGCGCCCTGCCGCAGCTTCTGTCGCTCGAATGCTGGGGCGGCGCGACCTTCGACGTCGCCATGCGCTTTCTCACCGAGGATCCTTGGGAGCGGCTGTCGCTGGTGCGCGAGGCGGCCCCCAACCTGCTGCTGCAAATGCTGCTGCGCGGCGCCAACGGCGTCGGCTACACCAATTATCCCGACAATGTCGTGCAGCATTTCGTCAAGCAGGCGGCGAGCGGCGGTATCGACCTGTTCCGCGTCTTCGACTGCCTGAACTGGGTCGAGAACATGCGCGTCGCCATGGACGCGGTCGGCGCCGAGGGCAAGCTGTGCGAGGCGGCGATGTGCTATACCGGCGACATTCTCGATCCGGCGCGGGCCAAGTACGACCTGAAATACTATGTCGGCCTGGCCGGCGAACTGCAGGCCGCCGGCGCCCACATCATCGCCGTCAAGGACATGGCGGGCCTGTTGAAGCCGGCGGCGGCCCGCGTGCTGTTCAAGGCGCTGCGCGAGGCGACCGACCTGCCGATCCATTTCCATACCCACGACACGTCGGGCCTGTCGGCGGCGACCGTGCTGGCGGCGGTGGAGAGCGGCGTCGACGCCATCGACGCTGCGATGGATGCCTTCTCCGGCAACACGTCGCAGCCTTGCCTGGGTTCGATCGTCGAGGCGCTGAAGGGCACCGAGCGCGACCCCGGCCTCGATCCGCAATGGATCCGCAAGATCTCGTTCTACTGGGAAGCGGTGCGCAACCAGTACGCCGCCTTCGAAAGCGATCTCAAGGGGCCGGCCTCGGAAGTCTATCTGCATGAAATGCCGGGCGGACAGTTCACCAACCTCAAGGAACAGGCTCGCTCGCTCGGGCTGGAAACGCGCTGGCACGAGGTGGCGCAGACCTATCACGACGTCAATCTGATGTTCGGCGACATCGTCAAGGTGACGCCGTCATCCAAGGTCGTCGGCGACATGGCGTTGATGATGGTGAGCCAGGACTTGACCGTCGCCGATGTCGAGAACCCGGCCAGGGATATCGCCTTCCCGGACTCGGTCGTCTCGATGCTGCGCGGCGATCTCGGCCAGTCGCCCGGCGGCTGGCCTGCAGCGCTGCAGAAGAAGGCGCTGAAGGGCGACAAGCCGATCACGGCGCGGCCTGGCTCGCTGCTCAAGCCCGCCGATCTCGAGGCCAGCCGCAAGGAGATCGAGGAGAAGCTCGAGCGCAAGCTCTCGGAATACGAATTCGCCTCCTGGCTGATGTATCCGAAGGTGTTCACCGACTTCGCCGGCGCGCAGGAGACCTACGGGCCGGTCAGCGTCCTGCCGACGCCGACCTATTTCTACGGCATGAAGTCGGAAGACGAGATCTTCATCGACATCGAGAAGGGCAAGACGCTTGTCGTGCGTTGCCTCGCCATCGGCGATGTCGACGACAAGGGCATGGTCACCGTGTTCTTCGAGCTCAACGGCCAGCCGCGGCGCGTGAAGGTGCCGGACCGGGCGCATGGCGCCTCCGCCGCCAAGGCGCGCCGCAAGGCCGAGCCCGGCAACGAGGCGCATGTCGGCGCGCCGATGCCGGGCGTGGTTTCCGCCCTTTCGGTCGCCACCGGCCAGGCGGTGAAGGCCGGTGACGTGCTGCTCTCCATCGAAGCGATGAAGATGGAAACGGCCCTGCATGCCGAGCGCGACGGCACCGTCGCCGAGGTGCTGGTCAAGACCGGCGACCAGATCGATGCCAAGGATCTGCTGATCGCCTTCGCTTAAGACCCGGCAAAGAGCGGGCAGGCTGTCGGCTTCTGTCGGCAGCCCTCATGCCTTGTTCGATAACAGCTTGACCCGCCGCCGCCGGTCGGGCATCGAACCGGCTCAAATTTGCCGCCGTCTTTCGCCGAGTCGCGGCCCAGAACCAATTTTGGAGAAAAACATGGCCGACGATATCACCGAGACCAGCCAGACTGTTGCCGCCGGCCAGCTGCGTGCCCTCATCGAACGCATCGAGCGGCTCGAGGAAGAAAAGAAGACGATCGCAGACGACATCAAGGAAGTGTTCGCCGAGGCCAAGGGCACGGGGTTCGACACCAAGGCGATACGCACCATCATCCGGCTGCGCAAGAAGGATCAGGCCGAGCGCCAGGAAGAGGATGCCATCCTCGATCTGTACATGGCAGCGCTCGGCATGGTGTAAGACTAACCGCCCGGTGCCCGATGCGGTTGCCGTGAATACGGTTTGAAACATGAGCGAATTCGACTTCGGCGGACGCCGCGCCTCGGAGTTCCGCCATCGTGGCTTCTGGTCGCTGTTCGCCGAACGGCATCCGGAGGAAAGAGCCCGGCTGGCGCGGCGCGGGCCTTGGTTCTGGCAGCGCGGGCTGCCTGATTTCGCCCTGGTCATTTCCATGTATGTCGCGCCGGCGCAGAACCATGTCGGCGTCTTTTTCGGCCGCAACGAAAAGTTCGGCGCCACGCAAAGCTGGTCGCGGTTGAAGCCGTTCCAGCCGGCGATCGAAGAGAGGCTTAACCTCAGGCCGGAACAAAGTTGCGAGGGCCTCGGCATCAATTCGATGTGGCGGGTCAACTGCTTTGCCGAGGACAACTGGCCCGCCATGACCGACTGGCTGGTGACGGAATGCTCGCGCGTCGAGCGCGCCGTTGTCGATGTGCTCGGACAGGGGTAGGGCGCCGGTGTCCCCGGAAGGCGCCGGATCCTTCTTCCGCTCGCGCTGGCTTGGCCAGGTGCCGATCGACCGGCTGTTCTGGCGCGACATGCTGCTGGTCGGGACGGGGATCAGCATTGCCTCGTCCGTGGTCGCTCTGATCCTGCTTGGGCTGAAGATGCCGCTCGGGCTCGTGCTGGCGGTGCATTTCGCACCGGTGCCCTACAACATCTTTCTCACCATCGCGGTCTGGCGGACGGCCGAGAAATCGGGCGCCAAGGCCTCCCTGATGCTGCTGGGCTCGGCGCTCTGGCTCATCGCCACGGTTGTGATCTGAGCAGGCGGAACGCAGCATGAAAAAGGGCGGCCGAAGCCGCCCTTTGCTGAAAGCCTGCGCGATGCCCCTTCAGGCCGCCGGCTCGAAATTAAGCGCCACGCCGTTGATGCAATAGCGCAGACCGGTCGGCGGCGGGCCGTCCTCGAAGACGTGGCCGAGATGGCTGCCGCAGCGCGAGCAATGGCACTCGGTGCGGACCATGCCATAGCTGCGGTCGACGGTGGTCTCGATCGAGCCGGGCACCGGGTCGTTGAAGCTCGGCCAGCCGGTGCCGCTCTCGAACTTCAGCTTGGATTCGAACAGCGGCTGGTCGCAGCCGACGCAGGAAAATGTGCCGGCGCGCTTCTCGTAGAGCAAAGCGCAGCTGCCCGGCCGCTCGGTGCCGTGATTTCGCATGACCGCATATTGCTCCGGCGTCAGCCGGGCGCGCCATTCGGCATCGGTGCGGGTGACGGGGTAGGTGTGGGTGTCCATCTGATCTCCTCAGCCTTGGCGGCTCGTTCTTTGTTGCAACCTCATATTCGCAACAAATAGGCATTTGTTACAAGGTTTGCCCGCATTCTCGCTCGCCATCATCATCCTATCGCCGCGAGATAGCGCGCGACAGAGGTGGCCAAGGCCGTTTTGCCACCGCCGATGATGTTCAGGTCCCACCATGCCCCGCGGATATCGTCGAAGGCGAATGGTTCCAATGCCGCCGCTATGCGGCGCACGGCCGCCGCGTTGAGCGGTATCTGGTTGGGATAGCTGTACATGAAGCTGACATGGCGGCGCGTCGGCGTCACCTGCACCGTGTCGCCGGTCAGTAGGGCGTTGCCGCCCTCGCGCTGCCAGTGCAGCACCTGGCTGCCGGCAAAATGGCCGCCGCAGCGGACGAGCGTGAGCGACGGATTGAGGACGAGCGTCTCGCCTTGCCAACTGACGATCGAGGGATGCGGCCGCATGATCCATTGGCGGTCGTCGGCGTGGAGATAGATCGGCACGCCGCCAAACGCTTCGCTCCAACATGCCATCGCCGAGTAGAAGTGGCAGTGCGAAATGGCGATGGCCGCCAGGCCGCCGCGGCGGTTGATCTCGGCCACCGCCTCGTCGCTGACCATCGAGATGCAGTCCCACAGCACATTGCCATGCGGCGTCTGCACCAGCTGCGCCCGCTGGCCGATAGCAAAGCGCGGCTCGATGCCGAAGCCGAGCACGCCGGCATCATCCCGCATCACCAGTCGATGCCCGGCAGCGAGCTCCTGCGGCGCGATCCAGGCCTGGCCTTCCCAGCGCACGAACTGCCGCTCGTCCTCGCAGATCGGGCAGTGTTGCAGCGGCGTCTCCGTCGCCGCGAATTGGACGCCGCATTGCAGGCAGAGGAAGCAGGTCATGGTGGCTCCGGAAATTGCTCAGTGTTTTCTGGAAAGCTGCTTCGTTGCGCTTTCGAGCCCGGCCAGCGTCAGCGGGAACATGCGGCCGCCGAATATGTCGCGGATCATGGCGAGCGAATGGGTGTAACCCCAGTTCTTTTCGCTCTCGGGATTGAGCCATACCGCATTCGGCCATTGCTGCAGCAGGCGGCCGAGCCAGACGGCGCCTGCCTCCGGGTTCCAATGCTCGACCGAGCCGCCGGGGTGGGCGATCTCGTAAGGGCTCATCGAGGCGTCGCCGACAACGATCACCTTGTAGTCCTGGCCGTATTTGTGGAGGAGATCGAAGGTCGGGATCACCTCGGCATGGCGGCGGCGATTGTCCTTCCACACGCCCTCGTAGAGGCAGTTGTGGAAGTAAAAATATTCGAGCTGGCGGAATTCCGCACGCGCCGCCGAAAACAGCTCTTCAACACTTTTTATGTGGTCGTCCATCGAGCCGCCGACATCGAAGAACATCAAAAGCTTCACCGCGTTGCGCCGCTCGGGCCGCGTCTGCACGTCGAGATAGCCATGTTCGGCGGTGGCGTGGATGGTGCCGGGCAGGTCGAATTCCTCCTCGGCGCCCTCGCGCACCCAGCGGCGCAGCCGCTTCAGCGCGATCTTGATGTTGCGGGTGCCGAGCTCGACGGCATCGTCGAAATTGCGGAACTCGCGCTTGTCCCAGACCTTCACGGCGCGGCGGTTGCGGCTTTCGTGCTGGCCGATGCGCACGCCTTCGGGATTGTAGCCATAGGCGCCGAAGGGCGAGGTGCCGCCAGTGCCTATCCATTTCGAGCCGCCCTGATGGCGGCCTTTCTGCTCCTCCAGCCTTTGCTTCAAGGTCTCCATCAGCTTTTCGAAGCCACCGAGCGCCTCGACCAGCTTTTTCTCCTCCTCGGTCAAATGCTTTTCGGCAAGCCGGCGCAGCCACTCTTCCGGGATGTTGGCGACATCGACCGCATCCGGCCCGCCCAGCGCTTCAATGCCCTTGAAGACATGCGCGAACACCTGGTCGAAGCGGTCGATGTGGCGCTCGTCCTTCACCAGAGCGGCGCGGGCCAGGTAATAAAAACCCTCGACGTCATAGTCGACCAGCCCGGCTTCCAGTCCTTCCAGCAGTGACAGATATTCCCGGAGCGAGACGGGAACACGTGCGGCCTTCAGTTCGAGGAAGAAGGGGATGAACATTGTCTATCTACAGCAGATCATACTCGATGAAGCCGGTGCGGCGCGCCACGTGGTCGTAGAGCTTGCGCGCCGTGGCATTGGTTTCGTGCGTCATCCAGTAGACATTCTTGACGCCGATCTTTGCCGCTTCCTGCTTTACGGCATTGATCAGCGCCGCACCGATGCCCTTGCCGCGCACGTCCGGATCGGCGAACAAGTCCTGCAGGTAGCAGTTGTTTTTCTCGGACCAGCCTGAGCGATGGTAGAGATAGTGGGTGAGGCCGACCGCCTTGCCGTCGAGCGTGGCGATAAAACCCTTCGGCTCAAATTCGCCTTCCGTGAACAGCCGCTTCCAGGTGACGGCATAGACCTCTTCCGGCAGCTTGGTTTCATAGAAGGTAAGGTAGTCGGTCCACAGGCGCTTCCAGTCGGCGTGGTCGGACTGTGCGAGCGGGCGGACAATAGTCTCAGACATTTCATCTCCTCCGAAAGGTTCTGGCCGAAGCTGCCGTCCCGTCCCGCCCGCGGCAACGGTCCACGGTCGGGGAAAGCGCTATTGCTGTCGTCTGGCCATGAAAGCCAGCCGCTCGAACAGATGCACGTCCTGTTCGTTCTTCAACAGCGCGCCATGCAGTTTGGGCAATGCGTTCTTCGGGTCGGCGCGCAAATCCTCGGGTGCGATGTCGTCTGCGACCAGCAGGCGGATCCAGTCGAGCGCCTCGGAGGTCGACGGCTTCTTCTTCAGGCCTGGGACCTCGCGGATCTCGTAGAACTGGGTAAGTGCCGCGCGCACCAGATTCTGCTTGATGCCGGGATAATGGACGTCGACGATCCTGTGCAGCGTATCGACGTCGGGAAAGCGGATGTAGTGGAAGAAGCAGCGGCGCAGGAAGGCGTCCGGCAGTTCCTTCTCATTGTTGGAGGTGATGATGACGATCGGCCTGATAGCAGCGCGGATGGTCTCGCCGGTCTCGTAGACGAAGAACTCCATCCGGTCGAGTTCCTGCAGCAGGTCGTTGGGGAATTCGATGTCGGCCTTGTCGATCTCGTCTATGAGGAGCACGACCTTCTTGCCGGCCGCGAAGGCGTCCCACAGCTTGCCGCGCTTGATGTAGTTCTTGATGTCGTTGAACCTGGCATCGCCAAGCTGGCTGTCGCGCAGCCGTGACACGGCGTCATACTCGTAAAGGCCTTGCTGCGCCCGCGTCGTCGATTTGACGTGCCATTCGATGAGATCGAGGCCAAGTGCCGCCGCCACCTGGCGGGCAAGCTCGGTCTTGCCGGTGCCGGGCTCGCCCTTGACCAGCAGGGGCCGCTCCAGCGCGATCGCCGCGTTGACGGCCACCATCAGATCCTTGTCGGCGACATAGGCCGCCGTGCCTTCGAAACGCATTTTTGCTCCTTGGTTCACCCTGTGACCGTAAGGACGCCGCCCGGCCTGTGCAAGGGTGCGGCGCGGATGGCGAATAAAGCCGCCGAGACTGCCTGCGTCACTGGCGCTTGACCGATGAGCGGCCTATATTGGGAGGGACGGTCTGTGCTTCCCGGCAGGAGAACATTTTCCCCGGGGCCTTAACGATCCTTAGGGAGCTGTCCCTGGGAAGACCCGTGGGTTTTCTCACACGGCGCCCACCTACTTTGTAGGTTCCCGGGATCGCTCTCTCCACCGGTTGTGTGGATCGTCACTTCTTGCCCCTGTATCCACGCATTTCGGTGGATGATGCGGTGGAAAACGTCGCTCCCAACACGCCATCCCGATCCGGCCTTTTCTATCGTCCGCGCATGACATCTCTCAAAGACCAGAAAAAACAGCTGCGACTCCAGGCGCTTGGACGCCGCGACGCGCTCGATGAATTCTGGCGGGTGGAGATGGCGCTCGAAATGGCCGAGACGGCGCGCGATCATCTCGCCATCGAGCCCGGCCAAATCGTCTCCGGCTTCTGGCCGATGCGTTCGGAAGTCGACGTAAGGCCCTTGATGTTTGCCTTGCGTGAACAGGGCGCGAGGCTTTGCCTGCCCGCCATTCTCGACAAGACCACGATCGTCTTTCGCGAACTGGTGCGCGGCGCGCCGATGGTCGACATGGGTTTCGGCACGGTCGGGCCCCATGAAGAGGCCGAGGTGCTCGATCCCGAGGTGATGCTGGTGCCGCTCGCCGCCTTCGACGCGCGCGGCCACCGCATCGGCTATGGCGCCGGCTATTACGACCGCGCGATCGCGAAGCTCGTCGACAAGGGGCATACGCCCCGGCTGATCGGCATCGCCTTCGACTGCCAGGAGGTGGCACAGGTTCCGGACGAGAACCATGACGTGGTCATCCCGGAAATACTCACCGAGAGCGGGTTGCGCCGCTTCACGCCAAAATTGTAGATAATGGAGGCATGATCTTTTCGCGGATGTCATGCAGCTTTTGCTTCGCTGACTTTCGGTGCGGGATCATATGAGACTTCTCTTCCTCGGTGACATGGTCGGAAAAACGGGACGCACGGCGGTGTGGGAACAACTGCCCGGCCTGATATCGGACTTCAAACTCGATTTTGTCATCGTCAATGGCGAGAATGCCGCCGGCGGCTTCGGCATCACCGAGGAGATCTTTCGCGAGACGATCGCGGCCGGCGCCGATGTCGTAACCACCGGCAATCATGTCTGGGATCAGCGCGATGCGCTGGCCTTCGCGCCGCGCGAAGAACGCTTCCTGCGTCCGTCGAATTTTCCCAAAGGGACACCCGGGCGTGGCTCCGGCGTCTACATCGCCAGAAGCGGCGCGCGCGTGCTGGTCGCCAACATCATGGGCCGGGTGTTCATGCATCCCGAACTCGACGATCCGTTCCAGGCCGGCGAACGCGAGCTTGCCGCCTGCCCGCTCGGCGAACAGGCGGATGCGGTGGTGATCGACTTCCATGCCGAGGCAACCTCGGAAAAGATGTGCTTCGCGCATTTTGTCGACGGCCGCGCCAGCCTGGTCGTCGGCACCCACACCCACCAGCCGACCGCAGACCACCAGATCCTCAATGGCGGCACCGGCTATCTGTCGGATGCCGGCATGTGCGGCGACTATGATTCCTCGCTCGGCATGGACAAGGAGGAACCGCTCAACCGGTTCCTGTCGAAAGTGCCGAAGGGGCGCTTCGAGGCAGCGACCGGCCCGGCGACCTTGTGTGGGGTCGGTGTCAATATTTCCGATCGTACCGGACTGACCGAGAAGATCGCGCCGTTTCGTCGCGGGCCCAGACTGGAAGAAACGGCTCCATCCTTCTGGTCATGACATTGATATAGGCGCGCGCAGTACCTAACTGCCGACGACATCTGCTTCAGATCGTTAAAAGAGGGGACAACGACCTCCATGCAGCTTATCGAATTTCTTGCGCCGCATTTTCAATTCGTTTCCGATCCAACCGCATGGGTCGCCTTGCTGACGCTGGTGGTGCTCGAGATTGTGCTCGGCATCGACAATCTGATCTTCATCTCGATCCTGACCAACAAGCTGCCGGAAGCGCAGCGGGCTCGCGCCCGCCGGCTCGGCATTTCGGCGGCGCTGGTCATGCGGCTGGTGCTGCTGGCCACCATCTCGATCATCGTTCAGCTGACGACGCCGGTCTTCACCGCCTTCGGCCATGGCTTCTCCTGGCGCGACCTGATCCTGATCGCCGGCGGCCTGTTCCTGGTGTGGAAGGCGACCAAGGAGATCCATCACACGGTCGATCCCGACGACCACAAGGACACGATGATGGGTGAGACGATCAAGATCTCGCTTGCCGGCGCGATCTTCCAGATCCTGCTGCTCGACCTCGTCTTTTCGATCGATTCCATCATCACCGCCGTCGGCATGACCGACGAGATCGCCATCATGTACATCGCCGTGATCGTGGCCGTCAGCGTGATGATGCTGGCGGCGGGTCCGCTGGCCAACTTCATCGCCAAGAACCCCAGCATCGTCATGCTGGCCCTGGGCTTCCTGTTGATGATCGGCATGACGCTGATCGCCGACGGCATGGGCTACCACGTGCCCAAGGGCTACATCTACGCGGCGATGGGTTTCTCGGCCCTGGTCGAGGGGCTCAACATGCTGGCGCGGCGGCGCAGGAAAGCGAAGCCCGGCGACGGGCATTGAGCATCGGGGTGCTGGGGCATCTAACGCCCCGGCACGCCCTTCGGGTGGCGGTCGCCAATCAGGCCGAGCGTCAGGCCTTGTTCCAGCCAGGCCTTGGCGCCGGCCAGCACCAGCGTGAAGCCACCGGTCGAGCCGATCGCTTCCTTAACCTGCTCGTCGCCTGTCCCGGCGAAACCGAAGTTACGGACCTCGAGAAAGGTCGCATCCCCGGGCATTTCGGTGAAGGTCCAGACCACCGTGGTCGGCGGATCGCTCCATTGCATGACGATCCTTTCGTTCCTGACGATCTCGCTGACCTTGGCGGTCGTCGAGACGCCATACATGCGCCATTCCCAGCGGACCTCCTTGCCGCTGTCCAGCCGGTCGCTGCCATGAGTGAACCAGAATTTGGGGGTGACGGCTGGATCGACGATGGCCTCGAACACTTCGGCGACAGGCCGCCGGATCAGCATGCCGGCTTCGGCTGTCGGGGTTTCGCGGATCTCCATGGCGGTCTCCTTTCTGGCCTTGGCGCTCACCAGGCGTCGGGCTCGCGCAGCATGTGGACGACGCTGGCCGGGTTGGTGATCCAGCCGCCGCGAAAGCCTTCGCCCAAGGGCTCGATGGCATCGCAACGCACGACGCCGGCCTCGGCGAGGTGTGCGGCAGCGGTCGTGAAATCCTCGGTGAACAGTTCCAGCCAGACCTCGGCCTGGCTCAACATCGGTGCCTCGTCGATCCATAGGCGGTTTGGCCCGAGCTCGAAGCCGATCGCCGGCGCCTTGGCGGTGAATGGCTTCAGGCCGACGATATCGCGGTAGAAGGCGATCGTCGCCTCAAACTGATGCGGCGGCACCTTCATGGCGATGTTGATGCCGCCGGTGATTTTCGTCGTCATTGCTGTCTCCATTGCGCTGCGCTTGGGTGTCTTCGTGATCGTTTCGGCCAGGTTCGGTCAGGCCAGGTTGACTTGCCAGGAGACACCAAACCTGTCGTTCAACCACGCAAAGCGGCGGCTGAAACCGTAATTGTCGGGTGGCATCAGGAACCCGCCATCCTTCGCCAGTGCGTCGACGATACGGTCCAGTTCCTCCGAGGAGGAGCAGTCGATATAGAACGAGACCGACGGCGTGAAGCCGAAGGCGTGGTGCACGGGGCTGTTGAAGACCATGACGTCCAGGCCGGCGATCGAAGCGCGCGCCAGCTTCAGCGTCCCTTCCGGGCCATCCTCACCGGCGCCATAGCGGGTGATGTCGAGGATGTTGCAGCCGGGAATGGTCTCGCAATAAAGCGCCATCGCCTCCTCGGCCTTGCCCTCGAACATCAGGAACGGTGTTACTTTCGTCATCGCTGGCCTCCGTTTTCGCTGCTCAAACATTGGTCTCGTTGGCGGGTTCGCCCTTCATCTCGCTGCGGTAATAGCCGTCGCGCAGATTGATGCCGTATTCGACATAAGCCTTCATGCAGGCCAGCATCTGCGACCAACCCTCGCAGTTGAGGTAGGATTTCTTCAGGCCGACCGCGCCTTCCTGCCAGCCGCTTTCGGCGATGGTGACAAAGGTGCCGCCATCGTCCAGCTGTTCGAAATTCATCTCGATGCGGGTCTTGTAGGCCAGCTTGCCGTCGGCGTCGGTGGCGTCCCAGCGCAGCACGATAAGGCTGTCCCTGACCACCTCGTCGACCTCGACCGGCACCGTGCCCCACCAGACGACGCTGATGCCGGTCTTGAGCGGCGCGCTGGCGCCGCCGATGGTGGTGAAATAGCCGCTCAGCTTCCTGGGGTTGACGACGGCGTCGAAGACTTCGGCAACCGGTTTGCCGATGCGGCCGGAAACGCGGAATCCAAGAGACATATCCACAGCTCCATCCTTGATCGGTTCGACGATATGTTATATAAACATAACATGTCAAGTCGATCGCAGGATGACAATGTTTTCAAGGCGCTGGCGCACCCGCGCCGGCGCGAAATGCTCGATCGGCTGAAGGACGAACCGAAGACCACCGGTATGCTGTGCGATGCCTTCCCCGACATCGACCGCTGCACCGTCATGCTGCACCTCAAGGTGCTGGAGGAGGCGGAGCTGATCGTTGCGCACCGCGACGGACGCGAGCGCTGGAACCATCTCAACGCACTGCCGATCAAGCAGATCCACGACCGCTGGATCAGCCAGTATGCCGGCCATGCGCTCAGCATCATCGACCGGCTGAAGTCCGATCTGGAGGCATGAGCGCCTGTAGACGTCCTTGTTGGCTGCCGGCAGCACGGCGCGGCTGGACGAATTGAGCCGATTTATCTATAAGCCGGCCATTCCGGCAGAGAACGCCGTGCTTCCACGGGTTGCACCTGGGACGCTCTGAAATTTGAATTCGAGCATTTTGCAAGGGCGAGGTGATCCACCTGGCTGCGAGATGCTCTAGCCGAACACGACAGGGGTGCCATGGCTGGCCATTCACAGTTCAAGAACATCATGCACCGCAAGGGCCGTCAGGACGCGGTGCGGTCGAAAATGTTTTCCAAGCTGGCGCGCGAAATCACCGTGGCCGCCAAGAGCGGCACGCCCGACCCATCGATGAATCCACGCCTGCGGCTGGCGATCCAGAACGCCAAGGCGGTGTCGATGCCGAAGGACAACATCCAGCGCGCCATCAACAAGGCGTCGATGGGCGATGCCGAAAACTACGAGGCCGTGCGCTATGAGGGCTATGGCCCAGGAGGCGTCGCCGTCATCGTCGAGGCGTTGACCGACAACCGCAACCGCTCGGCGTCGAATGTGCGCGCGGCCTTCACCAAGGCCGGCGGCGCGATGGGCGAAACCGGTTCGGTGTCCTTCATGTGGGACCGCGTCGGCGAGATCTATTATCCGGCATCGGCCGGCAGCGTCGACAAGGTCATGGAAGCGGCGATCGAGGCCGGCGCCGACGATGTCGAAAGCGACGAGGAAGGCCACACGATCTATTGCGCCTTCGAGAATCTCGGCGAGGTGTCGAAAGCACTGGAAGCCGCGCTCGGCGAAGCTGAATCGGTGAAGCTGATCTGGCGGCCTCAGAACAATGTTCCGGTCGACGAGGAACGGGCACAGTCGCTGATGAAGCTGGTCGCCACGCTCGAGGACGACGATGACGTGCAAAGCGTCTACGCCAACTTCGAAGTCGACGACGAGACCTTGGCCAAGCTCAGCGCGGCGTGATCGGTTGGGATATGAGCAAAGCTCAATCCGATATGGACAGAGCTCAATCCGATAGGAGCGGGGCGCCGTTGCCCGCCATCCGCATCACCTACTGCACGCAGTGCCAGTGGCTGCTGCGTGCCGGCTGGATGGCGCAGGAACTGCTCTCCACCTTCGGCACCGATCTCGGCGAAGTGACGCTTGTGCCTGGCACCGGCGGCGTCTTCACCATCTCCTGCAATGATGTTCTCATCTGGGATCGCAAGCGCGACGGCGGCTTTCCCGATGCGGCAAAACTCAAGCAGCTGGTGCGCGACGTGATCGACCCCGATCGCGATCTCGGTCATTCCGACCGCAAGGGCCGCACGTCAAAGGGGCACACGCAAAAAGACCCCGCCTGAGCGGGGCCCTTTGTGTTTCGCAAGGCCTCTTCACAGCAATGCGAAGATAAAGCAGGCCATCGCCACGATGGCGGTGATGGTGCGGACGTGGTTCCACATCACCCATTGGCTCAGATGGTTGGCCCACACGGCGGCGCCATTGCTGCTGGCCGGGTCGACGGCGGCAAGCGCATCGTTGAGCGGCACGTTGAAGATTATGGTCACAATCGGGTTGCCGATCACGTAGAGCACCGCGCCGGCGAGCAGCCAGTACGAGCCGGACTGGCTCCAGCCCATGACAGCGGCCGCGATAAGCACCAGACAGAGCAGGCCGGTGCCGAACAGCGCCGTCATGAAGGTCGGCGTGATCACCGTGATGTTGATCGAATTCATCGCGGCGATGCCTTGCGGGACAGGCAGCCGGGCAAGTGCCGCCATGACGAAGTTGGAAAAGGCGAAGAAGACGCCGCCGACGACGCCCGAGCCGATTGCGGCGATGATGGTGAGGGCGGGAACAAGCTTGCTCATCTCAGTGACTCCAGATGCCTGTTGCGGCGGTTTCGGTTGCGTAGTCGGAAAAGTCTTTCGGTGCGCGGCCGAGCACGCGTTGGACGCCGTCGGTGAGCGATTCGTTGCGGCCGTCGAGCACCTTGGTGAACAGCTCATCGAGCAGCCAGACGATTTCGGGTGGCAGTTCATGCGACGCGACGGCGGCGGTGAACTCATCATGCGAAATTCTGACGAAGCGGATGTCGCGCCCGACCGCCTTGGCAATCTCGGCGACCGCATCTGCGAAGCTCAACAGCCGCGGCCCGGTCAACTCATAGAGCTGGCGGACATGACCGGGCTCGGTCAGCACCGCTTCGGCGGCGTCAGCGATGTCGTCGACATCGACAAAGGGTTCGCCGACAGGTCCGACCGGCAGGGCCACTTCGCCCGCCAGCAGCGGCTCTATGAGAAAGCCTTCGCTGAAATTCTGCGAGAACCATGCGCAGCGCAGGATCGTCCAGTCGGCCCCGGAAGCCTTCAGCATCTCTTCGGCGCGCTGCGCCTCATGCTCGCCGCGGCCCGACAACAGCACCAGCCGGCGAACGCCATGCTCCATGGCAAGGCGGGTGAAGGCATCGATCACTTCGGCGGCGCCCGGCACGGCGATGTCGGGATAGTAGCTGATGTAGACCGCGCTGACGCCTTCGAGTGCGGGAGCCCAGCTTGCGGGAACCTCCCAGTCGAAGCGCGGCGTGCCGGAACGGGAGCCGATCCGTACCGGAATGCCGCGCGCCGTCAGCCGCTCGGCAAGACGGCGGCCGGTCTTGCCGGTGCCGCCGAGGATAAGAATTGGTTTGGTGTCGCTCATGGTGGTTTTCCTCTGCTTGAAAACATGAGTAATCCTCACATTTGCAAAACGTGATAAACCCTCGTATTTTGTGTGTCAAGCCATTCTCTCGGCGATTGTGCCGAATGCGTTGTTGGAGACAGTCCATGGAAGGCACGCCGGCCAACGAGCAGATCGCTTCGCCACGGCGGGCGCCAAGCCAGCAGCGCAGCCGCGAGCGGGTGGAGCGCATGCTGGCCGCGGCCTCGGCGCTCATCACCGAGCAAGGCAGCGATGCCATGCGCATGGGCGAAGTCGCCGAACGGGCAGGGGTGTCGATCGGCTCGCTCTACCAGTTCTTTCCCGACAAGCGGGCGATCATCTGGGCGCTGGCAGAGCGCTACACCGCCGAGAGCCAGGCCTGCATCTCGGCCGCGCTCAAGGATGTCGGCGACGCCGAAGGCCTGCGGCGGGCTTTCTCGGAGTTGGTCGATATCTATTACGGGCTATTCCTGGCCGAACCGGTGATGCGCGACATCTGGTCGGGCACCCAGGCAGACCAGGCGCTGCGTCAGCTCGAACTCGCCGACAGCCGGGCCAATGCCGAATTCCTGGTGGCGGTGCTGAGGCGATTGCGTCCCGGCGCCGACCCTGTCTCGCTGGAGACCACGGCGTTCCTCGTCTGGCAAATGGGCGAGGCAGCGATGCGGCTGGCCATCTCGGTCGAGCGGCAGGAGGGCGACAGGCTGGTCGCAGCCTACAAGCGCATGGCGCTGCGGGAATTGTTGGACGGGTAGAATGCCTCCCCATCCTCCCCCTCGTGGGGGTTCGAAGGACGGGCGAAACCCGCGCCCCGCCCCCGGCAAGTCGGTGTGCGAAGGGGCGGCGTCAGACCCGCACCCAGACCCTCGGTCCCCCTCACTACAAGGGGGAGTTCGGGGGATGAGGGCCAGCTCGAGGCGCGTCACCTCATCGCAACAAAAAAACCCGCCACAAGAGGCGGGTTTTTGATCTGCGACAATGCCGAAGTGGGCTTAGAGGCCGAAACCTTCGAAACGCTTCTTGAACTTGGAGAGGCGGCCGCCGCGGTCGAGCAGGGTCTGCTGGCCGCCGGTCCAGGCCGGGTGGGTGGTCGGGTCGATGTCGAGGTTCATCGTATCGCCTTCCTTGCCCCAGGTCGAACGGGTCGTGTATTCGGTGCCGTCGGTCATGACGACCTTGATGGTGTGGTAGTCGGGATGAATAGCGCTCTTCATGGTTCGGTTCCTGGCTTGCCGGCGCGGCTGACGGGCATGAGCCTGCGTCGATGCGCCTCTTTTTAAAACTCGAAGCCGTAGCTATTGAGTAGCCACGGCTTCTAAAACGGTCGGCGAGCCTATACATCAGCCGAAATTGAATCACAAGGCCGCGTCAACCGCATATTGATGGCGCGCACGAAAAGGGCCAGAGGAAAACGGTCATGGCGGACATCAGTGGCGATGCGGACGAGCGTCGGCGCTCGCTCAAGCCGCTCAGGCGCCTGTTCCCCTATCTTGGCCGCTACCGGAAACTGGTGGTCGGCGCGGTGATCTCGCTGACGGTCGCGGCGGCGACGACGCTGGCCTTGCCGCTGGCGGTGCGGCGCATGATCGACCACGGCTTTTCGGCATCGGATTCCAGCTTCATCGCCGAATATTTCGGCATGCTGGTGGTGATGGCCGCGGTGCTGGCGGCGGCGTCGGCCTGCCGCTACTATTTCGTCATCACGCTCGGCGAACGTGTTGTTGCCGACATCCGCAACGACGTGTTCAGCCATGTGACGACCCTGTCGCCATCCTTCTTCGATACGTCGCAGTCGGGAGAGATCGTATCGCGGCTCGCGGCCGATACGACGCAGGTCAAATCGGCGGTCGGCGCCACCGCCTCGGTCGCGTTGCGCAACGTCATCCTCGGCCTCGGAGCCGTGGCGATGATGGTCTTCACCAGCCCGAAGCTTTCCGGCCTGGTCATTGCCGCCATCCCCGTCATCGTCTTGCCGCTGGTCGCCTTTGGGCGCTCGGTGCGTCGCAAATCGCGGCTGGCGCAAGACACGTTGGCCAATGCGACGGCCTATGCCAGCGAGCAGATCGGCGCGGTGCGTACACTGCAGGCCTTCACCAATGAAAGACTGGTCACCGGTCGCTTTTCGTCCGCCGTGGAGGCTGCCTTCGAGGCGGCGCGCGCCTCGATCTTTGCACGCTCGTTCCTCACTTTCTTCGCCATCTTCATGATCTTTTCCTCTGTCGTGGCGGTGCTGTGGTTCGGTTCGCGCGACGTGCTCGAAGGCACGCTGTCGCCGGGCACGCTTGGCCAGTTCCTGCTCTATTCGGTGTTCGCCGCCGGCGCGCTCGGCGCGCTGTCGGAAGTCTGGGGCGAACTTTCCCAGGCGGCGGGTGCAGCCGAGCGGCTGACCGAGATCCTGGCCGAAAAGCCGGCGATCCAGGCGCCGTCCGATCCGAAGCCGCTGCCGGCGGTCGCCAAGGGCGCGATCGTCTTCGACAACGTCTCCTTCTCCTATCCGGCGCGACCCGACCGTGCCGCCGTCCACGGCCTGGGTTTCCAGGTCATGCCCGGCGAGACGGTGGCCATTGTCGGCCCCTCGGGAGCCGGCAAGAGCACCGTGTTTTCGCTGATCCTGCGCTTCTACGATCCCGAAAGCGGCCGGATCCTGATCGATGGCGTCGACGTGCGCGAAGCCGATCCGGTTTCGGTGCGCGAGCGCATCGCCATCGTGCCGCAGGACGTCACCGTCTTCGCGGCGAGCGCGCGCGACAATATCGGCTTCGGCCGACCGGGTGCCAGCGAAGCCGAGATCGAGGCGGCGGCGAAGGACGCGCTGGCCGACGAATTCATCCTCAAGCTCGAGAACGGCTATGACAGCCAGGTCGGCGAGCGCGGCGTCACGCTGTCCGGCGGCCAGCGCCAGCGCGTGGCGATCGCCCGCGCCATCCTGCGCGACGCGCCGATCCTGCTGCTCGACGAGGCCACCTCGGCGCTGGATGCCGAAAGCGAGACGCTGGTGCAGACAGCGCTGGAACGGCTGATGCAAGGCCGCACCACCATCGTCATCGCCCACCGGCTGGCGACGGTGCTGAAGGCCGACAGGATCCTGGTCATGGATGGCGGCCGCATCGTCGAGGAAGGCACGCATCAGAGCCTGGTCGCCAGGGGCGGCATCTATGCCAGGCTGGCCAAGCTGCAGTTCGAGACCGGCGCCAGCGCCTTCAGGGGCGCGGCGGAGTAGACAGGCGCTTCTGTCCTGTCGGTTCCTTCGATCGCTTTACGCGGTTCCATACCGTTTGCGCAGGTGATCGACGAAATACACGGCGTTGAGCTTTTCGCCGGTGGCGCGTTCGAGCAGGTCCGGCGTCGACCAGCGCGAGCCCTGCGACCATATCTTCTTGCGGCGCCAGTCATTGATGGCGGTGAAATTGCCTTTCGCGAGATCGTCATCGGCTGAGGGATGTTCGCGCGTCAGCGCGGCCCATTGCTGCGCCGCCATCATCGCGCCCAGCGTATAGGACGGGAAGTAGCCGAAGGCGGCACCCGGCCAGTGCACGTCCTGCATCGGCCCGTCGGCCGGGTTGTCCAACGTGGAGAGGCCGAGATAGTCGCGCATCTTGGCGTCCCAGGCTTCGGGCAAATCGGCAACCTCGAGCCTGCCCGAGACCAGTTCCTGCTCCAGTTCGTAGCGCAGGATAACGTGCAGGGGATAGGTCACCTCGTCGGCGTCGACGCGGATCAGCCCGCGCTCGACGCGATGCACATGCGGCAGGAGATCGTCGAGCGACCAGGCCTCGCCGAGATGTTTGTCCACCACCGGCAGCGCCCAGCGCCAGAAGGCGGGGTTGCGGCCGATCTGCTTTTCGACGAACAGGCTCTGGCTCTCATGCACGGCCATGCCGCGCGCCTTACCGAGCGGCCAGTGCGACCACGCCTTCGGCAGGTTCTGTTCATAGAGCGCATGGCCGGTCTCGTGCAGCACGCCCATCAGTGCCGACAGGAAATCCGACGTCTTGTAACGGGTGGTGATGCGCACGTCGCTGGGCACGCCGCCGCAGAAGGGATGGTGCGACACCGACAGCGAGCCGTGCGTCAGGTCGAAGCCGACGGCTGCCATCATGGCAAGGCCAAGTTCGCGCTGCTTGTCGATCGCGTAGGTGCCTGAGAGCGGCTTCAGCGGATGCTTGCGCAGCCGCGCTTCCTGGATCGCCAGAGCCTCCGGGACGAAGCCTTTGAGGAAGGCTTTCAAATCGGCGAAGACGGGCGTGATGTCTGATGTACGGTTGCCGGGGTCGAATTGCTCCATCAGCGCATCGTAAGGGGCGAGGCCGAGCACGTCGGAGCGCAGGGCCGCCTCTTCGCGCACCAGCGCCACCACGCCTTCGAGCGCCGGCTGGAAGCCCGCCCAGTCGTTCTTGGCGCGCAGGTCGCGCCACAGCTGCTCGCAGCGCATGCGCGCCGTCGTCTGGCGTTCGACGAATTGGACCGGCAGGCAGGTCAGGTTGGTGTATTGCCGCCGCAGTTCGCCGAGCGCCGCACGCTGCTCGTCGTCGAGCGCCTCGCCTTCGGCGGCGGCGATCCAATCGGCGATTTCCGGGGCGGTCGCCCTGGTGTGGTACATGCCGGCGAGTGCCGCCATCGCCTCGGCGCGCTTCTCGCCGCCACCGACGGCCATATGCGTGGCTTCGTCGGCGCCGAGGATGGCCAGCGCATGCTCAAGCGCTTCGAGCTTGTGGCCGAGGTCATCGAGTTTCTGAAAGGACATAGCGGCTTCCGTGATTGAGACGGCGCGAAAAGACACCAACGCAAAAGCGTTGGCAACCCTAAGAGCGGTTCACCGTTCCATGGAAACGGCAAACCGCTCTAACTCTTTGTTTTGATGCAATTCCCAAGGGAAAGCGCTGCGCGCTTTTCCCGGGAAAACCGCCTCACACTTTTCCTGGAATTGCCCAGATGCCGTCCGGCGGATGCACCTTGCGCAAGCGATGCCAGACATGAAATGCTGCCGGCAACGCGTTAAGGGGGAGCAAATGATCGGCAACATCCTGGTCGGGCTGGTGGCCTTGATCCATGTCTACATCGTCTATCTCGAGATGGTGCTTTGGAACACGCCTCGCGGGCACAAGACATTTCGCCTGACGCCCGAATTCGCTAACGCATCGAAGGTGCTCGCGGCCAATCAGGGCCTCTATAACGGATTTCTCGCGGCCGGCCTGATCTGGGGGCTGTACCTCGGCGCCGCCGGTTTTCAGGTCAAGGTCTTCTTCCTGTTGTGCGTCGCCATTGCCGGCCTCTACGGCGCGGCAACGGTCGGCCGCAAGATCCTGTTCATCCAGACCGTGCCGGCGGTGGTCGCCCTGATCGCGATCTGGCTTGGTTGGTAGGCAAGCCGGGCTGGTGAGGAAAAAGGACGCCCGCGGGACTGGGGTCCCGAAGGCGCCAGATAGTCCCTTCCTCTTGGACCTTGCCGGATGGCTTCAGCCGTTCGGATAGGTTCCGCCGTCGGCGCCGTCACCCATCAGGAAACCGCTGCCGGTGTCGACCCGCAGCTGCTGGTCGACATTGTCGAGACGGCGCAGCAGGTCATGATACTGCGCGGCCGGAATCCTGCCGTGATCCGACGCGGCTATCTTCTCGGCCGCCTGGCTGATGCGGGCGGTACGCATCTCCAGGCGCTCCGCCACCGCCGGAGTGATGTTGTTGGCCTGCCTCGCGTCGACGATGCCGTGGCGGACACCCTGGACCTGTTCGATGAGAGCCTCGACGCGCGGGCCGGTCATGTCTGTCGGGTCCGTCGCGTCGAGAGCGCCCTTGTGATGGCCCGCGGCATAGGCGCCGGCGAGCGGAATGGCGATAAGGAATGCGGTCAGTGCTGCAGTTCTAAGCGTAGGGTTAAAAGAGCGCATCGTCGCGTCTCCTCCAGAAGAGGAAGGCAGCGGTTCTTTCGTCTACCTTCCAGCCGCGGGCCGTCGGGTTCCGTCGCGTCGCGATGGGAGGCATCGCCGGCGGTTCTCGGCCCTGGGCGGCAAGCTAGGAGCGCTCCGGCGCCAAGTGTAATTAAAAAAAGATAATCTTTTCAGGCCTTGCCGGCTCCGGTCTGCGCCCTAAAGTTGAGCCGGCGAACAAATTCGCGTGAGTTCGCGTGATGAGAAATCAACGTTCGGTGAGCTTGAGTTCAATGCGGCGGTTTTTGTTGCGCGCTTCGTCGGTGTCGGCGGGGTCGAGCGGCTGGAATTCACCAAAGCCGGCGGCGACCAGGCGGTTGGCCGGCACGCCGTTCTCGATCAGGAACTTGACCACCGAGGTCGACCGCGCCGTCGACAATTCCCAATTGTCGCGGTAGCGGCCGGTGCCGGAGAGCGGCTTGTTGTCGGTATGGCCGTCGACGCGCAGCACCCAGTTGATCTCGGGCGGGATTTCCTTCTGCAACTCGATGATGGCGTCGGCGAGCTTCTTCATCTCGACCTTGCCGGCATCGTTGATCACCTCGGAGCCGGTCGGAAACAACACTTCCGACTGGAACACGAAGCGGTCGCCGACGATGCGGATGTTTTCGCGATCGGCGAGGATCTCGCGCAGGCGTCCGAAGAAGTCGGAGCGGTAGCGGTTCAATTCCTGCACGCGCTGCGCCAGGGCGACGTTCAGCCGGCGGCCGAGATCGGCGATCTTGGTGTTGGAATCGCGGTCGCGGGCTTCGGACACATTGAGGGCGTCTTCAAGCGCGCCGATCTGCTTGCGCAGCGCGGCGATCTGCTGGTTGAGGATCTCGACCTGGCTCAGCGCCTGCTGGCTGATCTGGCGCTGGCTGTCGAGTTCGCCCGAAAGCGCCGCGGCGCGCTGGTTGGCCTGGTCGCCGGCGCCCGCGCCTTGCGCCAGCAACTGTTCGAGCCGGCTCTTCTCCGCCTCGGCCGCCGACAGCGACGCCTGCAGATTGGCCAGCGAATCGTCCTTGTCCTGCGCGGTCGAGCGCTCCAGCGCCAGCAACTGGGTCAGTTCGTTGATTTGCGAGTTGAGACGGGCGAGCACCGTATCCTTGCCGGAAATCTCGCGGCCGAGCAGGAACTGCGCCAGCACGAAGACGGTGAGCAGGAACATGATGGCCAAAAGCAGCGTCGACAGCGCGTCGACAAAGCCCGGCCAATAGTCGATGCGGCGATCGGTACGCCGGCCCCTGGCAAGCGCCATGTCAGTGCACCCCGGGCTTCTTCAGGGCGTCGGCAATCTTTTCCAATGTGTTGCGCATCGCCTTCTGCTCATCGGACTGGGCCTCGACCCAGTCGCGCATGATCTGCTGCTCGGAGCGCATGTTCTTGACCAGGCCGGAAATGCCGTCGGCGAGATTGGCCATCGCGGTGGCGACGCGCGGATTGGAGCCGCCGCCATTCTCCTGCATGCTGCGCAGCCGCTCCGACAACAGACGGATCTCGTCGGATGGTTCGCTCTTGGCCGGATCGGAGACGACGATGTCGGAGGAAAGATCGGTGACCGAGGACAGCCAGTTCTCAAGCTCGGTGTAGAAGCGCGTCTGGGCGCGGCCCGCCTGCAGGTCGAGGAAGCCGAGCACGAGCGAGCCGGACAGGCCGAACAGCGAGGACGAGAAGGCGGTGCCCATGCCGGCCAGCGGCGCCGACAGGCCCTGTTTCAAGGAATCGAGCACCGCCGCGGCGTCACCCGTGCCGGGGTCGAGCGATTCGATGGTCTCGCGGATCGAGCCGATCGTGTTCAACAGGCCCCAGAAGGTGCCGAGCAGGCCGAGGAACACCAGGAGGCCGACCAGGTAGCGCGAGGTGTCGCGGCTTTCGTCGAGGCGCGTGGCGATGGAATCGAGCATGGTGCGCATCGAGGAGGTCGAGAACGCCATGGTCGAGGAGCGGCCGATCATGGCTTTCATCGGCGCCAAAAGCACCGGCTCGGTGGTCTCCGAGCCGGCGCGGAAGGAGTTGAGCCAGCGCACCTCGCGAAACAGCCGGCCAACCTGGGCGAAGGCAAGCAGGATGCCGACCGCGAGCACGCCGATGATCAGGCCGTTGAGCCCGGGATTGGTGACGAAGGCCGTCGAGATCTGGCGGGTCAGGATGGCGGCAATGAAGGCGACGATGGCCAGGAAGATGACCATGGTCAGCAGGAACACCTGCGGACTCGACAGTTTATGTGGATCGTAGATCAGTACGTCGGAGCGCCTGCCCATGCCGAAGGATCTGAGAAAAGCCATCCGTGCCCCGTTTTCGCTGCCGCTGCCGCCGATCACGTCGTTCGCGACTCTAAACGGAATTGTGACCAAATTGAATGGCGCTTGGCAATATTGCCGCAGGCGGATCAGAAACGGTTTATCACCAGGCAGTCGACCATGGCCGCCAGATGCAGGCCCGCGCCAGTGACGACGAAGCCGTGCCACAGGGCGTTGTGGAAGCGCAGACCCTTCCAGGCGAAGAAGATGACGCCGCAGGAATAGACGACGCCACCGGCGACGATGAGCACGATCGACGTCGTCGGCAGCGTCTCGACGAGCGGCTTGACCAGGACGATGCCGCTCCAGCCGATGGCAAGATAGAAGACGATCGCCAGCCGGTCCAAACGGCCGGGAAAGCACACCTTGATGGCGATGCCCGTCGCCGCCGCGATCCAGACCAGCACGATCATCCAGCGGGCCAGCGGCGAAGCGTCGAGCTGAGCCAGAAAAGGCGTGTAGGTGGCGGCGATGAGAAGATAGATCGCGGCGTGATCGAAGCGCCGCAGAACCCATTTGGCCGGTGACGTCACCGGCCACAGATTGTAGGCCAGCGACACCGAGAGCACGGTCAGCAGCGAAACGACATAGAAGGCGGCGGCAATGTACTCGCCCGGTCCGACGCGAAACGCCGCCAGCGCCAGCAACGCCGAGCCGGCCGCGATCGCCAGCACGATGCCGACCGCATGGACAATGCCGTCGGCGATCATCTCCGCGCGGGAGTAGTGCCAGCGCCCGACAAACGGGATTTCGAGTTGCGGCGGGATATTGGTCATCGATCGTCCTGCGTCACCCTATATCTGGGCAACCGCCGGACAGTATTTCAAGCTTAGGTGGCGGTTTTGCGACCGCGGCCGTTCAGCGCGGCGGGAGGGCTTTAGCGGGATGCCAGGGGCTTTTTCACCGTCTTCAGCAGCGCACGCTGGATGACCTCGTTGCCGGCAACGACGGAGCCGTTGTCCAGCATGTCCTGCCCGCCATCCATGTCCGAGACGAAGCCGCCGGCTTCGCGGATCAGGAGCATGCCGCCGGCAATGTCCCAGGCCGACAGGCCGGTTTCCCAGAAACCGTCCATGCGGCCGGCAGCGACATAAGCGAGATCGAGCGCGGCCGAACCGAGACGGCGCACGCCCGAGACCTCGGCCATGACGTTGCGCAATTCCACGAGGAAATTGCCGTGGTGGCCGCGTCCCAGATGCGGCATGCCGCAGCCGATCACCGTGTCGACCAGCTTGATGCGGCCGGCCACGCGCAGCCGGCGGTCGTTCATGAAGGCGCCGCCACCGCGCTCGGTCGTGTAGAGCTCGTCCATGGCCGGATTGTAGATGACGCCGGCGACGATCTGGCCCTGGCGCTCCAGCGCGATCGAGACGGCGAACAGCGGAATGCCGTGCAGGAAATTGGTGGTGCCGTCGAGCGGATCGACGATCCAGCGGTGCTGGCTGTCTTCGCCTTCCACCGCGCCACGCTCTTCCATCAGGAAACCGTAGCCCGGACGCGCCTTCGACAATTCGGCAAAGATGATGTCCTCGGCCTTGCGGTCGGCCTGGCTGACATAGTCGCCGGGTCCCTTCAGCGAGACCTGCAGGTTCTGGACCTCGCCGAAGTCGCGCGACAGCGAGCGGCCGGCCTTCATTGCGGCCTGGACCATGACGTTGAGAAGGGCTGAGCGTGCCATCGTATGTCTTCCTGCTGCAGCGCGTCAGTCGGCGCGGCGCACGTAAGTGATTTCGTTGGTGTCGACGATGATGCGTTCGCCGGCGCCGATGAAGGGCGGCACCAGCACGCGGATGCCGTTCTCCAGCACCGCCGGCTTGTAGGAGGATGCCGCCGTCTGGCCCTTCACCACCGGGTCGGCCTCGGTAATGGTGAGGGTGACATAGTCGGGCAGCGAAATGCCGATCGGCCTCTCCTCATAGAGCTGGACCGTCACCATCATGCCGTCCTGCAGGAAGGCGGCGCGGTCGCCGACGAAATCCTTGTTCAGTTCGAGCTGTTCGTAGCTCTGGGTGTCCATGAACACCAGCGCGTCGTCCTGTTCGTAGAGGAAGGAAAAATCCTTCAGGTCGAGGCGGATCTGTTCGACCGTCTCGGCCGAGCGGAAGCGCTCGTTGAGCTTGGTGCCGTTGATCAGATTCTTCAGTTCGACCTGGTTGTAGGCGCCGCCCTTGCCGGGCTTGACGGTGTTGGTCCTGACCGCCACCCACAGGCCGCCATCATGCTCGATGACGTAGCCGGGACGGATTTCGTTGCCATTGATCTTGGCCATGATGATGGGATCCGGAATGAGATTTTCGCTGGGACAAGCGATTTAGGGGCTCCCAAGACCACAAATCGTCCGGAGAGGCAAGGGAGCGGGCAGCAATGGGCCCGGCGCCGGGCGATCGCACCTGCCGCCATCAGGGCAGGCGGTTTGCCTTCTGCAGGGCCTGTTTGGTCTGTTCGTCGCTCAGGCCCTGCAGGAAATCGTCCATGTCGGGATCGATGAGACCGGCACGGCGGGCGACGATGTACCAGGCGCCGGCGAGCACCAGGTCCGGGTCTGTGCCGATGCCTTGCATGTAGAGTTTTGCCAGCCGGTTCTGCGCCGCGACGTTGCCGCCCTCGGCTGCCTGCTTCGTCCAGCCGAAAGCCGATTTCAGGTCGCGGGCGCCGCCGCGGCCTTCGATCATCCAGGCGGCGAGATCGATCTGCGCGGTGTCGTAGTTCTGCCGCGCGGCCTGCGCGAGAAAGCGTCTCGCCTGCGCGTCGTCGCGCGGCTTGCCGCCGACGCCGTTGGCATAGATCTGGGACATGGCGTATTGCGCGTCGGCGAGACCCGTCGCGGCGGCGCGCTCATAATAGGAGACCGCCTTGGTCAGGCCCGCGTCGCCTGGATCCTGCTGGACCAGCATCTGCGCGAAATTGAACTGCGCCAGCTGGTTGCCGGCTTCGGCGGCGGCCTGCATCAGGGCGTAGGCCTCTTTCGGATCCTTCTTGACGTAACGGCCGTCGAGCAGCATCAGCGCATACTGGAACTGCGCCTCAGGCACACCCTGTTCGGCGGCAAGCGCATACCATTTCGAGGCTTCCGCCGCATTCAGCGGCACGCCTAGCCCGCGCGACAGGATCTCGGCCACCAATGTCTGCGCCGCCGGGTCGCCGTTCCGGGCGCGAGTCAGCGCCAGATTATAGGCCGTTTTGTAGAGCCCGCGCTGGAAAGCGCCATAGGCTGCGTCCGCCGGCTTGGCGCCGAAGCGGTCGGGATTGATGCTGTCGACCGAGGGCAGCGGTGCCGGCTCCGCCGTGGTGGCGGGCTGCGGCAGCTGCTTTTCGATCGGCTTGTCGGTGTGCACGCCGTTTTCAGGCTTGGGCTGCGGCTGGGGTACGGTTTCGGCGGCGGCGGCCTGGATCATGACCGCTGCAAGCAAGGCCTGAAGGGGAAACCTTACCGGAGCCACATCAGTCCTCGAAGCGCGGCGCGGTTTCGTCGAGCAATGCGTTGGCACGGGCCACGGCGGTTTTCGGATCGACGCCCTCGGCGAACACCGCGCTCGACAGCGCGACGAACTCGGCGCCGGTGGCGGCCACGTCCTCGACGGAAGCCAGATCGGATCCGGCCATGACGATGCAGGGGATCTGGATCATCTGCGCCCACCACTCGCCCAGCGACAGGTTGCGCGGATGCGGCTCCGGCTTGTTGTCGTAGCCGAAGCGGCCGAAGAAGATGTAGTCGGGCCTGACCTCACCAAGCTCGAGCGCGTCGTCGCGCTTCTTGGCACCGCCGGCGCCGACCATCATCTTCGCCTGGAAATGTTCGATCGTTTCGGCGAGTTCGGCCTTGGATGTCTCGACATGGATGCCGTCGGCCTGGACACGGCCGGCGATGCGGGTATCGCCGGCGATGATCACGGCCACGCCCGCGGCCTGCGCCGTCGGCACAATCTGTTCGGCAAAGGCCTGGAAGGAAGCCTCGTCCATGCCGTTTTCGGGCAGGATCAGCGAGGCGACGTCGCCGCCGTCGAATGCGGTGGCGATGCGGGCGGCCGGCACGCCGGGCGGCGCGATCAGCACGATGCGGCAACGATTTGGGGGTGTGGCGTCGTTCATGGTTCTTCGATCCCGGATTTCGCCTATGCCGGGCGAAGATGGTTGCATTGCGGCATAGAGCAAACTGCCCGCTTTGAACAGGCGGGCAGTCGGGATCGCGTTTCCTGACCGCGGGGCGGCAGGCGTGCCTGCCCTACTTGACCGGCTCAGGGCTCGCGGTGACCGGTTTCGATTTCCACAAGGACCAGCCGAGGTTCATGCCGGCGGCAGCCACCAGAATGGCGGCGGCGCCGGCGACCTGGCTGAGATGCAGCCGATGGCCGAAAGCCACGACATCGACCAGGATGGCGACCACCGGATAGATGAAGGACAGCGATCCCTGCAGATGCGTCGGCAGCTTCTGGATGGCGCCGTACATCAATATGTACATTAGGCCGGTGTGGACGATGCCGAGCGTCGCCAGCATCGCCCAGCTCCACGGGTCGGCGGGAAGACGCGAGAGATGGGCGAAGGGCGCCAGCATGACGACGCCGACGCAGACCTGTATCAGCGCGATCAGGTGCGGCGGCGTGCCCTTGAGCTTCTTGGTGACGATGGCCGCGACGGCCCAGAAGAAGGCCGCGGCCAGCGCCATGACGATGCCGGCAAAATAGTTGGTGCCGACATCGCCGGCATCAGGCGTGGCCTCGACGATGAGCACCATGCCGGCAAAGGCTATTGCCAGCCATGTCAGCTTGGTCAGCGTCAGCCGTTCGGCGAAGAAGAGTGCACCGAAGCCGACCAGCATGAAGGGCTGGGTGTTGTAGACGGCGGTGGCAATCGAGATCGACGCGCGGGAGAAGGCGCTGAACAGGAGCAGCCAGTTGATGACGATGGCCGCGCCGCCAAGCGCGGCGAGGCCGATGACGCGCGGCGGCAGCCTGCCGCGCAACAATCCCAGGCAAGCGCAGATGATCAGCAGCGTCACCGCGCCGAACGCGCAGCGCCAGAACACCACATCCATGATCGGCTGGCCGGACATGACGACGAACCATCCGATCGTCCCGAGGATGGCCATTGCGGCCGACATTTCGACCGTGCCACGTACCGTATCGTTCATGATAACCTCTGAGCCCATTTTGAGGCGGCATAATCTCATGCGGGTTGGGCGCTTTCCATCTGATTGGAAAGGCTGTATGGAGGCCTGACCTAATTATATTAGGTTCCTGCCACGAATTTGTGAGAAATCTGAAATGCTTGACGATCTCGACCGAAATCTCCTCGAAATCCTGGTCAGGGATGCGCGGACCTCGCTGAAGGAGCTGGCCGCCCAGGTCGGGCTGTCGTCGCCAAGTGTTTCGGAGCGGCTGCGGCGGCTCGAGGAGCGCGGCGTCATCCGGGCGTTCACCGTCGAAATCGATCCGCTGGCGCTCGGCTATACGCTGCAGGCGATCGTGCGTATCCGGCCTTTGCCGGGCAAGCTGCACATCGTCCAGAAGCTGATCGAGGAGATCGCCGAGTTCGGCGAATGCGACAAGGTGACGGGTGACGACTGTTTCGTCGCCCGGCTGTTCGTGCGCTCGATCGGCGACCTCGACGGCATTCTCGACCGCATCGCCGACAAGGCCGAGACCAGCACCGCCATCATCAAGGCGCAGCCGATCCGGCGGCGGCCGCCGCCGCTCGGGGCGCGGTCGGCCCCGTCGTCTTGACTCCACATGGCTGTGGTGGACAGGCGCGACCAGTCCACTAAATGTCAGCCCGCCGGATGATTGGCTGAGAGACGAGGTAGACATGGCGCAGAATATCTACGACCAGCCGGATTTCTTCGCGGGCTACAGCCAGCTTGGCCGGTCGATCGACGGCCTGGAAGGCGCCGCCGAATGGCCGGCGCTGTGCGCCATGCTGCCTCAAGTGGGCGGCTTGCGGATCGTCGACCTCGGCTGCGGTTTCGGCTGGTTCTGCCGCTGGGCGCACGAGCATGGGGCGAGCCATGTCCTGGGGCTGGACCTGTCGGAGAAGATGCTGGCCCGGGCGAGGGCCGCCGGCCCGGACACCGGCATCACCTATGAACGGGCCGACCTCGACAAGCTCGACCTGCCGCAAGACAGCTTCGGTCTCGCCTACAGCTCGCTTGCGCTGCATTATGTCAAGGATGTCGCGCGGCTGTTCGGGACGGTGCATCAGGCGCTGTCGGCCGGCGGCCATTTCGTCTTCTCGACGGAGCATCCGATCTACATGGCTCCGACCAGGCCGGGCTGGGCGGTCGATGCCGAAGGCCGAAGGACATGGCCTGTCGACCGCTATCTGGTGGAGGGCCCGCGCAAGACCGACTGGCTGGCCAAGGGCGTGGTGAAACATCATCGCACCATCGGCACGACGCTGAACGCGCTGATCCGGACCGGTTTCGCGATCGAGCATGTCGAGGAGTTCTGTCCGACAGACGCGCAGATCATGGCCAAGCCGGAACTCGCGGAAGAGCTGGAACGGCCGATGTTCCTGCTGGTCTCGGCCCGGCGATAAGGCACGAGCCGGACATTGGCAGGTGTTCGGCAACCGGCCCGCATTTACAGTCGCCCAAAGCGCAATTCTCGGCTATTCAGGCGATGACGCCTTCCCTCCAGACCAGTCCCTCCCCATGTCAGGCCTGCTTCTCGATCCGTGGTTCTACGCGGCTGCCATTCCGGCGGTCATTCTGGTCGGCCTGTCCAAGGGCGGGTTTGGCGGCGCTGTCGGTTTCGTCGGCGTGCCGCTGATGGCGCTGACCATGCCGCCGGTGCAGGCGGCCGCCATCCTGCTGCCAATCCTGTGCCTGATGGACATCGTCTCGGTTTGGACGTGGTGGGGCGTCTATGACCGCAAGATGCTGGTCGACATGATGCCGGGCGCCGTCATCGGCATCGGCATTGGCTGGTTGACGGCGGCCTTGGTCACCGAGGAAGCGGTGCGGCTGATCGTCGGTGCCGTCGCCATCATCTTCGTGCTGCGCTGGCTCTATCTGCAGTTCCGCCATGGCGCCGACCACGCCGCCGAACCCAACCGCGTGGCTGCCGCGATCTGGGGGACGGTCGCCGGCTTCACCAGCTTCGTCGCCCATGTCGGCGGCCCGCCCTTCCAGGTCTATGCGCTGCCGATCCGGCTCGACCCCAAGGTCCTGTCGGGCACGGCCGCGATCTTCTTTGCCGCGACCAATGCGCTGAAGCTCATACCCTATTTCGCGCTCGGCCAGTTCGACACCGCCAACCTGACGGCGTCGGCCGTGCTGATGCCGCTGGCGCCGCTTTCGACTATCGCCGGCGCCTGGCTGGTGCGGCGCATGCGGCCGGAGATTTTTTATCCCTTCACCTACGCGACCGTGGCGGTCGTGGCACTGAAGCTTTTGTGGGACGGCCTCGCCGGCCTGATGTAGACAGGCGAGGCGGCTGTTCGGCCGCTCTCACCGTCAGGGAGATCAGGCGGCGCTTTCCACCAGCCGGCGGCTTCCGCCGAAGGCCAGCGTGGCGCCGACCACCAGGACCAGTACCATGCCGGCGAGGATGCCGATGTCATGCGTGGTCGGCTTGAGCACCATGTCGGCGACGATCACCAGCATCACCGCATAGTCGAAGCGAGCCGCGCTCATCATGCGCTGGCCAATGGCAAGCACGGAAGGTGTCACGCCCTCCTTGGCGATCATCGCGCCCATGCGCTCGCCGGTCGGCTTGAAGATGAGCATGCCGATCGAGAAGGTCGTGGCGTAGCCTGCCAGGCCGATGATGATCCACAGGTCGGAGAAGCCGACCCAGAAGCCGCACATGATGAGGCCGAAGAGCAAGGTCAGCATCGACATCGGTGCGAAGAAAAGGCCACCCAACTGACCGCTGGCGCGCATCGCCTGCAACTTGTCCTCGATGTTGCCGGCGCGCTCGGCAAGCACGCCGAGGAGGAACAATACGAAGCCGCCGCCGACCCACAAAATGGCTGAGACGACGTGAAGGAATTTGACGATGGAATACCAGTCCATTGTTTGCTCCTGGGACATTTCTTGTTGTTCGCAGCCGGGCGGATATGCACCAGCCGTCAGAGGAGCGGGCGTTTAGCGTAATGCCTGTTTCGGCACGATGTCGCGGAAAAACAGCTTTTGTTTCGGCGGTTTTCGATCAGCGCTGATTCTCGACAACCACCGATGCGCGGCTTCATTTTCTGCTATTGTCGGATGCGTCAGGGGGAGCGCGACATCGTCTGGAAACAGTACCGATGCTAGTGCGCCGAGGCCGGGAGCCCGGTGGCGACAGCAGACGCCGGACGATCAACCCATTCCCGCAACGGGAAGAGGCAATGAGGGGGAACATTATGCAAGGGGTAGCACGCAATTTCTTCACGCTGGCCATCATCTATGCGCTGTGCGGCATGGCGCTCGGCATCCATATGGCGATCAGCGAAGACCATGGCCAGATGCCGACTCACGCTCACATTATGGTGGCAGGCTGGCTGATGTCGGCGGTCTTTGCCTTCTTCTACCATCTGTTTCCTACGGTCGGGCTAAAGACGATCGCCGTCGTACACTTCTGGCTGACCGCGATCAGCGGAATTGGGCTCATGATCGGCCTCTTCATTCTGCTTGCCGGTACGCCCGCAATAGAACCGCTGCTGGGGATAGCCTCGATCGGCTTCTATGCCGGCATGCTGCTGTTTGCCTTCATCGCTTTGCCGGTGGTCTGGAAGAAAGCCTGAGCCTGAAGCGAGCTTCGGGTCTGTGCTGTTACGGCACAGGAATGGGGTGTTCGGTCAAAAAACATCGGTGCCGTTAAAGGTTCATTAAGCTTTACAGGCGTTTACTATGCGCATCCAGTGATCTGGATTCTTACCGAGTGGTTGGAGCCACTTTGTTTGACGCCTCCCTGTTAAACTCCTGAGAGCCGCCTTATCCGCGGCTCTTTTTTTGTCCGCATTCCGGTGGCACGCCGGGTGTCGGTCCGCTGTTAACCTTCTGTTAAACATGTGCTTGCCTTCACCCCCGGCGAAGCGCATTTTCAAGCTTCAGTCAGATAGGGTGCCGGGTGTATCGGCAGTGAACCGAATCGGCCGGTTGCAAGTGCAGGGGCGTATCAATGAACGAGCCTTCGAAGGGCAGTGCGAAAACCGTCAAACTGGCGGAGCGCCGGGTTTTTTCGCATTCCTTCAAACCGCTCTACCAGGAAGGCATGGGGCTGGTCGAACAGGCGGCCGAGTATCTCGACGGCAAGGGCCGTGCCGAGGCCAAGAAGCTGTCGCGCCTGGCGGCCACGCTCTACGCGGCCGAATCGATGCGGCTGACGACCAGGCTGATGCAGGTTGCCTCCTGGTTGCTTTTGCAGCGCGCGGCCAATTCCGGCGAGATGACCCGCGACCAGGTCGCTTCGGAAAAGTCCAAGGTGCGCCTCGATACCGCTTCCGCGCATGACGAAGCCGCCGGCTGGGCCGAACTGCCCGAGGAGTTCCTCGACCTGGTCAACCGCTCGCTTCGCCTGCAGGCATTGGTGCGCCGCATGGACGACGAGATCTACGGCGCCGGCGCGGTAGTCGACATGCAGCCCATGGGCCGCCGGCCCAATCCGGTTTCCGACCAGATCAGCCTGCTCAACACGGCGTTCGCCCGCAACTGAGCGGCTTCGGAATATTTCCAGCTCGACAGGCCTCCGTTTCCGGTTTGTTCACATTTCGCTGGCATCGCTGTCCCCCGGAGGTAAAGTGACCGGATGGGGGACGCGATTCGCATCATCGGCATCGATCCGGGGCTCAGACGCACCGGCTGGGGCATCGTCGAGAGCCTCGGCAATTCCTTGCGCTTCGTCGCGTCCGGCACCGTGCGCTCCGAGGACAAGGCGGCGCTGGCGACGCGGCTCTGCCAATTGCATGACGGGCTCGCCGAAGTCCTGCATGCGGCAATGCCGCATGAGGCGGCCGTCGAACAGACTTTCGTCAACAAGGATGCCGTGGCGACGCTGAAGCTCGGCCAGGCGCGCGGCATCGCCATGCTGGTGCCGGCGCGTGCCGGCCTTGTCGTCGCCGAATACGCGCCCAATGCGGTGAAGAAGGCGGTCATCGGCGTCGGCCATGGCGACAAGAAGCAGATCCACATGATGGTGAAGGTGCTGCTGCCGAAAGCGACCTTCGATACCGAACACGCCGCCGACGCGCTGGCCATCGCGATTTGCCACGCGCATCACCGCCAGAGCGCCGCCTACCGGATGGCGCTTGCCGGCTAGCGATGTTCTTGACTTGTTCACGTTGAGCGGATAAGTAATACCTTGGAGGTATTACCATGCGCGTCACCACCAAGGGGCAAGTGACAATCCCCAAGCCGATAAGGGACCATCTGGGCATCGGTCCGGGTTCCGAGGTGGAGTTCGTGGCCACCGACGGGGGCGTTCAGCTGGTTGCCGTCAACGAGAACCTCTCCGAGGAGGAGAAATTGCGCAGGCTCCAAGATGTCCTCGACCGGATGGAGGGGACGTTGGACCTGGGGGGCATGACCACCGACCAATACATGGAGTGGTTGAGGGGGCCGCGTGAAGATCTCGACGTTGATTGACACAAATGTCCTGATCGACGTTTGGGGACCAGCCGGGCCGATGAAAGAATGGTCGGCATCGGCTATCGCCTTCTGCCGCCGCGACGGTGCGTTGGTCGTCAATTCGATCATCTGGTCCGAGTTAGCACCGCTGATCGCGACAGAGGCCGCACTTCGAAAAGCCGTCGACATGCTGGAGATGGATCGCGAACTTGTGCCCTGGGACGCGGCATTCCTTGCCGGCGTCACGCATTCCCGCTATCGCCGGGCCGGTGGCATCAGGGAAAGGACCTTGCCTGATTTCTTTATCGGCGCTCATGCAACCGTTGCCGGGCATCGTCTTTTGACCCGCGACGCCGCGCGTTATCGCAGTTACTTTCCCGACCTCGACATCATTTCTCCGGAAACCCACCCATGAGGGCCCATCTTCCATGAAAGACCCGGCATGATAGGCAAGCTCAAGGGCACGCTGGACGAGATCGACGAGGATCATTGCCTCGTCGACATCCACGGCGTCGGCTATGTCGCCTATTGCTCGGCGCGCACGCTGGCAGCGCTGCCTTCGCCCGGCGAAGCGGTGGTGCTGTTCATCGAGACCTATGTGCGCGAGGATATGCTGCGCCTCTATGGTTTCCAGTCGCAGCTTGAGCGCGAGTGGTTTCGGTTGCTGATGAACAATGTGCCGGGTGTCGGCGCCAAGGTGGCGCTGGCCATCCTGTCGACGCTGGCGCCGGCCGACCTCGCCAATGCGATCGCGCTGCGCGACATCGCCATGGTTTCCCGCGCGCCTGGCGTCGGCAAGAAGGTGGCCGAGCGCATCGTCACCGAATTGAAGAACAAGGCGCCCGCCTATGCGGGCGCCGCCTCCGGCACCATCGGCCTGAAGCAGGAACTCGGTGAAGGTGTCGCCCCGGCCCCAATCACCGACGCGGTCTCGGCACTGGTCAATCTCGGCTATTCGCGCGACACCGCCGCCAATGCGGTGGCCGCGGCACTGAAGACGGCAGGCGAGGACGCGGATGCCTCGAAGCTGATCCGCTTCGGGCTGAAGGAACTGGCGCGGTGAGGGCTCGCTTGTCCCTCCTCTTGCCATATGCAAGGAAGACAGTATGAGCCTGTCGCCCCGTCTCATTGCGCCGGAAAAACGCGGCGAGGATGCCGATCAGACCTTGCGGCCGCAGACGCTCGCCGACTTTGTCGGCCAGGCGGCGGTGCGGGCCAATCTCAAAGTCTTCATCGAGGCCGCCAAGGGCCGCAACGAGGCGCTCGACCATGTGCTGTTCGTCGGACCGCCGGGGCTGGGCAAGACGACGCTGGCGCAGATCATGGCGCGTGAACTCGGCGTCAATTTCCGCTCGACCTCCGGACCGGTCATCGCCAAGGCCGGCGATCTCGCGGCACTGCTGACCAATCTCGAAGAAGGCGACGTGCTGTTCATCGACGAGATCCATCGGCTGAACCCGGCGGTGGAGGAAATCCTCTATCCGGCGATGGAGGATTTCCAACTCGACCTGATCATCGGGGAGGGGCCGGCGGCGCGTTCGGTCAAGATCGACCTCGCCCGTTTCACGCTCGTAGCCGCCACCACGCGGCTTGGCCTGCTCACCAATCCGCTGCGCGACCGGTTCGGCATTCCGGTGCGGCTCAACTTCTATACGGTCGAGGAATTGGAGCAGATCGTGCGGCGCGGCGCGCGCATCCTGCAAATGCCGCTCGGCGACGACGGCGCCCTGGAAATCGCGCGGCGCGCGCGCGGCACACCGCGCATCGCGGGGCGGCTGTTGCGCCGCGTGCGCGACTTCGCCTCGGTCGCCGGCGACGGCCATGTCGATCGCCTGATCGCCGACGAGGCATTGACCCGGCTGGAGGTCGACGCGCTCGGGCTCGATGCGCTCGACCGCCGCTATCTCTCGATGATCGCCCGCAATTTCGGTGGCGGTCCGGTCGGCATCGAGACGATCGCCGCTGGGCTGTCCGAGCCGCGCGACGCCATCGAGGACATCATCGAGCCCTATCTGATCCAGCAGGGTTTCATCCAGCGCACGCCGCGCGGCCGCATGCTGACGGCCAATGCCTGGCGCCATCTCGGCCTCGATGCGCCGAAGGATTTGGCGCAGCAGCAGATCAACCTGTTCCAGGAAGAATAGCCCCCAACCGTTCAGGCGCGGGTTCCCAGACCATCGATCAAGGATATGTGACCCGTCTTGCGCAAAATCTGCGCGTCTTCGCCGATTTGCCAGCGTAATCGTAGATTTTATCGGACGCGTGCGGGCAACCGCTGCGATCGAGGGGCCGGGAGCCAGTCCATGATAACCAGACGCGGGTTCCTGCGCTTCATCGGCGGGTCGTTCCTGACGGCTGCCGCGCTCGGCGCCTATGCGGTCGGCATCGAGCCGATGCTCTTGACCCATGTGAAGCGCTACGCGCTGACGCCGCCGCACTGGCCTGATGGCCTGAAGCTGCGGGTTGTGGCGCTCGCCGATATCCATGCCTGCAGGCCCTGGATGACGCAGGAACGGATTGCTTCGCTCACCGAAGACGCCAATGCACTGCAGCCGGACCTCATCGTGCTGCTGGGCGACTATATTGCCGGCATGCCGCTGGTGACGGGGCCGGTGACGCCATCGCAATGGGCGTCCGCGCTGTCGGGCCTCAAGGCGCCGCTCGGCGTGCTGTCGATCCTCGGCAATCACGATTGGTGGAACGATGGTTTCGCGCAGCGCGCCGGAGCCGGCCCGACCATTGCGCGCAAGGCGCTGGAAAAGGTCGGCATCCCGGTGCTGGAGAACGATGTCGTTCGCCTGGAGAAGGATGGCCATGGTGTCTGGATCGCCGGCCTGGCCGATCAGCTGGCGTTGCTGCCGGCCAGGAAGGGCGACGGGTTCAGGGGGCTCGACGATCTCGACGGCACGCTGGCCAAGGTTGGCGACACCGCGCCGATCATCCTGCTCGCCCACGAGCCTGATATCTTTCCGACCGTCCCGTCGCGGGTTTCGCTGACCTTGTCGGGCCACACCCATGGCGGGCAGGTGCGATTGTTCGGCTATTCGCCTGTCGTGCCGTCGCGTTTCGGCAACCGCTACGCGTATGGCCACGTCGTCGAGAACGACCGCAATTTGATCGTCTCAGGTGGGCTCGGCTTCAGCATCATGCCGGTGCGCTTCGGCGTGCGGCCGGAGATCCTGCAGATCGACCTCGGATGATCTGAACAACAGCTCTCAGTGAAGCGAGCGGATCACGTCCATCACATCCGGCTCGACCTTGTCGCCATTGAAGGCATCGACGATGCCGAAGGCGCCACCATAACTCCACACCGACCATGAGAAACCATGCGCCTCGGCGCGGGCGATCATGTCCTTGACGTAAGCGGCGCGGTACGGCGCCGGCATCACATAGGCATTGCCGTATTCCTGGCGGATCATGCCGAACTCGCCCAGCGTGATGTTTTCGGGCTTGATGCCGTTGGCCTTCGCCCATGCCTCGACCCTTTTGAACGGCGCGTCCATCAGGCCGAGCAGCTTGTCGGGGCTGTCCATGCTGGCGACCTGTTCGTCGAGATAGGCAAGCAGCCCGCTCTGCCGCGTCCACGGCGCCTCGGCCTTGATCCGGGCGCGGATGGTGTCGAGCGCCACGTCGAGCTGCGCATTCGGCACGGCATCAAGCGGATAGGGCAGGCCGGTCACATAGGGGATAAAGTCGCCGGCCCAGGTCGCGCCCTGGTGGGTGAGCAGGAACGGATCGTAGGAGTGGAAGGTCCAGATGACATTGTCGTCGGGGATCGCCTTGGGATCGATCTTCTCCAGGGACGAGGCGGCGGAATAGCAGGCGCCGGTCAGCACCAGCGTCAGTTTCCCAGCCGACGATCGTGCCGCGGCGAACAATTCGCGCTGGCGGTCCGGCCACAGGCTTGCGCCGTCGCTGTCGCAGTCGACGATCGGTTCGTTCATAAGCTCGAAGGCGACTTGGCCCGGATCTTCGCCGGCCAGGGTGCGGGCCATCTTGCGCACCATGTCGACGTAGCGGTCAAAGGTCCGCGGATCATCCATCACCTGCGCCATGCCGATCTTGCGGCTGCCGCCGGCCGGGATCAGGTGCATGTCGACGATCACCTTCAGGCCGGCACGGTTGATCATGCGCACCGAGTCCAGCACGCTGGCATAGAGGTCATGGCGCAGCGCCGTTGTCTGGTCGGACAGGAAAGGCGACGGGTCTACCGGCATACGCAGGAAATCGAAGCCTGCTTCCTTGAGCGCTCTGAGATCGTCATCTCCAAGGAATTTGCGCCATTCCGGATAGGGCAGTATGGTCCTGGCGTCGCCCCATTGATCCTCGCCGGGCCAGGTGACCCACTGGTCGAGATTGAGGCCGCGCTTCATCGTGAAAGTCGCTGCCTGGCCAGGCAGCACCAAGGCCATGAGCACCAGCAGCGCCGCCATCAAACTCTTGATCATCGCCGTCAACGGTGCCATCCGATGCTTTGTCGCGCGGAGAACAGGTGCCTCGTCGGGACTTAAAAAGGAAGCGCAATGGACGATCATGGTGAATCGGCGACGCTGCTGGCCGGGCTTTCCGGCGCGCTGACGGCGTTCGGCCACCGGCTGATGGCGCGGGTCTATTATGCCGACACCGATTTCTCCGGCGTCGTCTACCATGCGCGCTATCTCGAATTCCTCGAGCGCGGCCGCTCCGACTATCTCAGGCTCACCGGCGTGCATCACACGGAGCTCGCCGACGGCAAGCATGGCGAGAAGATCGTCTGGGTGGTGCGGCGCATGGAGATCGATTTCCGCAGCCCCGCCCGCATCGACGACATCCTGACCGTCGACACCCGCACCGACACCATTTCCGGCGCGCGAATCTTCATGGCGCAGCAGCTCAAGCGCGGCGACGAGGTGCTGGTCGAAGCCAAGGTCGAGGCGGCGATCATCGGCGAGAATGGACGACCGCGGCGCTTTCCCAAGGAATGGGTCGCGGCGTTCATGCCCAAGTTTCGTGTTTCGCCTGATTAAACGGTTGGCCCGACAACGGAGCTTGTGTGCCTCCTGAAAATGGTATGACAGTGTCATACATTGTGCTACAAGGTAGGACAGGGAAGACATTCGCCATGAGAACCAGCAAACCCATAAGCGTGACGCTCGGCCGCCAGCAAAGCAGCCTGGACGCCCGCTTGGCGTCGGGAGCTTATGATTCCGCGAGCGAAGTCATGCGTGCCGCGCTTCGCGCCCTTGACCGCGAGGAGCAGGTCATCACCGCCATCATGCGAGCCAAGGTGCAGGAAGCTCTTGACGATCCTCGCCCGGATATCCCGGCCGAGGACGTGTTCAAGGCATTGCGCGAGCATCATGCAGACTGCCTGAAGGTCGCCAAGCGTGACGCGTAGGGTCGTTTTCAGACCTTCGGCGCAGTCCGACCTCTTTGCCATTTACAATTACATCGAAAAGGAAAGCGGTGCCGCGCGCGCCGGTGGCTATATCGACAGGATCGAGGCCGCGTGCATGGCGCTATCAACGTTCCCGGAACGCGGCTCCGTTCGCGATGCCATCGGATCCGGAATCCGGGTTGTCGGCTTTGAACGGCGTGCGTCCATCCTGTTCCGGGTCGACGGGCAGCAAGTGCTGATCCCGCGCGTCCTCTATGGCGGGCAGGACTACCCCACCGACCACGTGGATGAGACGGACTCCTAGGGAGTGGAAGCGCATCGGTCTCGCCACCAGGCGCGGCAATGCGCCGCGCCTTATTCACTAACCCATCCTTAACCATAACGGTTCATGAAGAGATTGGTGAAGATTGGCGCTATCCAGCGCCTTCCTTTCACCAATATTTGCCCTGAAAAGGCCGCTAACGGCACGGTTTGGGGCGTCCGGTAGCTTCGTGCGAACCGACCACAAGGGATGCCAGGGGCCAGCCGCCAGCTTCGCCCGGAAATCTTAAGGACGTAACGATGGAAAATATCGCACTCGCCGAACCGGGCGCGCAATTGTCGATTTGGGCGCTGTTCATGCAGGCCAGCTGGGTGGTCAAGCTGGTCATGATCGGGCTGCTCTGCGCCTCGGTCTGGACCTGGGCGATCATCATCGACAAGCTGGTTGCCTATGGCCGCATGCGGCTGGCGCTGAACCGCTTCGAGCAGGTCTTCTGGTCCGGACAGTCGCTGGAGGAGCTCTACCGCACGCTCGCCGACCGCAAAACCTCTGGCATGGGCGCCATTTTCGTCGCCGCCATGCGCGAGTGGAAGAAGAGTTTTGAGAAGGGCGCCAAGACGCCGCTCGGGCTCCAGACCCGCATCGACAAGGCGATGGACCTGGCGCTGACCCGCGAGATGGAGAAGCTGGAGGGTCGTCTCGGCTTCCTGGCTACCACCGGCTCGGCGGCCCCGTTCATCGGTCTGTTCGGCACGGTCATCGGCATCATGACGTCGTTCCAGGCCATTGCCGGCTCCAAGAACACCAGCCTCGCGGTGGTTGCGCCCGGTATCGCCGAGGCGCTGCTGGCGACGGCCATCGGCCTGCTCGCCGCCATCCCGGCGGTCATCGCCTACAACAAGCTGTCATCGGATGCGAGCAAGCTCGCGGTGCGCATGGAAGGGTTCTCCGACGAGTTCTCCGCCATACTCTCGCGCCAAATCGATGAAAAAGTCGCGCCGAAGGCCTGAGGAGTAGCTGATGGGTATGTCCGTAGGCATGGCGGGACGCGGCGGGCGCGGCCACAGGCGGCGCGGCCGTCACCATGGGCTGATGTCGGAGATCAACGTCACGCCGATGGTCGACGTCATGCTGGTGCTGCTGATCATCTTCATGGTCGCCGCACCCATGCTGACGGTCGGCGTGCCGATCGACCTGCCCGACACGCAGGCTAAGGCGATGAATGCCGACACGCAGCCGATCACCGTCTCGATCAACGCCGCCGGCCAGATCTATCTCCAGGAAACCGAGATCCCGATCGAAGAGCTGGTGGCCAAGCTGCAGGCGATCTCGAAGACCGGTTACGAGGAGCGCATCTTCATCCGTGGTGACAAGTCCACCGACTATGGCACGGCGATGAAGGTGATGGCCCGCATTTCGGCCGCCGGTTACAAAAATATCGGCCTGGTTTCGCTGCAGGAACAGGATCAGTAGACAAGAAGATGAAGACCGGCCTCACCACATCGGTGATCTTGCACACGGCGGTGCTGGCCTTCGGCCTGTTCACCCTGTCGGCGCCGGCCGCGCTCCCGTCCGCCGATGTCGAGTCGGTCGCGGTCGATATCGTGCCGATGGAGGCGATCGCGCAGACGCTGCAGGGCGACAAGAAGGCCGTGATGCATGAAAAACCGGCGCCACTGCCGACGCAGCGCCCGGATATCGTGCCGGCGTCGCAGAAGGTCGGCGAAAACAGCGTCGATACCGACAAGCCGATAACGCCGGAAGCCAAGCCGAAGCCCGTCGACATGACCTCGGCCCCGCCGCCCGCGCCGACTCCCAAAGAGACGCCGAAGACCGAGGACGTGCCGAAGCCGCAGGAAAAGCCGAAGCCCATTCCGGCGACCGAAGTGGCGCCTGCGCCGACGCCCAAGGAAGAGGTCAAGCCCGAGCCGGTCAAGCAGACCGAGCCGAAGCCGACGCCGGCCAAGCCGGCGCCGACCCCGCCGCCGCAGGACAAGACCGCAGCCATCGATCCGACACCCGAGGTCAAGCCGGATGCCGTCGCCGAGGCCATAGCCAAGGATCCGCCGACCGAAGAGACGCAATTGCCGAGCTCGGCGCCCGCGCCGGAAGCGCGGCCGAAGCCGCAGCCGGCACAGGCCGAAAGCGCCAAGGCGCCTGAACGCAAGGATGCCGACAAGCCGGTCAAGGAAGCGTCGTTGAAACCGAAATCCGACGACAAGCAGTTCAACGCGAACGAAATATCCGCGCTCCTCGACAAGCAGAAGCCCTCCGGCGGCGGGGCCAAGCGTTCTACGCAGCAAGCCTCGCTCGGCGGCGACAAGGACCAGGGCCAGAAACTGTCGAAGTCGGAGCAGGGCGCCCTGGAAAGCCAGTTGGGTGGGTGCTGGACGCTGCCGGTTGGCCTCGAGGGCTCGGAGAACTTCGTCGTCGTCGTGCGCTTCAACCTCGACAACTCCGGCAAGCTCGATGGCCGTCCCTCCGTCGAAAAGTCGAGCGGCAACCGGCAGTTCGATGAAAGCGCGGTGCGCGCGGTGCAGAAATGCGACGTGGCCGGCTTGCAGGTTCCTGCCGGCAAGCAGGACATCTGGAACGACATCCGGGTCACTTTCGATCCAAGGGAAATGCTCGGCCTCTAGGCCTGGCGCCCAACCAATCAAAAGAAGAGAAGCGAGAAGATATGAGATCCTTCCTCAAGCCGCTCCTGACGATTGCAGCCATGGCGCTGGGCATGACCGCCATTGTCCCCATGCCGGCATGGGCGCTCGTCGAGCTCAACGTCAACAAGGGCAATGTCGAGCCGCTGCCGATCGCCATCACGGATTTCCAGGGCGGTGACGCGCTTGGCGCGCAGATTTCCCAGATCGTCACCGCCGATCTGAAGCGTTCCGGCCTGTTCGCGCCGATCGACAAGAGCGCCTTCATCGAGAAGATCTCGAACCCGGATGCCGCACCCCGCTTCGACGACTGGAAGGTGATCAACGCCCAGGCGCTGGTCACCGGTAGCGTCAGCAAGGAGGCCGATGGGCGCATCCGCGCGCAGTACCGGCTTTGGGACACTTTCGCCGGACAGCAGATGTCGGGTGAGCAGTTCTTCGCCAACGACGCCAACCAGCGGCGCGTCGCCCACATCATCGCCGACGCCATCTACGAGCGGCTGACCGGCGAGAAGGGCTATTTCGACACGCGTGTAGTATTCATCGACGAATCCGGCGCCAAGAACGCGCGCAAGAAGCGTTTGGCCATCATGGACCAGGACGGCGCCAATGTCCGCTATCTCTCGGACGGCCGCTCGATCGTGCTGACGCCGCGTTTCTCGCCGAACCGGCAGGAAATCACCTACATGTCCTATGAGAGCGGCCAGCCGCGCGTCTATCTCCTGCAGATCGAGACCGGGCAGCGCGAACTGGTCGGCAATTTCCCCGGCATGACCTTTGCGCCGCGCTTCTCGCCCGACGGCCAGAAGGTGATCATGAGCCTGCTGCGCGACGACGGCAATTCCAACATCTTCGCCATGGACCTGCGCAGCCGCTCGACGACGCGGCTGACCAATTCGACGGCAATCGACACATCGCCTTCCTATTCGCCCGACGGCAGCAAGGTGGTGTTCACCTCCGACCGCGGCGGCCGCGCGCAGATCTATGTCATGGGCGCCGACGGCTCGGGCCAGACCCGCATATCCTTCGGCGACGGCGTCTATTCGACGCCGGTGTGGTCGCCGCGTGGCGATCTTATCGCCTTCACCAAGCAGACCGGCGGCGAATTCCAGATCGGCGTCATGAAGACCGACGGTTCCGGCGAGCGCATCCTGTCGTCCGGTTTCCAGCAGGAAGGACCGACCTGGGCGCCAAACGGCCGCGTCTTGATGTTCTTCCGCGACTCCAATGGCGGCCCGAAACTGGTTTCGGTCGACCTCACCGGCCGCAACGAGCAGCCGATTCCGACGGCGAATTTCGCGTCGGATCCCGCCTGGTCGCCGCTGTTGGAATAGCGTCGGCCGAATTGCCACACATGCGGAAAAGGGGCCGTTTCGGCCCCTTTTCCATGCCTTCGTCGCGTTTTGGCCGCATTTCCGCCTAGGGTCCGCGCCAACTGTGACCCTGGCTTAAAAGGTTGCGGACGGGCAGCCTAAACCAAATTTTAACCGTGTTTCTTGAATGCCGGTTAACCCAAACGTGGTTACTGGGT
The DNA here is from genome assembly GCF_016756575.1 of Mesorhizobium sp. 131-3-5. Classification (NCBI taxonomy): domain Bacteria; kingdom Pseudomonadati; phylum Pseudomonadota; class Alphaproteobacteria; order Hyphomicrobiales; family Phyllobacteriaceae; genus Mesorhizobium; species Mesorhizobium sp. 131-3-5. The sequence continues at coordinate 1,303,887 of NZ_AP023254.1, forward strand.
GATCAACGAAATCACTCGAAATGCGAAGGAGAGGCGGCATGGGCCGTATCGCAGCACTTACCAGAAACCCGGCCATGATCGCGCTGGTGGCGATGCTCGCCATCGCCGGTTGCGCTTCGAAGAAGACGCCCAACAGCGCCGCTGATCTTGGCCTCAACGGTGCCGGCGCCGCAACACCCGGCTCGGCGCAGGACTTCACCGTCAACATTGGCGACCGTATCTTCTTCGATACAGACTCGTCCTCGATCCGCGCGGATGCGCAGACGACGCTCGCCCGCCAGGCGCAGTGGCTGAACCAGTACAAGCAGTACGCCATCGTCGTCGAAGGTCACGCCGACGAACGCGGCACGCGCGAATACAATCTGGCGCTCGGCGCCCGCCGCGCCGCCGCCGCCCGCGACTTCCTCGTTTCCAAGGGTGTCGCTTCCAGCCGCCTGAAGACCATTTCCTACGGCAAGGAACGTCCGGTCGCGGTGTGCGACGACATCTCCTGCTGGTCGCAGAATCGCCGCGCCGTTACCACGCTCAGCGGCGCCGGTTCCTGAGTTGGCCGCGCGTCGAGAGACGCGATCGCGCCGGCTGGCAAAAATGCAACACAGCTTCGCGAAAGGCGGCCTTCGGGCCGCCTTTTTCATATCCGGGTGACCGAAACAAAATTTGGCCGAAGTCTCGCGTCCTGCTATGAGCCGAGGGCGCCTGGCTGGTCCCATCCTGATTGGAAGGCGCGAACAGACTAACGACACACCGCGAGAGGCACATGCATTTGAGATCGGTTCTGAGCGGCACGCTTGCGGCGCTGCTCCTATCAGGCTTCACCGCCCTGGCAAACGGTCCGGGGGCAAGCGGCCCAGGGCAGTCAACCGACAGCGGCTTTTCCTTCCATCTGCCGAGCCTCGAGTTGCCGAGCCTCTTCGGCGACAAGAAGAAACCCGACCAGGTCCAGCTCGCGCAGCAGTCGAACGGCGCCGGCGCCACCGGGCTCGAGGACCAGCTGCGCCAGATGAACGGCAAGATCGAAGAGCTCAATTTCCAGATCCTGCAGATGCAGGAACAGATGCGCAAGCAGCAGGAAGACAACGAATTCCGCTTCCAGCAGCTTGAAGGCGGCGCACAAGGCGGACAGCCTCCGGCGCAGAAGAAATCCGATGCCACCACCGACACCAACACCGACGTCGCGGCGGCCCCGGCAACCCAGGCTCCGGCCGATGCCGGCGCGCCCGGCGGCAATCAGTCCGCGGGCGGCAAGACGGTCGAGGACGTCATCGTCGAATCGCCCGATGGCGACCCCGGCAAGGTGATTCCCGGCACGGGAGCCCCGGAAAAGACCTTCGGTTCCATTACCGTCGACAAGAACGGCAATGTGATCGATGCCGGCGGCAACACCCAGTCGACCGCGCCGACACAAGACGCTGCTCCGGCAACCAAGGCCCCGGCCAAGGCCGGCAAGTCCAACGGAACGATCGTCGCGGCGCTGCCTTCCACCAACGACCCGGAGGAGCTTTACCGCAATTCCTATCAGTTCATCCTGTCGGGCGACTACGGCACCGCCGAGCAGGGTTTTCGCGATCATATCTCGCGCTTCCCGCGCGATGCGAAGGCGGCGGACGCGCATTACTGGCTGGGTGAATCGCTGCTTGGCCAGCAGAAATACCGCGACGCGGCCGAGGTCTTCCTCGCCGCCAGCAAGGACTACCCCAAGGCCAAGAAGGCGCCCGACATGCTGTTGAAGCTTGGCGTGTCACTGGTCGGCCTCAAGCAGCACGACGTCGCCTGCGCCACCTTCAGCGAAGTCGGCAAGCGCTACCCCGATATCTCCAATGCACTCAAGGAACGCGTCAAGCAGGAGAAGGCCCTGGCTGCGTGCTGATTTTTCCCAGGCATGTCCTGGTCCCGGGACCGGGACCGTTTTTGGACGACATGCGTTGATGCTCGATACCGAGCCTGATCTTTCGACCAGACTTTTTTCGCCTATCGATTTTACCCGCGGCGCCATTGCGGCCGTGTCCGGCGGCAGCGACTCGACCGCCCTGCTTCTCCTTCTCAAACAGTATCTCGACCGAACCGCATCGCCCGCGAAACTGCTGGCCGTGACCATCGACCATGGCTTGCGTCAGGGTTCGGCAGCCGAGGCGCAAGCCGTGGCGAAGTTGTGCGCCGAGCGCGGCATTGCCCACCGCACCCTGACGTGGTCCGGGCGCAAGCCATCGACCGGTCTGCCGGCGGCGGCGCGGGAAGCGCGCTACCATCTGCTGGCCGAGGCGGCGCGCGCGGAAGGCATCGGCCTGATCGTCACCGGTCATACCGCCGACGACCAGGCCGAGACGGTGCTGATGCGGCATGCACGGGACCGGGAGCTCGCCGACATGGCAGGTCGTGGGCTTGCCGGCATGGCGCCGGCCACCCTCTATGATTGGCGCGAGTGGATCGTTCGGCCGCTTCTGGGGATGCGGCGCTCGGCGCTTCGCGATTTCTTGCGGCATGAACATGTCGGCTGGGCCGATGACCCGACCAATATCGACGAGGCCTTCGAGCGGCCGCGCGTGCGCGCAGCACTTGCCGGCGAAAGTGTCGGCTATATGGAAAATGCGCTGCTGCTCGCCGGCCAGGCCGCCGTCGAGCGCAGGCAGCTTGGCGTCAGCGCAGCCGGTCTGATCCATCGCTTCGCCAGCCAGCCGAGCACGGGCCTCATCTGGCTCGATCCCGCTCTGCTGACCGCGGAAGACGACCGGGCGGCCGTCTATGCGTTGCGCATCCTGATGGCCACAGCCGGAGGCGTGGCCTTCCTGCCGGACCAGGCGCGCAGCGAGGCGCTGTTGGGCCGGCTGAAGACCGGATTTCTTTGCGCCACATTGTCGCGGACGGTGGTCGATTTCCGGCGTGCCGGCCTCTTCCTGCGCCGCGAGGCGCGGGGTTTGCCGCCCGCCGCAATCGCTGTCGACAACACCGTCTGGGACGGCCGCCGCCACATCACATTGAACGACAGGCCCGGCGCATTGTTGATCGCACCGTTGGGTGCGACAGCAGCGAGGCGGCTGGCGATCGATGAGGGAGAAACCCCGGCAAGCCTGATGCGCGCCGCAATGGCCGCGGAACCGACATCGCGGCAAGCCCTTGAAAACCCTGGTTTGCCGCCGCGTCAGCCGGGGTCACCAGCGTTCGCTGCGCGACCGGTCGTGTCGCCTTTTTCCCGCTTTCTGCCGTCCTTCGATCTGGCGCCGGCGCGGGCTGTCGCCGAGCTGATCGGCGCGTCACCGCTTCCCGCTTCGCCATTGGGCGGCCACGGTGCCGATTGATGGTGGTCGAAAGCTTAACCCAGACATGCTGTTCTGCTTGGCAAGGGGAGACGCTCTCCCTATGTTAGGCTCAAGTTTCCTCTCATGATGCTGTCCGTGCGCGGACGCCAACGGGACAATTGATGAATCCGAACTATCGCAACCTCGCGCTCTGGGCGATCATAGCGGTCCTGCTCATCGCTCTCTTCAATCTGTTCCAGACGCCGCAGACGCGCGGGGCTTCGAGCGATGTGCCTTATTCGCAGTTCTTGCAGGATGTCGCGGCCGGCCGGGTTAAGACGGTGACCATTGCGGGCGCCCGCATCACCGGCACCTACACCGACAATTCCACCGGCTTCCAGACCTATTCGCCCGGCGATCCCCAGCTGGTCTCGCGGTTGCAGGACAAGAACGTCACCATCAATGCGCGGCCAGAGACCGACGGTTCCAATTCGCTGTTCGGCTACCTGATCTCCTGGCTGCCGATGATCCTGATCCTCGGCGTCTGGATATTCTTCATGCGCCAGATGCAGTCCGGATCCGGGCGCGCCATGGGTTTTGGCAAGTCGAAGGCCAAGCTTCTGACGGAGGCGCATGGCCGCGTCACCTTCCAGGACGTCGCCGGCGTCGACGAAGCCAAGGAAGATCTGGAAGAGATCGTCGAGTTCCTGCGCGATCCGCAGAAGTTCCAGCGCCTTGGCGGCAAGATTCCGCGCGGCGTGCTTTTGGTCGGCCCTCCCGGCACCGGCAAGACGCTGCTCGCCCGCTCGGTCGCCGGCGAAGCCAATGTGCCGTTCTTCACCATTTCGGGTTCGGACTTCGTCGAGATGTTCGTCGGTGTCGGTGCAAGCCGCGTGCGCGACATGTTCGACCAGGCCAAGAAGAACGCGCCCTGCATCATCTTCATCGACGAAATCGACGCGGTCGGGCGCCATCGTGGCGCCGGCCTCGGCGGCGGCAACGACGAGCGCGAGCAGACGCTGAACCAGCTGCTGGTCGAGATGGACGGCTTCGAATCCAACGAAAGCATCATCCTGATCGCCGCCACCAACCGTCCCGACGTGCTTGATCCGGCGCTGCTGCGTCCGGGCCGTTTCGACCGCCAGGTGGTGGTGCCGAACCCCGACATCGTCGGCCGCGAGAAGATCCTCAAGGTGCATGTGCGCAACGTGCCGCTGGCGCCCAATGTCGACCTCAAGGTCGTCGCGCGCGGCACGCCGGGCTTCTCCGGCGCCGACCTAATGAACCTGGTCAACGAATCGGCGCTGATGGCGGCGCGGCGCAACAAGCGCCTCGTCACCATGGCCGAGTTCGAGGACGCCAAGGACAAGATCATGATGGGTGCCGAGCGCCGCTCGTCGGCCATGACCCAGGCCGAGAAGGAGCTGACCGCCTATCACGAGGCTGGCCACGCCATATTGGCGCTCAACGTGCCGTCGGCCGACCCGCTGCACAAGGCCACCATCATCCCGCGTGGCCGTGCGCTCGGCATGGTCATGCAGTTGCCGGAAGGCGACCGTTACTCGATGAGCTACAAGTACATGATCTCGCGCCTTGCCATCATGATGGGCGGCCGCGTTGCCGAGGAGTTCAAATTCGGCAAGGAGAACATCACTTCGGGCGCCTCTTCCGACATCGAGCAGGCGACCAAGCTGGCGCGCGCTATGGTCACGCGCTGGGGCTTCTCCGACAAGCTCGGCCATGTCGCCTATGGCGACAACCAGGAGGAAGTGTTCCTCGGCCATTCGGTGGCGCGCACGCAGAACATCTCGGAAGAGACCGCGCAGATCATCGACGCCGAAGTGCGCCGCCTGATCGACGAGGCCTATTCGACGGCAAAGTCCATCCTGACCAAGAAGAAGAAGGAATGGATCGCGCTGGCGCAGGGGCTGCTCGAATACGAGACGCTGTCGGGCGACGAGATCAAGCAATTGATCGCCGGCGAGAAGCCCGCGCGCGACCTCGGCGACGACACGCCGCCCAGCCGCGGCTCGGCCGTGCCGAAGTCCGGCGGCCGCCGCAAGAAAGGCCCCGAGCCCGAAGGCGGCATGGAGCCACAGCCGTCGAGCTGAGCCAGGGCGGACAGCAGATCCTCGGGAACAAGCCCGAGGATCACGGCTCAACGTCTGCGTGACCGCTTCATCCGCGGTATTCGATTTTTATGATTCAGCTTTCAGCCGCGCATTGCACAGGCTGTAATAACCGCCGCCCTTCTGGATCCAGCGAAGGCCGTTCAACGTACCCGCCTCCTTGTTGCCGTGGTAACCCTGCAGGCAGGTCTTCATCCGCGCCTTCGCGGGCTTTTCGGTCTTGAACTCGGCGGCGAGGGTGGTTGGGAATGTCACGCCTGCCGGCGCTACAGTGGGGGCGACCGCCGCGTCGGTTTCCTTTTTCGGCTGCGGCGCGGTTTTGACGGTATCCCCGCTGACACTCTCCGCAGCGGGCGTCGCGCATTTCTCCTTGCGGAAAGCGGCCCAGTCCATGCCGTTCAGAGTGCCGCCTTCTTTGGCTGTCCGATAGGTCTCGCCGCATTCCTTCATCGTCAGTGCGCTTGCAGGGGCGACGCTCCAAGCAACCGATGCCGTCACAGCCAATACCGCCAAGTTCAAATTGGGCATAAGATCCTCCCGGTTGATAACAAGTTAGACATCTTTTTGTATACTGTTTGTTCCCGATATGTTCAATCGGAATCTTTGGGAGCTAGCGATAAGCCCGGCGGTGGGCAGTGTGGGCGAATTGATGCCGACAGTTCCCGCGATAGTGCGAGCAAGGCCCGCGGGCGTCGTCGCGAGCAACAAAAGGCCCGCGAAGCAGATGCATCGCGGGCCTTTGCCTGTCCTTGCCAGACTTTCCGTCTAACTCAATTCGATCTCAACCGGCTCATGCCTCATCGATCCGGGGGGAATGCGTAGCTTAACCCTTCAGCTTGGCATTGCACAGGCTGTAGAAGCCGCCGCCCTTCTGGATCCACTTCAGGCCGCCAAGCGCATTGGCGTCCTTGAGGACATAGTACTGGTCGAGGCAGGTGTGCATGCGGCCCTTTCCGGGGGTCTCGCTGGCATATTTCGGCGAGATCGCGGACGGGAAGGTGACGCCCTTGGGCGCAGCCGTCGTCGGCTTCGCCGGCTCCTTGGTGTAATTTGCTTCGCTCGGAGCTGGCACGCTGTCGTCATCGGAGGCGGCGGCGCCGCATTCGGCTTTGCGGAAGTCGTTCCACTTCTGGCCCTTCAGCGTGTTCGCCGTCTTCGCCGCCTGGTACTTGGTGCTGCACTCGGCCATGGTCAGGCCCTTGCCTTCGGCGGGAGCCGCGGCTGCCTTGGTGGTTGCCGGCTTGGTGGTGTCAGCGGCGGCGGATGCGCCGGCGGCGCATTCGGTCTTGCGGAAGTCGTTCCACTTCATGCCGTTCAGCGTGCCGGCGGCCTTCGCCGCCTGGTACTTGGCGCTGCATTCCTTGGCCGTCAGGCCTTTCGCGGCGCCCGCGTCGGCGGCCGCTGCCTTGGCCGCCTTGGCCGGCTTGGTTTCGGCTGCCTTCTTCGTGTCGGCCGGCTTGGTGTCCGTGGTGGCGGCGGCATCGGTGCCGCATTGCGCCTTGCGGAACTGGTTCCAGGTCTGTCCGGCCAGTGTCCCCGCATCCTTGGCGGCGTTATACTTCGTGCTGCATTCGGCCATCGTCAGTGCGTTGGCTGGCGCGGCCAGGAACAACGTCACTACGGCGAGGCCGGTCAAAGTGGCAAGTCGGTGGATGAGCATAGCGTTTCTCCGTTGCAGCAGCCCATTATACGTCCCAGCGAATCAATAACGCTCAACGGTCGGTTGCGCCAGATGCTAAGTGGCGTATATATCGCCCAAAGCTTGCTCCTCCCGATAAGGTGATGAAATCATTGCCCCTTGCCGGGTCAAGAACAAGATTTTCCGCGTGCAGCTGCGGCGTATAGCTCGCAGAACTGGTATATTGCAGCGCCGCGGTGCCTTCATGTTGGGCTGCTGCCTTGTTGTGTGCAGCGCACAACAATGATTTTCTAAGGATTGGTAACATATAATCACACAATGTGATCATGGCGCGCCGGTCAATTATGGCATTAAAATGCCCGGCGAAGAACCTTCAGGAATTGAACTCGCATGGCAGGGAATTACTTCGGCACGGACGGCATTCGCGGGCGCGCCAACAAGTTTCCGATGACCGCGGAAATCGCCATGCGGGTCGGCATGGCCGCCGGCCTTTCGTTCCAGCGCGGCAGCCACCGCCATCGCGTCGTTCTGGGCAAGGACACCAGGCTTTCCGGCTACATGATCGAGAATGCGATGGTGGCGGGTCTCTGCGCCGCCGGCATGGACGTGTTCCTGCTCGGCCCGATCCCGACCCCGGCCGTCGCCATGCTGGTGCGTTCACTGCGCGCCGATATCGGCGTCATGATCTCGGCTTCGCACAATCCCTATTACGACAACGGCATCAAGCTGTTCGGGCCGGATGGCTACAAGCTTTCGGACGAGATCGAAGAGCGCATCGAGAGCATGCTCGACAAGGATATCGAACTGACACTCGCCGATTCCGACGGGCTTGGCCGCGCCAAGCGTGTCGACGGCGTGCATGACCGCTACATCGAGTTCGCCAAGCGTACATTGCCGCGCTCGATGTCGCTTTCGGGCCTCAGGATCGTCGTCGATTGCGCCAATGGCGCGGCCTACAAGGTGGCGCCCGAGGCGCTGTGGGAGCTCGGCGCCGAGGTCGTGGCCATCAATGTCGAACCCAACGGCTTCAACATCAACAAGGAATGCGGCTCGACGCATCCGGCCGGCCTGCAGAAGAAAGTGCATGAAGTGCGCGCCGATATCGGCATCGCGCTCGATGGCGATGCAGACCGGGTCGTCATCGTCGACGAGAATGGCGCGATCGTTGACGGTGACCAGATCATGGCGATGATCGCCGAGTCCTGGCACCAGAGCGGACGGCTTGCCGGCGGCGGCGTGGTTTCGACGGTCATGTCCAATCTCGGCCTCGAACGCTTCCTCGGCGACATGAAACTGCAATTGCACCGCACCAAGGTCGGTGACCGCTATGTCGTGGAGCATATGCGCGCGCATGGGCTCAATGTCGGCGGCGAACAGTCCGGCCACATCGTGCTGTCGGATTTCTCGACCACCGGCGACGGCCTGGTGTCGGCGCTGCAGGTGCTGGCCTGCATCAAGCGCCAGGGACGCCCGGTCAGCGAACTGTCGAAGAAGTTCGAGCCGGTGCCGCAACTCTTGAAGAATGTCCGTATCGCCGGCGGCAAGCCGCTCGAGGAAGCTCCCGTCAAGGCGGCGATCGAGGATGCGCGCAATCGTCTCGGCAAGACCGGGCGTCTGGTCATCCGTCCGTCCGGCACCGAGCCGCTGATCCGTGTCATGGCCGAGGGCGACGATCCGCAACTGGTGGAGGCCGTCGTCAACGACATTGTCGAGGTCATTTCGGAGACCCGCAGCGCCGCCTGACCTCCCCCGTGCCCTCAGGCGTTACGTCGCTGCCGTCGCATCCAGCCCGCCCCTGAGGCGGGCTTTTTGTTGGCCGGAACCGGTCTTCTTGTTTGTCGAAATCATTCCCCAATTCCTCGAATTTTAGAGATTCGTGGTTAATCGACAGGGTTAAACGCCTTTTAACTTTTCCAATTCATTATCCACGCCTGAAAGCCAATCTCGTTCGGCCGCGATCGCGTTCCGAGGGTTCCTAGGGGTGACAAGCATGTTCAATACAGCAAGAAAGGCCCTGTTCGCGTTGCTGTTCGCGGGCCTGGCCTGGCCGGTGTTCGCAGCCGACCTGCCTGAGCCGCAGGTCGAAGAGGCACCGCCACCGGTCTACGAACAGCCGGTCGACGTCGGCGGCTGGTATATCCGCGGCGACATCGACTATCACAAGTCCGATGTGCGCGGCATCGACTACATGACCTACGGCATCGATCCCTGTAATTGTACGGTCATACCGGGCGGCAAGAGTTTCGATTACGGCAAGCTCAAGGGCGGCTTCTCGCTCGGCGGCGGCGTCGGCTACAAGATCAACGATCACCTGCGCACGGACGTGACCGCCGACTACTGGTTCAAGTCGAACTTCAACGGCGGCACCTCGGATCTCGTCTCGACGTCGACCGAAGTGTCGAAGATGAGCGCCCTGCTGCTCTTGGCCAATGCCTATGTCGATATCGGCACCTGGCACGGCATCACGCCTTATGTCGGCGCCGGTATCGGCGGCGCGCGCGTCAAGTGGGATACCGTCTACGATCCGAACACCACCGAGACCAACCCCGGAGCATCCAACTGGCGCTTCGCTTATGCTCTGATGGCCGGTGCCTCCTACTGCTTGACCGACAAGATCATCCTCGATGCGGGCTATCGTTTCTCCCATATTCAGGGCGGCCGCATGTTCGAATGGGATGCGAGCAGCGCCGGCCCGGGTTTCGACCGCGGCATCAACACCCACGAGGTGCGCGGCGGCCTGCGCTATCAGTTCGGTGGCAACAATGGGTGCGCGGCACCGGTGGTGGCCTACCAGCCCGAACCTGAGCCGGTCTACACCAAGTAAGAAATCTCCAAGCAAGAAATCTACTGCCTCCAATATACACGAACCGCCCGGCTCGACCGGGCGGTTTTCGTTTGAGCTGTCGCCAATGAAGTGCCCGGACAGGGAGGGCAATCTAGAGCGCCATGCATTAGCTGAAATGAATTCGCTAACGCTCCATTAGCCTTAACCGTGACTTAACCACTATGGTTAACAATGCTTCCTGAAACGATGGCTGCCGTGTTGATCGCAGGTGTCGTCAAATCCGGGAGTCGGGACTATGACACTCACATCGCGTATTGTGCTGGCGCTTGCCGGACTCGGTCTCTTGCCGCTGACGCCGGCAATCGCTGCCGACTACGATCCGCCGATCTACACCGATCAGGCGCCCGACTATGTGCCGGTCGAGGTCGGCTCCGGCTGGTATCTGCGCGGCGACGTCTCTTATCTGGTGCAGAAGAGCTTCAAGAACGATGATTTCGCCTTCACGCCGGCGAGCTTCGACGAGAAAGAAGATCCGATCTTTGCCAGCATCGGCTTTGGCTATCACTTCAACGACTATCTGCGCGCCGATCTCAATCTCGGCTATCTGCCAGGCAACAAAATCGGCGTTGGCTATGACGATACACTGAGCGTTGTGCCGCCGGCAACCTCTACCGTCGCATCGGCGAACCTGAAGAATTACGCCTACTCGCTCATGCTCAACGGCTATGTCGACCTTGGCACTTATGTCGGGATCACCCCGTATGTGGGCGGTGGCGTTGGTATCGTACAGAGCACGCGCCAGCTCTCGGCCAACTATTTCACCAACAATGGCGACCCCACCGACGATTTCGTCCAGACAGACGACAAGACGAAGTACTCCTTGGCCTATACGCTGAATGCGGGCCTTGCCTACCAGGTGTCGAAAAACGTTTCGGTCGACCTCGGCTATCAGTACTTCTCCGCCCCGGATGCCGAATATGTCACGGCCGCAAGTCTGACCTCCTTCCCGGTCCACAAGGGCATCAGCAATCACCAGATCAAACTCGGACTGCGCTACGATCTCTGGTAGACAAGGGACCGGGCGAGACTTTAGCGGCGGATCCCAGCGGTCCGCCGTTCGCGTTTGAGATCACGCGATCCTGATCGCGGACTGCCGGTATCCCGGCAGCGACAAAAACTTTCCTCTTGACGCCCGAGGCCTGAACGCATATCGCCGTCCGTGGGCCACCCCTCCCCAACGAGGGGCCACTATCTGGAAGGATAGAACCACGATGACGACGCATACGAAGCCCGGACTCCGTCCGGCAAACCCCAATTTCTCCTCAGGTCCTTGCGCAAAACGCCCCGGCTGGTCGGTCGAGGCGCTCAAGAATGCCGCGCTCGGCCGTTCTCATCGCGCCAAGATCGGCAAGACCAAGCTCGAACAGGCGATCGAGCTGACGCGCGAAATCCTCCAGGTTCCGGCCGACTACCGCATCGGCATCGTACCGGCGTCGGACACAGGCGCCGTCGAGATGGCGCTGTGGTCGCTGCTCGGCGAGCGCGGCGTCGACATGGTCGCCTGGGAAAGCTTCGGCTCCGGCTGGGTCACCGACGTGGTCAAGCAGCTGAAGCTGCCCGACGTGCGCAAGCTCGAGGCCGGCTATGGCGAATTGCCGGATCTGGCCAAGATCGATTTCGACCGCGACGTGGTCTTCACCTGGAACGGCACCACGTCGGGCGTGCGCGTGCCGAATGGTGACTTCATCCCGGCGGATCGCAAGGGTCTGACCATCTGCGACGCCACTTCGGCGGCTTTCGCGCAAAAGCTCGATTTCGAAAAGCTCGATGTCGTCACGTTCTCCTGGCAGAAAGTGCTGGGCGGCGAGGGCGCGCATGGCATGCTGATCCTGTCGCCCCGCGCCGTCGCACGGCTGGAGGGCTACAAGCCTTCATGGCCGCTGCCGAAAATCTTCCGCCTGACCTCCGGCGGCAAGCTGATCGAGGGCATTTTCAAGGGCGAGACCATCAACACGCCGTCGATGCTGTGTGTCGAGGACTATCTCGACGCGCTGCACTGGGCGAAGTCGATCGGCGGCCTCGATGCACTGGTCGCCAGGGCGGATGCCAATGCCGCCGTGCTCGACGGATTTGTCGACAAGTCCTCCTGGCTCGGCCATCTCGCCGTCCAGCCGGCGACGCGGTCGAACACCTCGGTCTGCTTGTCCTTCACCGATGCCGATGTGGCGGCGCTCGACGCCGACGGTAAGGCGGCTTTCGCCAAGGGGCTGGTCTCGGCGCTCGACAAGGAAGGCGTCGCCTATGACATCGGCTCCTATCGCGACGCGCCTCCCGGCCTGCGTATCTGGTGTGGTGCGACGGTCGAGACATCCGATCTCGAGGCGCTGCTGCCCTGGCTCGACTGGGCCTTCGCCGCGCAGAAGGCGTCGCTGAAAGCGGCGGCCTGAGACTTTCCATGGCGGCCCGCGGGCCGCCCATTCCCGGATCAATCCCATTTCAAGGAGGCCGCCATGGCGCCCCGCGTTCTCGTCTCTGACAAACTCTCTCCCACCGCCGTGCAGATCTTCAAGGATCGCGGCGTCGAGGTCGACTATCTGCCCGACCTCGGCAAGGACAAGGAAAAGCTGCTCGAGGTGATCGGCCAGTATGACGGCCTTGCCATCCGCTCGGCGACCAAGGTCACCGAAAAGCTGATCAACGCCGCCACCAGGCTCAAGGTCATCGGCCGCGCCGGCATCGGCGTCGACAATGTCGATATCCCGGCGGCGAGCCGCAAGGGTATCATCGTGATGAACACGCCCTTCGGCAATTCGATCACGACAGCCGAGCACGCCGTGGCGATGATCTTCGCGCTGGCGCGCCAGATCCCGGAAGCCAACGCCTCGACCCATGCCGGCAAGTGGGAGAAGAACCGTTTCATGGGTGTCGAGATCACCGGCAAGACGCTGGGTGTCATCGGCTGCGGCAATATTGGCTCGATCGTCGCCACACGCGGCGTCGGCCTGAAGATGCATGTCATCGCCTTCGACCCGTTCCTGTCGGACAAGCGTGCCGAGGAGCTCGGCGTCGACAAGGTCGAGCTCGATGAGCTGTTCGCGCGCGCGGACTTCATCACACTGCACACGCCACTGACCGACAAGACGCGCAACATCATCGACGCCGGGGCAATCGCCAAGATGAAGAACGGCGTGCGCATCATCAATTGCGCGCGCGGCGGGCTGATCGTCGAGGCCGATCTGATCGCGGCGTTGAAGAGCGGCAAGGTGGCGGGCGCCGGCATCGACGTGTTCGAGGTCGAGCCGGCCGAGCAGAACGCCCTGTTCGGCATGGAAAACGTGGTGGCGACACCGCATCTCGGCGCCTCGACGGCGGAAGCGCAGGAGAATGTCGCGCTGCAGGTCGCCGAGCAGATGGCCGACTATCTGATCAAGGGCGCGGTCTCCAACGCCATCAACATGCCGTCGATCACGGCGGAAGAAGCGCCGCGGCTGAAGCCCTTCGTCAAGCTCGCCGAAGTGCTCGGCGCCTTTGTCGGCCAGGTCACCGAGGATCCGATCACGGAGGTTGAGATCCTGTTCGACGGCTCAACCGCGACGATGAACACGCGCGCGCTGATCAGCGCGACGCTGGCCGGGCTGATCCGGCCGCAGGTCTCCGACGTCAACATGGTTTCGGCGCCGATCATGGTGAAGGAGCGCGGCATCATCGTCGCCGAGGTCAAGCGCGACAAGTCAGGCGTGTTCGACGGCTACATCAAGCTGACGGTCAAGACCGAGCACAGGACGCGCTCGATCGCCGGCACCTGCTTCTCGGACGGCAAGCCGCGCTTCATCCAGATCAAGGGCATCAACCTCGACGCCGAGGTCGGCCAGCACATGCTCTACACCACCAATGCCGATGCCCCCGGCATCATCGGCCTGCTCGGCACGGTGTGCGGCGAGAATGGCGTCAACATCGCCAACTTCCAGCTTGGCCGCAACCGGCCGGGCGGCGACGCCATAGCGCTGCTCTATCTCGACGCGCCGTTCCCGGAAAAGGTGCTGGAGCAGGTGCGGGCGCACAAGTCGATCGACTCGGCCAAGCGGCTGCAGTTCGACGTCGGCGGCATCTGATCCAGGCTTTTCGCCAAGATTAGCAGGCGCGGCGTTTGTCGCGCCTTCTTGCTGCTCAGCGCACTTTGGCCGACCGGGTCATAGCGCTGTTGCGCCCGCTATGTTCGGCAAGCCCGATGCCGCCCAGCACGAGCACAAGCGCCAAGGCCTGATAGAGCTGGAACGTCTCGCCGACGATCAGCACCGAAAGCAACGTGCCGAAGATCGGCACCAGGTTGATGAACAGGCCGGCGCGGTTGGCGCCGATCAGCTCGTTGCCCCTGATGTAGGTTATCTGCGAGACGACCGAGGCGCCGATCGCGGTGTAGACGATGACCGTCCAGCCGCGTGCGTCGGGCATGATGACCTTGCCGGCGACGACCTCCCACAGCAAGAAGGGCAGCGAGGTGATGAGCGCGGCGATCGACATGGCCAGCATCAGGCTTTGCCAGCGCAGCGCCGGCTTCAGCCGCAGGCCGACCGAATAGCCGCTGTAGAGGACGACCGCTACCAGCATGATGGCGTCGCCGAAATTGAGCTCCAGGGTCAGCAGCCGGCGCGGATCGCCGTGGGAAGCGGTCAGGATGACGCCGGCAATGGTCAGCACGACGCCGGCGATCTGCGCCCAGTTCACGCGCAGCCGGAAGAAGACGAAATTGGCCGTCATGATCAGGATCGGCATCGCCGCCTGTTCGATCGAGACATTGATCGCCGTCGTGTAGTTGAGTGCCGTGTAGAAGATCACGTTGAACAATGTGAAGCCGCTGGCGCCGAGTGCCGCCAGAACGAGCCAGTGCCGGCGCACCACAGGCCAGTCCTCCTGGATCGTGCGCCAGCCGATCGGCAGCAGGATCGCCACCGCCAGCACCCAGCGCAGGAAGACCAGCATCATCGGCGAGACGTGATCGACCGCCAGCTTGCCGGCCACCGAATTGCCACCCCACAGCAAGGTGGTGAGCAGCAGGAATAAGTAGGCGCTTCGATGCATCGCGGGATTCCGGCCGCGACGGATGCGTCGCGGTGTTTGCCGGCCTATTGCCCCTCTCAGCCCAAGTAAATGATGTCAAAGCCGAAAATTGTTGTGCCTCAGGGCATTTTCGGCGGCAAAGAAAGGTCGCGCTCGCGAGGTCTTGACGCTATAGAGGCCTGTCGTTTCGAACCATATCCAAGCCGCTAGGCGGCGTCTCAAGGGAAAAGAAACATGGCCAATGTGGTGGTCGTCGGCTCGCAGTGGGGCGACGAAGGCAAGGGCAAGATCGTCGACTGGCTGTCGGAGCGCGCCGATGTCGTGGTGCGTTTCCAGGGCGGCCACAATGCCGGCCACACGCTGGTCGTCGACGGCAAGGTCTACAAGCTGTCGCTGTTGCCGTCCGGCGTTGTGCGGCAGGGCAAGCTGTCCATCATTGGCAATGGCGTGGTCTTCGACCCGCATGCTTTCGTGGCCGAAGTGGCGAAGCTCAAGGCGCAAGGCGTCGAAGTGACGCCGGATCGCCTGAAAATAGCCGAAAACACAG
Organism: Mesorhizobium sp. 131-3-5; assembly: GCF_016756575.1. Lineage (NCBI taxonomy): Bacteria > Pseudomonadati > Pseudomonadota > Alphaproteobacteria > Hyphomicrobiales > Phyllobacteriaceae > Mesorhizobium > Mesorhizobium sp. 131-3-5. The sequence continues at coordinate 1,319,278 of NZ_AP023254.1, forward strand.
CGCTTATCCTGTCGCTGCACCGGGAGCTGGACGGATTCCGCGAGGACGCCGCGTCAAATTCCGGGACGAAGATTGGCACGACCCGCCGGGGCATTGGTCCGGCCTATGAGGACAAGGTGGGTCGGCGAGCGGTGCGGGTGATGGATCTGGCGGATTTGGAAACGCTGCCCCTGAAGGTCGACAGGCTGCTGACGCATCACAATGCGCTGCGCCGCGGGCTTGGCCATGGCGAAGTCACGCATGACGCGATCATGGCCGAATTGACGTCGGTCGCCGACGAGATCCTGCCCTATATGGACCGAGTCTGGAAGATCCTCGACGACAAGCGCCGCGCCGGCGAGCGAATCCTGTTCGAGGGCGCGCAAGGCACGCTGCTCGACATCGACCACGGCACCTATCCGTTCGTCACCTCGTCCAACACGGTGGCCGGCCAGGCCGCCGCCGGCTCGGGCGTAGGTCCGGGTGCAATCGGTTATGTGCTCGGCATCACCAAGGCCTACACGACGCGCGTCGGCGAAGGTCCGTTCCCGACCGAACAGAAGAACGAGATCGGCGAATTCCTCGGCACGCGCGGCCATGAATTCGGCGTCGTCACCGGGCGCAAGCGCCGCTGCGGCTGGTTCGACGCGGTGCTGGTGCGCCAGGCCGTCGCCGTCAACGGCATCAAGGGCATCGCGCTGACCAAGCTCGACGTGCTCGACGGGCTGGACGAGATCAAGGTCTGCACCGGCTATCGCCTCGACGGCGAGATGATCGATTACCTGCCGGCGAGCCAGGGCGCGCAGGCCCGTGTCGAACCGGTCTACGAGACACTGGAAGGATGGAAAGGCACCACTGCCGGCGCGCGCAGCTGGAACGACCTTCCGGCCCAGGCCGTCAAATATGTCCGATACATAGAGGAGTTGATCGGCGCGCCGGTGGCACTCCTCTCCACCAGCCCGGAACGGGACGATACGATACTTGTGACCGATCCGTTTCAAGACTAGTTTCTGAAGCCTTTCCGGGCATCACGGCTGATTTGCGGGGGCCGGCGCGGAAGCAAAATACAGGTCGACTGAAGCATGGCAGATTTTGTTGCTGTTCTGAAAAAGGCGCTCGACAAGCACGGTGACGAGACGCCCGAAAAGCGTACGCGCATCTATGACAGCGTTCGTTCCATGCTGGCCAAGAAGCTCGCGGAATATTCGCCGCCGCTGGCCACCGAAGCCATAGGCGCGCAAAAGCGCTCACTGGAAAACGCCATTACGAGCGTCGAGCGCGAGTATGCCAAGAGCGTGCCGGAAACGGACCCGCTCGCGGAGCTGGAGCACATCTTTTCCTCGATCGACCGCAACAAGAACCAGCCGAGCCACACGCGCCAGCCGGTGAAGGCGGAGCCGGCGTGGCCGGCACCGCCCGCCGCCAAGGCCGAGCCTTACCGTCCCGCGCCGCCGCCTGCCGCCACCCCGGAACCTTACCAGTCCGCGCCTTCGCCCGTAGCCAAGGCCGAGCCAAGCTGGCAGAAACCCACGCCGGTGCAACCGGTGGCCCCCGATCTCGCCGATCCTGCCTTGCCGGGCATGGATGCGGACCAGGACGATGACCGCGCCGATGTCTTCCCGAACGATGAAGAGCCGGCGGCAGCCGACACTTTCCGCCTGCGTCCGGCCGAGCGCAAACGCAGCTATGGCGGGCTGATCGCCGCCGTCGTGGCCTTGCTGGTCGTTGCCGGCGGTGGCTATGGCATCTGGCTCAACAAGGACGCCTTCAGCAAGATGCTGGGCCTGGACGGCAGCAAGGTCGTCGCCAAGACCGAACCGGTGAAACCGGCGCCGGCCAAGCCGGCGACCGACGCCCCGGCGGCACCAGCGCCCGCGGCAGGTGCCGAGGCGACGAAATTCACGCAGCGGCTGACGCCCGAAGGTGGCGAAACCGACCCCGGCCCGGCTGGTGGCCAAACCGGTATAGGCGAGGGTGAATCCGTCGCCGCGCTGACGACACCGCCATCGGCGACGAATGCGCCGGCCAATCCGCCCCCGGCTGCAGCCGCGCCCGCGGCAGCGCCCGCCGCGGCAGCACCTGCCGCGACCGCACCCGCGGCGGGCGCCGCGCCCGCCGCAACCCCGCCTGCCAACGGAACTACACCCGCCGCCCCGGCCAATGCTGCCGCTACGCCGCCCGCCCCAGCGGGCGCCACGCCCACGGCACCGGCTGCCCCGGCGGCGGCGGCCTCGGTGCCGGTCGGCCAGAAGGCGATCTTCTATGAGGAGCGCACCAGCACCGCGCAGGGCTCGGCCGAGCCTGGCAGCATCGTCTGGTCGCTGGTGCAGGAATCGCCCGGTGGCGACCTGCCGCCCGAGCCGGCGATCCGCGCCGAGGCGACCATACCCGGCAAGGACATCCAGTTGCGCATGACTATCCGCCGCAACACCGACCAGACGCTGCCAGCCAGCCACATCATCGAGATGATCTTCCTGACGCCCGACGGTTTCGAGGGCGGCGGCGTCGACAACATATTGCGCGTCGCGATGAAGAGTTCCGAGCAGGATGCCGGCAGCCCGCTGATCGGTATACCGGCCAAGATCGCCGACGGATTCTTCCTCGTCGCGCTCAACGACACCAAGGCCGACGAGGACGCCAACATGACCTTGCTGCGCGGCCAGGACTGGATCGACGTTCCGGTCGTCTACAAGACCGGGCGCCGGGCCCTGCTAACCATGGAAAAAGGCATTCCCGGCGAGAAGGTGTTCGACGAGGCGATCAAGGCCTGGCAGGCGAAGACGGCAGGCTGAGAAGGCGGCGTAACGGCCGCCTTCGTTCAGAAGCCTTGTAACAGCATGTCGAGCGCGGCGACGATGTCGTCGTGGTGCTTCGTCAGGTTCAGCCGACTTTCACCCAATTCGCTCGCTGGAACGGTGGCAATAAGGTGCGTGGCCATTACCAGCTTTCGGCCGTTGATCTCGAAGGTCGGATGAAGCTTTCGCATCGGCGGCGGCACTGTTGCAACGGGCAGAAGCGGGACGACTACCCGCGTCTTGAAATTGTCGAGCAGGTCGGATTGAACGTCGAGCAGATAGTTGCCTTCGATGCGGCCAGCGAAGACGTCATAGCGAGGCATCAGAACTGCCGGAACTCTTCCAGCGGAATGCCGTGTTTCTCGAAGTAATCGTTCCAGGCATCCATGGTCGCGCGGTTCTCAAGTTTCCACAGCCGCGCTTTTTCCGCCGCAACCGCCTCCGCGATGCCGGCTTCCGCGGCGCGTGAGACATTCACGTCAAGCCCCTTGGCTTCCCTCATGAGGTTCGAGTCGATCGACAGATTGGCTGGCTGACGGATCGCATTCAAGGCAATCTTGCGCATAATAGCCTCCGCAACATGCGCATAATGTATGCGCATCTTCATGCGGGGGCAATAATGGAGTGGCTCTGGCTGCGGGTGAGAGGGCCTGGCCCTCCGCTATGGCTCCCAGCCCTTCGGGCGTTCAATCCGTTCCAAAGGTCCACTGGATCTTTCGATTCGCCTGAAGGCGAACCGGGCTTTCACCGTTCGTCGCTTCAATCGACAAATCGTTGTCGATCGATTGGCCTACGGCCGAACGCTCCTCACCCTTCCATCTCCTCGCGCAGCATCTCCAGCTCCAGCCACTCTTCCTCGAGCGCGGCCAGCGTCGCGCGTTCCTTGTCGAGGGCGGCGATGGTTTTCTGGAAGGAGGCCGGATCGCGCTCGTAATAGGCCGGGTCGGCGATGTTGTTCTCCAGCCGCGAGATCGACGCGGTCACCGCCTCGATCTTCTTGGGGAGCGATTCCAGGGCGAATTTCTGCTTGAACGACAGTTTCTTCGCCGGCCCTTTTGGCGCCGCCGGCTCGCTCTTGCCTTGCGCCTGTGCATCAGGGGCTTCGGCCCTGGCGCGCGCCTTGCGGTCGTCGAGCCTTGTGCCGCCGCGTTGCGCCAGCATGTCGGAATAACCGCCGGCATATTCGACCCAACGGCCGCCGCCATCCGGCGCGATGATGCTGGTGACGGTGCGGTCAAGGAAATCGCGGTCGTGGCTGACCAGGATGACGGTGCCGGCAAAGCCGGCGACCAGTTCCTGCAGCAGTTCCAGCGTCTCCATGTCGAGATCGTTGGTCGGCTCATCGAGCACCAGCAGGTTTGCCGGTCGTGCCAGCACGCGCGCCAGGATCAGCCGCGCCCGCTCGCCGCCGGACAGTTCGCGCACCGGCGTGCGCGCCTGCTCCGGCTTGAACAGGAAATCCTTCATGTAGGAGACGACATGGCGCTGCTCGCCATTGATGACGAGGTTTTCGCCGCGCCCGTCGGTGAGGTATTGCGCCAGCGTCTCCTGCGGGTCGACTGCCTCGCGCTTCTGGTCGAGCGTGGCGATTTCCAGATTGGTGCCGAGCCGCACCGAGCCAGCATCCGGCGCCAACTCGCCGGTCAGCATCTTCAAAAGCGTCGTCTTGCCGGCGCCGTTCGGTCCGACGAGGCCGACGCGATCGCCGCGCTGGATGCGGGTCGAGAAGCCCTTGACCACGGTGAGGTCGCCAAAGCTCTTCTCGATGTTCTTCGCTTCGATCACCAGCTTGCCGGATTCGGCGGCGTCGCTCGCCACCATGGTCGCGTTGCCCTCGGCGCCCCTATGGCCGCGGAAACGCTGGCGCATGGTCTGCAACTCGCCGAGGCGGCGCATGTTGCGCTTGCGCCGCGCCGTCACGCCATAACGCAGCCAGTGTTCTTCACGCACGATCTGGCGGCCAAGCTTGTGCTGCTCGCGCTCTTCCTCTTCCAACACCTGGTCGCGCCATTCCTCGAAATGGCCAAAACCCTTGTCCAGCCTGCGGGTCTGGCCACGATCGAGCCAGACGGTGGCGCGCGACACGCGCTCCAGAAAGCGGCGGTCGTGCGAGATGACGATGAGCGCCGAGGAGGTGCGCACGAGTTCCTCTTCCAGCCATTCGATGACCGACAGGTCAAGATGGTTGGTCGGCTCGTCAAGCAGCAGAATGTCAGGCTCCGGCGCCATGACACGGGCCAGGGCTGCGCGCCTGGCCTCGCCGCCTGAGAGATCACCCGGCCGTTCCTCGCCGGTGAGGCCAAGATGCTCCATCAGGTAGGAGGCGCGGTAGGGATCGTCGGCTGGCCCGAGACCCGCCTCGACATAGGCGCGCACGGTGGCGAAACCTTCCATGTCGGGCATCTGCGGCAGATAGCGGACGGTCGCCGAGGGCTGGCGGAACACCTCGCCATCCTGCGGCTCGATCAGGCCGGCGGCGATCTTGAGCAGCGTCGACTTGCCGGACCCGTTGCGGCCGACCAGCGCGATCTTGTCACCGTCCGAAGCCGTCAAGGCGGCGCCGTCGAGCAGCGGTGTGCCGCCGAAGGTCAGTCTTATCCCGTCGAGATTGAGAAGGGGCGGGGCCATGTCAGCTTTCAGGTAGTGGATACGGATGCGCGAGCAGCAGCGCGCGGCCGTGGCCGAGCGCGATGTCGAGGCGGCCCCGGACCTCGTTGGAAATGGTCAGCGACGAGCCGAACGCCACTACGACCTGGTTCAACGGCCATTTGGCGCCGGTGACGGTCAGGCCGGCAAGTTCGGAAAAGCCGAGGATCGAAAACAGCGTGCCGTCGGCATAGTCGAAGCCGGCCGCTCCCGACAGCAACGGGACACCTTCCTGGGCGCCGCTGGTCAACAGCACCTCGGTTCCGGCTTCGGCCAGGCGCAGGGCGAGCGCCAGATGCAGGAAAGCGTGGTCGGCGCGCTTGCCGCCGAACGCGCCCGCCAGCACCAGGCTAGTCGCGCCACGCTCGAGGGCTGCGGCAATCGCCAATTCGCCGTCGGTCTTGTCCTTCTCCGCCGGGAAGGTTCGGCGGGGCACTGCGGCGAGGTCGGCGGGGAGATCGGCCGGCACCGAATCGAAATCACCCACCCATAGTTCCGGCACAAGGCCGAGCAGCCGGGCATGGCCGATGCCGGCGTCGGCGGCAATGATGCGCGAGCCGTCGACCTGGCGGTCGAGCCGGGGCGTGCGGATGAGATCGCCGCCAAGCAGGATGGTGAATGTGCTCATATCCGGTGGCCTGTACCAGCCCGGCAGCGGAAACGGAAGGCCGGCAAACTGCCACTTGCGCGGTTCCCCGGCCCGGCCTATGTGTCGAAACGCTCTAACGGGGTGCCGGACGCGATCTTCGCGGACCGGCTGAGAGGCAGTCTCGCCAACCCGCTGAACCTGATCCGGTTTGTACCGGCGGAGGGATTAGACGTTTCGGACAGTCCGGCGCCTCAATTCCTTGCAATTCGAACGAAGGAGGCGCCGATGCGCACGCTTTTATACGCTCTTGTCTCGACCATGGTCGTGGCGCTGTCCGGGCCGGCCTTGGCCAAGGACAAGCTCACCGTCTACACCTATGAAAGCTTCACCGCCGACTGGGGGCCAGGCCCGGTGGTGAAGAAGGAATTCGAGGCCGAATGCGGCTGCGACGTCGAGTTCGTCTCGGTCGCCGATGGCGTGGCCCTGCTCAACCGCGTCAAGCTAGAAGGCGCGTCAACCAAGGCCGACATCGTACTTGGCCTCGACACCAATCTCACCGCCGATGCCAAGGCCAGCGGGTTGTTTGCCCCGCATGGCGCGGTCTCCGATGTCAACGTGCCGGGTGGCTGGAGCGACGATACTTTTGTTCCCTTCGACTACGGCTACTTCGCCGTCGTCTACGACACCGAAAAACTGAAGACGCCGCCGAAGAGCCTGAAGGAACTGGTCGAAGGCAGTGCCGACGACAAGATCGTCATCCAGGATCCGCGCACCTCGACGCCGGGCCTCGGCCTGCTGTTGTGGGTGAAGTCGGTCTATGGCGACAAGGCGCCGGAAGCCTGGGCCAAGCTCAAGACGAAGGTGCTGACCGTGACGCCGGGCTGGAGCGAGGCCTATGGCCTGTTCACCAAGGGCGAGGCGCCGATGGTGCTGTCCTACACGACCTCGCCGGCCTACCACATGGTCGCCGAGAACACGCAGCGCTACCAGGCCGCTTCTTTCGAGGAGGGCGAATATCTGCAGATCGAGGTCGCGGGAATCACCACGAACGGAGCCAAGAACCCGCTGGCGGCAAAATTCATGGCCTTCATGACCGGGCCGAAATTCCAGGACGCGATCCCGGAGACCAACTGGATGTTCCCGGCCGGAAAGACCGACAAGCCGCTCAACCCGGCCTTCGACAAGATGGTCAAGCCGACCAAGACCCTGCTGTTCAGCCCCGAAGAGGTTGCCGCCAACCGCAAGGCCTGGGTGGATGAATGGCTGGCGGTGATGAGCAAATAGGCAGAGTGGTGACGCCGGCGCAAACCACGGATTCACGCGTCAGCGCCGGCATCATCGCGCTCGCCGCGATCACGCTGCTGATCGGCGGCGCATTCGCGGGTCTGCTTGTCGAAGGCGCCCATGATTTCTCGGGAGCCTGGGCGGCCTTCGATCCCTACCTGCTGCGCGTCGTGCGCTTCACGCTTTGGCAGGCAGTCCTCTCGACCCTGCTTTCGGTGATCCCGGCGCTGTTCGTGGCGCGCGCCCTGTCGCGGCATCCGCGTTTCTTCGGCCGCGCCTTCATCCTGCAACTCTTCGCCGTGCCGTTGGCGCTGCCGGCGATCGTCGCGGCGCTTGGCATACTGGCGCTGTACGGCCGTGCCGGCTATTTCGCCGGCCTGTTCAGCGCCGCCGGCAGCCAGGGTTGGCCAGGCATCTATGGCTTGTCCGGCATTCTCGTCGCCCACGTCTTCTTCAACCTGCCGTTGGCGACCCGCCTGTTCCTCGAGGCGCTGCAGACGATTCCCGCCGACCAGTGGCGGCTGGCAAGCCAGCTCGGCATGGCGGCGGGGCCGGCCTTCCGGCTGATCGAATGGCCGACGCTGCGCGCCGCTCTGCCGGGTGTCGCCGGGCTGGTCTTCATGCTCTGCATCACCTCCTTCACCATCGTTTTGACGCTTGGCGGCGGACCGGCGGCAACGACGCTGGAGGTCGGCATCTACCAGGCGCTGCGCTTCGATTTCGATCCGGCGCGGGCGGTCGCCCTGACATTGCTGCAGATTGCCTTGACCTTCATCGTGGTGCTGGCGCTGACGCGGCTTGGCGCCAATGTCGTCGGCGACACCAACCTGCCGGTGGCGCCGCGCCGTTATCTCTCCGTCGACACGACCGAGGCGTCACTCAACGCCGTGCTCATCGTGCTGGCGCTGCTGTTCGTTATCGGACCGATGGCCGCGACCGTCTCGGCAGGCTTGGGCGCCGATCTCGGCCGGCTCGCCGGCGAGGCCGCTGTCCGGCAGGCGACGCTGACCAGTGCGGTGCTCGCTTTCCTGTCGGCGCTGCTTTCAGTGATGCTGTCGTTGGCGCTGACCATGGCGCGACGGGCACTCGCGTTGAGGCGCCGCGCCGGTCGAAGGACACTGCTCGAACACGCCACGGATACCGGCGCCGGTTTTGTGCTGGTCGTGCCGCCGATCGTCATCGGAGCCGGCTGGTTCCTCCTGCTGCGCCATGCCGGCGATGTCTTTGCCATCGCCCCGGTCATGGTCGTCACCGTCAATTCTGTCATGGCGATGCCTTTCGCGCTGCGCGCCGTCCGTCCCGCCTATGACGCGGCGAGCGAGCGCCACGAACGGCTCTGCGCGCAGCTCGGCATTTCCGGCTGGGCCAGGCTGCGGCTGGTCGACTGGCCGTCATTGCGGCGGCCGCTCGCCACCGCCTTCGCCTTCGCCATGGCGCTGTCGCTCGGCGATCTCGGCGTTATCGCGCTGTTCGGCAGTGATTCCGTGCAGACCTTGCCTTACCTTCTCCTGGCGCGCATGGGCAGCTACCGCACGCAGGACGCCGCCGGCCTGGCACTGTTGCTTGGCCTCGTCTGCCTCGCCTTGGTGCTGGCGGCGGACTGGCTGGGAAGAGACAAGGTCCGCAATGTCTGACGGAGCGATGAGAGGGAAGGGTGTTCCGGTGCGGCTGGACAAGGTCTCGTTCAGCTATGGCGAGGCGCCGCTCACCTTCGATGTCGCGTTCGCGGCGGCGGAAATCACCGCCATCATGGGGCCGAGCGGTTCGGGCAAGTCGACGCTGCTCAATCTGGTCGCCGGCTTCGAGACGCCGCAGTCGGGCCGCGTGCTGATCGGCGGGGCCGATGTCGGCGCAGCGCCGCCAGCCGCACGGCCGGTGTCGATGGTGTTTCAGGAAAACAACCTTTTTGCGCATCTCTCCGTCGAGCAGAATGTCGGGCTCGGCCGCTCGCCATCGCTGCGGCTGACCGAAGCCGATCGAACCGCCATTGCCGAAGCGTTGGAACGCACAGGCCTTGGCGGCAAGGACAAGCGGCTGCCGCGCGAACTCTCCGGCGGCGAGCGCCAGCGTGTCGCCCTGGCGCGCGTGCTGGTGCGCGATCGCCCGGTGCTTCTGCTCGACGAACCCTTCGCTTCGCTCGGGCCTGCCTTACGCGACGATATGCTCGACCTGGTTGCCGGCGTGCATGCGGAGCGCGGCATGACGGTGCTGTTCGTCACGCACCAGCCACAGGACGCCCGCCGCATTGGCCGCAATGTGGTGTTTCTGGACAATGGCGCCGTCGCGGCCACCGGCAGTGCGGACGATTTCTTTGTTGGGGCTGGTCCGGAGGCGTTCCGGCGCTATGTCGGTGCAGGTCCCGGCAATGCCGTATCACGAGATATTGCCCGGAAGCGGACATAATTTACGGTCAAACCGGCATCAGGCAACGGGGCGCTTGCTTGCCATGGCAGAAGTAGTGTGGCTAGGTCCGCCCTATTGGTTTGGCACAAGCCGTGATTTGCCTACGGTACTCGTCACACGCCCCTAGGGACGTGTGACGAGTACCGTAGAAATTTGTTTTTGCGCATGACAGGTTCCGGAGATCGCCCCCGATTTTCGTGGTCATGCGCCGGGACCTGAAAGGAAGCCGCTCTGGCGATCGGCGTCGACAAGCTACGAATGAACCCGCTAGCGCGCTTTCTGGCGCTGGCCGGCTTTGCCGTGGCGCTCGCAAGCTGCCAGATGTTCACGCCTCCGGAAGTCCAGGAATCCGGCTTCCAACCGTCCGACAAGCCGATCACGGTCGACAATGTCAGTGCCAACAACAAGCTCGCCGAACTGGCCAAGGCGCAGCATCCGCGCATCCTGGCGACCTATGGCGGCGAATATTCCGATCCCAAGCTTGAGCGCATGGTCGCCAAGGTCGTCGGCAATCTGACCGTTGTGTCGGCGAACCCGACCCAGACTTACCGCATCACCATCCTCAATTCGCCCAACGTCAACGCCTTCGCACTGCCGGGCGGCTATCTCTACATCACGCGCGGTCTGCTGGCGCTGGCGAATGATTCGTCCGAGCTCGCCGCCGTCATCGCGCATGAGATGGGCCACGTCACCGCCAATCACGGCCTGCAGCGCCAGCAGCTGGAGGCCGAGGAAGGCCTGGCGACCAAAGTGGTTTCCGACGTGCTCGGCGACAGCCCGACCGCCAAGGCGGCTTTGATCCGCGGCAAGCTCCGGCTGGCGCAGTTCTCGCGCAACCAGGAGCTGGAGGCCGACGCCATCGGCATCAAGTCGATCGGCGAAGCCGGCTACGACCCTTATGCCGCCGGCCGCTTCCTGCAGTCGATGTCGGCCTATACCGATTTCCGCTCGATCAGCGGCGCCACCGACGCCAGCCTCGACTTTCTGGCGACGCACCCCAACACGCCGCAGCGCATCGACCTGGCGCAGCGCCATGCCCGCCAGTTCGGCGCGCCCGGTGTCGGCACGCGCGACCGCGATTCCTTCCTCGCCGGCATAGACGGCCTGCTCTATGGCGATACGCCGGAGGAAGGCTATGTGCGTGGCGAGACCTTCCTTCATCCGGGCCTCGGCGTGTCCTTCACGGTGCCGGACGGTTTCATCATCGACAATTCGGCGGCGGCGGTGACGGCGACCGGGCCTGGCGACATAGCGATCCGCTTCGACGGCGTTTCGATCGACAAGAACCGCGCCTTGACCGACTACATCAGAAGCGGCTGGGTGGCCGGTCTGGACGACAGCAGCGTCAAGCAGGAAACCATCAACGGCAACGAGGCCGCGACGGCGCATGCCAGTGCCGAAGGCTGGCAGTTCGACATCGCGGTGATCCGTGCCGGCGGCCAGGTCTACCGGCTGCTCACCGCGGCACCCTCGGCCAGCACCTCGCTGGAGACGGTGGCACGCTCTGTCAGCGGGTCGTTCCGTATCCTGAGTGCCGCTGAAAAGGCGGCCTTGAAGCCGCTGCATATCCGCGTGCTTACCGTGCAGCCGGGCCAGACCATGGGCTCGCTCGCCGCGCAGATGGTCGGCGTCGACCGCAAGCTCGATCTGTTCCGGGTGCTCAACGCGCTGTCGCCGGGCGCCGCGGTTTCGTCCGGCGACAAGGTCAAGATCGTCACCGACAAATAAGAGTACGCAGCAAACTCACTTCGCTGGACGCTTGCCGCGGCTTTCTGTGCTTCCGGTTCTCATGGACTTAGAGACCACTCCGCTCCGGTTCTCGAAAACCAAGCCATTCGACTCAGCGGAGCGAGTTTTGACCGCACTCTTGTGCCGTGCCGTTGAAAGTCAGGCGGCCGTCGCCAGAAATTCCGGGTTCTGCTTCACCAGCGCCACTTTGAGCTTTTCCATGGCGCGGGCCTCGATCTGGCGGACGCGTTCCTTGGATATACCGAGCGTCTCGCCGAGAGCCTCGAGCGTGGCGCCCTCGTCGTTCAGCCGGCGTTCCTCGATGATCCTGAGTTCACGCGCGTTCAGCGCATGAAGCGCCTCCCGCAGCCAAAGCGAACGGCGCGCGATATCGATCTTGTCGCCGACGATCTCGTCGGGCAGGGGATCGTCGGAAACCAGGAAGTCCATCCGCTCGGTCGCGCCCGCATCGTCGGCAAGCGGCATGTTGAGCGAGGAGTCGGGCGCCGAAAGCCGTGAATCCATCATCGCCACGTCAGCCTCGGAGACGCCAAGCGCCACCGACACTTCGCGGTAGAGGGTTGTGTTGGAAAGCGGCTCGGCGCCGTTCGCCAGCCGGGCGCGCAGGCGGCGCAGGTTGAAGAACAGGGCTTTCTGCGCGGAACTGGTTCCGCCGCGCACGATCGACCAGTTGCGCAGGATGTAATCCTGCATCGAGGCGCGGATCCACCACGTCGCATAGGTCGAAAACCGCACTTCGCGTTCGGGCTCGAAGCGGGCGGCGGCCTCGAGCAGGCCGACATGACCTTCCTGGATCAGGTCGCCGAGCGGCAGGCCGTAATGGCGGAATTTCGAGGCCATGGAAATGACCAGCCGCATATGGGCAACAGTGATGCTGTGCAATGCGTTCTGGTCGTTGTCTTGCTTCCAGAGCAAGGCCAGCCGATGTTCTTCGTCGCGTTCGAGGTAGGGAGCCTTCATTGCCGCGCGGACCATGGTCCGTCCTGCCGTGTCTTCCATCATGAGGCGCTCCCTGGCTCCGGCGATCTAACCGACGTTACGAACTTGGCAGGGCACCGGTTGAAATCGCGGCGTCGCGCCCTAGAACAGCCAAAACTGCCATGCGCGAGAAAGGTTCCGCTGGCGCGGGCGGGTGAGAGTTGCTGTCCGGGCGATTTCGACGCGGTTGCCGGGGGCGGTCAGACGCTGCAAGAGATCATATTTAGAGAATTTGGTTTCAGGAATTCTTTGTTTTTGAAATCTGGTTCCTTATTCTTTCGGCTGGCATCTGTCATTTTCCAGCCCTCACAGCAGGCCAGACATCAGGCCAAGGACGGGATCACAAAAATATGAAATGGCTCAAGTCGCTTATCGTCGCCGGAACGCTGCAGGCCCTGGCGGTCACATCAGGCCATGCCGGCGCCAATCTCGATCAGATCAAACAGGCCGGCATCATCAAGGTCGGCACGGAAGGCACTTACGCGCCCTTCACCTATCATGACGCGTCCGGCGCGCTGGTCGGCTTCGACGTCGAGATCGCCAAGGCGATCGCCGACAAGCTCGGTGTCAAGGTCGAGTTCCTGGAAGGGAAGTGGGACGGGCTGATCGCCGGCCTCGACGTCAAGCGCTACGACGCCGTCATCAACGAGGTCGGCATCACCGATGCGCGCAAGGCCAAGTATGATTTCTCCGATCCCTACATCGCCTCCAAGGCGGTGCTGATCGTTCGCGGCGACAACAACGACATCAAGACCTTCGCCGATCTCAAGGGCAAGAAGTCGGCGCAGTCGCTGACCTCGAACTTCGGCAAGCTGGCCGAGGCGAACGGCGCCGAACTGGTCGGCACCGACGGCTTCGACCAGTCGATCCAGCTGCTTTTGACCGGCCGCGCCGACGCCACCATCAATGACAGCCTGTCGTTCCTCGACTTCAAGAAGCACAAGCCCGACGCCAATGTGAAGATCGCCGCGCAAGAGGAAAACGCCGACTATTCCGGCGTCATCGTGCGCAAGGGCGATCCGGAACTGGTTGCCGCCATCAACAAGGCGCTGGCCGATATCAAGGCCGACGGCACCTACAAGAAGATCGCCGACACCTATTTCGGCCAGGACGTTTCGAAGTAACTTTGAGTGGGGCCGTTCGTCGCCCCTGCAACGCATCCAGCGGCGGGCCGTCTTTGACGGCTCGCCGCTTTTGTCGTGATATGGCCGGCGCATTCGCGCCTCGATGAAGCCATCTCGACCATTCTGGAGGGTCTTTCGTGCCGCACTGGCTGCAACTGATGCTGGAGTCGCTGCCTTCGCTGCTCTGGGCCGCCTTGATCTTCACTGTACCGCTGACGCTGTTGTCCTTCGTGCTGGGCCTGACGGTTGGCCTCGGGGTAGCACTCGGCCGGCTGTTCGGGCCGAAGCCGCTGGTCATGCTCGTGCGCTTCTATGTCTGGATCTTCCGCGGCACGCCGCTGCTGGTGCAGCTGTTCCTGATCTTCTACGGCCTGCCGTCGGTCGGCATCCTGCTCGATGCTTTTACCGCAGCGCTGATCGGCTTCACGCTCAACATCGGCGCCTACACGTCGGAGATCATCCGCGCGGCCATCGGCTCGGTGCCGAAGGGCCAGTGGGAAGCCGCCTATTCGATCGGCATGACCTGGAGTCAGGCGATGCGGCGCACCATCCTGCCGCAGGCCGGCCGGGTCGCGGTGCCGCCGCTCTCCAACACCTTCATCTCGCTGGTCAAGGACACCTCGCTGGCCGCCGCCATCACCGTGCCCGAGATGTTCCAGGCGGCGCAGCGCATCGTCGCCACCACCTATGAGCCGCTGATCCTCTATGTCGAGGCAGCGATCCTCTATCTGGCGATGAGTTCGGTGCTGTCGGCCCTTCAGACGCGGCTGGAGGAGCGGCTCAACCGCTATGGCGGCTTCCTGGAGGCACGCTCATGATCGGCCTCACCAACATCGAAAAGCGCTTCGGCGACAATCTTGTGCTCAAGGGCGTGACGGTCGCGATCGCCGAAGGCAGCGTCACGGCACTTGTCGGCCCCTCGGGCGGGGGGAAAAGCACGCTGTTGCGCTGCATCAACCTCCTGGAAATCCCGACTTCGGGCACGGTGCGCATCGGCGACGAGACGCTCGAGTTTCGCCCGGGCATCAAGGTGCCGGCCGCCGATATCAGGCGGCTGCGCCTGCAGACCGGCATGGTGTTCCAGAATTTCCAGCTGTTCCCGCACCGCACCGCCATCGAGAACGTCATGGAAGGACTGGTGACGGTGCTGAAATGGTCGCCTGAGAAGGCGCGCGAGCGGGCGCTAGCCTTGCTGGAAAAGGTCGGGATGGCGCACAAGGCGGATGCCTGGCCGGCGACGCTGTCAGGCGGCCAGCAGCAGCGCGTGGCGATCGCCCGCGCCTTGGCGCCGTCGCCGAAGGTGCTGCTATGCGACGAACCGACTTCGGCGCTCGATCCGGAACTGGCGCAAGAAGTGGTCGACGTGCTCGGCAAGCTCGCCAGCGAAGGCACGACCATGGTGATGGCGACGCATGATTTGCGGCTTGCCTCCAAGATCGCCCAGGAGGCGGTGTTCCTTGATGCCGGCGTCATCGTCGAGCAGGGTCCGTCGGCGACCTTGTTCGGCAATCCGGAGCGCGAACGGACCAAGCGCTTCATCGCGACGCTGAAGCAGGAGGCGGAGAAGGAAGGCGGAGGTCAAGCATAGGCCCAGCCATTGCCTTGTCCGAGAACCAAAAAACCCGGCGCGAGGCCGGGTTTTTCGTGAACTTAAAGGCTCAAGAGCTCAGGCAGCTTCTTCCTGCTCGGCTTCCTCATTGTCGGCCTTGGCGCCGCGCTTAGGGCCCTTGTTGAGGTTGACCTCGATCAGGCGCACGGCTTCGGTTTCCGACATGCGGTTGACGGCCGCGATCTCGCGGGCCATGCGGTCGAGTGCCGCTTCATAGAGCTGGCGCTCGGAATAGGACTGCTCCGGCTGGTTGTCGGCGCGGTAGAGGTCGCGCACGACTTCCGAGATCGAGATCAGGTCGCCGGAATTGATCTTGGCATCATATTCCTGGGCGCGGCGCGACCACATGGTGCGCTTGACGCGGGCGCGGCCCTGCACGACCTTCAACGCGCGCTCGACATAATCCTCTTCCGACAGCTTGCGCATGCCAATGGAGGTCGCCTTGGCGACCGGCACCTTCAGGCGCATCTTGTCCTTCTGGAAGTCGATGACGAACAGTTCCAGCTTATGGCCGGCCACTTCCTGCTCGTCGATCGACACGATCTGGCCAACGCCATGCGCCGGGTAGACGATATACTCGCCGGTCTTGAAACCGTGACGCGCACCAGTGGACTTCTTCTGCGGGGTGATCGTTGCCATTACGCCCTGAACTCCTTGTTATGGGCCGGCGGCGGTGCCGGCTGAACTCGTGCGACCGGGGAAACCGATCGTTAGCCGCACAACAGATGAACCCACCGGAAAGGTCGGGACCGGCAAACCGCACGAACTGCGACCGCCTGACCCAGATCGCTCTGGTCCGGAATGGGATTTTCACCTTTCAGTGATTTGGGGCGTCTGCGCCATAAATCGACGTTGTGTCACCGGCATGTTTCGCTGATGTAGCACAAAAAGTCGGAAGAATCAAGGTTTTGCTGCGTAAGCGAAGGCCACAACCAATCGCCGCCTGTCAAGGCGGTTAATCCGATGTGCCTGTTACGCTGCGTCATACAAGCCTTTACGGCTGTATTGTCAATCGCCTTCGCCAGGCTCGGCGGAGAAGTATTTCTCGAACTTGCCGGCCTCGCCATCGAAGGTCTTGGCGTCTGCCGGCGGCTCCTTCTTGGCGGTGATGTTGGGCCATTTCTCGGCATATTCGGTGTTGATCTGCAGCCATTTGTCGAGGCCTGGCTCGGTGTCGGGCTTGATCGCGTCGGCCGGGCATTCAGGCTCGCAGACGCCGCAGTCGATGCACTCGTCGGGATGGATGACGAGCATGTTCTCGCCTTCGTAGAAACAGTCGACCGGACAGACCTCGATGCAGTCCATATATTTGCATTTGATGCAATTGTCGGTCACGACATAGGTCATCGGTCGGCTCCGGGACGTCCCAGCTTAATGGGCCAGTTTTCTTGGGCTTTTTCCGTGAGGTAACGCCTTTGTCTCTCGCTTGCAAGGGTTGCCATGCCCGACCGCTTCGGCGTTGGCGGAATGGAATTCCAGGCGGCAGGCGCGGCGAGGGCGGCTGATGTCTTGTGGAGCATCTTGTTTGCCGGGTTCGGTTCCGTCCTGCGCCCGCCGTTGCCCGGGGATTTCGGCCCGCGGTCTGGCCGGCAAGCCTCAATCGTCACCAAGCAAGCGGTCGGTCTGGCGGCGCTCTCTTTTGGTCGGGCGGCCGCTGCCGGCCTCGCGCAGCGCCGGTATGGCGTCGGGAATCGCCTCGCCCTTCGGTGTGGGCGGCGGCGACATGTCCTCGTAGAGGGTGCGGGCTTCCTCCGCCGGGCCGCGCCGGACACCCGCGCCAAGCACCTTCCAGACGAAAATGCGCCGGTCGAGCGTGATGGTCAGCACGTCACCCGGCTTGACCAGATCGGAGGCCTGCGCTGCTTTGTCGCGATTGATGCGCACGCGCCCGGCGACGACGAGCTTCGCCGCCAGTGAGCGCGATTTCACCGCGCGCGAGAAGAACAGCCATTTGTCGATGCGCTGACGGCCTTCGGCAACCATCGAACCCTTCCGAGCCTACTTCTTCAGCTGGTCGCGCAAGGCGGCGAGCTTGGCGAAGGGCGAATCCGGATCGAAGCGCACCGGACGTTCCTCGCGCGGCTTCGGCTGGAAAGCGGGCTTTGCGCCTCCCTTGCCGCGATCGGGACCGCCCTTTCCCTCGGGCCGGCCACCCTTCCAGTCGGGTCGGCCTTCGCGGCGCTCGGGACGCTCGCCCTGCGGGCGGCCGTCACGGCGCTGTTCGCCTTCACCCTGCGGCTTGGGCTTGAACTTCGAACGGTCGAAGCGCGGCTTGCCGGCGCCGTCGCGCCGACCCTCATGGGCGGGACGTTCTCCGGGCGCGGCCGTGGCCGGTGCGCCGGCGGCATCGGCGGGTGCATTGTTTCGGCCGCGCGCTTGTCCATTGCGCTGGCGGTTGTTGCGACCTTCGTGATGGCGGGGGCGCTGTTCGAAACGGCCCTGGCGCCACAGCAGGATCGGCTTGGGCGCTTCGGCTTCGGCGATGGGCTCGCCGGTGGCCGCTTCGGCCACCACGGCAGGCTCGTCCGAAACCGCTTCCGTCGCCGGTGCAGCTTCGGAAACTGGCTCCGCCGGCGCCGCCTCGATCGACTCGGCTTCCGCTTCCGGCGCGGCAACAGGTTCAGCAACCGCTTCGGCGACAGCAATCTCTGTAGCGGGTTCTTCCACGGCTTCGGCTGGAGCTTCCGGTTGCGCTTCCGCGATCGGCTCCGCTGTCGTTTCCGCGATGACTTCGGCGGGAGTTTCGAGCGCGGTCTCGGCAACAGCCGGTTCCGAACCCTCGACCGCCGCCTCCGCGGCCGCGTCTGTAGCGGCAGCTTCGGCTGCCTTGGCCTGCTCGGCGCGCGCGGCTTCTTCCGCCGCGAGTTTCGCGGCAGCGGCTTCACGCGCGGCGGTGTCCTGCGCCTCCAGCCGCGCCTTCACCTCCGCCGCCGGCTTCGGCTCGGCGCGGTAGCCGAGGCCCTTGAGAATCTCTTCCATGTCGTCGGCGGTGGCACCAAGGATCGACATCATCGGCGGCGTCACCATGAAGGAATGGCCGTCATAGGCGCCGTCCGGACGCTGGCCGAGGCCGGGCTTCCAGTTGGTCGCCGGACGGATGAGGTCCGCCAGCCGCTCCAATATGTCTATGCGCACGGCGCGGCGGCCGAGATTGCGATAGCCGGCAAGCTTGTAGAAAGCCTTGTCGAAGGCAGGATCGATGACCACGGAGGTACGGCCGGACGCCAGCGCGTGGACGACGTCGCCGAAACCAGGCTTGTCCTTGCCGTCGTTCTGCAGCGCCCACAGCAAGGTCACCAGCCCGGCGGGGGCCGGCTTGATCAAAGCGGGCACGAAGACGTGGTAGGCGCCGAAGCGCACACCAAGGCGGCGCAGGGCCGCGCGACCCTCCTGGTCGAGCGACTTCATCTCCTCGGCGATATCGCGGCGGTTGATGAGGCCGAAATTCTCGACCAGCTGGAAGGCAATGCCGCGGCCGATGCCGGAAATCTGGTCGGCGTTCTTCAGGTCGACGAGCGGCTTCAGCAGCGTTTCGATCTGGAAATTGACGAAGCGTTCGGCGCGCGCGGCGACCTTGTCGCGCGCCGGGCCTGTCAGCTGTTCGTCGGCCAAAAGCACAAGGCGCGGCTTCAGCGCGTCTTCGCCCGAAACCAGCGTGCCGATCGGCGCGCCGATCCAGCGTAGCGTGCCGTCCGAGCCTAGCGCCAGGTCGCCATTGGCGCAGGCGCCGAAGCGTTCGGCGCGCGCCTCGAACTCGGCGGCAAGCGCCTTTTGCGCGGCCGTGCGCACGGCCTTGGCGTCTTCGCCGCCGGCGGTCTGGTCGGCGGTGAAGCGGAACCCTTGCAACTCGCCGACATGGTGGCCTTCGACAAGGACGGTTCCGGTAGGACTGATTTCGGCTTCAGGCATGGTATTTTCTCTAAGGCGCCGCATGAGGACGGAAGTCCTGCGGTCTACGAAGCGTTTCGTCAACCGCTCATGCAGCGCATCCGACAATCTGTCTTCGATTTCGCGCGTCTTTTCCTGCCAGTGTGCCTGATCGGCCAGCCAGCCGGGCCGGTTCGACACGAATGTCCAGGTGCGGATTTGGGCAATACGGTGCGACAGCGTGTCGATGTCGCCCTCGGTGGTGTCGGCGCGGCGCACCTGCTCGGCCATGTAGTTCTCGTCGACATGGCCATGACGGGCGAGGTCCATGTAGATGGAGGCGATGAGGTCGGCATGCTGGGCAGGCGCGATCTTCCTGTAGTCGGGCAGCGCGCAGGCTTCCCACAGCAGCGCCACGCGCTTGGCATCGGTGGCGAGCGCGCGGATGTCCTCGTCGCGGGAGAGATATTCGAGCGCCTGTGCGTCGACCGCCGGCAGGGCGCGCGTCAGGCCCTCGACCGGCGCGTTGGTCTCGATCGAGCGCTTCAGCGCATCGAGACTGGCGAAGTCGAAATGCGCGGTGCGCCACTGCAGCACCTTCACCGGATCGAAGTCGTGGCCCTCGATCTTCTTGACGAGGTCTTCGTCGAGCGGGTCGACCTGACCGGTGACGCCGAACGTGCCGTCGCGCAGATGCCGGCCGGCGCGGCCGGCGATCTGGCCGAGTTCGGCCGCCGTCAGATTACGGTACTGGTAGCCGTCGAATTTGCGGTTCTGGGCGAAGGCGACATGGTCGAGATCGAGGTTGAGACCCATGCCGATGGCGTCGGTGGCGACGAGATAGTCGACATCACCCGACTGGAACAGCGCCACCTGGGCGTTGCGGGTGCGCGGCGAAAGCGCGCCGAGCACGACGGCGGCACCGCCCTGCTGGCGGCGGATCAGCTCGGCGATGGCATAGACCTCGTCGGCGGAAAAGGCGACGATCGCGGTGCGGCGCGGCAGGCGGGTCAGTTTCTTCGAACCGGCATAGGCCAGGTGCGACAGCCTTGGCCGCGTCACCACCGAGACGCCCTTCAGCAGGCGCTGCAGGATGCCATGCATGGTGGCGGCACCAAGCAGCAGCGTTTCCTGGCGGCCGCGCAGATGCAGGATACGGTCGGTGAAGATGTGGCCGCGCTCGAGGTCGCCGGCGAGCTGCACCTCGTCGATGGCGACGAAGGCGGCGTCGGTCTCGCGCGGCATGGCCTCGACGGTGCAGACCGAATATTTGGCGCCTGGCGGCTGGATCTTCTCCTCGCCGGTGATCAGCGCGACCTTGTGGGCGCCGACCTTTTCGCAGACGCGCGCATAGACTTCCCGGGCCAGCAGCCTGAGCGGCAGGCCGATGACGCCGGTTTCGTGCGCCACCATCCGCTCGATGGCGAGATGGGTCTTGCCGGTGTTGGTTGGGCCAAGCACGGCGGTCACGTCGCGGCCCGACAAGATCAGCGGCTCAGTGTGTTTCGGCTGGATGTTCATCGACCTGGAAATAAGGCTTTCTGGCCTCTGGTTGTCGGGAGCGTGCCTCAACTGGCGCGTATGACAGGCGACACATAGGGATTTCGGGCGCGAAGCGAAAGCGGAATGTTCCACCGGCAGCTTCGAAAGCAACTCTGTCTGGCGCTAAATTGGCTGCTGCTTAACTGATGGAACGAGTCTGGAACGAATCAGCTACGAATCGGCGACTCGCTCAGATTCAGCTTTTGTTCACGGCTACATATGGATTTTGTGATGGTGAGTCTCACCACATGCTGAATCGTCGAACTGGCCCGTTTTATGCTGGGTGAGCCTTGTCCTTAACCTTTGCCGGCAAATGACCGAAGCAGGTCAGGGGCTATCGCTCAAGATTATGAAATTGTTAATCTTTCTGAATTTGCCGTTAAGGAAAAACAGCTGATTCCGGGGCATTAACGTTAACTTCCGCTCAAAGCCGGAACGAATCGGCGACAAATCAGCGCCAACGGGATTTTCCCGTTTTGTTCCCTCAATATCTTGTGTTGCGAACAGTTTATCCACCGAGGATTCACAGGCTTGTCCACAGGGTTCGCACAGACGGCGCTGTCGCCATTAACCTTTGCGTGCCGGATTGGGGCATCGCGCCGTGGCGGGGTATTTTTCCGGCCTCCAAGGCGTCAGGGAAACGGACCGGTTCCCCGGTCCGTTCGTCACAATCCGAAGCCGTTGGACGTCTCAGACGAAGTACTGGCCGCCATTGGCAGTGATGGTCGAGCCGGTGATGAAGCCGGCATCCTGCGAAGCGAGGAAGACGACGCAGCGCGCGATCTCTTCCGGCTCGCCGAGGCGGCCGACCGGGATCTGCGGCAGGATGCGCTCGTTGAGCACCTTCTCGTCGATGGCCTTGACCATTTCGGTGGCGATGTAGCCGGGGCAGATGACGTTGACGGTGATGCCCGCGCGGGCGCCCTCCTGGGCGAGCGCCTTCGAGAAACCGATGTCGCCGGCCTTGGCGGCGGAATAATTGACCTGGCCGGCCTGGCCCTTCTGGCCGTTGATCGAGGAGATGGTGATGACGCGGCCGAACTTGCGATCGCGCATGCCGTTCCACAGCGGATGCGTCATGTTGAAGACACCGGACAGATTGGTGTCGATGACTTCTTTCCACTGGTCGCGGGTGATCTTGTGGAACATGGCATCGCGGGTGATGCCGGCATTGTTGACCAGCACCGAGACCGGGCCGAGGTCGGCCTCGACCTGTTTGATGCCGGCGGCGCAAGCGTCATAGTCGGCGACCGACCATTTGTAGACCGGGATGCCGGTCTCGGCCTTGAACTTCGCCGCCGCTTCGTCGTTGCCGGCGTAGTTCGCGGCAACCGAATAGCCGGCGGTCTTCAAGGCGATCGAGATCGCCGCGCCGATGCCGCGCGATCCGCCCGTGACGATTGCTACCTTGGTCATGCATTTCCCCTTTTTGATATCGCCCTGTTTTCGGGCTTGGCAGGCACTGGATTCTGAACGGGCGGCTCGCGCCGCCCGCTCATCGTTTTCTCACAGCGCTTCAACGCACATGGCGACGCCCATGCCGCCGCCGATGCACAGCGTGGCGAGGCCCTTCTTGGCGCCGCGGCGGCGCATCTCGTAGACCAGCGTGTTGAAGACGCGGGCGCCCGAGGCGCCGATCGGATGGCCGATGGCGATGGCGCCGCCATTGACGTTGACGATCGAGGGATCCCAGCCCATGCCCTTGTTGACGGCGCAGGCCTGCGCGGCAAAGGCCTCGTTGGCCTCGACCAAGTCGAGATCGCCGACCGACCAGCCGGCCTTCTCCAAAGCCTTGCGCGAGGCGGGGATCGGGCCGGTTCCCATGATCGCCGGATCGACACCGGCGGTTGCCCAGGATGCAATGCGCACCAGCGGGGTGATGCCGCGCCTTGCGGCCTCCGCTTCGCTCATCAGCAGCGCGCCGGCGGCTCCGTCATTGATGCCGGAGGCGTTGGCGGCGGTCACCGAGCCGTCCTTGTCGAAGGCCGGCTTCAGCTTGGTCATGGCGTCGAGCGTGGCGCCGTGGCGGATGTATTCGTCCTGGTCGACAATGGTGTCGCCCTTCCTACCCTTGATGGTGAAGGCGACGATTTCGTCCTTGAATTTGCCGGCCTTCTGCGCGGCCTCGGCCTTGTTCTGCGAGGCCAGCGCGAACTGATCCTGATCGTCACGGGTGATCTGGAACTGGCGTGCGACGTTTTCGGCGGTGTTGCCCATGTGGTAGCCGTTGAAGGCGTCCCACAGGCCGTCCTTGATCATGGTGTCGATCATCTTGTAGTCGCCCATCTTGACGCCGGCGCGCAGGTGCTCGGCGTGCGGCGACAGCGACATCGATTCCTGTCCGCCGGCAACGATCACCTTGGCGTCGCCGGTGGCGATCTGCTGCATGCCGAGCGCGATGGCGCGCAGGCCCGAGCCGCAAACCTGGTTGAGGCCCCAGGCAGTGGTCTCCTTGGGCAGGCCGGCAATGATCGAGGCCTGGCGGGCCGGGTTCTGGCCCTGGGCCGCGGTCAGCACCTGGCCGAGAATGACCTCGTCGACCTCGGCTGCCTCGACACCGGCTCGCGACAAAAGCTCCTTGATGACGACAGCACCGAGTTCATGCGCCGGCGTGGCCGCGAAAGCACCGTTGAAGGAGCCGACGGCCGTGCGCGCGGCACTGGCGACAACGATGGAATTGGCAGAGGACATTTTCTTCTCCAGACTTCGAGCTGTCGTGTTTTCAGGCATTATTGGCAACTTTTCTTGCCCTTTCCATGACCCAAGTCAAACCGGAAATCGGCATGGCGCCCATTCACGCCAAGCAGGTCGCGCGCCGCCATGCCGGCGGGCGGGCCGCTGCTGCGCAGCATATTTTGCCTGCTATGCAGCATTATATGATCCCGCACTGCACAAACTGCTTGGAATTATGAGGCTTTTGCGCATATCCTCAAAAAGGGCGCAATCGTTACCGGCTGCTTACTCAGGCGTGCCGGTGTCCGGGGAGGATGCAGATGGCCGCAAAAGACGACCCGATCATTATCAAGAAATACGCCAATCGCCGCCTCTATAATACGGGGACGAGCACCTATGTGACGCTCGAAGATCTGGCCGACATGGTCAAGAAGGGCGAGGAATTCACCGTTCAGGACGCCAAAACCGGCGACGACATCACGCATCCGGTGCTGACTCAGATCATTTTCGAGCTGGAGAACAAGGATGGGCAGAACATGCTGCCGATCCCGTTCCTGCGCCAGCTGATCGCCTTCTACGGCGACCAGATGCAGATGATCGTGCCGAGCTTCCTTGAACAGTCGATGATCGCCTTCTCCAAGGAACAGGAGCGCTTTCGCGAGCAGATGAAGGGCGCCATCGGCAAGTCGCCGCTCGATGTGATGAAGATGGCGACGCCGATCAAGGCACTGGAAGAACAGACGCGCCGCAATATGGAAATGTTCCAGAACGCGATGCGGCTGTTCACGCCTTTCCCGCCCGCGGGCTCGGCGCCGGCCGCGGCCCCCACTGAGCCGGTCAGGAAGGACGCGCCGCCGGAGAAATCCGACGATCTGCAGCAGTTGAAGGACCAGATCGCGGCCATGCAGCGCAAGCTCGACACGATGTCGTGAACCGGCTAGCCGACAAGGCTTAGGCCAGATCCGGCTGTGCCTTGCCCATCAATGGTCGGGTGCCGCAATTCCCACGTTTCGCAAGGCGCCGACATCCGCCGCTCGAACGGACGGACGATATCAGCCGCGCCGGCTGGATCATGCCCGCAGAGCGCCAGGCTCCCTGCCTGAGGCGAAAGGAAGCTCTTCGTCCTGCCAGCCTGAAATGCCGCCGATCATAATCTTGACCGGCAGGCCGAGGCTGGCCAGTTTGAAGGCCGCCCGGTCCGCGCCATTGCAATGCGGCCCGGCGCAATAGACGACGAACAGCGTGCCTGCCGGCCATTCAGCCATCCGCTCGGCCGATATCTCGCGGTGCGGCAAGTGCAGCGCACCCGGCACGTGGCGGCGCTCATACGCATCCGGCGAACCGACCACATGCAGAAGCATGAAGTCCGGCTCGCCGCCGCGCAGTGCTGCAGCAACGTCCGAACAATCGGTCTCGACGGAAAGCCGGCGCAGGAAATGGTCGCGGGCAATCTCCGGCGAGGCTGGTGGAACGTCTGTCACATAGCTCATCAGGGGTCTCCATCACCGATGGAGCTTGTCTCCATCTTTTCGGATGGAGCTTGTCTCCATCGCTGATGGATCTGAGGTAGCGCACCGGACCGGGCGATTGCAGCTGGCAGCTTTGCCATATATCGTCAAGATCATGCCAAATGTGCCTCCCGCCAATCCGCTGGTCGTTGCCGTTGCCTATGACGAGCTATGCACGTTCGAGTTTGGCGTGGCGGCCGAGATGTTCGCTTTGCCCAGACCCGAGATGGGTGCGGATTGGTATCGTTTTGCCGTCGCCGGCATCGATGCCGGCGAAATGCGTGCGATGGGCGGCGTGCGCATCGTCGCCGATGGCGGACCCGATCTGATCGGCGAGGCCGGCACCGTGATCGTGCCGGGATGGCGCGGTGTGGACTGTCCGGTGCCGCCATTGCTTATCGAGGCGCTTCGCGAGGCCAGTGAGCGGGGCGCGCGCATCCTGTCCATCTGCTCGGGCGTCTTCGTGCTTGCCGCGGCTGGCCTGCTGTCGGGCAAGAAGGCAACCACGCATTGGCGCTACAGCGACAGGCTGAGGGAGATGTATCCCGACATCACCGTGGTCCCTGACGTTTTGTACATCGATGAGGGAAACGTGCTGACATCGGCCGGCAGCGCGGCGGGTATCGACCTGTGCCTGCATCTGGTGCGGCGCGACTTCGGCACCAAGGCGGCCAACATGGTGGCACGCCGCCTGGTCGTGCCGCCGCATCGCGACGGCGGCCAGGCCCAGTATGTAGAGAGTTCCGTTCCCGAGCCGCACGAACGCGGCCGGCTTGGACCGTTGATCGACAGAATGCGCGCTGACATTGCCGACGACTATTCCGTCGCCACCCTGGCCGGTCTTGCCGGGATGAGCGAGCGGACATTTTTGCGCCGGTTCGCGGCCGCGACCGGTGTCACGCCGGCGCGATGGCTGCTTTCAGAACGACTTTCGCGGGCGCGCACTTTGCTGGAAGACACGAGCATGCCGATCGAGCGGATTGCCGAGACCGCCGGCTTTGGCGCTGCGGCGACGCTGCGGCATCATTTCCGCCGGCAATTCGCCACGACGCCCGCCGCGTACCGGGCGCGGTTCGGGACCAATGCCAACTCCGCCTGACGGCTGACAAAGTTGAGCCCGGGCGCGAAACCGCATCAGGCAAAAAGCTGTCAGGGCAACAGCCCTTCATAGCGGCCGCGTGGCCTGATGATGCTGCCGCTCATGATCTGTTCGACCATATGGGCTGCCCAGCCGACGCTGCGCCCAAGCGCGAACAGATGGAACGGCGCATCGCGCGGCAGGCCGAGGCTGCGCGTCAGCACGGCCAGGGCAAAATCGATATTCGGCTGGGCGCCGGTCGCTGCGATGGCGGCGATCTCCAGCAATCGCAAGGTCTCATCGGTGTTGCCGATGGCTGCCAGGAGTGCCGTGGCCCGGGGATCACCCTCGGGATAGAGTTGGTGGCCGAACCCCGGCAGCGGCCTGTCGTGGCCGAGCCAGCGCCGGATCGCGGCGTCGGCGCCATGCCGCGCCGCATCTTCAGCAAGCTGCATCACTGCTTCGCCGGCACCGCCATGGCGCGGACCGGAGAGTGTTGCCAGACCCGCCAGCAGGCAAGCGGCGGGCGAGGCGCCGGTGGAGGCCGCGACGCGGGCCGCGAAGGTCGATGCATTCAGCTCGTGATCGGCGAGCAGCACAAGGGCGCGCCGGATCGCATCGGCGCCACCCTCATCGACCGACCAGCCCCGTGCCAATCGCCGGTGCACCGGATCGGCCCCCGCCTCGGCACCGAGGGCGCCGGCCAGCACGCCGATTGCGCGCGCGGCGTCGGCACATATCGAGGCGGCGCTGCGTCCAAGCAAAGGCCGAGCCTGGCCGGCCAGCAAGGCAAGTTGCGCAAAGGCCGAGGCTCGGCCGGGCTGGCGTGGCGCATCCGGCAGCGGCGCTTCAAAACGGGCCGGTTCAGGCAAGGCCCAAAGCACAGCGGCGGTTTCTTCCAGCGAGGCATGGTCGGACAGCATGGCGGCGTCCCGGCCCCGATAGATGAGGTGACCGTGCCGGACGGTCGAAATCGCCGTTGCGATGGACGGCTCGCCCCAGGCAATCGCGCTTTCGGCGATGGCCGAGGGGCTGCGTCCGCGCGCCCGGCGTGTTGCCAGCGCCGCGATGTCGTCGGCGCGATACTGGCTGCGGCGTGGATCGGCGCGGTCGGGACGCATGCCGATGCGCCCGCGGCTGACATAGGCATAGAGCGTCTGCGGCCGCACCCGCAGCCTTTCCAGCGCCTCTTCCCGCGATAGCCATTCCGACATTTTCGGCTCTGATATTGATTCTATTGATCAAGATTGATGCTTGGGTTGACCAGCCTTATCTCCGATCCGGAAAAGGTTCAAGGAGACAAGGCTATGGCGAATGGACTCGATGATGTGGTGGCGGCCGAAACCGTGTTGTCCGACGTGGATGGTCTGGGCGGCCGCCTGACGATCCGTGGTCATTCGCTGGCGGAACTGGCCGGACGCTGGAGCTTTCCGCAGGTCGTCCGGCTGTTGCTCGACGGCTTCTTCGAGGATCTGCCCGGCGATACCGAACTGGCTGCGCAACTGGGCGAGGCGCGTGTCGAGGTGTTTGAGCGGACCCGGCCTTCGCTGTCGCTGCTGGCGCCACTCGACATCTACAGCGCCATGCGCGCCGGCATGGCTCTGCTGCCAGACGGCGAAACACTGGCGGACGGGCTGCGGCTGATCGCGGCGCCCGTCGTGCTGACGCCTGCCTTGCTGCGCCTGCAGCGCGGCGAGCAGCCAGTCGCGCCGGATGGCAAGGCCGACCATGCCGCCGACATGTTGCGCATGCTTCGGGGCTCCGTTCCGTCGCCGGCATTGGCAAAAGCGCTCGACACCTATCTGGTGACCGTCTGCGACCACGGCCTCAACGCCTCGACCTTCGCCACGCGCGTCGTTGCTTCGACATTGGCCGGCCTGACCTCGTCGGTACTGGCCGGACTCGGCGCGCTCAAGGGGCCGCTGCATGGCGGTGCGCCCGGCCCGGTGATCGAGATGCTCGACGCGATCGAGGCGCATGGCGATGCGGCCGGCTGGCTGCGCAACGAGATCGCGCATGGCAGGCGGATCATGGGGTTCGGCCATCGCATCTACCGTGTGCGCGATCCGCGCGCCGATGTGCTGAAAGCAGTCGTGCGGCAGCTTGGCGGCGAGG
Source organism: Mesorhizobium sp. 131-3-5 (assembly GCF_016756575.1). Classification (NCBI taxonomy): domain Bacteria; kingdom Pseudomonadati; phylum Pseudomonadota; class Alphaproteobacteria; order Hyphomicrobiales; family Phyllobacteriaceae; genus Mesorhizobium; species Mesorhizobium sp. 131-3-5. Next base: position 1,347,217 of record NZ_AP023254.1, read on the forward strand.
GCGAGACCGGCCGCCGGCTGGCTTTCGCCGAGGCGGTCGAAAAAACGGCGCTCGAGGTGTTGCGGATCGCCAAGCCGCAGCGTTCGCTGCAGACCAATGTCGAGTTCTACACCGCACTGGTGCTGGAAGCGGCTGGGTTCCCGCCACAGGCCTTCAGCAATGTGTTCGCCGCCGGTCGCGTTGCCGGCTGGATCGCGCATGCGCGCGAGCAGCAGACGACCGGACGGCTGATCCGTCCGCAATCGCGCTATGTCGGCCCGGTGCCCGATCTGGTCGCCTAGGCATCTCTGATCCAAGGACACAGCCTCTCCGCTTCGAGCGGAGGGGCTTTTCTCTCATGACCGAAATTTCATGTGATCACGCGACCGTGTTCGTGTTCTTGCCTTGGTCCGTCCTTATATGCTGCACTGCAACATAGGCCGCCGATAGCTGCTTCCTTCCGTGACGTTGGGGCAGGTTGGCGCATAAGGACGACAGGAACGCCATGACGAAGAACGGCAAGGCGGAGGAAAACAAGAAGATCAACATCGCACTTCAGGGCGGTGGTTCGCACGGTGCATTCTCCTGGGGCGTGCTCGACCGGCTGCTGGAGGACGGCAGGCTGGAGATATCGGCGGTGTCCGGCACCAGCGCCGGCGCCATGAACGCGGTGGCGCTGGCCGATGGATTTGTGCGTGGCGGGGTCGACGGTGCGCGGCAAAAACTCGACGATTTCTGGCGCGCGGTGGCGGCGAAGGGCCGGTTCAGCCCGGTGCAGCGCATGCCGTGGGACGTCGCCTGGGGCAATTGGTCGATCGAGAACACGCCGGGCTATGTCTTCTTCGACACCATGTCGCGGGTGTTCTCGCCCTATGTCGCCAACCCGCTCGGGCTCAATCCGCTGCGCGACGTGGTGGCGCAGGAGATCGATTTCAGCAATGTGCGCGCCTGCAAGTCGATGGAACTGTTCATCTCCGCCACCAATGTCGAGACCGGGCAGCTGCGGGTCTTTTCCGATGGCGAGATCGACCTCGACACGGTTATGGCCTCGGCTTGCCTGCCGCAATTGTTCCGCGCCGTCGAGATCAAGGGCGTGCCCTATTGGGATGGCGGCTATGGCGGCAACCCGGCGCTCTATCCGTTTTTCAAGACGGCGGCGACCGAGGATGTGCTGCTGGTGCAGATCAATCCGGTGGTGCGCGAAGGAACGCCCAGGAGCGCCAACGAGATCCAGAACCGCATCGACGAAATCACTTTCAATGCCGGGCTGCTGCGCGAATTCCGCTCGATCGCCTTCGTCAAGGAACTGATCGCCGCCGGCCGGCTGCCGCATGGCGAGTATCGCGACATCCGCATGCACCGCATCGATGCCGACGAGGCTTTCAAGGACCTGTCGGCGTCATCGAAGGTCAACGCCGAATGGGCCTTCCTGACCTATCTGCGCGATCTCGGCCGCACCGCCGCCAGCGACTGGCTGGAAGAAAACTACGATGCCGTCGGCAAGCGGCCGACGCTCGATCTCTCCGGCGAACTCGATGACGGTTTCAAGCCGGTGCGCGGCCCCGCACCCGGCCGGCGGGTCAAGGAATTCCTCGCGGTGCGCAAGAACCCGGAAGCGGAGCGCCGCCGCGCCTGAGCGGAACCCCGACACGCCTAGGCTTCATCAGGCTTTCAACGCCAGGTCGATCACCTTGACCAGGGCGGCGGCCGCCTGCCGCTGCCCCTCGGGATCGCTGATCCGCGCCTTCATGCCTTCCAGCCCATCGAGCAGCATGTCGGCAAGCAGTTGCGTCGACAGCCCCCTGGCCGCCAGGTCGACGCCGTTCCTGGCCGCCTCGCCATGGATCGCAGCGGCGATATGTTCGACAAGGCCGCCGCGCCAGCACCCGACGAGATCGCCGAGGCTCGATTTCATGTCCAGCAATTCGGCGCCATGAGGGGAGGCAACGACGGCGCTCATCATCGAGATGAAAGCTTCGTCGATGGCTCGCATCATGCGCTCGGTGAAAGCATCATCGCCGGCCAGAGCCATTTTTGCCGCCGCGACCGAGCGCGACAGCACCATCATGGCGATAGCGCGGAAAATGTCGGTCTTGTTCTTGAACTGAAGATAAAGCGCCGGACGCGACATGTCGGCGGCGCGGGCAATGTCGTCCATGGTGGTGCGGGAGAAGCCATAGGCCAAAAACACCTTCATTGCGCCATCCAGGATACGGACGCGTTTGGGGTCGATGGCGGCGATGTCTTCGGTCTGATTCATGGAGCGACATTATCCTGCAAAATCTCAATTGACAAAATGACGGAATTTGTCAATCTGTATCGAGACGAAGCGACCCAAGAGGGACGCTTCGCTCCAGGGCTGTGGACGACAACAAAAGGGTATCCCATGCGCCTCACCGTCGACGGGCAGTCATTCGACATCGACGCCGATCCGGCCATGCCGCTGCTGTGGGCGCTGCGCGATCTCATCGGCAAGACGGGACCGAAGTTCGGCTGCGGCATTGCCGCCTGCGGCGCCTGCACGGTGCATGTCGATGGTCAGCCGGTGCGCTCCTGCTCGCTTCCGCTCGGCCAGGTCAGCGGCGCTGTCACCACCATCGAAGGCATCGGCACGGCGGACAGGCTGCATCCGGTGCAGCAGGCATGGCTGGAGGAACAGGTCGCGCAATGCGGCTATTGCCAGGCCGGCCAGATCATGAGCGCGGTGGCGCTGCTCGACGAGATCGCCGACCCGAGCGACGCCGATATCGACAACGCCATGGGCGGCAATCTCTGCCGCTGCGGCACCTATCCGAAGATCCGCTCGGCCATCAGGAAGGCCGCGGCGCTCAAGACGGCGGGGCTCTGATCATGGCCAGTGTCGGAAAGATCGCCCGCCGCACGTTCCTGATCGGCGCGGCCGCTGTCGCGGGCGGCGTTGCCGTCGGCTACTACTATTATCGCAAACCGTTTCCGAACCCGCTCGAGGCCGATCTCGGCAAGGGTGAGGCGACCTTCAACCCCTATGTGAAGATCGGCGCCGACAACACCATCACCATCGTCGCGCCGCGTGCCGAGATGGGGCAAGGCATCTCGACAACGCTCGCCGTCATGGTCGCCGAAGAACTCGATGTCGGTCTCGACCAGATCAAGGTCGAGCACGGCCCGGCCTCCTACGCCTATTACAACGCGGCGATCCTCGAGGAGGGCGGTCCGTTCGCCTTCTTCGACGAGGGCATGACGGCGCAAGCGGTGCGCTCAGGTCTCGGTGTGGTCGGCAAGTTCCTTGCTGTCCAGGCCACCGGCGGTTCGGCTTCAGCGCGTGATGGTTTCGACAAGATGCGCCAGGCGGGCGCCGCAGCCCGGCATCTGCTGATCGCGGCCGCGGCGCAGAAACTCGGCGTTGCCGCCGCCGATCTGGAAACAGCCAACGGTTCGATCCTGCACAAGGCATCGGGCAAGTCGCTGACCTATGGCGCGGTTGCCGCGGCTGCCGCCACCATGGCGCCGTCGGCCGAAGTCAGGCTCAAGGACAGAGTCGACTGGAAGCTGCTGGGAAAGCCGCAGAAGCGCATCGACATGCTGGCCAAGGTCACCGGAGCGCCGATCTTCGGCATCGATGTCAGGCTGCCGGATATGCTCTACGGCACGGTGAAGATGAGCCCGCGCTTCTGGGCCAAGCCAGTCAAGGCTGATCTCGCCAAAGCCGAGAAAATGCCCGGCGTGATCAAGATCGTGCCGCTCGAGACGAATTACGGCCACGGCTTCGGCATCATCGCGCAAAATACCTGGGCGGCCTTCAGGGCGGCCGACGCCATCGACGCCCAATGGGCGGATCCCGAATATCCGCTCGGCAGCGCTGCCATATCAGACGTGCTGAAACAGGCGCTCGGCACCAAGGGGTCGGCAATGCGCGACAATGGCGATGTCGATACCGCCTTCGCCGACGCGCCGCGCGAACGGATGGTCGAGGCGGACTATGCCGTGCCCTATCTGGCGCATGCGACCATGGAGCCGATGAACGCCACGGCGCGGTTCAGCGATGGCGCCCTCGACATCTGGTGCGGCAACCAGGCGCCGACCCTGGTGCGCCAGCTCTGCGCCAACGCGGTCGGCATCGGGCAGGACAAGGTCACTGTCCACACTACCTTCATGGGCGGCGGTTTTGGCCGCCGTACCGAGATGGACTTCTCGCTTTGCGCCGCGTTGATGGCGAAGGAGACAGGCGGGCGCCCAATCAAGGTGACCTGGACGCGCGAAGAGGACATGCGCCACGACGCCTACCGGCCGGCCGCGGTCGGCAAGTTCCAGGCGCGGCTTGGCGACGACGGCATGCCGGTCGCCGTCGACATGAAGATCGCCTCGCCGTCGGTGATCGCCAGCACCTTGCGCCGGCTGTTTCCCTCGATACCGCCGGTCGGTCCCGACAAGTCCATTGTCGATGGGGCCTATGACCAGCCCTACACCATTGCGAACTATCGGGTGAGCGGCGTCGCGGCGCCCGTCTCGATTCCCGTCGGCTTCTGGCGCTCGGTCGGCAGTTCTATCAACGGCTTCTTCCATGAAGGGTTCATGGACGAGATCGCCACCGCCGGCAAAATCGATCCGGTCGAGATGCGCAAGAGATTGATGGCCGCCTATCCCTCGGCGGTGAAGGTCGTCGAGAAGGTCGCCGCGATGGCGAAATGGGGCGAGGCACTGCCCGCCGGCAAGGCCAAGGGCATGGCTTTCACGCTATCTTTCGGCAGCTGGGTCGGCGAGATCGTCCAGGTGGCGGACACCCCGGCGGGCATCCGCATCGAGAAGGTATGGATCGCCGCCGATGTCGGCACAGCGCTCGATCCGGGCATCATCGAGGCACAGCTGATTTCCGGCGCCATCTATGGCCTGTCAGCGGCAATGGGACAGCAGATCACCTTCGCCGACGGCATGGTCGAACAGTCGAACTTCCACGATTTCGACGCCATGCGGATCTTCCAGTGCCCGACCTTCGAAGTCGCCATACTGGAGAATTTCCACAAGATGGGCGGCGTCGGCGAGGTTGGCACACCGCCGGCGGCACCGGCGCTGGCCAATGCCATCTTCGCGCTCACCGGCAAGCGCATCCGCACGTTGCCGCTGTCGACAATGGTGGCCTTCGCATGAAGAAGCTTCTCATCATGCTGACGCCTGCTGCCATCTTGTTTTCGGCGGCGCCTTTCGCAACCGCACAGGAGAGCCAGACATCACCGAGCCCGACGGTCGACATGGCCAAGGGCCTGTCCGAATGGGACAAGATCTATGCGGTGTTCTCACATCCGCGCTGCGCCGATTGTCATGTCGCGGACGACCGGCCGCGCTGGTCGGGTGCGCATTACGGCGCCACATCTGTGCACGCCTTCAACGTCCAGCGCGGCACCGACGGATCGGGCTTCGGCAATCCGGGCCTGCGCTGCACAACCTGCCATTTCTCCAGTAATTCCAATGCGTTGAACGGACCACCCGGCGCCGAGGGTTGGCATTTGGCGCCGGCCGAGATGGCCTGGTTCGGTAAATCCTCGGCCGAAATCTGCGCCCAGATCAAGGATCCGGCGCGCAATGGCGACCGCAAATTGACCGATGTCGCGCTGCATGTCCGCGACGATAAACTTGTCGCCTGGGGCTGGGCGCCGGGCTCGGATCGTGAGCCGGCTCCGGGCTCTGCCGAAGCGACCTATCAAGCGATCGAAAACTGGATGGCGGCGGGTTCACCTTGCCCGATGCCGTAATGGCCTTGCAACTTTAAGGCTATATTGCAGTGCAACTTTGATGTAGAAGCGGCGCTCGCCGATCACGGCAATTTGAACACGGTCAGGCGCGCACCCATATCGGCGACGCGCCCGCGTCATGAAGGCGCGGTGCTGGCTGAACCCGCAGTGGAAAAATGACGATGCCTAAAATCAGGTTTCACAAGCTTGCAGCCATTGTTGTGCTCATTGGTTTCGCGGCGTGGATGGCGACAGGCGAATTCTCATCGGTCGGCAGCGTAGCGGCCAACAAGGCCAAGGCGGCCGAAGTCGAGCAGGGCAAGGCGCCGGACGCGAGCAAGCCAAAGACGGCGGAAGCCGAACCGAAGGCGCCGTTGCGCACCGTTGCCGTGGTGACGCCGCCGCGCAAGACCTATGCGCGCGCCATCCGCATTTCCGGCCTAACCGAGGCTGACAAGCGCGCGGTTCTGGCAACCCGCGTCGCCGGCGTCATCGACAAGCTGCCGGTCAAGCAAGGCGATCATGTCAAGACCGGCGACCTGGTGCTGATGCTGGCGGCGGAAGAAAAGATCTCGAACGTCGACAACGCCAGGCAGTTGCTGGTGCAGCGCAAGGCCGAGCTCGATGCCGCCGAGCGGCTCGCCCGGACCGGCAATCTGCCCAAGCTGCAGCTCGACACCGCCCGCTCCAACTTGACCCAGGCGCAATCCCTGCTGGATACCGCGCAGGCCGAACTCGACCGCAACGAGGTCAAGGCGCCGTTCGACGGCGTCATCGACCGGGTGCCAGTGGAGCTTGGCAGTTCGGTCATGCAGGGCGGCGAGGTGGCGACCATCATCAAGCTCGATCCGGTGATCGCCCGCGGCGAGATCAGCGAGCGCGACCTCGGCTATCTCAAGATCGGCGACAAGGCCGGCGTCCGGCTGGTCAGCGGCCAGACCGTCGAAGGCACCGTGCGCTACATCAGCCGCGATGCGTCGTCGGCGACCCGTACCTTCCGCGTCGAGGTCGCCATCCCCAATGCCGACGGCTCGGTGCCGGCCGGCATGACGGCGGAAATCCAGCTCAGCGCGCTGCCGACCGACGCGGTCCTGCTGCCACGCTCGGTGGTGACACTGGGCGACAAGGGCGATCTGGGCATCCGCGCCGTCGGCAAGGACAACAAGGTTGCGTTCTTCCCGATCGACCTGGTCGACGACACCCCGACCGGCCTCGTGCTTGGCGGCATCCCGGCCGATGCGCGCATCATCGTCGCCGGCCAGGAACTGGTGAAGGAAGGCGATGAGGTCAAGCCGGTCGAGGCCGACCAGGCGACCATCAACAAGCTGATCGGCGAAGCCACCGCCGGGACGCAGTAGCGCAGCGACGCCGGCGCCGGGCTCTGCCCGGCGATGTCAGTCCGTTCGCCACTCCCGAAAGCAACAGGCATAAGTCATGGATATCGTCAGACTCGCAATCAACAATGCCCGGCTGACCATCTCGGTCCTGGTCTTCCTGCTGATTGCAGGCTGGGTCGCCTATCAGTCGACGCCGAAGGAAGCGGAACCCGACGTTCCGATTCCGATGATGTATGTCAGCCTGATCTATCAAGGCATCTCGCCGGAGGATTCCGAGCGCCTGCTGCTGCGGCCGATGGAAAGCAAGCTGAAAAGCCTGAAGGGCCTCAAGGAAATGCGCTCGGCCGCCTTCCAGGGCGGCGGCTATGTGCTGGTCGAGTTCCAGCCGCAGACCAATCTGGCGACGGCACTGCAGGATACACGCTCCAAGGTGCAGGACGGCAAGGCCGATCTGCCGCAAGCGGCCGAGGAGCCTGTCGTCACCGAGGTCAACATTTCCGAATTCCCGGTGCTTGTCGTCACACTGTCGGGCGAATTGCCCGAACGCGTGCTGGCCGCCGCGGCGCGCGAACTGCGTGATCGCATCGAGGAGGTGCCCGGCGTTCTCGAAGGCTCGCTGCAGGGCTCGCGCGACGATCTCGTCGAGGTCGTCATCGATCCGATGAAGCTGTCTTCATACGGGCTGCAACTTGACCAGCTGATCGGCGCCGTCGGCGCCTCCAACAGCCTGGTCGCCGCCGGCAATATCGAGGGCTCGCAAGGCAAATACGCCGTCAAGGTGCCGTCGCTGATCGAGACGCCGGAGGATGTCGCGGCGCTGCCGGTGGTTGCCGGCCCCAATGCCGTGGTGCAGGCCAAGGACATCGCGACGATCCGCTCGACCTTCGCCGACGCCACGACGATCACGCGCCTCAACGGCAAGCCGGCCATCGCCATCGAGGTCAAGAAGCGCATCGGCGCCAATCTGATCGATACGTTGACCAAGGTGAGGGCGGTGTCCGACGCCTTCGTCAAAACCATGCCCGAGGGGATGCACGTCACCTACACGCAGGACAAGTCGGTCTTCGTCAACCAGCTGCTGGGTGATCTGCAGAACCACGTGATGATCGCCGTCATCCTGGTGTTCATCGTCATCCTCTACGCGCTGTCCGGCCGTGCCTCGCTGCTCATCGGCCTCGCCATCCCGTCGTCCTTCCTGATCGGCATCCTGCTATTGGCGATGATGGGCTACACGATCAACATGATCGTGCTGTTCAGCCTTATCCTGGCGGTCGGCATGCTGGTGGACGACGCCATCATCGTCACCGAATTCGCCGAACGGCGGATGAGCGAAGGCATGCCGAAGCAGGAAGCCTTCGCGCTTGCCGCCAAGCGCATGGCCGGACCGGTCATCGCGGCGACGATGACGCGTATCGCCGCCTTCTCGCCGCTGCTGTTCTGGCCAGGCATCATCGGCGACTTCATGAAGTACATGCCGATCACGCTGATCGTCACGCTGTCGGCGTCGATGCTCTATGCGCTGGTCTTCGCGCCGACGCTTGGCGCGATCTTCGCCAAGGCGCCGGAGCATCACGCCGACGACAATCGCGACGGCTGGTACATGGCGGTCGTCAAGCAGGCGGTGCGCTTCCCCATCACCGTGCTGGTGCTCACCGTCGTCTTGCTGGCCGGCATCTTCGTTGGCTATTCGAAGTACGGCGCCGGCGTCGAGTTCTTCCCGAGCGTGGAGCCCGACTACGGCCTGCTCTATGTGCATGCCCGCGGCAACCTTTCGCTGGCCGAAATGGACACGGCGACCAAGATCGCCGAAAACCGGCTGCTCGGCTGGCCGGGCCTCAAGTCGGTCTATACCCGCGTCGGCAAGTCCGAAGGCGGCGGCCAGGATGTGCCCGAGGATGTCGTCGGCGTCATCCAGTACGAATTCATCGACTGGCGCGAGCGCAAATCGGCGAACCAGATCCTGAACGATCTGCGTGGCGTCATGGCCGGCATTCCCGGCGTCGACGTCGAGGTCCGCGTCCCGGAAGCCGGTCCGCCGACCGGCAAGCCGATCCAGATCAGGCTCTCGGCCATCGACCCAAAGGGATTGGACGAGAAGGCGCGTGCGGTTGCGGCGCGCATCGCCAAGGTTCCCGGCGTCATCGACGTTTCCGACGGCCTGCCGCCGCCCGGCGTCGACTGGGCACTCGAGGTCGACCGCGCCAAGGCTGCGCAGTACGGCATCAGCCCGACCTCGGTCGGGACGGTGGTGCAGCTCGTCACCAACGGCCTGAAGCTGTCGGAATACCGGCCTGCCGGCGCCGACAAGGCGGTCGACATCCGGCTGCGCTTGCCGGAGGACCGGCGCACGCTGTCGACGCTCGACGAGCTCAGGGTGCAGACCTCGCAAGGGTCGGTGCCGATTTCGAACTTTGTCGTCCGCAAGGCCAAGCCAAGCGTCGGCATCCTCAACCGCATCGACGGCGCCCGCACCGTTGTGGTGCAGGCCAACGTCGCCGCCGGCAAGCAGGTCGCCGCCGTGCAGCAGGAGGTCACCCAGGCCGTCACCGACATGAATCTCGGCAGCGGCATCCGCTGGAAACTGGCCGGCTCGAACGAGGACAGCGCCGAAGCCAGCGCCTTCCTCAGCAAGGCCTTCGGTGCGGCGATCTTCCTGATCTTCCTGGTGCTTTTGGCGCAGTTCAACAAGTTCACCAGCGTCTGGCTGGTGCTGTCCTGCGTGGTCATGGCGACGATCGGCGTTTTCCTGGGACTGCTGATAACAGGCGAGACGTTCGGCATCGTCATGTCGGGCATCGGCGTCATCGCGCTGGCCGGCGTGGTGGTGAACAACAACATCGTGCTGATCGACACCTATGACCGGCTGCGCGAAGAGGGCTGGGACAAGATGGATGCCGTGCTGCAGACCTGCCGCGAGCGTGCGCGACCGGTGGTGCTGACGGCGGTGTCGGCCATCCTCGGCGTGCTGCCGATCGCCTTCGGCCTCGGGCTGGAGATCTTCCATCACGAGACGACGATCAACGCGCCGTCGACGCAATGGTGGATTTCGCTGTCCTCGGCGATCGTCTTCGGCCTCTCCTTCGCCACGGTGCTGACGCTGGTGGTGACGCCGTCGATGCTGATGGTGTTCACCCGCGCCAAAGTCAAGCCAGGCGCACGGCGCGGCCTGATCAGCCGGCTGTTCCGGCGCGGCAAGGGCGAAATCTCGTCGGAGACGCCGACGGCGGACGCCGGCGCGGAACCCGCGATCGCCTTTCCAAAAGCCGCCGAGTAGGCAGGCTTGCCAATCTGAAAGGCAAAGGCCGCCCGGAACAACCGGGCGGCCTTTTGCATTGTTCCCCCGGCGTCATGCGAAAGCATCGTCCTTGGGCAAACTCAATGCAGGGAATTTCTCATGCCGATCAGCACCCTTGTCATCATAGTCCTGATCCTTGTCCTGATCGGCGCGGTGCCAGCCTGGCCGCATTCGCGCTCCTGGGGTTATGGACCCTCTGGCATTGTCGGTGTGGTGCTGGTGGTGATCCTGGTGTTGCTGCTGATGGGGCGGCTCTGAGCCGCCTTTTCGGTTCGTGACAGGCATGGCCAGACGGCTTAACTCAGGCAGCCTTCATGCTCTTCACAGTGGCGATGCCGATGTCCTCGAGGGCTTGAGCGACCGCCTGATCGAGCGGCGTGTGCGGGGTTTCGCCGATGATGCCTTCCAGCCGCGTCGAGGCCAGGCGGTGCGGCTCGAAGCGCAGGTAGGACATCGAGACGATCTCGCGCCACATCGCCACGAACGGGCTGCCGGCGCGCAGCACCCACCAGGGCATCGAGGTCATCTTGAGCGGCCGGTCAAGCGCCTTTTCTGCAGCGGCCTTGATCTCAACATCGGTGACGGCATGGCCTGGAAAGTTCAGCGCCTCATAGGAGCCGAGCTTGTCGAGATTCTTGGCCAGTGCGACGAAGGCCACGGCGAAGTCCGGCAGATAAGCCCATTCATGCACGAGGTCGGCGGGACCGGGCGCGGTGTAGACGCCCTTGCTGATCTTGGCGGCGACGACCAGGTCGAACCAGGAGCCGCTGCCGGTGCCGCCGAAGAAGTCGCCGGCGCGCAGCAGAATCGTGCGCACCCGGCTGGCCTCTGCCTCGTGGCGGAACAGATCCTCCATGGCGCAGCGGATACGGCCCTTATCGGTGGTCGGATGGAACGGCGTGTCTTCCGTGATCACCGCCGGCATAGGCGAGCCGTAATTGTAGACGGTGCCGGGGAACAGATGCAGCGCGTTGTTGGCATGGCAGGCGGCCATGACGTTCTCGGCCATCGGCAAGCATTTGCCCCAGTCGGTGTAGATCGGGTTGAGGCCGTTGAAGATGATATCGACGCCCTCGGTGGCACGGATCAGCGATTGACGGTCCAGCGCATCGCCGGCAACCGCCGTGGCGCCTTCGAGCTCGGCCGGCACCTTGCCGGTGCGGGTGACGGTGCGGACGTCGAAGCCGGCGTCGATGAAGGCCTTGGCAACCACGCGGCCGAGCCGGCCATTGGCGCCGAGAATTGCGATCTTGGTCATTGTTCGTCTCCTTGTTTAATTTGAAGCGAGGGGGGTTGAGGCGGCGGGACGCGCCCGCCGCTTTCTGGATCTTCCGCGGACCGCCGTTCAGCGGCTGCCGAAGAGGTCGCGGTTGCTGCCCTGGGGCTTCTGATCGGTGATCTCGGATTTCTCGATCGAGGTGGTGGTCGTGGCGTCGGTGCTGGCGACGACAGGCTGGCTGGCGTCGTTCGAGCCGAACTTGTCGCTGCCGGCAAAAGCCGTGCTGGCGGCGATGAGGAGGGCGGCGGCGGTGAGAGCGATCTTGGTCATTTTGAATTCTCCTGGTTGGTGGTTGCAGTCCGTATCGGTGTTTGCAGGGCGAATATGATTGCCTCACTGATGAATTGAAATTGACCATGGATGCAGTTCTGATATTCATTATTGAATGGCTGATATCGACTGGAACTTGATCAAGAGCTTCGTCACGGTCGCGGAAACCGGCAGCTTGTCGGCTGCCGCGCGCAAGCTGTCGGCCAGCCAGCCGACGCTTGGCCGTCACATCGGCGAATTGGAGCAGGCGCTCGGTGTCACGCTGTTCAGGCGCGGGCGTAGCGGCTATGCGCTGACGGAAGCCGGCGCCACGCTGTTCGAACGCGGCAAGACGGTCAGCGAGCAGGCGAGCGCGTTTTCACGCCTGGCGCTGGGTTCGGTCGAGGCAATCGAAGGCACGGTGCGCATCGCCGCCAGCGAAGTGGTGGCGGCCTATGTGCTGCCCGACATGACCGCACGGCTCGGCATCGAGGAACCCGGCATCGAGGTCGAGATCGTTGCCTCGAACCAGGTCGAGAACCTGCTGCGCCGGGACGCCGACATCGCCATCCGCATGGTCAAGCCGGCGCAGAACGAACTGGTGGCACGCAAGGTCTGCGACATCCCGCTCTGCGCCTGCGCGGCCATTTCCTATCTCGACCGGCGCGGCCGCCCGCTTGGGCCGGCCGACCTTACCGATCACCCCTTGATCGGCTTCGACCGCAGCGACGAGATGATCCGGGGCTTTACGCAATTCGGCCTCCCGGTCACCCGGAGCAGTTTCCGTTTCAGGGCGGACAACCAGGTCGTCCTGTGGGAGGCGGTGCGGGCGGGAAACGGCATTGGCCTCGGTCAGGAGCCGCTGGCCGATCGCGACCCGCTGGTGGAGAAGGTGCTGCCCGGCCTGCCGCTGCCAAGCCTGCCGGTATGGCTGGCGATGCATCGCGATGTGCGCAGCAGCGTGCGCATCCGCCGTGTGGCGGATTTTCTCCACGAGGAGTTGAAGCGCTATTCGGCGGGCACGGCGGCGAATTCGGCGCGGTGAGCGAGGCCCGCCATCAGCAAGACGACGATCAGCAGCACCGACATGGCGATGAAGATCGGTCCGAAGCTGGAATGCTCGGCGACGAAGCCGATCGCCGACGGCGCCACCAAGATGCCGGAATAGCCCATGGTGGTGACAACGCTCATGCCGGTGCCCGACGACATGCCTTCCTGGTTGCCGCCCGCCGAAAAGATGATCGGCACCATATTGGCGATGCCTGAGCCGCAAAGGGCAAAGGCCGCGATGGCGAGCCAGGGCGAGGGCGACAGGCCGGCGATCAGCATGCCGGTGGCGGCGACGACAGCCGAGCCGCGCAGCGTGGTCACTGCGCCGAAGCGGTTGCGCACGCCATCGCCGAAGAAGCGCATGATCGCCATGACGCCGGAAAAGGCGGCATAGGCAAGGCCGGCGACGGCAAGGTCGGCGCCGAGTTCTTGTCGCAGATACAGCGCCGCCCAATCGAGCACCGCGCCCTCGGAGATCATCGTCAGCAGAGCCATCAGGCCGATCAGGTAGACCAGCGGGTTTGCCGGCAGCGTGAATTTGTGATGCTCGGCCGCCTGTGGCCTGTCCTCGGCGACGAGATAGCCGACCGCCATCGCGATCGCCGCGAAGGCAAGCACGGTCACGACCGCGGCATGGGCGAGGTGGCCATAGTGCTGGATGGCAAAGCCGCCGAGGCCGCCGCCGGCGAAACCGCCGAGGCTCCAGAAGCCGTGTGAGGAGGACATGATGGCGCGCGACATCTTTCGCTCCACCACCACCGCATTGGCGTTCATGGCGACATCCATGCCGCCGATCGAGCCGCCGAAAATGAACATGGCGATGGCCGCCAGCGGCACGTTGGGCGCCAGCGCCACGACCAGCAGGCCGAGGCCGCCGCACAGGCCGAACCAGCGCAGCACGGTGCGCGAGCCATGTTTCGAGATCAGGTGGCCGCACCAGGTCATGGCGGTGACTGCACCGGCGCCGAACAAAAGGATCAGCAGGCCAAGCGTGAATTTCGAAATGTCGAGCCGGGTCAGGAACACAGGGATCTGCGGCGCCCAGCTACCGGTCAGGAAGCCATTGGCGAGGAAAATGGCCGCCACGGCCCATCGCCCGCGAATGGCAGTCTGCATGGCGTTTTGCGCATACATGGCTCGAATCCGGTCAAGAAATGGCTTTGCGCGGCAAATTAGATCGATTCAATTTTCAGTCAAGCACTCATTGCTCAAAGTTCTGGGCCAAGCGGAGGGCCAGCTGGCCACGTCTTCGTGCGGTGCCGCTGCGCATGTCCTGCCATCAAGGAAGGCCGGCATCCATGCTTTCTTGAGACCAGCGGCCAGATGAGAGATGATCCGTTCTGCGCCGCCGCCGGTGGCACGCTGCCCGGCCATGCCGAAGCACGGCGATCAAGCGTGGTTGCACCACCATTTGAAGACTTAAAGGAGTATCGATTGCCGTCAACACGGACACCAAAAGACACATTCCTCGCATTGGTGCGCGGGATTTGCGAAGCAAGCCCAGATCTGCCGGAATTGTATGCGGAGAATACGTCGGTCGTGCACCCATTCGACCCATTGAAACGACCTGAGCTTGTCGGCCGCGAAGCACTTCGGCGACATTTTGGGGCAATGAAGGGCACCCCGACGATTAGATTGGAGCCGACGAATATTCATGTCCATGAGACTGCCGATCCGGAGGTCATCGTGGCTGAATTCAGCTATGCTGGGCACGTGATCGAAAGCGGCCAGGCTGTTTCCTATCCCTGTATCTTCGTCATGCGCGTGCGAAATGGGGAGATTGTAGAATCGCGAGACTACGTTGATCACGTTGGATCGGCCGAAGCCCGTGGCATGCTAAGCGATCTTATGGAGAAGATCAGGCAAACACGCCTGACCAGTTCTGCCGAGGCCGGCTAGACCAGCCAGTTCTTGACGCCAGCCGTGTCTTAGTGATCTTTCGGCCGTCTGGCCTCGAATTCGGCTTTCTTGGCGTCCGACGCTTCGGTCTGGTTGAGAGCCTGCCACTCGGCATAGGGCATGCCGTAGACGATCTCGCGCGACTGATCCTTGGAGAGATCGACACCTTCGGCATTGGCCGCCTCGCGATACCAGTTCGACAGGCAATTGCGACAGAAACCGGCGAGGGTCATCAGGTCGATGTTCTGCACGTCGCTGCGTTCCCTGAGGTGCTCGACCAGCCGGCGAAAAGCGGCGGCTTCGAAATCGCGCTTCTGCTCGTCGCTGAGTTTGGTCATCGGAACCTCCGTCATAGCGGCCCGGTGCGCGAGCCGAATATTTTTACCGCATGTATATCGGGACGGCGGTCTATCGCGTCAACGATTGGCGCCAAGCGCTCGGCCCAGGCAAGCGCGCCTTGCTGGTCCGCTATCAGGTCCTGGCGGATCTCGATCAGCGCGTGGGCATAGCCGTTGACGATGGCGTGCCTGAACATGGTGTCGCCACGCAGCGCGCCGTCATAGGGCTCGTTGTCGCCGACGATCAGGTTCTTGTCCTGCGCCAGCATATCGATCAGCGGGCGCGCAACCCGGTCGTCCAGATCCCACAGGATGCCGACATGCCACGGACGTTGCCTGCCCTGCATCACCGGCGTGAAGGAATGCACGGAGAAGATGAAGGGCGCCCGGCCGGAAGCCTGCGCGACCGAGGCGATCATGGCGCCGACGGCGTCGTGGTAGGGCCGGTAGAAGCGGTCGAGCCGCCTTTCGCGCTCTTCCGGCGCGATGGGATAGTTTCCCGGCACCACCGTGCCGTCATAGAGCTGGCGGATGAGCGTCGGATCGTCCTCGCCGCGATTGGGGTCGATCAACAGCCGCGAAAAATTGGCGATGACCGCCGGCACGTCGAGCAAGCCGGCGAGTTCGCGCGTCACCGCTTCGACGCCAATGTCATAGGCGATGTGCCGGTCGAACTCCGGCGCGGGCAGGCCGAGGCTGCCATAGTCGTCGGGCAGGTCGCGGCGGGCATGATCGGCCAGAAGCACGATGCCCCGCTTGCGGTCGCCCTCGACAATGTCGAAAGGCGCGAAAACTGTGGATCGGGTCATTGGCGGGAAATGGTCTGTTCGCTGGCTTCCGGGGAGGGTGCTATCGTCATTCCACGAAGACGACGCGTGCGCAATGCCGTTGTTTGGCCAAGGTTTATCGGGAAATCTGGCAAAGGGCGACGGATAGTGCGCCGGGAGCCTTCCTAAATCGATTGGAATTGATCAAAACGGCGCGTTGACATGCGCCCGGACTTTTCCGAAAAGGGGCGCAGAGAGATGCAGATGTGGTTCTTGAGGGGTTTTCGGATGGGTTCCGCTGGCAGGCAGCGCATACGCTCTGCCTTTGCCATGCCGTTCCTGACCGTGGCCGTCGGCCTGTCGGCGATGGTCATGGCCTCGCCGGCGCGCGCCGATTTCCGTGTCTGCAACGCCACGCAGAACCTGGTCGGCGTCGGCATCGGCTATCGTGCCAAGGCCGGCTGGATCACCGAAGGCTGGTGGCACATTGAAGGATCGAGCTGCAAGACGTTGATCGAAGGGCCGCTGTCATCAAGGTTTTACTATCTTTATGCAGAAGACGCCGAGCGCGGTGGACGCTGGGACGGCCCGATCAACATGTGCGTGGCTGAAAAAGAGTTCAAGATCGCCGGCGTAAACGACTGCGTCGCCCGGGGCTTTCAGCGCGCCGGATTCCAGGAATATGACACGGGCGAACAGGCAAGCTGGATGGTCCAGCTGACCGATGAACCCGCAACGGGAGGCGCACCAGCCGCCCCGGGAACCAACAGTCAATGAGACGCAGCCGCAAGGTCAAGATCCTAGCCACAATCGGTCCGGCATCCTCCTCCGAGGAGATGCTGCAGAAATTGTTCGAAGCGGGCGCCGATGTGTTCCGCATCAATATGAGCCATACCGACCACGAACTGATGCGCACGCTGGTCGGCCGCATCCGCGCCGTCGAGGAAAAGGTCGGTCGGCCGATCGGCATCCTCGCCGACCTGCAAGGGCCCAAGCTGCGCGTCGGCAAGTTCGCCAATGGCAAGGAAGTGCTGACGCCAGGCCAGACCTTCACGCTCGACGACAATCCCGAGCCCGGCACGTCGACCAGGGTCTATCTGCCGCATCCGGAGATCCTGAGTTCGGTCGAGCCCGGTCACCGTCTTTTGATCGACGACGGCAAGCTCGAGCTGAAGGCGGTGAAGAGTGACGGCAAGTCGATCGTCTGCACGGTCGTCGCCGGCACGACGATTTCCGATAAGAAGGGCGTCAGCCTGCCCGATACCGACCTGCCGGTCGGCGCGCTGACCGAGAAGGACCGCAAGGATCTCGACGCGGTGCTCGCCACGGGCGTCGACTGGATTGCGCTGTCCTTCGTGCAGCGGCCCGAGGATCTGGCCGAAGCGCGCAAGATCGCGCGCGGCCGCGCCCTGATCATGGCCAAGATCGAAAAGCCGCAAGCCGTCGCCCGGCTGGCTGAGATCATCGAACTGTCCGACGCGCTGATGGTCGCCCGCGGCGATCTCGGCGTCGAGATGCCGCTGGAAGCCGTGCCCGGCATCCAGAAGCAGATCACGCGCGCCGCGCGCCGCGCCGGCAAGCCGGTGGTGGTCGCCACGCAGATGCTGGAATCGATGATCACCGCACCGGTGCCGACCCGCGCCGAAGTCTCCGACGTCTCGATCGCTGTCTTCGAGGGCGCCGACGCCATCATGCTGTCGGCGGAATCGGCGGCGGGTGCCTATCCCGTCGAAGCGGTAGCGATGATGAACCGCATCGCGACCAAGGTCGAAACCGACCCGACCTATGCCGGCATCATCAACGCCCAGCGCTCCGAGCCGGAAGCGACCGGCGCCGACGCCATCTCACTGGCCGCCCGCGAGATCGCCGAGACGCTGAAACTGTCGGCGATCATCACCTACACGGCATCCGGCACCACCGGGCTGCGCGCCGCGCGCGAACGGCCCCAGGTGCCGATCATCGCGCTGTCGCCGATCCTCAGCACCGCGCGGCGGCTGTCGCTTCTGTGGGGCACGCACTGCGTCGTCTCGCCCGATGCCACCGATCTCGACGACATGGTCAACCGCGCCTGCCGCATTGCGCTGGAAGAAGAGTTCGGCAAGCCGGGCGACCGCGTCATCATCACCGCTGGTGTGCCGCTGAGGACGCCCGGCTCGACCAACATGCTGCGCATCGCCTATGTCGGCTCGGAAAAGCAGGGCAGCCGCTAAGCAGCTGATTTTGAGACTGAAGCGTGTCGCGCGGTTTCGTGCGGCTCGCCGTGGCTGGAATACAAAGCGCGGGACAATGATCCCAGCCTTCATCTAGCCTCTGGCCGTCGCGATCCTGAGCGCTCTTGCCGCGGCCTCCGGGTGGTCGCTGCGCTGAAGAAACCGACGCGCACGGAGAACTGCGTCATATAGATACTGATCCGGACCCAACATCTTTCGCCGGTTCAATTCGGTCGTGTCGAGCAGGTCGAAATCGACCTTCTGGATCGTGCAGTGCCAACCGGCACTGTGGGAGGTCCAGCCCTTTCGATGGTGCTCCAAAAGGCGCTCGCGGTCGGAGTAGCCGTGGTAGTCGAAAGCGATGACGCCGTTCGTCACATAGACATGGTTTCCTGAAAAGCCCTCGGCCGGAATGATCCGCTCCGCATAAAATCCTTCAAGCGGGGGATGCTTGAGGAAAGTGCCTGTAAGAATGTGGCATGCGCCGTAGCCGAAGAAGATGCGATCCGGCAGCGCCCATCGCTTTTCCGGGTTTTTCTTGATGCCGTGCTTGAGGACATACATCTCAGGTCGGCGCGAGTTCGGCCTGGGGCTCCTTGATGTCGGCGCACTTGCCCACACCATAGGCATCGCCGGCGATCCGCGCCTCGACCGTTCTGGCCATCGCCTCCAGGTCGACATCCCCGCCGGCTACCTTCTCGATGGCGCCGACGACGAGGTCCGAGGCGATCCAGTCCGGCTTGTGGCCGAGATTGTGCACCCAGACGAGCTCCGCGCTCGGTATATCGCGCGCCAGGCCGACGGAATGGATATGGGCATAGACGACCTTGTCTCGGTCGCCCGAAATGACCACGGTCGGCGCGCGGATCTCTTTGTAGTGCGGCGCGGCGCCAAGCGTATAGCGATAGAGGCCGGCGACGTCGGTGGCGTTGGCGCGAAAGGCCGCAGGCCGCAGCACCAGCGGGATCGCAGCCGTGCCGAGATAGTCGTCCGGCACCTTGTTGGGCGAGAATACGCAGGTCGTCGCATCGGCCATCTGAAATGTGCCGGCGGGATAGGCGAGCGTTTCGGAGAAGAGCCGGCCGATCACCGGGACGGTGGTCAGGTCGTAGTACCAGGATGTCGCGCCGCCCGGCCAGGGATGGGTCGCCGGCGCCAGAAAGACGAGACCGAGCGTCCTGTCGGCATGCTCGCGGCCGAAAGCCGCCGTCACCACGCCACCGAAGGAATGGCCGACGATGATCGCCTTCCTGATGCCGAGGCGGTCCATCAGGGCAGCGAGGGTATTGGCCTGCGCCGACGGATCCTCATTGTTGCCGGGTCCGCGCCCCGACCAGCCGTGACCCGGCCGGTCGAAGAACAGCATTTCGGCGCGGCCCTCGAGCAGCGGCCGAAGCGGCAGCATCTGATCCCCGAGATTGGCGCTGGCGCCATGGATGAAGACGATCGGCGGCAGCTCCGGATTGGCGGTGGCTGGAATGTGGACATAATGGATGCGGGCGCCGCCGATGTCGGCGAATTCGCCAATGGGTGGATCGCGGCGCTCGATCAGCCACGAGCCGACGCGGGTCACGCCGACCAGGGCAAAGACGAGCGCGAGAAGGAAGGCGAACGCGGCGGAGATCAGGTTCATGTGGGGAGATACGGGGGTGGCGTGGGATAAGTTTGAGTAGGCAGTAGGCAGTAGGCAGTAGGCAGTAGGTTGGTGTTTGCCGCCCAATCCTTCCCCTACTGCCTACGCCCTATTCCCTGCACTAAATTCCTTCGCCGGCAAGCTCTTCCGAAAGCGTGGCGACCTGGTCCTGGGCGCTGCGCATCATCGGATAAATGGCCAGCACCTTCTGCCAGGCCTCGAGCGCCGACTGCTTGTGGCCAGTCAGCGCCATGATCTGCGCCAGGCCCGACAGCGCGCCGAAATGGCGCGGCTCGAGTTGCAGCGTGTGGTCGATGTCGGACATCGACTTGCCGTAGTTTTTCATCATGAAATGCACCGTGGCGCGCCGGTTCCAGCCTTCGGCATAGGTCGGCTGCAAGGTCACCACCTGGTCGAGCAAATCGAGCGCGACGTCGAATTTCTGATTGTCCATCGCTTTTTGCGACCACAACATCATCAGGTCGATCGAGGCGCTGCCGGACTGGAACCATTCGCCCCAGATGTTGCCGGCGATGCGTTCGGCCGCCTTTTCGTTGCGTTCGCGCTTGAGGTCGGAAAACAGCTTGTCGAGCCGGGCCTGTTTGGTCATCGGCGCGGCGGGAGCCTCCGGGGCAGCCGGCGCCGCCGGCTGGTCGTCCGCGGCCCTGGCCGGCACGCTTGTGGCGCCGGAAACAAGCAGGGCTGTCAAAAATGCAAAAAGAATCCGCATCGCCCGATCCTAGTCCCGGGCGGCGGAACAGCAAAGTGATTTTAGCGTGAGAAGGTCGGCAGGCCGACAAGCATCAAGGGGCGGAGGCGAAAAGCCTCCGGCCTAAAGCTCAGCCCTGGCGCGCCTTATAGCGCGGGGCGGTCTTGTTGATGATGTAAACGCGGCCCTTGCGGCGAACCAGCTGGTTGTCGCGGTGACGCGCCTTCAACGCCTTGAGCGAATTCTTGATCTTCATGGTCTTGCCTGTCGGTGTGGACCCGGTTCCGGGTCGAAATTTTAAGGCGCGCCAGAAGACGCGCCTTTTCAACGGTGGGTGGCTCATAAACGAGGAGCCTTGCCCATGTCAACCGCAAGCATGCTCCACACCTCCATATCATCAAATATCCGCCATATCAGCCGCTCGGCATTGCACGGTTCCGGGCGGGCTGGGATGATGCGGTGTATTTCAAGTGATTTGGGGTCGATCATGCGCCGAATATTGCTGTCCGCCTGCCTTGTCGTCCTGGCGGGAACGTCGATCGTGCGCGCACAGGAATGCGACCGGTCCGACGACAGCCAGCAGATGATGAACATTTGCGCCGGCGAGGACTACCAGGCCGCCGACGCCAAGCTCAATGCGGCCTATCAGGACCTGATCAGCTCCGATGATGCCAACGGCAAGAGATTGCTGCAGGTGGCGCAACGCGCTTGGATCACCTTCCGCGACGCCGAGTGCGCGCATAGCACAGCCGCCAGCGTGGGCGGCTCCATCCACGCGATGGAGGTCTCGCAGTGCCTGACCAGGCTCACCAATGACCGCATCAACCAGCTTGCGGCCTCGGCCAATTGCAGCGAAGGCGATGCCAGCTGCGCCAGCCCCAACGAGGGCAGCGACGAGGTGCAATAGCTCGTTTTGAGCTAAGTACGGCGGCTGATGCGGGTGAAATGGCCCATCTTGCGGCCGGGCCGTGCTTCGGCCTTGCCATAGAGATGCAGCATCAGATCGGGCTCGGCGAGCAGGGTGGGCACGCGCAGCACGTCGTCGCCGATCAAATTTTCCATCACGCAGTCGGAGTGGCGCCCCGGGCTGCCCAGCGGCAGGCCGGCGACGGCGCGGATATGCTGCTCGAACTGCGAAACGATGCAGGCCGCCTCGGTCCAATGGCCTGAATTGTGGACGCGCGGCGCGATCTCGTTGGCCAGCAGCGAACCGTCGGAAAGCACGAAGAACTCGAGGCCGATGACTCCGACATAATCGAGCGCCGACAGGATTTTTGCCGCGGCCGTTCGCGCCGCTTCAGCCGTTTCAAGTTTGACGCCGGCCGGCAGGGTCGAGGTGTGGAGAATGCCGTGGCTGTGGACATTCTCGGCCGGGTCGTAGGCAGCCACGGCGCCATCCAGGCCACGCGCTGCGATCACCGAGATCTCGCGCTCGAAGGGCACGAAGCTTTCCAGGATCAACGGCACATTGCCCATCGCCTCGCAGGTGCCGGCGAAGCCTCCCGTTTCCATGTTGCGGAAGACACGCTGGCCCTTGCCGTCATAGCCCATGCGCCGCGTCTTCAAGATGCCGCTGCCGCCGAATGTCCTCAGCGCCGCCGTCAGTTCCTCGTCGGTGTCGACCGGACGAAAATCGGCGGTGGCAATGCCGATGCCGTTGAGGAATGTCTTTTCACTCACCCGGTCCTGCGCCACGTCGAGCGCGCGCGCCGGCGGATAGACCGCTACCTTGGCGGCAAGCGCTTCGGCCGCGGCGACGGGAACATTCTCGAACTCGTAGGTGACGACGGCACTTGCCGCCGCCAGCTCGGCAAGGGCGGTCGGGTCGTCATAGGCTGCCGTGACCTGCCGGTTGGCGACCTGGGCGGCCGGACAATCCGGCTGCGGCTCCAGCACGATGG
The DNA here is from genome assembly GCF_016756575.1 of Mesorhizobium sp. 131-3-5. Lineage (NCBI taxonomy): Bacteria > Pseudomonadati > Pseudomonadota > Alphaproteobacteria > Hyphomicrobiales > Phyllobacteriaceae > Mesorhizobium > Mesorhizobium sp. 131-3-5. The sequence goes on from NZ_AP023254.1 coordinate 1,369,568, forward strand.
TGCGGTAACCGAGGCGGGCGGCGGCCATTGCCAGCATGCGGCCGAGCTGGCCGCCGCCGATGATGCCGATGGTCGATCCGGCGGGCAGGCTCACGGCGTGTCCGTCGGTTCGTCGGCGACCTTGGCGGTCTGCGAGGCGCGCCAGGCATCGAGGCGCTGGGCAAGCTTGTCGTCGTTGAGCGCCAGGACGGCGGCTGCCAACAGGGCCGCATTGGCCGCGCCGGCCTTGCCGATGGCCAGTGTCCCGACAGGAATGCCGGCCGGCATCTGGACGATGGAGAGCAGGGAATCCTGCCCCGACAGCGCCTTCGATTCCACCGGAACGCCGAACACCGGCAGCGGCGTCATCGCCGCCGTCATGCCGGGCAGATGCGCCGCACCGCCGGCGCCGGCGATGATCACCTTGTAGCCGGCGGCTTTGGCGCCCTTGGCGAATTCATAGAGCCGGTCGGGCGTGCGATGCGCGGAGATGATCAGGCGCTTGTGCGGGACGCCGAGCGCCTCCAGCGTTTCGGCCGCTTGGCGCATCGTCGCCCAGTCGGACTGGCTGCCCATGATGATGGCGACGTCGGCGCGTTGATCGTTCAAGCTTGTTGCTCCCCGGCGACAAAGGCGCGCCTTAGCGGAATTCGCGCGGGGCCGCAAGGATATCAGGCCACCGGCAAGGCCGGTGGCTATAATCCAGCCTAAACCGCCGCTTTGCGGAAGCGGGCGACGAAGTCGTCGAGTTCGGGGCGTTCCATGTCGGAGATCGCCCAGTAAGAGAAGGCGCCGTCGCTCCAGTGCACCATCGAGAAGCCGCCGGACGAAAGGTCGTCCGGCTGGGTGGTCTTGCCGCCCTGCTGCGGTTCGGCGACCAGCGTGATCAGGTGCTCGCGGTGGCGGTAGACCAGGGCCGGCACCGGCCGGCCGGATATCACCTCGACCCGGCCGCCGATCAGCGCGTAGCCGTCCTGGGCAAGGTCGGGCGCCGGCGGCGAGACGCCAATGCGGGCGTCGAGCCAGGGCTTGACCGTATGGCGGTCGGACGAGACGATGTCGATCGGGCTCGCGGCAAGCAGGCTGCGGCGATGGCCGCTGGCGACCGCGGCGGCAAAGCCGTCATCGACGCCGCTCTGCATCACCCATTGTGTCGCCCCGCTGGCCAGCACCGCGCTGATCATGATCGACGCGGCCATGGCGCGCCAGTCGAACGAGCCGAAGCGGCGCGCTCTCGGCGATGGCCGCGCCTGGGATGGACGTGTCCCGGCTTCCCGTCTCTGGCCGCCGCCAGGGCCTGCAATCAATCCCGGCAGCGTCGACGGCGTACCCCGCTGCGGCTCCGCATCGACCGGCGCCTGCCGTTCGGTGCCCGCCATGCCGATCGACGCGATGCGGGCGCGAAACGCGTCGCTGACACCGGGGCGCGGCAGGCGGCTGACAGCGCCTTGCAAGGCGACAATGCGGGCATGCTCGGCGGCAAGCCTGGGGTCGGCGGCGATGCGACGCTCAACGGCAAGAGCGGCTGCCGCATCAAGCTCGCCATCGACAAGGGCATGGATCATCAGTCTGATACCTTCGGGATCGTTGGGCAGCCCGTCGTCGTGCGTCATGACGCTCTCCCCAATTCAGACGCCAGCAGGCCACGGGCGCGGGCCAGCCTGGACATCACCGTGCCGATCGGCACGGCAAGCATGGCCGATATCTCGCGATAGCTCATGCCGTTGATATCACGCAGCACCAGCGTCTCGCGAAATGGCTGCGGCAGAGCCGCGATCGCCGCCTCCAGTGCCGCCGTATCGGCTTTGGCGATCAGGCTCGCCTCCGGGCCGTCCTCGTCGGGCATGCTGGTGCCGTGCGCCGCCGCCATGTCATCGAGGTCGCCCAGATCGCCGACGGCCATCATGGCACGCGGCCGGTTGCGCGCCATCCAGGTGTAGGAGGTGTTGCGCACGATGGTCAGCAGCCAGGCGCGGGCGTTGCCGCCAGCGTAGCCTGATATGCCGGCATGTGCCTTGATGCAGGCATCCTGCACCACATCCTCGGCATCGGCCGCATTGCCGGTCAGCCAGCGGGCCAGCGCCAGCGCATCGCCGAGATGCGGCAGCACCACTTCGTTGAAGCGTTCTGCCAGGGCCCTCTCGCTCAAAGCGGCACCATGATCCGATACTCCAGGTCGTGCCGCCTCAAGATGCGACGGCGACCTTGCCCTGCTCGCAGGGGCAAAGCCCCCGGAAGCAGGCAGAGCCGCCTGCCTTGCCGAAACTGAATTCATCTGCGTCACCGCTGTCAAGCGCCACAAAGGAGAGCCTGACGATCATCCTGCTTGCCAGCGCATCGCGACGGCTGCCGCCGTGTTCGCTGTCCTTGCAATGATGGGGCATGCCGGTCTCCTCAACGCCAGTGGTGGCGTATGCCGAGGAGACTTGTCGCGGCGCCGATTTATTCCCACAGCCCGCGATCCGGCTGTTCACAGTCGCGTGATCACTGATGATTTAGGATGATTGGCCTAGCGCTCAATCCGGCCACTTCAAGACGCCGGAAGAATCCTTGCGGGCGGCCTTCATCGCATCGGCGGGACGGTCCTTCGCGGTCAGCACGGCACGCAACCGCTCGGCGACGATCTCGGCCTCGCCGGGATGCAGATTGCAGGGGTCGAGGAAGAAATGGCCGCGCTCGACTTCGTGGTTGCGCACGATGATCGGCGGTGAGCCAGCCGCCAGCGCCGAGGCGAGGCCAGCGGCGCTGAAGCGGCTCTCCGGCGAGATGAATATCTGCAGCCGGTCAAGCGGGTTGGCAGTCGGGTCCGGGATGATCTTGGCAAAGATGCCCGGCAGTCCCTGCAAAGCGTCCTTCCAGAGGTTGAGCGCCGCCTCCTCGCGCCGGCGGATGCCGGCGTGATCGCGCTTCTCCCAGGCTTCCAGTGCCGCCATGGTGCCGGCGATGCTTTCCTTGCCGACCTTCATGGCCCGCGCCACGCCGCGGTTCTGCAGATAGGCGGCCCGCACCAGATCCTTGCGGCCGGTGACGATGCCGCTGGTCGGGCCTGAGAGGAATTTGTGGCCGCTGTAGATGACGACGTCGGCGCCGCGCGCGAGAAAACCGCGCAGATCATATTCGGACGCTGCATCGACGATCACCGGCACGCCCTTGGCGTGGCAGATCTCGCAGAATTCCTCCAGCGGCAGCATGCCGTACTGCACCGTGTGGTGGGCGACGACGTAGAGGCCGGCCGCCGTGCGCTCGTTTATCGCTTCGCGCACATGATAGTCCTGGGTGACGCTGACCGTGCCCGCGGGCACCACCCTGGCGCCGGCGACGCGGATCGACTGGTCGATCGGGGCGCCGTAATTGACGATGTGGCCGAGCTGGATGACGACCTCCGATTTGAGGTCGCCGGTGTCGTCAGGCAGGCGCTCGATGGCGAGCAGGCTGGTTCCCGTCATCGCGCCGGCGATCGCCATGCTGATGCCGCTGGCGCAGCAGGCGGTGATGAAGCCGGCCTCGCCGCCGGTGAGGCGCGCCACCACCGTGCTCGCGGCGCGCTGCAGATCGTCCATCTCCACCCATTGCGAGGCCATTTCCGCCATGGCGCTGATCGCCTCCGGAACGATGATCGATGCGCCGAGCGCGGTCATGGTGCCGGAGACATTGATGATCGGCCGCAAGCCCAGCCGTTCGCGGATGGTGGTGTTGGAGCCGGTGTCGGAATAGGTTTTCATGTGAGCGGATCCCGTGAGTGGCAGGTCAGGCGGCGATCTCGACGACCGCCTCGATTTCGACAGTGATGTTTCCAGGCAGCGAGCCGACGCCGATCGCCGAGCGGGCGTGACCGCCGATCTTGTCGAAGACATCGGCGAACAGGTCCGAACAGCCATTGACCACTTTCGGGTGGTCGCTGAAAGTTGGCGTCGCGTTGACGAAGCCGAGCAGCTTGACGACGCGCACGATGCGGCCGAGATCGCCGGCGGCGGCATGCATGACGGCCAGCAGATTGAGCCCGGTCAGGCGCGCGTGCTCATAGGCCTGCTCGACGGTGACGTCCTCGCCGACCTTGCCGGTGCAGAGCGTGCCGTCGGCGCGCAGCGGCCCCTGGCCCGACAGGAAGATCAATCGCCCGCTCTCGGCATGGGTGACGAAGTTGGCGATGGGCGTCGGCGGCTCGGGCAGCGTCAGGCCGAGTTCGGCGAGCCGGATGTAAGGCGTCATGGAAGCAGGCTCCTTGGGACGGCAACGGCCGTCCAATGTCAGAAATGCGAGGCGCGGAAGCGCGCCAGGAAGGTGCGGAGGCGCTCATTGCTGGTTTCCGCCGCCAGGATCTCCTTGGGCGGCCCGACGGCGCTGACGCCGCCATCGGCCATGAAGACGATGCGGCTCGAGGCGTCGCGGGCGAAGGCCATTTCATGCGTCACCATCAGCATGGTCATGCCGTCCTCGGCGAGGCTGCGCACCACGGCCAGCACCTCGCCGACCAGCTCAGGGTCGAGCGCCGAGGTGATCTCGTCGAGCAAAAGGATTTTCGGCTCCATCGCCACCGCGCGCGCGATGCCGACGCGCTGCTGCTGGCCGCCGGAGAGCTCGGCCGGCAGGCTGTCGGCCTTGTGGGCGAGGCCGACGCGGCCGAGCCAGTGTTCGGCGATCTGGCGCGCCTCGGCCTGGCTCTTTCCCCGCACCTTGGTCAGTCCAAGCATGATGTTGCCGGCGGCGGTGAGGTGCGGAAACAGGTTGAAGCTCTGGAACACCATGCCGGTCTCGGCGCGCATCGCGGCCAAGTCGCGTTCGCTGCGGCGCTGGCGCGTTCCGGCCTCGCGATAGCCGACCTCCTTGCCGTCGATGCGGATCGAGCCTGAGTCATAGCTTTCGAGGAAGTTTACACAGCGCAGCAGCGTGGTCTTGCCGCTGCCGGAAGGGCCGATGACGGTGACCACTTCGCCGCGCTTCACCTGAAGGCTGACGGAACGCAGCACCTCGACGGCGCCGAAGGCCTTGGAGACATCGCGCACGTCGAGCAGCGCGGGACTGGCGTTTGTGGCGTCGGACATCGTGCTATTCCCGAATGAAGGCAAAGCGCCGCTCGAGGCGCCGGCTGGCGAGCGAGAGCGCGTAGTTGACCGCGAAATAGATGAGCGCGCCGAGGATATAGAGCGGCATCGCCTCGTAGGTACGGCCGATGACCTGGTTGATGGCCTGCATTAGATCGGTGATGCCGAGCAGCGAGACCAGTGCGCTGCCCTTGACCGCGTCGGTGACGCCGTTGATCCAGGGCGGCAGGAAGCGCCTGAACGCCTGCGGGAAGATGACGGAGGTGAGCCGCTGGCGGAAGGTCAGCCCGATCGCCATCGCGGCCTCGGACTGGCCTTTCGGGATCGAGGCGACCGCGCCCCTGAGATATTCGATGACCTGCGCCGTCTTGAACAGGGTGAGTGCCAGCACGGCGGCCCAGAAGGACGGCAGATGCAGCCCGATCGCGGGCAGGCCGTAATAGACGAAGAACATCAGCACCAGGATCGGAATGCCGCGGATGGTGTCGGAGAAGATGCGCACCGCCCAGCGCAGCGGGGCGGGGCCATAGACCAGGCCGACGCCAAGCAGGACGCCGGCGACGAGCGACAGGGTGACAACCAGAAGCGACACCCAAAGGGTCACGGCGAAGCCCTTGGCGAGGAAGGGCAGGGCGTAGAGGATCTGGCTCGCCATGTCAGCGCGCCGCCCGGAACCGGCGCTCGACGAGCCTGAGCCCGAAAAGCAGGATGTAGCCGGTCAACAGATACATCGCCGTCGTCACCAGATAGACCTCGACGATGCGGAAGGTGTTGAAGTTGATCCACTGGGCGCCGAAGGTAAGTTCCGGTACCGAGATGACCGAGGCGATCGAGGTGTCCTTGAACAGCGAGATGAAGGTGTTGGACAGCGCCGGCAGCGTGATGCGCAGCATGGTCGGGAGGCGCACATGGATGAGCCTTTGCCAGGGCGTCAGGCCGATCGCCTTGCCGGCATCGAGCTGGCCGCGCGGGACGGCCTCGAGGCCCGAGCGAAACACCTCGACCAGATAGGCGCCGCTATAGACAGACAGCGTCAGGACGAACGAGGTCGGCGCGCTGTAGGCCAGGTCGACCACGGTCGGCACACCGTAGAAGACGAGATAGACGAGCAGGATCAGCGGCACGTTGCGGATGAATTCGACATAGGCGGCGATGATCGCGCGCACGACGCGTCCGGCCGAGACGTACCAGACCGCGAGCACCAGGCCGATGACGGTGCCGATCGCAATCGAGATCACCGCAAGCTCGAGGCTGAGCAGCAGACCGCCCCACAGCTTGTCGAAATGCCGCCAGATCAGGTTGAAATTGAGGGCATAGCCCATGCGTACGCCTCGGTGTGAGGGCCGTCGAGTGGATTGCGGAAGGGCTGGAATGCCGCCCTTCCGCGATCCGGGATCAGATGACCGGGAAGCCGGGGTGGCGTGCCGGCGGCTCCTGGCCGAAATAGTCCTTGAAGGCGGCATCGTAGAGCGACGATTCATGGCCGAACATGGCTATGGTGAAGGTCTGGTTGACGTAGGTCAGCCAGTCGAGATCGCCCTGCCGCAAGGCCGCGCCGTAGAGCATCGAATACCAGCTCTTGCCGGCGTCGAAATATTTGTCCGGATTGCGCGAGGCGAGCCAACGCACGGTGGACAGATCGACAGCTGCCGCGTCGGCGCGCTTGGATTCCAGCGCCTGCAGCACGTTGGCCTGCGTGTCGATCTGGAGCACCTGTGCCTGCGGCAAGGCATAGTGGACGGAGCTTTCGGCATCGACATTCTGCAGGATGGAGATGCGCGTCGCCGAACCGCCGGCAAGCAGCTTGTCGAACGTCTTGTTCTCGGCGGTGGGCAGCGTCAGCAAGGCGACGCCTTCGACGTAGTACGGCCGGCTGAAGTTGATCAGCTGCGAGCGCTGCGCCGTCATCGTCATGAACTGGATGGTGATGTCGACCTTGTTGGTGGTGACGTTGGGGATGCGCTGCGCCGGGTCCTGCATGACGAACTCGACCTTGGTCGGATCGTCGAACAGTCCTTTGGCCAGGATGCGCCCCATGGTGATGTCCATGCCGACCAGTTCGCCGGCATCGTTCTCGAAATGCCAGGGCGCGTTGGTGCTGCCGGTGCCGACGATAAGCTTGCCGCGGTCGAGCACGGTGCGCAGCAGGCTGTCGGATGCGGCCTGGGCGGCCGCCTTCTGCGCATCGACGGTTGCCAGCACGCCGGCTGTCGCCAGTCCCGCCATTCCCAATTTCAGAAAATCACGTCTTCCGGATGTGTCGTTCACGGCGACCTCCTTTCGTGTTGTGTTCCCCATGCACAGGCAAGACACACGTCGATGATTTCAAAGCGATTGTCTCTTACAAGAGACGCATGTATCCTGTACAAGACAGATACTAACACCAGGAATCGACAATGCAAGATGGCAATGCCTTGGCCGTTTCGGCCGACGAAAAGACGACCGCCTCCCGCGAGAAGGGCCTCAACCGGGTGCTCGAGATCCTGGACTTCCTGCACGCGACGCAGCGGGCGATCGGCATCGGCGACCTTGCCAAGGGGGTGAACGCACCGCGCTCGACGACCTACACGCTGGTGCGGTCGCTGGTCGACGCCGGTCTGCTGGAAATGGCGGGCGACGGCAACCGCGTCTATTTCGGCAAGAAGCTCTATCTCTATGGAATGGATTATGTGCGCGGCAACGACCTGCTGCGTCGCGGGCGCCAGGAGGTCGACCATCTGTCGCGCGAGACCGGGGAGACATCGGAACTGTGCATGCTGCAGAGCGGCCGCTATACGATCGTCCACTCCAGCCCAGGCACCAGGCCGTTCCGCATCAGCTCCGCCACCGGCCTGCAGATACCGCTGCCGTGGACCGCCTCTGGCCGGCTGCTTCTGGCGGGGCTGGAGCGGGCCGAGGTCGAAGCCATGGTGTCGGAAGACGATCTCGTGCTGCCCGACGGCCGCAAGCTGCGGCTCGACGATTTCATCGACGACATCGCCAAAGCTGGGGTGACCGGCTACTGCGTCACCTCGGGCCTGGTCGATGCCTATACGAAATGTCTTGCTGTGCCGGTCTTTTCAGCGCCGGGCAAGGTCGAGGCAACGATGTGCCTGGTGGTTCCCATCGACACCTCCGACGAGCGGACCGGCAGTCTCATCGGCCTGCTGCGCGATCGCGCGGCCAGGTTGTCGATCGGCGGATAGGGAAAGCGTTCAGGCGATGATGTCTGGAATGATCTTGTCTTCCAGCTTCATCAGCCGGTCCTTGAGCGCCAGCTTCTTCTTCTTCATGCGCTGGATTTGCAGCGGGTCGCAATTGGTGGCGATCATCGCGTTGATCGCCGCGTCGAAATCGGCGTGTTCCTGCTTCAGCCGGGAAAATTCGAGGCGAATATCGGCCTGTTCCTGATCGGACATTCTCTACCGTCTGCACGTCTGCGGCGCCCAAAAACTGGGCCTGATTGGGCGGGGGTGGCAATTTCTGCCACCGGCGCGCAGGCCATATCACATTTCACCTTGTCGTGGAATGCTACCACGCAGCATTCGACATCGCAGTCGGAAGGTGGCAAAGTGTCATTGTGCCGTCACAGAACGACCTGCGGTGGACGCCCCGTGACGGCTGCAATCGAGGAAAACCATGAAAGGGAGAACCAATCATGTCTCTTGCATCCCATCTTGATGAGTTGCAGCGGAAACACGGCGACATCGAACGCGAAATCGATGACGCGATGAACCACCCGTCGGTGGACGACCTCGAAATCGTGAATCTCAAGCGACGCAAGCTGGCACTCAAGGATGCGATTGAGAAACTGAAAGCGCAACCGACCACGCATTGATGCTCGACTGACATAGCCGCCACTATGCGGTCTCCTTGCCGGCGGCAACCGCCGCCGGTGCTGTTGCTTTGATTTTCAACGCCAAGTCATAAGCCGCAGCTAACATCCCTCCGATCCCCCTTTTTGCCCCTGGCCATAGCCGGGTCTTGTCCTGTTTCAGCTCGCCGGCTGGGATCAATTGCTGCCAGTGGCGACCTGTCGCCATTGACAAGCCATCTTTGCTCCTCCACCTCATGCCCGAACCTCAGCGCATCGGCCCCGGGGAGTGCTTGTGCGTCCGAGTGGACGCACGGGGCTTCAGAGACAAAAGGCTGCCGGCATGACCGGATATTTTTCCTTTCCCTTCCCCCGCCGCACCTCGGTCGGCGTCGATGTCGGCGGCGTGGTCGTCGGCGGCGGCGCGCCTGTCGTGGTGCAATCGATGACCAACACCGACACGGCCGACATCGATCAAACCGTCGCGCAGGTCGCGGCACTGCACCGCGCCGGCTCCGAGATCGTGCGCATCACCGTCGACCGTGACCAGAGCGCCGCCGCCGTGCCGCGCATTCACGAACGATTGCTGCGCCTCGGGATCAATGTGCCGCTGGTCGGCGACTTCCACTATATCGGCCACAAATTGCTCGCCGACCATCCGGCCTGCGCCGAGGCACTGGCCAAATACCGCATTAATCCGGGCAATGTCGGCTTCAAGGACAAGAAGGACCGGCAGTTCACGGATATCGTCGAAATGGCGATCAAGCATGACAAGCCGGTGCGCATCGGCGTCAATTGGGGCTCGCTCGACCAGGAGCTTCTGACCCGGCTGATGGACGACAACCAGGACAAGGGTTTCCCGCTGACGGCGCAGGAAGTGATGCGCGAGGCGATCGTGCAGTCGGCTATCCTGTCGGCCGAGATGGCCGAAGAGATCGGCCTTGGCCGCGACAAGATCATCCTGTCGGCCAAGGTCAGCGGCGTGCAGGACCTGATTGCCGTCTACACCGAGCTTGCGACCCGCTCCGACCATGCGCTGCATCTCGGCCTCACCGAGGCCGGCATGGGTTCGAAAGGCATCGTCGCCTCGTCCGCCGCCATGGGCATCCTCTTGCAGCAAGGCATCGGCGACACCATCCGCATCTCGCTGACGCCGGAGCCGAACGGCGACCGCACACGCGAAGTGCAGGTGTCGCAGGAACTTTTGCAGACCATGGGGTTCCGCCAGTTCGTGCCGATCGTCGCGGCTTGCCCCGGCTGCGGCCGCACCACCTCCACCGTGTTCCAGGAGCTTGCGCAGAACATCCAGGCCGACCTGCGCAAGAACATGCCGGTGTGGCGCGAAAAATATCCCGGCGTCGAGAACCTCAAGGTCGCGGTGATGGGCTGCATCGTCAACGGCCCGGGCGAATCCAAGCATGCCGATATCGGCATTTCGCTGCCCGGCACCGGCGAGACGCCGACGGCGCCCGTCTTCGTCGACGGCAAGAAGGCGGCGACGCTGCGCGGACCGTCGATCGCGGCGGATTTCGAGAAAATGGTCGCCGACTACATCGAGCAGAGGTTTGGGCGCGGCGGCAAAGCCGCGGCGGAGTAGACGAAATGCAGCGTTTCCTCAGGGTGACGCTGGTTCTGCTTTGCGCCCTGGGTTGCTCGACATCCGTTCAGGCCGATCCGCCGCAATCGGCCAAGCAGCGGCTGATCGACAAGGTCTGCAACCTGATCCAGGCCCATGCCGACCAGAACGGCCTGCCCCGGGATTTCTTTGCCCGGCTGATCTGGAAGGAAAGCCGTTTCGATCCCAATGCCGTCAGTCCCGTCGGCGCCGAAGGCATCGCCCAATTCATGCCGGGCACCGCCAAGATGCGGGGCCTCGAGAACTCCTTCGACATCAACCAGGCGATCCCGGCGTCGGCGAAATATCTCGCCGAAATGAAAACCAGCTACGGCAATCTTGGCCTGGCGGCGGCCGCCTACAATGCCGGCGAAAGCCGGGTGTCGCGCTGGCTGGGCTCGGGCGGCTTCCTGCCGATGGAGACCGAGAGCTATGTCTTCGACGTCATGGGCGAGCCGGTCGACAAGTTCACCGACCCCGCCTATGCCGGAAAAATCGAGCCGCTCGATGCCAAGACGGATTTTGCCGTCGCTTGCCGCAAACTGCCTGTCATCATGTCGCAGACCGTGGCGATGGCCTCGATCAACGTCAAACCATGGGGCGTCCAGGTGGCCGGCAATTTCCGCCGCAGTGCCGCTATCAGCCAGTGGCTCAGGGTCAGGAGCCGGTTTCCGGCGCTGCTTGCCGGCCATGATCCGGTGGTGAGCCGGGTGCGCACGCCGATCGGCCGGCGCGGCATCTATGCGGTCAGGATCGGGATCGACGATCGTGCCGCCGCCAATGTCATCTGCCAGAAATTGCAGAGCGTCGGCGGGGCGTGCGTGGTGGTGCGCAACCGGTAGGCTGGTCCGAGAGAGGCGTTTAACGATGACAGCCAGGATCGTTCTGCTCAATGGCGTCGGCAGTGCCGGCAAAAGCTCGATTGCCAGGGCGTTGCAGACAATAACCGCCGCGCCGTTCCTGCATGTCCAGATGGACAGTTTCCTCGAGATGCTGCCCGAGGCCTTGCAGAACCATGCCGATGGCTTCTCCTACGAAACCGTCCGACAGGACGGCAAACCCGCGGTCGTGATCAGGGCCGGGCCGGTGGGCGAAAAAACCCTGCGCGGCATGCGCCACGCCATTGCCGCCATGGCCGGGCAAGGCAACGACCTGATCGTCGACGATGTGCTGTGCAACGGCGAACTATCGGACTATGTCAAACTGCTGTCGGCCTTCGATCTCCATCTGGTCGGTGTGATGGCGCCGCTGCAGGTTCTGGAAGCCCGCGAGGCCCGGCGACCCGACAGACTGCCGAGGCTGGCGCGCTGGCAATATCCCCACGTGCACGCGGGGATAAGTTACGACCTCGAAGTCGACACCAGCCTGCTTACACCGTTGGAGTGCGCCCGTCGCATCCAGCAGCGATTTCAATTATAGGCGGCGGTGAACTGGCCGGGGTTGCCTGCCTGCGATGAACGACGAGGGCAGCGGGATGTTCGACGCCTACATTATCTGCGGCACGCCGAGAACCGGCAGCACCTTGCTGTGCAAGCTCCTGGCATCCACCGGGACATCGGGCGATCCGCACTCCTTCTATCGGCGGCAGGACCTGCCGGAATGGGCCGAGGAGTGGAAACTGCCAGCCCGCGACACGATGGGCGAGCTTGAATTCGACGTTGCCTATCTCGATGCGGCAATCACCGCCGGCAAGGGCGGGACAGGCATCTTCGGCCTGCGCCTGATGCGCGAAAACCTGGATGAGCTTTCGGCGATCCTCGACCGGATTTTCCCAGGGCTGGCGTCGGACGCGGCGCGTTTCGGAAGAGCTTTTGGCCGCATTCTCTACATACATCTGTCGCGTGAGAACAAGCTTGCGCAGGCGATCTCGCTGATCAAGGCACAGCAGACCGGTCTTTGGCACATTGCGCCCGACGGCACCGAGATCGAAAGGGTCGCACCGGCGCAAGAACTCCACTATGATTTCGAGCGGATCAAAGGGGAACTCGCCAAACTCGAAGCCTATGACACGGCGTGGAACATCTGGTTCGCGGCGCAAGGCATAACGCCGCTGCGCATCGGCTACGATCGTCTCTCCGCCGATCCGGCGGCGACCTTGCTGGCCATCTGCGAGGCCCTCGGCGTTCAACCGCCGAATGCCAGGAACATCCGGCCGGGCGTCGCAAAGCTCGCCGACGAGACAAGCCTCGACTGGATGCGCCGCTATCGTCAGGACGCGGCCGGCTGAGTATGGGGCCCGAGCAAGGCCGCAGCCTCGACGGCGGCGTGGATTGCGCCTGTCGCGCATGACAAGCATTTGGGCTATAGGCCGCGGCATGACCGATCCGATCTACAATGATCCCGACTTCGTTCAGTTCTACGACATCGAGAATCAGGATGGCCGCGCCGATTTCGACTATTGCGTCGGTCTTGCCCGGGATGGCGGCTCGGTTCTCGATCTTGGTTGCGGCACGGGTCAACTGGCCGCCGAGATGGCCCAAGGGCGCAACGTCACCGGTGTCGATCCCGCATCGGCCATGCTCGATATCGCGCGACGCAGGACAGGCGGTGACAAGGTCGACTGGGTTGTCGCCGACGCGCGAACGGTGCGGCTCGGGAGACGGTTCGATCTGGTGCTGCTCACCGGTCACGTTTTCCAGGTTTTCCTGACCGACGAGGATCAGCGGGCGGTGCTGCGTACCATCGCCGAACATCTCGGTCCCGGTGGGCGCTTCGTCTTCGACACGCGAAATCCCGCCGTGGAGGCGTGGCTGGAATGGACGCCGCGGCGCTCCGAAAGGATGGTGGAGCATCCTAGCCTTGGCACGGTCAGGGCTTGGTATGATGCCGACTGGGATGCCGCCAGTGCGGTGGTCACCTATTCGACCTTCTATGAAATTCCGGGCGGCAGGCCGATTCTGGGCGCGGAATCGAAAATAGCGTTTCCGAAGAGGGAAGATCTTGCCGGGATGCTGGATGACGCCGGCCTGCTGGTGGAGCAATGGCTCGGCGACTGGCAAGGCGAACCCTATGCGGACACCTCGCCGGAAATCATCCCGATCGGTCGGCTGCGCTGATCAGGCAGCCCGGCCGGATGTATCTCACGCCGTCTTGGCCACCACCGTCTCGCTGAGCCAGGTGCCGATTTTCGTCCCCAGGCGATCGGGCGAAACCGGCTTCGGCAGATAGTCGTCCATGCCGGCATCGATGCACTTGTCGCGATCGCCCTTCAGCGCGTGCGCGGTGACGCCGATGATCGGGATGTGGCCGCCCGACGAGGTCTCGATCGCCCGGATGGCGCGGGTTGCCTCGTAGCCGTTCATCTCGGGCATCGAGACATCCATCAGGATCAGTTTCGGATGCAGCGACCGGTACATCTCGACCGCTGTGCGGCCGTTGCCGGCGATGCGGTAACTCAGACCGAGCCCGTTGAGGATCTGGCCGAACACCAGCTGGTTCACCTCATTGTCCTCGGCGATGAGGATGTCGATCGGGCCGTTCGGCGTGGCGGTCGATTCCGGCGCTGCCATGACCGGCATGGCCGGGCCACGGATGACGGTGAAGGCAGGAGGAGCCGCCTGCGGGACCGGCTTCGGCTGGACCGGTTCGCGGATGAACTGCGCCTTGCCGACCTGCGAGCGGGCCTTCTGGATGACCGAGATGACCGTGCCGAGCAGGACCGCCGAGCGCGCCGGCTTGGTCAGATGCGCCGATATGCCGAAGTCGATGATCATTTTGCCGAAATCGACCTGATCGACCGAGGTCAGGATGACGATCGGAATGGCTGACAGCCGGCTGTCGGCGGCGATGGCCCGGGCGACATCGGCGCCATTCATGCCGGGCATTTGGTAATCGAGGATGATGCAGTCGACGCTGGCGCCGAGCTGGCAGGCCCGATCGAGGAAGGCCAGCCCCACCGCGCCGCTTTCGGCGGCAGCGCAGTCGAAGCTCCAGCTTTTGAGCTGCTCGAGCAGGATTTCGCGGTTGACCGGATTGTCGTCGATGACCAGCACGCGCGCGCCGGTGACGTCGACCGGCACGATCGCATCACGCGCCTCGGCATGATGCACGGGAAGCGGCACCGCGAACCAGAAGACGGAGCCGCGCCCGATCTCGCTCTCGACGCCGATCTTGCCGGCCATCAGGTCGACGAGGCGGGCGGCGATGGCAAGGCCAAGGCCGGTGCCTTCGTGACGCCGGGTCGACGAGCCGTCGACCTGCGCGAATTTCTCGAACACGTTCTGCAGTTTCTCGGCCGGGATGCCGATGCCGGTGTCCTCGACGCGCAGCCTGAGCTGGACGACATCGTTGATGGTTTCGCCGCCGACATCGATCAGCACGTGGCCCTTCTCGGTGAACTTCACCGCATTGCCGACCAGATTGGTGACGATCTGCCGGAAGCGGCCGGCGTCGCCGACGACATGGGCCGGCAGGCGCGGATCGACGCGCACGATCAGTTCGAGGTTCTTCTCGGCGACGCGTGCCGAGACCAGTGTCGCTACGTCCTCGACCGCTTCGGTGAGACGGAAAGGGGCAGGGTCCAGGGTGAGCTGTCCGGCGTTGATCTTGGAGAAATCGAGGATGTCGTTGATGATGGTGAGCAGCGCATTGCCGGATTTGACGATGACGTCGGTGAAGGTCTTCTGGCGCGGGGTCAGTTCGGTCTTGGCCAGCAGTTCGGCCATGCCGAGCACGCCGTTCATCGGCGTGCGGATCTCGTGGCTCATATTGGCAAGGAATTCCGACTTGGCGCGATCGGCGGCCTCGGCCTTGAACAGGGATTCAGCCGACTGGGCAAAGGCGCGGCGGATCGCCTGCTCCATCGGCCGGAAGATCCAGAAGGCGACGATGGCCAGGACGCCGAACAACAGGCCGCTCGCCCACAACAGCAACCGGTCGCTGGACGCGTCGGCCAGATGGCGCTCTTCATCCATCGCGGTGCGGACGCGGACCAGCATCGGCTGAACGAACAGGTCGTTCTGATTGCGGATTTCCCGATAGCTCCATTCATCGGCCTTCTGCGCCACCGACATGAGATTGAAGTTGCGCACCATGTCATGCGCCGACCAGAACAAATCGCCGTTGACCGACGCGGTTTCGAGTTCGTTGAGGGTCTTGGCCGACAGGCGCGAGCGCAGCGCGGCGAACTGGGCGGTCAGCGTGTCGATCTCACCGGTCAGGCGTTCGGAATGGTCGCGGGCCGAAGCGGTCAGCGCATCGCGCGTTTCGTTGCGCCAGGCGGAACCGGTGGTCTCGGCGAAGCTGGTGGCGTTGCGCAGGTCGCGGGTGAAGACGACGAGGTTGCTGCTCAGTGCGTCAACCTCATGACGGAAGGAATTGACACGGTTGAGCGCAACCATGATGGCCGCGGAAGCCAGTGCGAAAATCAGCAATCCTGAAAGATAGCGAATCCGGACAAACCGGATGAAGGAAGAATATTCCGGCATGCGCAACCCCAACACATACGCATTATTTTAACGACCGGGATTACGCTTCATTTACATTAAGATTTCGTTCGCGCGACCGCCGCGATTGCTCGTTCGTACGGCGATGGGGCGATCAGATCGACGCGGTGATGCCGCCGTCGACATAGAGGATATGGCCGTTGACGAAGGACGAGGCGTCGGAGGCCAGGAACACGCAGGCTCCGACCAGTTCCTCCACCTTGCCCCAGCGGCCGGCCGGGGTGCGCTTTTCGAGCCAGCCGCTGAAAGCCGGATCGGCGACAAGGGCGGCATTCAGCGGCGTGTCGAAATAGCCGGGGGCGATGGCGTTGCATTGCAGGCCGTGTTTGGCCCAGTCCGTCGCCATGCCCTTGGTCAGGTTGCCGACCGCGCCCTTCGTCGCCGTGTAAGGGGCGATGCCGGGGCGGGCGAGTGCGGTCTGCACGGAGGCGATGTTGATGATCTTGCCGCGGCCGCGGCTGATCATGTGGCGCGCGACCGCCTGGCCGACATGGAAGACGCTGGCGACATTGGTCTGCAGCAGCCGCTCGAAAGCATCGGCGGGAAAATCCTCGAGCGGCGTGCGGAACTGCATGCCGGCATTGTTGACCAATATGTCGATGGGGCCGCCGGACAGCTCGAAATTGTCGATCGCGGAACGGACACCGTCATGATCGGTCGCGTCGAAAACAAGTGTTTGCGCCCCGGGGATCTGCGCCGCCGCGGCGCCGAGCTTGGCTGCGTCGCGGCCGTTGAGGATCACGTTCGCGCCGGCTTGCGCCAGGCCCTTGGCAAGAGCGAACCCAATGCCTTGCGACGAGCCGGTTACGAGCGCCCGGCGCCCGCTGAGATCGAACAGATTGGCCGGCATCGAAGCTAATCTCCCGTTTGTCTCTCAACCCGCACCGACATCGGCGGGCACTCAGCTGTTGCGCGTCGCGATGAAGGTCGCAGCCTGCTTCAGCAGTGCCGCTTGGTCGCCAAAGGGGTCGAGCAGCGCGTGCGCCTGCCCGACAAGGCCGTGCAACTGGCTGCGCGCCCAGTTCGCGCCATGCAGCGCCACCAGTGTTCCCTTGCCGGCTGCGGCATCCTTGCCGGTCGCCTTGCCCATCTGGCTGGCGTCGGCGGTCAGGTCGAGCAGGTCGTCGGCAAGCTGGAAGGCAAGGCCGATGGCCGAGCCGAATTCGGCCAGTCTTTCGCGGTCCTCGGCCGCAGCGCCAGCGATGATGGCGCCGGCCTCGCAGGCGAAGCGGATCAGCGCGCCAGTCTTCATCGCCTGCAGCGTTATGATGCCTGCCTCGTCGGGCGGCGTCTGCTCGGCTTCGAGGTCGAGCTTCTGGCCACCGACCATGCCGCCGGCTCCGGCCGCACGGGCAAGCGCCAGCACCAAGGCCGCCCGCCGCTCCGCCGGCAGCACGGTTGCCTCGCCGGCGACGATGTCGAAGGCCAGCGTCAGCAAGGCGTCGCCGGCCAGGATCGCGGTTGCCTCGTCGAAGGCCTTGTGCACTGTCGGCTGGCCACGGCGCAGATCATCGTCATCCATCGCCGGCAAATCGTCATGGATCAGCGAATAGCAATGCACGCATTCGAGTGCCGCCGCGACGCGCAGTGCTGCTTCGCCGTCGGCGGAGAAAAGGGCAGCACTTTCCATGACCAGGAAGGGGCGCAGGCGCTTGCCGCCGTTCAGCACGCCATGGCGCATCGCCGCCATCAGGCGATCGGGCCGCGCGATCTCGCCCGAAAGCGGGCGATCGTCGAGCAAGCGCCGCAGCAGCACCTCGACGGCCGCTGCCCGCCTGATGAGCGCCATTTCGAACGCCATTTCGTCGTCATTCGTCATGGTCGGGACCGGTAGCCGACACTCAGACGTTGCGCAAGAAGGCAAGCGCCATTATGCCGGAGCGAGGAGAAGCACGGGTTGGGCGGCTTGGCGGAACCGATCGTCGATCATGAAACCGAAAAGCTGGACATGGCGACGAGATCGCGCGGCTTGAACCGCCGCGGTCTCAGGCGCTGGGTCCGGCGCGGCCTTGTCGTGGCCGCGGTGCTGGCGCTCATCCCGACAGTGCTGACCTTCCTTTACCTACCGTCCTTCGTGCACCCGGTATCGACGCTGATGCTGAAGGACCTGGCGACTTTCTCCGGCTATGACCGGCGCTGGGTGTCGATCGACGATGTCGCGCCGGTTCTGGCCCATTCCGTCATCATGTCGGAGGACGGGCAGTTCTGCTTCCACCGCGGCGTCGATCTCGGCGAATTGCGCGGCGTCGTCGACGATGCGCTGGCCGGCGAGGCGACGCGCGGCGCCTCGACCATCACCATGCAGACGGTGAAGAACCTTTTTCTCTGGTCGCGCCCACTGGGCTCGGTGCGCAAGGTCGTCGAACTGCCGCTGGCGGTCTATTTCGACGCGGTGATGTCGAAGCGCCGCATCATGGAGATCTATCTCAACATCGCCGAATGGGGGCCGGGCATCTACGGCATCGAGGCGGCGGCGCAGCACCATTTCGGCATTCCGGCAAAACAGCTGTCGCGCCGGCAGGCCGCACTTCTCGCCGTCACCTTGCCCAATCCGATCGCCCGCAATCCGGCCAAACCCGGGCCGGGCCTCAGACGGCTCGCCAATCTGATCGAGCGGCGCGCCGGCCGCTCCGGCGCCTATGTCGGCTGTCTGGAGTAGGGCGTGTCGATGTTCAGGTGATGCCGGCCTGCAAACGGCTGACACCTGCGCTTCCGGTGCTCACGTACTTCAAGTACGCTCCGCTCCGGTTCTCGGTATCCTCGTTTTCGACTCGGCCTGACCTGAACCTCAACACGCCCTAGCCTAGCCGACTCAAAAAAATTCATGGCAGCGCTGGCCAAAACGGTGTCAGGCGTGTATAGGCACCCGACTTTCTCAGATTTAGGCCCCGACATGGCCCTTTCACGAGGGCGGGCGGGGCTTTTGACCATGTAGTGGAGCATATCCATGGCCGTTCCGAAACGCAAAACCTCTCCGTCCAAGCGCGGCATGCGCCGCTCGGCCGACGCCCTCAAGGCCCCGACCTATGTCGAGGACAAGAATTCCGGCGAAATGCGCCGTCCGCATCACATCGACCTGAAGACCGGCATGTATCGCGGTCGCCAGGTGCTGACCCCCAAGGAAAGCTGAAACCAGCTTTTTTGAAGGATTGAGTTACAAAGGACCGGCCTCTGGCCGGTCTTTTTGCGTTTGGCGAACCTTAACGGGCTCGGGCTACGACCTCCATCCCGAGGATCCTGATCGGCAGCTTGAAGCTGCCTCCAACGGCGTGGCCAAGCGTGTCGGATTGGCGCGCCGCTTGATCCTCTCTGCCTTACGACCATCGACGCGACTTCCCCAAATCAAACCAGCATCATTGCGACCATTGAATCCTGTGCTCGTTGTTTTTCGACGCGGGTGGGATTGTCATGGATGGTTTCTTATGCAATTTTCTTAATAATAGTCGGAAATCGACACCAATGGGGAATTGCATGTGGGATTTCGTCAGCACGAGTGATCTCGACGACACCGAGCAGGCGGTGCTTTCCCAGCTCAAGGTCGATGGACGGATGTCGAGCGTCGATATTGCTAAGCGCATCGGCGTCACCGAAGCGACAGTGCGGCGCAAGATGGCGCGCGTCCTCGAGGATCCGGACATCTGCATCCAGGCGGTCGTGCGCCCCTTGCGCAGCGATGTCGGCATCGCTGCCATTGTTGGGTTCGACGTCGACCGCGAGCACATCATCAGCGTCGCCCGGAAACTGTCGGAATACTCGTTCGTCGACAGCGTCTACGCCATGACCGGGCCGTTCGACATCATCATCCAACTCACTTTGCCATCGACGACCAGCCTGCACGACTTCCTCGTCAGCGAACTGGCGAACGTTCCCGGAATCAAGGATTCCGAGAGCTACATGATCGGCCGCGTGTTCAAGCACTCAGGCCGGGCCTACCAGCGCAGCAAAACCGAAGAAAAAAAAGAGGGTAACAATGGGTGAGTTCCTGTCCGCATCGCGCCGCCGCGTCCTGTCTCTGCTTGCCGCCGCGCCGCTCTTCCTGTCCTTCGCATCCGCCGCTCATGCCGATGGGCTGGTCGACCAGATCAAGCAGCGCGGCACAATCGTCGTCGGCACCGAGGCTGCCTTCGAACCGTTCGAGTTCGTCCGTGACGGCCAGATCGTCGGCTACAACAAGGACATTCTTGACTACGTCGTCAGCCAGCTCGGCGTGAAGCTCGACCAGCTCAATCTGCCCTTCCAGGGCCTGCTGCCGGGCCTGCTGGCCAAGAAGTTCGACCTGATGGCGACGTCGACCGGCATCAACGCCGAGCGGGCGGCGAAATACGCCTACACAAGGCCGACGGGCTCGTTCGAGAACGTCATCGTCGTTCGTGCCGACGAGGAGCGCATAAAGAAACCCGAAGACATCAACGGCATGGTGGTGGCGACGCAGCTTGCTTCTTCAGTGCAGCCGGTCATCGAGGCCTATGACAAGGAGCTCAAGGACAAGGGCGGCAAGGGGGTCGGCGAGCTGAAGCTGTTCACCTCCTTCCCCGAGACGCATGTCGCTCTCGCCTCCGGCCAGGTCGATGCAATCGTCATCGCCTCGCCTTCGGCGGCGGTGCTGATGAAGAACGTCCCGGACACCTACAAGGTGGTCGGCTCGATCGGCGAGTTCTCCTACCTGTCCTGGGTGGTACGGCCAGAGGACAAGGACCTGCGTGAATTCATCAACGCCAAGATCGGCGAGCTGAAGGACAGCGGCAAGTTGAAGGAGCTGCAGCTGAAATGGTTCGGCTTCGAAATGAAGACGCCAGACCAGGGCTATCTTCCGCCCGGCGCGCTCTGAGCTCTCGCGACCCCTGAACTTGTCTGGCGCGGCGCAAGCGATGGGCTGTCGTGGCCATCGACGGCGCCAGGCGGTGCTCCTCCGTTCGAGCTGAAAAATGCTTCATTTTTCAAAGACGCTGACCTTCCTGCCGCAATTCTTCACCGGCGCCGGCATCACGCTCGGCGTCTCGGCGCTGGGGTTCATCGTCGGCACAGTGATCGGCTTCGGCCTGCTCGCCTGCGGCCGGTCGCGCTGGCGGGTGGTCCGCTGGATCGGCGCGCTCTACACCAGCTTCATCCGTGGCACGCCACTGATCGTGCAGATTTTCGTCGTCTACTACGTGCTGCCGGGCCTGGTCGGCATCGACTTGCCGCCGCTTCTGGCGGGCGTTCTGGCGCTCAGCTTCAACAGCGCGGCCTTCGTCGCCGAAATCCTGCGTGCCGGGCTGACCCGCATTCCCGCCGGCCAGTATGAGGCGGCCGAGGCGCTCGGCCTGAAGCCTGTCGTGACCTGGTTCAAGATCATCATGCCGCAGCTGTTCCGCGCCATCATTCCGCCGATGGTCAACGAGTTCACCATGCTGGTGAAGGCCTCGTCCATCCTGTCGGTGATCGCGGTAGTCGAGCTGACCCGCACCGCGCAAAACATCATGAATGTCACCTATCGGCCGGTCGAAGCGTTCTGCGTGGCGGCGGTGTTGTATTTCATCGTGCTGTTCTCCTGCAGCCTTTTGACCCGGCATCTGGAGCGCAACGCGGAGGGAGCGCGCGCATGACGTTCGACTTCTCCGTCATCGCGGACAATTGGCAGATCCTAGCCAAGGGCTTTGGCACCACGGTGCTGATGTGCACCGTGTCGCTGCCGCTCGGCTTCGCGCTCGGGGTCGTGCTGGCGCTGGTCAAGTTGAGGGGCGGGCGGCTGCCGGCTGCCGTCGTCTCGGCCTACGTCGAAATCTTCCGCAACATCCCGTTCCTGATCCAGATCTTCCTCCTGTTCTATGCCCTGCCGATGTTCGGCATCCGGCTTTCGCCGGTAGTGGTTTCGATCGGCGCGCTGTCGGCCTATGCCAGCGCCTATTCCGCCGAGATCATCAGAGGCGCGATCCAGTCCATCTCTTATGGCCAGGTCGAAGCCGGCTATGCGTTGGGGCTGCGCTACCTCACCATCTTCCGCAAGATACTGATACCGCAGGTGCTCGGCTACATCCTGCCGGCCGCCACCAATCTCACCATCACGCTGATCAAGGAATCGGCAATCCTGTCGGCGATCACGGTTACCGAACTCACCTACATGGCCCAGAACATCATCGGCCGCACCTTCTCGCCGGTGGAGATCTTCACCGCCATCGCATTGCTGTACTGGGGTTTGACCGCCCTCGTCGCGGCAGTCTCTCGCAGCCTGGAGCACAGGCTGCAGCCGCATCTCGCAGCCCGCCGTGGCGCCTGATCCAAAAGCCTTCAATGCAGAGGAGACCTCATGTCCAAACTCACCACCTCGCCTCGCGATGTCTTCCAGACATTCCTGAACTTCCCGCTGGTCGAGGATCTCGACACGCTGAAGGCCGATGTAGCCATCATTGGCATGCCCTATGGCGATCCCTATACGATCGACGAGCTGATCAACGACCAGACCAACGCGCCGACGGCGGTGCGGCGCGCCTCGCAGCGCATCAGCCAGGGGCTCGACCGCTATGATTTCGACATTGGCGGGCCGGTCTTCGCCGGCCAGGACATCAAGCTGGTCGATGTCGGCGACGTGCCCGGCAATGCCGCGGATCATGTCGGGCACTACAAGAGAGCTGAGGCGGCGATCCGAAAGATCCGCGCCGCCGGCGCCCTGCCGATAACCATTGGCGGCGACCATGGCATTCCGATCCCGATCTTCCGTGCGTTCGACGGCGAAGGCCCGATCACGCTGGTGCAGCTCGACGCCCATCTCGACTGGCGCGACAATGTCAACGGCGTTAAGGAGGGTTATTCCAGCACCATCCGCCGGGCCTCGGAGATGGCGCATATCAAGCACATCTTTCAGGTCGGCATTCGTGGCCAGGGCAGCGCACGCACCGAAGAGGTTGAGGCGGCCCGCGCCTACGGCGCCAACATCATCACCACCAATGAATGGCAGGATATCGGTACAGCGGCGCTGCTCAAACGCATTCCAGACGGCGGCCGCTACTACCTCACCATCGATGCCGACGGACTTGACCCGGCGGTTATGCCGGCGGTTGAGGGGCCGCAGCCGGGCGGCATCAGCTACCGCCAGACGATCGAGCTGATCCAGGGGCTGGTCGGCAAGGGCCGTCTCGTCGGCATGGATATCGTCGAAATCGCGCCGGCGCGCGATGTCAACGAGATCACCTCGATGACGGCGGGCCATATCATCCTCAATGTCATCGGGGCCGCCGTGCGCGCCGGTTACTTCAAGCGCTGAGCCTCTGGCTCAAGCTTGCACCATGTCGACCGGGCAACCGGCTGACATGGTTGTTGCATCCGGTCTTCGACCGTGTTTGCGGCTTCGCACGAAAAATCTTGACGGCGTGGCTGTGGCGCATTCTACAGAAGGTGCCCCCATATGGAGACGCCAGATGTTCGGTGCCGTCCCGCTCTTGATCGTGCCTTTCATTCTCTACAATCTTGGCCTGCTCGGAATTTTCGGCGGCGGCGACGACCCGTGGGGGAGCGAGATCTTCTCGTTCCGCATGATGTCGGGCGGGGTGTTCTCGATGACGCTCGGCGACCTGATGATACTGATCGCGCTGATCTTCCTGTTCCTCGAAATGGTGAAGTCGGCGCGCACGACCAGCGCCTCGATCATGGACCATCTCCTGTCGACGCTGGTCTTCGTCGCCTTCCTGGTCGAATTCCTGCTGGTCAAGGGCGCGGCGCACTCGATCTTCTTCACGCTGATGATCATCGCGCTGTTCGACGTGATGGCCGGGTTCGCGGTGTCGATGCGGTCGGCGAGCCGCGACATCAATTTGAATTAGGTCCTCAGCGCAGACGTTTGGCTGGCGCTTGCGCTGACAGTCGGCGGAAACGTCCATTGGGTCGTCATCCTGGGGCGTAGCAAGGAGCGTAGCGACGCAGCGCAGACCCCAGGATCCATGCCGGGACTCCGAAGCGTCGCCACGGTCCAGAATTCTCCTCCGTTGTACCCGTCAGCAAGGTCGCGGAATGGATCCTCGGGTCTCCGCGACGGAGCTTCGCTCCAGCTCCGCCCGTGGATGACGAAGTTTCAGCCCGGATCCGCGGTGAAACCGGCGGCCTCGATGCCGGCGATGGCCGCGGCCTCGTCATTGTCCGACGTGTCGCCCGAAATGCCAACGGCGCCGATGATAGTGCCGGCCTTGTCACGGATCAGCACGCCGCCGACGACCGGCAGCACACGTCCACCCGACACATCCGAGATGCCGGCGACCAGATGCGGGCGCTCCTTGGCGAAGGCCTCGACCTTGCGCGAGCCCATGCCGATGGCCAGCGCGCCATAGGCCTTGCCCGCCGACATTTGCGGGCGCAGGAAAGAGGCGCCGTCCTGGCGCTCGAAGGCGACCAGATGGCCGCCGGCGTCAAGGACTGAGACGCCGAGCGGCTTGAGCTTGAGTTCAGCGCCCTTGGCGAAGGCGGCATCGATGATTTGCCGGGCTTTTTCGAGCGGCAGTGCGGTCATGGCAATCTCCTGTTGGGAAGGGGACAATCATCGACGGTCAGCCGGCCGAAGCAATCCCGGTTTCGGTTGAAATTGCTTCTTGTGAAGCGGTGGGATGAGGGGCCGCTGCCGCCAGGGCGGTGCCGGCGAGCGACTGGATCGACAGGCGAACGGTGTCGGCGGGTCAGGCCGGGTTGCCGAAGGGCCGTGCGGCTATTTCTTCTTGGCGCGGGCAGGCTTCTTGGCGGGCGCCGCCGGCGCGTTGGCTAGGTCTTCGGCTTCCTTGGCCAGCCGCAGAGCCCGCAGCTTGTCGGTCTTGGCCTTGCGGGCGTCGCTCTCGGCGGCATATTCCGCCATCGCCTTCTGGCGGACGGTGGCCGCCTCTTCCTGCTTCTTGAAGCGCAGATCGGCGCGCGCGCGGGCGGCATCCCGAGAGTTCTCAACCAAGACCTTATCCAATCCCGTGAATTGTGGTTTCTGCTTCTTCTAGCAGAGCCGGCCTCGAAACGGGGGAAAATAGTTGGTTAGGCGGCCGGGCTGGCGCCGAGAGCCTTGCCGGCGACCACGGCTTGATAGGCGGCCTGCAGGGTCGCACGGACAGAAGGACCGGATGCCGTGTCGAGTGCCATACCCAGATGCTCATGGCGCAACTCGTCCATGAATTTCTCCCACATTGGCGGTCCGCCCTTTTCCAGCAGTTCGGCGCGGATCGAGAGTTCCTCGCTGGTTGGCAGCCAGACGCGGCCCCAAGCGCCGAGATGGGCCAGGATCGGCACCAGCGTGATGGCCATCTCGGTCAGGCTGTAGATCGCCTTCTGCTTGTGACTGGGATCGTCGGCCTTGGTCAGCATGCCCAACTCCATCAGCCGCTTCAGCCGGTCGGCAAGGATGTTGGAGGCAATGCCTTCGATCGATCCGTTGAGCAGTTCGCGGAAATGCCGCCTGCCGCCAAAAATCATATCGCGAAGGATGATCAGGCTCCAGCGGTCGCCGAACACTTCCAGCGACAGGTTGATCGGGCAGCCGGACCGGCGATCGAGGCTCATTCGATTCTCTCCACGCAAAACCAGTTGCATTATCGTATCAGTTTTATTATGGTGCAACCGATTGCAAAATGCAATCAGATTAGGAGACTGAGTGATGACGACGATCAATCGCGCCGAGATCAAATCCGAAGTCTTCGGCGATCCCGAAAATCCCGCGCTGCTTTTGATCATGGGCGCGATGGCCTCGATGCTGTGGTGGCCGGAGGCGTTTTGCCGGGAGCTGGCGGATGCCGGCTTGTATGTGATCCGCTACGACAATCGCGATACCGGCCGTTCGACCAAATATCCGCCCGGCAAGCCGCCCTACACATTCGACGACATGGCGGACGATGCGATTGGTGTGCTCGACAGCCACGGCATCGGGAAGGCCCATGTCGCCGGCATGTCGATGGGCGGCATGATCGCGCAACTCGTGGCGCTCAAGCACCCCTCCCGTGTCGCGTCGCTGACGGTGATCAGCAGTTCGCCGGTGGGGATGGACACTTCGCATCTGCCGCAGACAACCGACGCCTATATCGAGCACTCGGCCGCGGGCGCCGATGTCGACTGGTCGGACTGCGGCCAGGTGATCGATTTCGTGGTCAAGGATGCGCGGGCGATCGCCAGCACCATACATCCGTTCGACGAAGCCCGAATGAGAGCCTTCATCGAACAGGACTACGAGCGCTCCGGCGGGTTCCTGAGTGCAACCAATCATTTTTCACTCAAGGGTGGCGATGCGTGGAAGGGGCGGTTGCCGGAGATGGCCGCGCCACTGCTGATCATCCATGGCACTTCAGATCCGATCTTTCCGGTCGAACATGGCGAGGCGCTGGCCAAAACGGTCGCCGGCGCGAAACTCCTTCGTATCGCGGGCGGCGGCCATGAGCTTCATCCGCAAGACTGGCCCGACATAGAAGCCGCCATCGTCGCCCATATCAGGTCCAACTAAACCATCGCAGGCGGTCTTGACGGGCAAGGCATGTCGCAATAGTTAAGTAAATGCTTCAGTGTTGATCTCCCGATCGACGAACCACGAAACAGAAGAGCAAAGAATGTCCCTGACGCTGCATTTCCATCCGCTGGCCTCTTTCTGCTGGAAGCCGCTGATCGCGCTCTACGAGAACGCCACCGCCTTCAACCCGGTCATCGTCGATCTCGGCGACGAGCACTCGCGAGCGGCTTTCCTGAAGATATCGCCGAGCGGCAAGATGCCGGCGCTGCGCGACGATGCGCGCGGCCGCACGGTGCTGGAATCGACCATCGTCGTGGAATATCTGGCCGCGCACTATCCGGGGCCGGTCGAACTCGTTCCCGCCGACATTGACCTGGCGCTGGCGGTCCGCCAGGCCGACCGCTTCTATGATTTCTATGTGCAGGAGCCGATGCAGAAGATCGTTGGCGACCGGTTGCGACCGCAAGACAAAACCGATCCGTTCGGCGTCGAGCAGGCGCGCGGCCAGCTGCGCAATTCCTACGCCATCGTCGAGCAGGAGATGCAGTCGAAGACCTGGGCGGTGGGCGACGCCTTCAGCCTGGCCGATTGCGCGGCGTCTCCGGCACTCTTCTATGCCAACAAGGTCGAGCCGTTCGGTGACAAATATCCCGCCGTGAAGCGCTATCACGACCGCCTGCTGCAGCGCCCTGCCTTTGCCAGGGTGATCGAGGAGGCGCAGCCCTACTTCAAGTTCTTCCCCTACAATGACGGCTGACCGCGATGCTGCACGATCCCGCCCAGCTCGACCTGATGTTCCAGGCGCTTGCCGATCCGGCGCGGCGGCAAATGGTCGACCGGCTGTCGCGCGGTCCGGCCTCGGTCACCCAGCTGGCCGAGCCGCTGGCAATGTCGCTGTCGGCTGTCGTCCAGCATCTCAATCTTCTGGAAGCAAGCGGCCTGGTGCGCACGCAGAAGGTTGGACGGGTGCGGACTTGCCAGATCGAGCCCAAGGCGCTGAGGGCGGCCGAGCACTGGATCAACGAGCGGCGCCTCTCCTGGGAACGCCGGCTGGATCGGCTCGGCGATTTGCTGGCGGAAACCAAAGACGAGAACTGAAGGAGGCCATCATGACCGAACCATCGGTGACCCACGCAACAATCGTGCTGGAGCGCGTCTACGAAGCCTCGCCGGCGCGGGTGTTCCAGGCCCTTGCCGACCCACAGGCGCGCGCCCGCTGGGGAACGCCGTCGAAAAATGTCGACCTGGTCTACGACAAGGCCGATTTCCGTGTCGGCGGGCTGGATATCAGCCGCTGCGGGCCGCGCGGCAGCCTGATTTACCGCGTCGAGACCCGCTACATCGATATCGAGCCGGAGCAACGCATCGTTTCGACCGAGCTCGTTTGCGAGGGTTGGAACCGGCTTTCCGTCTCGCTGGTCACGGTCGAGCTTCAGCCAGTGGGGACGTCAACGCGGCTGGTGCTGACCGACCAGATCGCGGCCTTTGGCGGCAAGGACATGATCGCCGGCAGCCAGGCAGGGTTTAGCGCTGCGCTGGACAATCTGGCGGAGGAACTCCGGCATCAGCCGGTTGATGCCTGAAGCCTAAGGGCCGGCAGGACCTATTTCGGCAAACCAGTTTACCAACAAGGACCCAGACATGATCGAACGATCCGTCGTCCATTCCACCTTCATCATAGAGCGTCTCTATCCGGCGGCGCCGTCGAAAGTCTTCTTCGCGCTCAGCAACGCGGACGCCAAGCGGCGCTGGTTCACCGATCCCGACAATCCGATGCCGGGCCGTTTTCAAATGGACTTTCGCATCGGCGGCAAGGAGGTCAATGCCGGCGGGCCGAAAGATGGCCCGATCCACGTCTACACAGCCACCTATCAGGACATCGTGCCGGACCAGCGCATCGTCTACAGCTATGACATGCTGTTCGGCGAAACCCGCATCTCCGTGTCGCTGGCCACGATCGAACTTTTTGCCGACGGCAAGGGCACGCGGCTGGTGCTGACCGAGCAGGGCGCTTTCCTCGATGGTCACGACACATCGTCGTCGCGCGAGCACGGGACCGGAGTGTTGCTCGATTTGCTCGGCGCTTTTCTGAACGAGAAGACCTGAAAGTGGCTGATCGCTCGCCCGCCAGAAACGGTCAGGCTTCCCAGAATTGATCGAGCCAGATGTTGAGTCTCAGGAAGCCGGCATTGCTTACCGTGTAAACGCGCCGCGTGCCTTCAGCCTTGGCGTTGACCAGTCCGGCGTCGAGCAACACTTTCAGATGCTGTGACACGGCCGGGCGTGAGACTGGAAGTCCGGACGCCAACTCGTTGACGGTCTTCGGACCGCGTCGAAGTTCTTCCAGAAGGTGGCGCCGATTGGGGTCGGCGATCGCCATGAAGGCGTCGGAAAACATCATGCCTCATTTGTGAGGCAAAGTTTTTCGAATCTCAACTGTCCACTTCTGCTTTTCTTCTTGGATCAAGCCGCAATGCTTCCGGAGTCACCGAGCGGTCGGCCGGCTGCGTCTTGAAGGCGTCGCGATCGCCGATCGGCACCGGGGCGCGGCGGCTGATGCGCAGCAGCGTGTAGCCTGCCAACGACAGATGTGCGAAGGCGGTCGCCAGGAACAGGCCCTCCGGGCGCATCCAGCCCATCAGCGCCGCCGCCAGCAAGGGCCCGATCATGGTGCCGAAGCCGTAAAGCAGCAGCAGTCCGCCGGACACCTTGACGAAGTCCTCGGCACGGGCGTGGTCGTTGGCATGCGCTACGGCGATCGAATAGAGCGTATAGGCGAAAGCGCCGTAAGCGGCGGTGGAGACGATGACGAAAATGCCGGAGCGCGGTTGAAACAGGAAGATCAGGAGCGCGAACAGCGCCGCGCCGAAAGCAGCACCGGCCAATACGAAACGCCGGTCGGTCTTGTCGGAGAGACGTCCGGCCGGCAGCTGCATGGCGGCACCGGCGACGACGACAAGGCTCATCATCAAGGCGATCTCGGCGGTGGAAATGCCGATGCGGGCGCCATAGACCGCACCCAGCGTGCCCCAGGCACCGTTGGCGATGCCAATCAAAACGCAGGCGATGGCCGATACCGGCGAGTTGGCGTAGAGCCCCTTGACGTCGAGCTTGACGTCCTGCAGCGGCTTGGGGTGCGACGCCGTCGAAACCGCGGTCGGGATCAGCGACAGGCAGAACAGTATGCCGGTGATCATGAACAGTGACGCCGATTTCACGTCGCCGCCGGCGACGATCATCTGGCCGCCCATGATCGAGGCATAGGTGACCATCATATAGAGGCCGAAGACGGTGCCGCGGTTCTCGTTGGTGGCCTTCTCGTTCAGCCAGCTTTCGATGACCATGAAGGCGCCGGCCATGGTGAAGCCGGTAAAGGCACGCAGCAGGATCCAGACATATTCATCGATGATCAGGCCTGTGAGCAGGGCCACGATGGCGCCGGACGCGGCGAAGGCGCCGAAGGCGCGTACATGCCCGGCGCGGCGCACGATGCGCGGGGCAAAGAAGCAGCCGGTGACGAAGCCGCCGGCCCAGGCCGTGCCCATCAGGCCGAGCGATGCGGTGGAGAACCCTTCCACCTGGCCGCGCAGGGGAAGCAGCAGCCCATGCAGACCCGATGCCGCCAGCAGGAAGGCAGTGCCGCGAAGCAGGGAGAGGATCGGTCTGTAGGATGCGAGCATTTATTGATCCGGCTGGACTCTGGAGGGACTCTAGGTCTGAAGACAGTCGCATTCGGGCTTTTCGGCGGCGGGGCTCTTCCGCCGGTCTGCCTATCCGCGGCGGAACAGTGCCTCGGCGGCCGATTTGGTGTTGTCCTTGGCCTTGAGTTCCGCCTCCAGCCTGGCGATTTCGTCGCGAAGGATGCCGATGCGCTCCGACAGTTCACCGACGGAAAGCAGCGACAGGTCCTGCCCGATCTCGTGCGGGCGCGCCTTCTTCTTGGGTTCGTCGTCGAAGATCGCCATCGTTGCTCCTCCTCCGCCACACCAGATTGGCCATTTGCCTGATTTGGCAATCAGCATACATAGGGCAAGGGCGTCGATGCAAACAGCCGGCAAGAATGCGGCGAGGAAAGACGGGAAACTCATGGCGAGCGGACAGAATATTCCGGCGAGGATGACGGCAATCGCGATCTCGGAACCGGGTGGCCCTCGGGTGCTTAAACCGGAAACGCGCGATGTGCCGCAGCCCGGCCCGGGCGAGATCCTGATCAAGGTGCATGCCGCCGGCGTCAACCGGCCCGATGTGCAGCAGCGCAAGGGCGCCTATCCACCGCCGCCCGGCGCATCGGACCTTCCGGGCCTCGAAGTGTCGGGCGAAGTGGCTGCCCTTGGCGACGAGATATCGCGCTGGCGCATCGGCGACCGGGTGTGCGCGCTCACCCCCGGCGGCGGCTATGCCGAATATGTCAAGGTTCATACCGGCAGCGTGCTGCCGCTGCCCGCCGGTTTCACCCACACGGAAGCAGCGGCCGTGCCGGAAAACTATTTCACCGTCTGGCACAATGTGTTCGAACGCGGCGGCCTGACGAAGGGCGAGACGCTGCTGGTGCATGGCGGCTCGTCGGGCATCGGCACGACGGCGATCCAACTGGCCTCGGCCTTCGGCGCCTATGTCATCACCACCGCCGGATCCAGGGAGAAATGCGACGCCTGCCTGAAGCTCGGCGCCGACCGGGCGATCAATTACCGCGAGGAGGATTTCGTCACGGCGGTCAAGGAGGCGACGGAAGGCAAGGGCGCCAATGTCATCCTCGACATGGTCGGTGGCGACTATGTCCAGCGAAACTACGAGGCGGCGGCGGTCGAGGGCCGCATCGTCCAGATCGCCGTGCAGGCGGGTGCTGTCGCCAGCGCCGATTTTTCCAAGATCATGGTCAAGCGGCTGACCCATACGGGGTCGACGCTCAGGCCGCGCACCGTCGAGTTTAAGGCGGCGATCGCGGCGGCACTGGAGGCACAGGTGTGGCCGCTGCTCGGCACGCGCAAGGTCGCACCCGTCATGGACATGATCTACCCGCTGACCGATGCCTGGCGCGCGCATGAGCGGATGGAAGAGGGCGAGCATATCGGCAAGATCGTGCTCGACGTCGGCTAGGACGTATCGATATTCCGGTGAGGCCGGCCTGCAAATGGCTAATACCTGCGCTTCCGGTGCTCGCGTACGAAAAGTACGCTCCGCTCCGGTTCTCGGTACCAACCATTTTCGACTCGGCCTGACCGGAATCTCGACACGTCCTGGGACAGCGCCCTTCGCCCCTGCCTACAAGATGAACAGAGGCTTAATGGTGCAATGCAGCATTTGCATCATTGCTATGCAAAATCGGCCGTTCAAGTCCTCATCGATGATCACTATCTGTGCAGCATCGAAACGAACACCCCATCAGGAGGACTACCATGAACCCGATCCGCGCTTACCGTAACTGGCGCATGTACAACGAGACCGTGCGCGAACTGAACCGTCTCAACGCCCGTCAGCTCAGCGATCTCGGCATCAACCGCGCCGACATCGAACGGATCGCCCGCCAGGCGATCTGATATCAAGCATGATCCGGCCGCAGGGCCGGGCTCATGTTGAGAAGTAGAGCCGTCGCAGACGTTCCCCGTTTCCGGTTCCGAGCCCGCTGGACCTTCCAGCGGGTTTTGTCTTTTTGGGGCCAGTGCAATTGCCTGGCGATTCCAGGAGCGCGCGCGGCACTTGCGCGGCCTGCCCAAAAGTGCGGGTCCCCTTGGCTAATGTCGCTGGCGGCCCAGCCATCCGAACGTGCTTGCCTGCTCCCGAACCCATCGGAGCGGCCGCGCTTCCAAAAACATTGCGAAACGGCAAGGGAACGGTTATACAGGCCGCGAATTTCCCATTTTGGTGGCTCTAAACCACCGCCCGCGCGGGAACGCGGGCGAACGAGAAGGATTTTTCTAATGGCCAATACGCTGTTGATGCCCAAGGCGACCGCCGTCTGGCTGGTCGACAACACCGCGCTCTCCTTCGAGCAGATCGCGCAGTTCTGTGGGCTGCATCCGCTCGAGGTCAAGGCGATCGCCGACGGCGAATCGGCGCAAGGCATCAAGGGCATGGACCCGATAATGACCGGCCAGCTGACTCGCGACGAGATCGCGCGCGCCGAGAAGGACCCGAACCAGCGCCTGAAGCTTTCCGACCCTAAGGTGCGGGTGCCGGAATCCAAGCGCAAAGGCCCGCGCTACACGCCGCTGTCGAAGCGCCAGGACCGGCCGAACGCCATCCTGTGGCTGGTGCGCAATCATCCCGAACTCAAGGACGCGCAGATTTCGCGTCTCGTCGGCACCACCAAGTCGACGATCGAGCAGATCCGCGAACGCAAGCACTGGAATTCGGCCAATCTGCAGCCGATGGATCCTGTGACGCTGGGTCTCGCCTCGCAGATCGACCTCGACATGGAAGTCAACCGCGCCTCGCGCGGCCGCGAACAGGCGCAGCCGGTCGGCGACACGCTGCTGCCGGCGGCCCTGACCGAGCGGCTGGTTCCGGCCCCCGAAAAGCCGAAGGACGAGGATGCCGAACTCGACGCCAGCGCCGTGTTCGCCAAGCTCTCGGCGCTGAAGTCGAAGAACGAAGACGCTGACGACGAGTAAGGTCTGCGACAGTCCATAAAAAAGCCCGCTTCGAGCGGGCTTTTTATTCCATATGCAATCTCAGTTTCGCGCCACGCGGTCCGGCGCCATACCGTAATCCTCGCTGCGCTCCACGGCCCGGTAGAAGTCGGCAAGCTGCTTGCCGCGCTCCGGCTTGAAGATGCGGCCGGCGATCACCACCGAGGCGATGCGGTCGATGCGGAAGGCGCGGAAGTCGTCGCGCATCTCGCACCAGGCGACCAACGTCCACACCTTGCCCCAGAACCACAGGCCGAGCGGCCTGATGTCGCGCGCGGTGCCGCGCCCGGCCTCGTCGCAATAGTCGATGGTCAGCACCTGGCGCTTTTCGACAGCACGCTCGATCAGATCGATCGCCTCGCGGGCGGCGTCGCTGACCACCCACATCGGCGTGTGGATCTCGGTACGGGCGATGCGGTCCTTCTCGGCATCGGGCAGCACCGCGCCGATCTTGACCAGCGCCTCGTCGGCGGCCCGTGCCATGGCGGCGCCGCCAAAGGCGCGCACCATGCGCGCACCGGCAACCAGCGCCACGATCTCGTCACGCGTGAACATCAGCGGCGGAAGATCGAAACCCTCCCTCATCATGTAGCCGACGCCGGCCTCGCCGTCGATCGGCACTCCCGTCGACTGCAGGTCGGCAATGTCGCGATAGATCGTTCGCTCGGAAACCTCGAGCCACGTGCCGAGCTTCTGGGCGGTGACCAGACGGCCACCCCGCAGATGCTGCACGATCTGAAAAAGCCTGTCGGCGCGGCGCATCGTTTGCTTCCCAGTGTTGTTGCTGGAGCGTCTCCTGGACCGGAGCCGCTTCCAGACGGCATTCATTACGGTTTCAGTCCTTCGCGCTTGCGCTGCGCGGCGACGAATTCCGCGCCAAAGGACAGTTTCTTCGTTGTCGGCGTCTTCGCATCGAGTACGCGCCAGAAGGGCGCGATGTCGCTCATCGTCATGCCGCGCTCAAGGTCTTCCTTGGCGGCCTCGGCAACCGTGCGCAGATGATAGCCAATAGTCACCGGACATGTCACTTCGGCGCCGTGTTCGATGGCAAGGGCCGTGCGCAACGCGCGGACACCCATCTCGACGCCTTTCGGAATCGAACGGATGAAAGTGTCGACCTGGCGCGCGGTAGGCACCAACATCGGCTGGCCTTCGACCACGTCACCCACCGTGCGTGGCGTCGGTTTCACGCCGTGGATGCCAGGCGTGTTCAGCCTGTCGTTCCAGCTCTTCATCGATCTTTCTCTCGGCCGGCCATGCGCATTATCCCACCATCGCACGTCTCTCCTGACAGCATACTGTCAGGAGGGTTCAGCATATTCCCTGGCAAACAACGTCCGCATCTGCGCGAGATCGCCGCCTCGTTCGGGATAGAGCGTCTTCAGAAAGGCAAGGGCAAAGGTGCCAGGCGCCGAACCCGGCGCGGACACGATCTTGCCATCGGCGATCGCATGCGGCACGTCCTGATAGTTGCTGTCGCCGGCATAACCGGCTTCGTGTCCGTTGATCCAGTCGCGGCGATTGCTGGTATGTTTGGCTTGTTCGAACATGCCAGCCCGGGCCAGTGCCAGCGTACCGGCGCAGATGCCGCCGACGACGCCGCCGCGCGTTGCAACGGCATTGAGCAGTTGAGCGACATCCGGCGGCGTCTTGCCCGCCCATTGGTCGGAACCGATGACGGCGACTGCGTCGAGATCGGCATTCTCGTCGACGCCGGCCGAACGGTCGGGCGTCAGCCGAAAGCCGCTGATCCCGGTCACCGGCTTGCCTCCAGGGGTCAATGACACGGCACGAGCACCGAACCACTCAACCGCCGAGGCTGCCAGCAAGCCGTATTCCCAGTCGGCAAAACCTTCGATGAAGACGAAGCCGATTGTCTTCTGATCAGGCATAAGCTCGCTCCGTCCCCCAACGCGCCGCGTCTTTGTTTTCATGCATGTCGCACCCCCCAAAACCGGAGGCCACTTTTGGGCGACATGCATTGATATCTGGGCATTGGCGCGCCCCATGTCCAATATCGATGTCGAAAAATTCGCCTCAATTGCCGCGGGAGCGACGTTCCGCATACATATCGGGCCAGCCGATATCCTTGCGGATGTCCGCGGGCAGCGCGTTCATGAAACGCTGCGTGCGAATTTCGTTGCGCATGGTGCGAACCTTGCCGACATAGTGCTGCATGCCGCGCAGGATGGTAAAACCGTTCATGGCTATTCTCCTCTCTCTAACTGGAGGCAGTATCGCACACCCCTCCTGACAGCAGTCTGTCAGGAGGGTGGCAGGGCGCGCGGCGATCGTTCCGGCTGGTGGAAATTGTCCACAACACGTGATCTTCGGCCCAGTTGCGAATGGAGGATTGTTCACCGCGAGGCTGCCTACGGAGCATCATTGTTCAGTTGGAGACGACGGACTGTCGGGATAGGCGACCTTCAGCGAGGTGACCGGAGTTCTGATATGAAGGGAGAAAATTCTTCCCCAAAACCAGGGAGACGACCATGAGCCTGCAACTGACAGGAATCCACCATCTGACCGCCATCACCGCCAACGCTCCTGGCAATCTTCATTTCTATACGAAGGTGCTGGGCTTGCGGCTGGTCAAGAAGACGGTGAACCAGGACGACACGTCGGCCTATCACCTTTTCTATGCCGACGGCGAAGCGACGCCAGGCACCGACCTGACCTTCTTCGACTGGCCGGTTGGCCGCGAACGGCGCGGTACCCACAGCATCGCGCGGACCAGCCTAAGGGTCGGCAGCCCGGAGAGCCTGGCCTGGTGGAAGCAGCACCTGGCCGGCGAAGGCATCGTGACAGGAGAGATTGCCGACATCGGCGGCTATCCGTCGTTCGATTTCGAGGATCCCGAAGGCCAGCGCCTGCGGCTCGTTAGCGATGGCGGCAAGGGTGGCAGCCATCCCTGGGCGCAAAGCCCGGTGCCGGCCGATTATCAGATCCGCGGGCTCGGGCCGATCGTCATCAGCGTCCCCGACATCACAAACACCGAGGCGGTGCTGACCAGGGTGATGAACATGCGCAAGGGCCGCGACTATGCTTCGCCGGATGGCGAAGGCCAGGTCCATGTCTTCGAAATGGGCGCTGGCGGGCCGGCGGCGGAGCTTCGTGTCGCCGTGCAGCCCGGGCAGGCTCCCGCAAGGCAAGGCGCCGGTGCGGTTCACCATGTCGCCTTCAGGGCGCCGGACCAGGAGACGCTGCATCAATGGACCGCCCGTCTGGCCGAATTCCGCCTGCCGTCTAGCGGCGAGGTCGAGCGCTATTACTTCCGCTCACTCTATTTCCGTGAGCCCAACGGCATCCTGTTCGAGATCGCCACAGACGGGCCGGGTTTCACCGCCGACGAGCCGCTGGAAACGCTGGGCGAAAGCCTGGCCCTGCCGCCGTTCCTCGAACCGAAGCGCGCCTCGATCGAAGCCGGCCTTAAGCCGCTGAAGTAGATCGCCGCCTGAAAGGTGGGCGCCGCGTTTCCGGTTCGGGACGCGGCCCCTGTTCTTTCCCAGAGATCGAACAAGGCGCTTTGACAGCCGGCAACGTTGCTGATCAAAAGCGGCATGACGAAACTCCTCGCCCTTGTCATCATCGGCTTCATGGTGATCCAGCTGATCAAACCGATCGGCTGGCCAGGGCTCAAGCGCCGCGGCGATTTCTGGAAGCTGGCGCTGCTGGCCATGGCCGCAATCTCGCTGGCGGCCGTGCTCGGGCATTTGACATAGGTCTGCAGGCCGCATCGGCCGTCGGTGTTCAGCTGGCGAGCACCAGGCCGACGAGATGCTCGGCCCAGGCGCGGTAGCCCGCCTCCGAGGCGTGGAAGCCGTCCGAGGCGAAACCCTGTTCGGGATTGGTGATCGGCAGGCGCGGGGCCGGCACCGCGCCGCGCTCCAGGCAAAGCCGTTCACCCATCCGGTTCATCGCGGTGGCGCGGATTTCGAGGATCTTGCCGAGCAGCGGCGGCATGGCCGGCGCCCGCGTGAACTCCAGCACCGGCGACCACACGACGCGTGCCTCCGGCCATTTGGCGCGCAGGCCATAGAGCAAGCCGCCGAACTCCTTCTTGAAGCGCGGCACCGAATGAAAATTCTTGGTGTCGTTGGTGCCGATGGCCAGCACGATATGCGTCCATGGGTCGGCCGACAGGTTGGGCAGGACATGGTCGCGGATCTGGCCCGATGTCGCCGAATTGAAGCCGGCGGCGCGCCAGCGCACGGCGCGGCCGGTGCGCTGCGCAATCAGCATGGCGAGCTGCGCGGCAAGCCCGTCCTCCGAATTGCCGATGCCGACCGAGGCAGCCGAGGAGTCGCCCAGCACCAGAAGCGAGATATCAGGCGCCTTGCCAGCGAGTTCGTGCATGACCGGTCCCTGTGCCGGCAGCATGCGCGTGGTGCGGTGGCGCACGCCGAGCCCTTGCCAGACATAGACGGGGAAGGCGAGCCAGGTGAGAGAGGCCGGGAAGCGCATGGCGGAACCGTGGAATGATCTGCGGCAGGCTTAGCGCATGTTTGGGCCGAGGTGAACGGATCCTTGCATGGCCGGCCGGTGCCCTAAGGGTATATGTCGTCCTGTTGGGACCTGTTCCCATATTCATCGTGCAGCCGCACCCAGTCCATGAAGGTCCCGTAAGGACCGGTCTCGTCACGACCTTTCGGAGCGATGTCGAGATACTGATAGGCGCCGATGAACTGCTCGCTGCCGCGGGCGCGCGACATGAAGGTCAGGAAGATGTCACCGGTTTCGCCCTTGTAGAAGACAGTGGTGCCGGGCAAGTCCTTCGACGTCAGCACCGGTGTTTCGAAATTGTAGACCGCTTCGCCGGATGCGATCTGTTTGTCGGTGAAGGACACCTGCATATCGAAGTTGAAGTCGGACGCATAGGAAGACACCCAGTCGAATGTCCAGCCCATGCGCTGCTTGTAAGGCAGCAGCTCGGCCAGCGGCGCCCGAGATATGGTGACAAGCGACACGTCATGATGCCTGAGATGCCGGTTGGCGCCATCGATATGGTCGGCGACGAAGGCACAGCTTTCGCAGTGATGGGTGGAACCTGGCGCGAACACGAAGTGGTAGACGATCAACTGGCTGCGGTTGGCGAAAAGCTCGGCCAGTT
This sequence comes from Mesorhizobium sp. 131-3-5, assembly GCF_016756575.1. NCBI lineage: Bacteria > Pseudomonadati > Pseudomonadota > Alphaproteobacteria > Hyphomicrobiales > Phyllobacteriaceae > Mesorhizobium > Mesorhizobium sp. 131-3-5. Next base: position 1,407,615 of record NZ_AP023254.1, read on the forward strand.
TCTTCGGCCCTTGCTCCGTCTCAAAGACGTAGTCCTTCCTTAGTTTCAGCCAGGGCAGTTCCCGCCGCTCGGCCGCGACACGTTCCCGCAACCGCGTCAGTTCCTTTTCACGCGCCAGATGCCCCTTGTGCGCCTGGAACCAGTCCTCGCGTGAAACGACCTTGTTGCGATGCATGAACCTCTCCCTGTCTCTCATCCCAAGGACGTTCGGGACGAGCGCAAACCGACATCGCCGGCAACGCCCAGAGGAAATAAGGATGAGGAGGTCTTCCCCCAAATCGCAGACAACGAAAACCCGGGCGCGTTGGCCCGGGTTTGAACGGTGACGGAAGCGGTGTGCTCAGGCGGCCTGTTCGAGGCTCGCCTTCCATTTTCCGAGTGCGGCCAGATAGTTCATGTGGGCGCGATGGGTGAAGGCGGCCTGGCCGGCGGCGACGTTCGACGCCTTGCCGCTCCATGCCTTCTGCGGGGCAGCCTGCAGCGCGCGGCCATAGGAGAAGGTCAGCTTCCACGGATGCGGCCCGATGGCATTGATGGCGTTGAGGTTGGCGGTTGCCTCCTCGTCCTCCTGGCCGCCGGAGAGGAAGGCGATGCCCGGGACCGCCGCCGGCACCGTCTCGCGGAACAGTTTTATGGTCATCTCGGCGACTTTCTCGGGACTGTCCACCGTGCCCGACTTCTTGCCCGACAGCACCATGTTGGGCTTGAGGATCGTGCCTTCCAGCACGACGCGCGCCGCATGGAGTTCATCATAGAGTTTGATCAGCGTCGCCTTCGAGACCTCGTAGCAGGTGCCGATGTCGTGGGCGCCGTCCATCAGCACTTCCGGCTCGACGATCGGCACGATGCCGGCTTCCTGGCAAAGGGCGGCATAGCGGGCGAGCGCATGGGTATTCGCGCTGATCGAATTGGTCGAAGGCACGCCCTTGCCGGTATCGATGTCGATCACCGCGCGCCATTTGGCGAAGCGGGCGCCGAGCTTGTAGTAGTCGGCAAGGCGCTCGCGCAGGCCGTCGAGGCCCTCGGTGACGGTGTCGCCGGGAAAGCCGGCCAGCGGTTTGGCGCCGGCATCGACCTTGATGCCGGGGATGGCGCCTGATGCCTTGATGATGTCGACCAGAGGCGTGCCATCGGCAGCCTTCTGGCGGATGGTTTCGTCATAGAGGATGACGCCGGAAATGTATTTGGTCATCGCGTCCTTGGCGCGGAACATCATCTCGCGATAGTCGCGGCGGCTGTCGGCGGTCGATTCGACGCCGATGACATCGAAACGCTTCTTGATGGTGCCGGAACTTTCGTCGGCGGCCAGCAGGCCCTTGCCGTTGGCCACGATCGCGGCGGCTATGTCTTCGAGACGTTCGCTCATCATGCTTCTCCTGAAAGGGGTTCGTTCCGCGCTTAACGGAAGTCTACCGCCAAAGGAATGGCATCGGAAAGCTCGAATCGATTGAAAGTCCCGGGCGTCTCTTTGTGTTGATCGCCTTGCTTGTTCCAGCCGCATTTCTGCGGCGCCAGGCGTTTCCGCCTGGCTGCAAGATGCGCTTCAGTATTGACGCAATTCCCAAGGGAAAGCGCTACGCGCTTTTCCGGGAAAACCGTTCACAGTTTTCCCGGAACTGCTTACCGCTTCAGCACGTCGACGCCGGGCAGCGGCTTGCCTTCCATCCACTCCAGGAAGGCGCCGCCGGCGGTCGAGACATAGGTGAAGTCGTCGGCGACGCCAGCGTGGTTGAGGGCCGCCACCGTATCGCCGCCGCCGGCGACGGAGACCAGCTTGCCGGCCTTGGTGCGCGCGGCCGCGTGTTTTGCCGCCGCCACCGTGGCGTGGTCGAACGGCTCGATCTCGAAGGCGCCGAGTGGGCCGTTCCAGACCAGCGTCGCGGCGCGGTCGATCCATTCGCCGATCGTCTTCACGGTCTTCTCGCCGACATCGAGGATCATGCCATCGGCCGGCACTTCAGAGATGGCGACGGTCTCGCAGGCGGCGCCCGCCTTGAATTCCTTGGTGACGACACCGTCGACCGGCAGGATGATGGCGCAGCCGGCTTCGGCCGCCTCGATCATGATCTGCTTGGCAGTGGCGGCAAGGTCATGCTCGCACAGCGACTTGCCGACATTGGTGCCGCGCGCGGCAAGGAAGGTGTTGGCCATGCCGCCGCCGATGACCAGCGCGTCGACCTTCTTCACCAGGTTCATCAAAAGGTCGATCTTGGTCGAGACCTTGGCGCCGCCGACGATGGCGACGACCGGGCGGACCGGGTTGCCCAGACCCTTCTCCAGCGCTTCGAGCTCGGCCTGCATGGTGCGGCCGGCAAAGGAAGGCAACAGATGCGCCAGCCCTTCTGTGGAAGAGTGGGCGCGGTGCGCCGCGGAAAAGGCGTCGTTGACGAAAATGTCGCCATTGGCCGCGAGCCGCTCGCTGAAGGCCGGGTCGTTCTTCTCCTCGGCCTTGTAGAAGCGGGTGTTTTCGAAGAGCAGCACGTCGCCCTTGTTCATGGCCGCGACGGCACTTCCCGCTGTGTCGCCGACGCAATCCGAGGCAAAGCCGACGGGGCGGCCGAGCACCTCGGCGGTTGCCCTGGCGATCGGCTCCAGCGAGAATTCCGGCGATGGCCCATCCTTAGGCCGGCCGAAATGGGCGAGCAGGATGACCTTGGCGCCCTTGCCCGACAGTTCGGCGATGGTCGGCGCGATGCGTTCGATGCGGGTGGCGTCGGTGACCTTGCCGTCGGCGACGGGAACGTTGAGGTCGACGCGCACCAGCACGCGCTTGCCGCTGATGTTGCCGATATCGTCCAGGGTCTTGAAGGCGGCCATGCGGGTTCCTTTCCTCGGGAAAATCGCGGGGACCATACCCCGCATCGGTGCCGATGCAAGGCTTTGGCCGCGATGCGGCGCGAAATTTTGAGGCGGGCGGGAACATAGTCCGTGAAGATCGCCCGGTATGACGGGGCAGGGCCAGCGATCGCCCTTCTCAGCTCCCGGTCGTGGCTTTTTCAACCGGCGGCTTGGGGGCGTCTTCGGCCTGTGCCGCCGCTTCCTGCGTCTCGGTCGGCTTGCGCCAATTGCGGATGAAGGCGCCGAGGCGGTCGCCCATCTCGCCGGCACTCAGGAACACCGGCACCCGCGCCACCGGCGCGGTCGGCTCGAAGGAAAGACCGAGACCCGTGATCCTGCCCTTGTCGTCGACATCCCTGACGATCAGCTCGATCGAGCCGATCAGCACGCGATCGGCATATTCGGCATGGCCGCCGAGCCGCGCCGTGACCAGAGCGCCGACGGTGAGCTTCTGCTCCGCCTCGGTCAGGCCCGGTGCGTAGGCGGCTTCCAGTTCGGCGCCGGAGCGTGCCGGGTCGACGGCGAAGGCGCCGAAGAAATCGGCATCTTCCGGGTCGACCACCGCGCGGCTGGCGAATAGCTTGTCGAGCAGGCGCGGATAGCGGTCCGGCACGAAAATGTAGACCTGGTCGCCGGCGGCGAGGCGGCCCATGTCCTGGAAACGCATGGAGCGGCCGTCGCGCAGCACCAGGGAGGGCCGCGCCCAGCGCGGAATGCGCTCGCCGCGCGCCACCGGGCTGCCATGCGCCACGCGATAGGCAAGGAGCTCGTGGTGGGCGGAGCCGGGGAGTTCGAGTTCGACCTTGTCGAGTGGGCCAAGGCGGGCCGGCACGATGAGGCCAAGGCGACGCGCCAGCGGGCCGACCGTCCAGCCCTGGATGACAAGCGACACCAGCACGATGATGAAGGCGGCGTTGAAGATGGTACGGCCGTTTTCCAGCCCGCCAAGCAATGGGGTGATGGCGAGCAGGATCGAGACGGCGCCGCGCAGGCCGACCCAGGAGACGAAGGCGACTTCGGGGCGCGGCAGGCGGAACGGGATCAGGCAGAGCCAGACAGCGATCGGGCGGGCGATAAACATCAGGAAAAGGCCAAGCGCTATCGCCGGCACCATGATCGCCGGAAATTGCGAAGGGGTGGCGAACAGGCCGAGGATCAGGAACATGATGATCTGCGCCAGCCATGACATGCCGTCCTGGAAACGCTTCAGGATGGTGACGGCGCGGATGTCGGAATTGCCGGCAATGAGGCCGGCGATATAGACCGCCAAGAAACCGGAGCCGCCGATGGCGCCGGCGGCGGCGAAGACCATCAGCGACAGGGTCAGCACGAAGATCGGCAGCAGGCCGTGGTCGAGATTGAGCCGGTCGACGAGACGCACGATGGCAAGGCCGCCGAGTGCGCCGACGACGGCGCCAAGGCCCATATTGACGAGGAAGCCGAGGATCAGGCTGGTGACCAGGACATTGGTTTCGGGGTTGGCATGGGCGGCGATGACCTCGACCAGGGTGATGGTCAGGAAGATGGCGATCGGGTCGTTGGTGCCGGATTCCACTTCGAGCGTCGAGCGGACGCGCTCACGCAGATTGATCTCGCCGGCGCGCAGCAGGAAGAACACCGCCGCGGCGTCGGTCGAAGCGACGGCGGCGCCGAGCAGGAAGGATTCCAGCCAGGTAAGGTCAAGCAGATAGTAGGCCGCGGCGCCGAACAGGCCCGTGGTGAGAAGCACGCCGAAGGTCGCCAGCGACAGCGCCGGGCCGGCCGCCTGCCGCAAGGCGTTGAGCGGCGTGCCGAAGCCGGAATCGAACAGGATGACCGCCAGCGCCAGTGAGCCCGCAAAATAGGCGATGCGGGCATTGTCGAATTCGATGCCGAGGCCGTCGGTTCCGGTGGCGAGCCCGATGCAAAGAAAGAGCAGCAGGAGGGGGGCGCCGAAGCGGAAGGCGATCAGGCTCGAAAACGCGGCGGCGACAACGAGCGCCGTGCCGACCAGCGTGACGAGATAGATCGCATGCTCCATCCGTGATTTGCCCCTCGAATTCCTCTTTATATCGATTTACGGGAGAGTGGGGCGAAGGCATGGCCAGTGCAAGGCGCGGGGGTGGTTTTTTGGGGCGAGCCGTTGATTTTCCGGTGGTTCGGCGTTGCTGCTCCGGCAAATGAAAAACGCCCGGACAAAGCCGGGCGTTTCAGGTATCGAGAAGACGGGTCCGCGATCAGGCGATGGTCTTGCCGAAGGCGACGGCGGTGTCGCCCATGCGGTTGGAGAAGCCCCATTCATTGTCGTACCAGGACAGCACCGAAACGAAGTTGCCGTCCATCACCTTCGTCTGGTCGAGCGCCATGATCGAGGAACGCGGATCATGGTTGAAGTCGATCGAGACATTCGGGTGATGGGTGACGCCGAGAATGCCCTTCAGCTTGCCGTTGGAGGCGGCGATGACCGCTTCGTTGATTTCCTGCACCGTGGTGGCGCGCTTGGCGATGAACTTGAAGTCGACGACCGAAACGTTCGGGGTCGGCACGCGGATCGAGATGCCGTCGAGCTTGCCCTTGAGGTCGGGGAGCACGAGGCCGATCGCCTTGGCCGCACCGGTCGAAGTCGGAATCTGCGACAGGGCCGCTGCACGGGCGCGGTAGAGATCCTTGTGCATGGTGTCCAGCGTCGGCTGGTCGCCGGTGTAGGAATGGATGGTCGTCATCATGCCTTTTTCGATGCCGACCGTCTCGTGCAGCACGGCGGCCAGCGGCGCCAGGCAGTTGGTGGTGCAGGACGCGTTCGAGATGACGATATGGTCCTTGCTAAGCTTGTCGTGGTTGATGCCGTAGACCACGGTCAGGTCGGCGCCATCGGCAGGTGCGGAGACCAGCACGCGCTTGGCGCCGGCGGTCAGGTGCGCGGCGGCCTTGTCGCGGGCGGTGAAGATGCCGGTGCATTCGAGCGCGATGTCGACGCCGAGCTCCTTCCACGGCAGCTGCGTCGGATCCTTGATGGCGGTGACCTTGAACTTTTCCTTGCCGACGGTGATCTGATCGCCGGACACCGACACTTCATGCGGGAAACGGCCGTGCACGCTGTCGTAGCGCAGCAGGTGCGCATTGGTCTCGACTGGGCCGAGATCGTTAACGGCGACGACGTCGATGTCCTTGCGGCCGGATTCATGGATGGCGCGCAGGATGTTGCGGCCGATGCGGCCGAATCCGTTGATGGCAACTCTGACGGTCATTTTTCTCTCCCTGGGAGCTGGAAGGCTGACGATGGGTCCGCAGCTTCATAGCGGCGGACGGCCAAAGAATCTAGCCAAAGCGACGCAGATTTAAATCGATTAGGTTGGGCCAGCCCGGCGAAATCGCTTTGCGCGGCTTCGCCGGGGCATTTTTGTTTTGTGCATGCCGTTACCCCAAAACCGCGACACGATTTTGGGCGGCGTGCACGGCCTTACTTGGCGTGCAGGCGGGCTTCCGCCGCCTTGGCCGCCGCCTCGGCGGTGATGCCGAAATGCGGGTAGAGCTGTTCGATCGTGCCCGAGGCGCCGAAGCCGGTCATGCCGACGAAGATGCCGTCCGAGCCGATGAGATGATCCCAGCCCTGACGGATGCCGGCCTCGATCGCCATCTTGATCGGCGCGTTGCCGATCGTCTTCTTGCGGTAGTCGTCGCTCTGCTTGTCGAACAGTTCGAAGCAAGGCACCGACACGACGCGGGTCGGGTGGCCGTGCTTCTCGAGCAGGTCGCGGGCGCCGAGCGCGATCTCGACCTCGGAGCCGGTGGCGAAGATCGTCACCGCCGCCTCGCCGCTGGCCGCGGCCAGTTCGTAAGCGCCCTGGCTGCTGAGGTTCTTGGCCGAATGCTCGGTGCGCACGGTCGGCAGGTTCTGTCGGGTCAGCGCCAGCGTCGACGGCGTCTTTTCGGATTCGAGCGCGATCTGCCAGCATTCCGCGGTCTCCACCGCGTCGGCGGGGCGGAAGACATTGTGGTTGGGAATGGCGCGCAGGGCCGCCAGGTGCTCGACCGGCTGGTGGGTCGGGCCGTCTTCGCCCAGACCAATGGAATCATGGGTCATGACGAAGATCGAGCGGATGCCCATCAGCGAGGACAGCCGCATCGACGGGCGAGCATAGTCGGAGAAGCACATGAAGGTACCGCCATAGGCGATGAGGCCGCCATGCAGCGTCAGGCCGTTGATGGCCGCCGCCATGCCGTGCTCGCGGATGCCGTAGTGGACATAGCGCTGGCCGTAATCGTCCGGCGTGATGTTTTTGGTCTGGCTGGTCTTGGTGTTGTTGGAGCCGGTCAGGTCGGCGGAGCCGCCGATGGTCTCCGGCACGGCGCCGTTGATGACCTCAAGCGCCATTTCCGACGATTTGCGGGTGGCGACCTTCGGCTTGTCGGCCGAGAGCTTCTTCTTGTAGTCGGCGATGACGGCGTCGAAATTGGACGGCAGCTTGCCGGCGAGGCGGCGCTCGAACTCGGCCTTCAGCTTCGGCTCTGCCTTGGCGAGACGGCCTTCCCAGTCGGCGCGCGGCTTGGCACCGGCCTTGCCGGCGGCGCGCCAGGCATCGAGGATGTCGGCCGGAATCTCGAAGGGCGGCGATTCCCAGTTGAAGAACTTGCGCGCGCCGGCGATCTCGTCGGCACCGAGCGGCGAGCCGTGCGCCTTGTTGGTGCCGGCCTTGGTCGGGGCGCCGAAGCCGATGGTCGTCTTGCAGGCGATCATCGTCGGCTTGTCGGAATGGCGGGCCGCCTCGATGGCATAGGCGATGGCTTCCGGATCGGTGCCGTCGATATGGCTGGCGTTCCAGCCGGAGGCCTGGAAGCGAGCGACCTGGTCGGTGTTGTCGGCGAGCGAAACCGGGCCGTCGATCGAGATGTTGTTGTTGTCCCAGAAGACGATCAGCTTGTTGAGCTTGAGATGCCCCGCCAACGCGATGGCTTCCTGGGAAACGCCTTCCATCAGGCAGCCGTCGCCGGCCAGCACATAGGTGTAATGGCTGACCAGGTCGTTGCCGAAGGCAGCGTTCATGATGCGCTCGCCGAGCGCGAAGCCGACCGAATTGGCGAGGCCCTGGCCGAGCGGGCCGGTCGTCGTCTCGATGCCGGTGGCGTGGCCGTATTCGGGATGGCCGGCGGTCTTGGAGCCGAGTTGGCGGAAGTGCTTGATCTGGTCGAGGGTCATGTCCTCGTAACCGGTCAGATGCAGCAGCGAATAGAGCAGCATCGAGCCATGGCCCGCCGACAGGATGAAGCGGTCGCGGTCGGGCCAGTGCGGGGCCCTGGGATCGTATTTCAGGAAGCGGGTGAACAGCACCGTGGCAATGTCGGCGCAGCCCATGGGCAGGCCGGGATGGCCGGAATTGGCCTTCTCGACGGCATCCATGGAGAGAAAGCGGATCGCATTGGCCATCCGGTCATGTTGTTCACGCGACGTCATGGTTCCTCCAAAGGTGGGGGTTTGGGGGCTTGGGAGCGCCCTTGAAAAGGTGCGCGACACATAGCAGGCGCGGGCTTTTAGTCAACAAATCGGGCGCAGATTTGCCGGTCTTGTGATGCTGACTGTGGCCCTACATTAGCGTTAGCAGGGGACAGTCGCGAGAGCTTTGTTGACGTTGCCTTCACCCGGTGCCTAATGTTTCAGGGATAACGCGTTCTGAACGCGAACGATTCGGTGATGGGCAGGGCACAGGACGAAGGCCATGACCGGGGAAACCACACTCAAGGAAGTCATCGCCAGGCTGGGCAAGGCCATCGAGGGGCTGGAAAACGCCGTCGCGGCCAAGCTGGAGCATGAACGCGATTACTCGGAAGCCGAGGCCGAGGTGCAGCGGATGAATGCCGACCGCTCCAGGCTGGCGCAGGAACTCGACAATTCCGAAGCGCGCGCCGAACGGCTGGAGGACGCCAACAAGGAAGTATCGCGACGGCTGGTGACCGCCATGGAAACCATCCGCGCCGTGTTGGACAGATAGGAGCTGGCCCATGGCACAGGTCACGGTTTCAATCGACGGCAAACAGTATCGGATGGCCTGCGACGAAGGCCAGGAAGATCATCTGATCGACCTCGCCGAACGCTTCGACCGTTATGTCTCGCATCTGAAGGATTCTTTCGGCGAGATCGGCGACCAGCGGCTGACCGTCATGGCCGGCATCATGGTGATGGACGAACTCTCGGAACTGCAGAAGCGCGTCAAGGGCATGGAAAGCGAGGTGCTGACCTTGCGCAAGACGCGCGACGAGGCGCTGACCAAGGCCGACAAGAGCGACAGCGTGCTGACCAACGCGCTTGGTGCGCTGGCGCAGCGGATGGAAGACCTCGCCACGTCGCTGGCCGTGAAATCCTAGACTTTCGCGACGCCGACAGCGAAATTTCCATATTCCCCCAGAAATGGCGAAAATTTTTCGCGGCCTGCATCACTGCCGGCGACCGCACCGTTTTGAAGGTCGCAGATGGAGTGGTAAAAGGGTTGCCGCCCGCCAACGAGCGGCATTCACAGGGGTAGGAACCATGAGCCTTCGTATCAACGACATCGCGCCGGATTTCACGGCCGAGACCACGCAGGGGACGATCAGCTTTCACGACTGGATCGGTGACGGTTGGGCAATCCTCTTCAGCCACCCGAAGAATTTCACACCGGTCTGCACCACCGAGCTCGGCACGATGGCCGGGCTGGAAGGCGAGTTCAAGAAACGCAACGTCAAGATCATCGGCATCTCCGTCGATCCGGTTGCGAGCCACGACAAATGGCAGGCCGACATCAAGACGGCGACCGGCCAGACGGTGCACTATCCGCTGATCGGCGACAAGGACCTCAAGGTCGCCAAGCTCTACGACATGCTGCCCGCCGGCGCCGGTGAGACCTCCGAAGGCCGCACGCCGGCCGACAACGCCACCGTGCGCTCGGTCTATGTCATCGGGCCGGACAAGAAGATCAAGCTGGTGCTGACCTATCCGATGACCACGGGCCGCAACTTCGACGAGATCCTGCGCGCGGTCGATTCCATGCAGCTCACCGCCAAGCATCAGGTGGCGACGCCGGCAAACTGGAAGCAGGGTGAGGACGTCATCATCACCGCTGCCGTTTCCAACGAAGATGCGATCAAGCGTTTCGGCGCCTTTGAGACCATCCTGCCTTATCTCAGGAAGACCAAACAGCCGTCCGCCTGAAGCGGACGCCGGAACGGTTTTTGCCTTTTCCGCCCTTGCGGGCCAAGTCATGCTTGACTGGCCCGCAAGGGTGGACAACCATACTCCTGTTGGAGCCTGGCGGAGAAAAACGTTCCTGCTGGCTGGGTTGGGGAGTTCGGTTTGGACTTGGCTTTGGCAAAACCTGAGGTCAGGGGCTTTTACGACAAGCCGACCGGTGCCATTCAGTATGTCGTCACCGATCCGGCGACAAGGCGATGCGCCATCATCGATCCGATCCTCGACTTCGACGAGAAATCCGGCGCGACGGGTACGAAGAGCGCGGATGCCCTGCTCGATTTCGTCGGGGAGAACGGGCTGGAGCCCGAGTGGATCCTCGACACCCATCCGCATGCCGATCATTTCTCGGCCGCGCACTATCTGAAACGCAAGACCGGGGCGCGGACGGCGATCGGTAACAGGATCGTCGACGTCCAGAACCTGTGGAAGGCGATCTACAACTGGCCGGATTTTCCCGCCGACGGTTCGCAGTGGGACAGGCTGTTCAGGGAAGGCGAGACGTTTCGGATCGGCAGCCTACCGGTCCATGTGCTGTTCTCGCCGGGACATACGCTGGCCTCGATCACCTATGTGGCTGGCGACGCCGCCTTCGTGCACGACACGCTGTTCATGCCCGACAGCGGCACGGCGCGAGCTGATTTCCCCGGCGGCAGTGCCGCGCGGCTGTGGCGCTCGATCCAGGACATACTGGCGCTGCCCGATGAGACGCGCGTCTTCGTCGGCCATGACTATCAGGCCGGTGGCCGCGAGCCCTTGTGGGAGAGCACGGTTGGCCTGCAGAAGGCCAAGAACATCCATCTTGTCGCCGCGCACAGCGAGGCCGAATTCGTGGCGCTGCGCGAGGCTCGCGACAGAACATTGCCGATGCCGCGGCTGATCCTGCACGCGCTGCAGGTCAACATGAATGGCGGCCGGCTGCCGGAGCCGGAAGCCAATGGCCGACGGTATCTGAAGTTTCCGCTGGATGCGCTGTGAAAGTGATGCGCCGCGCGGGTAGTCCCTTCTCCCCGTCATTATACGGGGAGAAGGTGGCGGCAGCCGGATGAGGGGCGGCGCCAACGTCCGTTATGATCGCGCCGCTGGCTCTGTGGCTGTAAACCCGCAATCCCGGCGCTGCCCCTCATTGTCCCGCCGGACATTTCTCCCTGTATAGTGACGGGGAGAAATGTCGGCTGCGCCGGTTTCGCCAAATCGCTGGCGTCACAAAAAACGGCGTCAGTTTCCTGACGCCGCCTTGATGTTTTGTCGCCGAAGCTGGGCTTAAGCCGCCGGCTGAGCCTCGATGGTGCGCAGTGCCTGGGTCTGGCGCTTGGCGGCGGCCTTGACGGCATCCTGCACCTTCTCGAAGGCGCGCACCTCGATCTGGCGCACGCGCTCGCGGCTGATGTCGAACTCGGCCGACAGCTCTTCCAGCGTCAGCGGCTCCTCGGCGAGGCGACGGGCCTCGAATATGCGCCGCTCGCGCTCGTTGAGCACGGCAAGAGCGCCCGACAGCATGCCGCGCCGGTTTTCCAGCTCGTCCTGCTCGATCAGCATCTCTTCCTGGCTTTCGTGGTCGTCGACCAGCCAGTCCTGCCATTCGCCGGACTCACCTTCCGTCGCCCGGATCGGCGCGTTGAGCGAAGCATCACCGGACAGGCGGCGGTTCATCGACACCACCTCGGCTTCGGAAACGTTCAGCCGCGTGGCGATCTCGGCGATCTGGTCGGGCTTGAGGTCACCGTCATCCAGCGCCTGGATCTTGCCCTTCACCTTGCGCAGGTTGAAGAACAGACGCTTCTGGTTGGCGGTCGTGCCCATCTTGACCAGGCTCCACGAGCGCAGGATATACTCCTGGATCGAGGCCTTGATCCACCACATGGCGTAGGTCGCGAGGCGGAAACCGCGCTCGGGTTCGAATTTCTTGACGGCCTGCATCAGGCCGACATTGCCTTCCGAGATCACCTCGCCGATCGGCAGGCCGTAGCCGCGATAGCCCATGGCGATCTTGGCGACGAGCCGCAAATGGCTGGTGACGAGCTTGTGCGCGGCGGACGTGTCTTCATGCTCGGCATAACGCTTGGCGAGCATGTACTCTTCCTGCGGCTGAAGCATGGGAAAGCGGCGGATTTCTTCCAGGTAGCGGCTGAGGCCGCCTTCGCCGGAAACAATACTAGGTAGTGACTGGGCCATGATAGCGCCCCCTCTCTATTGGAGTGATGCCCCCGAAACGCGGCGGGCATGTGACGCGAACACCAAAAGGCTCGCTCGCGGCATAAGGTCTTATATAGGAACAAAACCAGAAAAGACAGGCATTTGTTCAACACGAAACAGTGTGTCACGCTGAAGTGAACAATGCCAGTCAGGTTTTTTGATGGCTGGTTTCGAGCTTGTTGAAGGCGGGGTTTAGAGATTGCGAAAGCCGCTGACGAGTTCCTCCATGTCCCCCGGGATCGGCGCCTCGAACCTCACCAGTAGATGGGTATCGGGATGGCGAAATGCAAGGAGCCAGGCATGCAAAGCTTGCCGTGAAAATGCGTTGACCTGACTTTTCAGGGGTTCCGGCAGCCGGTTGGCCTTGGTGCGGAAGGCCTGGCCGTAGTCGGGGTCGCCGATGACCGGGTGGCCGATATGGGCCATATGGACACGGATCTGGTGGGTCCGGCCGGTTTCCAGCCGGCATTCGACCAGGCTGGCGGTGGCGAATTCCTGCTGTTTTTCGCCGAAACGCTCCTGAACGGCAAAGTGGGTGACGGCATGGCGGGCATCGTCGCGGCCTTCCGGCACCACGGCGCGGCGCACCCGGTCGGCGGCGCGGCCAAGCGGCGCGTCGACCGTTCCGGTCGGCCGCTGCGGTATGCCCCAGACCAGCGCCAGATAGGCGCGTTCGAGATCGCCGGTCCGGCCGTGATCGGCGAAGGCCTCCGACAGCGCCTTGTGGGCGCGGTCGGTCTTGGCCACCACCATGACGCCGCTGGTCTCCTTGTCGAGGCGGTGGACGATGCCCGGCCGGCGCACCCCGCCAATGCCAGACAGGCTGTCGCCGCAGTGATGGATCAGAGCGTTGACCAGCGTGCCGGTCCAGTTGCCGGCGCCGGGGTGCACGACCAGCCCCGCCGGCTTGTTGATGACGATCAGCGCGTCGTCCTCATAGAGCACGTCGAGCGCGATGGCCTCGCCCTGCGGCGCGGCCGGCTCCGGTTCCGGCATGGCGACCGACACGCTTTCGCCCGCGATCATCTTGCGCTTGGTCTCGTCGGCCGGCTTGCCGTCGATGCTCACAGCGCCTTGCCTGATCAGCATCTGCACGCGGCTGCGCGACATATCAGGGCCGAGGCTGGCCGCCAGCCATTGGTCGAGGCGCTGGCCGGCCGCATCCGCGCCCACCACCAGCACCGTCGGTTCGGCCGCGATGAATCGATCCTCTATCAATTCGGGGGCCTCTTCGTTATGAGCGCTCATCGAAAACCGTTCCGGAATATTTGCCATGGCCCGGCCCGATGCCGACGAAGACTCTTTTGCTGCCAAAGGCGGGGAAAAGCCACTCGACCCCGAGGTCGAAAAGATGCGTGGCAAGCTCGTCCGCTTCATGGCCATCAATCTCGGCCTGCTGTTGCTGGCTCTTATGGTGGTGATCGCGGCGATTGTCTACAAAGCCCGCAAGGCACCGCCGGCAAGCCCGCCGCTGGCCGGTGACATCCAGGTGCCGGCCGACGAGCCGCTCAGTGGCGACATCGTGCTGCCGGTCGGGGCGAAAGTGGTCAGCCAGTCGCTGTCCGGCAATCGCATCTCCATCGACGCCGAGCTTGCCGACGGCGGCCGTGCGATCTTCATCTATGATATCGCCGAGCGCCGCCTGATTGGGCAGTTCGCAATTCGCAGCAAATGACCGGCGGCAATGCAACAAGCAAGTTTGCCGCAGAAATGAACAGGCCTCAGTCATGACAGGCTTCGCCGGACATCGTCGTGTCGCGACCGTGGCGCTGGTCGTCGCCAATTATGACGAGGCGATCGCCTGGTATGTCGGGCGGTTGGGTTTCCTGCTCCTCGAGGACGTCGATCTCGGCGGCGGCAAGCGCTGGGTCACGGTCGCGCCGGCCAACGGGCAGGGCGCCAGGCTGCTGCTGGCGGAGGCGTCCGACGAGGCGCAAAGGAAAAGTATCGGCAACCAGACAGGCGGCCGGGTCTTCCTGTTCCTCGAAACCGACGACTTTGCGCGCGACCATGCGGCGATGCTGGACAACGGTGTCGAATTCCGCGAGGCGCCGCGTTTCGAACCCTATGGCACGGTCGCGGTTTTCGCCGATCTGCACGGCAATCTCTGGGACCTGATCGAACCGAAACGCTAGGCTTGCGGCCAGCTTTTCTTCGATGTGGTAAAGCTGGCCAACCCCAGTTGCTTTTTCCCAGCCGTCAGCCTATATCGCCGGTTCTTGAGCGCGCCCATCGTCTAGCGGTCAGGACACCGCCCTCTCACGGCGGGAACAGGGGTTCGATTCCCCTTGGGCGTACCAAGCTTCCTTCTGGCTACATTGGCAACTTTTATGGCTCGGCTCCCGCCGAGCATGCGCCTGACCGGACGCTGACTGTCAATGGCATCGCTCACCTTGCGCGAGGAAGGTACAGGGATGATGATGACAGCCCGCAGGCCCAGTCGTATCGATCGACCAAGACCTGCGCCGACTTCCAGGGGCCTGTCAAAATAGATGTTGCCTTCATGATCGACACACCCAAGGGTCAGGACCCCGATGAGACCAACGAGCGGGGTTTGCAGGCGATTGAGGCGCGTAGAGTTCCCTTGCCCGTCGGCTACCGACAGGGTGTGATCTCCGCGATCACCGTGTTGCTCGGGTTTTCGCTTCTTTTCCTGCGGTATTGGAATTTCGAAGCTGATGGCGGATGGACGACGGCCTCGATCCTGGCGACGCTGCTGCTCGCGCTGTCCATCGTCCTCCAACTCGTCGCACTGTGGCGTTCGCTGCTCCCGCGCGACGACGACGAGCCGGTCTATCAGGTCACGCTGCGCTGGTTCCTCGCCTCGATCATCGCTCTCCTTGCGGGCGTGCTGCTGGCCGGGCTGATCGCTTCGCACGTCTTCAATTTTTGATCGGCGCAATGCCGGGCCGGTCGACCATCGGCTATGCGCCGTAAGGTTGTCGTGTCGACTGCACGGAAAAGCCCCGCCGACCGGGAGTCAAGCGGGGCCCTTGGAGTAGCCGCAAAGGGGACTAGCTTCGGACTACTCATTGACCCGTAGGATCATCTTCAATGTAGTCCACACGAAGAGATGCCGCATCGCTCGAATAAATGAAGGAAACAACCCTTTCCACATTTCAAGGCCATTCTTTCTACGAATTAGATGGCCTGCACAATATTCGAGGACGCAGCTTTGCGGCCAGGAGCGGTTTCACCGTCCTGCAAAGATGGGACTTGCCGCTTCTGGCGCGGCGAGGCCGATTGCATTAGCATCAGGTGATGGATCTTAGAGGCACGGTTCAAACGGCGCGCAGAACGCCGGGTGCCAGGCAGATCCTGACGACCAATCGATGCCGCGGGGAGAAGGCCAATGCAGAAACTGCAAGCGCAAGGCGTCCACCACATCACGCTGGTCGGCGCCGGGCGCCAGACCTCGATCGATTTCTGGGAAGGCGTGCTCGGCATGCCTTTCATCTTCGAGCAGCCCAACCTCGACAAGGCCAGCGAGAGCCATCTCTATTTCGATCCGGGCGACGGCCGGCTGATCACCATCTTCACCGATGAGAGCCGCGTGCCGCAGAAGCGACGCACGCCGACCGATCCGGGCTGCGTCCACCACATCGCGTTCGCGGTGTCGCGGGTCACCTTCCTGCAGGCGGTCGCCCGGCTCGACGAGCGCGGCATCAAGCACAGCGGCGTCAAGGATCGCGGCTTCATGGATTCGATCTATTTCGAGGATCCACTCGGCCTGCTGATCGAACTCGCTTCCTACCGCTTCGAGCCGCCGGCGGGTTTCACCCATGCCGATGTGCTGATGCAGGCGCACAGGCTGCGTGTCGGGCGCGGCGACTACAATATCGCCGAGGTGCATCTTGCGGACGCGATCCAGGCGCTTGTCGAGAGCTCCCGTGCGACCTTGTCGGACGACCGGGCGCCGAAGAATCCATACTGACGGCCAACAAAACAAAGGGAGGACAAACATGGCAAAGACAGTGACCAAGAGTGCTGGGAAATCGGCTGCCAAGGCAAAGGCAAAAGCAGCCGCGAAGCCGGCAGTAAAGGCAGCCGCAAAGGCCGCACCGAAGGTGGCCGCGAAAGCCGCAGCAAGACCGGCGGCGCAAAAGCCGGCGCCCAAGACCGCCAAGGCCAAGTCGGCGAAAAAGCCGGCGTTGAAGCTCAGCATGCTGAAGCCGAGCGTCAACAACATGACAGTGCGGGTGTTTGCTCGCGCGGCCGGGTTCGACGCCGCCGAGACCGACGCCTGGGGCCACACGCGTTCGCCCGAATATCTGGCGCGCAATCCGGCGCATCTGACGCCGATGATCGAGGACAAGGGGTTGCCCAGGGGCGTGCTCTGGGAAAGCTGCGCCATCATGCAGTATCTCGCCAACAAGCACGGGCTGGAGAAATTCTATCCCAAGGCGCCGGCCAAGCGGGCGATGATCGACAGCGCCATGTTCTATCTGATCGGTACGCTCTACCCCTATGTGGCGCGCGCCACCTATCCGGCGCTGGGTTTCCCGCAATATGCCGGCGAGGTCGGCCACAGCGATGCCCATCCCGACAAGAAGTCGGAAGCACAGAAGGCCGCGATGGCGGCGATCGCCGAGCCGCTGGAGGTCTTCCATAGCTTCTTCAGGGACGGCAAGCCGTTCATCGGCGGCGCGAACCCGTCGATCGCCGACATAAGGCTGGCGGCGACGCTCGAATTCCTGGCGGTCATCGACTATCCGCTGCCCAAATGGGCGCAGGAGTACATGGCGGCCATCGAGAAGAAGCTCGGCAAGGCCTATGCCGAGCCGGCCGGCGACGTGCGCGGCTATATCGCCTATGTGCGGTCGCAGGCGAAGGCTTCAGCTTAAGGATTCGTTAACCAAAGCCCTGTCTACTGGCGGGAATTCACCGCGCGACCACGGATGTACTGGCGCATATCGGTGTAAGGAAAGGTCGGCTCAGTGCCGGCCTTTTTGCTTTTTCGGACCCGATGCCGGGACATCGCGCGACGGTGACAAGGCAATGCCGGAGCATCAACTTTTCGCGTCGGATATTGTCATCGCCGACGTTGCCTCTAACATTCCGTTCAGCGGATCCGGCTTGGAACGCCGGCCTGGAGTGAGATGAGGGCTTGCGATGAAATGCGTGGCAATGCTGACGGTCGCCGGTGGAATGCTGGCCGGGACGCTCCTCCCGTCTGAGGCAGCAGTGCTCAATACGATGGATGATGTCGGGGATGCGATCCAGGCCTGCTGGACGCCGCCGGCGGATGCCGGAAATTCGACCGTAACCTTGAGTTTCAGCTTTAAGCGCGACGGCTCGCTGATCGGTCCGCCGCGGCCGACCGCCGCCAAAGTGGCCGGCGATGACAAGGCGCGAAAGGCGTTCATCGACGCGGCCATCGCCGCCGTCAAGAATTGCACGCCTCGGAGTTTGTCACCGGCTTTGGCGCAAGGCATTGGTGGCAACGTCTTCACGTTGCAACTGGTTTCCCCAAAGAAATAGCGGCTGGCGCCGCCGCTTCGGAGCCAATTGCTCAGTGGCTCAGGCGCCGCGCCTTGGCATGCCGGGCCAGATCCGGGGTCTCGAAGACATAGTCGCTCCAGGCCGATTCCGGGATGTGCCCGGCCAGATAGCACTCAAGCAACAGGCTTTCCTCGGGATTGAGCGGTCGTGGCGCGCGCTCGTGATCCAGCCCGAGAGAATGAAAAAGGTTTCTTGTCAGTTCCGACACCGTGAAGTGGATCGACATCTGCGTTCTCCCTATGCCTTCAACGCGGCAGTCAGGCAAAGGTTTCAGCGTCAAGCGTCGGTAACGTCGGATTGATCGTTCGCCCCGAGAGCCACGCCCCGGTGATTCCGATAGTCGCCGGCATGGCTGCTTGGTTTTGTGGTTCGTCTCAATCTTGAAATAAAAATGTAATATCGAATTTACAGGAGCCATTCTACTACACTAAATGAAAGTCTTTTCGATCATGAAAGCTTCAATTATTAGGTATTGCTCATTTATCTGAAGCTTATCCAAGTCGAAAGAATGTGATTCCAGGCTATCAGCAGCAAGGACCATGTCGTCCCGATGATCCGTTTCTGGCTTCTCATGATGATCGCGCTGGTGACGGTGGCCGCCCTTGTGCTCGGCACGACGTCTTCCTACGCGGATAGTTGCAGCGCGATCAGAAGTCAGTTGCTTTCTGGCGGCCGCAGCAGCGGCGTGAGCCCCGAACTGGCGCAGTTGCGCCGTCAGCTTGCGGCGATCCAGGGCCTGGAGAGGCAGCGCCGGTGCACGGCGCAAAGTGCCGCGGGTGGCTTCTTCAATGCATGCGCCGACCTTGGCAGAAACCGGACGGAAGTGCAGCGCCGGATGGCCGCCGCGTCCGATTCCGGCCGGGACCTTTCAGGCCTGCAGGCACGCCTCGCGGCGCTTGGCTGCGGGGCAAAGGAGCAGCGCCAGGCGCCGAGGAGCCAATCCGCGCAGGCAGCGGCGGGGCCAACATATGCCGGCAATACGATGCTGTTTTGCGTGCGCCTGTCGGATGGATACTTTTTTCCCGCGCCCAAATCGCAATTCGCCGGCAGCGACGATGTCAGGGACACGGCCGATCAGTGCCGTTACATCTGCGATGACCCGGCCGTCGATCTCTACACGCTCAGCGACGCCAGTCTGGAAACCGAAAAGATGGTCGCGCTCGATACGCGCAAACCCTATATCGAACTGCCTTCGGCTTTTCGCTACCGTGACGATGCCAATTTCAAGGCCTGCGACGTCAAGCGCTATTACCGGCGGGTAGCCGAATTGAGGGCAAGGACGGTGACGCCCACAAACATGACCAATGCCATCATTCCGTTGCCGCAGCCTAAGCCGGATTTCGACAGTGTCGCGGCAATCCCGCAATCCGGCACCGAGGCCTCTGGGGCCGCTCAGTTGCAGTCGATCGAAGCCGGTACGCGGCCGGTGCGTGTGGTCGGCCCGGCCTTCTTTCCGGCTGAATGACCTCTCCTCTCTGGAATAACCGCCTGCAGCGTGCCGTCATGATGAAGCCGGCTATGGGACTCGTCTGGAACGGAGGGGCGCTCACGGCGTTGTGATCGACAACAGCCGGGAGAAACGCCATGGCTACATTCAGGGAAATGCGGGTTCTGGAGATCGTCGAAAACGGCTCCCTGACCCATGACGAGAAGGTCGCGGAACTGCGCGAGATCGAATCCGAGGCCCGCGGCCTGCAACGAGCCGCGTCGGAGAGTTCCATGGGTGATGATGACGGCTGGCAGGACGATCTGCGCCAGGTTCGCCTTGCGCTCGACAAGCTTGGCGCGAAGGAACCGAGGAAGGGCGCGGCATCGCTGTAAGGCTGCGGGGAACTCTCCCCGAATTGAGCCTATTCGCAGACCATGCGAACGCGCTCGCCTAGTGCGCTCACGTTCCTGCATGCCAGTTGCTTTTCCGGGCCTGGCGGCGGGGGAGGCGGCGGTGAATATCGCGTCTGATGCCGTCTGTGCCCGGCAGGTTTCGAAACCCTGCGTTCGGCAAACTGTCCGGGCGGCTGCGGCGACGCCGGAAAGGCGCCGTTGTCGGCCGGCGGCACGTAGTCGACATTGGGTGGCGGCCGGTCCCAGAAGCGCCTGGCGTCGAGCGGCCGCGGGATGATGACCGTGCCGTCATAGCTGCGCGCACAGCCGCTGCCGAAAAGCAGCGCTACGCCCAGCAAGAAAGGCCCTATCCGTCGATACATTAGCAACACCCCTGCGCGGCTTATAACGCGGGCTTGGCCCGCCCGACAACCCGACGGATTAACGCAGAAAGAGCATGCCGGTTGCGCCGTTAAGGTTAGCGGATCGTTAATGCTTCTCGGGCACATTCCGCCGACGAACCGCGGAGGGAGGGTTCGGCCTTGATTTTCGGGTGGGGACAGGATGGCGGAAGCGGACGAAGCAACCGGCGCGCGCGGCAAGCGTAGGCCTGAAAAGCCGGTGCATCGCGGCGACGCGCCGCTATGCGCGGACATGGATTCGCCCGACGCGCTTCGCCAACTGCTCGAGGCAGGCTCGGACTGGGTCTGGGAGACCGACGCCGAACTGCGCTTCTCCTGGCTCTCACCCACCTACCAGGCGGCCACAGGCATCGATCCGGCTGATGTGCTGGGCCGGTTCCGCTTCGATTTCCTCAACCAGGTCCTGAAGGGTAATCACAGCGCCACGGCGCATCTGGAGGATCTGCAGGCGCGCCGGCCGTTCCGCGACTTCGTCTATGAACTGAAGGGTGGCGGCGCCGACTGCCGCTGGGTGCTGACGTCAGGCTTCCCGCGGTTCGACAACGAAGGAAAATTCGCCGGCTACCGCGGCATAGGCCGCAACGTCACCGCACTGGCCGGCGCCTTCGAAACCATGGAGCAAAACCCGTTGTCGGGCAGCGATCCCGACCGGCATCTTGCCGATCTCGAACGGACGATGGACGCCATGCACATGGGCGTCGTGCTGCTCGATGGCAAGCTCGACACGCTGATCGTCAACAAGGCCTATCGCGACCTGTCCAGCATTCCGGACGGCGCTGTGACCGTTGGCGCTCCGTTCAGCCAGTTGATGGAACTGAACCGCCGCAACGGCATCTATGGCGATATCGACGAACAGCAGTGGCAGCGCTACCTCGCCAGCCGTATCGAGGAGATTCGCGCCGGCTCCGTCGCGCCTCGCGAATTTGTCCATGCCAGCGGCAGGACGATGATGTTCTCGGTGACGGCGCTGTCCGGC
The DNA here is from genome assembly GCF_016756575.1 of Mesorhizobium sp. 131-3-5. Taxonomy (NCBI): domain Bacteria; kingdom Pseudomonadati; phylum Pseudomonadota; class Alphaproteobacteria; order Hyphomicrobiales; family Phyllobacteriaceae; genus Mesorhizobium; species Mesorhizobium sp. 131-3-5. Next base: position 1,428,568 of record NZ_AP023254.1, read on the forward strand.
GGCAAGCGGCTCTTGACCTACTATGAGGTCACCGAACTAAAGCGTCGCGATGCCGAGATCGAAGGCGCCAACGCCAAAATCGCCGAGACCTTCGTCAATCTCCGCACCATGGTCGATGAGATGCCGATCGGTGTTCTCGTGCTGGATGCCGATATGCGCGCCGAAGTCATCAATCGCGCCTTCTATGACTTCTGGAGGATCGATCCAGGCCGCGCCGGGATCGGCTCGGCCTTTCGCGAACTCATGGAAGCCAGCCGCGCCATTGATCCTTACGGCGCCGATGACGTCGCCTGGCAACGCCATACCGCCGAGCGCGAAGCCGAAATCAGGGCCGGTGTCGCCGGCTCAAGACAATTGCCGCACAATGACGGGCGCACACTTGTCGCATCGCTGGCGCCGCTGCACGGCGGCAAGCGGCTCATCTCCTATGTCGACGTCACCGACATGAAGGGGCGCGAGACCGAGGCACAAGATGCGCGCAAGCACCTCGCCAGCGTGCTGGAATCGCTGCCGGCCGGCGTCATCATCTACGACCGCGACGACAAGTTCGTCTTCGCCAACCGCAAGCTGCAGGACACGCTGCCGGCGCTGAAGCCCTTCTGGCAGCTTGGCTGCAGCTTCCGCGAGGCGTTGGAATTCGGTCAGTCGATCGGCTATTTCCGCTCGAGCGGCGATGCCGAGATCGACAAGCTGTACGGGGTCGAACCCGAACGCTGGCTCGACGGCATACTGGCCCGCTACCACCTGCCGAATTCTTCCTACGAGCGCCTCAATGCCGATGGGCGCTGGTACCAAGTCTATGACATGCGCACCGATGACGGAACGTTCATCGGCGTGCGCGTCGACATCACCGACATCAAGAGCCGCGAGGCGGCGCTGCGCGACTCGATGCGCCAGATCGATCTCTTCCGCCACGTCATGGACGAGTTGCCGGTGGCCGCCTTCATCAAGGCGCAGGACCTGAGCATCGAATTCGTCAACAAGGCCTGGTGCGCGCTGACAGGCATCGCCAAGGAAGACGTCATCGGCCGGACCGACCGTGAGCTGTTCGGCACACAAGACGCGGAAAGCTACAGCAATGACGACACCGAGGTCGTCGTAACCGGCAAGGGCCTCGAGGTCGAAGAGCCCGTCACCCATCGTGACGGCACCGTGCGACAGTTGATGACGCGCAAGAGCCGCCTGGTGGCGACCGACGGATCGGTGCATCTGGTCGGCTCCAGCACCGACATCACCGACGTCAAGGCGCGCGAGAAGGCTCTGGAAGAGAGCATGCGCGAGAACGAGGTGTTCCGCAGCCTGATCGACAATGTACCGGTGTCGATCTACGCCAAGCGTTCCGATCTCAGGCAGTTCTATGTCAACAAGGGCTGGTGCGATCTGACCGGCCTCAGCAGGGAAGACGCGATCGGCAAGACCGACATCGAGATTTTCGGGGAGGACGGCGAGGCTTTCGTGGCCGGCGATCTGGCCGTGCTGCGCACCGGCGACACCCAGGAGGTCGAGGAGACGGTGCGGCTTGCCGACGGCACCGTCAGGCATCAGTTCGCGCGCAAGGGTGCAATGATCGCGTCGGACGGTTCGCTCTACCTGATCGGATCGACCACCGACATCACGGAACTGAAGATGCGCGAGGCGGAGCTCAGCGAGGCGCGCCAGCGTGCCGTGCTCGCCGACCGCGCCAAGTCGGAATTCCTCGCCAATATGAGCCATGAGATCCGCACGCCGATGAACGGTGTGCTGGGCATGGCGGAACTTCTGGCCAAATCCAATCTCGATCCCAAGCAGAAGACGTTCACCGACATCATCGTCAAGTCGGGCAACGCGCTGTTGACCATCATCAACGACATCCTGGATTTTTCCAAGATCGATGCCGGCCAGATGGTGCTCGATCCGGCGCCCTTCAACCTTGCCGAGGCGATCGAGGACGTGGCGACGCTGGTGTCGACACGCGCCAAGGAAAAGGATCTCGAACTCATCGTGCGTGTCGAGCCGAGGCTCGAAAACCTGTTCGTCGGCGATGTCGGCCGCATCCGGCAGATCGTCACCAACCTGGTCGGCAATGCGGTGAAATTCACCGACGAAGGCCATGTGCTGGTCGACGTGACCGGTGAGAGGATTCCGACCGGAACCAGGCTGACGATCTCGGTCACCGACACCGGGATCGGCATCCCCGAGGAAAAACTGAAGCTGGTGTTCGAAAAATTCAGCCAGGTCGACACCTCCTCGACACGGCGGCATGAGGGCACCGGGCTTGGCCTTGCCATCACCTCACGGCTGGTCGAACTGATGGGCGGCACCATCGGCGTCGAGAGCGCCGAGGGCAAGGGCTCGACCTTCTGGTTCACCGTGACGCTGCCCAGGGCCGGACAGAGCGGGCAGCGCATCATGCCGGTGGACGTGACGGGCGCACGCGTGCTGATTGTCGACGACAATGCCGTCAACCGGGCCATCCTGACCGAGCAGATGACTTCGTGGACGTTCGATTCCTGCGCGGCCGAAAGCGGCGCGGAGGGCCTCAAGGTGCTGATCGCGGCCGCCGCCTATGGCGTGCGTGTGGATTGCGTCGTGCTCGACTACCAGATGCCCGAGATGAGCGGCGCCGAAATGGCGCGCATCGTGCGCAGCACCGAAGGCCTCGCCGACACGCCCATCATCATGCTTACCTCGGTCGACCAGTCGCTCGCCAACACGAGCTACCGCGATCTCGGCATCGATGCCCAGCTGATCAAGCCGGCACGCTCCTCGGTGCTCCTGGAGACGCTGGTGGCGACCATCCAGCGCCATCGCCACGCCACGGACAGCCAGGCCATCCAGCCGCTTGCAGCCGAAAGGCCTGATGCTCCCCAGCCGCAGCCGCTGGCGCTGTCCGAACAACGCGCGCAATTGCAGCCGCCGCCGGTTCGGCCCCGGCTGCCCGCCACTGGCGGTGATGGACACAGGCTGGACATACTGGTGGCCGAGGACAATGAGGTGAACCAGATGGTCTTCACCCAGATCCTTGCCGAGACCGGCCATAGTTTCGAGATCGTCGGCAATGGCCGTAAGGCGCTCGACGCATTCGGCAAGCTCAATCCGTGCATGATCCTGATGGATGTCTCGATGCCGGAGATGAGCGGGCTCGAGGCGACCGCCGCCATCCGCCAGCTGGAGCAGGAAACAGGCATGCATGTGCCGATCGTTGGCGTGACCGCGCATGCGCTCAAGGGCGATCGCGAACGCTGCCTGGAGGCGGGCATGGACGACTATCTGCCCAAGCCGATCAGCCCCAGGGCCCTGCTGGAGAAAGTCGAGCGCTGGCTCGGCGCCGGGCGCCAGGTCCAGCGCAACGCGGGATAGCAGCGCGTCGCCCGGTTCCAAGAGCCAAGCCGAGGGAATCAATCGCGGATTCTGCTGCTACCCCTGCGTGCAATGCCTATGGTGCGATCGCACCATACCAAAGGCGGTGCCGACCCGGGACAATGGCAAAATCGAATTCCGCCCTTGCAGTTACGGGCGGGAGCAGCGACCGCCGGCAACAAACAGCGTCAACCTACCCCAACGGACCTGTTTTTGGCGATGGCCCGGCCATGACACGCTCTGGCCTTGAGCAACGCGCTCCCGTCCGGATTTTCTTCATCCGACAAAGCCCCGTCGAATCCGGCGGCGGCTCCGGCCGGTGGATGGCTCAAGTCCCTGATTCCGGGCGCAAACTCGGATCAGGCCACGGCCATCCGACGCGACTGCTTTTTGCAGTGCCGGCGACGCGTTACCGGGCTGACACGAAACTGTCATGCGACTGTAATAATCCAAGGCTATTGGCCTCAGCGGGCGCTGGTTAGCAGTGGCGCCGAGAGACCATCTTCCGAACAGGAGCAGGCCACATGAGACATTTCATCCGCTCGGCGGCCGTTGCGATCGCAATGGCTACAGCGTCTACCTTCACCCTTTCCGCAGCCATCGCAGCTGACCTTTCCGGCGCTGGTTCGACCTTCATCTATCCGGTGTTCGCCAAGTGGGCCGACACCTACAAGAAGGACACCGGCATCGGCCTCAACTATCAGTCGATCGGTTCGGGCGGCGGCATCAAGCAGGTCATCGCCAAGACCGTGACCTTCGGCGCCACCGACAAGCCGATGTCCGACGCCGATCTGGAAAAGAACGGCCTCGTGCAGTTCCCGATGGTGATGGGCGGCATCGTGCCGATCGTCAACCTGACCGGCGTCAAGCCGGGCGAACTCGTCCTCGACGGCAAGACGCTCGCCCAGATCTATCTCGGCGCCATCACCACCTGGGACGATGCCGCGATCAAGGCGCTGAACCCCGGCCTCACCCTGCCGTCGACCGCGATCGCCGTCGTGCATCGTTCGGACGGCTCGGGCACCACCTTCAACTTCACCAACTATCTGGTGAAGCTCTCGCCCGACTGGAAGGACAAGGTCGGTTCGGACACCGCCGTCGAATGGCCGACGGGCGTCGGCGCCAAGGGCAGCGAAGGCGTTGCCAACACCGTCAAGCAGACGGACGGCGGCATCGGCTACGTCGAATATGCCTATGCCAAGCAGAACAACCTGTCCTATTCCAAAATGCTGAATGCAGCCGGCAAGGTCGTCGAGCCGTCGCTCGAATCCTTCGGCGCGGCCGCTTCGAATGCGGACTTCAAGGGCGCCAAGAACTTCAACGTCATCATCACCAACGAGCCCGGCGACACCACCTGGCCGATCGCGGCCTCGACCTGGGTCCTGATCCACAAGGCTCCGGATGATGCCGCTGCCACTGGCGAAGCCCTGAAGTTCTTTGCCTGGGCCTACAAGGACGGCAAGGAAACCGCCAAGGCGCTCGACTATGTCTCGATCCCCGACAGCGTCGTCGACCTGATCAAGGCTTCGTGGAAGGCCGACATCCAGGCCGGCGGCAAGCCCGTCTACGTTGGCGAGTAACATCCTCCAAAGGAGCGCCGCGCCCGCGGCGCTCCTTTTCCTTCAACTGAAAGAGCCGAGCTTGACATGAGCGCTGTCCAGGAAGCCTTGCCAGCCGTTAGAAGTTCGCGCGATGCCACCGTTCGACGGTTCGCGCTGACCGACGCAATCTTCCATGCGACAACCCGCGCCGCCGCGATATTGGTGCTGGTTCTGCTCGGCGGCGTTGCGATCTCGCTGTTTGCCGGTTCCTGGCAAGCCCTGTCGACCTTCGGCTTTTCCTTTCTGACCAGCGAAAGCTGGAACCCGGTGACGGAGAAGTTCGGCGCCCTGGCACCGATCTACGGCACCATCATTACCTCGGCCATCGCCATCCTGATCGCCGTGCCGCTCGGTATCGGCATTGCCATCTTCCTCACCGAGCTTTGCCCGCGCCCGCTGCGGCGTCCGATCGGCATGGCGGTTGAACTGCTGGCCGGCATCCCTTCGATCATCTACGGCATCTGGGGCCTGTTCGTGCTGGCGCCGTTCCTGCAGACGACGGTGCAGCCCTTCATCATCAGCGTGTTCCACGGCATTCCCGGCCTCAACGGCCTGTTCGCGGGCCCTCCTTATGGCATCGGCCTGCTGACCTCGGCGATGATCCTGGCCATCATGATCCTGCCGTTCATCACCTCGATCACCAAGGACGTCTTCGATACGGTGCCGTCGGTGCTGAAGGAATCGGCCTATGGCATCGGCTGCACGACCTGGGAGGTCACGCGCCGGGTCGTCATTCCCTACACTCGCATCGGCATCATGGGCGGCATCATGCTCGCTCTCGGCCGCGCGCTCGGTGAAACGATGGCGGTGACCTTCGTCATCGGCAACGCGCACCGCATCTCGACGTCGCTGTTTGCGCCGGCAACGACCATCTCGGCGACCATCGCCAACGAATTCACCGAAGCGGTCGGCGATCTCTACACCTCCTCGCTGGTCGCGCTCGGCCTTATCCTGTTCGTTATCACCTTCCTGATCCTTGCCATCGCCCGCTACATGCTGATGCGCATCGACGCCCGCACGGGAGCCTGACCGATGTCGACCGCCGCATCGCTTCACCAAAGCCGCAAGCGCAAGAATGGCGTGATGATGACGCTGTGCGTCATCTCTGCCGGCATCGGCCTTGCCTGGCTGGCGCTGATCCTTGGCGCCTTGCTCTACAAGGGCCTGGCCGGCGTCTCCCTCTCGGTCTTCACGGAAATGACGCCGCCGCCCGGCGACGCCGGCGGCCTGCTCAACGCCATCTACGGCAGCATCGTGATGACCATCATCGGCATCATCGTCGGCACGCCGATCGGCGTGCTGGCCGGTACCTATATGGCCGAATATGGCCGCTTCTCGAAGCTCACCACGGTGGTGCGCTTCATCAACGACATCCTGCTGTCGGCGCCGTCGATCATCATCGGCCTGTTCGTCTATGAGCTTATGGTGCGGCCGATGGGGCATTTCTCGGCGATCGCCGGTGCCGTAGCACTCGCCATCCTGGTCATCCCCGTCGTCGTGCGCACCACCGAGGACATGCTCAACCTGGTGCCCAACGCCTTGCGCGAAGCCGGCACCGCGATCGGCGCGCCGCGCTGGGTGGTCATCCGCTCGGTTGCCTATCGCGCCGCGCTTTCGGGCATCGTCACCGGCATATTGCTGGCCATCGCCCGCATCTCCGGCGAGACCGCACCGCTTCTTTTCACGGCGCTGAACAACCAGTTCTGGTCGAGCAATCTCAACGCGCCGATGGCCAGCCTGCCTGTCACCATCTTCCAGTTCGCTCTCAGCCCCTATGAGGAATGGCAGCAGCTGGCCTGGACCGGTGCACTCATAATCACATTGACGGTTCTCGCGCTCAGCATCTTTGCGCGCAGCCTGACCGGACGCAGAGAGGACAAATGAGCCAGATGTTGTCTCCAGACATGACGATCGCCGCCGAGGCGGTGACCAAGGCCAAGATCGAGGTCAAGAACCTCAACTTCTACTACGGCCAGTCGAAGGCGCTGAAGGATATCACGCTGTCGCTGCCCGAGCGCAGCGTCACCGCCTTCATCGGCCCGTCGGGTTGCGGAAAGTCGACGCTGCTGCGCGTCTTCAACCGCATCTACGAGCTTTATCCCAAGCAGACCGCCGAGGGCCAGGTGCTGCTCGACGGCCAGAACATCCTCGACCGTTCGCAGGATCTCAACCTGCTGCGCACCAAGATCGGCATGGTGTTCCAGAAGCCGACGCCGTTCCCGATGTCGATCTACGAGAACATCGCTTTCGGCGTCAGGCTCTACGAGAAGATCAGCAAGGCCGAGATGGACGGCCGTGTCGAGCAGGCGCTCAAGCGCGCGGCGCTGTGGACCGAGGTCAAGGACAAGCTCAATGCCAGCGGCCTCAGCCTGTCGGGCGGCCAGCAGCAGCGGCTGTGCATCGCCCGCACCGTGGCGGTGAAGCCGGAGGTGATCCTGCTCGACGAGCCGGCCTCGGCGCTTGACCCGCTGTCGACCGCCAAGATCGAGGAGCTGATCGACGAGTTGCAGGCCGACTACACGATCGTCATCGTCACCCACAACATGCAGCAGGCGGCGCGCGTCTCGAAGCAGACCGCCTTCATGTATCTGGGCGAACTGGTCGAGTTCGACCGCACCGAGAAGATCTTCACGTCGCCTCGCGAGAAGCGCACGCAAGACTACATCACCGGCCGCTTCGGCTGATCGCACGCATACGAGGACCAGGATCATGGCCGAACACACAGTCGCAGCCTTCGACGAGGATCTCGGACAGATCAGCAGGCTGATCAGCGACATGGGCGATCTCGCCGGCTCGATGGTCGGCGGCGCCACCAAGGCACTGCTGAACTCCGACAATGCTCTCGCTCAGCGCGTCGTCTCCGACGACGCCATCATGGATGCGCGCCAGCGCGAACTCGACGACCGCGCCATCACGCTGATCGCCAAGCGCCAGCCGATGGCCGACGACCTGCGTCATGTCGTCGGCTCGATCCGCATGGCCGGCGACCTCGAACGCATTGGCGACCTTGCCAAGAACATCGCCAAGCGCGTCGGCACTGTCGGCCTCAGCGCCACGCCGCGCGACCTGTCGCATTCCATCGACGCCATGGCGCAGCTGGTGTTGATCCAGGTGCAGGGTGTGATCGAGGAGTATGCGGCGCGCGATGCCGCGGCACTGGCGAAGCTGCGCGCCGACGACGAGCGCATCGACGTCAAATACACCTCCGTCTTCCGCGAATTGCTGACCTATATGATGGAAGACCCGCGCAACATCACGGCTTGCACGCATCTGTTGTTTTGCGCCAAGAATCTCGAACGCATCGGCGACCATGTGACCAACATCGCCGAGAATGCGTACTATGTCCTGACCGGCACTCAACTGCCCGCCAACCGTCCAAAACAGGACGAGACGGCGATGTCGGCGCCGGCGGCCTGAGCGCAGGGGTAATCAATCGATGATCGCACCACGCATCATGGTGGTGGAGGACGAGGAGCCGCTCGGCGTGCTCCTCCGCTACAATCTGGAATCGGAGGGTTACCAGGTCGAGGTGGTGACCCGCGGCGACGAAGCCGAAATCCGCCTGCAGGAGAACGTGCCCGACCTCCTTGTGCTCGACTGGATGGTGCCGGCGGTGTCCGGCATCGAACTCTGCCGGCGCCTGCGAATGCGGCCCGAGACCGAGCGGCTGCCGATCATCATGCTGACCGCCCGGGGCGAGGAAAGCGACCGTGTACGTGGGCTCTCCACCGGCGCCGACGACTATCTGGTCAAGCCGTTCTCGACGCCGGAATTCATGGCCCGCGTCAAGGCGCTGCTGCGCCGCGCCAAGCCGGAAGTGCTGTCCAGCGTGCTCAAGGTCGGCGATATCGTGCTCGACCGTGAATCGCACCGGGTCTACCGCAAGAAGAGCGAGATCCGGCTCGGGCCGACCGAATTCCGCCTGCTCGAATTCATGATGCGGCACCCCGGGCGCGTGTTCTCGCGCAGCCAACTGCTCGACAATGTCTGGGGCGAGACGATCTACATCGACGAGCGCACCGTGGACGTGCATGTCGGCCGGTTGCGCAAGGCGGTCAACAATGGCCGCATGCCGGATGTCATCCGCACCATCCGTGGGGCGGGCTACGCGATCCGCGAGGATTGAGCACGACCTGACTCAGGCGACGTTTTTCTTCGCGGCAGGGCCTGCTTTCGTTTGCACGCCGGGCGCGAAAATCTCCTGGTCGACGAAGGTCAGCGCGCGCATGGCACAGCCTTCGCGGATCAGCGGCAGTTCGTTCGGCTCGGTGTCGAAGGAGATCGATTTCGAGTGCTGGCCGCCGGCGGTCTGGGCGATGGCCTCGCGCAATGCCGGCTCGATCAGGTCGAAGGCAGCGGCGCTGACGCCGACCATGGCGACGGGCGCGGGATCGATCAGCGCAAACAGGCTGCCGAGGCCGTAGCCGAGTGCCTCCCCGGCCTTGCGGTAGGCTTCGCGCTCGGGCCCGTCCCGTTCCCGTGCCGTCGCGGCCAGCGCCCGCATCTGCGCGTCGCTGACATCGGCCACCGGCTCGGTGTCCTCGCCGAGCTGCCTGGCGTTGCGCCAGATGGCGTAATTGCCGGCATAGGCCTCGACACAGCCGCGCCGCCCGCAGCGGCAGAGCGCGCCGCCCGGCCGGTGGATCATGTGGCCGAATTCGCCGCCTGAGGAATGGGTGCCAGTGAACAACTCGCCCTTCAGCACCAGCCCCATGCCGATGCCGTGCGAAAGCAGGATGGCGATGAAGTCGTCACGGTAGCGCTCGGGATCGCGCCAGCGCAGCGCCACCGCCATCATGTTGCAGTCGTTTTCCATGGTGGCGGGGATACCGAACTCGGCTTCGAGTATGTCTGCGAAGGCGATGTCGGTCTGCGGTGTGATCGGCGACCACAGCATCGCCCGGGCCTCGGTGTCGGTGATGCCCTGGATCGCCAGCGCGATGCGGGCGACGCTGCGTACGTCGATGTCGGGATCCTCGAGGCGCCGCCGCACTATGGCCACGCACTCGCCGATCAGCGCCTCGCGCGACATGGTCAGCGTGTCCAGCCGGCGCTGTTCCTCCGATATCACCTGGCCGGCATAGTCGATGACTGCGACCGATAGGAAATTCAGCGACAGCACCACGGTCATCACAGCCGCGGCCTCCGGATTGAGGCCGAGGCCGACCTGCGGCCTGCCGCGTTTCAGCGCGCCGGCCTCGCTCGGCTTGCCCTCGGCCAGGATGCCTTCACCGATCAGGTCGGAGGAAATCGCCGATATGGTCGAATGGCTGAGGCCGGTGGTCGCTGCGATCTCGGTGCGCGAGGGCCGGCCGGCCCGGCGCACGGCCGCGATCACCATCGCGCGGTTGCGCCGGCGCAGATCGTCGTGGCGGATTCCGACCGACATGTTTTTTCACATCCTCCCGGTCGCCGCGGTTCTTCCGGTCCTCCCTCGAACGCTGCCGGCGACACGGTCAAATACTGGCAGAAGCGGCCTGTGCTGTCATTTATTTATTGCGAAGCTCGAAAAAAATTCAGAGGGACATCAAAATCCATCAGAATCGTTGTTGACAGCGTTCCGGTGTTGGATCAGTGTTTTTTCGAGGCTCGAAAAAATAGGGCCTTTGTGCCGGCCTTAGGGCCAGTTTGGTCGCGCCATACGCGGCGCAGGGAGGAATATCATGAAGAGATTCACAGCCGCCATCCTGGCGGGTGTCGCCATGTCGCTGACGCTTGCGTCGGTCGCGCAGGCGAAGGACAAGGTCATCGGCGTTTCGTGGTCCAACTTCCAGGAAGAGCGCTGGAAGACCGACGAGGCCGCCATGAAGAAGGCGATCGAGGCCGCCGGCGACAAGTACATTTCCGCCGATGCGCAGTCCAATCCTGGCAAGCAGCTTACCGATGTCGAGAGCCTGATCTCGCAGGGCGCCAATTCGCTGATCATCCTGGCCCAGGATGCCTCGGCCATCGGCCCGGCCGTGCAGAAGGCGCTGGACGAAGGCATTCCGGTCGTCGGCTATGACCGCCTGATCGAGAACAAGGACGTCTTCTACCTGACCTTCGACAACAAGGAAGTCGGTCGCTTGCAGGCCAGCGCGGTGTTCAAGGCCAAGCCGGAAGGCAACTATGTCTTCATCAAGGGCTCGGGCGCCGATCCGAACGCCGACTTCCTGTTCGCGGGCTCGATGGAAGTGCTCAAGGCTGCCATCGACAGCGGCAAGATCAAGAATGTCGGCGAGGCCTATACAGACGGCTGGCTGCCCGCCAACGCCCAGAAGAACATGGAGCAGTTCCTGACCGCCAACGACAACAAGGTCGACGCGGTCGTCGCGGCCAATGACGGCACCGCCGGCGGCGTCGTCGCGGCGCTGACGGCGCAGGGTCTTGCCGGCACCGTGCCGGTTTCGGGTCAGGACGGCGACCATGCCGCGCTGAACCGCATCGCGCTTGGCACCCAGACCGTGTCGGTGTGGAAGGACGCGCGCGAACTCGGCAAGAACGCCGCCGAGATCGCCTCGCAGCTGGCCGACGGCAAGAAGATGACCGACATCGCCGGTGTGAAGGACTTCACGACGCCCGGCGGCAACACCGTCAAGTCGCTGTTCCTGACCCCGGTGGCCATCACCAAGGACAATCTCAACGTCGTCATCGACGCCGGCTGGATCAAGAAGGACGAAGTCTGCGCGGGTGTCGCCGCCGGCAGCGTCGCCGCCTGCAACTAAAATGGCGCAATACCGTTCGATATCGACGCCGCGGCCCAAAAGCCGCGGCGTTTCTCAAGGGGCTTCCCGCTTCAAATGACCGCGGAAAGCAAATAGCATCCATGTTCGGTACCCGCGCCAGACGGTAAACCGGTGGGAGGATAGCATGACCGACACGACCTCTAATCAACCGGTCGGCAGCACTACAGCGGACAAGGCGCGTGCATCCGAACTCAGCGCCGTCGGACGGTTCCTCAAGGCTACCGAGCTCGATACGCGCATGCTCGGCATGGTCGGTGCACTGCTGGTCATCTGGGTCGGCATCCATATCCTGTCGGGCGGGCTTTTCCTGACACCGCGCAATCTGTGGAACCTGTCGGTGCAGACCTCGTCGGTCGCGATCATGGCGACCGGCATGGTGCTGGTCATCGTCATGCGCAACATCGACCTCTCGGTTGGATCCGTCGAAGGCGTGATCGGCATGATCATGGGCGTGGCGCAGGCTGAATTCCTCATCCGCGTCGTCGGTTTCCAGCTTGGAAACCCCTGGCTCTGGATCATCGCGCTGGCGGCTGGCGTGGCGCTTGGTCTCCTGATCGGCGCGTTCCAGGGCTTCATCATCGCCTATATGGAGGTTCCGGCCTTCATCGTGACGCTGGGCGGCCTGCTGGTCTGGCGCGGCATGGCATGGCTGATCACCAGCGGGCGCACGGTCGCGCCGCTCGACACGACTTTCCAGCTGATGGGCGGCGGACCACGCGGCTCGATCGGCGCCACCGCCAGCTGGATCGTCGGTGTCGTCGCCTGCGTGGCGGTCGCCTTCATGCTGCTCAATGGCAGGTCGCAGCGCAAGCGGTTCCACTTTCCGCTGCGCCCTGTCTGGGCCGAGACCTTGCTTGGCGTGGTTGCCTGCGCCGCTATCCTTGGCGCCGTCTGGATCGCCAATTCCTATCCATGGCCGATCGGCATCGTGCGCCAGTATGCCCAGCAGAACGGCATTACCGTTCCCGAAGGCGGGCTGTACATCGCGCATGGCATTGCCATACCGGTGCTGATGGCGGTGGCCGTCGGCATCATCATGACCTTCATCACCAAGCGCACGCGTTTCGGCCGCTACGTCTTCGCTATTGGCGGCAATCCGGAGGCGGCCGAACTAGCCGGCATCAACACCCGCTGGGTGACCATGAAGGTGTTCATGATCATGGGCGTGCTGGCGGCGGTCAGCGCGGCGATCTCGTCGGCCCGGCTCAACGCGTCGACCAATGCGCTGGGCACGCTGGACGAGCTTCTGGTCATCGCCGCCGCCGTAATCGGCGGCACGTCGCTCGCCGGCGGTTCCGGCACCGTGATGGGCGCCATGCTGGGCGCGCTTCTGATGCAGTCATTGCAGTCGGGCATGGTGCTGCTCGGCATCGACTCGCCGCTGCAGAGCATTGTCGTCGGCGCCGTGCTGGTCATCGCGGTGTGGCTCGACACCGTCTATCGCAAGCGGGTTTAGGGGAGAAACGATCATGGCCGACAAAATCGCTCCCGCAACTGCCCCCACAACTGCGGCCCCTGGCACGCCGCTGATCGACATGCGCAACATCTCGATCGCCTTTGGCGGCATCCGCGCCGTCGACGATGCCTCGATCGATCTTTTCCCCGGCGAGGTCGTGGCGCTGCTCGGCCATAACGGCGCCGGCAAATCGACGCTGATCAAGATCCTGTCAGGCGCCTACAAGCGCGATGCCGGCCAGATATTCGTCAATGGCGAGGAGGCTTCGATCTCCAACCCGCGCGACGCCAAGAAATACGGCATCGAGACCATCTACCAGACGCTCGCCTTGGCCGACAACGTCGACGCCGCCGCCAATCTGTTCCTCGGCCGCGAGCTGATGACCGGCTGGGGCACGCTCGACGACGTTGCCATGGAGGCCGAGGCCCGCAAGGTGATGGGCCGGCTCAATCCGCGCTTCCAGCGCTTCAAGGAGCCGGTGATCAAGCTGTCGGGCGGCCAGCGCCAGTCGGTGGCGATCGCGCGCGCGATCCTGTTCAACGCCCGCATCCTGATCATGGACGAGCCGACGGCAGCCCTTGGTCCGCAGGAGACGGCGCAGGTCGGCGAACTGGTCAAACAGCTAAAATCCGATGGTATCGGCATCTTCCTGATCAGCCATGACATCCACGACGTCTTCGAGCTGGCCGACCGGGTCTGCGTGATGAAGAACGGCCAGGTCGTCGGCACCGCGCGCACCACCGATGTTACCCAGGACGAAGTGCTCGGCATGATCATCCTGGGCAAATGTCCTCCGGGCGCCATCCCGGGGCCGGGCGCGCTGAAGATCGCCGCCTGAGGCCTGCCGACCGCCCGAAATGCGCTGATCGGCATGGCCGGTTGCCGCTCACGTGATATGCCAGTGATCGCGATGGCTTGGCCTTGCCATTGTGTTGGCCTGACGACTTGCCCATAAAGGTCCGGTATTGCTCATGGACCGCATCATCCGTTGAAGAAACTTTTTCCAATCGTTGCGTTCATCGCCGTAGCGCTGATCAGCATGACCATGGCGGGGTTCGCCTATTTCGCGACGCAGGAAGCCTCCCGCATCAAGTTCGAAGCGGCGGCCGACGACGCGCTCAACCGGATCGAGAGCCGTATCGATCTGCATTTGTCGCTGCTGCGGTCGACACAGGCCCTGTTCGACGCCCGCAATGGAGATATCTCCCACAGCGAGTTCAAGGCGTTTTTCAACGCGCTGGACATCGACAACAATTTCGCCGGCCTGCGGGGCATCGGATTCCTAAGACTCGTCAAGACGGGTGACGAGGCGGCGGCCGAACGCGATATCCTGCACGATTTCGGCGCCAGCCATCCGATCTATCCGGAGACGACGCAGCCCTGGCGCACGCCCATCATGCTCTTCGAGCCGCTGGATCCGTCCAACCAGACGGGCATCGGCTACGACATGTTCAGCGAACGAGTGCGGCGCGCGGCGATCGAGCAGGCGATGGCCGACGACAAGCAGCACGCGAGCGGGCTGGTGCAACTGGGCCAGGGCACAGGCGCGACACAGACCTTCCCCGGCTTCCTGGTTTTCGTGCGGCTCAACGTCGAAACCGCGCCAGAGGTCATCAACGCATCGCGATCCTCGACCGCGGGCTTTCTCTATGCGGCCTTCCGGGCGCGGGATCTTTTCCAGATCGCGCTCAGTCGCGCGCCGCTGCTGCCGGTCAACACCGAGATCTATGACGGCGCGGTGAGCGGCGACAATCTCTTGTTCCGGTCGGAGACCCCGCCGGCCTCCGCCTTTGGCGACCGGCTGCTGGTCACCCGCAAGCTCACGGTAGCCGGCCGCCCGTGGACGGTGCTGTTCCGGCCGACCAGCGCGTTCTCGCAGCCGTCGTCGCGCGCCATCCCTGTGATGCTGGGGCTGTTCGGCCTGCTCGCGGCGGGCGCCATCGCGCTGGTGGCGCGCTATCAGGAGCGCGCCTATGAGGCGGCCTCGCGCCTGCACGAGACGACCGAAAAGAGCCTGCTCGAAAAAGACCTGATGCTGCAGGAGATGAAGCATCGCATCAAGAATTCGATCACCCGGGTGCTGGCGATCGCGCGGCAGACGGCGTCGCGGGCGACCGACGTCAACGAGTTTTCGGCGTCTTTTTCGGCCAGGCTGCAGGCGATGGCCGCCTCCCAGGACATGCTGACGCGCTCGCGCTGGCAGAAGGCCGATCTCGCCGACCTCCTGCGCATCGAGCTTGGCCAGGTGTTCGGCAAGGACCTCCCCGAGGGGTTGTTGTCGGGACCGGAGGTGCTGCTCGACGAGACCACGACGCAGGCGCTTGGCTTGACCTTCCATGAGCTGGCGACCAATGCGCTCAAATATGGCGAAGCCGGCAATTCCGCCAATTCGCTCAGGAGCGACTGGGCGCTCAAGGTCGAGTGGTCGGTGGAAGGGCGCGGGCGGGAGCGGACGCTGGCTCTGAACTGGCGGGAGGCCGGAAAGAAAAAAGTCGAGGCGCCGGCCGAGACCGGATTCGGCACCAAGCTGATCGACCTCAACGTCACGCGTGAACTGCGCGGCACGATCAAGCGCGATTTTCAGGCCGACGGTCTGAAGGTGGAAATCAAAATTCCGCTGACAGGCTGAGACGAATATTCAGGCCGACAGCAAATGGCACGCCCATACGTGCAAAATCCGGAGGCCGGCGAACCGGCCTCCGGATCGAAGTTTCGACTATCGCCGAATCAGTTGCAGCGGGCCGTGTAGATCCGGCCGCGATGATCGCGATACTGGCAGTAACCATTGCGCAGGTTGCGCACCAGCAGGCCGGAACCGGCACCGACAGCCGCACCGATCAGCGCGCCCTTGCCGCCGCCGACCAGACCGCCGATGCCGGCGCCAATCAAGCCGCCGCCAACCACGTCCTGCTCGGTCGAGGTGCAGCCGCTGAGAGCGGCAACCGCAACCATGGCAATAATCATCTTCCGCATAGAGTCACTCCTCACTTTGTGTCCACACTTTGGTAAGCTCCAGCAGCCATTTAGCATGAAATGACGGCCTTTGCTGCGCGAATTTATTCTTGGCTAAGATAGTCTTTTTCTGGGCGCGCCGCATTCGATGCCATGACAAGGCTGGAAATGGCAAGAGAGGCGTCGAGGCTGCCGTCGGGAAGCACCTTCCAGACGACCTGGTCGTAGTCATCCTCAAGTGCTGGATCGACAGCGAGACATCTGGCGACGATGTGCTGCGCCTGCCCCTGCACGTCGCCCATGGCAAACGGCCGTTCGGCGGTGCATTCGTCGGCGGTTTCGAAAATGCTCACCGGCACCTGCAGCTCACGACAATCGGTCATCGAGTTGCTGCAGCCGATGACAAGCAACAATGCAGCGATGTGTTCCATGGCGACATGTCCTCTCGCCTCAACAACGGCCCGTATCGGCCAAAAGTTCCTGAGCGGTCGGGGTGAGATGCGAATAATGCCGGCGCTGAACCGGTTAACAGCGCGCACTGTTGTCAGCAGGGGTTCGGTCAGGGCAGCTGGAACATAGCGATGAGGAGAATTGTCGAGGCCGCCGCCAGGACGATGCCCCACAGCAATGTGTGATGCGGCGAGCTAAGCGGTTCCGCGGATGCTTCGGGATCCTGGAATTCGCCCATCGAAACACGGGCAGCCTGTTCCAGTCTGTTCATGTCGGCGACCGCCAAGCATTCCTCCCACACCGTGCCGCAACCCAGCGGATTGCAGCGGCATCTGGGAAAAACAGCATCCGCCCTTATGGTGAACAGCCGGTTAAGGATCGTTGATTGCGGCCAGAGCCGGATGATTTCTGGTCGGATCGACCTGAAATCTGAATCCGCCTCTAAATCAAAGAGATAGCGCAAGATATCTGGGCAAACGGTCTCCCTTTGTCCAGACATCACGCTCTAGTCGTTCACTGCGTCTCGAAATTGCTGTGTGGGACGACAAGACGGTATTCAAGGCGGCCGTCCGCGATGTCGAGGCTTGCGGTTCCGCTCAGGGATGCCGGCACCACCCGCTCCAGCGCGACGCTGCCGAAACGCTTTTGGCTCCCTCGGCCGCCATTGGTTCCTATGGCTTCGGCCCATGTCAGCGAGAGTGTGACCTCGCCAGGGGCGATGATCTCGAGATTGGCGGTCACCTCGACGAATCCATCCGGTCGGGACAGGGCGCCGTAGCTGACCGAGTTGACTGCGAGTTCATGCATCGCCAGGCCGATATGCAGTGCGGCATTGGGATTGAGATAGGGGTTGGCGCCCCGGAGGCGAAGGCTATGCGATGTGTTCGTGCCATAGCGGCCGACCTGGCTCGTCACCAATTCATGAAGCGCCGCACCTCGCCAGTTGGAAGATGTCACCAGATCCTGGGAGGAGGAAAGCGACTGCAGCCGGCCGCGAAAGCGCGTGAGGAAGTCGCCGATGCCGTCGGAATAGCGACCGGTCTGCGTCGCGATGCTCTGGATGATCGCCAGCAGATTCTTCGAGCGGTGGCTGACCTCGCGCAGCAGCGTCGTCAGCGTCTGTTCGCGCCGCTTCTGCTCGGTCGTCTCGACCATGGTGGTGACGACACCTTGCACGTCGCCGGCGTCGCCGCGGTCGGCATCGACCCAGACCTGGAACCAGCGTACGCCGTTTTCGACAGGAACACTGATCTCAAGGCGCTCCGGGTTGCCGGTGGCGACCACGTCGCGCTTGGCGGTGCTGATGCGGTCGGCCTGCGCCATCGGCAGGATGCCATTGCCGTCGGAGTTGTCTGAAATCCAGGGCGCGCGCATGTTGCGGGCCCAGACGGTTTTCATGTCGCGATCCTGATAGAGGACGGAAATGCCGGCATTGTGCAGTGCGTGAAGAAGAGCCCGGCCAAGCTGCATGCCACTTTCGGCCGGATGCATGGCGATGACTTCGTCGCTCCGTGCGCCTTCCGTCTTATCTGCAGTCCTGGAACGCATCGGTCGATCTGTCCACCCAACTCACGCTGAACGGCTCACTATGAAATGGGTTCCCAAATGAAGTTTCCGAGGAGCCATCCCCCCAAAAACGGTCCGCCGGACGGTCTCCTTTGAAGGATACCGCCCGGCGGTGGCTGGAAACCGTTTGAGGGGTGCGGCTTCCAGTGTTCGCTCGGAGAAGCGTTCGCCTCACGCCCGTCTAAACAGGCCGGCCAGGAGCGAAATGACCAGGAAGGCGAGAAAGATGAAGAACAATATCTGCGCTATGCCGGCGGATGTACCGGCGATGCCGCCGAAACCAAGCGCGCCGGCGATAATCGCCACAACGAGAAATACGAGCGCCCAGTAAAGCATGGTTCATCTCCTTCCGAATGCTGCAGGGAAAACGTGGGTGGGTGCGGTTTGTTCCACCCTTTGCCGAAAAAGGCGATGCTTGCAAACCGTTAGAGCAACTCCAGGAAAAGTGTGAACGATTTTCCCGGGAAAGCGCGTCGCGCGTTCCCCTTGGGAATTGCGTCAAAACAACAACTTAGAGCAGCTCGACGTTTCCCTGACACGGTGAACTGCTCGAGGCAAAGCGCCTCGAAATTCGCGACGGATGGGTCCGGTTTGGCAAAAAAACCGCCCGACGCATTCGCATCGGGCGGCCTTTGGGTTTGGCTTTCCCGGCTGGAAAGGCAGCGACTTATGCGGCGGCCTTCGCCTGACGATCGAAGAACAGCGCCTGGCTGATCAGTGCCTTGACCATGTCGGGATTGAACGGCTTGGTCACCAGGAAGGCCGGTTCGGGGCGTTCGCCGGTCAGGAGGCGTTCGGGAAAGGCAGTGATGAAGATCACCGGCACAGAGGTTGACGACAGGATCTCGTTGACCGCCTCGATGCCCGAACTGCCGTCGGCGAGCTGGATGTCGGCCAGCACCATCTTCGGCCGCGTCTTGCCGAACATCGTCACCGCTTCGGCGTGCGTGCGCGCGGTTCCAACGACACGATGGCCGAGGCTCTCGACCATCTCCTCTATGTCCATGGCGATCAGCGGTTCGTCCTCGATGATGAGCACATCGGTCGCCACCTGGCGGGAAATCTCGTTGCTTGCCTGGGCAAGCAGCTCGGAGAATTGCTGGTCGCCGACGTCGAGGATCTCGGCTGCCTCGTCCTCGCTGAAACCCTCGACGGCAACCAGCAGGAAGGCCTGGCGCGGAAGGGGCGCGATGGCGTTGAGATTGGCGGCGGCGCGCTGTTCCCACGCCGATTGGGCCTGCTCCTGCGGCACGCGGATGGCGACGGACGTGAAAAGCTTGGCGAAGACCTTGTACAGAGCGATACGGTCGCTCGATGCTTCGGGGAAGATGTCGACATCGGCGATGATGGCCTCAAGCATCGCAGCGACCAGCGCGTCGCCGCTCTCTTGCGATCCCGAGACGGCGCGCGAAAAGCGGCGCAGGAACGGCAGGTGCGGTGCGATGGTAGCGGATAAACTCATGATAAGACGTCTCCCTCAGTATGACGCGATTGCCCGGATTGCAGGTCAAGCTGATTGCAAGCCCCGCTAATACAACGCGGGTTTTCTCAAAAAGTTCCGGCCGATATGGAACGAAAAGCCGATAACGGCGTTTTGCGGTCGGGATGGGCAACCAGACGAGGGAGCCGCTTGCCTTGTGTCGAGTTGAGTATGAGCGGCCTAGTGCTGGGAATATAAGGGCGAAATGAAGGATATGACGAAAGATATTTTGGCTGGCGCCGAGGGCAGGCGCCGGAACGGCGTCGGTGACCCGCTCGGGGCCAACTCCGAAATCGGGCGCAAACTCAAACAATATTATGACGAGCTGGTCTCTGACGATGTGCCGGATCGCTTTGCCCAGCTGCTCAGCCAGCTGGAACAGGCCGAACCCGCACAGAAGAAGGACTGAGCCATGGCAGCGGTCTCCCAAGGCTTCAAGACCGATCTGCTTGGGGCAATCCCGAGCTTGCGTGCCTTTGCCGTGTCGTTGACGCAGAATGCCGACAAGGCCGACGACCTCGTTCAGGAAACGCTGGTCAAGGCCTGGGACAAGCATGAGAGCTTCCAGCCCGGCACCAACCTCAAGGCATGGCTTTTCACCATCCTGCGCAATGAATTCTATTCGCAGATGCGCAAACGCGGCCGCGAAGTGCAGGACAGCGACGGCATCATGACGGCCAGGCTCGCGGTGCATCCGGCCCAGCACGGCCAACTCGATCTCAAGGACTTTCGTGGCGCTCTCGAGCAGTTGCCAGAAGACCAGCGCGAGGCCATCATCCTCATCGGCGCATCGGGCTTTTCCTATGAGGAGGCCGCTGAAATCTGCGGTTGCGCGGTCGGAACGATCAAGAGCCGCGTCAGCAGGGCGCGCACGCGCCTGCAGGAGATTCTCAAGATTTCCGGCGAGGACGAATACGGTCCCGATGCGATCTCGGCCCAGGTCACGGGGACTGCGGCGCATTGACGTGAGATCCGGGTAGCGGACCCGGATCGATCTCACCCCGGAGAGCCGCGTCCATAGGCCAGCGCCACCGCTTCGACGAGATCTTCGCCCGAATAAGGCTTGGTGACGAGCTTCACCCCTGGAAAGGATGCCTTGATCTCGTCCGCATCGGAATAGCCGGAGGCAAACACGAAAGGCACGCCTGTCTCACGCAGGCCGGCGGCGAATTCGAGCGTCGAGGTGCCGCCCAGCATCAGATCGACGATGGCCGCGTCGAATTGCGTTGCCACCTTTCGGCCATCGATCTCGGCCAGGTCGCGGGCAACCACCACCTCGCCGGCGCCGTGGTCGCGGCAGAGCTGCTCGACATCCATGGCGATGAGGAATTCGTCCTCGAGGACGAGAATTCGCAATCCGTCAAGCAAATTGGGCACGGTAGTGGCTCCTTGAAACGCCGGGAGTCATGATCGCAATTCGGCGCGCTGTCATTTAAAAAAGACATGGCCCTAGCGCGGAACTCCGATCCTGGCAAAACGTTTTAGACATACCTGCTGACCGGCAGGCTTTCGAAGAGGGGTCGAAATGCCAGGCCAGAATGGGCGCTCCCTATCGAGTCGACAATATCCTTGCGAGAAGTGCCCTTTGCGGCCATTGCCGGTTTTCCGCGAGTTCGAAAAGCAGGAGCTGGCCTTCATCAGTACCTTCAAGAAAGGGGAACTGGCGGTCGACAAGGGCGCCACGGTCATCGTGGAAGGAAGCCACAGCGCTCATCTCTACACGGTACTGTCCGGCTGGGCGTTCCGCTACAAGCTGTTGCCGGACGGTCGCCGGCAGATCCTCAACTACCTCATGCCCGGCGATCTCATCGGCCTGCAAGGCAGCGTCATGGGGGAAATGCAGCATTCCGTCGAGGCCCTGTCGCCAATGCTGCTTTGCGTCTTCGAGCGCGACAGTCTGCATGAACTCTACCGCAACCATCCGGGTCTTGCCTACGACATCACCTGGATCGCGTCACGCGAGGAACGCATGCTGGACGAGAACCTGCTAAGTGTCGGCCGCCGCAGCGCGATCGAGCGCGCCGCCTATCTGATTGCCTTCATCGGCAGCCGTGCCAAGGTCGTGGGGCTGAACGGCAAGCAATCCATCCAGATTCCGATTACGCAACAACATATCGCCGACACGCTCGGCCTTTCGCTGGTTCACACCAACAAGACGATCCGCAAGCTGATGGATCGCAAGCTGATTCTCTGGCGCGATGGTGGTTGCGAGGTGGTCGATGCGGAAGGGCTCAAGCAACTCGCCGGCTGGGAAGGGCTGGGCGAGGGGCGTCGCCCGCTGATCTGAGACGCGTTTCTGGCCATGGATTGGCGATTGGTGCGCACGCGCACGTTTTCGGCTAGAGCAGTGTTTCACGGAGATAGCGAACTGCTCTATCTCTTTGTTTTGACGCAACTCCGGACGGAAAACCGTTTCACACTTTTCCTGGAGTTGCTCTAGTTTGTCCCAATGCCGGAACCTTGAGGCGCAAGGCGCGTTTGAAATCGAGCAATCACAAGGAGTTAAGCAATGGCAACCGCCGCAGGAAAGAGCGCCAACGAGGCGCGGGCGAATTCGGACCTCGAAGCCGACATCAGGCAGTTGAAGGCGGATATCGACAAGCTCACCAAGCAGTTGGCCAAAACCGGCGAACACGGCTATGGCACTGCCCGCCGCGCGGCCACCGAGGGCGTTGAGCAATTGCGCGCGCAGGGCGAAGCGGCCTTCGACAGCCTGCGCGGCAGTGCCAAGGACATCGAGGCGCAGTTGCTGGCAAATGTCCGCGAGAAGCCGGTGACGTCGCTGGCGATCGCCGCCGGCGTCGGCTTCCTCTTCGCGCTACTCGCACGTCGCTAGTTCCCCAAATGGGACTGTTGGCATCCCTGCTCTCGGGTTTCGCCTCGGGTGAAACCGTGGCCGCCATACGTCGCGCACGTACGGCGGCCATCGTCTATGCGATTGTCGCTTTGGCGGCATTGTGCGGGCTCGGCTTCCTGGTCGGGGCAGCCTATATCTGGGCCGCCGCCCGCTATGGATCGTTCGCCGCCGCGCTTGGCTTCGGTGTCGGTTTTCTGGTGATCGCCGGGCTCGTTCTCCTGGTCCATCGTTTGACGTCGGGCGCCCGTGCCCGCCGCGAGTCAAGGCGGCGCAGTGCTGACATGAAGGCGCTCGGCATCACGGCTGCACTCGCCGTGCTGCCGACCTTGCTCAAGGGAAAAGGTGGCCTCGGTGTCCTTCTGGGCCCGGCCGTGGCGCTCGCCGCCTATGCCATCTACCGCGAGAATGTGAAGCCCGACGATCCGGATGCCGGCGAGGGGAAATAACGCCCCGGCCTGGGATCAAAGATCCGTCACTTGGACAGATCTTCCAGCGGCATCGATATTTCGGCGAACACGCCTTCCGGCCGGAATTCATGGGTCACTTCGCTTGAAATGACCTTGGCCAGGCTGCGGCGGATGAGGATCGAGCCGAAGCCGTGGCGCTCCGGCGGGGCGACTGCAGGGCCGCCGCTTTCGCGCCAGGTCAGCACCAAGCGCCGGTTGCCCTTCCTGCCTTGTGTCTTCCAGCCGAGATCGACCTTGCCCGATGCAATCGACAGCGATCCATGTTGCAGCGCGTTGTTGGCCAGTTCGTGCAGGATAAGCCCGAGCCCGACGGCCTGGTCCGGCGACAGCAAGAGATCGGCGCCGGAGACCGTGATACGCGGCTGGTCGGCGGTGTCGAACGGCCTGATCTCGATCTGGGCGAGTTCGCGGATGCCGATGCCGCGCCACTCGCGGTCGGACAAAAGGTTGTGGGCGATGCCCAGCGCCTGAAGCCGGGCGCCGAAGGCATCGAGGAATTCGCTGGGCTGGCGGGCATGACGCACGGTCTGCGTCGCCAGCGCCTGGACGGTCGCCAGCGTGTTCTTGACGCGGTGGTTGAGCTCGCGCAGCAGAAGCCGCTGCCGCTCCTCGCCGAGCTTGCGTTCGGAGATGTCGTAGTTGACGCCGAAGATCAGCGTCGGCTTGCCATCGCCGTCGCGCTCGATGACGCGGCCGCGCGTGGCCACCCAGCGCGGCGGATGAAAGCCCTTCACCCGGTATTCGCCGAAATAGTCGTCGCTGCCGGACAGGGCATCGCGAAAGCGGGTTTCGGTCTGGTAGACATCGCGCGGGTCGATGGCGGTCAGGATGTCGCGCGCCCGCAGCCGGGTGGAGCGCGGCAGGTTGAACAGTTCCGATAGCCGGACATCGCATTCGATCATGTCGGTGCGGATGTCCCATGCCCAGCTGGCGAGCGAAGCCGCGTCGAGCGCGATGGCGCGCCGCTTTTCCTCGCGCGCCAGGGCTGCTTCGGCAATGGCGCCGCTGCGGGTGGCGTCCTTCAAGGTGAACAGGCTGGCGGCGAGGCCGGCCAGCGTCTTCAACTGGTCGAGCTTTGCCCCGGAAGGATAGGCGTGCGGTTTGCGGTCGAGCACGCACAGCGTGCCGATCCTGGCGCCTGCCACCACCATCGGCGCGCCGGCATAAAAGCGCACATGATGTTTGCCGGTGACCAGCGGGTTGGTTCTGAAGCGCGGGTCCGTCGTTGCGTCCGTCACCACCATGGGCTCGTCGCCGGCGGCGATGGCATGGGCGCAGAAAGAGATGCCGGTCGCGGTTTCGGTCTCGTCGAGGCCAAAGCACGACTTGAACCATTGCCGCTCGATGTCGACGAGTGTGACAAGGGCGGTGGGCGCCTGCATCACGGCCGCGGCAAGGCTGGTGATGCGGTCGAAATCCGGATCAGCCGCCGTATCGAGCATCTCCAGCCCGTGCAGCACGGCCAGCCGGTCTTCGGCATTGACCGCCAGCGCCACCTCGGCCGGCAGGCTCGCTCGTATTTCTACCTTGTTATCCACCCCAAACCCCAAATGCCCATGCCGGTCTTCGCCGTCCTGCCGACGCACCGGCCCGTGACAAGCTTGCCTCCCGGAACCATCCTAGCGAGGAACCGTTACCCGACCGTGATTTGCCGAGTGCGCCGACGGGCGCAAAACGAAACAGGGACCGGCCATGACCAAGATCATTCCCGAGGACAAAGCGCGGCAGGGGCGGTGGGGCTGGCATGGCCTGCGCATCTTGATCGCCGGGCTGCTTCTGGCCTTTGCGGCCTGGGGCATCGCCGAAATCTATGGTGAGGTGGTCAAGACACCGGCGACGCAGCAAGAAAGCGCGCCGGGCGGCTAGATTTTCGGCCGTCATGGTTGGAGATTGCATCAGGCGGCCTTTGCCTCGGCGATGCTGGCCGGCACCAGGACATTCAGCGCGCCGGGCTGGATTTCGATCGTCGTCTCACGCTCGAGCCTGACCAGTTCGCCATCCATGACGGCGCGGAACTTTCTGCTGCCGGAATGGATTTTCAGGACGGTGCGGTCAGCCTGGTGAATCTCGACATGTTCGTTGTCGCGCCATTTGCCGCGCGCCACGTTGAATAGGAATTTCACCAGTTCGGCGCGCTGTTGCGCCACCGTGACGTAGATGCCGAGCACGCCGCCCGAAGGATTGTCCGCATAGGGCAGATGGCCTTCACCGAACAGATTGTTGGTGACGCCGATGCCTGAGATGCGCGCCGTCATCTCGGCCTTGCCGATAGCGAGCGTGACGTTCATCGCCGGCGGGTTCTTGATTGTCGCCCATGCCGCCTTGGCCGAAGCGCCGATCTTGCCCAGGCGCGAGCCGAATTCCATTCCCTGACGCAGTTGCACCATCTTCGCATGCATGCCGATCGAGAATTGATGAACGAAGGGACGGCCATTGGCGGTGGCCATGTCGACGGCGATGATCTCACCGTCGGCGAAGGATTTCAGCGCGGCATCGAGCGACTGCGGAATGCCGAGGCCACGCGCGAACAAGTTCATGGTGCCGGCCGGCAAGATGGCAAGCGCCTTTTTCTTGCCCATCAGTCTCGCGGCCGCCGCTGAAATGGTTCCGTCACCGCCACCCGCCAGCACGACATCGACGGCGCGGCGCGAGGCGGCGCTGTCGAGGCTCTCCACGACGTCCTTGCCGGCAACCACTTCGATACTCAGCGAATGGCCTGCCGTTTCCAGCGTCTGGCGCATCCTGTCGGAGAAGGCGGCGAGGTCGGTGGTGCGCAAGGTGCCGCCATCCCGGTTCAGCACCGCTGCAAATTTCATGCCCCGCTCCGTTATGTCAGTCCTAAACGGGCCAGGACGAACCCAGCCGCAGGCTGAAACGTGGCGATGCAGGAAAGGTTCCGTTCGAAACGGCGCAATTCAGCGCGTGTTCATCAGCGCCCGCGCAACTGCTGCGTGTTTTTCCTGTGCGAAATCCACGCCAGTTTTGTCGGAACAACGGCATGGTCACGACGTTGTGAACCCGTGGAGATGCCACGCCCGATCTTCCCAGCGACGGTTCAATCGGGCGCGGCGTGCATGAAATCACGCACCAGGAGAGACTACCATGATACGCACCCTTTTAGCCACGACCGCACTCGCAACGTTGATCGCGACGGGCGCGCTCGCGCAAAGCGGCACGACCCCTGCTCCAGCCAACCCACCTGCCGTTCAGGAGCCGGCCACGGCCGCTCCGGTGCCGCGCGCTGAAGGCAGCATCGTCACCAACATCATCGGCGAATCTGTCTATAACGGTACCGGCGATGATGCCGAGAACATCGGCAAGGTCACTGATGTCGTCTTCGACAAGGACGGCATGGCCAAATCCGTCGTCATCGGCGTCGGAGGCTTTCTGGGCGTCGGGGCGAAGAATGTCGCCTTCGACTACGACAAGCTGCAATGGGCCGAAAAGAACGGCGACCGTTGGCTGGTGGCCCAGACAAGCAAGGACGAACTGACGGCGCATCCGGAGTTCGACAGCAAGCCCTACGGGCCTGCGCCGGCTCCTGCCACTTCCACCGACGCGGCAGCACCGAAAGCGCCTGCGACGACGGATACCGCACAGGCTCCTGCAGCCGCTCCGGCCGAGCCGATGAAGCGCGCCGACGGCAACCTCGCCACCAACATCATTGGTGAGACTGTCTACAACGGCACCGGCGACGACGCGCAGAACATCGGCAGCGTAAACGACATCGTGCTGTCCAAGGATGGCAAGGCCGAATCGCTGGTGATCGGCGTCGGCGGCTTCCTCGGCCTCGGCGCTAAGAACGTCACCTATGATTTCAACAAGGCCCAGTGGGCGGAGAAGAACGGCGACCGCTGGCTGGTGGCGCAGACCACCAAGGAAGAGCTGCAGGCGCAGCCGGATTTCAACCGCAAGGCCTATGATCCGGTGCCGGCAACCACGGCATCCAATGAGCCGGCGGCAACAGCTCCAGCCGCGACCACGGCTCCTGCCGCCGCGACTGCGGACAAGACGGCCGAAGCACCGGCGGCTACAGCCCCTGATGCCACCGCTCCTGACCAGACACAGACCGCAGCCATCGACAAGTCGACGCTGACCGAGATGCCGATTGGCGAAATCAGAGGTGAAGATCTGAAGGGCGCGACGGTCTATGGCGCCAATGACGCCAAGGTCGGCGAGATCGGCGATGTTGTGCTGACGCCCGATAAGAAGACGGATGCGGTGATCGTCAATGTCGGCGGCTTCCTCGGCATCGGTGAGAAGGAGGTTGCGGTCGGCCTGGATAATCTGAAGTTCATGACCGACAAGAACGGCAAGAAGTATCTCTACACCACCTTCACCAAGGAACAGCTCGAGGCGCAGCCTGCCTATGATAAGGGCAGCTATGCCGAGAAGCGTGACCAGCAGCGCCTGATTGTGAAGTAGGGCAGTAGGGCAGTAGGGCAGTAGGGCAGTAGGGCAGTAGGCAAGCCCTATTCCCTACTGCCTATTCTCTTGCTCACATGTCCTACCACGCCATTCTCCGTCAGCTCCGCCAGCGCCAGCGACTGGTCGAGATGTTCGGCCCGCCAGGCGAGAAGCCGTTCGGCGAATTGCAGGCGGGTGGATAGATGCGCAGGGCTGGTGGCGAGGTTGGTCAGTTCGCCAGGGTCTGCCTCGACGTTGAAAAGCAGGGGTGGCAAGCCGCCGCCAAAATGCACGTATTTGAATTTTTTGGTGCGGATGACCGCCAGGTTGCACTGGCGCGAGGCAATGCCGAAATGCGCTTCGGCGTCGCCGTCCGCGATCGAGCGGAAATCGAACTCCCAATGCGCGGAGTCACGCCAGGTGGCGGGGCTTCCGCCGCTCAGGAATGGTTTCAGCGAGCATCCGTCGAGATGCTGTTCGGGGGGCTCGCCAAGCAGGTCTATAAGCGTGGGCAAGATGTCTACCGCTTCGGTGAAGCGATCGACCGTGCTGCCGGCCGCCTTGCGATGCCGCGGGTCGCGAATGATCAGCGGGATGTGGTAGCTGCCGTCGAAGTAGCCGCCCTTGCCCAGCGCGTAATGGTCACCCATCATCTCGGCGTGGTCCGAGGTCAGCACAATGATGGTGTCGTCCCACGCGCCTGAAAGCTTGAGCGCCTGCCATATCAGGCCAAGCTGAGTATCGACCTCCGAGATCATGCCGTAATAAATCGCCCGGATACGGCGGAAATCATCCTCGCTCCAGTCGTGCACCTTGCCAGCGGCGCCGGGGCGGAAATTCGCGCGATACCGCCGGCTGAGATCATAAGCGAGATAGGGATGGCCCTGCGCTTCGGCCCGCCAGCTTTCCGCCCGGTGAAAGGCCGGGCCGTCGGCCGGATCGTATAGCGTGTTGTAGGGCTCCGGCACGATGAAGGGCGGGTGCGGACTGATGAAGGACAGATGCGCGAACCAGGGCGTGGCCTGTTCCTGCTCGCCGAGCCAGCGGATGAACTCACCGGCAAGGAAGGCCGTCGGCGTATGGTCCTTCGAATAGATTGGCGGCGCCTCGGTCACGGTGTCATCGTCTTCCTCGCCTGCAGGACGATGGATGTCAGGAGATCCGGCACTGGCATCAATACCCTGCTGCTTCAGCCAAGAGAGCCACTGCTTCTGATGCTCGGGCAGCAGCTGGCGTACCGTGAATCCCGGCAGCACGCCTTCATAGCTTCTCAGCCTTGGATCACCTGAGCTCAGCAGGCGCGGGTCGAGCGACACGTCGGTGTAGCCGAACAGCGTCGGATCGTAGCCGATGCTGCGCGCGTGCTGCGCGATGTTGCCATGACGGGCGTCCAGCGGTGAGCCGTTGCGGCAGACGCGGTTGTTCATCTGGTAGAGGCCGGTGTAAAGGCAGGCACGCGCCGGCGAGCAAGGGGCCGCGCCGCCATAGTGCTGCTTGAACAGCACGCCCTCGGCGGCCAGCGCGTCGGCATTCGGCGTCCTCACCACGGGATGGCCGGCGGCCGACAGGCAATCACCGCGCCATTGGTCGCAAGTGATCAGGAGAACGTTCGGGCGCCTGGCTTTTCCTGTCACTCGCGATACCTTTCGCTGCATGGTCGAATGCCATTCATGGAACCGATTTCCGGGAAGGGCGCAAGACCGCCCGTGTTAGCCGTTTGGTGAACAAGGCTCTTTCGACTGTTCACTTTTACAGCACAGTCCATTCTGTGTTTGCCGCCTTTGCCGCAAGCGGTGGTGTCCTCATATTGGCGTGGACAGCGGCGAGGGCCGCACAAACAACAAGGGAAGGAGCAAGACAATGCTCGACCAGATCAAGGGCCTGCATCACGTCACCTCGATGGCGAGGGATGCCCGGCAGAACAATGATTTCTTCACCCACAAGCTCGGCCTGCGCCGCGTCAAGAAGACGGTCAATTTCGACGCGCCCGACGTCTACCATCTTTATTATGGCGACGAGGTTGGCACGCCCGGTTCGGTTATGACCTATTTTCCGTTTCCCAACATCGGCAAGGGCCGTCCCGGCGTCGGCGAAGTCGGCACCACGGTCTACTCCGTCCCGGAAGGCACGCTCGCCTATTGGGAAAAACGCTTCGCCGACCAAGGCGTGAACGGTGTTTCCCGCGAGGAGAGTTTTGGTGAGAAGCGGCTCAGATTTGCCGGCCCCGATGGCGACGGTTTCGCGCTTGTCGAGGACAAGGCCGACAGCAGGGCGCCGTGGAACAAAGGCGGCATTGCGACCGATGAGGCGATCCGCGGCTTCCACTCGGTTTCGCTCAGGCTGAAGGATGGCGGCGCCACCGAGGAGCTGTTGAAATTCATGGGCTACGAGGAAGTCGACAAATCAGGCAATGTCAGACGGCTTGCCGTGAAGAACGGCAACGGCGCCGATGTCGTCGACATCGAATCGCTGCCGACCGCGGCCTTCGCCGACCTTGGCGCCGGCTCGGTGCATCACGTCGCCTTC
Source organism: Mesorhizobium sp. 131-3-5 (assembly GCF_016756575.1). Classification (NCBI taxonomy): domain Bacteria; kingdom Pseudomonadati; phylum Pseudomonadota; class Alphaproteobacteria; order Hyphomicrobiales; family Phyllobacteriaceae; genus Mesorhizobium; species Mesorhizobium sp. 131-3-5. The sequence goes on from NZ_AP023254.1 coordinate 1,458,394, forward strand.
GCCGTCGAGAACCGCGCCAAGCAGCTCGAAGTGCGCAAGGCGTTGATGGATACGGGCTACGGGGTGACGCCGGTGATCGACCGAGATTATTTCTGGGCGATCTATTTCCGCACGCCGGGCGGCGTTCTGTTCGAAGTCGCCACCAACGAGCCGGGCTTCGACAGGGATGAGGACACCGCACATCTGGGCGAAGCGCTGAAGCTGCCGACGCAGCACCAGCATTTGCGGCCCTATCTCGAACAGCATCTGCAGAAGCTGGAAGGCTGAGCCATGAGCAAGGACGCTTACATCCATAAGGTGCTGCCCGGTTCGCCGGGCGGCCCCATGCTTTTCGTCTTTCACGGCACCGGCGGTGACGAGAGCCAGCTTCTGTCGCCGGGGCGCGATCTCGTGCCCCAGGCCACCATCATCTCGCCGCGCGGCGATGTGTCCGAATATGGCGCGGCGCGCTTCTTTCGCCGCACCGGCGAAGGCGTCTACGACATGGACGACCTGGCGCGGGCAACCGACAAGATGGCCGCCTTCGTCAAGGCGCATGTCGAGGCTGCGAGGCCCTCGATAGTGCTTGGCCTCGGCTATTCCAACGGCGCCAACATATTGGCGTCCGTGGTGTTCGCCGAGCCCGAGCTGTTCGACGCCACGGTGCTGATGCATCCGCTGATCCCGTTCGAACCGCAGGTCCAGGGCAGCCTCGCCGGCCGTCACATGCTGCTGACCGCCGGCAAGCGCGATCCGATCTGCCCGCCGAACCTGACGACGCGTCTCGATGCCTATTTGCGTGCCGACGGTGCCGATGTCACAGTGGAATGGCACGAAGGCGGGCACGAGGTGCGGCCAAATGAAATCGAAGCGGCCCGGCGGCTCTTTGCCGGTGTCGCTCAAGGAGTTTAGACATGCCCGACCAACTGCCTGAAATCGAACTGGAAGACCGCGGCTCCAAGGGGCGCTATGTGCTGCGGGGCCCTGGAGGCGCCGAGGCCGAGATGACCTTCACCAAGATCGGTGAACACCAGATCATCATCGACCACACCGAAGTGCCGGACGCGTTTCGCGGCCAGGGTGCCGGGCTTAGGCTCGTCACCCGCGCCGTCGAGGATGCGCGCGCGGCGGGCAAGAAGATCATCCCGCTTTGCCCGTTCGCCAACGCCCAGTTCCGCCGCCACGCGGAATGGGCCGACGTGCTGAAGCACTAGAGTGTTTCACCGTTTCATGGAAACGGCGAACCACTCTAACTCTTTGTTTTGACGCAATTCCCTAGGGAAAGCGCTACGCGCTTTTCCCGGGAGAACCGCTCACACTTTTCCTGGAATTGCTCTAGGAAGCGCAGGCACGTCATCGACAGGCAGCGAGGGGATAAAAGGGCAGTCCCCGCTGCCGGTTGGCTTTGTCATTTGCCGCGACCAGATATCTTGCCTAGATATGATGTCTCGCCGTGACGACAAACGAACTGAATGATCCCCCGATGACCGAAACCGACCTCGTCCCCGTCTTCGACGGCCACAACGATACGCTGCTCAGGCTGTATCAATCGAAGGACAGGGACGTCGAAAAACTGTTCGTTGAAGGCAAGTCGGGCGGCCATATCGACCTGCCGCGCGCCAAGGCTGGCGGCTTCGCCGGCGGCATGTTCGCGATCTTTCCGCCGCCGGTCGAAAAAGCCAGGCGCAGCGCCGTACCCCTGGCGCCGAGCGACAGCGAGCCGCTGCCGCCGGAGGTGCCGCGCGCCGATGCGCTCAACTCGACGATCGCGATGGCCTCGATCCTGTTTCGGCTGGAACGGGCCGGGGCTCTGGCCGTCTGCCGCACTGCCGGCGATGTGCGCAACGCCATGGCCAAAGGCACGATCGCCGCGGTGTTCCACATCGAGGGCGTCGAGGCGATCGATCCGGAACTGACCATGCTCGACGTGTTGCACGCCGCCGGCCTGCGCTCGCTCGGCATCGTCTGGAGCCGGCCGAATGCCTTTGGCCACGGCGTGCCGTTCCGCTTTCCGTCCTCGCCGGATACCGGCCCGGGGCTGACCGACGCCGGCAAGGCGCTGGTCAAGGCCTGCAACGAACTGAAGATCATGATCGATCTTTCGCATCTCAACGAGAAGGGTTTTCGCGATGTCGCCGGTCTCAGCGACGCGCCGCTGGTCGCCACCCACTCCAACGTGCATGCGCTCTGCACCCATTCGCGCAATCTCACCGACTGGCAGCTCGGCGCCATACGCGAGTCCGGCGGCATGGTCGGGCTGAACTTCGCCACCGGCTTCCTGCGCGAGGACGGCCGCATGAATGCCGACACCAGCCTCGACATCATGGTGCGTCATGTCGATTCCCTGCTGCAGGCGCTGGGCGAGGACGGCGTCGGCCTCGGCTCCGATTTCGACGGGGCGATGATCCCGGCCGTCATCGGCGACGTCGCCGGTCTGCCGAAGCTGATCGATGCCTTGGCGGCGCGTGGTTTTGGCCGTGCCCTGATCGAGAAGATCGCTTACCGCAACTGGCTGAGCATGCTGGAAAGAACCATTGGATAGCGCGCAGGCGCTTACTCGAAGCCGATCCTTTTGAGCCAATCCTTGCCGACGCCGCGATCGCGGATGATCGGCAGCGGGTTCTCCGAATCGAGCCGCGCGCAGATGCGGTAGACCTCGAGCGTCTCGGCGCTCATCTCGCCGCGCTTGTAGAAGAACATGGCGGCGGCATAGCGCGTGCGGCCGGACCATTTTTCGCCGAGCGGCGTGTTGACCAGCTCCCACTGCTCGGCCGCCTCCAGCTCTGCTTCGTCGGCCATGGTCAGAAATCCGCCGGCGGATTGGCGATGCGGCGGTCGAGCTTGATGAAGGGCCGCGCCACGACCTTGGCCCGTTTCATCAGCTTCTGATATTGCAGCTCGCGCATGGCGTAGATCTCGACCCAGAGGTCTTCGACGACAGTATCACCATAGGGCCGCGCCAGCGAGGCGATGGCGATGTTGCGCTTGGCCATCGGCGACCACATGGCGGCGCTGACCAGGCCAACCTCCTGGCTCTTCTTGTGATAGACGATGGCGTGTTCGGCCGGGATGTTGCCCTCGATCTCCAGCCCGACCAGCACATGGCGCAGCTTGCGTTTGGCGCGCGCCTCGAGGATGGCGCGGCGGCCGTTGAAATGGGCTTTCTGCGGATCGATCATGAAGCCGAGACCGATCTCGTCGGGCCTGCGCAAGCGATCGGCGCGGATGGCGTGCTCGGCGGTGGTGAAGTCGGCATTGGCCACGATCAGCCCGGCCTCGAGCCGCGCGCGGTTGAGCGCGGTGTAGCCGACGGCGCGGATGCCGCGCAGCTCGCCGGCTGTCATCAGCCGGTCCCAGAGGCTCAGCGCCTTGTCAGCCGAAACGAACAGTTCGTAGCCGAGATCGCCGGTGAAGCCGGTGCGCGAGATGGTGACGGTTGCGTCGTCGTGCGGGAAATCCGCAAGGTCGAAGACCTTGAGTTTTTCGACACCGGCAAAGCCGGCCTCGCGCAGCACGGCGAAGGAGGTCGGCCCTTGCAGCGCGAGGCCGGCAACAGCTTCGGTTTCTTCGTCGACGGTGACGTCGAAACCAATGGCGCTGTCGAGCAGCCACGGCAGATGCCGCTCCTGCGAACACAAGCGGAAACGCGCCGGCGACAGGCGAAACAGCGTGCCGTCGTCGAGGACAAAGCCCTCGTCGTCACACCATGCCGTGTAATGGACACGGCCGGGCCTGAGCCTGGTGACGTCGCGCAAGGTGACACGGTCGAGGAAGGCTTCGGCATCCGGCCCTTCGATCCGGTATTTGGTCATCGGCGAGATGTCGAACAAAGCCGCCTGGCTGCGGATGGCAAAGTATTCGAGTTCCTCGTCCCACAGCGAATGCGGCGCGCGATAGCCGGCCCAATTGTACCAGTCCTGGGTTTTGGCCAGTGCGTCGAGGCGCGGCTGGAACGGTGTGCCGAGGCGCAGCGTGCGGAAATGAGATTGCGCATCGATGCGGGCCGAGACAGCCGCATCTTCTGTCTTTGCAACGGGCCTCTTCCTGGTTGCCTGGGCCATGACCTATCCCTTCATCGCAATGATGCGTCGCGCGGCGTTGAGGCCTGGGGCGCCGGAGACGCCGCCACCGGGATGCGAGCCGGCGCCGGCCAGGAACAGCCCTTCGAGCGGCGTGTCGTAGCCCGACCAGCCGGAGACGGGCCGCGAGATCAGCATCTGGTCGGCCTGCAGCTCGCCGTGGTGCCAATGGCCGCCGGGCATGCGGTAGCGCGCCTCGATATCGGCCGGTGTCAAAAGCTCGGCGTGAACAACGCTCTCGCCGATGCCAGGCGCGTAAGCCTCGAGCTGCGCCATGATGGCCTCGAGGAATTTCGGCTTGCCCGCAGCCCAGCCCTCCTTCAACGCATAGGGCGCGTATTGCACCACCGCTGAGAGCACACAGGCGCCATCAGGCGCGAGCGATGGATCGGCGAGGCTGGGCAGCGTGATTTCCATCACCGGTTCGGGCGAGAATTCGCCATACTTGCTTGGGTTGAAAGCGCGCTCGACATGGTCGGGCGAGGGCGCAATCACAAGCCGCCCGTTGTGAGCGGCGGCATCGGCGCCGGTGAATTGCGGCGGCCGGTCGAGCGCCAGGTGAAGTTTGGCGGCATCGCCCTTCATGCGGATGTTTTTCATCTTGCGCACGAAACCGGTGTCGATCTCGCGAGGTCCGACAAGGTCGAGGAAAGTGGTTGCCGGACTGATCGCCGAGACAATGGTCCTGGCGCGCAGTTCCTCGCCAGTGTCGAGCGCGACGCCGACGGCATGGCCCTTCTCGACGGTGATTTTTGCCACCGCAACCGATGTGCGGATGGTGACGCCAGCCTTCTCCGCCGCGGACCGAATGGCGGCGACGACGGCGCCCGTACCGCCTTGCGGCAGGACCTGCGCACCGGCCGCTCCACCGGTCTCGCCGGCCAGGCGATAGTAGAGGCCGAGCAACGAGGCCGGCGAGCGCGGGCCGAGATGGCTGCCGAGCGTCGCGTCGAAGGCGAGCAGGCCTTTCAGCCTGTCATCTTCGAGCTGCTCGTCGAGCAGGTCGGCGACGTTCATCAAGAGCACGCGCAGGAAGTCGCGCATGTCTTCCTTGCCGAGTTTTTTCAGCGCCAGGGCGGTCTGGCCGAGCCCTGTGGTCTCCAGCAACGACATGGCGGCGAGATCGGGCGGACGGCGCGACAGGAAGGGCTTCAGTATGCCGGCATAGCGCAGCAATTGCGCGCGCAAGTCTTTCCAGGCCGACTGTTCGGAGGAACTGGTGCCCGTCAGCACCTCACCATAGGCGCCATGCAGCATCAGCGCCGGGCCGTCCTTCGACAGTGCCACCGACGGCAGGAAGTCGGCGCGGGCGAATTGCAGCCCATGCCTCTCCAGGTCCAGCGTCTTCACCACATCGGGATGCAACCGGTTCAGCAGATGAGCGACCGACGAGACGCGAAAGCCCGGGGCAAATTCCTCGGTGCGCGCGGCGCCGCCGACTTCGCTTCCAGCCTCCAGCACCAGCACCTTGCGGCCGGCTTTGGCCAGCGTGGCTGCGGCGACGAGGCCGTTGTGGCCGCCGCCAATGACGATTGCATCAAATGACGTCATGGGCTGGGCTCATATGCGAGGTGGATTTGGCGAGATCGCGCAGGATTTCGGCGGCTGAATTGCGGCCGGGCGCGCCCATGACACCGCCGCCCGGGTGGGTCGAGGAGCCGCACATATAGAGGCCGCCGACCGGCGAGCGGTACTGCGCGTAGCCTGGCACCGGGCGGTTGAACAGAAGCTGGTCGAAGGTCAGTTCGCCCTGGAAAATATTGCCTTCGGTCAAGCCGACCTCCGCTTCGATTTCGCGCGGCGTGCGCACCTCCATATGGACGATGCGGTCACGGAAGCCGGGCGAGTACTCGGCGATCTGTGCAATCACGCTCTCGGCGAAACCGTCGCGATCGGCATCGGTCCAGTCGCGGCCGTTCACCTTGGGCGGCGCGTATTGCACGAAGCAGCTCATGAAGTGCTTGCCTGATGGAGCCATGGTCGGGTCGAGCGTCGTCGGGATGACCATGTCGAGGAAGGGGTCCGCCGACCAGCGCCCGGCCTTCCAGTCGTCATAGGCGCGCTCCATGCGCTCCATCGAATCTGTGAAATGCATGTCGCCGCGATAGACCGGTGAATCCTTCGGCAAAGCGGGGAATTCCGGCAGGGAATCCAGCGCGATGTTGACCTTGCCGGAGGAGCCGCGGATCTTGAAGTTCTTCACCCGGCGCAGGAAAATATCGGGCAGTTCCTTCTCCTCGACGAGCTTCAGGAAGGTGCGCTTCACGTCGGCATTGGAGACGACGAGCTTGCCGTAGATTTCCTCGCCGCCGGCCAGCACCACGCCCTTGGCCTTGCCGCGGCTTACCAGCACATGGTCGACCTCGGCGCCGGTGCGGATGGTGCCGCCCGAGGCCTTGAACGACGCGGCGAGCGCCTTGGTGACGGCACCCATGCCGCCGCGCGCATAGCCCCAGGCACCGACCGAGCCGTCGACCTCGCCCATATAGTGGTGCAAGAGCACATAGGCCGTGCCGGGCGACATCGGGCCGAGCGCGGTGCCGATGATGCCGGACAGAGCGAAGTTCGCCTTGATGACATCGGTCTCGAAATACTCGTCGAGGAAGTCCGAGATCGACATCGTCCAGAAGCGCAGCGTCAGCGCCATCTCTTCGGCCGACAGGCCGGCGAATTTCTTGCCGAGATAAAGAAGCTCGCCAAGGTCGCGCGGCTTGAGGCTGGTCGGGTCGGGCGCGGTGCGCATCAAAAGCGGCTGGATGAAGCGGCACTGCCGCGTCACGTCGCGGGCGTAGCGGTCATAGGCTTCGGCATCGCGCCTGGAGAAGCGGGCGAATTCGCGCCGATGCACATCATGGTCGCGGTAGTTGGCGAGATAGTCTCCGTCGCGGGTGAACACCGCGCCGCCTTCATAGGAAATGACCTGCAGGCCGAAGCGCGGCAGTTCGAGGTCGCGCATGATCTCGGGGCGAAACAGCGAGCAGACATAGGAGCAGTTGGAATAGAGGAAGCCCGGCGTCAGCTCGCGGCTGGTGGCCGCACCCCCGACCCAGTCGTTCTTCTCCACCACCAGCACGTCGAGCCCGGCGCGCTGCAGGTAGCAGGCATTGACCAGGCCATTGTGTCCGCCGCCGATGACGATCGCGTCCCAAGCTTTCATTGTGGCCCAGTCTCTTTGTTTCCAAGCAATTCCCAAGCGAAAACCGCCCACATTGTTCCTGGAATTGCTCTGTGCGACCCGCTGTTCATTTTTGCGTGATCTGTTCCCGAATGCGCGGAATTTGGCACGGTATCGGGCATTCTGTCCAGTCATTCTGAATGAATGTTCAACAAATGATATTGCGTTTTCCCCGGCATGCGCTAGGCTTTGGCGGTGTTCGAAACGGGCATTCATCGATTGGGGATCGAGGGCTGATGATCGCAACGGCAGATGCCGAGTATGACGATACCACCATCCGCTTCCTCGAGGCGCTGTGGGGCGATGGCTACCTGTCGCCGGGCGGCCCTGAAGAGGTCGACCGGGTCGTCGAAGGGCTTTCGTTCGAGGGCAAGACGGTGCTCGACATTGGCTGCGGCTCCGGTGGCATCACGCTGCATCTGGTCGAGCGCCATGGCGCCGCCCACGCCACCGGCTTCGATGTTGAACAGCCGGTGATCGAGGCGGCCAGGCGGCGAGCCGCCGCGCACGGGCTCTCGGACCGCGCCAGCTTCGTCCAGGCGCCACCCGGAGCGCTGCCTTTCGCCGATCGCTCCTTCGATGTCGTCTTTTCCAAGGACGCACTGCTGCATGTGCCTGACAAGGACGGCCTGTTCGCCGAGATCTTCCGCGTGCTGAAACCGGGCGGCGTCTTTGCCGCCTCCAACTGGATGATCGGGCATGACGGCGAACCTTCACCCCAGATGAAGGCCTATATCGCGGCGGAAGGGCTGTCCTTCGCCATGGCCTCGCCGGCGCGCTATGCGCAAGCGATGCGGCGCGCCGGCTTTGCCGATGTCACCGTCACGGACCGTAACCCCTGGTACCGCGAGGTGGCGCGCGGCGAGCTGGAAAGGCTGAAAGGACCGCTCTATGCGCCGGTTGCCGCCGTGGTCGGCGCTGCCTATGTCGACAAGAACATCCGAACCTGGGAGGCCATGCAGAAGGTGCTTGACAGTGGCGAGCACCGTCCCACTCATCTGCGCGGTTGGAAGCCGGATGCGATTGGATAGCCGGCGATGCTGGAGACGATCACACCCATGAAAACGGCAGATGCCAAGGATGCCCTCCTTGAACCGGCGGGGAAAGCCGAGACCGAGAAGCGCGGACGCAAGGCTTCGAAGGAGGTCCGTCAGCTGCAGCTGATCGAGGCGACGATCGATTCGCTGGCCAAGCGCGGCTATGCCGAGACGACGATGGCTGATGTCGCCGATGGCGCGGGCCTGTCGCGTGGCATCGTCAACTTCCATTTCGAGAGCAAGGAAAAGCTGCTGATCGCGACGCTGCAGCACATGTATGACGAGTATTCGGCGCATTGGCGCGCCTCTCTTGAGAAGGCAGGCGACGATCCGGCGCGGCAGCTGCAGCAGCTGGTATGGGCCGACTTCGACCGCTCGATCTGCAACAAGCGCAAGCTCGCTGCCTGGCTGGCCTTCTGGGGCGAGGCCAAGTCGCGTCCGACCTATCAGGCGCTGAGCAGTTCGCGCGATGCCTATTACCAGCAGGTCTTCATCGATCTGTGCACGACGCTCAAGCAGAGTGGCTCATATGCCTATGAGCCGCAGGTGATGGCGCTGGCGCTGTCGGCCATGCTGGAAGGGCTGTGGCTGCGGCTGATGATGGGCACAGAGGACACAACGCGCGAAACTGCCTTGCAGGCCGCCAACGCTTTCTTGGCCGCTGCCTTCCCGAAGCATTACGGTTAGCAACAGCCGGCCACCAAGACCGGCAAGACCAAAAGAGGATGGAACAGCATGAAGAACCTTAGCCGACGCCTGACATTGACATTGGCGCTGGGCGGCGCGCTTGCGGCTTCGGCGGCAGCGTTTGCCGTTGCCGCCGACAAGGACCTGATCGTGTTCGACTGGTCGGGCTACGAGGATGCGAGCTTCCATCCGAAATATGTCGAGAAGCACGGCGATTCGCCGACCTTCGCCTTCTTCGGCGACGAAGACGAGGCGTTCGAGAAGGTGCGCTCGGGTTTCAAGGCCGATCTCGGCCACCCCTGCTCGCAGAGCGTGACGAAGTGGCGCGAGGCGGGTCTCCTGCAGCCGCTCGACACGTCGAAGATCACGGGCTGGAAGGACCTCAATCCCGGCATCATGGCGATGAAAAATCTCGCCACCACCGATGACGGCAAGGCGTGGTTCATGCCTTGGGACTGGGGCAACACGCAGCTCACCTACAACGCCTCCAAGATCGACGCCAAAGAGGTCCAGTCGCTGAAGGCGTTTGCCGATCCGAAGTTCAAGGGCCGGGTGTCGATCGGCGACAATGTCGACGACGCCTATGCGCTGGCGAGCCTCGCCATCGGCCTGAGGGACTGGACCAAGATGACGGACGACCAGTTCAAGCAGGCTTCCGACTTCCTTCGCCAGGTGCACAAGAACGTCCGCTCCTACTGGACCGATACCACCGATATCGTGCAGCTGTTGAGCGGCGGCGAGGTCGACCTCGCCTGGGCCTGGAACGATGCCACGGTGCAGTCCGTCAAGGCGGGCGTGCCGATCAAGTCGGTAAAGGATACGAATGAAGGCATCTCGACCTGGGTCTGCGGCTATGTGCTGTTCAAGGACGCGCCCGGCAACATTGACAAGGCCTATGACTATCTGAACGCCATCAACGATCCGGAGACCGCCAAGGTGCTGGTCAAGGACTGGGGCTATGGCCAGGCCAACGCCAAGGGCATGGCCGGCGTCGATCAGGTGATCCTCAAGGAAAAAGGCTATGACGACGTGCAGAAATTCGTCGACAAGACACTGTTCCAGTCGCCGTTGCCATCCGATCTCAAGCTGAAGATGATCGCCGAATTCGAGAAGATCAAAGCCGGGTATTGAGCGGTGGTTAAAGGTGCTGCGCAGACCTCGATTTTCCCATCATTTGAGACGTTTGCGCCGCCCCTCACCTGCCTGCCGGCATCCGCTCCCCGTATAGTGACTGGGAGAGGGGCGCTCTCATCGATGGTTTCGCCAATCTCCAGCGTTGCAGGAATAGCACCGAGGCTGCCGTCAGCCCCTTTCTCCCCGTCACTGTACGGGGAGAGATGTCCGGCAGGACAATGAGGGGCGGCGCTGACGTTGGCAGGCTCGCCAAATCTCACGAATTCTCTTAACCTCGCGCGAAATCTTCAACGGGGGAATTTCGCCATGACGCCAATGCTACGCCGCCTGGCGCTTGCCGCCGCCTGCGCGATCGGCGCCGGCGCGGCCTATGCCTGGGCGGAAGGCGGCGGCGATCTCGTGGTGTTCGACTGGTCCGGTTACGAGGACCCGCTGCTGCATCCCGCCTATACCGCCAAACACGGCGCCGAGCCGACCTTCGCCTTCTTCGGCGACGAGGACGAAGCCTTCGAGAAGATGCGGGCGGGCTTCGAGACCGATATCGCGCATCCTTGTTCGCAAAGCGTGGCGAAGTGGCGCGACGCGGGCCTGCTGCAGCCGCTCGACACGTCAAAGATCACGGGCTGGAAAGACCTCAATCCCGGCATCATGGCGATGAAGAACCTCGCCACCACGCCCGACGGCAAGGCCTGGTTCATGCCGTTCGACTGGGGCAACACGGCACTGCTCTACCGCACCGACAATGTAACGGCCGATGAGGCGCAGTCGCTGCGGATCCTGGCCGATCCGAAATTCAAGGGTCGCGTCACCATCGGCGACAATGTCGACGATGCCTACGCGCTGGCGAGCCTGGTCATCGGCCTGAAAGACTGGACCAAGATGACCGACGCGCAGTTCAAGGAGGCGTCCGATTTCCTGCGCCAGGTGCACAAGAACGTGCGTCTCTACTGGACCGACTCGAGCGATATCGACCAGGCTTTTTCCGGCAATGAGGTCGACCTTGCCTGGGGTTGGGGCCAGACACTGATCGCGATGAGCGGGCAAGGTGTTCCCATCGCCATGAACCGTGACACCAAGGAAGGCATGTCCACCTGGGTGTGCGGCTACGTGCTGATGAAGGACGCGCCGGGCAAGCTTGACCAGGCCTATGATTTCCTGAACGCGGTCAATGCGCCCGACATTTCGAAATACATGGTCACGACATTCGGCTACGGCCATGGCAACAGCGCCGGCATGGCTGCGATCGACCACAAGGTGCTGGCCGAGCGCGGTTTCGACGATATCGGCAAGTTCCTCGACAAGACCCTGTTCCAGCAGCCGATCGCGCCCGAACTGAAGAAGCGCATGGTCGACGAATTCGAGAAGATCAAGGCCGGCTATTGACGGACGAACTGGAAAGAACCGACGTCGTCATCGTCGGTGCCGGCTTCACCGGCCTGTCGGCGGCGCTTGAGCTGAAGCAGGCTGGCATCGATTTCGTGCTGATCGAGGCGCGCGATCGTGTCGGCGGACGGGTGGAGGCCGTTCGGAATGGACTTGGCGAGCGCATCGACAGCGGCGGCCAATTCCTGTGCGAGGACATGCCGGAAGTGATGGCGCTGGCGAAGGCGCGCGACAAGACATTCGTCGAAACCTATGTCGAGGGCGACTTCACCACACATCCGTCGATGCAGCCCAAGGACGCCAAGCAGACCTATTACGGCGCGATGGCGATCCGCGAGCGCATGAACGGCATCGAGCCGGACGACCCGTCGATTGCCGGCATGAGTGTCGCGGGCTGGCTGGAACAACAGCATGATCCCATCGATGCCAAGACGGCTTTCCGCTCGATGATCGAAGGCCTGTGGTGCCTGCCAATGGACAAGGTGCCGCTCTGGCACCTGATCGACAATGACCGGCGCATCACCAACGAGGTGCCCGAGCTGCAGTATTCCCTGCGCGAGACCATGCAATCGCTGGCCGAGGATCTGGCTGGCGATCTCGGCGACCGGGTGCGGCTTGGCGAACCGGTCACGCGTGTCGAGCACGGGTCGCAAGGCGTTCGTGTCGTCACGGGCAATGGCGTGATCCAAGCGCGTCAGGTGCTGGTCGCCCTGCCGCCGGCGACGGCCGCGAAGCTCGTTTTCGCGCCGGCCCTGCCGGCGACACTCGCGAAGGCGCTTGGCGTCTGGGAGAGCGGCGCGGTGATCAAGATCCTGGTGCGCTATCCCAAGCCATTCTGGCGCGAGCAGGGTTTGAGCGGCATGGTGATGTGGCGCGATCTGCCGGGGCTGTTTGCCTGCGACGCCAGCAGGGACGCGGAGCATGCCGCGCTCGTCGTCTTCGTCGGCGGGCCGCTGGCGCTCGCCTGGCGTGCGCTGGACGAGGCGGCGCTGCGGGTGGAAGTGGTCACCCGATTGCAGAAGGCCCTCGGGCCGGATGCCGGCGATGCCGTCGATTTCAGCTCACGCGACTGGATAGGGGATCGCTGGAGCGGCGGCGCCTATAGCGACCTCATCGTCGACGTGACGGCGAGGGATGCCGAGCGAACGATTCTTTCGGGTGCGCCGCCGGTGCATTTCGGCGCTTCGGAACTGTCGCCGTCATTCCCCGGCTATGTCGAGGGCGCGATCGTCGCCGGGCGTATCGCGGCGCGCAAGATCTTGGCGCAGCTTCAATCCCCCATCGCCACCAGCGCCTCGGGATCGTAGGCAAGGCGGATCGGGGTGCCGACGGGAATGTCGTCGGCGCCGAAATCGTTGGTCTCGGTCACCGACAGCGGCTTTTCCAGCCCCGGTATCTCGACGATCAGATGGGTGATTTCGCCGAAATAGTGGCGTTCGACCACCTTGCCGGCAACCTCGAATTTAGCCGTCGCATTGTCCCACAGCACGCGCAGACGCTCGGGGCGGATTCCCAGCGTGGCCGCGCCGCCATTGCGCACGAAGGCCTTCGGCTTGTCGGTTTTCACTCGGCCGAATCCCAGAGTGTCGACGATCAGCGAAGCGCCGTTCTCCTCGACGATCTCGGCCTTGACGAAGTTCATGCCGCCGAGGAAGTCGGCGACCTGGCGGTTGACCGGGCGCTGGTAGATTTCCTTGGGCGAGGCGACCTGCGCGATCCTACCGCCGAACATCACCGCGATGCGGTCGGACATTGCGAGCGCCTCATACTGGTCATGGGTGACCAGCACGAAGGTGATGCCGACGGCCTGCTGCAGGCGGCGCAACTCGACCTGCATCTGCTCGCGCAATTTCTTGTCGAGCGCCGACAGCGGTTCGTCGAGCAGCAGCACCTTGGGCCGCATGACCAGCGCGCGGGCGAGCGCCACACGCTGGCGCTGGCCGCCGGACAGTTCTGTCGCCAGCCGCTTGCCGAGCCCGGTCAGAGAGACCTGCGCCAGCGCCTCCTCGACGCGGCGTTTCTCCTCGCCGCCCTGCAGCTTCAGCCGCTTCAGCCCATAGGCGACGTTCTGCTCGACATTGAGGTGCGGGAAGATCGCGTAGCTCTGGAACACCATGTTGGTCGGCCGGCGGTTGGCAGGGATGCCTTCCATCGGCTGGCCGCCGACCGCGATCGATCCGCTGGTTGGGTTGTCGAAGCCGGCGATCATGCGCAAAAGCGTGGTCTTGCCGCAGCCGGACGGGCCGAGCAGCGAAAAGAATTCGCCCTCCCTTATGGTCAGGGACGCGTCGTCCAGCGCCTTGAACGATCCATAGCTGCGGGTGACGTTGCGGATCTCGATCATGGCTCGGTCAGATTGGGCTCGGTCAGACTGGGCCCGATCGGATTGAGGGCGCTCGATCTGCGGCTGTTCAGGCATAGAGGCCTCCCTCGTTCCGGGTGCGTCTGGCAGCGCGGCGGCGCAGGATTTCGGCTATTGTCATCAACAGGAAGGAGGCAACCAGAAGCAGCGTGCCCAGCGCCAGCACGCCGGGCAGTTTCGAGGCGAAGCGCAACTGGCCCCAGATGTAGATCGGCAGCGTCGCTTCGGTGCCGGTCAGGAAGAAGGCTATGATGAACTCGTCGAGCGAGAGGGTGAAGCAGACGAGCAGGCTGGAGATGATGGCCGGCGCCACCATCGGCAGCGTCACGCGGCGGAAGGTGCCGAAGGCGCTTTCGCCGAGATCGGCGGAGGCTTCCTCCAGGCTGCGGTCGAAACCTTCGAATCCGGAGGTCAGCACCGTCATCGAATAGGGAATGCAGACCAGCACATGGCCGAGCACGACGGTGAACAGGGAGAGGCTGAGGCCTAGTTGCAGCATGACCAGCAGCATCGAGATGGCGACGATCACCTCGGGCAGCACCAGAGGCGCCATGATCAGGCCGTTGATGGCGCGGCGCCCGGGATAGCGGTAGCGGGTGATCGAACGGGCGGCGAGGATGCCGAGCACGGTGGCCAGAACCGAGGCGCAGACGCCGACTTTCAGGCTGTTCCAGGCGGCATCGAGCAGGGCCGGTGTGTGCGGCAGGTCCGCATACCATTGCAGCGTGAAGCCGGTGAGCGGGAATTTCGGCGTCGGCGCCGTGTTGATCGAGAAGATCGGCAGGAAGATGACGGGCAGGTAAAGGAAGACGATATAGAGGAACGCATAGACGGACAGCCAGCCGCCTGACAGGAAGCCCCGCGCCCTCATCGTGCCAGCCTCTGCAGTGCGCGGATGATCAGCACCGTGGCGCCGGCCATCAGGGTGACGATCAGCATGGTGGTGACGGAAAGGGCGGCCCCAAGCGGCCAGTTGGCGGCCTTGCCGAACTGCGCCTGGATGGCGTTGGCGATCATGACGCCGTCCTTGCCGCCGACCAGCTTCGGCGTGACATAGTCGCCGACGGTCGGGATCATGACGATCAGCGCCGCCGAGATGACGCCCGGCGCCGACAGCGGCAATGTCACGCGCAGGAATGAACGCAAGGGACCATCGCCGAGATCGGTGGCTGCCTCGACCAGCGTGCGGTCGACTTTTTCCAGCGAGACGAAGATCGGCAGGATGGCGAAGGCCGCCCAGGCGTGGGTGAGGGTGATGATGACGGCGCTCGAATTGTAGAGTAGCGCCGTCGACGGCTCGTCGATGATGCCGAGGCCCATCAGGCCGGAATTCAAGACGCCATTGTAGCCGAGGATGACCTTCCACGACATCACGCGCAAGAGGTAGCTGGTCCAGAACGGAATGGTGATGAGGAACAGCCACAGGCTCTTGTGGCGGCCGCCATGGAAGGAAATGAAATAGGCGATCGGGTAGGCGAGGATGACGGTGAACAGGCTGACCGTCAGCGAGATGTAGAGCGAGCGCCACAACAGATCGCGGTAGATCGGCTCGGTCAGCGCCACGCGGTAGTTTTCCAGCGTGAAGGTGCGGTCGATGGTCAGGTAGTGCTGCGTCCAGAAGGAGTGGGCGATGACCACCAGGATCGGCAGGACCAGCAGGATGAGGGCGTAGAGAAAGGTCGGGCTGATCAGGGCAAAGCCCTGGACGGGTTCGGATTGCAGAAGGGCATTTCGTCTGGCCCGCGTCATGCGCAACGGGGGCGACCCTTCCACAGCCGCCGTCATTGCCAGACTCCAGGCGGCCAGACTCCGGGGAGCAGGGCTCCGGGCGTGATCTCGGTTGCTGGCCTGGACTGTTCCGCCATGCGGCATCCCATTGTGCTGACGCCGGCTGTTTGTTCCCACTTATCCCTGGAACGCGATCGAAAACAAAACCGGTGACCACTTTTGCTGGTCGCGTTCCTAGCTTGCCGGCTTTCTTTCATCATGCGCGCATCCGTGGATTGAAATCAAGCGCTATTTCTGAGATATTGATTGAACGGACATTCAAAATTAGGTGAAGAAAGCCGCCATTTCCGGCCTTTGCCGCCGAGTTTGAAGCTCAAGAAAAAATCGACAGAGATGTGGAGACGACAATGGCTGCAGTGAGGGACCTGAAGGCGACCGAAATGGCGGCGGCCGGTGGCGACGATGCCATTGAACTGGGCAAGCGCCATCTCATCCAGCCCTGGCCTTATGCCGGTTCCGTCGGTGCGGAAGCCCGCGCGCTGATCGGCGAGGGCGACGGCATCTACATCACCGACAGCACCGGCAAGCGGCTGATCGACGGGCCTGCCGGCATGTGGTGCGTCAATGTCGGCCACCGCCGCGAGGAACTGGCCAGGGTGATGTACGAGCAGGCGATGGCGCTGTCCTACAACACGCCCTGGTACACGATGAACGCGCCGTCGGCCGAACTTGCCATGCGCATCGCTGGCCATGCGCCTGATGATCTAAGCCATGTCTTCTACACGACCGGCGGCTCGTCGGCCGTGGAGACGGCGCTGCGCTTCATGCAGTTCTACAACAATGTGCGGGGCCGGCCGGAAAAGAAGCTGATCCTGTCGCGCGGCGGCGCCTATCATGGCTCGACCTATCTGTCGGCCTCGCTCAATGGCCGCCCGCGCGACCGCGACTGGATGGACGGCGCCGACGAGCTGGTGATCAAACTGTCCTCGCCCGATCCGTTCCGCCGCCCGCAAGGCATGAGCCTTGCCGCCTTCACCGACTTCCTCGTCGATCAGTTCCGCGACACTGTCGCCCGTGTCGGCGCCGACAAGATCGGCGCGTTCGTCGGCGAGCCCGTGCAGGCATCGGGGGGTGTCGTGATCCCGCCGGACGGCTATCTCAAGCGCATCCGCGAGATCTGCCGCGACAACGATATCCTCTATGTCTCCGACGAGGTGGTGACGGGCTTCGGCCGGCTTGGCCATATCTTCGCCTCGGGCGACGTGTTCGGCATCGATCCCGACATGATCACCTTCGCCAAGGGCGTCACCTCGGGCTATTTCCCGCTCGGCGGCGTCATCATCTCGGAACGGCTGCTGCAGGAGTTGCGCCGTTCGAACCATCCCGACGCGATGTTCGGCCATGGCCTGACCTATACCAGCCACCCCGTCGGCTGCGCCGTGGCGTTGAAAAACCTCGACCTGCTGGAAGAGAGCGTGCTTTCGCACACGCGCGCCGTCGCGCCCTATTTCCAGGCGCAGCTGAAGACGCTGGAAGAGCTGCCGCTGGTCGGCGAGGTGCGCGGCGCCGGACTGATGGGCTGCGTCGAATGCGTCGCCGACCGCGAAAGCAAGGACCCTCTGCAGCTCGACAAGGATGTCGGCAAACGCATCGACGCCCACTGCCATGAGCTCGGCCTGCTGGTGCGGCCGCTGATCAACATGTGCGTGATGTCGCCGCCGCTGATCATCACGCGCGAACAGATCGACGACATGGTCGGCATCTTGCGCGAGGGCATTTCGCGGACCATGGATGATCTGAGGAAAGAAGGCGTGTGGCGGGGGTAAAATTATCCCTTCTCCCCGTTTCACGGGGAGAAGGGAGCTACGACCGCGACCTCAGCGCGTCGTTCAAATTCCACATGTCCTTCTCCTCCGGCGCCGTCTCCAAGCCCAGCACCGGCAGCATCTTGCGCAGATGATCGTGGTGCGTGCGCACGCCATATTCGAGGTCGGAGAGATAAAAGCCCTCGAAGGCTTCGGACAGCATGGATTCGTTCGACCACACCGACAGCTGGACATCTTCCGACATGGTGTCGCGGTCGATGCGGAAGGACAGGTAGCGGGCGGCGGCCTGTTCGCGGCTTTCGTCGCGGTAGCGGTAGATGGCGCCGCGCAGCAGGGTCTCGCCCGTCGACAGCGGAAACTCCTGATAGAACTGCACGGATTCCGGCATCACCGAAATGACCGCGTTGGGGAAGATGCCGTAATAGACCCAGGCCTTCTTCAGATAGTCCGGCAGATGCGCCGGCTCCGGCGCGATCTTGACGTAGTTCTTGACGCTCCAGCGGCGGCCGGCATGCGGATTGTAGGTGGCGAAGGAGCGCGACACGCCATTGATGAAGGGCTCGTCGAAATAGGTCGCGCCATAAAGATCCTGCAGGGCAGGGTGGGCCATGGCGACGTGATAGCCCTCATTGTCGACATCGCGCACCGACTTCCAGTTGACCGGCGTCCTCTGGGTCCAGATGCCCCAGGACGGCACCATGCCGGCGGCCTTGTAATGCGCGAATTCGGGCTCGATCGGCTTCATCAGCTCAGCGACCGAAGGCTGCGGTCCGCCATTGCGGAAGCGGATGAAGATAAAACCCATCCAGACTTCGAGGTCGAGCTGCATCAGGCCGAACTCGGTCTTGTCGAGATCGGGGAAGGAGCGCGGGCGCGCGGCGCCGCGTAGCGTGCCGTCGAGATTGTAGACCCAGCCATGGAACGGGCACACCAGCGCGTTCTTGCAATTGCCCTGGCTGTCGGCGACGACACGGCTGCCGCGGTGGCGGCACATATTGTTGAAGCCGCGCACGACGCCGTCCTTGCCGCGCACGATCAAGGCGCGTTCGCCGACCACATCCATGGTCAGATAGTCGCCGGCGTTCGGGATGTCGCAGACATGGCCGACGATCTGCCAATGATTGCGGAAAACATGCTCCTTCTCGAGCTCGAGAAGGGCATCGGAATGGTAACTCCAGCCCGGTAGTCCCCGCCGGTCCCAATCGTTGGGGATCGCCACGTCACGGAGGTGCGGGTTCATAAAACGTCTCTTCTTTTTGTTGAATAATCATTCAATAAAATCATATTTTGCATTGAAATGCAATGGTTTGCGAAAACTTGAAAGATTTCGTGCCAAAGTCCAGGCGTCGTCCTCCGCTGAATTCGATGCGGCTGCTGCGCGAGAAAATCGCGGAGAATCCGGGTGTTAGCCCCGGTTTCCGAAATGCCATTTCAGCGTGACTTCGCAAAGCGCACGGGCTGCAGAACAGGTCGCCTTGCCGGTGGCAAAAACGTTCGCCGCGCTCTGGCCCATCGCTGTGCGGCAGGCGCCTGGGTTGGGACTGCCTGGCGGGAGCCGACCTGGGATTACCTTGCTCGCTAAGTGTGAGGCGGAATGACCGATTTTGCCCGGTTTTGCCCGAAACTGCTGTTTCAATTCCGTTACATTGCCAGAGCTACGCCAATTTTGTGCTGTTACAAAGTGCGATTAAGTTCGTTTCATCATCAAAAAGAAACGCAGCGAAGGGGAAGGCAATGCATGCGAAAATCGAGATCGTCACCAGCGAACACCGCCTCCAGGCTCCAGAGCGCGTTGATCGCCGCCCGAAACTGGCGCTACGCCAATGCGCCAGCGACCACCCCATGGCCATGTTCATGGGGCTGGCTGCTTGCGCCGTCATCGGCATGGCGCTCACGCCGACGGTCGGGCCGGCCTTCGCCTCGCTGAATCCGCCGGCCAATGTGGTCGACGGGGCGCCGACGACAATCAAGACCGCTCGGCTGCCGATGCCGACGCTCGACTTCGCCTGCAAGGGGCAGGCATGGGGTGCCGAGAGCGTCGATTGCCTGCGCGCCATCGCCGAACAGTCCGGGACGCACAAGGCCCGCGCGATCCGCATGATCGCCAATGCCGCGCCGCTGACCAACACGCCAAACATTTTCTGATTTCCGTCGAAGCGTGATCCCGGAACCGTTCCCTTTCGGGATCCTGCTCTGACCTCCCCGAGCGCTCCTCCAGCGCTCCATTCAGCTCCCGCCGCACAGTCGGCCGGGAGCTTCTTTTTTAGCCTTTCAACGCGGCCTGCTCGGCGATGGATGAAAGCACGCTGCGCACGTCCAGCGTGCTGAACGGCTTTTCCAGGATCTGCGGCCGCTGCTGCGCCGGCAAGGCTTCGATTTCCGCCTTGGCGCCGATCAGATCGCCGGTGACCAGCACGAAACGCCGTGCCAGTTCGGGCCGCTCGGCAAGCAGTTCGCGGTAGATGGCCATGCCAGATGTGCCGGGCATGCGCAGGTCCGAAAAGACGATGTCGGGCGGCATGTGGCCGCTCAAGGTGGCGGCACCCGATTCCCAGACCGGCGCGATGCGCGACTTGATGCCCATCAATTCGAGAATGTCGGACAAGGAGCCCGCGACATCAGGCTCGTCGTCGATGATCAAGGCATGACGCAGGCCGCTTGAGCGTGGCTGGCTCTCGCCGGCCGCGGCGATGCCCGCCGAAATGGCCGGCAACTGGACAACGAAACGCGCGCCTCGAGGCTGCACTTCCTCGAACCAGACACTGCCATTGTGCCGCTCGATGATCGATTTCGAGATCGACAGGCCGATGCCGGTGCCAACACCGACCGGCTTGGTGGTGAAGTAGGATTCGAAGATGCGGTTGCGGATCGCTTCGGGAATGCCGGGCCCGTTGTCCTCGACCGAGAAGCAGGGATTGTCGCGATCGCTGCGGAAGGTGCGGACCTTGATCAGCCGGTCGCCGGCAATGCCGGCCAGTGCGTGCTGGCTGTTGATGAGGAAATTGGCCGCCACTTGCGTCACGTGGTCGGCGTCCGCCATGGCCAGCAGCGGACCCGGCGCGAAATCGGTGTCGATGATGATGCCGCTCGAGCGTGCGCCATAGGCGGTCACCTCGAGAGCGGCGCGGATCACCTGGTTGAGATCGGTCTCGGCCTGGGCCGCGGGATGCAGCCGGACCATCGACAGGAAGCTCTTGACGATGCGGCCGCAGCGCTCGGCGGCGGCACGCACCTTCTCGGCACGAACCTTGGTCTGCGGGTCGGAGGCGAATTCGTGCAACAGCGTCGATTGCGCGACCACCACCGCCAGGGGATTGTTGAGCTCGTGCGAAACACCGGCAAGCAGCGAGCCCATCGCCGCCATCTTCTCGTTCTGGTGCAGCTTCTCGCGCTGCCGGTTGATCTCTTCCTCGGCACGCAGCCTGTCGCGCAGGTCGCGGATCGAGCCGAAGATCAGGCGGCGGTCGGCGACGCGCATCTCGGTCGCCGTCAGCTCGATAGGAAACACCTCGCCGGCGGCATTCTGCGTCACGGTCTCGAGCCGCTGGCCGACCATCGGCGCGCCGCGGCCCGACATGTAGTCGGCACCCGAGGAATAGCCCTTGCGGTAGTATTCCGGCACGACGGTGTCGAGCAGGTCCTTGCCGAGGATGTCGCTGCGCTGGAAGCCGAACATCTTTTCGGCGGCAGGATTGAATTCGATGATCGAGCCCGCCTCGTCGATGACGATGATGGCGTCGAGCGAAGCCTGCAGCATGGTGCGGCGGATCACTTCGCTGGCATGGGCGTCGGAGGGCGAGTGCTCGATGGCGTCGCCGATGGCGAGCGCGATGATGTGCAGCGTCGCCTCCTCCTCGTCGGTCCACTCGCGCTCGTCGACGCAGTCATTGACGGCGAGCGTGCCCCATAGATGGCCATGGGCGAAGACCGACACCGACAGGAACGACTTGATGTTCTGCTTTTCGAAATCGGTTCTCAGGAACCCTTCGAGATTGCGCGTGTGCCCGGCAAAGATCTTGCCCTGCCGTTCGTCCTCGGCGACGCGCTCCAGCAGGGGGTCCGAATTGACGATCGACTGCATGATCACGGTCGGCGAGGCCAGTTCTCCGCCAAAGTCGGGGTCGATCCAGTAGGCGGCAACCGACTGGGCAAAACCCTGGCCCGGCAGTTCGCGCAAGCGGAACAGGATGCCGCGCTGGCATTCGATGGCCCGGCAAAGGGTTTCCAGTATGCCGTCCATCTCGCGCTGCCAGTCGCCGGCCTCGCGCAGCCGGCGAACGACGCGCACGGCCGCCATCGCAGCGCCCTGCCTGAAACCCTGCATATCCCTGCTTGTTGCTTCGCCCGTCATTTTCAGCCGTTGTTCTAAAGTATGCCTATCCGATCGGCCCAATTCGATCGGCGAGCAACGGCTGTGAACCTGAGACCCTGTGGGCCTGGCGCTCAGTTGCTGTCGCCGGTCGGCAGCGAGAAGATATAGCCTTCGCCGCGCACCGTGCGCAGAAATTTCGGGTTGGCCGGATCCGCCTCGATCTTCTTGCGCAGGCGCATGATGCGAATGTCGACGGCGCGCGATGATTCCGGATCCTCGGTGAAGCCGATTGCCTCCGAGATCGCGGCGCGGGTCAGCAGCCGGTTGGCGCGGGTCAGGAAAACCTCCAGCACATCGAATTCGCTCTTGGCCATGTCGATCACTGTGCCATTGGCGCCGGTGACCAGCCTGCCGTCAAGATCGGCCTGGAACGGGCCGAAGGCGACGGAACGGCGGTCCGTCCTGGTCTTCCTGTCGAGCAGTTCCGTCGGCTGCGGAACGCGGCGCAGCACGCTGCGCACCCTCGCCAGCACTTCGCGCAGTTCGTATGGCTTGACGATATAGTCGTCGGCGCCGAGCTCCAGCCCGACGATGCGGTCGAGCGCCGTGCCGGCGGCGGTGGCGTAGATGATGCCGATCGGCATTCTCGAGCGCAGCCAGCGGCCGAGCGACAGCCCGTCCTCGCCGGGCATGGCGATGTCGAGAATGGCCAGATGAAAGGCTTGGGTCTCGATCAGGCTGCGCGCGGCGGCTGCGGTTTCAGCGGTCGCCACATCATAGCCGGCGGCGCCGAGATACTCGGCAACCGCGTCCCTCAGGTCGGGCTCGTCCTCGACGATCACTATTCTTGCCCGCACGATGCTCTCGCTCCCACTTTCAGTGGAAAGTAGATTGGGTATAAACATCATGTCCAGCACTCATATCCGGTTGCAAGGGAACGGTTGAAAAACATGGCTGCACGAGCGGTTATTGCGCTTGTTTCCGTCGCCGACGTGGTCGCGACCGAACTTGCCGACCATCTCGACCGGCGTGGCCATGATGTGCGGCAGGCGCGACAGCCCTGGGAGGCGGAATCGCTGCTGGCGGGCGGAGGCATCGATGTCGTTGTCGTCGGTGACAGTCTCAGCCAGGCGGAAGGGCGGGATCTGCTCAGGCGTTATGGCGGCCAAGGCGAGGGTGGCCGGGACGGACCCGATTTCATCCTGATCTGCCGGCCGTCCGATCTCGTCGACAAGGTGCTGGCGCTCGAACTGGGTGCGGCCGACGTCGTCGAAAGCCCGCTCAATGTCAGGGAGCTTGCCGCCAGGGTCGGCGGCCTGCTGTCGCGTCGTGGCAGGGGCACGCAGGAACTGATCGTGCTGGAGAACGCGACCGTCGATCTGAGATCGGCCATCGTCATGCACCGGTCCGGTACGGAGGAACAGCTTTCGCCCGGCCAGGTGGCGCTGCTCAGGCTGTTCCTGGCGAGCCCCCGCAAGGTGCTGACGCGTGACGACATCATCGCCGCGGCACCGGCCGAGAATGCCGACGCCTTCGATCGTTCGATCGATTCGCGCATCGTGCGGCTGCGCCGCAAGCTCGACACAGAGACCATCACCACCATACGTGGCGCGGGCTACCGGTTCGATCCGCCGCAGCAATTCACCGACTGAGGGCAGCGTACGCGGGCTATCTTTCTGGCTGAGCATCGGATTTTCCTCCTGCCGATGCTCCTGCGGTTCAGCGCACCACCAGCAGCGACGGACCCGATGGCATGTCGCTGCTCACGACGAGTCCGTTTGCGTGGGCCCGCTCCTTGAGGAGCACGGTGGCCAGGGCGGCAAAGCCAAGCAGGCCCTGCGCATAGAGCAGTGCGGAAAGCACAGAGGCGGCGAATTTCGTCTTCATCGTTCCAACTCCCCAGAAATGCCAATTCTTCAAAAATGAGTATGTCGCGGGTCGCTTCAGGAAACTCCCGAAGTGCCCGCGCCGCTCACGGAGCCCCCCGCTGCGGCGCGGGCCTTCGGTCCTCGCGGCAGCAAGTTGCCGGAGGGGCCGCGCAATGCCAGCAACCGAAGGCCAACCCGCCAGAGGGCCTTGAGTCGGGTGATGCGCAGGCTGGAAACAATCCAGACCGAGGCGGAAAACAGGGCGACGTGCAGGGTAGAAATCTCGCTCGAACTCATCGCCGCCAGCCTTGCCTCGGAGCCGCCGGCAACCGTGCCGACACCGCCTATGACTGCTGCTGCGATGCTGATCCTGAAGAGCCAGGATCGCGTGTTCGTTTTCGTTCCCATGGTCGTTGCCGTCTGCTTTCGTTACGTCAACCTTGCGGTCAGCCCGTATCCGGATCATGCCGCCCGAAGCCGCGCTTTGTTGCCGATTGGTTTCGAGATTGCCCATCGATCTTTCATATAGAGGCAATTCGAACTTTCGTTTTGCGGGGAATACCTATGTGCTCCACATCGCCGCCGTCGTCGGGATGCGATCGTCGTCGCTATGGCCGCTTGGCCTGTTAACCAGAGGAAACAGATTCGAAACACAAACGAGCATTTCGCGAAATCCCGCCGAAACATGCCGCAACGATAACCCGCTCATCGAATTGGAGCCGGCCTGACCGGCAGAGAGAGGGGACATCATGCACACCACCATTTCCGCCAAGCTCATCAACATCACCGCCGCCGCGCTCACGGGTGCAGCACTTCTGTTCGGCGCCAACGCAGCCCATGCCGCCAACAAGATCGTAGCGCGGGTCTCGCTTTCGCAGCAGATCATGGAGGTCTCGGTCGATGGCCGGCCGACTTTCGCCTGGAAGGTTTCCACCGGTGACCGGGCGCATGTGACGCCGACCGGCTCGTTCAAGCCGACGCGCATGCATGAGATGTGGTACTCGAAGAAGTACGACAACGCGCCGATGCCGCATTCGGTGTTCTTCAGCGGCGGCTACGCGGTGCATGCCACCTATGCCATCAAGCGCCTCGGCCAGCCGGCCTCGCATGGCTGCGTGCGGCTGCACCCGGACAATGCGGCCGATTTCTATCAGCTGGTCGAGATTTTCGGGCCGGCCAACACCAGCATCGTCATCGTCAAGTAGCAGGCTGTGGGCAGGCCGGCGGACTGCCGCGCCTGTTCAGGACTCCTGTCGGACCATTCCGGCGGTATTGAGCGCAGCCAAAAAAAGAGGCCGGATTTTTCCGGCCTCTTTTTTGTTCTTCGGCTTCTATCAGTCCGGCAATGCCGGCATCAGCCTCGGATCCGGCTTTTCAGCAAGATGCGGCAGGTCCTTGCTGGCGATGAAGGTGTAGAACATCGGCACGACGAAGAGCGTGAACATGGTGCCGACCAGGATGCCGGTGAAGATGACCAGGCCCATCGAATAGCGGGCAGCAGCACCGGCGCCGCTCGACGTGATCAGCGGTACGACGCCTAGCGCCATAGCCGCCGTCGTCATCAGGATCGGCCGCAGGCGCACCTTGGCCGAGGCGATGATGGCGTCGCGCCGCCGCAGGCCATGCGCCTCGCGCTGCTGGTTGGCGAATTCGACCAGCAGGATGCCGTGCTTGGTGATCAGGCCGATCAGCGTAATCAGACCCACCTGCGTGTAGATGTTGAGCGTGCCGAGACCGAGATTGAGCGGCACGATCGCGCCGAAGATCGACAGCGGCACCGCCATCATGATGATGAGCGGATCGCGGAAGCTTTCAAACTGCGCCGCCAGCACCAGGTAGATGACGATGACGGCTGCTGCGAAAGCGATCAGGATGGTGTTGCCCTGTTCCTTCTCCTGCCGGGACTGGCCGGAATAGTCGATGAAGAAGGTGTCGGGCAGGCTCTCCCTGGCAATGTCCTCGAGGACCTTCAAACCGTCGCCCGTGGTGACGCCGGGCAGGGGCAGCGCCGAGATAGTCGACGAATTCAGCTGGTTGAACTGTTCGATCGCCGCCGGCGAGGCATTGTTCGAGATATTCACCACCGCCGACAGCGGCACCATCTCGCCCGTTGCGCTGCGCACGAAATATTCGCCGAGCTTTTCGGGGTTGTCGCGGAATTGCTGCGGCACCTGGGGGATGATGTCATAGCTGTTGGAGTCGCGGTCGAACTGCGCCACTTCGGCACCGCCGACCAGCAGCGTCAGCGTCCGGCCGATATCGGCGATCGGCAGGTTCAGCGCGGCGGCTCGGTCGCGGTCGATGGTGACCGTCACCTGCGGCGAATCGTAAGACATCGAGTTCTGCACGACGATGAAACGGCCGGAGGCCTGTGCCTTGTTCTTGATCTGCTCAGCGGCCTTGTAGACTTCCGCGGAATCGCCGGTCGAGCGCACGACCAGGGCGATCGGCAGGCCGCCACCGGAGCCCGGCAGCGTCGGCGGTGCGAAGACGAAGGCCTGCACGCCCGCCACCTTCGCGATACGAGCCGTGATGTCGGCCTGCAGTTCCTTCGAATTGCGCTTGCGCTCCGCCCAATCCTTGAAGGCAAAGCCGACAAAGGCGCTGTTTGTCGTGCCACCGAAGGCGACCGCCGAGAACTGCGCCCGCGTTTCGGGAATATCCCTCACCAGTCCGAGCATCTGGTTCACATAGGTTTCGGTGTAATCCGATGTCGCATAGGTCGGCGCGGTCACGAGCGAGAGCAGGAAGCCCTGATCCTCTTCGGGCGCCAGCTCGCTCGAGGTCTTGGTGAACATGAAGCCGGTCACGCCGACCAGCGCGAGCACGATGATCAGCGTCAAAGGACGATAGTTCAGCGAACCGGTGACGGCACGCTCATAGACGTGCTCGACCCGCGCGAAAATGCCGTCGACAATGCGCTGGAAACGGCCCGGCGTGCCGGCCTTCAAGAGACGCGCCGACATCATCGGGGTGATGGTGACGGCGATGACGCCCGACAGCACCACCGAGCCGGCGAGCGTCACCGCGAACTCGCGGAACAGCGCGCCGGTCAGGCCGCCGGTGAAGGCCAGCGGCGCGAACACGGCGGCCAGCGTCATGGTCATGGCGACGATGGCCGAGGCGATCTCGCGCATGCCGCTGAACGCCGCCTGCATCGGCGTCATGTGGTCTTCTTCCATGTGGCGGTGGATGTTCTCCACCACCACGATGGCATCGTCGACGACAAGACCGATCGCCAGCACCATGGCCAGCAGCGACAGAAGGTTGATCGAATAGCCGACCGCAAACAACAGGAAGCAGACGCCGATCAGCGACAACGGAATGGTGATGATCGGCATCATCACCGAACGGAACGAGCCGAGGAACAGAAGGATGACCACGACGACGATGGCAACAGCCTCGCCGATGGTCTTGAACACCTCCTCGATCGAGGCGCTGATCTGCCCGGTCGCGTCGTAGACGACCTCGATCGTCATGCCTTTCGGCAGCGTTTCCTGGATCTGCGGCACAAGCTTGGTGAGCGCTGCCGCAGTAGTCAGCGGGTTGGCTGCAGGGGTTGGGAAGATGGCGAGGAAGGTGCCGGGCTTGCCGTTGAACGAGACCCTGGTGTCGGTATTTTCAGCGCCGAGTTCGACGCGGGCCACGTCGCGCAGCCGCACCACATTGCCGTCGGTCGAGCGCAGGGGCAGTTCGGCGAAGGCTTCCGGCGTCTGCAGCGTCGAGCGCACGGCGATCGACGAAACGACATATTCGTTCTGGGTGTTGCCGGGCGCCGACAGGAAGTTGGAATTGTTGATCGCCGTCAGCACTTCCGCCGCCGTTACACCGCGTGCGGCAAGCCGGACAGGGTCGATCCAGACGCGCATCGAATATTGCTGGGCGCCGAAGATCTGGACGTCGGCGACACCTTCGACCGTCGACATGCGGGGCCGGATGACGCGCTCGATATACTCCGTCAGCTGCTCCTTCGTCATGTTCGGATTCTGCATCGAGATGTACATCATCGCGAACTGCTGGCCGGTGCCCTTGACGATGACAGGGTCCTTGGAAGCGTCCGGCAAGGTGCCGCGCACGCCCTGGACCTTGGACAGCACTTCGGTCAGCGCCACGTCGGGGTTGGAGCCGAGCTTCATCTGCACCGTCACGGTGCTGGAGGACGGACGGCTGGACGAAGTGACGTAGTCGATGTTTTCGGTCGAGGCGACGGCGCGCGCGATCGGGGCGGAAATGAAGCCCTGGATCAGGTCGGCGCTGGCGCCCGGATAGGCCGTCGTAATCGTGATCGCGGTTTCGTCCACCTTCGGATACTGGCGGATCGACAGGTTGAAGATGCCTTGGAAACCCAGGAGCAGGATCATGCAGGCAAGGACCGTCGACAGGACGGGCCGGCGAATGAAGAGATCGGAAAAGCTCATTGCTGGTCGGCCTGCTTGTTCGCCGATTTGGTCGGGTCGATGGTGTTGTCGACATTGACGGACATGCCGTTGAAGAGGCGGTTCTGACCTGCGGTGACGACCTCGTCGCCGGCCTTCAGCCCTTCGACGATCTCGACCATGCCCTGATTGCGGCGGCCGGGCTTGACGAAGACCTGAGACAGCACCAGCGCGGGCTTGTCGCCCTCCGCCGCCGGCTTGGCCGGGTCGGCAGCCGGTTTGGCGGCGTCGGGAGCGGCCTTGTCCGCCGGCTTTGCAGCATCGGCGGCAGGCTTCATGGCATCAGCAGCGGGCTTCATGGCATCGGCAGCTGGTTTCATCGCGTCCGCCGGCTTGGCATCCGCCGGCTTGTCGGTGGCCGCCGCGGCCGGCTTTTCTTCCGGCTTGGCGGGCTGCGCCGGCGCAGCGCCGGCGGGCTTGGCCGGCTGCACCACGAAGATGTAATCGCCATAGAGGCTGGTGGTCAGTGCCGTCTGCGGCAGCGACAGCACGTTCTGCTCCTCGGGCAGTTCGACACGCACCTGCACGAACTGGCCAGGGGTTAGCTTGCCGTCGGGATTGGCGACTTCCGCCCGGATGTTCACCAGCCGGCTGGACGGGTCGATCTTGGGGTCGATGCCGCGGATTTCGCCGGCAAACGGCATGTCCCCGCCGCTCAAGCCCAGCCGAACCGTCTGGCCGATCTTGAGCAGCGGGAGCTGCTGTTCGGGTACCGAGAAATCGACCCGCATCGTGTCGAGATCCTGCAGTGTCACCACGGCGGTGCCGGGCGCCATATACTGGCCGATATCGATCTTCGGAATACCGACCGTGCCGCCGAAAGGCGCCGTCAGCTGCTTCTGGTCGAGCACGGCCTGCAGCTTGGTGACCTGGGACGCCGAAGCCGAAGCCGCCGCACGTGCGGTGTCCAGCGTCGAGTCGGAGCCGACGCCACGCCTGGTCAGTTCGATGGCGCGGGTCAGCGATACCTGATCGAGGGCGGCCTGCGCCTTCTGCGCGTCGAGATCGGCGCGCTCGACGGCATCGTCGAGCTGCAGCAGCACCGCATTGGCCGCCACCTTCTGGTTGGCATGGAAAAGGATGTCCTTGACGATGCCGGTGGTCTCGACCGTTAGGTCGACGCCGCGCACGGCTCGCACCGTACCGATCGCCTCGACGCCCGGCGTCCAGCTCGACGGCTTGGCGATGGTCGTCGACACTGTCGCAGCCGGCGGCTTCATCGTGGCGAAATACTGCTTGATGCCGTTGTCGCGCAGGAAGTTGAAGCCGACGATGCCGCCGACCACAACGACCAGCACGGCCAGAACGAGAATGATGACGAAGAAACGGAGTATGCGCTTGAACAAGGAAGTCCCCTCAGTCGAAATCCGGCGCGAAGCGCGGACATCGGGACACATATCGACTGCGGGTCCCGATTTCAAATAGTGGCGGCTTTACTGTACCGTCTGGACGGTCTTGTCAATTGGGCCTAAGCTTGCGAAGGGAGGCGCCATGAGAGCCCGACGACCGAACTCGCGCGAGAAGATACTCGCGGCGGCGGCTGACGTTGCCCGGGAATTCGGGCCCGGCAGCCTGTCGCTGGATGCCGTCGCCAGCCGCGCTGGCGTGTCGAAGGGTGGGTTGCTCTACAATTTTCCGACCAAGGCCAAATTGATGCAGGGGCTGGTCGAAGGCTATCTGCGCGACTTCGAGCAGGCGCTGGAGACCGCCAACAGCAACGACGATGGCAAAAATCCGCTCGCCGTCTACATCAGGCTGTCGGCCGATGATTGCGAGGAAAAGCGCCCCTCGGCCTCGTGGATCTTTTCGGCGATCGCCGAGGATCCCGATTTCATGACGCCGATAAAGACATTCAAGCGGCAGCTTTTCGAACGGCTGAAGGGCGAAACATCAGACCTCAAATCGCTGCTGGTCTGTTACCTCGCCATCGAGGGGCTGCGCAGCATGAACCTTTTCGATTCCGACGTGCTGTCGAAGGACGAGCGGGAACTGCTGGTGGCGTCCTTGCTGGAAATCGCCGGTTCGCCCGATGCGGCGCAAGCCCCCGCGACGTAATCCTGAAAGCCTTCAGCCGGCAGGCACCGGTTTTTCCGGGTCAGACTCAAAAAGCCTTGCCGGTGTCAGGGTCGAAGAGCCGCAGCGCGTCCTCGCTGAAGGCGAAGCTTGCCGCCTGACCTTTCGCGACGCGGGACGCCGGCGGCAGGCAGGCCGTCAGCCGCTGTGTGCCGATCCGTGCGGTGGTGACCAGTTCGGGACCGGTCAATTCGACGACTTCAATTTCCACCGGCACTGACGGCGCGGCCGCATCCGCCGCGACCCGCAGTGCTTCGGGCCTGATGCCGGCCACAACCCGCGCTCCGTCCTGCACCGCGTCGCGGAAACGGGCGGGCAAGGGCAGGCTCGCCTTGGCGCCATCGATGGCCAGCGTGGTCCCTTGAACCGTCGCCTGCAGCATGTTCATCGACGGTGCGCCGACAAAGCCGGCGACATAGAGCGTTGCCGGCTCGTTGTAGATCTCCTCGGGCGTGCCGAGCTGCTCGATCCTGCCGTCGCGCATCACCGCGATGCGGCTCGCCAGCGTCATTGCCTCGATCTGGTCGTGAGTGACGTAGACGACGGTGGTCTGCAGCATCTGATGCAGGCGCTTCAGCTCGGTGCGCATTTCCAGGCGCAGCTTGGCGTCGAGATTGGACAAGGGTTCGTCGAACAGGAACACCTGCGGCTTGCGCACCAGTGCCCTGCCGATGGCGACGCGCTGGCGCTGGCCGCCGGAAAGCTGGCTCGGCTTGCGGTCGAGCAGGGCTTCGATCTGCAGCAGTCTTGCCGCCTCGGCCACCGCCTTTTCGCGCTCGTCGGCGGCGACGCCGCGCATTTCCAGCCCGAAGCCGATATTACGGCGCACGGTCAGGTTCGGATAGAGCGCGTAGGACTGGAAGACCATGGCGATGTCGCGGTTCTTGGGGTGAACGCCAAGGATCGAGCGGCCGCCGATCAGCACGTCGCCGCTCGTCGCTTCGGCGAGGCCGGCGATGATGTTGAGAAGCGTCGACTTTCCGCAACCCGACGAGCCGAGCAGCACCAGGAATTCGCCGCTCTGCAGAGCGATGTCGATGCCTTTCAGCGTTTCGACGCTGCCGTAATTCTTGCGGACGTTGCGGATTTCAAGCGCGCTCATGCGTGGCTTTCCTTGGATGCATCGGTTCGCCGTAGTTACGGGGCAAGGTTGATATGGCGCGCGACGCCACCTGCGTCGCGGCTGCAAGCGAGGCGGTCAGTGTCTGGTCCTGCGCCAGTGCGGCCAGGAAGGCCGCATTGAAAACATCGCCGGCGCCGATGGTGTCGATGACCTTGACGTCAGGCGCGGTCGCCGTGACCAGCGCTCCGCCCGGGCCGATGGCGATCGCCCCTTCGGGGCCGCGCTTGACGACGGCGGTCGCGCCCTTCTTCATGCTGGACTGGATTTGCCGCGCGGCCTCGACCGGATCGGGCAGGCCGGCCAGGGTCACGGTCTCCACCTCGTTGAACAGAGCAAGGTCGCAGCGCGCGAGCCATGTGCGCGCCGCCTTGCAGTTCGCTGGGGTCCAGCCCTCCATCGGCCAACCGGTGTCCAGCGCCACCGCTATGTCGTGCCCGTTCGCCCAGTCGAAGAACGCTTCGTAGTCGCGGGTGAGGTCATCGGTGAGGAAGGAGCCGCACAGCAACGCATAGCCGCCGGCGAGGCGCTTGCCGTCGAGCACCGAAAATACGTCGGCAAGGCTGAAGCGGGGCAGGTGGCCGCGCGTGGTGAAAAACGTCCTTTCGCCGTCGGGATGGGTCATGCCGACCGAAAGCGTCGTGCTCTCCGGGCGCACCGGCCATTTGTCGGCGCGGCTGCCGAACGCCTCGCGCAACCAGCGGCCGAACTGATCGTCGCCGACATTGGCGGCGATCTCGAAATCAATGCCCAACGCCTGCCAGGCGAGCCCGGTGTTGCCGGCCTGTCCGCCAACGCGCAGATCGTCGTGATCGACGACGGTTTCGGTGCCTGCCTTCGGCCATGGCGCGACCGGGCCGACAATCAGGTCGACATTGACATTGCCGATCACCGCGAGCGGACGCATCACTCGCTCCTGGTGATCTTGGTCGAGCGCACGGGCGTACCGGCATTGTCGACGCGACTGTCGGCGAAGGCGATCATCAGGCGCTGTGCCACCGGCAGCATGGCGAAGATCGCGGCGAGACCCGAAGCCGGCTTGAACGAGAGCGTGACGGCGCCCGCGACCGGCGATTGCCCGGAAGCGTCGAAGACGATCAGCGGCGCGCCGGCCTCGACCACGGAAAGGGCCATCGCCGTCACCAGTTCCGCTGTCGGATCGTTGCCGCGAAACAGGATGATTCCGATTTTTGGGCCGAGCATCTCCATCGGTCCGTGCCGCAACTGGCCGCCTTCGAGCGAGAAGCAGGGCAGCCGCGACAGTTCGGTGAGGCCGAGCGCCAGCGCCTCGGCGACGCCCTGCAGGCGGCGGCCGGAGGTGACGATGGTCGTTACCTCCTCCAGCGCTGCGAGCGCTTGCGTGATGTCGTTGTCCTGTTTCTGGTCCAGCGCGCCAAGAGCGGCACTCGGGTCCTCGCCCAACGCAGCCAGGATGGCCAGATGCAAGGCGAAGGTCACGGTCAGGCTGCGGGTCGCGGCGAAGGCCAGTTCGGTGCCGCCGGCGCCGACCAGGCAAGGCGCGGCGCGGGCGAGAAAGGAGCCGCCTTCGAGCGTCAGGCCGAAAACATCGGCAACGCTTCCGGCTTCCGCAAACCATCTGACGACCTCCGCGCTCTCGCCAGACTGCGAGGTGACGAGCACCGTCTTGCCGTCCAGCGGCACCGGCTGGCCGAGCTGTTCCGAGAGCGCCAGCGCCAGCGCATCGATGCCATGCGCGCGATAGAGCGGCTCGACGGCGCGGCTGACGGCATGCGACCCGCCCATGCCGAGCAGCAGCAGCCGGCCGGTCTTCCTGATCGAGGCGGCGACGTTTGCCGCCATGGCAGTGTTGTGTTCGAACGAAGCACGCGCGTCCGCATGCTGGCGCGCCATTTCGCGGTCGATGGCGACCAGTCCGGCCGGCCGAATTCTTGTTGCAGTCATCGTCATCCTTTCACACCGCCGCTGGTCAGGCCCGAGATCAGCGCCCGCTGCATGACGAGGCCAATCAGCACCGGCGGCAAAGCGGCCAGCACGCCGGCGGTGGCGATCAGCCCGTAGTCGGAAACACGGCCGCCGGCCAAATCGGCGATGGCGACGGTCAAGGTCTTGGCGCGCTGGTCGGAGGTGAACAGCAGCGCATAGAAGAATTCGTCCCAGGCGAGCAGCACGGCAAACAGCGCCGATGTCGCCATGACTGGCGCCGCCAGCGGCAGCGTGATGATGCGCAAGGTCTGGAACAGGCCGGCGCCGTCGATCATCGCCGCCGCCTCGATCTCGCGCGGAATCGAGTCAAAACCGGATTTCATCAGCCAGGTGGTGAAGGGCGCCAATATGGTCAAATAGACCAGCGCCAGGCCGAAGACATTGTTGAGCAGGCCGAGATGCGACAGGCCCATATAGAGCGGCACGGCGAGCGCCACCGGCGGCAGCATGTAGGTGGCAATGACCATCGACAGCGACCAGCCGATCGCCGGCGTGCGCGAGACCGCCCAGCCGGCGGGGATAGCCAGGGCGAGTGCGGCCAGCGTCGCCATGCCGGCGATCTCCAGGCTGTTGCGCAGCGACGAGGTGAAGGCGGCGCCGGCGCTGTTTTCGGCGGTCGACAGCAATGTCTGGTAGCGCGAGAAGTCGGCGGCCAGCGGCCACCAGCGCAGCGGCTTGGCGGCGAGATCGGCGGCAGGCGAAATGCTCATGATGAACAGCCAGGCGATCGGCGCCAGGATGATGGCGGCGAGCAGCAGCGCGCAGGCATGGATGAAGATGGTGAAGGCGGCGCTTCTGCGTTCCATCAGGCGGCACTCCCGGCGGTCTTCCTGACCAGCGCCGCATAGGCGACGGCGAGCACGGTGACGAGCAAGGTGACGATCAGCGCCAGCGACGCGCCGGAGCCGGCGCGCTGGAAGGAGAAAGCCTCCTGGTAGACAAGGATCGACAGCGTGCGCGTGCTGTTTGCCGGGCCGCCGCGGGTCATCACCCAGATGATGTCGAAGACCTTGAAGGCCTCGATGGTGCGCAGCACCAGCGCCACCATCAGCGGGCCGGCGAGATAGGGCAGGATGACGAAGCGGAAGCGGTTGAACGGTCCCGCGCCATCGACAAGCGAGGCGGCGGTGATGTCGCGCGGCACCGCCTGCAAGGCGGCGAGCGCGATCAACGCCACCAGCGGAAAGTTCTTCCAGCAGTCGGCGACGATGAGCGCCACCAGCGCCGTTCCCGGCTCACCCAGCCAGGAGCGGTAGGCGTCGATGAGATTGAGTTGCGTCAGGGCGGCGTTCAGCGCGCCATATTCGGGATTGTAGATCAGCCGCCACAGCGTGGCGTTGACCACGGTCGGCAATGCCCAGGGCAGGATCATCAAGGCGCGCAGGATGGCGCGACCGTGGAACTGCTGATTGAGGAGCAACGCGGCGAGAACGCCGATCACCATTTCGGCGGCAACGGAAATGACGGCGAACAGCGTCGTGGTGACCAGCGTGCGCGAAAAATTCGAGCTCGACAGCATGTTGGTGTAATTGTCGAAGCCGACGTAATTGCCGCCGGTGCCGACCAGCTTGGCGTCGGTGAAGGAAAGACCGACCGTATCGACCAGCGGCCAGCCGATGACGGCGACCATGACCACGAGCAGCGGCAGCATCAGCAACCAGGCACGGGTCGTCATCCAGGTGCTCGACATCGGAGCAACCTCTCCCTAGCGATCTTGGTTTCAGACATAGCACGGGCGGCACTCGCGCATGACCCCGGAAGTCGGAACCGACTTCCGGAAAGGATCATGCGCAAGATCAGAAGCGCTACAGCGTCCTTTGCGCGTCCAAGGGACGCGCGGCGCTGTAGTGCCGCCCGCAACTGGAGAAAAGTGCTTAGAGGCCGCTGTTCTTGGCGGCCGTGGTCAAGGCATCCTCAGGCGAGGACTGGCCGAGCAGCGATTCCTGGATCGCCTGCTGCAGCGCGGTCGACAGTTCCTGGTATTTCGGCGTGGTCGGACGCGGATACATGGCGGCAAGACCCTGCTTGGCGGCGGCGATCAGCTCTTCCTGGCCCTTGGTGACGGCCGGGTCGTCATAGGACGAGGCCCAGATCGGCAGCGACAGCTTGGCATACTGGTTCTGCGTCGCCTGCGAGGTCATGTATTCGATGTATTTCCAGGCTTCGTCCGGATGCTTCGAGACCGCGGTGACGCCGAGGCCCATCGAACCGTTGACGGCCGACACCTCGCTGATGCCGGTGACGCCCGGTGCCGGCACGACGCCGACCTTGCCCGCCACTTTCGAGTCCTTCGGATCGTTGGCCATGTTGTACATGTAGGTCCAGTTCAGCGCGAAGGCGGCATCGCCGTTTTCAAAGACCTTGCGCACGTCTTCTTCCAGGAATTCCTTGGAATTCGGGTTGGTGAGGCCGGACTTGTAGCTGTCGACCATGTATTTCAGCGCCGAGAGGCCGCCGCCATTTTGGAAGTCCGGCTTGCCGTCCTTGAGGAAGTCGCCGCCATAGGCGCTGACCAGCGTGGTGTAGTCGCAAATCGCGGCCTCGGCCTGCGACCAGCTCCAGGCGATCGGCGTCTTCAGCAGGCCCTTGTCCTGGATGATCTTGGCCTGTGCGCCAAGCTCTTCCCAGGTCTTCGGCGGTGTCTTGATGCCGGCCTTCTCCAGGATGTCCTTGTTGTAGAACAGATATTTGGTGTCGAGGATCCACGGCATGCCGTAGTATTTGCCGTCGTACTGGACCGTGGTCCAGGCGCCGGGCAGCACACCCTTCTTCATGTCGTCGGTGATCTTCGACGAGACGTCGACCAGCACCTTGTTGGTGGCGTATTCGGCCGGCCAGATGACGTCGAACAGCACGACGTCGTAGCCGCCGCCCGACCCCTGGGCCAGCACGGTCTTGTCGTGCAGGCCTTCATAGGGAACGAATTCGAGATTGACCTTGACGTCCGGATTGGCCTTGGTGAAGGCGTCCGTCATGGCGCGCACATCGGCCTCGCTGTAGGCGGCCTGCGCCATGAACAGCGCATTGAGCGTCGTTTCGGCGAAAGCGTGAGGGACGAGCAGTCCTCCGGCGAAGACCGCGCCGACCAGTGTTTTGGTGATTGTCTTAAGCATCTTCTTCTCCCATTTCCGGCGTTGACGGGTCGGCGATGCGGGCGTTTCGCTTCGCCTTCCCGGGTCCATGTCGCGTGACCTGATGCTTACCCGGCCGACCAGTGGCGACAGGCGGAAGGCCTTGGCCATCTTGTTTTGGGACATTCGGTTTGCATTAAGTCAACTCGCTTGACTTAATTAGTCGATCAATATTCTAATGGAGTCAAGAGGGGAAAAGCCGGTGGATGACATCAGCCCGATCCGCGCCAAAAGCGGCACCAACCAGGAAGGCACCAGCGCACACAACCGCCGGGTCATGATCGAGGCGCTACGCCTCAATGGCGCCCTGTCGCGGGCCGACCTGGCGCGGGCGACTCAGCTCACCAAGCAGGCGGTCTCCAACATCATCGAGGATCTCGAAAGCGACGGCCTGGTCGTCGCGCTGGACGCGGTGCGCAAGGGCAGGGGGCAACCGTCTACCCCTTACAGGCTGGTGCCCGAAGGCGCCTTCGCCATCGGCCTGCATATCGACCGCCATCTGACGCGCGCGGTGGCCGTCGACCTGATGGGCAGCGTGCTGGCGCGGGCCGAGGCGAACCTGCCTTTCGATGAGCCGTCGAAGGGCGTCGAGATCATCCTGAAGCTGATTGCAGGTGTGCGCCGTGACCTGGCCGGCATTTCCGCGCAGTCGGAAAAACGGCTGGTCGGTCTCGGCGTTGCCATGCCCGGTCCTTTCGGACTGAAGGATTCGGACGACAAATGGATGATGCCGGCCTGGCAGAAGTTTCCGCTGCTGGAGACGCTGGCCAAAGGCACGGGGCTGAATGTCGGCCTGCAGAACGATGCCGCCGCCTGCGCCACTGCC
Organism: Mesorhizobium sp. 131-3-5; assembly: GCF_016756575.1. Lineage (NCBI taxonomy): Bacteria > Pseudomonadati > Pseudomonadota > Alphaproteobacteria > Hyphomicrobiales > Phyllobacteriaceae > Mesorhizobium > Mesorhizobium sp. 131-3-5. The sequence continues at coordinate 1,495,515 of NZ_AP023254.1, forward strand.
GAACGTATCGTCGGCGCGGCGCACGGCGTCGACCACGCGGTCTGTCTCTATGTCGGCTACGGCATCGGCGCCGGGCTGATCCTCAATGGCGAACTCTATAGCGGCGGCCATGGCAATGCCGGCGAAATCGGCATGGCCCTGCTGGCGCCGGCCGGCCCAGGCTCGACGCCGCTCGAGCACCGCGCCTCGCTGGCCTCGCTCTACCAGCATCTCGACCTCAATCCGGCGGACAGCGATATCTACGAACAGATGAACGCCCTGGTGCTGGCCGAGGATACGAAGATGATGGCCTGGATCGACGGGGCCGCGCATGATCTGCGCTGGAGCGTGCATCTCATCGAGACGATCTTCGATCCGCAGACCGTGATCCTGACCAGCGGTGCGCCGGAAGCGCTGGCGCGCCGGCTCGTCGAGGCGATGCACCCGCTGCTGCCGTCGATCGCCGATCGGCCCGCAAGGAACCTGCCGCGCCTGCAGCTCGGCACCACCGACCCCTGGTCGATCGCGCTCGGTGCGGCCGCGGCGCCGATCAGCCGCGCCTTCGATCCGCTGTTCTCGGCGATCCTGAAGACGCGTTCCGCTCCGGCATAGGAGCTCCCAAGGCCGAAGCGTCTCGGCGTCACACAGGGTTCATCGTGCGGACATAGCGTCTTTCCCAGTTCTTTGCTGCAATGCAATAGGAGTGGGACATGGTGGACATAGTTTCTAGTGAGGCGGGCATTCCGAGACCGGATCATCCGCTGCACAGTTCGGGCGGCGCGACGTGGTTTCTGCCGGCCTTCGGCGTGCTGGTGCTGGTCGGCGTGGTCTATGTCGGCTACGCGCTGAGCCAGGACCTGGCGGTGGCCAAGACCGTGCCGTGGATCCTGCTCGGCATCGCCTTGCTGATCGCGCTCGGCTTCGAATTCGTCAACGGCTTCCACGATACGGCCAATGCGGTGGCGACCGTCATCTACACGCGCTCCCTGCCGGCCGAATTCGCCGTCATGTGGTCGGGCGTCTTCAATTTCCTCGGCGTTCTCACCTCCAGCGGCGCGGTCGCCTTCGGCATCCTGTCTCTGCTGCCGGTCGAGCTGATCCTGCAGGTCGGCTCCTCCTCCGGCTTTGCCATGGTGTTCGCGCTGCTCGTCGCCGCCATCCTGTGGAACCTCGGCACCTGGTTCCTCGGCCTGCCGGCTTCGAGCTCGCACACGATGGTCGGCTCGATCATCGGCGTCGGCCTCGCCAACCAGTTCATGGCGCCGTCCGGCAGCGCCACCAGCGGCGTCGACTGGTCACAGGCGACAAATGTCGGCGTGACCTTGCTGGTGTCGCCGATCATCGGCTTCTTCGCCGCCGCGATCCTGCTCTATGCGATGAAGCTTCTGGTGCGTAATCCGGCGCTCTACGAGGCGCCGAAGGGCAACACGCCGCCGCCCTGGTGGATCCGCAGCCTGCTGATCTTCACCTGCACCGGCGTCAGCTTCGCGCATGGCTCCAATGACGGACAGAAGGGCATGGGCCTGATCATGCTGATCCTGATCGGCGTGGTGCCAACGGCCTATGCGCTGAACCGCACGCCCGACATCAACTATCTCGAAGCCTACAAGTCGGCTTCGGCCAATGTTGAAACGGCGCTTGGCAAATATGCGAAGCCTGGTGTCACCGTCACGGATGCCAAGGATGCCAAGGCGGCCGTCCAGGATGCCGTGCGCACCCGCAGCTGGAGCGACAAGACTACGGTCGCCTTGCAGACCTACATCCATAACACGACGGCTGGACTGCAGCCCTATGCGTCGGTCGACAACGTGCCGACCGATCTGGTCAGCAACGCCCGCAACGACATCTATCTGATCGGCGAGGCGCTCAAGCTGATCGACAAGAAGCAACTGCTGCCGATGCAGGGCGCCGATCTCAAGGCGGTGACCGACTACCACAAGGCCGTCGACAATGCGACGAAGTTCATCCCGCTCTGGGTGAAGATCGCGGTGGCGCTGGCGCTGGGTCTCGGCACCATGGTCGGCTGGAAACGCATCGTCGTCACTGTCGGCGAGAAGATCGGCAAGAGCCACCTGACCTATGGCCAGGGTGCGGCGGCCGAACTCGTCGCCATGGTGACCATCGGCATGGCCGACCGGCTCGGCCTGCCGGTTTCGACCACCCATGTGCTGTCGTCGGGCGTCGCCGGAACGATGGCCGCCAATGGCTCGGGCCTGCAATGGTCGACGGTGCGCAACCTGCTGCTGGCCTGGGTGTTGACCCTGCCGTGCTCGATCGCGCTTGCCTTCGTGCTTTTCATCGTCTTCCGCCAGGTGTTCTGAGCGGAGCGCAGTGCACTACGCAAAAACGGCGCCGCTTGCGGCGCCGTTTTCGTTTGGGGTCTCAGAGGATAGAGGAAAAGTCCCGGCCTCTACGCTGGCCTGTCGATTTCAGGTCGGGTCTTCGCGATGCAGATCGTGGATGGTGACGCCGTCGGCATTGGCCGGCATGGTCAGCCATTTGCGATGGCGCAAGGTGCGCTGCGTGTCTTCCAGGCCGGTCTCCCAATGCTCGCGCATCGAGGTGCCGGAGAACTCGTAGTCCTTGGCGTGACCTTCATAGCCCTTGTGCTGGTAGATCAGGTGCACGATGTTGACCAGGCCGGCATCCGAATAGTCCGCGATCAGCGCTTCTTCCGCCGGTGTCAGCTGCTCCTTGGGTACGCGCTTGAGCGCATCGAGCAGGCGCATCTTCAGGCCATGGATGCGCTTGAAATTGTCGGTGTTCTGGCGCGTGCGGCTGGAATACATGATGTCCTTGTGGCGCGACAGCACGTCCGGCATGCTGCGCGGCAGCACACCGCGCGCGCTGAACAGGTCGACCTGGAACACCAGCGACGAACGGTCCTCTTCCTGGTCGAGCAGATATTGCAGCGGCGTGTTGGAGACGATGCCGCCGTCCCAATAGTATTCGCCTTCGATGCGGACCGACGGAAAGGCCGGCGGCAGCGCGCCGCTGGCCATGATGTGCTCGGGTCCGATGCGCACTTTTTCCGTGTCGAAATATACGAAGTTGCCGGTGCGGACATTGACCGCGCCGACGCTCAGCCGCTTCTTGCCGTCGTTCAGCACGTCGAAGTCGATCAGGCTCTCCAGCGTGTCTTTCAGCTCGGCGGTGTCGTAGAAGCTGGTGGCGCCCTCCGCACCCTGCGGCTCGAACCATGGGTTGGGGTTGCGCGGCTTGAAGAAGCCGGGCTGGCCCATGGTCATCGTCATCCAGGACGAGGTACGGTTGCGAATGTCGCGGTAGATGTCGCCTTCCGGCGTGTAGCTCCAGATCTTGCGGCCCGAGATCGTTTGCCAGAACTGTTCGAGCCGCTGCAGGCGGCGGCTGGGTTCATTGCCGGCGATGATCGCGGCATTGATGGCGCCGATCGACACGCCGGACAGCCAGCTCGGCTCGCAGCCGGCATCGGCCAACGCCTGGTAGACGCCGGCCTGGTATGCGCCGAGCGCGCCGCCGCCCTGGAACACCAAAGCGATGCGGTCATATTGCGCCGAAATCTCCGCGATTGTGGCGGCGGCTTCCTTGTTTCGGTGGCGTTCAAGCACGAATCTTCTCCGGCTGGGTTGTGCTGGTTGCGAGCCGGCTGTGATCACTGAGATAGTCGTGGACGACCTCGCCCAACCCAAGCGTCAAATCGGCCTTGAAGTGGACTGCGGAGACGATGTCGAGCACCGGCAGCTTCGCCACGTCGGCCATGACGTGGGGCCGCAGGTCCAGTGCCGCCGGCGCCGTCCAGGCCTCCTTCAGCATGATGTCGGTGAGATAATAGCGCACCAGCTCGCAGATACGCGGCGTGCCGTCGACATGCGGGATGATCTTGATCAGGAAATTGGGCGCGGCGAGCGATGCGAGCACGGAATCGTGATCGGCTTCCCGGTGTTTGTAGCCCATCGTGCCGATGGCGCACAGGACGCTGCCATAATGCAGCGTGCCGACGATCACCTCGCCTTCGCGGACGATCTTGGGATTGGCCAGTTTCTTCGGAAAGCCCCACAGCTCGCGGCCGCCGGCAATCGGCGCGTCGTCGTCGAGATACATCGAGTGGACGTAACCGCCATGCTGGCCCTTGTACTTCACCGGAATGACCTGGCCGGTCTCGGTGTAGTCGCCGAATCCGGTGGAGTCAGGCATGCGGATGAATTCATACTTGACCAGCGGTTCGTCGATTTCCAGGGGCGCCGGCACCACGGCCTCCAGCGCCTCGCGTGTCGTGCGATAGGTGATGATGATGTATTCGCGGTCGAAGAAACGGTAGGGACCGGGCGGGAAGGACGGGTTGGTCAGCGGCATCGCATAGGCGCGCTTCACGACATCGGCGATTTCCAAGCTGCACCCCCAAGGTTCTGTCGGATGAATTTCGTTCAGGAATGACCGCGCGAATGCGCAGCCGATTATGTTGCACGGCACCATGACAGTGCCGTGTCAGGCAAGCGACCGTGGTTTCGCAGCGGACGGGGTCGTGCCGGCGCTGCCGTCTGGCTGTAATCGCACCGACATATGGCTCTGTCATTGTCATGTTGCGACGCACAATTATATGCTCTCATTCCCTCCCTCCTCTCGCGAGATCACCATGGGTTCCCTGTCTTCGAAGAATTCCCTCGTCACCGGCTCGACCAGCGGTATCGGCCTGGCCATTGCCCGCGCCTTCGCCGCCGAGGGCGCCAACGTCACCATCAATGGTCTTGGCGACCCTGCGGCCATCGAGCAGGGGCGCTTGGGCATCGAGAGGGATTTCGGCGTCAAATGCCGCTACTCCGACGCCAACATGATGGATGGGGCGGCGGTGAGCGCCATGGTGCATGATGCCGAGGCGGCGTTCGGCAGCCTCGATATCCTGGTCAACAATGCCGGCATCCAGCACGTCGCGCCGATCGAGGAGTTTCCCGACGACAAATGGGAAGCCATCATCCGCATCAATCTTCTGGCGGCCTTCTATGCCATCAAGGCTGCGGTGCCGGGCATGAAGGCGCGCAAATGGGGCCGCATCATCAACACGGCTTCGGCGCACGCGCTGGTCGCCTCGCCGTTCAAGTCGGCCTATGTGTCGGCCAAGCATGGCATTGCAGGGCTGACCAAGACGGTGGCGCTGGAAGTCGCGCAGGACGGCATCACGGTCAACGCCATCGCGCCCGGCTATGTCTGGACGCCGCTGGTCGAGAAGCAGATCCCCGACACGATGAAGGCGCGCGGCATGACCGAGGAACAGGTCAAGCATGACGTGCTGCTCGCCGCACAGCCGACGAAGGAATTCGTCACCGTGGAGGAACTTGCGGCGTTGACACTGTTCCTGTGCTCGGATGCGGCCAGGCAGATCACCGGCACGACCCTGCCGATGGACGGCGGCTGGACGGCGCAGTAGAGGGGCAATCGAGGCATTGCGTTTTCTGGTTGGCGCCACGCGGCGCCGGCGGGAAGGGTACGGTCAGGTCCATGAAAATCATCCAGCTCTCCGATCCGCATCTGATGACGCCGGGTGGCCTGCTCTACGGCTCCGATCCGCTGGCAAGGCTGGACGCCTGCCTTGCCGACATCGGCCAGAACCACGCCGATGCCGAAATGGTGGTGATCTCGGGCGACCTGACCAATGATGGCGAGCGCGCCGCCTATGCGGCGTTGCGCGACAGGCTGGCGCGATTTTCGCAGCCCTGCCGGCTCATGCTCGGCAACCATGACGACCGGGCGCTTTTCCTCGAAATGTTCCCCGATGCCGCCGCCGAGCAGGGGTTCGTGCAGAGCGTGTTCGATGGCACAGAGGGCCGGCTGATCCTGCTCGACACGCTGGACAGCGGCCATGTCGAGGGCAGGCTGTGCGCCGCGCGGCTCGAATGGCTTGATGAACGGCTGCAAGAGGCGGGCAACCGGCCGGTCTTCCTGTTCATGCATCACCCGCCGTTCCGGATCCATATGCCTGGCCTCGATGAGGTCAGGCTTGCCGACGCCGATGCCTTCCATGACGTGCTGTCGCGCCACGGCAATGTCCGCCACATTTTCGCCGGCCACGTCCATCGGCCGATCGCCGGCAGCTGGCGCGGCATTCCCGTCAGCACGCTGCGCAGCACCAACCACCAGACCGCGCTCGATTTTTCGCAGAGCTGGAGCCTGGGCCACGAGCCGCCCGCCTATGCGGTGATCTTCATCGATGCGGAGGGGGTGATCGCGCATTTCCACGATTTTCCCGTCGCCGGATAATGTGCCGCCAACAGAGGGGGACAAGGACGCGATAGCGCCATCGCGCCATGTCTTTCTTCGTGTTTTAGGAGCATCTTGTGCAACCGTAGAGCAATCATGCGCGCCGAGAGTGCCATGCCCAGCGACACTGAGGAAGCTTCGCCGATCTCGTTCTATGAGGTTATGACCGCCGAGGCGTCGGTTGTTACACGGCGCCGGGAACTGGTTGCGGCCAGACACGCACCGGACATCAAGGCCGTGAACGGGCCTGCCGCCAAGCCGTCAGCCACCCAAGTCAATGTGGCAGGGGCGGACAAAGAAGACGAACGCGGCAACCTCTATCCCGTGGTCAAGACGGATCGCGACCTGACTGGTCTGGCGTGCTCGGGCGGTGGCATTCGTTCGGCGGCATTTTGCATGGGGGTGCTGCAGGCGCTGGAGACCATCACAGAAAAGGACCGGCCGAATGTGTTCGAGAATATCGACTATATGTCGACGGTTTCCGGAGGCGGCTACATCGGCACGTCGCTGGTCGCCGGGTTGATGCAGACCAATGGCGAGTTTCCGTTCACAAGCACGCTCGGCGGTCCTGAAACCCTCGAGACACAGCACATCCGGGACTACTCCAACTATCTGGCGCCGAAGGGAATGATCGATGTCGTCGTCGGCCTCGTTGTGGTGATGCGTGGGCTGCTGATCAATGCGATGATCTTCCTAGCCGCGCTGTTGACGCTCGCCTGGTTGACCATCCTGATCAATCCGACCGAAACGTCGCTGCGGCTACCCATTCTTCACAAGCTGACCCAGAATTCAGGGAACGTGTTCTATTGGTCGATCCTGATGGCAGTGGTCCTGGGACTCGTCCAGATCGGCTATTCGATATTTGCCTTTCGGCCTTCCAGCCGGACCGACCGCATGACGACACTTGTCGAGCGAGAAATGGCCAGCAGGATCTTGGCGCTCTTCTTCATCGTCTGCCTGCTGATCGCCTTCTTCGAGTTTCAAGCCTATGTCCTGGCGGGCTTCTTCGATGCGGCCAAGGCGCCAGACGATTGTTCCGAGATCAACTGGGTCGGCTGCATCCTGATCCACGCCCCTACGTCTCTCAAAGGGCTCTGGACCGTGCTTGCCGGCATGTCGGCGGCCCTTGCTGCCTTCGGCAACAAGCTGATTGCCGTAGCGGCGGCCTCGAAGAGCGACGATTCGTGGACCGGGACGGCCAGGCATCTTGCCTCAAAGATACTGCTCTACTGTCTGGCAATGGTCGTGCCGATATTGCTGTGGTGCATCTATCTGGGGCTTTCCTATGCGGGGATCGGCGCTGGAGACACGGTCATTGGAAACACCAGGATGACCTATGCGGTTCTGGCCGGTGTGCTCATCGTCCTGTCGTTGCTGGTGACACCCAACGCGAATTCCCTCCACGGATACTATCGGGACCGCTTGAGCAGGGCGTTTCTCTGGCGCCTGGACAAGCTGAAAGAGAGTGCCAGGAACGAGCTTGCCGAAAAGAGCCACATCCTTGCTGATTTGAGAAAGCGGCTGAAAGACAGGCAGGCTCGGAAACGGTCAACCGATGTCGATCAGTTCAAGTTGACTTCGCTCAAGCCCGGATCTCCGGGAAAGTGGGCCGATTCCGTCTGGTTCTCGCCGTACCTGCTCATCAACACTGCGGTCAATCTGGAGGGATCGCCCTATCTCGGTCGCCGTGGTCGCAGCGCCGATTCCTTCGTCTTCAGTCCCATCTACACCGGCAGCCAGGCCACTGGCTATGCCGCGACGATGTCGCTCGAGCGCGCTGACCGCAATCTCAATCTCGGCACGGCAATGGCCATCTCCGGCGCGGCGGCGTCGGCCAATATGGGCGCAAATACGATCCGGATCCTGACGTTCAGCCTTGCCGCACTGAATGTCCGCCTGGGGTACTGGCTTCCAAATCCGCGATTTCTCCGCGGTCGTACCGGCCTGCGGCGATTGCTGGCTAATATCGCACCCTGGTACTTTGCCAAGGAGGCGATTGGCAGGGTCGATGAACTGACGAGCAACGTCTACCTGACGGATGGCGGCCATTTCGACAATCTAGGCCTGTATGAACTGCTGAAACGGCGCTGCAAGGTCATCGTCGTTGCCGACGCGGAAGCGGACCCGACGCTCGACTTCAACTCGCTTATCCGGGTCGAACGCTACGCGCGAATTGATCTCGGCATCCTCATAGATCTGCCATGGTCCGAACTGCGTGGTTCCAATGCCCTGGCGACCGAGGACAGTCTTGTCAACGCCTCGACCGACGAGGCGCGGTTCCAGGGGCCGCACGTGGCGATCGGTCGTATCGACTATGGCGGAAACGAGCACGGTGTCCTGATCTACATCAAGTCCTGCATGAGCGGCGACGAGAGCGACATGATCCGCGATTATCGAAGACGGTATCCGCAGTTCCCGCACCAAACCACCCTGGATCAGTTCTTCAACGAAGAACAGTTCGAGGTCTATCGCGCACTTGGCTTCCACGCGACCCGCAATTTCTTCACCGGCAAGGATCATTTCGCCAGCTTGAAGAGCTGCCCGGTTCCGGACTGGCCGGGCGCTGTGGGGAAGGCACTGACCGAACTCAACGTGCCTGGCGACGCCGTGGAGAAGATCGTGCAGCGCCAGCAGGATGCGATGATATAGCGCCGCCATGGGCGACCGGCCCGGCGATGCGTTCGATGTCGCCGCATGACGATCCCCCGCGCGTTCCATCACGCAGCCGAGAACCTCGTGAGCCCTGTCGATCGAGAGCCCTGCCGCATCGCCGGTCGGCTGATCCCCTGAAAGCACGGAGTTGCGCGGAGGCGACAGGTCCTGGTCCGGTTCGCCGCCGGAAAGGGCTCCGGAAGGAGGTGCTGGAAAGTTCCCAAAAGCACACAGTTTTGGACATTAGTCTTGACAGAAATACAGATGTTCAATACCCGTCAGGCGAATGAACAAGCCTGCAATGTGGGAGGAATGAGCGGTATGGCTTCCAATATTTCGTTGACGGGCCTTGCCCGCGATCTCGATGAGCGCGGCAAGTCGGGCAAGCCCATCCGCATCGGCCTGATCGGCTCCGGCGAGATGGGAACCGATATCGTCACCCGCGTCGCCCATATGTCCGGTATCGAGATCGGCGCGATCTCGGAACTGAACCTGCCGGCCGCCAGCAAGGCGGTGGACATCGCCTTCCAGGAAACCGGCCATGCGCGTGAAGTGTCGAACGCTTCGGCGATGACAGCTGCCATGGAGGCCGGCAAGGTGGCGGTCACCAATGACGCCAGCCTGGTCATCAACAATGATCTGATCGACGTGGTCATCGACGCGACCGGCGTCCCCGCCGTCGGCGCCGAAATCGGCCTGCGCGCCATGGAACACGGCAAGCATCTGGTGATGATGAATGTCGAGGCCGACGTCACCATCGGCGCCTATTTGAAGAGTGAGGCCGACCGGCTCGGCGTCACCTATTCGCTGGGCGCCGGCGACGAGCCGTCCTCCTGCATGGAGCTGATCGAATTCGTCTCGGCCATGGGCCATCCGATCGTTGCCGCTGGCAAGGGCAAAAACAATCCGCTCAACATCGACGCCACGCCGCCCGCCTATGAGGAAGAGGCCAAGCGCCGGCATATGAATGTGCGCATGCTGGTCGAATTCGTCGATGGTTCGAAGACCATGGTCGAGATGGCGGCGATCGCCAACGCCACCGGGCTGGTGCCCGACAAGGCCGGCATGCATGGCCCGGCGGCGACCCTCGGCGAGCTCTCGAAAGTGCTGGTGCCCGAAAAGGACGGCGGCGTGCTGTCCAGGGTCGGCGTCGTCGACTACTCGATCGGCAAGGGCGTTGCGCCCGGCGTCTTCGTCGTCGCCGACATGTCGCATCCGCGCATTTCGGAGCGCATGGAAGATTTGAAGATGGGCAAGGGTCCGTATTTCACCTTCCACCGCCCCTATCACCTGACCTCGCTCGAAGTGCCGCTGACCTGTGCCCGCGTCGTGCTCTACGGCAAGGCCGACATGGTGCCTCTGGCAAAGCCGGTGGCCGAAGTCGCCGCCGTGGCCAAGAAGGACATGCAGCCCGGCGAGAAGCTCGATGCGATCGGCGAATATTGCTACCGCGCCTGGATCATGACGGCGCCCGAAGCCCATGCCGCCAAGGCCATTCCTTGCGGCCTGCTTCAGGGCGGCTCGGTCACCGCGCCGATCAAGAAGGGCGAGCTCATCACCTATGCCAATGCCGCCCCGGCTCCGGGCTCCAAGATCGCCGAACTGCGCGCCCGCCAGGACAAGCTCGTCTACGGAACCGCGGGAGCCTGATCATGGCCGGAGCCAGCAAAGCCGTCGCGGACAGTCGCGCCAACCTGCCTTTCGTCTATCGTCAGTACAGCGCCGAGCAGCTCAAGCAGGTGCTCTACAAGATGTACCTCATCCGCCGCTTCGAAGAGGGCGCCGAGGAAAGCTACATGCGCGGCCTGATCCACGGCACCATGCACCTGTCGATCGGCCAGGAAGCCAGCGCCATGGGCATCTGCATGCCGCTTGGCGAGGATGACCAGATCACCTCGACGCATCGCGGCCATGGCCACTGCATCGCCAAGGGCGCCGAAGTCAAGCGCATGTTCGCCGAGTTCTTCGGCAAGACCACGGGCTACTGCAAGGGCCGCGGCGGCTCGATGCACATCGCCGATGTCGCCAAGGGCAATCTCGGCGCCAACGGAATTGTCGGCGGCGGCATTCCGATCGCCGTCGGGGCGGCACTCTCCTCCAAGATGATGAAGACCGGCAAGGTCGTCGTCTCCTTCTTCGGCGACGGCGCCAACAATGAAGGCGCCTTCCACGAGGCGCTCAACATGGCGGCGGTCTGGAAGCTGCCGGTCATTTTCGTCTGCGAAAACAATGGCTACGGCATGTCGACGTCGACCGCCCGTTCCACCGCTGTCAAGAACATCGCCGACCGCGCCGCCGCCTATTCGATGCCCGGCGTCATCGTCAACGGCAACATCTTCTCGGAAGTCGCCGAGGCCTCCTACAAGGCCGTCGAGCGCGCCCGCGCCGGCGAGGGGCCGACGTTGATCGAATCCAAGACCTACCGCCATCGCGGCCATTCCAAGAGCGACCGTAATCGCTATCGCACCAAGGAAGAGATCGAGGACTGGATGTCGAACCGCGACCCGATCACGCTGTTCGAGAACGAGCTGCGCGAATTCGGCTTTATCGACGACGAGGGCATCGAGGCCATTCGCAGTGGGGTGGCGCAGGAGATCGCCGACGGCATCGAGTTCGCCAAGGTGAGCCCGTCGCCTGACGTCAGCGAGACCGGAAATTACGTGTATACGGAGCAGGCGTGATGGACGCGATGGTGCGTGAACTGAGCTACGCCCAGGCGATCCAGGAAGCCATGGCGATCGCCATGGACATGGACGAACGCGTCTTCCTGATGGGGGAGGATATTGGCGTTTATGGCGGCGCCTTCCAGGTGACCGGCGATCTGGTCGAGCGCTATGGTACCGAGCGGGTGATCGACACGCCGATCTCGGAACTGGGCGGCGCGGGCGTGGCGGTGGGTGCGGCGCTCACCGGCATGCGGCCGATCTTCGAATTCCAGTTTTCCGACTTCGCCACGCTCGCCATGGAGCAGATCGTCAACCAGGCGGCCAAGATGCGCTTCATGCTGGGCGGCGAGGTTTCGGTTCCCGTGGTGATGCGCTTTCCCGCCGGCTCGGGCACGGGTGCGGCGGCCCAGCACAGCCAGAGCCTGGAAGCCTGGCTCGGCCACGTGCCAGGGCTCAAGGTCATCCAGCCGGCGACGCCCTATGATGCCAAGGGCATGCTTTTGGCGGCGGTCGCCGATCCCGATCCGGTGATGATCTTCGAGCACAAGCTGCTCTACAAGATGAAGGGCCCGGTGCCCGAAGGCTATTACACGGTGCCGATCGGCAAGGCCGACATCCGCCGCGAAGGCCGCGACCTCACCATCGTCGCCACCTCGATCATGGTGCAGAAGGCGCTCGACGCCGCCGCCACGCTGGAAGCCGAAGGCATCGACGTCGAAGTCGTCGATCTCCGCACCATCCGGCCGATGGACAAGCAGACCGTCATCGACAGCGTCAAGAAGACGTCGCGGCTGATGTGCGTCTACGAAGCGGTCAAGACGCTGGGCATCGGCGCCGAGGTCAGCGCGATGATCGCCGAGAGCGAGGCGTTCGACTATCTCGATGCGCCGATCGTGCGGCTGGGCGGCGCCGAGACGCCGATCCCCTACAATCCGGAGCTCGAAAAAGCCACGGTGCCGCAGGTTCCCGACATCATCACCGCCGCGCGCGACCTCGTCAAAGGGGTTCGCTGAGACATGCCGACCGAAGTCATTCTTCCCAAGGTCGACATGGACATGGCGACCGGACAGATCTCGCGCTGGTTCGCCGAGGAAGGCGCCCGGGTCAAGAAGGGCGACGTGCTGTTCGAGATCGAGACCGACAAGGCAGCCATGGAAATCGACGCGCCAGCCAGCGGCGTGCTGCGCGACGTCACCGGCAAGGAAGGCGTCGACATTCCCGTTGGCGCGCCGGTTGCGTGGATTTATGCCGATGGCGAGGCCTATGCGGCCAAGCAAGACGCGGCGCCAATCTCCCCCCTTGTGGGGGAGATGTCGGCGAAGCCGGCAGAGGGCGGCGCTGTCCCGCCAACGTCGCATTCTGTCACGCCCCCATCTGCCCTGCCGGGCATCTCCCCCACAAGGGGCGAGATCGGCCAATCGCCGTCGGGCATACGTGCGACACCGCTTGCCCGACGTCTGGCCCGTGAGGCAGGTCTTGCCCTTGCCAGCATCATCGGCACCGGCCCTCACGGCCGAGTGGTCAAGGCGGACATTGACGCGGCGGTTGCCAAGGGCGGAGCCAAGGAAGCACCAGCGGTGGCTCCTGAAGCTCCCGCCGCCGCTGCTGCTTCCGCGCCGGCGGTGAAGGCGATGTCGGACGACCAGGTGCTGAAGCTGTTCGAACCCGGCTCCTACGAGTTGGTCCCGCACGACAATATGCGCAAGACGATTGCGCGGCGGCTGGTCGAGGCCAAGTCCACCATCCCGCATTTCTATCTGACGCTCGACTGCGAACTCGACGCATTGCTGGCGCTGCGCACGCAGATCAATGCCGCCGCCCCGATGAAGAAAACCGACAAGGGCGAGGCTCCCGCCTACAAGCTGTCGGTCAACGACATGGTCATCAAGGCGATGGCGATGGCCTTGATGGCTGTGCCGGATGCCAATGCCTCGTGGACCGAAAGTGCCATGGTCAAGCACAAGCATGCCGATGTCGGCGTTGCCGTGTCGATCCCCGGCGGCCTGATCACGCCGATCATTCGACATGCGGACGAAAAGACGCTGTCGACCATCTCCAACGAGATGAAGGACCTGGCCAGCCGCGCGCGCAGCCGCAAGCTGAAGCCGGAGGAGTATCAGGGCGGCACGACGGCGGTCTCCAACCTTGGCATGTTCGGCATCAAGGACTTCGCCGCCGTCATCAACCCGCCGCATGCGACGATCCTGGCGGTCGGCGCGGGTGAGGAGCGGGCTGTGGTCAAGAATGGCGAGATCAAAATCGCCACCGTGATGTCGGTGACCTTGTCGACCGACCATCGCGCCGTGGACGGAGCGCTCGGCGCCGAACTTCTGGTCGCCTTCAAGCGGCTGATCGAGAACCCGATGGGCATGCTGGTCTAGCTTCTTGTTGTAAGCCGGTGCCAAACGTTACGCCGGCTTACGACAGAAACGACTTGTCAGGCGCCGACCCTTGACCCATCTTCCCCAGTGGATCGCGACCAAGGGAGGCCAAAATGCCTGCATTCGACCCGTCTGACGTCAAAACCTTGTTCGGCAAGGTCATGGGTGCCTCGCCGTCCGACATCAAGCTGGTGGCGCAGCGCCTGCACGACCATGCCTTCGAGCCGCGCATGTCGGCGGAGGAGACCAGGCAGCTTGTCGCTGACCTGGGCTATGACAGCCTCGATGCGTTCTGTGCCGATATCGGCCTGCCCGCTCATATCGCCGAGCGCTGGAGCCGTTTTGGCGTTTCCGGTGAGATGAAACAGGTGTTCACCCTTTTGGCGGCCCAGCGCAAGCGGGTGGCCGAGGCGATCGCCGAATTCGAATCCATGACCCATGTCGGCGTCGAGGATTATTTGCGCGAACGCGGCCTCATCTAAGGTGTATCTATATTCGGGTGAGGTCGGCCTGCAAATGGCAGGACCTCAACCGCCCTTGGCCAGCAGTGCAGTCGCCGTGTCGCTGTCGGTGATCAGCACATTGGTGCTGACCGCCTTGAGTGCGGCCAGGATCGCCGCCACCTTGCGTTTTCCGCCGGCGGCCAGCACGACATTCGGCACCTGGCTCACCACATCGAGACCGATGGCCATGACGCGCCCGTTGACCTCATGGTCGACCAGCCGGCCGGCGGCATCGACGAAGTAGCACAGCATGTTGGCGACCGCGCCTTTCGCCTTCAATGGCGCGATCAGCGATGACGGCACGATCCCGTGGCGAAAGATGGTGGCGTCCGCGGACATGTCGCCGACGGTGAGCAGTGCGATGTCGGCGGCCGCCGCCCGCTGGCGTACGTCCTGCAGGGTCGGCTGCGCCCACAGGAGGTCGCGAAGCGCCGGATCGTCAACCATCACCGGCGCGGTGATCTGGTAGGAGTCGACCTCGAAGACATCGGCGACCTTGGCGGCGACGATCGAGGGGTTGATCCACTGCGAATGCGGCAGGCTGCCGACGAGCGCCACCACCGAGGCGCGCCTCAGCTGCTGGCGGGCGAGGAAGCCCAGGCTTGCATGCAGTGTCGCGCCGCCGCCGATCGCCAGCGTCATGCCGTCGTGCATCTGCTCGCCGAGATAGGCCGCCACGGCATGGCCGATCGCCTTTTCCAGATGCTCATGCGCCGAGGGTGTCGGGATGACCACCGCGGCGTCGAGGCCCCAGCGCTTTTCCAGTTCCCGCTCGAGCGCAACCTGTCCGGCGGTCGGTGCGTTGATCATGGTGACCACGATGCCTTCGGCGGTGCAGGCAGCCAGCGTGCGCATGACCTTCACGCGGGAGACATCGAGCTTCTCGGCGATCTGTTCCTGCGTGAAGCCCTCGACATAGTAGAGCCAGGCCGTCTTGACGTTGAGATCGGACGACACCATCGGCAGGCGGGCCAGTGTGGGTTTTTCCGTGGGCATCTGTTCTCGTCCCTCATCAGCCATGGCCGACCGCGTCGTCCTCATCGGAGAAACGCCGGCCGGATGTCAACCGGATGCCGGTTTCAGCCAAGCCGATTGTTGCACATCTCTGATCATTTGTAATTGACAATGTACAAATGAACATATTTTGTGGGTTTCACGCGCAGTGTCATCCACCAGTCATATGCGCCGTGCAGGGAGGAAGAGACGGGGAGCCGGCCAGGGGCCGGACCGGTCATGCACAGACAAGACAGGAGGTCTCATGAAGACGCTACTCATCAAGCTGCTGGCCAGCCAGTTGGCGCTCGCGGCAATTTTGTTTGCCGGCGTGGCAAACGCCGAAACACTGACGCTCTACACATCGCAGCCGGAAGCCGACGCGGCCAAGACCGTGGACGCCTTCAAGAAGGCGCAGCCCGGCATCGACGTGACCATCTATCGTTCTGGGACCAGCGACATCCTCACCAAGATGGCGGCCGAGTTCGCCGCCGGCAGCCCGCAACCCGACGTGCTTTTGATCGCCGACGCGGTCTCGATGGAGCTATTGAAGAAGGACGACCGGCTGCTGCCTTATCCCGAAGCCAAGCTCGATGGCATCGAGGCTGATGCCTATGACGCCGGCAGGACCTATTTCGGCAGCAAGCTGATCACCACGGGCATCGTCTACAACACCGCGGCTGCTGAAAAGCCGCAGCATTGGGCCGATCTTGCCAAGCCCGCCTATGCCGATGGCCTGGTCATGCCGAGCCCGCTCTATTCGGGCGCGGCCGCCTATCTGCTTTCCGGCTTTGCCGGCGATACCAACTTAGGCTGGGATTTCTTCCAGAAGCTGAAGACCAACAACACCGTCAGCGTGCGCGGCAACGGTGCTGTACTGAAGTCGGTGGCATCAGGCGAGAAGCCCTATGGCATCCTCGTCGACTTCATGGCGATGAACGCCAAGAAGAAGGGCTCGCCGGTCGAGTTCGTGTTCCCGAGCGAAGGCGTGCCGGCGGTGACCGAGCCGGTCGCCATCATGAAGACCGCCAAGAATGTCGACGGCGCCAAGAAGTTCGTCGACTTCATTCTGTCGGATGAAGGCCAGAAGCTGGCGCTGTCCATGGGCTACCTGCCGGCGCGTGCCTCGGTCGGCCGTCCCGAATGGCTGCCGGAAGGCGTCAAGGTCAAGGTGATGCCGTTCGACACCAAGGCGATCGTCGCCAAGACCGACGCCGACAAGGCGAAGTTCCAGGAACTGTTCGGCGGCTGAGCCGGCGATCGTGGCGGGATGTCGTTTCGACGGCATCCCGGACCTCAGGAAACACAACCATGCCAACACGCATCAGGGAAAGCCGGGGCCAGGAAATGGTCCTGACGGCGGCGGTGGCCGTCGTCATCGTGCTGCTTTCGCTGCTGCCCATGCTGCGCCTCATCAAGGAGATCGTGGCACCTGGCGGCACGCTGTCGACCGTGGCCATTGCGGCCGGGCTGAGAAGCCCGGCGACCTGGATCGCGACATGGCATACGCTGGTCGTCGGCATCGGCGGCACCTTGCTTGCGGTGCTGTCGGGAACGCTGGTGGCGGTGCTGGTCTCGCTGACCGACATACGCGGCCGCAGCGCCATGGTGCTCTGCTACGTCATGCCGCTGATGATCGCGCCGCAGGTCACGGCGCTGGCCTGGCTGCAACTGTTCGGACCGGCAAGCCCATTCCTCAAGCTGTTCGGAGCGGCACCGCCGCTCGGCACGAAAAACCCGCTTTACTCGACGTCAGGCATCATTCTGCTGCTTGGCGTCCAATATGGCCCGCTGGTGTTCCTGCTGGTGCGTGCCGGCCTGCGCAAGCTGCCGCGCGAACTGGTCGAGGCCGCGCGCGCCGGCGGCGCGGGCTGGTTCACCGTGCTGGTCACCATCGTTCTGCCCTTGATGACGCCGTCGATCATGGCGGCCGCGGCACTCGCCTTCGTGTCCTGCGTCGGCAATTTCGGCATTCCGGCTTTCCTCGGCATTCCCGCCAACTACCTGGTGCTGCCGACCCTTATCTATCAGAAGCTGGCCGGCGGTGGTCCGGCCGTGCTCGGCGAGACCGCGTTCCTATCGGCTCTGATCGGCGTTATCGCCATGGCCGGCATTGTCGCCCAGGAGGTGATGAGCCGCCGCCGCGACTACCGTATCTCTTCGACATCGTTGCCGGCCGAACCCTACGAACTCGGTCGCTGGCGGGCTATTGTCCAGGCCTGCATGTGGCTGCTGATCGTGCTGGTGCTGTTCCTGCCGCTGTTCGGGCTGGTGCTGACCTCATTGGTACCGGGCTATGGCATCGCGCTCACCGCCAAGACGGTGACGCTCGACAATTATCGTTTCGTGCTGTTCGAGCATGACGCCGCCAACCGCGCCTTCTTCAACAGTTTCTGGCTGTCGGTCGCGGCCGCATTCTTCGCGGTCGTGGTCGCCGTGCCGGTCGGCTATCTCATCGCCTGGGGCAGGCAGCGCTGGGTACGGCTGCTCAATCTGGCGGTCGAACTGCCCTATGCCTTGCCCGGCGTGGTGCTGGCGATCGCCTCGCTGCTGCTCTTCCTCAGGCCGATCCCACTGACCGGCATCCAACTCTACAACACGGTCTGGATCATCCTCTACGCCTACCTCGCCCGCTTCCTGGTGTTGGCGCTGCGGCCGACCATCAGCGGCTATCACCAGATCGACCGGGCGCTGGAGGAGGCCGCGCAGGTGGCGGGCGCCGGCCTGTTCACGCGCATGCGCACCATCATCTTTCCACTGGTCGCGCCGGCAGCGATCGCCGGTGGTCTGCTGATCTTCATGACGGCGCTCAGCGAACTCACCGTCTCGGCGCTGCTGTGGTCGTCAGGCTCGGAGACGATCGGCGTGGTGATGTTTTCCTTCGAACAGGGCGGCGATTCCAACTACGCGGCGGCGATGTCGGTCATCACGGTCGCGGTCACCTTCGTGCTGATGCTGGTGACCAATCTGCTTGCCCCCTACCTTCCCAGCGGAGTGCTGCCATGGCGCGACTGAGCCTGGACCGTGTGACCAAGAGCTTCGCCAACTTCGAAGCCGTGAAGGACGTCTCGATCGACGTTGCCGATGGCGAGTTCCTGGCCGTGCTTGGACCGTCCGGCTGCGGCAAGACTACGTTGCTCAGGCTCGTCGCCGGATTCGAGAAAGTGACTTCGGGAGAGATCCGCATCGGCAGCGATGTCGTATCGAGCAGCGTCGGCAGCGTCGCGCCGGAAAAGCGGCGCGTCGGCATCGTCTTCCAGAACTATGCGCTGTGGCCGCACATGACGGTGGCCGAGAATATCGGCTATTCGCTGAAGGTGGCGAAGCTCGACAAGACCGTCGCGCGCCAGAAGGTCGAGGACGCGCTGGCTCTGGTCAATTTGCAGGGACTGGGCCAGCGCAGGCCGGCCAATCTTTCCGGCGGTCAGCGCCAGCGCGTGGCGCTGGCGCGCTGTCTTGTCGCCGCACCGTCGCTGGTGCTGTTCGACGAGCCGCTCGCCAATCTCGACGTGCATCTGAGAGCCTCGATGGAGGACGAGTTCGCCGCCTTTCACAAGCGCACAGGCACGACCATCGTCTATATCACCCACGATCAGGCCGAGGCGATGGCGCTGGCCGACCGCATCGCGGTGATGGACCATGGCCGCGTGGCGCAACTGGCGACACCGCGTGAACTCTATCATGAGCCGGCAAATGAGATGGTCGCCTCCTTTATCTCGCAAGGCATCCTGCTGCCGGCGGATGTCCTGACGGGCGAAGACGGCGGCCATTGCAAGGTCAGGGTTCTGGGAACCGAGCTGGTGGTCCGCTGCCGGCCCGGCGAGCGGCCGCGTGCGGGTGCCAAGATCTGCTGCCGGTCGGCCGACCTTGACGTCTCACCGCATGGGCCAGGTTTCGATGGCCTCGTCACACGGGTGATCTACCAGGGTGGCGCCGCACGAATCGAATTCACCCCTGCTGCGGGGCCTGACCTCACCTTGCATTTCGAGCAGCCAGACCCGGTTACGCTGGAGAGTGGAGCCCAGGCACGCCTGCGCATAAGATCCGGCTGGCTGATCCCGGTGGGGACGGCCTCGTGATGATGCTCGATCTGCTTGGCGGCTTTGGGGAAAAGGGCCGCACCAGCCTCGCCGTCAGCAGCGGCGGCGACCGCATCCTGCTCGATATCGGCGTCAAGGTCGGCGCCTCCGGCGCGGAATATTATCCGGCTCTCGACGGTCGGGTCGACGACATCGATGCACTCTTCGTCTCGCACGCCCATGAGGATCATATCGGTGCGCTGAGTTGGCTGTTGTCGCGCGGCTATGCCGGCCCGATCTTCATGACGGCCGAGACGCGCGATGAGGCTGCGGCCACGCTTGCCGCCTATGCCGATCCGGGGGATTTCAAGCGCTTTCCGTTTCCAGCCAATCGCATCGAGCTCTTCGAACCCGGCGATACGCTGAAGAGTGGAAATCTCACGATCGGGACCGGGCGATCCGGGCATGTGGTGGGCGGCGTCTGGTTCGCCGTCGATGATGGCAAAAGCCGCGCCGCCTATTCCGCCGATGTCGTGCCGGACAGCAATGTGTTTGTCATGGACACGATCCCGCATTGCGATCTTCTGGTCTTCGATGCCTCCTACGGCGCCGATCCCGTGCCGGGGGCTGCGCGGGCGCAAGAAATTTCTGAATGGGTAGCGCGTCATCCGCGGGGATGTCTGCTGCCGACGCCGCTGTCGGGGCGGTCGCTGGAATTGATCGCGGCGCTGCCGGGCCCATTCGCCATCCATGCCGGCATGCGTTCGTCGCTGGCGGGGCAGGTCGGCGCCACAGCGGCCTTGTTGCCGGGCGTTTCCGAGCACCTGCGTGCCCGCTTGGCGAGTGCTGCGGACTGGACCGATGCCGATCCCCTGCCGTCGCTGCCGTTGCTGGCCGATGACGGCATGGGCGAGGCCGGCCCGTCGTCGCGGCTGTTGCCGCGTGCCGACGATGCCGGATTTCCCGTGTTGCTCACCGGACATTTGCCGGAAGGTTCTCCTGGCGATCTGCTGCACAGAGCCGGTCGGGCGGATTGGGTGCGCATGCCCACCCATCCAACGCTGTCGGGCAATGTCGAAATATGGGAGAAGGCAGGACGGCCTGAAGCGCTCGGCCATTCCTGCGTTGCCGATCTTCTCGATGACCTCAAAAGCCACATCCCGTCGCTGCGCACGCAATGCCGTACCGGCCAGCGCATCACGGTGCCGCAAGGAAGCAAAGAATGAGAATCCTGATCTGCAACGATGACGGCATCGAAGCACCGGGACTTGCCCGTCTCGTCAACGCCGCCGGCGGGCTGAGCGACGATGTCTGGGTCGTCGCGCCCGATGGCAAGCGCACCGCCGCCGGCTCGTCGCTGACGATCGCGAGGCCGCTGACGATGCGGCGCGTCAAGCCGAACTGGTACTCCTGCTCCGGCACGCCGGCCGATTGCGTGGTCTGCGCGATGACGTGGCTGTTTGCCGACGCGAGGAAACCGGACCTGTTATTGGCGGGTGTCAATGACGGCCGCAACGTCGCCGAGGATCTCGCCTATTCCGGGACGCTCGGCATTGCCCGGGAGGCGACCTTCTGGGGCGTCCCGGCGATCGGCTTTTCGCGCGTGAAGAATCCTGAGTTCACCGATAGGGACGATCCATGGCTTGGCGCGCTGATCGCCTCGCTGTGGCAGTCGCGCGCCGGCTGGGCGACAGAAGGCCATTGGTTGAGCGTCAACCTGCCGACCGCGCTGCCGGCCGAGATCCGGCAGCCACGCATCGGCCGTGACAAGATCGGCCGCACGGCCGAGATCGTGGAAAGCGATGGCGATCGCACCGTCATCACCGTGCCGCGCGGGCGCGCTCATGCGAGCGAGCCGGGCGACGAGAACGAGGCGATCGATACCGGATACGTCAGCATCAACAGGCTGAACTGGTTTGGCGAAACGCGGCTGGACGAACGGTTTGTAGGCGGGATTCTGGACTGATCTTCCTGTGTGCGACCATCCCGATCACCAAGCTGTCAGCGGCTAAACCGCGCCAATTCGATGCCTGTGCTTGAAGCCGCCGCTATTTCATTCCACATCGGGCGCAATGAACGGCAAGATGCGAGAGTGGTTTCGCAATTGGCGATGGGCTTTGGCCGCATCGCTGATCCTGCATGCTTTGATCGGAGCGTTCTTGTTCTTCGGCGTGCCGAGATCCGAGCAGCAGACGGAACAGCAGGAACAACCCGTCAATGTCGCGATTGTGCCGCCGCCCGAGAAGCCCAAGCCGAAACCTGCTTCAAAGCCAGCGGAGCCGACACCCGAAAAGAAGGCTGAAAAGCCGCCTGAACAAAAGCCGCCTCCGGAGCCCCCGAAACTGCCAGACGACCATGTTCTGAAGCGCGTCTTCCAGTACGGCCAGAAAGATACCGGGCCGGAGAAATCGCTCGACGGAAGCAGCGCTAAACCCAACACGCCGTCACCGGCCAAGGATGAGGCGGCGAAGCCGCCTATAACACCCGCGCCGACCCAGCCCGCCCCGGCTGCAACGCCACAGCAGAAGGCAGAGCCCAGCAAGCCTGACGAGAAGCCGGCCACCATCGCGCCGGACGAAAAGCCCGCGCAAGGCGAGGAAAAGCAGGAGGCCGCCGCGCCGGACGCCAAACCTGCGCAAAGCGAGGAGAAGCAGGCGACCGAGGACGCTGACAAACAGCAGCCGGACAAACAGGAGCTCGCACCGCAACCCGCCGAAAAGCAAGCGGTTGTGACGCCAAAGCCATTGGCGGCTGAGACTGGTGCTAAGCCAGCGCCTCCAGCCTCAGCTGGAAAGGCAAAGCCTGCCAAGACGTTGACGTTCAAACCCGCCAGAGCCTTCAAAGCGCCGATCGGGAACGCTGGGAGGTCAAATCCCACCAACAACGATGTTGCAGGATCGCCAATCTATTCCGGCCTTCCGGGCGTCAGAAAGCTTTACTCGCAGGGAGCAACCGGCAATGCCTTCGCCACAAGTTCCATGGAGAATGTGCCGCGCGGTCAGCGTGTGGCCACCCTTTGCGGCAATGTTCTGAGCCAGGAACTGCAAAGTGCCGACTATTCGGTCAAATGGGTGCCAACCATTACGCTGGACAAAGGCAATGTTCTGAACCCTGGTCAAGCGGCCTTCAGCACCAGAAACACTTGGTACAATCTAAACTTCCGATGTGAAGTCGACCCCGATGCGACGAGGGTCCTATCCTTCAACTTCCGTGTGGGGTCATTAGTCCCGCCTGGTGAATGGGCCAGCCGTGGATTCACCAAGTATCCGCTGAATTAGGCCGGCACGCCAAGCAGGGACAATTGCCGGCTAATTTCTTGCCAGTCGGCGCAGACGAAATCGGCACCGGCAGCCGTCAGCCACAGCGGTGTGCTCGGCATGGGTGTGGCCGCCGCCGGTGTCGCCGATCGCCGTCATGCCGGCGGCAACCGCGCCCTGGATGCCGACGCACCAATCCTCGATGACGATGCAGCCGGCCGGATTGGCACTCATCCCGGCGGCGAACTGACTGATCTCAGGTCTTGCTGGATCGGATCGTGCGTAGCCGCTTATTGAGCCGCCACAGCGACTTGGCCAGGCTGCCCTAGGTGTGGTGATCCAAATCGACAAGCTGTCAGCGGCTATATGCGCAAATCCAGTGCTTATGCTTGAAGCCGCCGCTATTTCATTCCACATCGGTCAGGATGAAGGGCGAGACAGAAGAACGGCGTCGGTATCTGTTGTGGGGTATTTCCGCATCGCTGATCCTGCACGTGCTTGCCGCGGCACTCCTTGTGTATGGCCTGCCCGTGCCTCCCCAACAGCCGCGCGAGGAGCAGCCAGTCAATGTCGCGATCGTGCCTGCGCCCGATCAGCCAAAGCCGAAACCCGTTCAGCCGGCGCCAAAGCCACCGGAACCGAAGGTTGAAAAGCCACCTGAGCAGAAAGTTGAAAAACAACCTCCGCCGGAGAAGCAGTCTCAGAAGCCACCGCCAGGCGAGGTCCTGAAGCCTGTTTTTCAGTTCGGCGACAAGGATACCGGCCCGCGGAAATCCCTGGACGGGGCCAGCGCTCAGGACAGTTCGCCGTCTCCGGCCAAGGATGACGATTCGAAGCCGCCTGTCGTGCCGAAGCCTGCAGACAGCCAACCTGTCACGCCGGCAGACTCCGAGCAGCAGGCCGCTTCAAGCGTCGAGATGGATAAACAACAGGCAGCCAAACAGCAGCCAGACAAGCAGGCGGCGCTCGACGCCGCCAAGCAACAGGGCGCGGCACCAGCGCCTTTGGCTGCCGATAGCGGCGGCGAGATCGAGCTTCCCACAACGGCCGAGGCACCAAAGCCCAAACCCGCAAATGCGCCGAAGCCCAGCCCTTCAAAGGCCTCGAAGTCTGCATCTCGGAACAACTCGGGCCTTCCGGGTGTTCGTAGGCTCTACTCGCAGGGCGCTACCGGCGATGCGCTGGCCACGACCGCGATGGGCGGGGTGCCTCGCGGTCAGCGTGCGGCCAAACTTTGCGCCAGCGCGTTGCAGCAGGAATTGCTGGATGCTTCCTATTTTCCCAAATGGGTACCATCTATTCCGTTGAAGGTGGGCAATATACTGGACGCCCCGGATGTCGCTTTCAGCACGACAACCACATGGTATCATCTGGGCTTTCGGTGCGAGGTCGACACCGATGCGACGAGGGTCCTATCCTTCGACTTCCGCGTGGGGGCACCAATCCCGCCCAGCGACTGGGCCGGTCTTAGATTACCTCGTCTCTAGATTAGACGCCGCCGCTAGATCTGGCCTATCGTCCCCAGATGCAAGAGCTGCGAGCAGGGGATTCGCATAACCGAAATATGGGTGCGCGATGGACGGGCATAGGCCCATCAAGAGCGCGATCTACCTACCATGTCGGTGGCTTCGATCGGGCACGGCACCTTCACGTACGCGAGAACAGCTGGCTGGTCGCGCATAATTTCGATAGGAGCTATTCGCACGCCGCTGTGTTGAAGAACGGTTTTGCACCAGGCTTGGCCGTCCCTCCGCACACCTTCACCCGCTCCCGCGGTGGCTTCGGTTGGACACGCGGATCAGGGGTATCGGGGATTTGGTTAAACGGCTTCGCGCCAGGCTTCACCACCGGCTTGCCACGCACGATTCGGCCTCCGACGATGTGGACGGCATCAATCGTGACGACGATATGTTGAATGTCCTGACGGGACGAATCGTAGGAAAGATTCCCTTTTACCGGGACGATCTCAAAATCGAGGCTCCCGCCACCTTTGGCCGTGATCGTGAAATTGCTGTCATACGCGTAGCTCTGCATGGACACCTTGGGGGGGCCGGCGGCTGCCATGCTCAGGTCCTGGACAATGGAGGCCATCCATCCCGAGAAACCTGCATCCCTGCCGCGCGCAATATTAGTATCGCAGATGCTGGGGTCTGCTTCGCTCATATCAAAATTGAACTTGACCGTCGAATTGGTCGTGATCTGCTTGTCGTTGGAAAAGGTGAACCCTGGCGTGACGGTCGCTCCCGTTGCGATCGGAATACCGGCGCTCAGGCCGCCCTTCAGAGTTCGGCCCAGTACCACGTTTACATCAAGCTCCACTTTCGCAACGCCACCTACAAGGCCACTACGGTAGTCGCGGTCCTCACTGATCGCGTAGGCAAGGCCGCATTTCATGGAGCCGATCACGTCGGCCAGTGGAACGACAGGCGTCTTGTCAGGGTCACCTTGAAGATGGGTGCTGGCGCACCCGGCAAGGGTCAGACTCACGGCTACGACCAAAGCAGTCCCCGGCCCAACGCGCATGCCAAGTCCTCCAGCATAGGCGGTATGTATTTCCATCAGAACCGGGGGCGAAGTCAATTGTTGTATTGAATAAAACAGTGCACAGCCCATAGAAATGCTGGCCGCATCTATTCACCTTACGAGCGCTTGTCGATGTAACACCGGATCTGAGCGAAGGCGCCATAGCACATGAGATGTGAGCCGTCGGGCGAAGCGACATCGTATCCGAAAACATTCTTCGCCAAAAAAGAGGTTGGCGAGTGAAACCCGCCGGCGGGTTAGCCTGAGACGTTGGCAGCGGACGTAAATTTGCTAGACACCCAAGTTGATGCAGAGGAGGCAACGGCCATTGAAATGACGGGAGCACGCGGTTCCGCATAGGCTTCGATCTCGACAGGCCCCGACAGCGGTATCAGATCATGAAGCCGAACGGCGCGGGTGTGCGGCAAGCACGTTTCTGAAACCGAGTTTCTCGCCGGGTCGACCCGTCTTGGCAGACGACTGCCTGTCGGCTTGGAGGGCCCATGGTCGTGGTTCACAACTCGCACGCGACGAACCCGATGCCAAGGGAGGGCTTCGTACGCAGTGTGAATATGCCGCCCGGGAATTCCCTGACTACCACCAACTGACGCGCAACCGGGTTGCCTCAACGAGCAATCGTTTTGGCAGAGCTCCAAGAAGCCATCGACCCCGGCAACTACTCGGTTTCGGCAGGACCATTGGCTAAATAAGGGTTGGGGGCTCCGGAGGCTCGCCGTGCCGCTTCACTATAGTAGATCAGGCCGGCACGCCGAGCCCGGACAATTGCCGGCTAATTTCTTGCCAGTCCGCGCAGACGAAATCGGCACCGGCCGCCGTCAGCCGCGCGGCGTGGTCGGCATAGGTGTGGCCGCCGCCGGTGTAGCCGATCGCCTTCATGCCGGCGGCAACCGCGCCCTGGATGCCGAAGGGCGAATCCTCGATGACGATGCAGTCGGCCGGATCGGCGCCCATCCTGGCGGCGGCGAACAGGAAGATGTCGGGCGCCGGCTTGCCGTTCTTGACCATGGAGGAGCTGTAGATCGCCTCGCCGAAGAACTGCGCCAGCCCAGTGACGGCCAGGCTGTGGTTGATGCGCTCGATGGAGGATGACGAGGCGACGCAGCGGTCGCCCTCGATCGTTTCCAGAAACGCCGCGATTCCTGGCGTCGGCTTCAATTCCTCGGTGAACAGCATCTTGGTCTCGGCCCAGATGTCGCCGGCGGCGGCAGCGGGAAACTGATGGCCGGTCAATTCCCTGATCCTGGCGATGATGTCGGACTGCTTCATGCCGACGCATTGGGCAATGATGCCGCCATGGACGCCGGGCATGCCGTGCTTTTCATAGACGCGTTCGTAGGCCCTGGCGGCCAGCGGCTCGCTGTCGACGAGAACACCGTCGCAATCGAAAATGATAGGCCTTGGTCGCGGCACGCGCTTGCCTCCTCACGTCAAATTTCGCACATCGCTATCGGCAAAAAGTCAAATGTTCAATAGTGCGATGTCTTGAGCGCGTTCTGGGGCTGAAACGGCGGGGCAGTCAAAGCTGGCGCAGCGCATCGCTTGCGCGGCCGGATCCGAGCGCCCGTTGCATGGCTTGCCGGGACTGAGCGCGGTCCGGCGTGATCCAGTTCGGCTCCGCACCCAGGAAGCGGTCGAGGAACGCCACCGCATAGGCCGGCATCTCGGTGACATTTTCGCGATAGGACCACCAGGTGCGCAGATCGTCGGCGCATTTGTCGATGCTGGGCGCCTTGCCGAACTCCTGCTCATAGATCGCCGAAATCACCGAGACGCAGTAGTTGGTGTAGAGGAAGCCTTCCGGCCAAAAGCGGATGATTTCCAGCGTGCCGGCATTGTGATCCGTTTCGATGAGTTGCGCGAGGCCGGAGATCTCCCTGGCCGGCGCCTGTTTGATCAGCTCGCGCAGCACGAGGCCGGCGGCAAAGACGATGAAGTCGGCGCGGTCGATCGCGGCGAAGCGCTTCTGCGCTTCCATGATCTCGACCCAGTCGAGAAAAGCTCGGGTCAGCTTTGCCTCGTCGATCTCGAAACGCACGCCGAACGTGTCCGAGACCACCTTGGCGCTGCCGCGGAAAGTGGCGCGAAACCAGCGCAGCTGCCGCAAGCGGTGGCGCAGGTCGGGCATAAGGGCCAGTTCATCCCTGAAGGGCAGTTCCATTTCATGCATCCCGTTTGACGACAGGCTAGCACAGCCATGCCGCCGCCGAAATCGGCAGGCGGCCCTGTGGATGGCGTGGCGGAGGCCAATATCATACATATTGACATTCGCGGAAACAAATGTTCTCACTTTGCTGTTGTCGTGCGCCGGTCCAAGGTGCGGCTCAACATAGGCTTCGGGAGGAGAACCGAATGGCGATTTGGCAGTGGGGACTGCTTCTGCTGGTTATTGTGTGGGCGCTGCAGTCGCTCGGCGTCTGGCTGCAGATGCGGCACTATTCGGATGTCTTCCGGGGCGTCACCGACCAGTACAAGGATGGATTCGTCGGAGCCGGCAATTTTCGCGGCCGGCTTGCCAAGGGCACCATCGCGCTCGTCGTGGTAACGCCCGACCTGATCGTGCGCCGCCTGATGGTGATGAGCGGCCGGTCCGTCTTCACCAAGTTCAAGAGACATGAAGAATTCGAGGGCGTTCCCCTCGATCGAGTCCGGTCCAACCCTGCGATCATGGGGGAGGGGGAACCCGGTGTGGCCGAGGCCGTGAAGCGGGCGATCGAACAGATCGACAAAGCACGGTCGGAGCCGGGGAAGAAGCCGGGCCTGGCCGGCTTGAACATAGCTAGGGCTTAGAGGACGCCGCGCACCGACTGGGATAACCGGCGGGCGGCATAAGGAGGAGAAATGTCTGTATTTTCGTTGTTGGCGCAGCATGCCGACATGGCCGTGCACAATCTGCATGTCGCGGGTGCCATGGTCTCGGATGCTGCATTGCATGGCAAGCTCGCCGTCGAGCATGCTTCCGACCATCTCGTTGTCCTTGCGCAAGCAGACAGCGGACCCATAACCGTTGATCAGTTCAAGGAAAAGCTGAAGGAAGTCCAGCAGGAAGAGCAGCTCGGCTGGCTGACCGCCATCGGCAAGTACTTCATCGGCATCTTCCAGAAGGGCGGCGAAGTGTTCGCCGGCTTCGTCACCGGCATCATTCCGACGCTGGTGGTGCTGATGACCGCCTTCTACGCCGTCACCGAACTGGTCGGCGAAGAGCGCGTGCATGGCCTGGCGCGCGGCGCCGGCAGGATTGCCTTGACCCGCTATACGCTGCTGCCTCTGCTGGCGGTGTTCTTCCTCACCAATCCGATGGCCTACACGTTCGGATCGTTCCTGGAAGAAAAGCACAAGCCGGCCTTCTATGACGCGGCCGTGTCCTACGTGCATCCGCCGCTTGGCCTGTTCCCGCACATCAATCCGGGCGAATATTTCGTCTGGGGCGGCATTCTCGTGGCTCTGCTCGAGCTCGAGAAGAAGGGCGTTGTCGTCGCCGGTTACCACGTCAAGGTGGCGATCTGGTACGCCATTGTCGGCCTCGTCGTCATCCTGCTCAAGGGCATGCTGACCGAGCGCATCACCACCATCATGGCACGCCGCCAGGGCGTCGAGCTGTAAGGGCGGGGAGGACATCATGGACAGGACATTCAAAGCCGTAAAGATCTCGCGGGGCAACACAGGCTGGGGTGGCCCGCTCGTCATTGAGCCGACCGCGCAGCGCGACAAGGTCGTCTCCGTCACCGGCGGCGGCATCCATCCCGTCGCCCAACTCATCGCCGACATGACCGGCGCCACGGCCGTCGATGGCTTCAAGGCGCCGCCAATCGAAGGCGAGATGGCGGTGGTCGTCGTCGATTGCGGCGGCACCGCACGCTGCGGCGTCTATCCGCGCAAGCGCATCCCGACCGTCAATCTGACGCCGGTCGGCCAGGCTGGGCCGCTCGCCCAGTTCATCACCGAGGACATCTACGTTTCGGGCGTGAAGCCGGCCAACGTCACAATGGCGGACGGGTCCGAGGCGGTCACCACTGCGGGGGGAGCAGCATCGATGAGTTCAAGCAATAACACTGCTGCCGCAGCGCCACAGCCGCTGCCGAGCGAAGGCGGGCTGATCGGCCTGATCAGCTCGATCGGCCGCGTCATGGGCCGGGTGGTCGGCATCTTCTTCAATTCCGGCCGCCGCACGATCGACCAGGTGGTGCGCAACGTGCTGCCGTTCATGGCCTTCGTGACCATGCTCATCGGCCTGATCCTCTACACCGGCATCGGTGATGTGCTCGCCCAGCCGATGGGGCCGCTGGCCAACAACATTGTCGGCCTGCTGATCATCTCGGCCATTTGCGGCCTGCCATTCCTGTCGCCCATCCTGGGGCCGGGCGCCGTCATCGCGCAGGTCATCGGCGTGGCCATCATCGGCCCGCAGATCGCCAACGGCACGATTTCGCCGGCGATGGCTCTCCCGGCGCTGTTTGCCTACAATACCCAGGTGGGCTGCGACTTCGTCCCCGTCGGCCTGGCGCTCGGTGAGGCCAAGCCGAAGACGATCGAAATCGGCGTGCCGGCGGTGCTCATCAGCCGCCAGATCATGGGCCCCGTATCCGTGCTGATCGCATGGGTCGTCAGCCTGATCGTGTTCTAAGGAAATAAGAGAATGAGGTTCGCCACATGTCGGTTCTGCTGAGAACACGGGTCACTTCCATCGGGCCCGAAGTGGCGGATCTTGCCGAAGGGGGCGTGCTCATCCTGTTTGCGGATGGCTCGCCGCCGGAGCTTGCCGAGGTTTCGGTGCTCCACAAGACGGAGCTTGGACCCAGCGACGGCGCGCCGCAAAAGGGCGCGTCGATCACCCTTGGTCCGGTTTCCGCCGTCATAACCGCCGTCGGCTCCAGCGCATGGAGCAAGGTGCTCGAGATGGGCCATGTCGTTATCTCGTTCAATGGCGCCACCGAGGCCGAAAGGCCCGGCGAGATCTGCGCATCGCAGGTCGATGCCCAGGCGCTCGTGGCCGCCCTGAAGACGGACGCGATCATCACCATCGCCGCGTGAAGCATTCGCGCCGCGACGCATCTGGTTTCGGCTCCAGAGCAATTCCAGGAAAAGTGTGAAACGGTCTTCCGCCCGGAATTGCGTTAGAACAAAGAGTTAGAGCAATTCGTCGTTTCTGGACGAATTGCTCTAGGAAAAGCAGAGTATTTGCCATGGAACGCTCGACCATCGTCAGAGTGCATGAAGGTTTGCACGCCCGTCCTGCCACACGGTTCGTCAAGCTCGCGAAGGGCTTCGAATCCGATGTCGAGTTGGTCAAGGACGGCAAGGCGGTCAGCGCCAAGAGCTCCGTCAAGCTGATGCTGCTGGCGGTCAAGGAAAACCAGGAAGTCACCGTGCGGGCGAACGGCGCCGACGCCATCGAGGCGATCGAAGCGCTGATCGGCTATCTCGAAAACCCCAAGGCGGGTCTCGACGACGAAGCCGAGCCGCAGCGCCCGGCCAATGATGCCGGCCAGGCGGCATCCGCATCGGCACCCCAATCCGTGCCGGCTGCAGCAGGCGAAGCGAACGGCTTGCGCGGTGTCGCGGCAAGCGAGGGCGTCGCGATCGGGCCGGCCTTCGCACATTTCCCGCCCGAGATCGCCGGACAGGGCCGCATGCTGCAGGCCGAAGAGATTGCCGGCGAGATCGACAGGTTCCGTGCCGCGGTCGCCGCCGTCCAGGCGCGCATGGACCGGGCCTTGGCGCAGGACAGCCTGTCGGCCGCAGACCGCGGCATCGTCGCGGCACTCAGGGATATCGCCGCCGACGACAGCCTGACCGGCGAGGCCGAAAAGGCGATCAGGGGCGGCAACGACGCGGTCTCGGCCGTCATCACCGCAGCCTCCACGATCGCCGCCGATTTCAGCGCGGTCGACGATCACTACCTCAATGCGCGGGCCGACGATGTCCACGCCGTCGGGCGGCAGATCTGTCTGGTGCTGCTCGGCCAGGACGACGTCAGCCTCGAAAGCATTCCCGAAGGCGCCATTCTGATCGCCGACGACATCGGCGCCTGGGATCTGGCTCGGGCGCCGCTGAAGCGCATTGGCGGGGTGATTTGCGGCCATGGCGGCGCCACCTCGCACATCGCCATCATCGCGCGCTCGCACGGCATTCCGGCGGTGCTGGGCCTCGGCGACCAGGTCAATGCCTTGCGCATCGCGCGCGACGTGGCGCTCGACGGCAACACCGGCCATGTGATCATCGATCCGGACGAGGCGACGCGGGCCGACTATGCCGGCCGTGTCGAAGCGGCGGCGAAGGAGCGCGCCGGCCTGACCGTCTTCAAGATGGTGACGCCGAAACGTGCCGACGGCAAGGTGATCGAGGTCGCGGCCAATATCGGCTCGCTGGAGGAGATCGAGGCGGCGCAGGAAGCGGGCGCCATGGGCGTCGGCCTGTTCCGCACCGAACTCCTGTTCATGCGTCATATGCACCTCCCCTCGGAGGACATGCAGGCCGAGACCTATGCGGCACTGGCCAAGGCCTTCGCGCCCTATCCGGTCATCGTGCGCACGCTCGACATCGGCGGCGACAAGCCTATCGCCGGCATCGAGTTCCCCGATGAGGAGAACCCCTTTCTCGGCTGGCGCGGCATTCGAATGTGCCTCGACCGGCCCGATATCTTCAAACGCCAGCTCAGGGCGCTGCTGCGGGCGGCCGTGCACGGCAACATCAAGGTGATGCTGCCGATGGTGTCCGATATTTCCGAAGTGACGCGCACCCGCGCACTGGTCGATGAATGCGCCGCCGAACTCAAAGCCGAAGGCGTGCCGCATGCGACATTCGATCTCGGCGTGATGATCGAGACCCCGGCCGCCGTGCTGATCGCCCCGGCGCTGGCCAAGGAAGTGGCCTTCTTCTCGATCGGCACCAATGACCTCACCCAATACATCATGGCCGCCGACCGGCTCAACCCGACCGTCGCCAAGCTCAACGACGTCACCAATCCGGCGGTCATGTCGGCGATCGAGCTGACGGCCAAAGCCGGCGTCGCCGCCGGCATCATGGTGGGCATGTGCGGCGAGGCCGCCGGACGCCCGGATCTGATCCCGGCCTTCATCGAGATGGGTCTGACCGAGCTTTCGATGAGCCCGGCCTCGATCCAGCGCGCCAAGAAAACGATCACGGCCATGACGGCCGGGGACTAGATTTCCGGAAGCGCTGCTGGAGCTTACGGCAAATGCGCAAGCAAGGTGGCAAAGACTGGTGTCAGTTCCTCGACCGGGCTTGCCTTGGCGCAGGCCTGCGCGATGCGGTCGTGACGGATATCGGCAGCCAGGATCGCGATCTCCAGCATGTCGGGCTCAGGCGCGCCGTCGCGGCCAGTTGTCGCCAGGCCGCAGGCCAGAACCACCGGCGCCAGGCAGCTTATGTCGAGCGCGCGCTCCCCGGCCGTTTCCGGCGCGGCTTCGCCAAAGCGCACCGGACGCTGGCTGAGCAACTCGACCAGCAACGCCGCGCAAGTGGCCGCGATTGCCTGCAGTCCCGCGCCCGGCGCGGTCAACGCGGCCAGCAGATCACCATGGCGCTTGCGGATCGTGGCATGCGCGGCGGCGAAATCGGCTTCGTGGATGCGGGCATTGTCGATCTTCAGCCCGGCGAGCACCGCCTTCGTCAAATAGTACATGTCGCGCCGGAACAGGCGCTCGGCGCTCAACTGCCGCTCTTCGTTTCCGGCCGGAAAATAGGTGCCGAGGCCTTTCACGGTCGTGCCGTCCACCTTGATCGGGCGCTCGTGCGGGACAAAGGATTCAGCGATCGACAGCGCCTCGTCGACGGCGCTGGCGGCATGGCTGAGCAGGCCTTCGATGCCCTTGCCCGGAAACGGCGGCAGATGGCTGGTCGCTTCGCGCAACAAGCTGGCGTCGCCGGTGCCGTCATGGCGGCTTTGCCGGATGATGTCGCGGACCTCCCGCAACCGGTCCTTCAAATTGACGCGGACGTCTTCGGAGATTTGTCGGAGCATCGCGGTCTGCCTCGAAAGTGTCTTGCAGGGCGGCCGGCGAGGGGCCAGCCACCGACTCTACATTGTTCCTATCGATTGGTAGATCAATAGGCGATACTAGACCAGCATGCAGAATCGGCGACGGCGCGCTCTTCCGTCGCCGCGGGGGAGGGATGATTGGCCAGGCGACGACAGACGGAAGAAGGGCGGGCAGGAGCAGAGGCGACCGAGCAGGTGGCCAGTGAAAGCCGGACGGACCGCCTCAGGATTCGCGCCGCCTGGATGTATTTCGTCGAGCAGATGACGCAGAACGAGATCGCCGACGTGCTTGGCGTCGGCCGCGTCACCATCGTGCGCATGCTGGCCGAGGCGCGTTCGCGCAACGAGGTGAAGATCACCATCGAGAGCGAATTGTCGGAGATCGTGCGGCTGGAGCGCGCGCTGGAGCGGACCTTCGGCCTGCAGCAGGCGCTGGTCGCCCCGCTCACCGCGCCGAATGCCGATCCGATCCCGGCAATCAGCGCCAAGACCGGGGCTTTCCTGTCCGACACGATGAAATCCGGTATGCGCGTCGGCGTCGGCTGGGGCCGGACGCTGTTCTCCAGCCTGCCCTTCATCAGCGCCAAGTCGCTCACCGATTTCAAGGTCATTTCGCTGCTGGGTGGTGTCGGCGTCGTGCGGCGCTACAACCCGGCCGAGTTCGCCTGGCGCTTCGCCCAGATATTCCAGGGCGACGGCTATCTGATCCCGACGCCGGCCGTCGTCGATAGTGTCGAGACCAAGATCGCGCTGGTCGAGCGCTGCGGCCTGCAGGAGGTCTTTGAAATGGCCAACGTGCTCGATGCGGTTCTGCTGAGCGTCGGCGGCATCGCCTCGGCCACCACCTTCTCCCGCGGCGGCTTTCTCAGGGAAGCGGACCGCGAGGCCCTGCTCGAGCGTGGCGCCGTCGGCGACCTTCTGTTCCATTTCTTCGACCGCAATGGCGACCTGGTCGACCATCCCGTCAACAGCCACGTGATGTCGGTGGAAGTCGACCGTCTGCGCGCGGCGCCAATCCGCATCCTCACCTCCGGCGGCGAGGAGAAGACCGAGGCGCTGCTCGGTGCGATGAACCTGATCGCGCCGACGATCCTGATCACCGACGAGGAAAGCGCCAAGCGCATGCTCGAGGCGGTCAGCCCAAGCTGAAGGATGCCGTGATGTAATCGGGCCAGGCCTGCTGCTCGTCGAAGACGGCGGCGAGATCCGGTGTGTCCGCCAATATGCCGCCGAGCACCAGAGCCGTGGCGACGCCGACACCTTTGCCGCCAGCAATGTCGTGCTCGACGCTGTCGCCGACGCAGACGACGCTGCCGCGCTCAGGCTCACCGGCCAGCGCCAGGGCCGCAGCGAAGATCGCGCGATAGGGTTTGCCGATGCGGGTGACGCTGCCGCCCAGGCTTTCGTAGAGATCGGCGATCTCGCCGGCGCCGAAGCGCGGCCCTGCCGCCGTCAGCATGATCCTGTCCGGGTTGGTGCAGAAGCACGGCACCTTTCGCGCTGCCGCCGGGGCGAGCAGTTGGCGGTAATGGTCGAGGTCGTGGCGGTCGCCTTCGCTGGCGGAGATCAGCACCAGTTCGGCGTCCTCACCGGCCTCGGTCAGCACAAAGGGCAGGCCCTCGATCGCCGTGCGGTCGTTGTCGCGGCTGATCAGCAGGCATTTTGTCCCCGGACGCAGCTTTCCCGACGCCGCCATGTCGTTGAAGGATCGCCACGCCACCTCGCCGGAGGAGACAAAATGATCCCAACTGCCGGCGGCGAAGCCGAGTTTCAGCAGGCGGTCCTCATTGGGCTTGGCGCGCTTGCCGGAATTGGAGATCAGCACCACCGTCTTGCCGGCGCGCTTCAGCGCCAACAATGCCTTTACCGCGCCTGGATAAGGAGCCTGGCCGTCATGCAGCACGCCGAACTGGTCGAGCAGGAACACCTGGTAGCGCTCGGCCAGCGGCCCGATACCGTCGAGGCGTTCGATCTTCTTCGCACTCATGCCAGTCCTGCCTTGTTTGCGCCCTTCAGCGCCAGCCGCGCCGTGCCGGCGGCCGCCTCATCGGAAAGTGTCGGCAGGAAATCGACGCCGAGCTTGCGCCGCCGGATATCAGTCCAGGCCGGATTTGCGGCGCCGCCGCCGACGCTCCTGACAGAGGTCAGCGCCGGCGCGCCGAGCTCGGCCAGCCTGCGGTAGCCGAGCGCCTCGATCGCGGCCATGCCTTCGAACATCGCTTTGAGATAGTCAGCATCATCAGCTGGTCGCGGCGAAAGACGCGGCGGCAAGGTGGGATCGGCGATCGGAAAGCGCTCGCCCGATGCGCCGAGCGGATAATAGTCGAGCCCGGTTTGCGTCGTGGGGTCGATTGCCGCGCTGAGTTCGATGATCCGCGCCAGCGGAAAATACTGCGCCAGCACCTTGCCGCCGGAATTCGACGCGCCGCCGGCCAGCCAGGTGTCGCCGAGGCGATGGCTGTAGATGCCGAAGCGCGGCGCCGAGATCGGCCGGTCGGAGAGGATCTTGATGGTGAGCGAAGATCCCAGCGCCGTGACGCCGTCGCCAGCCGTCGTGGCGCCCGTCGCCAGGAACGAGGCACAGCCATCCGTGGTGCCGGCGAGCACGACCACATCGCGCGGCAGTCCAAACAGTTCCGCGGCGGCCGCGGTGAGCGTGCCGGTGACGGCACCCGGCTCGACGACATGAGGCAGCAAGTCCACGCGCATGCCGGTGGCTGCGATCCAGTCCGGCCAGCGGCGCGCCTCGACGTCATAGCCTGTCTTCAGTGCATTGTTCTCGTCGCTGACGTCGAAGCGGCCGGAGAAGTTTGCGGCGATCCAGTCGGCCTGGTGCAGCACGGCCGCGATGCCGGGCAGATGCTGGAACAGTAACGCCTTGGCGAGGCCGGAAGTCGCGCCGTGCGCGGCGCTCGCGTCCGGCGCCTCGCGGGCGACGGCTGCCAGGATGTCGGCGTCGTCGACCTTGTCGTTGTACATCAGCGGCTCAGTCAGCGGCCGCCCGACGGCGTCGACCGGCAGCAGCGTGCCCGACGTGCCGTCGACAGCGATAGTGCGGACAGCAGCGCGGTCGATGCCCGAAAGCAGTTCCGTCAGAGCCGCCTGGACCGCTTGCCACCATGCCGAGGGGTCGCGGGGATTTTGGCCGAATCTGTCGAGTCGAACGGCGGACTGGCCGGCAATGGAAAAATCCGGGCGCATGGCGACGGCGCGCGCGCCCGACGTGCCGATGTCGATGCCGATGACAAGGGGCATCATGTCTTCAGTCCTTTGCTAGCCGCCTGTGGCATTGAGCTTCTGGCGATACTGCTCGGCGTCCCAATTGACCAGTTCGTCGTTCTCGGCAGCGGTGAGATAATTCAACCGCGCCGCGACATCGACGCGCGCGGCCACGTCGGCGAGGCAGCGCTGCATGGCGTCGGCGCCGGCGCTGGCGTCGCGGCGCATCAGCACGCCGGCGCCGGGGAACAGGATCGCCATGGGTGCCGTGCCGAGGCGCGCGGCGACCCCCGCCGCATCCTCGCCCGACCTCGCTACGATCGAGCCCTGGCCGAGGAAGATGACATGATCCGGATAGAGGCTGCCGGCCTCCGCCATGCGGCGGCTTTGCGGATCGAGCGCGACCGCATGAGCTTCCAGATCCGCCGGCAATCGGTAGACGCTGTCTGCCGCAAGCGCTGTCAGAGCCCTGACGTCGGGCGCTGCAGTCGCGCGCGCCGGCCGTGCCAACAGCGCGCGGACGCGATTGAGCAGCCTCTGCGCCTCGGCGACGGTTTCGGCGGCGACGACCAGCCCATGATTGCCAAGAATCAGGACATCGACACCAGGCCGCAGTTTCTCGGAAATGCCACGGGCGAGCGGCAGGCCCGGCCGGCAATAGGGCACATAGGCCCATTCGATGCCGCCGAGCCGCCTGGCGACCTCGGCCTCGCCATCGGCCTGCACGGCAAGCGAAATCGTGTCGACGCAGTGGACATGCAAAACCACGCGTTGCGGCATCAAGGCGTGCACCGTGGTTTCGATCGACGGGCGCAGGCCGCGCGTGTTGAGTTCCTCGATGGCGAAGGCCTGCGGCTTGTCGGCGGCGGGATCGCGCTCTTCGACCGCCTCAAGCAGCGGCGCCATTGCCACCGGCACCATGATGTCGTCGCTGAGCGCATCCTTCAGCCAGGTGCCGGAGGCCTTGATCCACAGCGTGTCGCCGGCCTTGAGCGAGGTATTGCCGCCTGCCGCCTGGGTCATATGCGGGTTGAGCCCGATGCTGGCCGAAAGCGCCCGCAAGGCCGCCAGTTCCTGCGAGTCAGCTTGGGTTGCCATGGCGCCTTTCCTTCAACGCTTGCCCGTGATCCCGCCGCTGGGGCCGGTGTTGGCGCTGATATCGCAGATGCGAGCGACTTACGTCAACAGTGATCTACTATCATCAAAACCAGCTTGCAATCTGACTATTGTTGAGTAAGTTGCACCAATTGCCATGGAAAATGGCACTTGGGAGGAAAGAGTTGAGCGACTCCGGCCGCCAGCGTCAGATCGTCGAATTGCTGCGGGACCGCCCGTTCGCCTCGGTGCGCGAGCTGCAGGAGCGGCTTGGCGTTTCGGCGGCGACGGTCAGGCGCGACATAGACCGGATCGACGAGGCCGGCGAGGCGCGCAAGGTCTATGGCGGCATCTCGGCGCTCGACGGCGCATCGCATGCGGGCGTCGCCTATGCCCGGCCCTATGACGAGAACCGTGACCTCGCGGTCGAGGCCAAGCGGCAGATCGCGGCCATCGCGGCGACCATGGTGCGCGACGGCGACGCGGTCATCGTCCATGGCGGCTCGACCTGCTTCCATCTCGGCGTCAAGCTCGCCGAGCGCAACATTCGCCTCTACACCAATTCGATGCCGCTCGCGGCCTATCTCAGCGACCATGGCCATTGCAGCCTGACGGTTGCCGGCGGCGAGCTGCATCGCGAACCCGGCATCATCCATTCGCTGACTCAGGCAACGCCCTTCTACGCCTCGAAATTCTTTCTCGGCGCGCAAGGCCTCAACCAGGAAGGCGTGCTGGAATCGCATCCGCTGCTGGTGCGCTCCATTGTCGATCTCAGCCTCTGCGCCGACCAGATCGTGGTGCTGGCCGACAGCCGCAAACTGTCGATCCACGCGCGCAATGTCGCGCTGCCGCTATCGCGCATCGGCACGCTGATCACCGATGACGGCCTGTCGGATGCCGATGCGCGCATGCTGGAGGATGCCGGCGTCATGTTGCGGATCGCGTCCACCTCGGGAGCCGTGCCGTGAAAGTGGCGGTGCTCGATTTCGGCAAGACCAATTCGAAGCTGTTCGTCTTCGGCCAGGACGGACGCATCCTCGACGAGCGCCGGACCCAGCCGAAATGGACGCGCCAGGACGGCTTCAGCGTGCTCGACGAGGCCACCCTCCACGACTGGGCGCTCGGTGCTGTCACGGACGCGGTCGAAAACCATGGCGTGCAAGGGGTGATGGTGTCGGGCCATGGCTGCACCTTCGCTCTCGTGGACGACGCGGCGCTGACGCATCCGATCCTCGACTACGAGCAGGAGCCGCCGGCCGAAATCGCTGCCCGGATCGATCGTCGCATCCCGGATTTTGCCGAGACGTTCTCGCCCCGCCTGCCGCTCGGCTTCAACTACGGCCGACACATGCTGTGGCTGCAGGAGGTCGATCCCGACGCGTTCGCTGCGGCGAAGTCGATTCTCGGCTACCCCCAATACTGGAGCTGGCGCCTCGGTGGCCGAGCGGTCTCGGAAGTATCCTACCTCGGCTGTCATTCGCATTTGTGGGCGCCGCGCAGCCAGGACTTTTCATCGTTGGTCGATGCCGAGGGGTGGCGCGGCCAGATGCCGGGCTTCGCGCGCGCCGGCGCGGTCATCGGCGAACGGCGCCTTGGCGGAGCGGCACAGCCGATCGCCATCCACAATGGCGTCCACGACTCGAATGCGGCGCTCCATGCCTATCGCCGCCAGGAGCTTGGCCCGCTGACCGTGGTGTCGACCGGCACCTGGGTCGTCGTGCTCAATCCCGACTGCCCGCTGGACGTGCTCGACCGTGACCGCGACATGCTGGTCAATGTCGATGTCGACGGCGGCCCGGTGCCGACCATCCGCTTCATGGGCGGACGTGAATTCGCCGCCATCAGCGGCGGCTGGCAAGGCGCGATCCAGCATGGTGCGGTCCAGCAAGCGATCGACGCCGGCATCATGGCGCTGCCGAGCTTCGCCCCGGGCGGGCCGATGCCGGACCGTCCCGGCCGGCTGGTCGGGCGCACGCCCGATGCCGCAGAACGCGCCGCGGCGGCTCTGCTCTATGTGGCGCTGATGGTCGATCTCTGCCTCGACCTCATCCATTCGCAAAACACCGTCATCGTCGATGGCGGGCTGAACGCTGGTGGACTGCTTGCCGGGCTGTTGGCTGAGCTGCGTCCCGGCCAGGCCTTCCTGCAGGGCGCCACGCTGGAGGGCAGCGCCACGGGCGCGGCGGCGCTTGCCTTCGAGAGCGTCGGGCGCGACTTCGCCGCCGAGGCGCCGGAGCCGGTGCATGCGACGCGCTTCAGAGGCTTAACCGGCTATCGCGACGCCTGGCGCGATCACGTCGGCGGGCAGGCCGCCGCCATCAAGGCCGCGGGTGGTGCACGATGAGCGCGACGGCGCAGAAACAGGCAAGCAGCCATCCTGTGCTGGAGATGCTTCACATCTCCAAGACATTCGGTGCGATCCGCGCCTTGCAGGATGTTTCGCTCACCGTCCATGCCGGCGAGCTGCATGCGCTGATGGGCGAGAACGGCGCCGGCAAGTCGACGCTGATGAAGGTGCTGTCGGGCGCCTATCGGCCGGATGCCGGCGGCGAGATCCTGATCGACGGTGTGCCCGCCGCGACCGGCGATCCGATCAAGGCGCGCGCCGCCGGTATCGCGGTGATCTATCAGGAACTGTCGCTGGCGCCCAATCTGACGGTGGCGCAGAACATCTTCCTCGGCAACGAGCCGCGGCGCTTCGGCATTGTCGACCGCGATCAATGCAGCCGGCGGGCGAACGAAATCATCGCCCGGCTTGGCGTCTCCTTCTCCGCGCGTGCGCTGGTCTCCAGCCTGTCGCTCGGCGAGCGCCAGCTGGTCGAGATCGCCCGTGCCCTGTCGACCAATGCGCGCATCATCGTCATGGACGAGCCGACCACGTCGCTGACGTCGCGCGAGACCGACAGCCTCTTCGAAGTGATCGCGACGCTGAAGGCGCAAGGCATCGCCATCATCTACATCAGCCATCGCATGGAAGAGGTCTACCAGCTCGCCGACCGCGTCAGCGTGCTGCGCGACAGCGGCTATGTCGGCACGCTGGAGCGCGCCGACCTCAACGCTTCGCGGCTGGTCTCGATGATGGTCGGCCGCGATCTCTCCGCCTTCTACAAGAAGGATCATCGCCCTCCGGACGCGAAGCGCGCCATCGCACTCTCGGTGCGCGGCATGTCCGACGGGCGCCTGTTGAAGAACTGCTCGTTCGACCTGCACAAAGGCGAGGTTCTGGCTCTGGCAGGTCTTGTCGGCTCCGGCCGCACCGAACTCGCCCGGCTGATCTTCGGCGCCGACAAGCGCAGCGCCGGCACGCTGGAACTCGACGGCAAACCGATCTCCATTGGCTCGCCGCGCGAAGCGCTCGACGCCGGCATCGCCTACCTCACCGAGGACCGCAAGGAACTCGGCCTGTTCCTCGACATGTCGATTTCCGACAACATCAGCATGGGCGTGCTGGCCAGGGACGCGCTGACCGGCGGATTGCGCGACTTCAGCGCCGCCGAAAGGCGCGCGGCGAAAGCCATTGCGGACCTGTCGATCCGCACCCGCTCGGCGCAGGCCAATGCCGGCTCGCTGTCGGGCGGCAACCAGCAGAAGGTGCTGCTCGCCCGGCTGCTGGAGACCGAGCCGAAAGTCGTCATCCTCGACGAGCCGACGCGCGGCGTCGATGTCGGCGCCAAGTCGGAAATCTACCGGCTGATCGACAACCTCGCCAACCGGGGCATCGCCATCCTGATGATCTCCAGCGAATTGCCCGAGGTGATCGGCGTCGCCGACCGCGTGCTGGTGATGCGCGACGGCGCCATAGCAGGCGAGGTGACGACATCCGGAGGCGAGCCGCTGCGTCAGGAGGCAATCATGGAACTTGCGACGGGAGCGGCCCAGGAATGACCGACAGAACGACGACGAGCGTGGATCAGGCGGCGGTCAGGAGCCGGCGGCTGCGCACGGCCTTCGCGGCGCTCGGCATGCTGCCGGGGCTGGTGCTGCTGGCGGCGGGCTTCCAGTTCATCAATCCGCGTTTCCTCACCGAGACCAATCTGCTCATCGTCACGCAGCAATCGTCGATCAACATCGTGCTCGCGGCCGGCATGACCTTCGTCATCCTGACCGGCGGCATCGACCTGTCGGTCGGCTCCATCCTTGCCGCGTCGGCAATGGTGGCGGTGCTGGTGTCCTTGGTGCCGGACTGGGGCCTGCTCGGCGTGCCGGCGGCCATCCTCGTCGGCCTCGGCTTTGGGCTCGTGAACGGGCTGCTCGTCGCCTATATCAGGCTACCGCCCTTCATCGTCACGCTGGGTTCGCTGACGGCCGTGCGCGGCATCGCCCGCCTGCTCGGGCAGGACACGACGGTGTTCAATTCGGACCTGCCGTTCGACTTCATCGGCAATGGCTCGCTGTTCGGCATCCCCTGGCTGGTCGTCATCGCGCTGTCGGTCGTGGTGCTGTCCTGGCTGGTGCTCAAGCGCACCGTGCTCGGCACCTGGATCTATGCCGTCGGCGGCAATGCCGAGGCAGCGCGGCTGACCGGCATCAAGGTGCCGCTGGTGCTGCTGTTCGTCTATGGCGTGTCCGGCCTGCTCGCCGGCCTCGGCGGCGCCATGTCGGCGGCAAGGCTTTATGCCGCCAACGGCCTGCAACTCGGCCAGTCCTACGAGCTCGACGCCATCGCCGCCGTCATCCTCGGCGGCACCAGCTTCGTCGGCGGCGTCGGCTCGATCTGGGGCACGCTGATCGGCGGCCTGATCATCGCGGTGCTCTCCAACGGGCTCATCTTGGCCGGTGTCTCGGACATCTGGCAGTACATCATCAAGGGATTGGTCATCATCGTGGCGGTCGCCCTCGACCGCTACCGGCTCCAGGCAGGGGCGAGAACGTGAGTGACCTAGTCGCCGGCATCAAAGACCGGCTTGTGTAACGCACCGTGAGAGGCGCGGGGCATCAGGAGGAAGTAAGCGTAATGAAGACCATCGCCAAACTGCTCTGCGGCGCCGCGTTCGCGGCCGTCGCCATCGCGCCGGCATCGGCCAAGGACCTCAACAAGGTCGGCATCTCGGTCGGCCTGCTCGGCAACCCCTTCTTCGTCGCCACCATCAAGGGCATCGAGGACGCGGCCAAGAAGATCAATCCGAAGGTCGAGGTGACGTCGGTATCGGCCGACTATGACCTCAACAAGCAGGTCTCGCAGGTCGATTCCTTCATCGCCGCGGGCGTCGACGTGATCATGCTCAACGCGGTCGACGCCAAGGCGATCGCGCCGGCGGTGAAGAAGGCACAGGCCGCCGGCATCATCGTCGCCGCCTTCGACGTCTCGGCGCCGGGCGCCGACGTCACCGTGATGACCAACAACGTCAAGGCCGGCGAGGAGGCCTGCCAGTATCTGGTCGATCATACCGGCGGCAAGGGCGACTACGTCATCCTCAACGGCCCGGCATCCTCGTCGATCCTGGAGCGGGTCAAGGGCTGCAAGAACGTGCTTTCGCAGCATGCCGATATCAAGATCCTGTCCGACGACCAGAACGCCGAAGGTTCGCGCGACGGCGGCCTGAAGGTGTTCCAGTCGCTGCTCACCCGCTTCGACAAGATCGACGCGGTGTTCGCCATCAACGACCCAACGGCGATCGGCGCCCAGCTTGCCGCCAAGCAGCTCAACCGCTCCGAGTTCATCTTCACCGCGGTCGACGGCGCGCCCGATATCGAAAAGGAGCTCTCTTCCGGCACCTCGATGATCAAGGCCTCGGCCTCGCAGGATCCCTATGTGATGGCCGGCCAGTCGCTGACGATGGCGGCCGAACTGCTTGCCGGCAAGAAGCCGGCCGAGGCCACCGTGCTGCTCGATCCCAAGCTGATCACCGCCGAAAACCTGAAGGACTACAAGGGCTGGACCGCGGCCCGCTGATCACTCCAACAGGCGCGGCCGGATTTGTCCGGCCGCGCCTCTCTTCATCGCCGCAAACCGGAGACGACCATGGCGCGCATCGGAATCCATTCTTTCGTCTGGTCGGCAAGCTCGGCACAGAGCGAGCTTGAACGCACGCTGGCCAACACCAGGGAGGCCGGCTTCGACCTGATCGAATTCTCCTATCTCAACCCGGCCGATGTCGACATTGGCGGGCTTGCCAAACGCATCGCCGATCTCGGCCTCGGCGTGGCGATCAGCATCGGATTGCCTGGTGACGGCGACATATCGAGCGCCGACAAGGCGGTCGCCGCGCGAGGCGTCGAGATCCTCAACCAGACCATCGCGCTGACG
Source organism: Mesorhizobium sp. 131-3-5 (assembly GCF_016756575.1). Lineage (NCBI taxonomy): Bacteria > Pseudomonadati > Pseudomonadota > Alphaproteobacteria > Hyphomicrobiales > Phyllobacteriaceae > Mesorhizobium > Mesorhizobium sp. 131-3-5. Next base: position 1,539,303 of record NZ_AP023254.1, read on the forward strand.
CGCGATCTTGGCGGCCGCAAGGTCGCCGGCATCCTGTCGGCCGGCCATGGCCTGCAGATCGAAGCGCCGACGCGCGATCAATGGAACCGCAGCACTGCTGCGCTGGCGAAAGTCGCCGAGACGGCGAAGGCGGCCGGCGTCACGCTCAATCTCGAAATCGTCAACCGCTTCGAAAGCAATCTGCTCAACACCGCCGCGCAAGGTCTCGCCTTCATCGAGGATACCGGCTCGGACAACATCTTCCTGCATCTCGACACGTTCCACATGAACATCGAGGAAGCCGATGTCGGGCTGGCCATCCGCCACGCCGCGGGCAAGATCGGCTATGTCCATATCGGCGAGAGCCATCGGGGTTTCCTCGGCACCGGCAATATCGACTTCGCGGCGATTTTCGATGCGCTGACGGCTATCGGCTATGCCGACGATCTCAGCTTCGAATCCTTCTCCTCGGAGATCGTCGACGAGAACCTGTCGAAGAAGACCGCCATCTGGCGCAATCTGTGGGCCGACAATATGGCGCTCGCCAAGCACGCGCGCGCCTTCATTGGCCTTGGGCTCGAGACGGCGCGGCGCAAGGCGGAACTGGTCTCTGCCCGTCACAAGCCGTAGGGCGGTCGCGGATTTCCCAAGACGCCCAGGCGCGTAAACGCCGCTCGTTGTCGTCGCGCATGCATTGCCGCCGTCCCATGCATCGGCTATCCGACCGCTGCGATACATGAAGCAGAAGGAAACCCGGCATGACCAATAAGACGATCCTCAAATTCGGCGCGATCGAACGCGCGGAAGCCGGCGACCTGCCTGGCTGGGTCGTGGTCGAGGGCCACCCGACCATGCAAACCGCCGTCCAGCACACGACGGAAGACGGCAAGGTGATGTCGGGCACGTGGCGGGCGTCGCCCGGCACCTATCATGCGACCTACACCGACTATGAATTCGTGCACATGATCGCCGGCCGCATCATCATCACGCCCGACGGCGGCACACCTGTCGAAGTCGGCCCGGGCGACGCTTTCGTGGTGGAAGCCGATTTCAAGGGAACCTGGAAGATCGTCGAGCCGGTTACCAAGCATTTCGTCGTCCGGGTGGCCTGAACCAGCCGTCTCGACAGCAGGAGCAGGCAGGTCGGCAATGCGCCGACCTGCAAGTGGCGCGGACCACGCGGTTCAATTCGCAACGCCACCGTCTTTATTTGTATCTGATCTGCTGATACATAACCCCGTGCGACCAGTGCGGGGCCATATGTCGAATGAAATCATGGTCGTCGATCCGCTTGAGCGGCTCGACCTGTTGAAGAGCCTCGCGAGCGAGGTTCGGGTCCGGATTCTCGACCTGCTGCACCGCAAGGGGCCGAAAAACGTCAATCAGGTGGCCGAAGAACTGGGTCTTCCGCAATCGACAATTTCGGCAAACATCCAGGTTCTTGTCGATGTCGGTCTGATCGAGACGAAATCACAGAAGGCGCGCAAGGGAAGCCAGAAGGTCTGTTATTCGACCTTCTCGGAGCTGGTTGTCGTCTTCAAGGACCGCACCCCGGCGCAGGATCTCGGCGTCATAGAAGTGGCGATGCCGCTTGGTCTCTACACAAGATGCGAAGTTTCCGCTCCCTGCGGTCTCTGTTCAAAGGACGGCGTCATCGGACTTCTCGATGTGCCCGATACCTTCCTCGATCCTGACCGTATGCGGGCCGGGCTGCTGTGGTTCACGCGCGGCTTCGTCGAATACCAGTTTCCCAACAATGCGACGCTTGCCAATGCCAAAGTCGGCGGGCTGGAGCTGGCGATGGAGCTTTCGTCCGAGGTGCCGGGCACATCGAAGGACTGGCCATCGGACATCACGGTCGCGATCAACGGACACGAGATCGATACCTGGACGGCGCCGGCCGACTATGGCGACAAGCGCGGCAAGCATACGCCCGGCTGGTGGAAGCTGGCCGGATCGCAGTATGGCGACCTCGCACACTGGCGCGTCACCAACAACGGCACCTATCGCAACAACGACAAGGTTTCCAAATGCTCGCTGGCTGATCTGGAGCTCGAGCGGCACCGCTCGATCCGGATACGTATCGGCGTGAAGGAAGATGCGCGTCACCCCGGCGGCATAAACATCTTCGGCAGCGGCTTCGGCAATTACAGCAACGACATCGTTCTGCGCCTGCTGAAGGCTTGAGAGCATATTTGGCCCTTGACGGCCGAACCAACTCCGCCCTTAACTGACCCACGATCCGGATATAGATCGGAAAGTCGGATTGATAATCCGCAGTGGGAGGGATCATGAAGGCCAGAGTCACGGCGAACGCGGCCTATACCGTCGCGGATATCGACAAGCGTCTCTATGGCTCGTTTCTCGAGCATCTTGGTCGGGCGGTCTACACGGGCATCTACGAGCCCGGACATCCGCAAGCGGACGCACAGGGAATGCGCAAGGACGTGATCGAGCTGGTGCGTGCGCTCGACACGCCGATCTGCCGCTACCCCGGTGGCAACTTCGTGTCCGCCTACAATTGGGAAGATGGCATAGGCCCAAAGGAGAACCGCCCGCGGCGGCTCGATCTTGCATGGCGCACCACGGAGCCGAACCTGGTTGGGATCCACGAATTCGCCGACTGGGCCGAAAAAGCCGGCACCGAGATGATGCTTGCCGTCAATCTCGGCTCCCGCGGCCTCGACGAGGCGCGGGCCTTCGTCGAATACGTCAATCACCCGGGCGGCAGCTACTGGTCAGATCTCAGGGCCAAGAACGGACGCGCGCAACCCTGGAACTGCCGCCTCTGGTGTCTCGGCAATGAAATGGACGGCCCCTGGCAGGTCGGCCACAAGTCGGCGAGCGAATACGGGCATCTCGCCAACGAGACCGCCAAGGCGTTGCGCGGCCTCGACCCGACGGTGGAACTGGTCGTCTGCGGCTCGTCGCATTCCAATATGCCGACTTATCCGCAGTGGGAAGCGACCGTGCTGGAAGCGACGTACGAGCAGGTCGACTACATCTCCCTTCACATGTATTTCGAGAATTACGAGAAGAATACGGCCGAATATCTCGCTCTTCCGGCCAAGCTCGACCGCTACATCGGCACCGTCGCGGGCATCATCGACTACGTGAAGGCCAAGACCCGCTCGAAGCGGGACGTGAAGATCTCCTTCGACGAGTGGAACGTCTGGTACCATCAGCGCAAGCAGGACGCCGAGCGCATGCGCGGCTGGGACTGGCCGGAAGCGCCCAGGCTTTTGGAAGACATCTACAATTTCGAGGACGTGCTGCAGGTCGGCTGCATCCTCAACACCTTCATCCGCCGGTCGGATGTTGTTCGCATCGCCTGCATTGCGCAGCTGGTGAACGTAATCGCGCCGATCATGACCGACCCCGGCGGCAGCGCCTGGCGGCAAACGATCTACTGGCCTTTTATGCTGGCCTCCAGGTACGGCCGCGGCACCGCGCTGCAACTCGCGGTCGAGGTGCCTACCTATGACGCGGCCGTAGCCGACAAGGTGCCGTGGCTCGACATCGCAGGCGTGCACAATTCGAACGCCGGCACGCTGACCTTCTTCGCAATCAATCGGCATGGGTCCGAGACGATAGAGGCCGAAATCGCCCTCGAGCGGTTCGCCGCCAAGTCCATCGAGCACACGATCATCCGTCATGACGATCTTGCGGCCTGCAACACCAAGGACGCGCCGGACAACGTAGCACCGGTCAAAGGCAACGGGGCAACGCTCAACAGCAAGGGAATGGCGCTGAACTTGCCGCCGCACTCCTACTCGATGGTGCGTGTGACGCTTTGAGTTAATATCCTGATATCGGATACATATCGTAAAATCCGTTGCGGGCGGATCGGTTTGGTGTAGCATTGAAACGTTCAAGGCGGATCTAACCGCCGTACTCGGGAGGAAGCTGAGATGAACTTTCGCAGGATGATGGCCATAGCGGTGGTTGCGGCCGGAGGAATCTGGGCCGTCGCGGCCCAGGCCGAAGAAACCGTCATGTGGTGGGATTTCCTCGGCGGCGGCGACGGTGTGCGCATGAAGCAGATGATCGCCGACTTCAACGCCGCCCACACCGGCAAGATCAAGATCGACGCCACGACGCTGGAGTGGGGCACGCCCTTCTACTCGAAGGTGCAGACCTCCGCCGCGGTCGGTGAGGCGCCAGACGTCATGACCTATCATGCCAGCCGTATCCCCCTGGCGGTGAGCCAGGACATTCTCGAAGAAATCACCGCCGACGACATGAGCAAGATGGGCCTCTCGGCCTCGGACTTCGCCCAGACGACGATGGGCGCCGTGACGGTCGACGGCAAGCAATACGCAGTGCCGCTCGATACCCATCCGATCGTCCTGTACTACAATCGCGTCCTCCTGAAGAAGGCAGGCGTGCTCGGCGACGACGGCCGTCCCGTGGGCATGAAAAACAAGGAGGAATTCACCGCGACACTGCAGAAGTTGAAGGATGCCGGCGTCGAGTTCCCGCTGGGCAGCGTCACCGCCGACGGCAACTTCATGTACCGCACCATCTATTCGCTGGTGTGCCAGCAAGGCGGCGAGCTTCTGACGGGCAACGAATTCCTCGCAGGCGACAACGGCAAGAAGCTGGCGAACGCGTTGGCGGTTCTGCAAGGGTGGACGAAGGCCGGGCTGCAGTCGACCTATACGGACTATCCAGCAACCGTCGCCCTGTTCACCTCGGGCAAGGCCGCAATGATGATCAACGGCGTCTGGGAAGTTCCCACGATGACCGACCTCGCCAAGCAAGGCAAGCTGTTCGACTGGGGCGCCGTCGAGATCCCGGTGATCTTCGACAAACCGTGCACCTATGCGGACAGCCATTCGTTCGCAATCCCGAAGAACAAGGGCAAGGAGCTCAGCCCGGAAAAGCGTGCCGCCGTTCTCGAGGTGATCTCATGGATCGACAAGCACTCGCTGTTCTGGGCCACGGCAGGCCACATCCCGGCATACAAGCCAGTCACCGAGTCGGCCGAATACAAGGCAATGCAGCCCAATGCGACCTACTCGACGCTGACGGCCAACATGATCTTCGATCCGAAGTCGACCAAGGCCGGTGTCGCCGGGCCGATCTTCGACATCATGTCCAATTATTTCGTGCCGACCCTCAACGGCGAGATGGACCCAGGCGAGGCGGTGAAATCTATCAAGGAAGAGCTGAACAGCATGTAGGGCTCAAAGGCTGGGACCGCCCGCCCAGGGCCGCCCCAGCCGTGTTCGAGGAAGAGCCATGCTTCGCAACTCCCGCACTGAACGTCTTGTCGCGCTGGTGCTGGTCGCTCCCTTCCTGGCGATCTACCTGCTGGCGTTCGTCTATCCGACGGTCCAGATGTTCCGCATCTCCTTCACCGATGCGCCGCTGATCGGCGCGGGTCGGTGGGTTGGCCTCGACAACTATCTGCGGCTCGACAACGACCCGATGTTCCGGCGCGCGGTCTGGAACACCGCTTACTTCGTGCTGATGACGGTCGTCCCCGGGACGCTCATCGCCCTTTTGATCGCGCTTGGCGTGTCGCGCCTCAAGGGCCGGTTCCAGTCGATCGTGCTGGCGCTGTTTTTCCTGCCCTACATTTTGCCGGTGTCGGTCGTCTATCTGATCTGGGACTGGACGCTGAATTTCCAGTTCGGGATCGCGATGCATGTGCTGGACTGGCTGGGAATCCCGCGCGTACCGGTCTTCAAGTCGCGCGTCTGGTTCTTGCCGGCGGTGGCCGGGGTGACGATCTGGTGGACCGCGGGCTTCTCGATCCTCCTCTTCCTCGCCGGACTGAGGTCCATACCAGTGGAGATCTACGAAGCCGCCGCACTCGACAACTCGACGCGATGGATCACGTTCCGGCGTATCACCTGGCCACTGCTATGGCCGGTTACCTCGCTGGTGTTGACCATCCAGCTCATCCTGCAGCTCAAGATCTTCGACCAGGTCTATCTGTTCTCGTTCGGCGGCCGGCCGAACGACAATATGGTCCTCGTCTATTACATCTTCCAAAAGGCCTTCCAGCAGAACCAGGGAGGCAGGGCGGCGGCTGTCGCCGTTACCCTCTTCGTGCTTGTGGTGGTCGTCTCGGTCCTGCAATTCCAACTGCTCCGGTTCGCCGAAAGGCGGCGCCGATGAACGCCATGGCTGCGCAACGCTGGAATTTCTGGGGCGGGATCATCACGGCGCTGACGCTCGTCTGGGCCATCCTATGGGCATTCCCGCTCTATTGGGGGGTGATCTCATCGCTCAAACCGGACGACGAGGTCGTCCGGCCTTACATCGAACTCTGGCCCGAGACGCCGACGCTGGAGAACTACATTAGCGCCGTGACCACCACACAGATCGGCGCCTGGTACGTTAATTCGGTGGCGGTCGCGGTCGGCGTAACGGTCATCACCATCTTCATCTCGATGCTGTGCGGCTACGCGATCTCGCAGTTGCGGTTCCCGGGGCGCATCGCGCTGTGGTGGCTGATCCTCGCCTCCTTCATGGTTCCGACTTCGGCATTGATCATCAATCATTTCGTGCTGGTCGCCAACCTTGGCCTGCTCAACAGCTGGGCCGGGATCATGTTGCCGCAGCTTATCCACCCCGTCATCATCATCGTGTACAAGCAGTTCTTCGATCAGGTCCCGAAGGATTTCCGCGAGGCCGCGGTCATGGACAATGCGTCTGAATTCGGGATCCTCTTCAAGATCTACATGCCGATGAACTGGGGGGTAACGACGGCGCTGTCGATCGTCTGCTTCATCTGGACGTGGAACGCGTTCTTGTGGCCGTTCCTCTCGGTGACCCGCACCGAGATGATGACGATCACCGTCGGCATCACGCAGGTCAACGACGCCTTCGGTGTCTACTACGCGCGCCAGCTGTCGGCAGCCGTACTGGCCGGCCTGCCGGTGGCACTGGCCTACCTCTGCTTCCAGCGCCGGGTAACCGAAGCGATAACGCTCTCGGCAGGTATCAAGGGCTAAAGCGCCAGCAAGTGCACCGCAATGCCGGAGGGCACGATCGCCGCTGGGCAGGTTCAGGCCCCGTCAGCGCCCGCGTGCCAGGCCGATCCGTCCGCGGCGAAGAGATGCAGGGCCGTGGTGTCGAACTTCAGCCGAACGGCGTCGCCCGGTTTGACGCTCGAAAGCCCGCGATCCTGTGCCGTAACCTGCGTCCCATCCGCGAGCCGTGCGTAGACGAGCGTTCGCTCGCCAAGGCGCTCGACAACGGTGGCCGTGGCGGATGTTTCATTGCCCTCCGCGACGACCGTCAGCGATTCCGGCCGCACGCCGAGTTCGCGCCAATCCCTGTTGACCGGCGCGCCGGGAAGTTCGACCAGCGATCCGTCGGTCAAGCGCGCATTGAGCCTGTCACCCGAGCCCGAAACCGTAACGGGCAGAATGTTCATCGCGGGTGACCCGACGAAGGTCGCGACGAATCGCGACGCCGGACGCGCATAAACATCGACGGGTCTGCCCATCTGCTCTATCCGGCAATTGTTGAGGATCACAATACGGTCGGCGAGCGTCATCGCTTCCACCTGGTCGTGGGTGACGTAGATCATCGTCGACTTCAAACGCTGATGCAGTTCGGCAAGCTCGACGCGTGTACGGGCTCGAAGTGCTGCGTCCAGATTGGAGAGTGGCTCGTCGAACAGGAATGCCTTGGGCTCCTTGACGATCGCTCGCCCGATGGCGACGCGCTGGCGCTGCCCGCCGGAGAGCTGCGACGGCCGCCGCTGGAGCAGCGCTTCGATCTCCAGGATACGCGCAGCCTCGGCGATGCGTTGGCGTATGACATCGGGCGCGACCCGGATGTTCCTCAGCCCGAAGGCCATGTTCTCCGCGACTGTCATATGCGGGTAAAGCGCGTAGTTCTGGAAGACCATCGCAACGTTGCGCCTGCCCGGCGCAAGGTTCTCCGAGCGCACTCCGTCGATCGTCAGCGTGCCCTGGTCTATGCTTTCGAGGCCGGCGATCATGCGCAGCAGCGTCGTCTTGCCGGAACCGGACGGACCGAGAAACACGACCAGTTCTCCCGGCTCGATGTCCAGACTCACGTCGCGGATCACTTCGACTGAGCCAAAGTGCTTCGATACGCCCGAAAGCGCGATTCCCGTCATGCTTGCGATCCCTTCTTTCCTACATAATTTCGGATAAATACCCGATGTCAAGGAACTAAGGGCGCCGAGCCGATCAGGCGGCCCAAACGCCGCATTGACCTGGCCAGGCATCGGCAGTCTCTTAGGGTCGCCCTTGGTGTTCAACGACTGGTCGAGGAAACGACAGATGCATCGGCGAGGTTTTCTGGCAGCAGGTCTTGCGACGATTTTTGTGGGCGAGCGTGCCGCTGCGCAGATGAAGATGGACGACATGCCGGGCATGAATATGGGCGGTCACGCGGGCCATGACATGGGCACCGCGCCGCAAGGCACGGTGGTTCTGCCCGAGGGCGAGGCGTTGCGCGAATTGCCCCTGCTGGCGAACGAAGCCGGCAGGCCGGGTCTGTTCAAGGCGACGCTGACGGCCGGGTCCGCCACGGCGCGTTTTGCGGAGGGACTGGACACGCCGATCCTCGCTTACAACGGCACCAGCCCCGGGCCTCTGATCGAGGCCGTGGAGGGCGACCGCGTCGAGATCACCTTCGCCAACCGGATCGCGAACGAGGCAAGCACCATCCACTGGCACGGCATGCCGGTGCCGGCCGATCAGGACGGCAATCCGATGGACCAGGTCGCCACCGGCACCGATCGCACCTACAGTTTCGATCTGCCGGAAGGCAGCGCCGGCTCTTATTGGTATCACCCGCATCCGCACGGCAAGACCGCCGAGCAGGTCTATCGCGGCCTTGCCGGCGTGTTCGTGGTCAAGCCGAAGGCCGATCCGATCCCGGCCGCCTATGGCGATACCGTGCTGGTTTTCACCGACCTGCGCCTTGCGGCCGATGGCACCTTGCCCGACAACACGATGACGGACCTGATGAACGGGCGCGTCGGCGACCATGTGTTGGTCAACGGGCAGAAGAATCCCACACTGGCGGTGTCCTTTGGCGCGAAACGGCGCTTCCGGCTCTACAATGCGACCAACGCGCGCTTTCTGCGGCTTTCCTTCGACGGCGCGGCGATGACGATCATCGGAACGGATGGCGGTCTGCTGGAGGCCCCGGTGGCTGCCGGCGACATCCTGCTCAGCCCGGCGGAACGGCTTGAACTGGTCGTGTCTTTCGACAAGCCCGGCGCGGCCGCGCTTGCCACGCTGGACTATGACCGCGGCTGGATGGGTCCCGGGCGCCCTGCCGATGCCGGGCTGACGCTGCTGACGGTCAATGTCTCGGAGACGCCGACCGGGCCTGTCCCGCCACTGCCCGACAGGCTGCGGCCGATCGCGCAACTCGGCGCTCCGGCGGTCAGCCGCCGCTTTGTCTTCACCGAAACCATGGCCATGAACGCCGGCGGCATGGAGATGGGCTTTCTGATCAATGGCGCCGCCTTCGACATGCAGCGCATCGACGTCGTCGCCAAGGCTGGTCAGGTCGAACTCTGGGAGATCGTCAACGAGGCGGACATGGATCATCCATTCCATGTGCATGGGACGCAGTTCCAGGTGGTCGAGCACGAACGCGGCGGCACCATGTCAAAGCCGGCCTATCGCGCCTGGAAAGACACCGTCAATGTCGCGCGCGGGGAGACGGTAAGGCTGCTGCTGCGGCAGGACCGGCCGGGGTCGAGGATGTATCACTGCCACATCCTCGAGCATGAGCAGCTCGGCATGATGGGCGTCGTCGACGTGCAGGCATAGTCCGGCGTGGCGGCGCTCTATGGCGCACTGTTCCTCAGCGCCTTCCTCGCCGCAACCGTCCTGCCGGTTTCGTCGGAGGCGGTGCTCGCCGGCCTGATCGTCTCGGGTCGCGGTGACCCTTGGCTCATCCTTGTGGTGGCGACGATCGGCAACACGCTCGGCTCCGTGGTGAACTGGGTTCTGGGGCGTGGCATCGACGGGCTGCACAACAGGCGCTGGTTTCCAGTCGCCACGGATCGCTATGAGCAGGCATGCCGAACGTTCCGGCGCTTTGGCGAATGGACACTGTTGTTTACCTGGCTGCCGGTCGTGGGAGATGCTCTCACCCTTGCCGCGGGCGCCGCATGCGTGAATCTCGGCGTGTTCGTCGCTCTTGTCGCAACCGGCAAGGCTGCCGGACGAACGCCCACACCGGTTTCTACGATCTCGGCCTCGCCAAAGGCCGGATGGAGGGCATAGGCGGCACCCAGCTGCTCCATCATCGAATGCGCCGTGACCGGTCCGGCGGACTGGCTTTCAATCATCGTCGCGCCGATCATGAACTGCATGTCCGCACGCAGCACCGCATAAAGCGGAAAGCGCGGATGCAGCAGCCTGACCGGGCGCGACAGCGACACATCAGGCGTGCGCAAGGATCAGCATTTCGCCGCGAACGCCGCGCAGCCTGTCATCGACGGCGGCCATTCCTGTGCAGTCGATCCGGCGATCGAAACCGGAACCATGCCGGGCGGACCGTCAGGCGACGTAGTTTAACGTTAGCGCGGCGCGCCCTGATGCGATGTCCGGGTAGCGTCGTAGGCGCACGGGATCGGTCGCTCCATCGCTGCCACCTTTTGATGATCGTGCGCACCACGTTGTGGCAGAAATCCCGAGTCCTATGTCATTTTCGCCAGGCTCTTCAGCCGGTAGACTGAACTCGACGTTTCAAAACGATGGCCTGTGCTTGCGGCGCCCTGTTTGTACCGGGTGAATCGCTCGGAATTGGTACCGGTTAAGCGCATTGAGCCGGTGCATCCAGCGGAGAAGCATTGTGCAGAACTGCTTCGTTGAACACCACTATAAGACAATCGGCGGGCACCGCCTGTTCCTGCGGGAGGCCGGCCCGGCCGACGCACCGGTGCTGCTCCTGCCGCATGGCTATCCCTGCTCGTCATACCAGTTCCGCCGCCTCATGCCAGCGCTTGCCGATCGTTGGCGGACCGTGGCATTCGATTGGCCCGGCTTCGGTTACAGCGATACGCCCGACCCGGCCGCGTTCGACTACGACTTCGACGCTTACGAAAGCGTGCTGACGGCAGTCGTAGACCATTTTGGCTTGCACCGTTATGTGCTGTGGCTTCATGATTACGGCTCGCAGATCGGCCTGCGCCACGCGATCGCCCATCCCGACCGTATCGCCGCACTCATTCTTCAGAATGGTGACATCTACGAGGATGTGCTTGGCCCGAAGTACAAGACCATCAAGGAATGGTGGGCGGACAAGAGTGATGAGAAGCACCGCCCGCTCGAGAAGGCGGTGAGCGAGGAAGGCTTCCGCGCAGAGTTCGTCGGGGAAGTGTCCAACGAGGTAGCCGCACGAGTCCCGCCCGACCTGTGGAAGCTGCACTGGCCGCTCATGGACAACGCAGTGCGCCGACAGGTGGCGGTCGGGCTGATGGAGAAGCTGGAGGCGAACCTCGCCTGGTTCCCGCGCTATCAGGCGTACCTTCGCGACCATGGTCCGCCGACGCTGATCGTTTGGGGGCCAGAGGACGGCTATATGCCCGCCGAGTCCGCGCGAGCCTATCTCCGCGACCTGCCCGATGCAGAACTGCACCTGGTTCAGGGGGCTGGCCACTGGCTTCTGGAAACCCATTTCGACGCGGTACTGCCGCTGGTTCGCGACTTTCTCGCCCGTCATCATGCTTGACGGCCGCGCCGTCCCGGCCAGTTCGGCGGCGCCTGCACAAGGGAGACTGCCATGCCGACCAAACCAACCATCGCCCGCATTTGGCGCGGCCGCACCCGCCCGGAAATTGCCGACGAATACGAGCTCTATATCCGCGCCGAAGGCATTTCGCCGCTGGAGAAGACCGCGCTCGGCGTTCAACTCTTTCGCGAAGATCGCGACGAAGAAGTCTGGTTCACTACCATCTCCTACTGGGCCGACATGGAGGCGATGAGTGATTTCACCAAGGGAGAGCCGACCAAGGTCCATCACCTCGGTCGCGACCCCGAACTTCTCATTGCGCTGCCCGAACGTATCGAGATCCATCAGATTCTCGTCGACGAACAGGGTCTTCGCTGACCCATCCTCCAAGGAGAGTAGAATGCCCACGATCCCGAGCGTCGCGCGTAGCTGGCGAGCCCGCACCCGTCGAGACGTCGCCGACGAATATGAGCCCTATCTGAGCAAGGGTGGGATCCCGCCACTGAAGGAAACCGCGCTCGGTTTCCAGCTCTTCCGTGAGGATCTGGAGAAAGAGACGTGGTTCACCTTTGTCTCCTACTGGGCCGACATGGAGGCGATGAGTGATTTCACCAAGGGAGAGCCGACCAAGGTCCACCTGCTTCCTCGCGACGATGAATACTTGATCGAGAAGCCCGATCGAGTGGAGATTTGCCTTATCCTCGTCGATGAGCAGGGTCTGCGCTGATGCTTCGGCCGCGCTGCCGGCGGTTCATCCGCGCAAGGTGACCAGTTCCGTACCGGACCGAACCGCTCGCAGCCAGCAACAGGAGAAGAGGATGACACCAAAAATTCTCGATCGGAGTGATGGGGCCCGCTCGGCTTCCCAGTCGCTGGGTTTGCCGCTGAATATCGGGACGCATGCCCGTGCAGAGCGCCAGGTCGACCTCGCCGCCGTCTGTGCCCGTTTGGGGATGAGGGCAATTGGTCAGATTCTTGATTTGCTAGGAAAAGGGTGAGCAATGACTGAAATCGTTTCTGAAATCATGCTGACGGTCGACGGTGCGGCGCGCGGCGAGAAATCGCCAGCCTACTACGGCTACACTGGACCCGAATTCATGGAATGGTTGGCTCAGAATAACGCGCAGCCCCATCGCACCCTGATCGGCCGCAAGACCCTTGATGCCTTGAGCAGCATACCTGCGGCCTATCAAGATGATGACTATCGCCGGATGACCGAAAATCCGGGTTGGGCCGTTTCCTCCAGGCTCAGCCATGTGAGCTGGCCGGGCCTGACGGTGCTGGGTTCCGGATTCCTCGATACGATCCGTGCAGAGCGCGCGGGCGATGGTGCTGAAATCCGGACGATGGGAAGCCTATCAATCGTCCGCCAGCTTCTTGCGGCGAATCTGCTGGACCGGCTGCGCCTGATCTACTGCCCGCTGATCCTGCCACAGTCCGGCGTCGAGCCCTTTTTCAAGGGGATGCCGGACCAGAAATTCAAACTGGGGGATCATCGGATCCTCGATGGCGAGGTCCTCGTGCTCGACTACCGGCCCGATGGCGCGCCACATTATGCGTGATGGCGCGGAGTCCGCGATGACGACCTGATGGTCGTTCACCCCGGCCGGATCGGACCGTCTGCAGGCCGCTCATGCCGCCGTTATCGCCGCTGCCGCAGTCCCTGAAAGGAGGCAAGACCATGCCCAAGTTCGTCACGATCGGATATGGCGACCGAGCCGGCTACGACCGCACGCCCCAGCCGCTCAGAGACGCCGCGCATGCTCAGGACGCAAAACTGCGGTCCGAAGGCGCCGTGATGGGGATCGCCGGTACTCCGGTCCAAGTCCGCAATCCAGAAGCGCGCGGCATGGAAACTCTCGACGGTCCCTTCATGTCGTCAGCCCTGCCGATCGCGGGCTTCGCCATCATCGAAGCCACCGACCTCGCCGACCCCATCGGGAAGGTTTCACTCGTGCCATGCGCGGTTACGCACGGCGTCGTCGAAGTCTGGCCGTTGAAAGAGACGCCCTGATCCGCGCCAGCGGGGATCGCTGATGCCGGGTTTCGCGGCGTCTCCCGATCGCGGCGATCGCTCATTCTTCGGATGTCCACACAGGAGCGAACGAGACGCCCCGAAGGCCGGAGCCGCGGACCTGCTCAACGAAACTACCGGTGACATAGACGGCTGAGGCCCGTCGCGGCAGCTTGAAGATTTCGGCGGTTCCGATGACGTCCCTTTTGAACACATGCTGCTCGATATCGAGGATGTCGCCATCGTCGAAATAGACGATGCTCGATTTCTCCTTGTCGAGGGCGTCGAGGACGGTGGTGACGTTGAACAGCCAGACGTCCTCGCCCTTCAGCGGCAGAAGCTGCCCGTATTGGGTCAGCACCGGCGCCAGCGCTTCGACGGCGGGCTGCTTCAGGATCGGCGCATGCTCGCCCAGCCAGGGGAAATCGGAGTAGCTCGGTTCCTCCGCTTCTTCCTCCGCCTCCACCATTCTCATGACGGGGAGAGCCCAATCCTGGATGACGCGTCCGTCCATCGCGAAGAAGGTCTCGAACTCATCGTCATCGACCGGGAAAATCCATTCCTGATTTTCAAAGACGGCGAACTTGTAGATCGTCATTGTCATTGCTTGACCCTCCCGGCGGTCAAAACTCCGCATGCATCTCGCGAAACAGCCGTGGCGTGATGCCGAACCGGCGCTCGAAGGCTTCGCAAAAGCGTGTTGCGGGCGAAAGGCCGACCTCGGCAGCCACCGATTTCAAGGAAAGCCCGCGGCACAGCAGCATGCGGGCGGCATCGAGGCGGGCCGCCTCGATGAAGCGGGCCGGCGTCTCGCCGGCGGCTGCAACGAACTTGCGATGGAACGTCCGCTCGCTGAGCCCGGCGCGCTCTGCCAGCTTGGGAACATCCAGCGGCGAACTGAGGTTTGCCAATATCCAGGCGATCAGGTCCGCGAAGGGACTGTCGGCTTTCACCTGCGCGTGGAGCAGCGGGCTGAACTGCGACTGGTAGCCAGGACGCCGTGCATAGAGTACCAGCCGCTTGGCGACGGCGCCGGCAATATCGGCCGACAGATCCTGCGCGACCATGGCGAGCGCCATGTCGATGCCGGTGGTGACTCCGGCTGAGGTCCATAGCCGGCCATCGACGACGTAGAGGGAATCCGGATCGACGGTGACGGACGGGAAGGCCGCGGCCAGCGGCGCGCAGGCATCCCAGTGGGTAGCTACGCGATGACCGTCGAGCAGCCCGAGCCTTGCAAGGATGATGACGCCCGAACAGACCGATCCGAACCGCTGCGCCTTGCCGGCAAGATCCGGAAGCCAGACGGACCAGGCGGAATCCGCCAGAACCGGCAGCAGGTGTTCGCTTTCAGCGCCGGCGACAAGAAGCGTATCGACCGCCTCGCAGGCGCATTCGTCCAGGCTTCGCGTATGAACGGCGACGCCGCTGCTGCTCGTCACCGGTCCACCTGCTGGCGATGCCAGGTCGATCGCATAGAAAGGCGGCTTGCCGCTGAGGCCCAGAGCGCGGTTGGCGCTGGTGAAGACCGAGATCGGCCCGGACGTGTCGAGCAGTTCGAAGCCGGGATACACGGTGAACACGAGGCGATGCATTGGCGGAAAATACGATCTTTCTGTCATTTCCGCCAGAGGGCGGGCCCGATACCTTGTGATGGCGGCATTGCAGATCGGAGCGCCGGATGTTGACGCGCTATCTTCTCCTCGCAGGCTTGGCGCTCGCCGCCGTGTCGTTGGCGGGTTTCGGCCTTTGGCTGGCAAGCTTGCCGGCCATGCCTGTTGCCGCCGCGCCATCGCCCGTTCCGCAGGCGGAAATGGATGCCATGCTGGCGGCATTGAAGCCGCCGAAGCGGGCTAGGCCGGTTGTTGCGGTCGTCGGCATCAACGACGCCACGGAGACGACGGACTATTTGATGCCCATCGGAATCCTGCGCCGGGCTGACATCGCCGACGTAATGGCCCTTTCGACCGAGCCCGGCCCGGTCAAACTTTATCCGGCGCTCACCGCCGAGGCCGATGCCACGATCGAGGCCTTCGACGAACTCCACCCCGAGGGAGCCGACTATGTGATCGTTCCGGCGATGAGCCGCGACGATGACCCTGTCGTCACGGCCTGGCTGCGCAAGCAGGCGCAGGGCGGAGCCGTCATCATCGCCGTCTGCGCCGGCGCGAAGGTTCTCGCCGCCGCCGGACTGCTCGACGGCCGCCGAGCGACCACCCATTGGTACTATCTCGGGGATCTGCTGAAGCGCCACCCGTCGATCCGCTACGTTACCGACCGGCGCATGGTGATGGACCGCGGCGTCGGCACGACGACAGGCATCACGGCCTCGATGCCGATGATGCTGACCTTGATCGAGGCGATTGCCGGCCGGAACAAGGCGGAAGCGGTTGCCGGCGATCTCGGGCTGGACGGTTGGGGTCCCCGCCATGACAGCGGCGCCTTCCGCCTGACCCGCCCTTTCGCCACGACCGTGCTGGGCAATCGCCTTGCCTTCTGGAACCGCGATCGTTTCGGCATGGCGCTCGAGCCGGGGATGGATGAAGTCTCGCTCGCGCTCGTCGCTGACGCCTGGTCGCGCACCTATCGTTCGAGCGTCACGCCCTTCGCAGCATCGCCCGCGGCCGTGACGACACGCAACGGCGTGCGTCTCCTTCCGGACAAGGTTACTGCGGCCTGGTCTGGTGAGCGGCTGATGCTGGACAAGCGGCCGGCGGAGACCCTGGACAGCGCATTGCAGGACATCGGCGCCCGCTATGGGCAAGGCACTGCCGATGCCGTCGCCATGCAGCTCGAATATCCGCAACAGGGGAGAGGGCCATGAAGGCATTGATCGCGGGGGCTGGGATCGGCGGATTGACGACTGCCCTCTTCCTGCACCGGGCCGGGATCGAAGTGGAGATTTTCGAACGCGCCGAGGCGGTGCGGGAACTGGGCGTCGGCATCAATATGCTGCCGCACGCCGTCGGCCTTCTGGCTGAGCTCGGGTTGATGGACGACCTCGACGCAGCGGGAATCCGCACGCGCGAGCTGATCTATGCGAACAGGTTCGGCCAGATCGTCTGGCGGGAGCTGCGCGGCATCGATGCGGGCCATACTGTGCCGCAGTTCAGCATCCATCGCGGCAGGCTGCTGGGCCTGATCCATCAGGCTGTCGTCGACCGGTTGGGGCAGGATATCATCCATACCGGTTGCAGCGTGACAGGCTTCGAGCAGGAGGGGAGCAAGGTCACCGCTTTCCTGTCCGAAGCCGGTAGGGCCTTGCAGGCGGGAGGCGACCTGCTGATTGGCGCTGACGGCATTCATTCGGCCGTGCGCGCAGCGCTTTATCCGGAGGAAGGCCCGCCGGTCTGGAACGGCGTCATGCTCTGGCGCGGCGCTACGCGCTGGCCGACATGGCGGGACGGCCGCACCATGGCGATCGCTGGCGGCAACCATGCAAAGTTCGTCTTCTATCCGATCGGCGAGGATCCGGACGATCCGGACATGCGCCTCACCAACTGGGCCGTGATGGCTCGCAGCCACGTGCCGCAGGCCGGACGCTTCACCCTTGGGGACTGGAGCCGACCGGGGAAATTCGCGCAGGTCATGCCCTTCGTGCGCGATCGTTTCCGCCTGGATTACGTCGATCCGGCCGAGATCATCAGCGCCACCGGCGCGTTCTATGAATATCCCAACTGTGACCGGGAGCCGCTGCCGCACTGGTCGTTCGGGCGCGTCACCCTGCTGGGAGATGCCGCCCATCCCATGTATCCCGTCGGCTCGAACGGCGCGAGCCAGGCGATCCTCGACGCCCGCTCGCTGGCGGAGCATCTGCGAACCCATACGTCAGTCGAGGCGGCGCTCGGTGCCTACGACAGCGCGCGCCGTCCGCCCACATCGCAAATCGTCCTGTCGAACCGCAGGGGCGGGCCGGAAGGCGTGATCGATCTCGTCGAGGCGCGCGCACCCAATGGTTTCGACGATATCGAGGCGGTCGCATCCCACGCGGAACGCGAGCAGGTCGTTCGTGGCTACGCGAGCCTTGCGGGGTTTGCCGCGGGCAATCCGCAAGGCGAGGCTGGAGCGAAGGATTCCGAACCATCATAAGGGTGGAACCATGAACGACCGCACGAAACAGCTCCTATTCCTTGTCGCCGGGACGGCCCTCTTCGTGGCCACTTCGCTGGTCCATGCCGGTATCGTCGCTTCCGGTTTCGAGCACGCGCGCGCCATGGTCGCCGAGGGCGTGATCGCGGTGGTCCTGGGCATCGGCCTGCTGGCATCCCTAATCTGGCCGGCGTATGCCGCGGCCGTGGCCCTTTCCGTTCAGGCCTTCGCGCTTCTCGGCACGCTGGTCGGCGCATTTACGATCGCGGTCGGGGTCGGCCCGCAGACACGCGGCGACATCGCGTTCCATGCCGCGCTGCTCCTTGTCCTGGCGGCCGCAATTTTCGTTGCCTGGAAAGCGTGGCGACGATGACACGCGGGCTGGGGCTGCTCCGCGAAGACGAAAGGATGGTCCGCAACGTCGGATGGCGCCAATCTCATTCGTCCTTTCTCATCGAAACATCTTCCGAATCTAAAGGAGGACAGGAAATGAATATCAATCGGCGGGGAACACTCGGTTTGCTGGGCGCCGCGGTGGCGTTGCCAGGCGCGGCGTGGTCGCAGGCGACTGGAGACGAAACGGAGAACCATCTCAAAGAGGCTCTGGACGCCGGGCATGCGCCGGGCCTGGTCGGCCTCGTGGCGCACGGCAAGGAGCTACGAACCATCGTCCTCGGCCGCATGGCGATCGACGGCCCGCCGATGCAGCGGGACTCGATCTTCCGCATCGCCTCCATGACCAAGCCGGTCACGGCCGTGGCGACGATGATGCTCGTCGCCGACGGAAAATTGAAGCTCGACGAGCCGGTCGAGCGGCTCTTGGCCGAACTTGCCGATCGCAAGGTGCTGCGCAACCTCGACGGCCCGGTAGACGATACCGTCCCGGCAAAGCGCGCCATCACCGTCGAGGACTTGCTGACCTTCCGCGCCGGCTATGGCCTGCTTCTCGTTCCACCGGATACCTATCCCGTCCAGAAGGACCGTCAATGTCGCGCGCGGGGAGACGGTAAGGCTGCTGCTGCGGCAGGACCGGCCGGGGTCGAGGATGTATCACTGCCACATCCTCGAGCATGAGCAGCTCGGCATGATGGGCGTCGTCGACGTGCAGGCATAGTCCGGCGTGGCGGCGCTCTATGGCGCACTGTTCCTCAGCGCCTTCCTCGCCGCAACCGTCCTGCCGGTTTCGTCGGAGGCTGTGCTCGCTGGCATGATCGTCTCCGGCCGCGGTGACCCTTGGCTGCTCCTTACCGTCGCCACGATCGGCAACACGCTCGGCTCCGTGGTGAACTGGGTTCTGGGGCGTGGCATTGACGGGCTGCGCAACAGGCGCTGGTTTCCAGTCACCGCCGATCGCTATGAGCAGGCATGCCGAACGTTCCGGCGCTTTGGCGAATGGACGCTGTTGTTTGCCTGGCTGCCGGTCGTCGGAGATGCTCTTACCCTTGCCGCGGGCGCCGCACGCGTGAACCTCGGCGTGTTCGTCGCTCTTGTCGCGACCGGCAAGGCTGCACGCTATGCGGTGATCGTCGCGGGAGGGTTGTGGGCGACGGCGTGAGTCATCGTCCGCATTGTCGACCGCGAGCGGCATGCTTATTCGCGTGAGGCCGTTTCCGGCCGGCCGAAGACCATGCTTCGCATGACGCCATCGCGCAACAGCCCCAAATGCACCATGGCAGCCAGGACGTGAACGCCGATAAGTCCAAGCATTATCCAGACCAGCTTCTGATGCACGAAGGCGAAACTCCTTGCCGACAGCGCCCCTACGGAGGGCGCCAGCGGCACGGGCAAGGTTCCGAAAAGCCGTGCAGGGGGAATGAAAGGCATTGGCCGATAGCCTAGCCATCCCGTTATCAGGACGGCGAGGATCGTGACATAGAGAAGCACGTGGAAGAAAGCCGTCGCAAACCGCAGGAATCGTGAGGTTGGCCTGACGGGGGCCTGCGTGAAGCTTCGCCAGCAAAGCCTGAGGACGACGATGGTCAGGATCGTCACGCCGATCGACATGTGAAGCGGCAGCCAGTTCATCATCGTCATGCCCGGCCCCCGCATCGGCCCGAAGGCAATGGCGATTTGCGCCGCGAGCGCCGCCACGGTCAACCAATGCAGCAGACGAATGCCGAAATGCCAATGCAAGCGAGGTTTCCCGCTCACCTTCGCGGCCCGACGTTTTTCAAGGGTGCGCATGAGGGCGTGATGTCTTCGTCCTCTTCAACGGACCTGATTGCGCAAAGAGGTACAATGCTTCTTCGCCAAGCGCTTGAAAATGCATGGTGATCCCGACAGGAATCGAACCTGTGACCTACAGATTAGGAATCTGCCGCTCTATCCTACTGAGCTACGGGACCACGCGGCCCGACACATAGCCGCTTCGGACCGTTTCGCCAAGAGGCCGGCCGCATGCAATCGGCCGACCTTCTGGGCAATGAGCTTCAGGCGGCCAGGGCGGTTTCCGCCAGCTTCACCCAGTAGCTCATGCCGTGCGGGATGGCCTCGTCGTTGAAATCATAGGCCGGGTTGTGAAGACCGGCAGTGTCGCCATTGCCGATGAAGATGAAGGCGCCGGGGCGGGCTTCCAGCATGTAGGAGAAATCCTCGCCGCCCATCACCGGCTGGATGCCGCGGTGGACCTGGGCGTCTCCGGCGACATTGGCCGCGATATCGCTAGCAAACATCGTCTCTTCGGCGTGATTGAAGGTCACGGGGTAATTTGCCTGGTAGTCGACCTCGATCCTGGCGCCGAAGGCGGTCGCCAGGCCGTCGCAGATGGTGCGGATGCGCTCTTCGGATTTCTTGGCGATCTCCTTGCGCAAGGTGCGAACGGTGCCGGCGATCTCGGCCGATTCCGGGATGATGTTGTAGGCGTCGCCGGCATGGAACTTGGTCACCGACACCACCACGGCCTCGACCGGATCGGTGCTGCGCGAGGCGATCGTCTGCAGCGCGCCGACCAGCTGGCTGGTGATGACGATCGGATCAATCGTGCCGTGCGGCATCGCGGCGTGACCGCCCCTGCCTTTCACGGTGATGGTGAATTCGGCCGTCGCCGCCATGATCGGGCCCGGACGGATGGCGAACTGGCCGACGGGCAAGCCCGGCATGTTATGCATGCCGAACACTTTGGAGATGTCGAAGCGCTCCATCATGCCGTCCTTGACCATCTCGTTGCCGCCGCCGCCGCCTTCCTCCGCCGGCTGGAAGATCACCGCCACGGAGCCGGCGAAATTGCGCGTCTCGGCAAGGTATTTGGCGGCACCCAAAAGCATCGCGGTGTGACCGTCGTGGCCGCAGGCGTGCATCTTGCCGGGAAAGGTCGAGGCGTAGGGCTTGCCAGTGATTTCATTGAGCGGCAGCGCATCCATGTCGGCGCGCAGGCCGATGGTGGCGCCTTCGCCCTGGCGGCCGCGGATGACGCCGACGACGCCGGTCTTGCCGAGGCCGGTGACCACATCATCGCAACCGAACTCCTTTAGCTTCTCGGTGACGAAAGCCGCCGTCTTGAAGACATCGAAGTTCAGCTCCGGCGTCTGGTGCAGATGCCGGCGCCAGCCGGCGACTTCGTCCTGCATTTCAGCGGCGCGGTTCAGGATTGGCATGATGGTTCCATTCGTTGTTGGTGCAGCCGGCTTCAGCCTGTGTTTTGCAATTGTACCCGGGGTTTTGCAATTGTGCGCGGGGTTTTGGAATTGTGATTGTCAGGCACTTTGCCATGTTGGCGTCACATAGGGTAAATAGCACCGCACCGATGCGGTCCGTTTTTGAGGGTCGGACTCATTGTGCTGGCGGTCGCGTAACGAAATCTTACGGAGCCAGGGGCAATCAGGGCAAGAGGCGATTTCGGATTAGATCATGCGGCACAGGCATTTCCTCAAACTATTCTCGGCTGGCGCAATCATGCTGTCGGTCCTGGCCGGGCCGGCGCTGGCCAATCCGGTGGTTGTCTTCGATTTGAAGAACGGCCAGATCCTGCAGCACCAGGATGCCTTCAAACGCTGGTATCCGGCCTCGCTCAGCAAGCTGATGACCGCCTATGTGACCTTCCGGGCGATCGCGGCCGGCGAGGTCCAGCTCGATTCACCGATCAAGGTGACCAAGCACTCCGCCGGTGAGCCGCCAAGCAAGATGGGTTTCAAGCCGGGCTCGGTGATGCGGCTCGACAATGCGCTGAAGATGATGCTGGTCAAATCGGCCAATGACATCGCCATGGCTGTCGGCGAGAATGTCGGCGGCTCGCAGGCCGCCTTCGCCGAAAGGATGAATGCCGAAGCGGCTCGGCTCGGCATGAACGGCACCCATTTCGTCAATCCGAACGGCCTCTACTCGCCAGACCAGTACACGACGGCGCGCGACCTTTCGGTCCTGGTGATGGCGATCCGCCGCGAGTTCCCGCAATATGCGCCGTGGTTCTCGATCGAAGGCCTTGCGGTTGGCAAGAAGGCCATTCCGAACTACAATCTCCTGATCGGCCGTTACCCCGGCGCCGATGGCATGAAGACGGGCTTCGTCTGCCCTTCCGGCTTCAACATGATCGGTTCGGCGACGCGCAACGGCCGCACGCTGGTCGCGGTCGTGCTTGGCGAGAAGTCGGCGGTCAGTCGTGCCGAGACCGCGGCAAAACTGCTCGACCAGGGGTTTGACACGCCCACGGCCGGTTCGGCCACCGTCGCGACGCTGGCGCCCTATGGCGACACGGTCTCGCCCAACGACATGCAAGACGAGGTCTGCAAGAAGAAGAAGACGTCGGAGGAGCAGTCCGAGACGCCGCCCGCGGTTGCCGCCAAGGACGCGCCGAAATCGCCCTATCAGGAAAAGCTCGACCATGTGCCGACGCTGGTTGCCGTCGGCCTCGGCGGCGCCACCGGTCCGGCGCCGAAGGCGATGCTCGACCAGGGCGGCCAGGAATATGCCGACGTGCCGATCCCGAGCTGGCGGCCCGATCGGCCGGTGCCGACCGGCGGCGGTCCGGCCGTTGCTGGTTCCGCCGCACAGGGCGACCAGCCGGTCAAGGTCGCGAACTAGAGCATGATCCCGAACCGAAGGTCCGCGTCAGCGAAACTTGGAATCCGGTTTTCGGAAAAGATCATGCTCAAACAAAGAGACAGATTCCGATGAATGGGTTACCGATCCCCGTCTCGGTGCTGACCGGCTTCCTCGGCGCCGGCAAGACGACGCTGCTCAACCGGCTGCTGAAGGATCCGGCGCTGGCCGACACGGCGGTCATCATCAACGAGTATGGCGAGGTGGCGATCGACCATTTGCTGGTCGAGCAGGCCTCCGACGGCATCATCCAGCTTTCCGACGGCTGCCTGTGCTGCACCGTGCGCGGCGAACTGGTCGACACGCTGGCCGATTTGGTCGACCGGCTGCAGACCGGCCGTATCGCCCGGCTTGCCCGCGTCATCGTCGAGACCACGGGGCTGGCCGACCCGGCGCCGGTGCTGCAGTCGATCATGGCGCATCCGGCGCTCGTCCAGGCTTTCCGGCTCGACGGCGTCATCACGCTGGTCGACGCGGTCAATGGCAATGCCACGCTCGACGCCCATGTCGAGGCGGTCAAGCAGGTCGCCGTCGCCGATCGCATCGTGCTGAGCAAGGTCGACCTGGTGACCGATGCCGGCGATCTCGACACGCTGCGGGCGCGCCTGCGGCAGATCAATCCGGGCGCCGAACTGCTTGATGCCGGTCATTCAACAACCGGCGTGGCGGCGCTGTTTGATTGCGGCCTCTACAATCCCGCCACCAAATCAGCCGATGTGCGCCGCTGGCTGGGCGAGGAAGCGGCGCACGACCATGCTCACGACCATCACCATGACGATCATGCCCACGGGCATGACCACGATCACAGTCATGATCATGGCCATAGCCACGATTCGCGCGTGCGCTCCTATTCGCTCGTCCATGACGGTCCGGTGCCGTTTTCAGCGATAGAAATGTTCCTCGACCTGTTGCGTTCGACGCATGGCGAGAAGCTGCTGCGCATGAAGGGCGTGATCGAACTCAGCGAAGATCCGTCACGTCCGCTGGTCATCCACGGCGTGCAGAAGATCCTGCATCCGCCGGCGAGGCTGCCGGCGTGGCCGGACGGCCAGCGCGGCACGCGGCTGGTGCTGATCACGCTCGACATGCCGGAAGACTATGTGCGCAGGCTGTTCGCCGCCTTCACCAACCGGCCGTCGATCGACACACCCGACCGCGCGGCACTGGAAAACAATCCGCTGGCGATCGCCGGAAGATAGCGTTTTGCATCGAAATTCAGACGGTCTCGCCGCGCTCGACCAGGAACCGATGGCCGCCTGATACCGCCGCTGTTTCAATCAGCTGGTGGCCGGCATCCGAGCAAAAGGCGGGAATATCGATGACGGCGAGCGGATCGGTGGTCTCGAGCCAGAGCCGGCTGCCCGGCTGCATTCCCGCGAGGCGTTTCTTCGCCTTGAGCACGGGAAGCGGGCAGTTCAGCCCTTTCAGGTCGTAGACAGCGGTATCCTCGGCCAAGACCAGGCTCAGCCGCCGAACATGCCGAGCAGCTTGTTCTTCAGCTTGGTCACCCGGCTTTCATCGGCGCTCGCTGCCTGCGTTTCGGCTTCCGGCGCGGCCTCCGTCGGGGCGGCTATGGTGGCGGTGGCGACCGGGGCTTCCTTGGCGGCCTTTGCCGCTTCCTTTGCCGCCACGGCTTGCGCCTTGGCCGCTTCCTTTTCGGCCAGCGCCTGCGCCTTTGCGGCCTCCTTGGCCTGCTTGGCGGCCTCTATCGCGGCCAGCCTCTGCTCCTCGGCCTTCTGCTTGGCGGCTTTCTCGGCGTCCAGTGCCGCCATCTTGCGGCCGGCGGGCGAATCGATGCGGCCCATGCGCGCCGTTTCGCTCACCGTGCCGTCATTGTTGAGCGAAGGCGGATCGATCGGCACGCGCTCGCCGCGCGCCCGGCGCTTCGACCAGTCGGAGACGATGCTAGCTTCCTTGATGCCGGCGATGGTCGGCTTCGGCGGAGGCACGCTTGCCTTGAGCGCGCTGTTGAAGGCCGCGTCATAGGTGCTCTGATAAGCGTTGTAGGCGCTCTTCAGCGAATCCGGCTGCGTGGTTGCCGGGCATGGTCCGGTCGGATCGAATGTCTGGCCATCGGCGGCGACCTGGTTGAAGACGTAGCGCTTCTCGCAGACATCGACCTTCGGCGGCACCTTGGTGACCTCGAAATTGTCGTAGCCGACCTTCAGCATCTTCCAGAACTCGTAGTTCGGGTCGTTGCGGTAGCGCGCCATGTTGGCGGCGGTCATACGGAATGGGAAGGCCTGGACCTGGAACTCGGTCTGGCCGCCCTGGAAAGCGTCGCGGCCGAAGGCATAGATCTGCTCGATCTGCGCGTCGGTCATCGAATAGCAGCCCGAGGACGAACAGGCGCCATGCACCATCAGGTTTTGGCCGGTGCGCCCATTGGCGCGGTCATAGGCGTTGGGAAAGCCGATGTTGAAGGACAGATGGTAGTTGGAGCGCGGATTCATCTGCGACGGGCGGACCGTGTAGAACCCTTCAGGCGCCTGGCGGTCGCCTTCGGTGTATTTGGGGCCGAGCTTGCCCGACCATTTGCAGATGTCGTAGCTCGCCACCATGTCGTAGCGGCCGTTGGTCTTGGCTTTCCAGATCTCGAGCTTGCCCTCTTCCTTGAAGATGCGCGCCATCACCGAGGAGGTGCGCACCATGCCCTTGGCCCTCATGTCGGCAAGGATCTTGTCCGGCAGCGGCTTGTTGGCTTCCGGGGCAAAGTCCTTCATCGACGAATCATTGCAGCCGGCGATGGCTATCGAGGCGGCGAGGACTCCGGTGCGGGCGAGCTTGGCAAACATGGATACGGCTATGTCTTTTCCCTCGGGCCAATGGCTGCGAACTGCCGAGCCCGTATGCTGAACACCGACGGACCGTAAGCCCGTTAACCTTGAAAATTCCTTACCGCAAGCTTCGACCAACCCCTCACGGCAATTTCATTGACCCGGATCCGGCGGCATTTTTGTGGCGAAATTGCACATTGCCGCCACATTGCCGCGCGCGCGGGGCTTCCGATGGCCTTGTCCGCCGGCAGATGCCGTCAGAGACTGCGGCCCATCGCCAGATATTTCTCGCGGCGCTGTTCGCGGAAATCGGTGTTGGCGCCGGCAAATTCCTTCATCGTCTTGGCAATGAGGTCGCCGGTCGCGGCAATCACCGTTTCGGGCGCGCGCTGGGCGCCGCCCATCGGCTCGGGGATGATGGCGTCGATGATCTTCAGTTCCAGAAGATCCTGCGCGGTGATCTTCATGTTGGTCGCCGCGTCCTTGGAGCGCGTGGTGTCGCGCCACAGGATCGAGGCCGCCCCTTCCGGCGAAATCACCGAATAAATGGCGTGTTCGAGCATGTAGACGCGGTTGGCGGTGGCGATCGCGATGGCGCCGCCCGAACCGCCTTCGCCGATGACCACCGAGATCGACGGCACTTTTAGTGCAAGGCAGGCCGAGGTCGAGCGGGCGATGGCTTCGGCCTGGCCACGCTCCTCGGCGCCGACGCCGGGATAGGCGCCTGCTGTGTCGACCAGCGTCAACAGCGGGATCTTGAAGCGGTCGGCCAGTTCCATCAGCCGCACCGCCTTGCGGTATCCTTCCGGACGCACCGAACCAAAATTGTGCCTCAGGCGGCTGGTCGTGTCCGAGCCCTTTTCCTGGCCGATGATCGCGACAGGTTCGCCGCGGAAACGGGCAAAACCGCCGACGATCGCCTGGTCCTCGCCGAAATTGCGGTCGCCGGCGAGCGGCGTGAAGTCGCTGAACAGGCCCTTGATGTAGTCGACGCAGTGCGGCCTGTCGGAATGGCGGGCAACCTGCACCTTCTGCCAGGGCGTCAGCGCCTTGTAGAGATCGCGCAGCGCGTCGCGCGAACGCTTCTCCAGCCGGGTGATCTCATCGGCGACATCGACCGCTTCGCCATTCTCGGCAAGCTTCTTGAGCTCGAGGATCTTGAGCTCGAGATCCTGCACCGGCTTTTCGAAATCGAGATAATTATACATGCTTGGGCGGACCGATACGTCGGAAGGCAAGGACTGCGGAACCCTTGAAACCAAGGCTCCCGGCGGTGAAATGTCGTCCTCACATAGCGATATGAGGCCTAGTCGGCAAGCGGATGATGATCGTTGACCAGCCGCACCAGCCGCTCCTCCAGCACATGGGTGTAAATCTGTGTCGTCGATATGTCGGCATGGCCGAGCAACTGCTGCACCGCCCTGAGATCGGCGCCGTTCTGCAGGAGATGGCTGGCGAAAGCATGGCGCAGCACATGCGGCGATATCTTGGCCGAGGCGATGCCGGCCCGCGCCGCCAGCCCTTTCAGGTCGCGGGCAAAGACCTGGCGCGAGAGATAGCCGCTGTCGGACGCCGCCGGAAACAGGAACGGGCTGTCGGCGAAAGCGGGCACTCCGGCCCGGGCGGCAAGCCAGGCGCGCATCGCCACCCGCGCCTTGGCCGAGAGCGGCACCATGCGTTCCTTGTCACCCTTGCCGCGTACCATAAAGAAACGGTCGTCGCGCTGCGCAACCGTCACAGGCAGGCCGACCAGCTCGGAAACGCGCAGGCCGGTGGCGTAGAGCACCTCGACCAACGCGTGCAGGCGTAGCGCGGCCAGCCTGTCACTGTAGCCGAGCCCGGCGTCGCCGGCTTCCACCGCGGCGCGGTCGATCAGCCGGCCGGTTTCGGCCTCGCTCATCGTCTTGGGCAGCGGACGGCCTTTTTTCGGGCTGTCCAGTGTGCCGGTCGGGTCATCGGTGCGCAGGCCCTCGGCGTAGAGGAATTTGAAGAACTGGCGGATCGCCGACAGTTTGCGCGCCTGCGAGGTCGGCGCGAAGCCGCGAGCTGCGATGTCGTCGAGATAGGCACGGATATCGGCGGCGGCTGCACCGGCAAGCCCGCCATCGATCCCGCTCGAAGCGTCTTCGAGGTCACGTCGGTAGGAGGACAGCGTGTTTTCGGCGGCGCCGCGCTCGGCGCTCATCATTTCCAGGAAGGCCTCGATGCGGGCGGCGCTGTTCATCCTCGGGGATCAGTTTTCTTCGGGGTCAGTTTTTCTTGGGATTCAGCTTTTCCGGCGGGATGCGCACGCTCATCTCGGCTTTTTTGGGCTCGACGAACATCACCAACGCGAACATCGTACCATAGGCAATGCCGGCCAGAATCGCGAGGATCACGACAAAGCGAAACAGTGTCGGCATCAATTTTCGCCCGTCTTCTTGTTCTGCGTTTCCAAACCCTGTGCCCTTATGGGACGCCTATCCGGCCAATTCAAGGAAGAAGCGGAGGCCTGTCAGCAACTTCTGATGCAGGCATCCTCCGCCCGATATAGGCTTGCCTGTGCTCGGCACGCTTGACGCAAACCGGCTTTTCATGTCGATACGCCGGCAAAGAGGGCCCAAGAAACAGCTGATGAACGCGCACCAGGCAAATCCTCCAGGCGAGAGCCTCGCCGCGCTGCTTGGCCGGCTGGGCAGCCGGTCCATCGTGTTTGTCGGCCTGATGGGCGCCGGCAAGACGGCGATCGGCCGCAAGGTGGCGACGATGCTTTCGCTGCCCTTCATCGACAGCGACCAGGAGATCGAAAGCGTCTCGCGCATGACCGTGCCGGAGCTGTTCGAGCGCTATGGGGAGACCGAGTTCAGGGCCCTGGAGCAGCGTGTCATCCTGCGCGTGCTTGAAAATGGCCCGCAGGTGCTTTCGACCGGCGGCGGCGCCTTCATGAACGCGCAGACGCGCGAAGCCATCGCCGCGCATGGCGTCTCGGTGTGGCTAAAGGCGGAACTCGATCTTCTGATGGACCGGGTTTCGAAGAAGCAGAACCGGCCGCTGTTGAAAAGCGCCGATCCCCGCGCCGTGCTGGAGCGGCTGATGGGCGAGCGCTATCCGGTCTACGCGACATCAGATGTCACCGTGCCGACCCGCGACGACCGCAAGGAGGTTATCGCCGCCGAGGTGCTGGACGCGCTGTGCCGGCATTTCGGCATCGATGAAATTGCAGCGACGGGCGAGATCGAATCGTGAGCGTGGACCAGCCAGTCACCGTCGAAGTCGGCCTTGGCGACCGGGCCTACGACATATTGATCGGCTCCGGCCTTTTGTCGCGCGCCGGCGAGGAGATTTCACGCCGGCTACCGGGTACGCGCGCGGCTGTCGTTACCGACGAGAATGTCGCCGCCGCGCATCTCGATACGCTGAAGGCAGGGCTCGAGAAGGGTGGCATCCAGCCCACCGTCATCACGATGCCGCCGGGCGAGAAGACCAAGAGCTTTGCCCATCTCGAAGAGGTGGTTGATGGGATTCTGGCCGCAAGGCTGGAGCGTGGCGACGTCGTCGTCGCGCTGGGCGGCGGCGTCATCGGCGATCTCACCGGTTTTGCCGCCGGCATCGTGCGGCGCGGCATGAATTTTGTGCAGGTCCCGACCTCGCTGCTGGCGCAGGTCGATTCCTCGGTCGGCGGCAAGACCGGCATCAACAGCCCGCGCGGCAAGAACCTTGTCGGCATCTTCCTGCAGCCCAGGCTGGTGCTGGCCGACACCGGAGTGCTCGACACGCTGCCGATCCGCGAATTCCGCGCTGGCTACGCCGAACTCGCCAAATACGGGCTGATCGACCGGCCGGAACTTTTCGCCTGGCTGGAAGTGAACTGGCAGAAGGTGTTCGCCGGCGGGCCGGAGCGGGCGCAGGCGATTGCCGAAGCCTGTCGCGCCAAGGCTGATGTCGTCGCGCGCGACGAGTTCGAGACCGGCGACCGGGCACTCCTCAATCTCGGCCACACATTCGGCCACGCACTCGAAGCGGCCACGCAGTATGACGGTGCCCGGCTCGTCCATGGCGAGGGGGTCGCGATCGGCATGGCGCTGGCGCATCGCTTCTCCTCGCGGCTCAATCTGGCAAGCCCCGACGACGCGGCACGCGTCGAAACGCATCTGCGCGCCGTCGGCCTGCCGTGGCGGATGTCCGATATTCCGGGCGAATTGCCGGATGCCGAGGCACTGCTTTCCTTCATCACCCAGGACAAGAAGGTGTCGCGCGGCGCGCTGACCTTCATCCTGACGCGCGGGATCGGCCAGGCTTTTATCGCCAAGGACGTTCCGGCTTCCGAAGTGCTGTCGTTCCTAAGGGAAAACCATCCAGCCAGCCGGAAAGCCGGCTGAAATGGATAATGGCTGGATCGTCGTCGCCGTTCTTGCCATCCTCATCCTGCTGGTCGTTGCCGTGCGCACGCGCCTGCTTGCCATGTTCGGCTATGAGCTGTCGCGCATCGAGCCGCAACGCTCGAGCCAGGACGAGCTGCGCGGCGCGGTCGACGATTTCCGCCGCGACGGCCAGGTGGTGCGCGAGGACCGCGACCGCATCGGCGGCCTGTTCGATCTCGAAGAGCTCGAAGTCTCCGATATCATGGTCCACCGCACCAATATGCGCTCGGTCAATGCCGATAATGCACCGGAAGCGGTGGTGCGCGAGATCCTGCAGAGCCCGCACACCCGCATGCCGCTGTGGAAGGGCTCGCTCGACAACATTGTCGGCGTGCTGCATGCCAAGGATCTGCTGCGCGCACTGAACGAAGTCGGTAACGACTTTTCCAAGATCGACGTGATGAAGATCGCCTCAAAACCCTGGTTCGTGCCCGACACCACGACCTTGCAGGAACAGCTCAACGCCTTCCTGCGCCGTAAGGCGCATTTCGCCGTCGTCGTCGACGAATATGGCGAGGTCGAAGGGCTGGTGACGCTGGAGGACATCATCGAGGAGATCGTCGGCGAGATCGCCGACGAGCACGATGTCGACATCCAGGGCGTCAAGCAGGAGGCCGACGGCTCCGTCGTCGTCGACGGCAATGTACCGATCCGCGACCTGAACCGGGCGCTCGACTGGAACCTGCCGGACGAGGAAGCGACGACGATTGCCGGCCTCGTCATCCACGAGGCGCAGTCAATCCCCGAGGAGAAGCAGGCTTTCACCTTCCACGGCAAGCGCTTCATCGTCATGAAGCGGGACAAGAACCGCATTGCCAGGTTGAGGATCAGGCCGGCGGGCGACGCCTAAAGCGTCGCGTTTTGAACGCATTCCTGCGACGGACTTTAGGTCCTTGTTTTGGGCATGTCGTTGCCCCTCACCGAGGCCGCTTTTGGGCGATATGCATTAGAGCGGGTCGGTTTGCGCCAGGCGTTTGAATCCCGGCAGAGCGGCCAGCACCTCGACGAGATGGTGCGTCGGCACAAATGATGCGGGCTCGTCGAAAGGAAAGTGCCATTCGCAAGCGCCGCGAAACGATGCACTGCCGCGAAAGGCGATGCCGTCCATTCCAATCTTGGTCGGATGCATGTCCCTTATGGTGATCAGTTTCGTTCTCGTTTCGAGCTTTTGCCTGAATTCATCCATGAGGGCTTCTCCGTCGGGGCTGTGGAGCGCCTCGTTGAGTCTGCCGCGCGCTGCAGCGGCGGCATCAAAGCCCTTGTCCTTGTTCCACAGGTTCAGCGCTCTTTGCACCTCCGTTGCAATCCAGGAGATCGTCCTGTTCGATATGCGCTCTTTGTCCACTTTGGCTGGTGCCGCCAGACCCAATTCACCTTCAACAAAGTCACCGACAATTCCACGCTTGTGTTGCAGAGCGGTATTGAAATTTCGAATCGAGATGCGCTCTGGCCCGAACAGATTGCTGAGGACATCGACAAACTGAAGGGCGCCGCTCAGCGGTGTGTTCGGTGCGAAGCCCAGAGTTTCTTTGAGAAACGCGTCGAACGAGCCGATATGCCCCCAGCGAACTTTCGACGCCCAACAGGAATATATAAAACCGATGCCGTTGCGGACGTAGAGTATGAATCGGTCGATCGAGCCAAGAAAGGATTTCATCTTGATAAGTTCGGCCAGGTCGAAAGTATTGAAGATCTCAGAAGAAATCAGACGGATGGGGTTTGTGGTTGAAAATGGATAACTGAAATTCTCTGCCTTTAGGGAACGAGCTTGGAGCATGCTCGAATAACGTTCGCGCTCGGGGGTAAAAAGGTCGTTTGGGCCGGGAGATATACGATGCGTGCTGAGCCAGCACGCCAGCCGGTGATGCCCAGTCAGGCTCCCTGTGCCATCGGGTTCATAGAAGACGTTCTGTGCCGCCAGCCACTCGCGACGAGCTGCCAGGAACTCCTGGATCGATGTGGTTCCGGTCTTGTGAAAGCCAGCATGGACGATCGTCGTTGTCATTTATAGCTTTGGAGCTTTCTTGCCGGCGCGCCTTGGACTTTGTGGGCAGGCAAGTCGTCGGACTTACAGTCCCTATCGATTCATATCCACAACGATCTGTAAATCCGGCCCGTATCACAATCGATTTATCAATGCAGGATGACGGCACCTCGGCTGGACCTTAACCTCAACACCAGGGAACGTCCCGGCACGTTACCGATCTTTCACTGGAACTTCGCGGCGTCCCTGTGCATTTTGCGCCGGGCGGTCAGGAGAAGATGATGGTCGATCGGCGAACCCTGCTTCTGGCTTCGATGGCGGCTTTTGTGCCGGCCACGACGTTTGCGCGCCAATCCTCACCATCTCCCAAAACCTTCGACTACGGACCGGCCAAGCTCGACATCTATGCGCCCGATGGCGCAAGCGGGTTGCCCGTGGTCTTCTTCGTCCATGGCGGGGCTTGGGAGTTCGGCAAGCGCAGCCAGGTGGGCGCCAAGCCGGCCTTCCTGCTCGCCAACGGCTTCTGCTTCGTCTCGATCGACTATCGCATGTTGCCCGAGGCCGATGTCGCCACCCAGGCCAATGACGTGGAAAAGGCCTATGCCTATGTCATGGCCAACGTCGCCGGGCATGGCGGCGACCCCAAGCGCATTGTCGGCATGGGCCATTCGGCCGGTTGCCATCTGATCGCGCTGACCGGCATGCGCGGCGGGCTGCCCGGTGTCGCCGGTCTTCTGCTCGACGATACCAGGGCCTATGATCTTGCAGCGCTCGAGAAGAACGGCGGCATGGAGCGGGCCTATGCGCGGGTCTTTTCCGACCCTTCGCAGTGGGCGGCACTTTCGCCCGCCAGCTATGTCGATGGCCGCAAGCATCCGCCGACCTTCATCGCATACTCGGGGGCGTCGGGCCGTGGCGAGGAGTCGAAAGCCTTCGCCGAGCGCTTGCGCGCCACGGGCACCGAGGTCACGCTGTTCGACGGCAGCGCCTATACGCATATGTCGATCAACCGCGATTTCGGCAGGGGTGGCGACGCGTTGACCGCTGCCGCGCTGACGTTTCTGAAATCGACCGTCGGCTGATCGCGGTCCAGTTCGCTCGCCACTACTGCAGCTGGATCATGCCAAAAGCGGCGGCGGGATATTGCCGTGCGGACATCCCTAGGTGCAATTGGTTCTCATGACCTGGAGAAAAATTGCATGAATGGCGCCGATGCCCTGTGCGACGTGCTGCTGGCCAATGATGTGACGGTCTGCTTCGCCAATCCCGGCACCTCCGAAATGCATTTCGTTGCCGCGCTCGACCGCAAGCCCGAGATGCGCTGCGTGCTCGGTCTGTTCGAAGGCGTGGTGACGGGTGCGGCCGACGGCTATGCGCGCATGACCGACCGCCCGGCCGCGACTTTGCTGCATACCGGTCCGGGCCTGGCCAATGGACTGGCCAACATGCACAACGCCCGGCGTGCGTTCAGCCCGATGATCAACATCGTCGGCGACCACGCCTCTTATCATCTGCCGCTCGACGCGCCGCTCACCAGCGACATCGAAGGCCTTGCGGCGCCGATGTCCAACTGGGTTCGCCGCATCGCCGGGCCGGCCGATGTCCAGCCGGCCACGGAGGCGGCCTTCCGCGCCTCGCTGACCCCGCCGGGCGTCACCACGCTGATCCTGCCGGCTGATGCGGCCTGGGGCGATGCTGCCCCGGCCTCGCCGGGCAAGGTCGTCCTTTCGCCGCCGCCGGCCGTCGATAGGGACGCTGTGCGCGCGACCGCCGAGGCGATCCGTGCGGCTCCGGGCCGTGTCGGGATGATCGTTCGCGGGCGAGCGGCGCGCGCCGATGCGCTCGAGATCGCCGGCCAGATCTCGACGGCCTGCGATGTGCGCCTGTTCAGCGAGGTCCTGATCGCGCGCATGCAACGCGGGCGCGGGCGCGTCGCGCCGACGCGCATCCCCTATCCGATCGATGCGGCGACGGCGCTGCTGGCGGATATCGACGTACTGGTGCTGGTCGGCGGCAAGGAGCCGGTTGCCTTCTTCGCCTATCCGGGAAAACCGGGACGGCTGGTGCGCGACGACTGCCAGGTGCGGACGCTTGCTGCTCATGGCGATGATCTGCATGCGGCGCTGGAAGCACTTCGCGACGAACTCGGCGTCAAACCATCGCAACAGGTTGACTTCGCAACCGATTTTCCCGATGAGGCTGCGCCGAGCGGCGCGCTGACGGAAGATGCCATCGCGCTGTCGGTGGCGCGCAAGCTGCCGGACAATGCGATCGTCTGCGACGAGGCGGTCACCTCGGCCAGGCGCTTCTTCGCGCTGTCGGCCTTTGCCGCGCCGCACGACTACATGATGGGCACGGGCGGATCGATCGGCGGCGGCATCCCGATGGCGACTGGAGCGGCCATCGCCTGTCCAGACCGCAAGGTAATCAATCTGGAGGCCGATGGCAGCGGCATGTACACGGTGCAGGGCCTGTGGACGCAGGCGCGGGAAAATCTCGACGTGGTGACGATCGTGTTTTCCAACCGCACCTACGCGATCCTGCATGGCGAGATGAAGAATGTCGGCGTCAACGCGATCGGCGAGAACGCCAGGCGCATGCTCGACCTCGACCATCCCGCGCTGGACTGGGTGTCGCTGGCCAAGGGCATGGGCGTGGAGGCGGCGCGCGCCGACACCTGCGAGCGCTTCGACGCGCTGCTGGACAGTGCCCTGTCTCGGCGCGGGCCGTTCCTGATCGAAGCGGTGATCTGACCGCGCCGGAGGGCCACGGCGGACTGATCTACCAGCGGGTCTTTTCGCCGGGCGCCGCCGGTTCGATCGCCAGAGCATGGACGCCGGCCTTCAGTTCGTCGGCAAGCAGTTCGTTGACGGCGCGGTGGCGGTCGATGCGGCTCATGCCGGCAAAGGCGGACGACACGACGCGGACGCGAAAATGCGTCTCGCCGGTGCCGTCATAAGCGCCATGATGGTCCGAGCCGTGGTGATGGTGGCCCGCGTGGAGATGGCTCTCGTTGATGATGACCAGCCGCTCCGGCGAAAATGCCTTATTGAGCTTGTCTTCCATGGTCGCCTGTATGGACATTGCAGTCTCCGTTCACCACATATGGCTGGCGCGCTAGCCCCGGGGGCCGCTATTGCGCAACTAAATCCGCCATTCGCCCGCTTTATGCCGCGATTCAGCGGTTAGGG
This sequence comes from Mesorhizobium sp. 131-3-5, assembly GCF_016756575.1. Lineage (NCBI taxonomy): Bacteria > Pseudomonadati > Pseudomonadota > Alphaproteobacteria > Hyphomicrobiales > Phyllobacteriaceae > Mesorhizobium > Mesorhizobium sp. 131-3-5. The sequence goes on from NZ_AP023254.1 coordinate 1,574,462, forward strand.
CGATGATCGCGAAAATGTCAATTCTTGTTTCGCATTTGCGAACGCCCCATAAATGGGTGAGATGAAGCCGTATCCCAAATATTTCGAGAAGATTCGCATCCGCCCTGAAAAGGATGCGGAGCTGAAGTCGCACTCGCCGATCTGCCAGTGGGATGGCTGCAAGGAGCCGGGCACCCATCGCGCGCCGGTCGGGCGCATGAAGGAGGGTGAGTATTTCCGCTTCTGCTTCGACCATGTGCGCGAGTACAACAAGGGCTTCAACTACTTCTCCGGCGTGCCGGACACCGAGGTCGCGCGCTTCCAGAAGGAAGCCATGACCGGCCACCGGCCGACCTGGAAGATGGGCGTCAATGGCGCCTCGACACGTTCGTCGCCCGATATGGCGCAGATGCGCTCCGGCCGCGCCGGCTATTACAACCGCATGCGCGACCCGTTCGACCTGTTCAAAGGGCCGAAGGATCCGCGCGAGGCGCGCGAGCGCAAGGCCAAGCCGCTTGAGGCCAAGGCGCTGGAAACGCTTGGCCTTGATACAAAGGCGACTGGCAAGGATATCAAGGCGCGCTATAAGGAACTGGTGAAACGTCACCATCCGGATGCGAATGGTGGCGACAGAGGTTCGGAAGACCGGTTCCGCGATGTGCTGCAGGCCTATCGCGTGCTCAAACAGGCGGGCCTGTGCTGAGCGACCCTACGGTTTGTGTCGCTTTCCAACTTTCATAAGGTTGGAAAAGGCTCTAAGACCGCCCCCGAACAAAATCGATTGCCGGCGAAACGGGACGTTTCGCCCGTGGAGACGTTGAGAGATATGAACAAGGTCGATCGCGACATCGCCAACCTGCCCGACACGACGGTGTCGGTGAAGGACAAATTCGGCTTCGACTCCAAGATGGTGGTGCCGGCCTATTCGGTGACATCGGAACATGTGCCTGACGTCGATCCGGACTATCTGTTCGACAAGGCAACGACGCTGGCGATCCTGGCGGGCTTTGCCTACAACCGCCGCGTCATGGTGTCGGGCTATCACGGCACCGGCAAGTCGACGCATATCGAACAGGTCGCCGCCCGTCTCAATTGGCCCTGCGTGCGCGTCAATCTCGACAGCCATGTCAGCCGTATCGACCTCGTCGGCAAAGACGCGATCGTCGTCAAGGACGGGCTGCAGATCACCGAATTCCGCGACGGCATCCTGCCCTGGGCCTACCAGCACAATGTCGCGCTCTGCTTCGACGAATACGATGCCGGCCGTCCGGACGTGATGTTCGTCATCCAGCGCGTGCTGGAATCGTCGGGCCGGCTGACGCTGCTCGACCAGAGCCGGGTCATCCGTCCGCATCCGGCGTTCCGGCTGTTCTCGACCGCCAACACGGTCGGCCTCGGCGACACGACCGGCCTCTACCACGGCACGCAGCAGATCAACCAGGCGCAGATGGACCGCTGGTCGATCGTCACCACGCTGAACTATCTGCCGCACGACAATGAAGTGAACATCGTGTTGGCCAAGGCCAAGCACTATCGCGACAACAAGGGCAAGGACATCGTCAACAAGATGGTGCGCGTCGCCGACATGACGCGTTCGGCCTTCATCAATGGCGATCTGTCGACCGTGATGAGCCCGCGTACCGTCATCACCTGGGCCGAAAATGCCGAGATCTTCGGCAATATCGGCATGGCGTTCCGGCTGACCTTCCTCAACAAATGCGACGAGCTGGAGCGTTCGGTGGTGGCCGAATTCTACCAGCGCGCCTTTGGCGAGGATCTGCCCGAGAGCGCCGCCAACGTGGTGCTGGGCTAAGCAGAGCCTCGATGGCGGGTCCGGGCGACAACACGCGCAACAAGTCGAAGACGGGGTCTGAAGCCGACAGCTTCAAGCGCGCCGTCACCGTCTGCATGCGCGCCATTGCCGGCGACAAGGACATGGAAGTCGGCTTCGCCAAGGACAGGCCGGCGCTCGCCGGCAGCCGGGCGCGCTTGCCCGAACTGCCGAAGAAGGCCTCCAAGACCGATATTGCGATTACTCGCGGCCTCGGCGATTCCATGGCGCTGAAGCGCGCCTGCCATGATGCGCGCATCCACACCAAGCTGGCGCCGGAAGGCAAGGCGGCGCGCGCCATCTATGACGCGGTCGAGCAGGCCCGCGTCGAGGCGATCGGTAGCCGCGCCATGCAGGGCGTCGCCGACAATATCGGCTCGATGCTGGAGGACAAATACGCCAAGGCCAATCTTGTCGACGTCAAGGACAAGGCCGACGCGCCGATCGAGGAAGCGCTGGCGCTGATGGTGCGCGAGAAGCTGACCGGCCGGGCGGTCCCCAAGAGCGGCGAGCGGCTGGTCGAGCTCTGGCGGCCCTGGGTCGAGGAAAAGGCCAAGGCCGATCTCGACGGCCTGTCGGCCAAGCTTGACGACCAGCAGGCCTTTGCCCGCGTCGTGCGCGAAATGCTCGCCTCCATGGAGATGGCCGAGGAACTCGGCGACGACCAGGAGACGGAAGATTCCGAGGACAATGACGACAACCAGCCGCAAGGCGAGGAGCAGAGCGAGGAGGGCGGGGAAGAGGATTCCGGCTCCGAGCAGTCGCAGTCCGAGGACGCCGAGGCTTCGGCCGATGACGAGCAGTCGTCCGAAACGGAGGCGTCCGACGCCACCGCCGACGATCTGTCCGATGACGACGACGCCGATGCCGAGACGCCCGGCGAGGCTCGCCGCAACGACAATCCCTTCACCAATCTGCCGAAGGAAATCGACTACAAGGTCTTCACCACTGCTTTCGACGAGACGGTCGGTGCCGAAGAGCTGTGCGAGGAGGAAGAACTCGACCGGCTGCGCGCCTTCCTCGACAAGCAACTGGCCAATCTGTCGGGCGTGGTCGGGCGATTGGCCAACCGGCTGCAGCGCCGGCTGATGGCGCAGCAGAACCGGTCCTGGGATTTCGACCTGGAAGAGGGTTACCTCGACCCGGCGCGGCTGGTGCGCGTCGTCATTGACCCGATGCAGCCGCTGTCCTTCAAGCAGGAACGCGACACCAAATTCCGCGACACGGTGGTGACGCTGGTGCTCGACAATTCGGGCTCGATGCGCGGCCGGCCGATCACGGTCGCCGCCACCTGCGCCGACATCCTCGCACGCACGCTGGAGCGCTGCGGCGTCTCGGTCGAGATCCTCGGCTTCACCACGCGGGCCTGGAAAGGCGGGCAAGCGCGCGAAAAATGGCTGAAGGACGGCAAGCCGCCGAGCCCCGGCCGGCTCAACGATTTGCGCCACATCATCTACAAATCCGCCGACCACCCGTGGCGGCGGGCACGGCGCAATCTCGGCCTGATGATGCGCGAAGGCCTGCTCAAGGAGAACATCGACGGCGAGGCGCTGCTGTGGGCGCACAACCGCCTGATCGCCCGGCCCGAACAGCGCAAGATCCTGATGATGATTTCGGATGGCGCGCCGGTCGACGATTCAACGCTTTCGGTCAATCCGGGCAATTATCTCGAACGCCATTTGCGCGCCGTCATCGAGCTGATCGAGACTCGCTCGCCGGTGGAACTGCTGGCCATCGGCATCGGCCATGACGTCACGCGCTATTACAGGCGCGCCGTCACCATCGTCGATGCCGAGGAACTGGCCGGCGCCATGACCGAGCAACTGGCCTCGCTGTTTGCCGAGGAAAGCGCACGCGACACGCGGCGCGGCGGCATGCGGCGCGCCGGATGATCTTTTCGCGCGGGGGGGTTCGGCAAACGCTCTTCGCCGCCATCGCCCTGTACGCCGGCGTGGCGTCCGCGCCAGCTCGTTCGGCCGGCTCGGCGCCGGTTTATCCCATCGAGGTTTCGTCCCGCCCGATCACCGAATTCCGCATTGGCCGGACCGACACGCAGTTCGGTTCGCTCGAATTCGTCGGCGGGCTGGAAATGACCTCGAAATCGCGCGATTTCGGCGCGCTGTCGGCCTTCCGCTTTCTGAAAGCGGGCAGCGATTTCATCGGCGTGGCCGACACCGGCTACTGGTTCTTCGGCACGGTGGCCCGCGACGCCGACAGGCGGCCGGTGGGCATCCAGAACTTCCGCATGCAGCAGATGGTCGACCAGAGCGGCCAGCCGATCGACGAGAAATGGGAGGTCGATGCCGAAGGACTCGCGGTCAAGGATGGCATCGCCACGGTCGGTTTCGAACGCAATCACCGCGTTGCCCAGTTCAGGATCGACCCGGAGAATATGAAGGCGCCGTACCGGCAGCTGGATTTCCTGGTGCCGGCGCGCGAGCTGCGCCAGAATCGCGGCTTCGAGACCGTCACCCATGCCAATGCCAACGGCCAGCATCAGGGCGGTCTGGTCGTGGTGTCGGAGAAAAGCCTCGACAAATCAGGCAACATCTATGCCGCCATCATCGAAGGGCCGCACAAGGGCGTCTTCACCGTCAAGCGTAACGGCGATTTCGACATCACCGACGGCGCCTTCCTGCCGGACGGCGACCTTTTGCTGCTGGAGCGCAGTTTCACCATGGCGGGCGGGCTCAAGATGCGGCTGCGGCGCATCTACGGCGAGAGTGTCGAGAAGGGCGCCGTCGCCGACGGGCCGGTGCTGCTGGACGCCGACATGGGCTACCAGATCGACAATATGGAAGGGCTCGACGTCTGGACGCGCGACGACGGCGCGGTGATGGTGTCGCTGATCTCCGACGACAACCACTCGATCCTGCAGCGCAACCTCTATTTGGAATTCGTCCTGCACCAGGATTGAGTGACGCTTCAGCCGCGAACCCAACGGCGGGTTCGATCTGGTCGGGCGCCTCCCCCACTCCGTCTCGGCTTCGCCGAGCCACCTCTCCCTCCTCTGGAGGGAGAGGTGGGGAGCCAGCCTGTGCACGCTCGCGCCTCTCCTCTACCCCGTCGATCGGGGGAGAGGTGGCGCTGCGAAGCAGCGACGGAGTGTGGGTCGACCCATCCCTCGATCTACGTTCGCCAAAATACTTTAGTCAAGACTTGACAATTGTCGCCTCCGCCACAATACTCAAGTCCATGCTTAACTATTCCGAGATCGACAGCATCCTCCGCGCTCTTGTCGAGCCAACGCGTCGCCAGATCCTGGAACGGTTGAGCCGCGGACCGGCCACCGTCAGCCAACTGGCGGAGCCTTTCGGCATGACCTTCGCCGCCGTCTTGCAGCATCTGCAGGTGCTGGAGGCCTGCGGGCTGATCCGCAGCGAAAAGATCGGGCGGGTGCGAACCTGCCGGATCGAACCGGGCGGGCTCGCTCCGCTCGCCGACTGGATCACCGAACGCCGCATACCGGCGGAACGCCACCTCGACCGACTTGGTGAGATTCTGGCCGAGACTGACCAACCATCCCCGAAAGTTCAAGATCAGGAAAAGGACGAGCAGACATGAACCAGATCGCCCCTGTGAAAGACGAGCATTCCGTCATCCATTCCACATTCACCATCGAGCGCACGTACCCGCAATCGCCAGATCGCGTCTTCCATGCCTTCGCCGATAAGGCGACGGTGCGGCGTTGGCGGGTCGACGGCGATGGTTTTGCCGTCGCCGAATTCAGCTTCGATTTCCGTGTCGGCGGTGGCGAGGTTTCACGCTTCAGCTATGGCGGCGGCCCGGAGATCAGGCTCGACGCGCAGTTCCAGGACATCGTTCCCGATCAGCGCATCGTGTTTTCCTACCGGATGGCAATCGGGCCGCAGCCAATGTCGGCATCGCTGACCACGGTTGAGCTGACACAATCGGGTGATGGCACAAGGCTGACCTATACCGAGCAGGGCGCCTTCTTCGATGGTGTCGATTCCGCCAAAGGGCGGGAGGAGGGGACGCGCGGGCTGCTGGAGGCGCTTGCCGCGGAACTCCAGAGGTCAAAAGCCTAACACTGCCCGACGACGGCTTCGGTCAGACGCCGTTGGTGGCGATCCAGATGACATGGCGCGCGCCGCGCTTGCCGTTGGCGCGCGTGTTGACCTCCTCGACGGCGAAGCCCGCCTGTTTCAGCCGCCGCGTGAAGCCGCTGTCCGGCCCTTGCGACCACACCGCCAGCACGCCGCCCGGCTTAAGGGCGGTGCGTGCGGCGCCGAGGCCCGCGAGGCTGTAGAGAGCGTCATTGCCCTTGTGGACGATGCCTTCGGGGCCGTTGTCGACGTCGAGCAGGATGGCGTCCCAGGCCGCGGACCCAGACCGGATCAATTGCCCGACATCGGTCTCCTGGATGGCGACGCGGGGGTCGTCGAGACAGCCGCCAAACACCTCCGCCATCGGGCCGCGTGCCCAGGCGACGACCGCCGGCACCAGTTCCGCAACAACGATGCCGGCATCCTTGCCGAGTTCGGCCAGAGCGGCGCGCAGCGTGAATCCCATGCCGAGGCCGCCGATCAGGATCCTCGGCTGGCGATGGCCCGCAATCCTTTGGCAGGACAGTTTCGCCAGCGCTTGCTCGGAGCCGCTGAGGCGGCTGTTCATCAGCTCGTTGGTGCCGAGCATGATCGAGAATTCGCTGCCGCGCCGCTTGAGGCGAAGTTCCTGGGCGCCATCCCCGGTCTTTGCCGAATCGAGATGGACCCAGGGGATCATGGTTTAGACGGCCAGCGCCGGCTGGCTCCAGCGAGCGGCGAGCAGCCGGTAGGGGATGAGCGCGACCACCGCGATGATCAGCTTCACCGCGAGATCGCCCAGCGCCCAAGAAACCCAGCGCATGGCCTCGACATGGAAGACGCCCATCAGCGGCGCCGTCTCGAGCGCGAAACTGTCGTTGGGGCCTGCAAAAGCGAAAGCGGCCGAGAAAGCGACGGTGAAGAACACCATGGTGTCGAAGACCGATCCGACCAGCGTGCCGACGATCGGCGCCCGCCACCAGTTCTGCCGGCGCAGCCGGTTGAACACGGTGACGTCGAGCAGTTGCGCGCACAGGAACGCCGCGCCTGAAGCGGCAGCGATGCGTACCAGCCGGTCGGCCGCCGTTTCGAATTCGATCAGGCCATGGCGGAACAGGAAGGGCGGGACGAGGATCGAGCAGACCACCGCCGTCATGAAGCCGACAAAGACGATCCGGCGCGCCACGGCAGGGCCATAGCGGCGGTTGGCGAGGTCGGTGACCAGGAAGGAGAAGGGATAGGTGAAAGCGCCCCAGGTGAGCAGGTCGGCCAGAGACAGGCCGCCGATCTGCCCATGCATCGGGAACTGCACGAGGATGTTCGACGCCACGACAACAAGCGCCATGGCGGCCACGAAGGGCAGATATCGCGAGAAGGAAGTCATTTTTTTATCCTGGGTAATGGAACCAGCGGAGCATCATGCCCATCGGGGCCGTGCTCGCTTCGTAGTCGAGCACCGGATTGTCGAACCCTTGCGGATCCATCCGATGCTCCAGGCCAACAAGTTGGCTTGGGCGGTCCCCCGCCTTTATCCGATGTTAGGCAGCGACCTGTTCGGCCAGCTTCTTGGCGATCTGCTTCTTCAGCAGGCGCGCGCGCTGCGACAGTTCCTTGACGTCGGCCTTGGCCAGGAAGGCGTCGAGGCCGCCGCGATGTTCCACCGAACGCAGCGCGTTGGCCGAAATGCGCAGGCGCACATTCTGGTTCAGCGCTTCCGAGATCAGCGTCACATTGACGAGATTCGGCAGGAAGCGACGCTTGGTCTTGTTGTTGGCGTGGCTCACATTGTTGCCGGTCTGGACTGCCTTGGCAGTGAGTTCGCAGGTGCGGGACATAATTCTAACCTTCAATTCTCTCGGGACCTGCCAAACCTTTGTGCCCACGCCGGGTGGCGCGCGGTTCTGATCAGGCGGCCTTATGGAAAAAGTTGGCGTTCCATAGTTGCATTTCAGCGGGGCGTCAAGCTCCGGCTTCGCCACGGAAGCGCCCGGCATTTCATATTAAGGCCGGATTTCATCCTATAAGCGGTCTCATAGGGACACGCCAGACCGGGGTCGCCCGCCTCCGGCCGAAAATCAAGGATCCGATCCCGCATGCTTCGTTTGTCTCACGCGCTTGTTGCCGCGCTTGCCGTCGCCTTGCCGTCCGCCGCGTCGGCTGCCTCGCCGCAGTCTTTCAAGGGCGAGTACACGGTGTCATTTCTTGGTCTCTCGATCGCGAGATCGACCTTCTCAAGCCACTATGAGAACGGCGCTTATGCGATCGACGGCACTGTCAGCGCCGCCGGACTGGCCAAACTGTTCGACGACACGCGCGGCACGATCTCATCCAAGGGCACGATTTCCGGCAAGAAAATGGTGCCCCAGGCGTTCCGCGCCGATTATACCTCGGGCAAGAAGGTGTCGGCGATCGACATTCGCTTTGCCAATGGCGCCGTCACCTCGACGCAGGTCATCCCGGCGCCGGGCCAGCGCGACCCCAACGACTGGGTGCCGATCGGTGCCGGCGACCTGGCATCGGTGCTCGATCCGATGGCGGCGACCGTCATCCATGCCGACAGCCTCGACCAGGTCTGCGGCCGCACGGTGAAATTCTATGACGGCGAGATGCGCGCCAACCTGACGCTGACCTACGCTTCGAAAGGCACGATCTCGGTGCCGGGCTACAAGGGCGATACCATCACCTGCCGGATGGGTTTCGAGCCGGTGGCCGGCTATCGCAAGGGCCGCAAGGCGCTGGAGTTCCTGAAGAACAGAAGCCGCATGATGGTGACGTTTGCACCGCTCGGCCAAACCGGCGTATATGCGCCGATCCACGCCACGGTAGGGACCCAGATTGGTCCGCTGACCATAAGCGCGAGACGGTTCGAAGCGGTACAATAGGGCCGCCCTGGAAACAGAACAGGGCGCGCCACGGGAGGGGACATGGCGCGCGCAACACTGATCGGTTTTTCAGCGGTCGCCATGTGGGCGCTTCTGGCGCTGCTCACCGATGCCTCCGGCAAGGTGCCACCGTTCCTTTTGTCGGCGATCACCTTCTCGATCGGCACCGTCGTCGGGCTTGTCGCGCGGCTGTTCATGCCGGCCGCCGAGAAGAGCCCGAAAATACCGCCGCAGGTCTGGGTGATCGGTATCGCCGGCCTGTTCGGCTACCACTTTTTCTATTTCACCGCGCTGCGCAACGCGCCGGCGGTGGAGGCGAGCTTGATCGCCTATCTGTGGCCCCTGCTGATCGTGCTCGGCTCCGCGCTGATGCCGGGCGAAAAACTGGCGTGGAACCATGTCGTCGGCGCGTTGCTCGGTCTGGCCGGCACGGTGCTGATCGTCACCAAGGGCGGCGGGCTGGCCTTCGATGCGCGCTACACCTTCGGTTACGCCATGGCTGCCGTTTGCGCCCTGCTCTGGTCGTCCTATTCGCTTTTGTCGCGGCGCTTTCCTTCGGTGCCGACCAGCATCGTCACCTGGTTCTGCGCGGCGACCGCCGTGCTGTCCCTCGGCTGCCATCTGGCGCTGGAACAGACAGTGTTGCCAAATGGTGCAGGCCAGTGGCTGGCCGTGCTCGGGCTTGGCCTGATGCCGGTGGGTGCGGCCTTCTATGCCTGGGACATCGGCGTCAAGCGCGGCAACATTCAGGTGCTGGGCGCCGCAAGCTACGCGGCGCCGCTGCTCTCGACGCTGGTGCTGATTGTGGCCGGCGTCGCCGAGCCGTCGCTGCGCATCCTCGCCGCTTGCGTGCTCATCACCGGCGGCGCTGCCTTGGCGGCGAAGTCGCTGTTCCTGCGCAAGCCGGCCGCCGCCGAGACCGAAGCCACGGCATCCGAAAGCGGAGCCGCGGCATGACCATGCCGTTTGCCGGCGGCATCGACGCCAATGCCAATGCGACGCTGATCTTCTCGCTGGTGGCGGCGGTGATCTACGCCTTCACGCTGGGCATGCCGCCGAGCCTTGCCCGCTCCGCGGCTAAGGCGCTCGCAGTCGCGATGCTGGCCGTGCTTTCGGCGCTGCAAGGCGGCCCGCTGTTGTTGGTCGCGGCGCTTGCGCTCAGCGCGGTGGGAGACGCGTTCCTGTCGCGCGACGGCGAAAAGGCATTTCTCGGTGGGCTCGCAAGCTTCCTTGTCTCCCACATCGTCTACATCGCGCTGTTCCTGCGCAGCGGCGGCGGGTTGGGGCTGCTTGGCGCCGAGCCCTGGCGCGGGGCGATCGCGCTGGCACTGGCGGTGTTCGCCATCGTCATGCTGGCCGCGCTCTGGCGTCGTGTCGGCCCCGGCCTGCGTGCGCCGATCGCCATCTATGTCGTGGCGATCCTGGCGATGGGCATGGCGGCGCTGACCACCAACAGCGCCTGGGTCATCGGCGGCGCGGTGCTGTTCATGGCATCGGACGGACTGCTGGCCACCGAGAAATTCCTGGTGGCGGCCATCTCGCCGCATCGCGCCTGGATGCGTTTGGCCGTCTGGGTGCTGTATTACGCGGCCCAGCTTGCGATTACGCTTGGCTTCCTGCTGGGTTAGGATTCCAGCCCGGCTCAGCCAGTTCGAAGGCGGCAAAATCAAAGCCCGGCGCGACGGTACAGCCGACCAGCGTCCATTCGCCCAGGCTGCGCGCCGATTGCCACCAGCCCGCCGGCACGACGATCTGTGGCCGTTCGCCGGCCGCGAGTTCGATGCCGAGCACCTGCTCAATGACCTGGCTGCCCTTTGGACCGCCTTCTTCCCACATCGACAGCGCCAGCGGCGCGCCGGCATGGAAATGCCAGACCTCGGCTGCATCCTTGACCCGATGCCAGGCCGAAAGCTGGTGCTGTTCCAGCAGGAAATAGATGGCGGTCGAATGGCCGCGCGCTCCGCCGGCCTCGTCACGAAAGGTTTCCGCGTACCAGCCGCCTTCCGGATGCGGCTTCAGTCCGAGTGTCGCGATGATTTCTGCTGCGCTGGTCATCGGTCGCAGGCACTCAGAAATTGTCCTTGCGCTTGCGGATTTCGGCGAACACCTCGGCATCCCCGGCCTTTTCCATACCGAGATGCTTGCGGATTGCCGGATCGTGCCAGCGCAGGAAAGGATTGGTCGACAGTTCCTCGCCGATCGTCGTCGGCAGTGTCGGCTCGTTGTCGGCCCGCAGTGCCTCGATCCTGGCGGCGCGCTCCTTCAATGCCGAATTGGTCGGGTCGACGGTCAGCGCGAAACGGGCGTTGGCAAGCGTGTATTCATGGCCGCAATAGATCGTCGTCGCGGCGGGAAGGGCTGCGAGTTTCTTCAGCGATTCATACATCACCGGCGGCTTGCATTCGAACAGCCGCCCACAGCCGAGCGCGAACAGCGTGTCGGCGGTGAACGCCACCTGCGATGCCGGCAGATGATAGGAGACATGGCCGGCGGTATGGCCGGGTGTGGCGATCACCTCGATGCGCTCGTCGCCGAGATGTAGCACGTAGCCGCCCTCGACGGTTTCGTCGATGCCGGGAATCTTGGCCTTTTCCGCCTCCGGGCCGACGATGCGCAGCTTGAAGCGTTCCTTCAGCGCCAGATTGGCCTCGACGTGGTCCATATGATGATGCGTGGTCAGGATCATCGTCGGCGTCCAGCCGGTGCGCTTGATCGCGGCCAGGATCGGCGCTTCCTCGGGCGCGTCGATGATCGCCGTCTGCCCGCTTTTGGGGTCATGCACCAGCACGCCGAAATTGTCCGTGCGGCACATGAATTGTTCGATTTCGACCGCCATCGCGTCTCTCCTTTTGTCGCCGCAGACATAGGGCGCCGGAGGGCGGATGTCATCTATGGGATGACCGAATGTCATTCCCGGGGAGGACAAATACCATCGCAATGTGTCGACCGCCTCAGGGCCTTTTGTTGAAACCGGCCGATATCACGGCTACATCCCTGACATGCATTCCGACATCGTCGACCTTCGCTCCTTCTATTCGACAACGCTTGGCCGGTTCGCCGAGCGTTCGATCACCATGGCGCTGTCGTCGATATGGGCCGCTGTCCCCAATGAACGGCTGGTCGGCCTTGGCTATACCTTGCCGTGGCTGGAGCGTTTCGGCTCCGATGCGGAGCGGGTCTTCGCCTTCATGCCGGCAACGCAGGGCGCCGTGGTGTGGCCCGCGACGGGGCCGACGGCGACCGCTTTGGTCTTTGACGAGGAACTGCCGCTGGTCGATTCCTGCATCGACCGCATGCTGCTCGTCCATTCGCTCGAACATGTCGAAAATCCGCGCGAGACGCTCAACGAGATCTGGCGGGTGCTGTCGCCCGCGGGGCGCGTCGTCATCGTCGTGCCCAACCGGCGCGGTGTCTGGGCGCGCTTCGAGCATACACCGTTCGGCAATGGCCGGCCGTTCTCGCGCGGCCAGCTGACGGAACTGCTGCGCGAGGCGAATTTCACGCCCGCCGCCTGGTCCGATGCGCTGTTCTTCCCGCCATCGCGGCGGCGCTTCATGATGCGCTTCCACAATGTGCTGGAGCGCGCCGGCCGGCGGCTGTGGCCGATCTTTTCGGGCGTCATCGTCGTCGAGGCGCAGAAGCGGCTCTATCAGGGGGTGCCGGTCGCCCAGCGCGCCTCGCGCCGCGTCTTCGTGCCGGTGCTGTCGCCACACGGCGCGACACGACTCGGCCGCCGGGCCGAGGCGGCCGGCGCGGCCATGCCGTCTCGCCAGGTGAAACCTTCGTGATCGTGCTAGAAACGCGCGCGGCGCGTCCCTCCTCGACCTATCTGTCGTGGTGAACTCGCAGCCTGCCTGATATGCGGATGCCGTCATCATCCGGTTTCAGCATCGCACCTGAACGCAAGGACCTCTGACATGGCTGATCAACTTGACAATCAGGCCACCGTTCAGCCGGTCGCCGTCGAAGCCAGCAGCCTGCGTGATCAGGTTGCGACGATCAGACGGGCGCTGGTGGTGTCGCCGGTTCGCAAATGGCTGCTGTGGACGTCGGTCGGCATCATGGCCGTCATCATCGCGACCTCGATCGGCCAGGTCCTGCTCAACCGCTGGAACCAGCCCTTCTACGATGCGCTGGCGCGCCGCGACATGGCGGCTTTCCTGCACCAGCTCCTTGTCTTTGCGATGATCGCCGGCGGGCTGCTGGTGCTCAATATCGGCCAGACGTGGCTCAACCAGATGATCCGGCTGAAGTTGCGCGAGGCGCTGACGCTCGACCTGATCGACCAGTGGATGCGGCCGGTGCGCGCCTTCCGGCTGGCCAATGCCGGCGCCATCGGCGTCAATCCCGACCAGCGCATGCAGCAGGATGCGGCGCATCTGTCCGACCTGTCGACCGATCTCGGCGTCGGGCTTTTGCAGTCGCTCATCCTGCTCGTGTCCTTCGTCGGCGTGCTGTGGGAACTGTCTTCGGGCTTCGTCTTCCACATCAATGGCTGGTCGCTGGCCATACCGGGCTACATGGTCTGGGCGGCGTTCCTCTATGCCGGCACCGCCTCCTGGCTGAGCTGGCTGGTCGGGCGGCCGCTCATCAAGCTGAACAGCGACCGCTACACACGGGAGGCGGAGCTGCGCTCCTCGATGGTGCGCGTCAACGAGAATGTCGATGCCATCGCGCTGTACCATGGCGAGGCCGACGCCAAGCAGCGGCTCGAACTCGACCTCGGCACGGTGCTGGGCGCCATGCGGCGCATCTATACCGCGCAGATCAACCTGTCCTGGGTGACCGATACCTATGGCTGGATTACCGTCGTGGCGCCGATCCTGGTTGCCTCGCCCGTCTATTTCTCGGGCGATATCAGCTTTGGCGGGCTGATGATGGCGGTCGGTGCCTTCAACCAGGTCCATTCCTCGTTGCGCTGGTTCATCAACAATATCGGCAGCATCGCCGATTGGCGCGCCACGCTGATGCGTGTCGCCGACTTCCGCATCGCGCTCGATGAAACCGACGTGCTGCACGACACCGAAAGGCGTATCACCTTCGATCAGAACGCCAATGGCAGCCTGACGTTCGAGAAGCTGCAGGTGGCCTCGCCGGAGGGCTGCACAAAACTCTCCGACCAGCATGTCGAAATCCGCGCCGGCGATCGCGTGATGATCACCGGCGAACCCGGCGCCGGCAAGACGCTGTTCTTCCGCGCCATTGCCGGGCTTTGGCCCTGGGGCAGCGGAAAAATCGGCCTGCCGGCCGGAGAAACCCTCATCTTCGTGCCGCGCGTGCCGTATTTGCCGGCCGGCACGTTGCGCGAGGTGCTCAATCACGCCAACGGGCATGCGCCCGCGAGTGACGCCGAGATTGTGGCGGTGCTGGCCGAAATTGGTCTGGAACGGCTGTCGTCCTCGCTCGACCGCGTCGGGCGCTGGGACCATGAATTGGGCGATGACGAACAGCGCTTGCTGGGCGTGGCCAGGCTCGCCTTGCGACAGCCGAAATGGGTGATCATCGACGAAGCCATGGATGCATTCGACGGCCCCTCGCTGCGACGTGTGCTGGCGATGCTGGAAAAGCATCTGAAGGGCGCCACGATCATCAACATCGGGCGCGGGCAGCACAATATCCAATTCTTTCCGCGCGGCCTGACGATCGTCAAGGATTCCGGTGCGCCAGCGCTGAAGCCCGCCCACGTCAGGGCCGGCGCCATCGATCCGCCGCCGGTCGCGGTCCGCGGCAAGAAATAGGACCGCTTTCCCGCACTCTCGCAGCAAGCTTTATTTCGCCGCGATCGCGAAGGAAGATTTCCCCGAGAAACAAAACTTGGCGGTGGCGATGCTTGATGCTCTGCGCCTGCTTGCCTGTCTTGCCTGTGTCCAGCCAACGCCCGTTGCCTCGCCATCAGGTGCGCTGGCTGTTGACGTGGAATTGGTGTTGGCGGTCGATATATCCCTGTCGATGGACGAGAAGGAATTCGCCCTGCAACGCGCCGGCTATGTCGAGGCGCTGCGCCATCCCGACTTCATCCAGGCCGTCCGGTCCGGCAATACCGGCCGCATCGCGATTGCCTATTTCGAATGGGCCGGCACGGTGCGCGACGACGCGGTCATCGATTGGCAGATCATCGATGGCGCGCAAAGCGCCAACAGCTTTGCCGACAAGGTGGCGGCGCGCCCGTTCCGGAGTTTTCGCGGTACCTCGATTTCCACGGCAATTGCCTTCGGCACAGAGCTGCTCGGCAGGACGAATTTCGCCGGTGAGCGCAGCGTCATCGACATGTCGGGCGATGGCCCCAACAATATCGGGCCGCCGGTCACCGCGACGCGCGATGCGGCAACCGCAAAAGGCATCGTCATCAACGGCCTGCCGATCCTGATCAATCCATCGCCCACCTTCAAGCATCTCGACCAGTATTATGCGCAGTGCGTGACCGGCGGACCCGGCTCATTCGTGCTGCCCATCTACTCGGCTGCCGAATTCTCCACCGCCATCCGGCGCAAGCTGATCCTCGAGGTGAGCGGTATTCAGGACAAGGCCAGCATCATCCCTGTCGATGCGGACGCGCCGATCGACTGCCTGCAAGGCGAACGCGACAGGCGGTTCCTGTCGGATCCGTATTTTCCGGAACTCGACCGGTGAAATTGCGCAAGAGCACCTGCGGCCGGCCGTCGAAGGCACCGATTCCATTACCTCTGGCGTAATCGCTTTGCGTCAGGCATTCCGGCAGATTTGCCCTTGCGAGGCCGGTTGGTCGGTCTCGATGCAAAGGGAGTTACGTCATGACCGCTTACGCCATCGCCCATATGCGCCAAGTCACGATGGGGCCGCAGATCGTCGAGTATCTGCACAAGATCGATGCCACGCTGGAACCGTTTGGAGGCCGTTTCCTGGTCCATGGCGGCGATGTGGAGGTGATCGAGAACGACTGGCCGGGCAACCTCATCATCATCGAATTTCCCGACCAGCAGCATGTGCGCGAGTGGTATGCTTCGCCCGCCTATCAGGCAATATTGGCCTTGCGCACGGAGAACTCCCAATCCGATGTGGTGTTTGCCGACGGCGTCGAACATCCGCACAAGGCGACGGATGTCCTGGGCTAGACGTGCCTTATCGTTTCAGCAGGAACACCGCCTGCTGGCCAAAGAAGTTCCAGAACCACCAGGGCATGGACAGGCCGATCTTCTGGCCGGCGGCGTCGAGCGCGGTTGCCTTTTCCACCGTCGCGCCAAGCTCTTCGCACAAATTGACGAAGTCGCGGATGGTGCAGAAGTGGATGTTGGGGGTGTCGTACCAGGAATAGGGCAGGTCCTGGGTCACCGGCATGCGGCCCTTGACGAACAGCGACAGACGCACCCGCCAATGGCCGAAATTGGGGAAGGAGACGATCGCCCGGTTGCCGATGCGGAGCAACTCGTCGAGCACCAGCTTCGGGTTGCGCGTCGCCTGCAAGGTCTGCGACAGGACGACGAAGTCAAAACCCTTGTCGGGATAGAATTCGAGATCCTTGTCGGCATCGCCCTGGATGACGGAGAGGCCGCGCGCCACGCATTCGTTGACGCCGCGCTGCGACAGTTCCATTCCGCGGCCGTCGACCTGCTTGGTGTCCTGCAGCAATTCAAGCAGCGAGCCGTCGCCCGAACCAACATCGAGCACGCGGGACTGCGGTGGGATCAGATTGGCGACGACCTCGAGGTCGACGCGCTGGCTGCCGTTGACGCTCATGATGTCGTCTCCTTTGCGGCGCATGATCCCGATCCCGAAAGTCTGCAACTTTCCGGGGTCATGCGCTTAGCCCTCTCGCCCGTGCTGCGGAGCCGATGAAGCCGTTGATGGCGGCGAACAGTTCCGGCTCGTCGAGCAGGAAGGCATCGTGGCCACGGTCGGTCTCGATCTCGACGAAGGACACGGACGCGCCGGCCGCGTTGAGCGCGTGCACGATCGAGCGACTCTCTTCGGTCGGAAACAACCAATCCGAGGTGAAGGACACCAGGCAGAAGCGGGTTTTGGTGCCGGCAAAAGCATCCGCCAGCCGCCCGCCATGATCGGCGGCGAGATCGAAATAGTCCATTGACCGCGTCATGTAGAGATAGGAATTGGCGTCGAAGCGGTCGACGAAGGTCATGCCTTGGTGGCGCAGATAGCTTTCGATCTGGAAGTCGGCGTCGAAGCCGAAGGTCAGCGCCTCGCGATCCTGCAGATTGCGGCCGAATTTCCGGTGCAGGGCGGCTTCCGACAGATAGGTTATGTGGGCGGCCATGCGCGCTACCGCCAACCCTTTTTCCGGGCGTTTGCCGTTTTCGAAATATTTGCCGCCGTGCCAGTCCGGATCGGCCATCACGGCCTGCCGACCGACCTCATGGAAGGCAATGTTCTGCGAGGAATGGCGCGCACCGGTGGCGATCGGCAGCGCCGAAAAGACACGCTCCGGATAGCTTGACGCCCATTCCAGCACCTGCATACCGCCCATCGAGCCGCCGAGCACGCAGAACAGTTTCTCGATGCCGAAATGGTCGATCAGCATCTGCTGCGCCCGCACCATGTCGCGGATGGTGATGACCGGCAGGTCGAGCCCATAGGGCTTGCCGGTGGCGGGGTTGGTCGATGCCGGGCCGGTTGAACCCAGGCAGCCTCCGATGACGTTGGAGCAGATGACGAAGAAACGGTTGGTGTCGATGATCTTGCCGGGGCCGATCAGCACTTCCCACCAGCCCGGCTTGCCGGTCACCGGATTGGTGTTGGCGACATGCTGGTCGCCGGTCAGAGCATGGCAGACGAGGATGGCATTGGAGCGGGCATCGTTCAGCGTGCCGTAGGTCTGGTAGGCGATCTGGAACGGCGATAGCAGCGTGCCGGCGTCGAGCTTGAGCGGCTTGTCCGCCCCGAAGCGCAACACCGGGCTCGACGGCTGGTCGGCTTCGTTGTTGGTCTTTCCTGCGCGCAGAGCGGCCATTCTTGTCTCACCTGCTGCATCATATCAGGCGAAAAATCGCCGTCGATGCGTCCATCCGGCCGGCCGCGGACAATAAAAAACCGGCATTGCCTTCGCAAAGCCGGTTACGTCACGCAAACGGCCCTTTAGCGAATTGTTTAACGTGGCTGCAAGCCGACCGGCCAAATCACCACGGAACTGTTGCTGCCCTTCTAGAACTCGCCCGCGCTGCCGTCAATGCCGACATCTGGGCCGACATCTGGGCCGGCTGCTGGCATCACTGCCACCTCTCGACATTATCGGCCACGGCTTGTATTTCCGCTGCGGCCTCCGGATCGAGGCATTTTCGATGGATTTTGCAAAAATGAACCAGACACCGGATCAGGCACGTCCAACCCCGCGCGCGGGTATCATGGACATCGACGCCTATGTGCCGGGCAAGAGCGCCGCACCCGCCGGTGTCGCCAAGGTCTACAAGCTATCGTCCAACGAGAACCCGCTTGGCCCGTCGCCGAAGGCGATCGAAGCCGCGCGTGAAGTCGCCGCCAGGCTCGACATCTATCCCGACGGTACCGCCAGGCGGCTGCGCGAGGCGATCGCGGAAGTGCATGGCCTCAACGCGCAGAACATCATCTGCTCCAACGGCTCCGACGAGATCCTTGGCCTGCTGGCGCAGACCTATCTGGCGCCCGGCGACGAGGCGATATTCACCGAACACGCCTTCATGGTCTACAAGATCTACATCCAGTCGGCCGGGGCTGCGCCGATCGCGGTCAAGGAGACCGATGAGCGGGCCGACATCGATGCGATACTGGCGGCCGTCACGCTGCGAACCAAGATCGTGTTCCTTGCCAATCCCAACAATCCTACCGGCACCTATGTGCCGTTCCAGGAGGTGCGCCGCCTGCATGCCGGCCTGCCCAGACATGTGCTGCTGGTGCTCGACGCGGCATATGCCGAATATGTCCGCCGCAACGACTATGAGGCCGGCATCGAACTGGTTGGCAGCGCCGAGAACGTGGTCATGACCCGCACCTTCTCCAAGATCGGCCTCGGTGGCGCGCGGATCGGCTGGATGTATGCGCCCATGCACATCGTCGATGCGATCAACCGCGTGCGCGGTCCCTTCAACGTCAATGCGACGGCGATCGAGGCCGGCATCGCGGCAATCCGCGACCGCGCCCATGTCGAGCGCAGCGTGGCGCATAACGAGACCTGGCTGACCTGGCTGAGCCAGGAGATGACTGGGCTCGGGCTGCGGGTGACGCCCAGCGTCGGCAATTTCCTGCTCATTCACTTTCCCGATGATCAAAAGCATTCGGCGGCCGCGGCGGACGACTATCTGACCGCGCGCGGCTATATATTGCGGCGCGTTTCCGGCTACGGCTTCCCCAACGCGCTGCGCATGACCGTCGGCACGGAAGAGGCCAATCGCGGCGTCGTCGCCGCGCTCACGACATTCCTGAAAAGCTAGAACGCCCGAAAAGCAGGAACACCATGACATCACCGATGTTTGAAAAGATCGCGCTGGTCGGCATCGGCCTGATCGGCTCGTCGCTGGCCCGCGTCATCCGACGCGAGGGTCTTGCCGGCCACGTTGCCATCTCGACCCGCAGCGCCGCGACGCTGAAGCGGGCGGAAGAGCTTGGACTGGGCGATTCCTACACGACCGACGCGAAGGAAGCGGTCCGCAATGCCGACCTGGTCATCGTCTCGGTGCCGGTCGGCTCGTCCGGTGCGGTGGCTGAGGAGATCGCGCCGGCGTTGAAGAAGGGCGCCATCCTCACCGATGTCGGCTCGACCAAGGCGTCGGTCATCGCCCAGATGCAGCCGCATGTGCCTGATGGCGTTCATTTCATTCCCGGCCATCCGCTGGCGGGCACGGAAAAATCCGGCCCGGATGCCGGTTTCGCCGATCTGTTCGACAATCGCTGGTGCATCTTCACGCCGTTGCCAGGCACCGATCCGGACGCGCTTGAGAGGCTGTCGGAATTCTGGCGCCGTTGCGGCGCCAACATCGACACGATGGATCCCCAGCATCACGATATGACGCTCGCCATCGTCTCGCATCTGCCGCACATCATCGCCTACAACATCGTCGGCACCGCCGACGATCTGGAATCGGTGACCAAGACGGAAGTCATCAAATATTCCGCCTCCGGCTTTCGCGACTTCACGCGTCTGGCCGCCTCCGACCCGACCATGTGGCGGGACGTCTGCCTGCACAACAAGGACGCCATTCTCGAAATGCTGGCGCGGTTCTCGGAAGATCTGGCATTCCTGCAGCGGGCGATCCGCTGGGGCGATGGCGACAAATTGTTCGACCTGTTCACCCGCACTCGGGCGGTACGCCGCTCGATCATCGAGGCCGGCCAGGATATCGACGTGCCGGATTTCGGCCGCCAGGCGGTCGAGCACCCGTCGAAGAACTAGGCTGTTTCGGGCCAGGTCGCCGCGACCATGGCCAGCGTCTCGGCCCGGTCCGGCGCGCCGAGCCTGCCGCCAAAGCGCAGGCATTTGAGCGCGGCGGCGGCACTTGCAAAGCGCAAGGCCTGCTCGACCGGCATGGCCTCCGCCAGTCCGACAGCAAGGGCGCCGTGAAAGACGTCGCCGGCGGCGAGCGTGTCAACCGCCTTGATCTTCGGTGCCGCGACATGACGGGATGATCCCGCCGCGCGATCGAACCACCAGGTGCCTTCCGCGCCGCCGGTGACGGCGACGAACGCATCGGTGCGGGAAGCCATGTCGGTGCAAGCGCTCGCCAGATCCAGCGCCTGGCCGCAGATGATGCGGACGGCGGGCTCCGAGGCGACGATGTGCGAAGCCAGCGGCAACAGTTGCTCCAACACCGCCAGCGGGGCTGTGTCGGCATCGAGGATTGCCGGCCGGCCTGCCGCGCGCGCTGCCTTGAGGGCAAGCGCCGCGGCACCCGGCCAGCGCACGTCCACCAGCACGGCATCGAATGCCGTGATGTCGGCGAAAGGCAATGCCTCTGGATCGGCCTGGGCCAGGCTGTCATAGAAAGGCACGATGATGCGCTCGCCATGCGCGTCGACCAGGATCGAGGCCAATGCCGAGCGGGCGCCGCCGACGCGGCGGACATAGCCGCAGTCGACACCCTCGGCCTCGATCCCGGCGATCAGCTGATCGCCAATGAGGTCGTCGCCGGCGCTCGCCCATAGCGACACCTCGGCGCCCAGGCGATGCGCGGCGCAGGCGGCACTGGTGGCCATGCCCGAGGCGATCTGCACACCGTCGGCGGCGATGAACTTGCCCTGGTGCGTGGGCAGCGTCTCGACACGCAGGATGGTGTCCAGCGTCAGCGCGCCGACGCTGAGGAGCCTCGGTGGGCTTGTCATGGGCGCGCTATTGCACCGGCTTGATCTTGCCGAGCGGGATGAAGCCGAGCGAGGCCTTGCCCTTGAGCACTTTCAGCGGCATCGACGGTTCGCTGCCGAGCATGGCGAGCGCGGCAAATCCCTGTTCGATCGCGTTCTTCTGCTCGGGTATGGCGCCGGCCAGAATGGCCGCCACGGCCTTGGGATCCTTGATCCTGATCATCAGATCGGCGTCGACCAGGCCTTCGGCGTCGACCGACAGCGGCCCGGAAACGGTGACCCGCGCCGTGCCCGACGACAAATCGAGGTTGCGGATCTCTACCCTTTGGCCGCGAAGGCTCGTCACCTGCGTTCCGATAAGCGCGACACCATTCTTCAGCGTGGCGTCGCCGCTGGCATCGAGCGCCGGCAGCACGCGACCGCCGATTGCATCCGGGTCGATCTCCAGATCGGTGAAGCTGCCGGCATAATCGACGTCCTGACCGTTCGGCTGCAGCTGGCCGGCCGCCCTGCCGGCGCTGAACAGTTCCACCGGGTCGGTGTCGTCGGCCGGGTCCGTCTGGCCCGACAGGCCTTCCGCCTGCAGCGCAACGCGTTGCGGCAGCGGCCATGAAAGCTTGACCTTGGCCTGCAGATTGTCCCAGTCGATCCACAGCGGCACCATGCCGGGGACGGAGGTCCTGAGCGGACCGCGCAGATCGGCGACCGGCGACAAGGGCTGGATGATCTGGGCGACGGCATTGAAGGAGCCGGCCGAGGCTGCGATGTTCTTGGCATCGTCCTCATACGCCAGATTGTCGCAGGAGACGGTAAAGCTCAGGGGATAGCCGCTGACCTGGAGATTGGCGCAGCCGGCATTGATGCCGCTCTTGTTGAGCGTGGCGACCGCCTTGTCGGCCTCGACCCTGACCCTGTTGGCCAAATAGAACCAGCCGCCGCTGTAGATGGCGAACAACACAACGATGAACGCCACAAGCCAGAACAGGCCGCGGCGGGACTTTGGTTGGCGTTCGTCACTTGACGTCATGCTTTGGCTCTCATTAACCCACGGTGTTGGTGGACGAACCTTCGATTCCAACAACCAGGTAGACATTGACGGATAGGTAGCCGGGGACGGACGGAAAAAACACCGGTTTCCGGTGCGGTGTGGCCATTCTTTTTGCAATCAGGCACGGCGATATGGGCGATTTTTGGGTGTTTGGCTACGGTTCGCTGATCTGGCGGCCGGGTTTCGCACATGTCGAGACACGGCGCGCCCATCTGCACGGCTACCGCCGCTCGCTCTGTGTCTATTCCTTCGTGCATCGCGGCACGCGCCAGCGGCCCGGGCTGGTGCTTGGCCTCGACCATGGCGGCTCCTGCGTCGGCCTGGCTTTCCGCGTGCCCGGCGAGTTGCGCGACGAGGTCATCGCCTATCTGCGCGAGCGCGAACTCGTCACATCAGTCTATCTCGAACGCACGCTCAAGGTCCGTCTCGAGGGTGGCGGCACGGTCGAAGCGGTCGCCTACATCGTCGACCGCAAGCATGAGCAATATGCCGGCGCGCTGGATGCCGCGCATGCGGCCGCGGTGGTGCGCGGCGCTGTCGGCCAATCCGGCAACAACGA
Organism: Mesorhizobium sp. 131-3-5; assembly: GCF_016756575.1. Classification (NCBI taxonomy): domain Bacteria; kingdom Pseudomonadati; phylum Pseudomonadota; class Alphaproteobacteria; order Hyphomicrobiales; family Phyllobacteriaceae; genus Mesorhizobium; species Mesorhizobium sp. 131-3-5. Next base: position 1,597,065 of record NZ_AP023254.1, read on the forward strand.
GGATTATGTGCTCAGCACGTTGAAGCATCTGGAAGCATTGGGCATCCGCGACCACTGGCTGGAGGATGTGGCACGGGGGATAGCGCCATCGTGAATGGCTGGCTCTGCGGAAAGAGGGGATCAGGCCTTTGACCTCGAAGCGGCACGACCTAGCTTAGGCTCCGAACCCAGCCAGCGGGCTGCATGCGCCCCATCCCAATCATCACGGAGAACCATCTTGCAGAAACGCCGTCTCGGTCGCACCGACCTTTCCATCGCGCCGCTGGTTCTGGGCGGCAATGTCTTCGGCTGGACCGCCGATGAGAAAACCTCGTTCGACCTGCTCGACCGCTTTGTGGCGGGCGGACTGAACGCCATCGATACGGCCGATGCCTATTCGCGCTGGGTGCCCGGTAACAAGGGCGGCGAATCGGAAACCATCATCGGCAACTGGATGAAGGACCGTGGCAACCGGGACAAGGTCGTGGTGATCACCAAGGTCGGCTCGGATATGGGGCAGGGGCACAAGGACCTGTCCGCCGCCTATATCGAAAAGGCCGTCGAGGCCTCGCTGAAGCGGCTGCGGACCGATGTCATCGACCTCTATCTGTCGCACTGGCCGGACCCGGCCACGCCCTATGAGGAAACGCTTGGCGCCTATGAGAAGCTGCTTGCCAAGGGCAAGGTCCGGCACATCGGCTGCTCGAACCTCGACGCCGGCCAGTTGCGCGCCGCGCTCGACGTGGCGAGCCTGCGAAGCCTGCCGCGCTACGAGGTGCTGCAGCCGGAATACAATCTCTACGACCGCTCCTCATTCGATGGGCCGTTGCGCGATCTGTGCGTGGCCGAGGATATCGGCGTGATCACCTATTTCAGCCTGGCCAAGGGCTTCCTGAGCGGCAAATACCGCAGCGAGGCCGATCTTGGCCAAAGCGAACGCGGCGAGGGCGTCAGCAGCTATCTCAACGCGCGCGGCATGCGCATTCTGGCCGCTCTCGATGCCATATCCGCCAAGCATTCGGCGAAACAGGCGGAAGTCGCTCTTGCTTGGGCGATCGCGCGGCCAGGCGTCACCGCACCGATCGCCAGCGCCACTAAGGCCAGCCAGATGGACAGCCTGATCAAGGCGGCGTCGTTGAAATTGACCGCCGACGACATGGCCGAGCTCGACAAAGCGAGCGACTGAGGCTTCGGCCGCGATTAGAGCAGCTCACCGTTTCATGGAAACGGCGAACCGCTCTATCTCTTCCTCTTGCCCCAATTCCCAAGGGAAAACGCTACGCGCTTTTCCCGGGAAAACCGCTTCACACTTTTCCTGGAATTGTTCCATCCGCACGAACGTCCAAGACCACCCTCCTGCCTTGCCATAGTGTCCTCCGCTATTGGCAAGACAGAGGGTGCAATGACCGAGCCGCTTCTTTTGCAGCCGCAGCTTTGGCGACCTCTGCTCGCCCTGGTGCTGGCCGCCACGGTGGTCATGGGCAGCCCAGGGCCGGCAACGATAAGCGTCACCGCTGTCGGCGCCGCCTTCGGCCTGCGCGATTCTGTGCGCTACACCTGGGGGATCGTTCTCGGCACGGTCGCCGTGCTGCTGGTGGTGGCGACCGGGATCCTGGCGGTGCTTTCCTCGATGCCGAAGCTGGCACCGGTGCTGGTTGTCGCGTCGGCGGCCTACATCCTCTATCTCGCCTTCAGGATCGCCACGGCGCCGCCGCTGGCAGCACGCACGGCCGAGGCTGCGCGCCCGACCTGGCTGGCCGGGTTTCTGCTGGCGGTCGCCAACCCGAAAGCCTATGTGGCGATCGCCGCCGTATTCGCCGGCACCTCGTCGAACCAAGGCGGTGCGGAACTCGGCCTATGGCTGAAGCTGACGGTTCTGGCCGGGATGATCGTTGTCATCCACGCCGTGTGGCTGCTTGCCGGCGCGGCGTTCGCGCGCTTCCTGCGCAGGCCTGTCGCTTCGCGGATCATCAACCTGGTCTTTGCCGCGACGCTGGTGCTGACCACCGTGCTGGCTGTCTACGGCTGATTGCCTGGCTGGAGGTCTTCAGACCTTCGCGCCGAGCTCCCGCAGCCGCTTCAACGCCGTCGGCGGGAAGGCGGGCGGGTTGGCCGCGCGGGACGCTTCGACGAGCATCTGGTCACAAGCCGCTTCCGTCTCGCCGATCAGGCGCGCCATGAACTCGTCCTTGCCGAGGCCCGGTGGGATCGGCGGAAGGAAACGCGCCTTGATGGTGCCGGGATAGCGCAGGAATTTGCGTCGCGGCCAATAGAGGCCGGCGACATGGGCGACCGGCACCACCGGAACACCAAGCTGCGTGTAGATTTCGACGATGCCGTATTTGTAGGCCGGCTCGTCGCCCGGCGCCCGGCGCGTGCCCTCGGGATAGATGATCAGCTGGCGCGGGTTGCGCGCCATCTCTTCCTTGGTTGCCGCGACCACCGCCTTCAAGGCCTTGGAGCGGCTGCCGCGATCGACCGGGATCATTCGCATCTTCATGATGTACCAGCCGAAAAACGGGATCCAGGTCAGCTCGCGCTTGAGGATGTAGAGCGGGTCCTGGAGGAAGGGGAAGAAGGCGATCGCGTCCCAGAACGACTGGTGCTTGGGCGCCAGGATGAAGGAGCCTTCGGGCAGGTTTTCCTGTCCGGTGATGTCGTTCTTGGTTCCGGCGATCTTGTCGTAGAGCCACATGCAGCTGCGCGACCAGAATTTCGGCACGAACCACGCGCGGTGGCGGGGCGACAGGAAATAATAGGGGGTCCAGAGGATCATCTGGACGATCAGATTGACGTAGAAGACGAAATTGAACGCCAGCGATCTGACATAGAGCATGGGGGAGGTCCGGTGAGGAAGTGTGCGTTGGTTACACCAAGCGCGGGGAAAAAGGAAATGGCGCAGGCGTGTCCCGATTGATGTGAAGCACGGCTCACGCCAGCGCAGGCATGCTAGCCCAATCGCGCCAGCCGCTCCTTCAGACGCGGTGCGGCAAAGTCGAGGAAGGCGCGCAGCTTGACCGGCAGCAGGCCGTGGCCCGCATGCACCAAGCTCACCGGCCACGGTTCCGGCTCGAACTCTTGCAGCACGATGCGCAGCATGCCGGACCGCACGGCGGCATCGACCTGATAGGAAAGCACTTTCGTCAGCCCGACGCCGGCAATCGCGGCATCGATCGCCGCCTCGGCGGTGTTGACCTGCAGGCGCGAGCGGACCTGGACCGTGACGTCCGTCTTGCCTTTGGCGAAGCTCCACGGGGCGGCGGAGGAAAGTCCCTCGAAGGTGATGCAATCGTGGGTGCCGAGATCTTCCGGGATCGTGGGTGTGCCGTGTTCGGCCAGATAGGCCGGGCTGGCGCAGACAACGCGGCGAATCGAGCCGACGCCAATGGCGACCAGGCTCGAATCCGGCAACTGGCCGATGCGCAGCGCGAGGTCGAAATGGTCCTCGACCAGCTGGGTTATGCGGTCCGCCAGGGTCAGGCGGATATCCACGTCGGGATAGGCCGAGAGAAAGCCGGTGACCACCGGCAACACATGGAGACGGCCAAACACGACTGGCGCGGTGATGGCCAGTTCGCCGGTCGGTGCGCTGTACTCGCCGGCCGCGGCGCGTTCAGCCTCGCCAACGTCATCGAGGATGCGGCGGCAGGCCGCAAGATAGGCCTCGCCGGCATCGGTCGGCGTCAGCCGGCGCGTCGAACGGTTCAGCAGGCGGGTGTTGAGATGGCGTTCGAGATCGGAAACCTTGCGGCTGACGGTCGCCAGCGGAATGCCGAAACGGCGGGCCGCGGCGGAAAGGCTGCCGGCCTCCACCGCCGCGACAAAGAGCGACATGGCTTCGAGACGATCCATCACTTCTTCCAGAAAATGGAAGGAATGATTGCAGATATGCCATCTGCATTTCAGGAATGGAAGGGGTTATATATGGGGTTCGCAGCCGCGCAATGGAGTTCTCATGTCTGAAAGTCGCCCACCCCTTCCGCCCTTCACCGTCGAGACCGCGGCGCAAAAGGCCCGTATGGCGGAGGATGCGTGGAATTCGCGCGATCCGGCACGGGTCGCGCTCGCCTATACGACCGACAGCCGCTGGCGCAACCGTGCCGAATTCCTACAGGGCCGCGAAGCCATCCAGGCCTTCCTGACGCGCAAATGGAGCCGCGAGCTCGACTACCGGCTGATCAAGGAGGTCTGGGCCTTCCACGGCAACCGCATCGCCGTGCGCTTCGCCTATGAATGGCGAGACGACGGCGGCTCCTGGTTCCGCAGCTATGGCAATGAGAACTGGGAGTTTGACGAGCACGGGCTGATGCGCCTGCGCATCGCCAGCATCAACGACCTGCCGATCAGCGAGGCCGATCGCAAATATCATTGGCCGTTGGGGCGCCGCCCGGACGACCATCCGACATTGTCGGCGCTCGGGCTTTAGAGCAGTTCCAGGAAAAGTGTGAAGCGGTTTTCCGTCCGGAATTGCGTCGGCTGCACCCGGTTCCGGGCAAGGAGGTTTCGATGGACGCGCATGCTTTCACCAGCGATGTCGCCTTCACGCCGACCGTCAAGGCGATCCAGGCGCGCAAGGGTTCGCGCCAGTCCTACGCCCGCGTCGAGGAGCGTGGTGGCTGGCAGGCCGTCATCACGCCGGACCTTGCCGCCTTCATCGAGATGCAGACCAGCGTCTTCCTGTCGACCGCCAATGGCGACGGCCAGCCCTATATCCAGCATCGCGGCGGCCCGGCCGGCTTTCTCAAGGTGCTGGACGAAAAGACGATCGGCTTCGCGGATTTTTCCGGCAACAGGCAGTTCATCACGCAGGGCAATCTGGCGGACAATCCGCGCGCCTTCCTGTTCCTGATCGATTACATGCTGCGCCAACGCATCAAGATCTGGGGCACGGCGCGCGTCGTCGAGAACGATGCCGAGCTGATGGCGAGGCTGATGCCGCAGGACTACAAGGCACGGCCCGAACAGGTCATCCTGTTCACCGTCTCGGCCTGGGATGCGAATTGCCCGCAGCACATCCCGCAGCGCTTCGAGGCGGCTGATGTGGCGGCGGCGCTTGGCGAACGGGACAGGCGCATTCAACAGCTCGAGCAGGAGGTCAGCCGCCTGAAGGCCGCGTCGAAGGGGACAGAAAAGGAATGATGATGGAGCGCCGGGGGCTCAGCCGCCGGCGGCGGTCTCGGCCAGCGCAATGCCGTCCGGGGTCGGTTTGACCGGCACGATGCCGCGCGCCAGCGCCAGCAGATATTTGGTGTATTCAGTGAACAGCACGCGCAACGCCCGCGGCTTGGTCAGCCAGCCGCCATTGTCGAGATTGGAATTGACCACTGGATAGGGTTCCAGCTTGGCGCCATGCAGCAGGCGGCCCATTTCCAGCAAGCTGCGCGGCATGTGGTAATTGTTGGTGACCAGGATCACCGTGCCATAGGCATGGCTCTCGACCCATTTGGCGCTTTCCTCGGCATTGCCGATCGTGTCGAGCGCGGCGCGGTCGATGTCGACGCAGCAGGAAAACAGGTTCTTATCGCCGCCGGTGGCTGCCTGGAGCTGGCGCCGGCTGGCCGAAGGATGCACGCCGCTGATCAACAGCCGCTCGCCCTTGCCGGACGCCAGCAGATCCATCGCCGCGTCGAGGCGGGACTGGCCGCCGGTGAGCACGATGATGGCATCGGCCTTCTCCGGATTGGCGGGCGTGGTCAGATGCGCGACCTTGTTGGCGAACCAGCCGAAGCCGCCGGCAAACAAGACAGCAAGGACGAGGAGGGAGAGCGCGGATATCCGCAGTGCGGTTCTTAAACGGCTAAACCCGCCGCGGTCGTGCAAACGAGCAACCACCACTGGCATCTGTCCAGCCGTCCCGGTCGAATCCCGCACGTCCATGACCATATGGTTAATCCTGAAATGCGGCCTTGGGTAGGTAAAAGACGCACTTTGCGTTACGCCGTTTCTCCATCCGTGATCAGCCAGCCTCCATCCCCATCAGCGCAGGTTCCCTTTCAAGCGTCGGGTTGTCGAACATCGATGTCGCTGAGATAGGCGACGACGGTGGCGTGCGAGGTTGCCGCCGTCAGCGCGCCGATCACCAGCACCATCAGGACGACGCCGAGATAGCCCGCAGAGCCGATGGCGAAATTGCCGAACAGGGCAGTCGCCTGATCGGCTTGCGGCGTCGCCATGTTGCGCGACGACCACCAGGAAAAGACGATGAAGACCAGCACCGCCGCCGCCCCGCCGGCGGCCGCGCCCTTCATGCCGGTGACCAGGAAATGCCGGCGGAATTCGCGCGCGATGAAGGCCGCCTCGGCGCCGACGAAATGCAGCACTTCGATGATATGGCCGTTGCCGGCCATGGCGCCACGGGTCGCGAACACCACGGTCAGCACTGTCGCCGACAGCATCAGCGCCAGCACGGCAATGCCGATGGTCACCGTGGTGCGGGCCATGGCCACCAGCCGGTCGACCCAGGTGCGGTGATCGTCGAGCGACGCACTCGGCAGTTTCGGCGTGATGGCGGCGCGCATGGCGGCGAAGTCGGGCGGACTGTTCTCATCGATGGTGACGATGATCAGGCGTGGCACCGGCAACTCGTCGATGTTGAGGCCTGAACCAAGCCATGGCTCCAGCAGCCTCGCGGTCGCATCGCGGTCGATGATCTTTGTCGACTTCACGCCGGGGAATTCGCCGGCGATTTTTGAGGCTTGGGCAAGGGCGGCCTCCATATCGAGGCCGTCGGCCGGTTTGATCTGGATCGTCGCCTCGCGCGAGATCTGGTTCTCCCAGACCGAGGCGGTGTCGCGCACCAGCGTCACCGCGCCGAAGGTCAGGCACGACAGGAAGGTCATGATGGCGATGACCAGGACGAGCGCCCGACCGGCGATGTTCTGCGCCGGAACGATCGGCGCCATACGGCGCTGGGCGCGCGGTCTTGCTTCGGCCGCCTCGGCGTCCTGCTCATGCTCTTGGAGGTGTTCGGCGGACAGATCAGTCATAGATGTCCAGCCTTCCGCCGGCCAGGATCATGCGGCGCGCGTCGACCTGTTCCATCAGGCCAAGGTCGTGGGTGGCGATCACCACAGCGGTGCCGAGACGATTGAGCTCGATGAAGAGCCGCAGCAGCCGTCGCGCGAGCGGCGGATCGACATTGCCGGTCGGCTCGTCGGCGAGCAAGATCTCGGGCTGCTCGATCAGGGCGCGCGCGATGGCGGCGCGCTGCTTCTCGCCGCCCGACAGGACCGGCGGAAGCACATGCATGCGCTCGCCCAGCCCCACCCATTTCAGCAGTTCGGTGACATCGGTGCGGTAGCTCGCTTCCTCGCGCCCGCGAACGCGCAGCGGCAGCGCGACATTCTCATAGGTGGTCATGTGGTCGAGCAGGCGAAAATCCTGGAACACCACGCCGATGCGGCGCCGCAAATGCGGCAGTTCGGTACGCGAAATGCGCGAACGGTCCTTGCCGAAAATGGTGATCAGCCCACGCGTCGGCTTCAGCGACATGAACAGAAGCCGCAGCAACGTCGTCTTGCCGGCGCCCGAGGGTCCGCTCAGGAACTGGAAGGAGCGCTCCGGGATGTGCAGGGAGATGTCGCGGAGGATTTCCGGACCCATGCCATAGCGGAGGCCGACATTTTCGAAGCGAATCAATTTCGACGACCTGAAATTTCTAGAGCATGATGCCGAAAAGTGTGAAGCGGTTTTCGGACGACATCATGCTCTATCTCTTTAGTTTGGACACGGATTCGGATTTCGGGTCGATTCGACCTGAAATCCGAATCCGCGTCGGGCAGCGCCAAGCCTGCCTGTTCTGCGAAAAGAGCATCGGCCGGCATGGTTAACCGGCGGTTAATTTCTGGCTTGTTTCGGCGCGTCACGAGGGCTCCGGTGGGGAAGCGTTAACCATTTTTGTTTACGCAAAAGAAACGAAAAGCGAACACGCGCAATAACGGGGCCATGATGGCTGACGAACGAACCGCGCGCCCGGTTTCCGGCGAAATCATGACCGATCCCCCGGCAATTGTCGCGGCGGAGCGGATCGTGCGCGGCCCGGCGGCTTATATCGTCGATGCCGACTATGAAGTGATGCCGCGCCTTGTCCCTACCGTGGAAAGCGTTTCACCGCCGCCGCGCCTGATTGTCACGCCGTCCATCGAGGGCATGGACATGCTGCGCAAGCCGGAAGCGCCGGCGGAACGGCCGCCGGCCGCGCGCGGCGGGCCGATCTTCTGGATCGCCGGCATCGGCGCCGCCTTGGCCGCCTTCTGGGTCTCCGGCGGGCATGCGCTGGTGCGCCAGGCGCCGCTCCTGACCGGCGCGCAAGCCTCGGCGCTGACCATTTCAGGCGTCACCTCGCACGTCGACGCCTCGGGAGCCAATCCGGTGCTGTTCGTCGATGGCGAGGCCGCCAATGACGGGGCGGGGCCGGCGACAATGCCGCCGCTCGAAATCCGCGTGACCGGCAATGACGGACGTACAACCCGCTATACGTTGGGGACATCCGGCCATTCGCTGGCATCGGGCGAAAGATTCGGCTTTGCCAGCCGGCTCGACGTGCCTAAGAACGGCGTGAGGACCGTTTTGGTTACTTTCGCCGAATAGCGTGTGTCGATATTCAGGTGAGGCCGGCCTGCAAACGGCGGTTCCCTGCGCTTCCGGTGCTCACGTACTTAAGTACGCTCCGCTCCGGTACTCGGAAAACCACCGTTTTCGGCTCGGCCTGACCTGAATCTCAACACACGCTCGGTGTGGAGGCGTTTGGGTAAAAAACTTGAGGGGGCGAAAAATGCCAATCGTACGCGACAAGGACATCGAAGTCCTGTTTTCGGCATCGGCGATCGCGCGGCGCAATCTTGAGCTCGCCAAGGAGATCGCCGAGCACGACTATCACGATCTGCTGGTGATTTCGGTGCTGAAGGGCTCGTTCATCTTCGCCGCCGACCTGATCCGCGCCATGCACGATGTCGGCCTGTCGCCGGAGGTCGAGTTCATCTTCATTTCCAGCTATGGCGCCGGCACCACCAGCGGCGAGGTGAGGGTGCTGCGCGACATCGACAATGAGGTCGCCGGCCGCGACGTGCTGCTGATCGACGACATTCTGGAATCGGGCAAGACACTGACCTTCACCCGCGACCTGATGCTGTCGCGCGGCGCGAAAAGCTGTTCCATCGCCGTGCTGCTCGACAAGCGCATGCGCCGCCAGACCGCGCTCGTCGCCGACTATGTCGGCTTCGACTGCCCCGATTATTTCGTCGTTGGTTACGGCATGGATGTCGCGCACGCCTTCCGTGAATTGCCGTTCGTGGGCATCGTGAAAGGTGATGCGTGAGGCCACTGCCTTGCGCTGACAAGTTCTGAAAAAGGCCTTAACGGCGCCGGAAAAATTAGCCCTGTCAGGGGTTTGGTCCTTTCAGGAAAAGTCAACTTTTCGCGGCCAAATTGCCGGCCATGGCAAAGCTTTTGATCGTCGAGGACGATGAGTCCGTCCGCACCCTCGCTGCCCGCGCGCTCGAACGCGCAGGCCACGCAATCGATATCGCCGCCGACGGCGCCCAAGGCCTGGCGCTGATACGCGCCGCGCATGGTGGTTACGATCTCGTGGTCTCCGACATCCGCATGCCCGAGATGGACGGCATCGAGATGGCGATCGCGGCGGCCGTCCTTTTTCCGGCGATGAAGATCATGCTGATGACCGGCTATGCCGACCAGCGCGAGCGCGCCGAGGAGTTGAACGGCATCATCCTCGATGTCGTGCAGAAGCCGTTCACGCTGGCTGAAATCCGCTCGCGCGTCGAGCGCGCGCTGATCTGCTTCGCCTGATCAGACCGGATCGGCGGCGGCAAGCATGGGCGCTGCGCTCTTGAGCCGCCCAGTGTTGAGCGCGAGCAGGCCGGCGCCGATGATCAGCGCCGCGCCGATCACGGTCGTCGACCGCGGCACCTCGGCGAAGAACAGGAAACCCCAGAGCGGCGACCACAGAATGCCCGTGTATTCGAAGGTCGCTACCCGATTGGCCGGCGCCAGCCTGTAGCCCTGCGACAGGAGGATCATACCGGCGGAGGCGACGAAACCGCAGGCGGCCATCTTGAGAAAATCGGACAGCGTCGGCCATATCCAGGGCCGCACCAGGAATTCGACGCTGGGGTGGACGGCGTGGGATATGCCGGCCAGATGGAATGTGCCGGCAACCACGGCTGCGCCGACGAGATAGGCGCCGTTCTGATAGAAAGCCATGATCGTGGACGATTCGGTATCGCCGATCTTGCGCGCCATCAATTGCGAGAAGCCGTAGAGCGCGGCCGAGCCCAGCGACAGCAGCGCCGCCCAGTCGAACAGGCCGGCGCCGGGGCGCACCATCACGATGACGCCAAGCAGCCCGATCAGCACCGTCGCCAGCGTGCGCCAGGAGACGCGTTCGCCAAGATAGGGGCCGGCCAGTGCCATGATGAACAGCGGCGCCATGAAATAAAGCGCCACCGCGTCGGCCAGCGGCAGCGCGGCGATGGCCAGATAATAGACCGTGTAGGAGGTGAACTGGATGAAGGCGCGGATCGTCAGCAGGCCGAACCGCTTCGACAGGATTGCCCGTAGCCCGACATCGGCATGGACGAGAATGATCAGGATCGGCAGGGCGACGATCGACCGGATCGCCATCACCTCGGTCACCGGATAGCCGCTCGCCACGGCCTTGACGAGCGGGTCCTGCAGCGAGAACACCAGCACGCCCAGGCACAGGCTCAGGATGCCGCGCACCATCCTATTCTGCATCTGCTTTCCGGCTCCTGCGCGTACGATCCGAAGCAGCCCGCCTCCAGATCAAAAAGAACCCGCCACCGTTTCGGGCAGCGGGTACGAGTGAGGACTCTTAGATTGGTCCGCAGCCGATTTCGCAGCCGCATATCCAATGGGTAGGGCAACTATCGTCCGGCGTTTGACATGTTGCAAACGAATTGGAATGATGCCTGCAATCAAATCTGCTTATGATGGATAGCATGCGTCCAACCCTCGACAGCGATCTCCTGCGCACCTTCGTCGCCATCGCCGAGGCCGGCAATTTCACCCGGGCGGCCGAGCAGGCCGGCCGCACCCAGTCGGCCGTGTCGATGCAGATGAAGAAGCTCGAGGAACTGGTCGGCGATAGCTTGTTCGAGCGCGGCTCGCGCGGCGTCGCACTGACGCGGCGCGGCGGCGAACTCATCGTCAATGCCCGCCGCATCGTCTCGCTGCTCGACGAAACGGCGGCGTCGATGGCGGCGGCGCCGCTCGGCGGACCGGTGCGCATCGGCATTCCGGAGGAATATGGCCACGCAATCCTGTCGCGCGCGCTTGGCGCATTCTCGAAACGCCACACCAAGGTCGAGGTCACCGTCCGCTACGCGCATTCGGAGGCGCAGCTGGCGGCGCTCGCCGCCGGCGAACTCGATCTGTGCGTGGTGTTCGAATGGCAGGATCCGGCCGGCGGCGAAGTGCTGATGCACGACCCGACGGTCTGGGTGACGTCGACCCTGCATCACATGCATGAGGAACGGCCGGTGCCGATCGCGCTCTACAACCGGGTCAGCTGGTGCAAGGACTTCGCCATCAAGTCGCTGGAGCAGCGCGCGCTTGCCTATCGTGTCGCCTATACCAGCGACACGACCGGCGGCCTGAAGCTCGCGGTCACCTCAGGGCTGGCAATCGCGCCGATCTCGCGCAGCAACATCCCGGACGGCTGCCGCGAACTGACGTCGGCCGACGGGTTCGGCGACATCGATTCCTCCAATGTGGTGATGCATCGCAACCCGAACGCGTCTGGCGAGGCGATCGACGGCATGCAGGAGGCGATCCGCGAGGCGTTCGTCAATCGTTAGAGTCAGACATCCCCATAGAAGGTCAGGCGGTTGCCGAACGGATCGTCGACCGTGACCTCTTTCGTCTTCCAGGGCGTCTCCTCCAACCCCGGCCTGGCAAAGCGGTACTTTCTTTCGGTCAATTCGTGGTGGAGCCCCGCAATGTCAGTCGTCTCGATCCGGATGTGAGAGCCCGGCGTGCCGTCGCCATGATGTTCGCTCAGATGCAAGACGCAGCCGTCGCGTGAAACGCCTGTGTAGAGCGGCGCGTTGTCTTCGAAGCGGTGTTCGAACTGCACTTCGAAACCGAGAAACCCGACGTAGAATTCATGCGCCTTGGCAACATCGAAGATGCGCAGGATGGGCGTGATAGTGCCGAGCTTCGGCATAGTGTTGCAACCGTTCGAGGGGCGGGCGGGGTGTGGGGGCGGTCCCTATTTCAGCTCGAGCAACCGTTCGAGATAGCTGCGCTCGATATCGGGACTGAGCGCGTTGCCGAGCCGTTTGCGGATCGCTTCCAGGATCTGGCGGGCGCGCTGGACGTCGATCTCGTCGGGGACTTTCACCGAATCGCCGAAATCGGGACCCTGGCTGGCGCGCGGCCGGCCGAGCGGGTCGCGGTCGGCATTCTGCTGACGCCCGCCTTCCTGGCTGCCGCCCTGGTCGCCCTGCATGGCCTGCATCTGCTTCATCATGTCCTTGGCGCCCTTGCGCAGCGCCTCGAGTGCCCGGCCCTGGTGGCCGACGGCCTCGTCGCCCTGGCCCTCGCCAAGCGCCTGCTCGGCGCTGCCCATCGACTTGCCGGCCTCGCCAAATCCTTCATTGGGCTCCATGCCCATGCCTTCGAGGCTCTTCTTCAGCTTCTCGAGGTCGTTCTTCAACTGGCCCTGGCCTTCCTGCAGCTGCTTCAGCGCATCGGCGAATTCCTGCGGCGTCATCGGCTTTTGCCTGGCGAGCGGATCGCGGTCCTCGCCGACGCCTGGCTTGTCCTGGTCCTCGCCACCGCCCTGGCCGAGCTGCTCGTCGCGGTTCTGTCCGCGCTGGCGCTCGCCGCGCTGCATCTGGTCCATGCGGAAAGTGTCGTTCATCATCTCCTGCTGGCGGCGCAGGATCTCGCCGAGCTTGTCCATCTGCTGGCGCATCTGGCTGTCCTGTTCGCCGCCCTGTTGCTGACGGCCTGCCTGGAGATTGTTCATCATGTCCTGCAACTGCGACAGCAATTGCTGCGCCTTGTCGCGGTCGCCCGACTTCGCCAGGTTCTCGATCTGGTCCATCATCCGATCGATGTCGCTCTGGCGCAGTTCCTGGCCGTTCTGCTGCATTTGCGGCGCATTCGGGTTCTGCTTGGCGCGTTCGGCGAATTCCTGCAGGAACTGGTTCATCGCCTCGCGCAGTTCCTTCATAGCCTTCTCGATTTCCTGGTCGCTGGCGCCGTTCTTGATGGCGTCCTGCAGCGCCTGCTGTGCCTGGCGTAGCCGCTTCTCGGCCGCCGAGAGGTTGCCCTCCTCGATGCCGAGCGCGATTTCCCAGAGATAGGCGACCTCGCCGCGCAGCTGATCGTCGTTGCCGGCCAGTTTCAGCCGGCTGCGCGCGCTCATGATGGCGAGGTAGTGGGACATGTTGTCGAACGTGTCTTCCGGCCGCAGCGTGATGGCGTCGATCAGGTCGAGCACGCGCGGCTTGGCATTGGCGTCGAGCGCAAGCAGGCGGCGCTGTTCGATCACCGCCCGCGCCAGCGGGTTGGCGAAAGGCCGCTCCGGCATCACCAGCGTCTTGGTCTCGCTCGACGCGGTGTGGCCGGCGTCGTCGGTGGCGACCAGCGTCAGCTTGATGCTGCTGCCGGCCCAGACATGCTCGGTCAGGTCCTTGGTGGTCTTGGCGGCATTGGACTTGCCGCCGCGGCGCGGCAGCGCCAACGGCATTTCGGGCGTGCCGTAGAGCGGATGCGCGCCAGGCGCCTGCGGGTCGGCCAGCGCGAAGACCGCCTTGGCGGTGGCGGCGCCATAATCGTCGTCGATCTGATAGTTGAGTTCGAAGGCGCCGTTGGCGGCGCGCTTGGGCTCGCCGACGAAGCGGATCTGTGGCGGTTTGTCCGCGATCACGGCGAAGGCCCAGCGGCCGAGCTGATCCTCGCCCGATTTCAGCGTCAGCGTGCCGTCGCCGGTCAGCTTGCCGGTGAACTGGCGCACCTTGGACGGGGATGCGGGGGCCGGCGCCGCCGGGCTAGCGGCTGGCTTGACGCTGGCCGCCTGTGGTCCGGCAGGGTCGATGGTGCGCACATTGCCATCCTTGTCGGCATAGGCCAGCGTTTCCTCGCCCGAGCCTCCGGTGACGCGCAAGGAGACGTCGCTGCCCTCAGGCACATGAAACGTCGGCGTTGCCTGGTTGGCGTCGGCGGTCAGGAAGATCGGCGGCTTGCCGGTATAGGCGGGCGGCGTCACCCAGGCATCGATGCGTGGCGGCACGGCATCGTGCGCGCCGTGGGTGCTGAAGCCGTCTTCTAGCCTGCCGCCTGTCGGCCCGAAGGAGAAGGCAAAGGCGGTGACGAGCAGCAGCGCCGCCACGGCGCGCAGCCCCCAAGGATCGCGCTCCGGCACCCGGGTGCGCGGCAGGTCGGCGCCAAGGCTGTCGAGCCTGGCGGCCATGCGCTTCTGGTGTTCACGCCACAGCGCCTGCGAGAAGCTGCTTTCGTGGCCGCTTGGCCGGTCGGACTGCACCAGCACGGGGCTGTGCAGCAATTCGTTGGCGGCCTCGATGCGGCGGTCGACCTCGGCGGCGCCAGGCAAGCGGAAAAAGCGCAGCGGATAGAGCGCCGCCAGCCCTGCCAGGCCGAATGCGGCGACAAGGCCGATACGTGCGACATCCGGCAGCTGGGAGAAAACGCCGAACCAGGAGATGCTCAGGAACAGGCAGGCGACAATGATCAGCGGCAGCAGCAGCGGCCAGCCGCGCTCGACCATCATCGAGACCCGCGTCGCCAGCCGGCTGAGCGCAAGGCGCCCGGCGAGACCGCGATCGCTAGAGGTGGGTCGTTGCGTCATCGGCCCTTCCTGGAATCAGGCAGGATAGCCCGATCCTCACGACTCGAAGAATACCAGCAAACACGGCAAAGGCGAGGCGCTTTCAAAAAACGTGAAGCCCGCCGAAATGGTTGCAATCAGAAATTGGCGGGGTTTGCGTTGGCGCCACAGACCAGCACGGCGACGCGTTCGGCCGGTGCCGGCGTGTAGCGGCCGGACAGGATCGCGGCGAAGGCGGCAGCCCCACCCGGTTCGGAGATGATACGCACACGGTTCCACAGTGCCTTCTGCGCGGCGATGATGTCGTCATCACTCACCAGGATGGAGCGCTCGACGAAGGCTTCGGCGATCGGGAACATCATTTCGCCGACGCGTTTCGGCGCCAGCGAATCGGCGGCGATGCCTTCCGCCGGCGCGTCGACGGGATGGCCGGCCTCGAAGGCGCGATGAAGCGTCGGCGCGCCCTCGGGCTCGATGGCGATGATGCGGATGCGGCCGGCATACCAGGCGGCGATGCCGCCGATCAGGCCGCCACCGCCGACGGCGACCAGCAGCGTGTCGATCTCGGGCAGGTCGTTCTCGATCTCAAGCCCAAGCGTGCCCTGGCCTACCAGCGTTTCCTCCTGGTTGAAGGCGTGGATCTGCAAGGCGCCGGTCTCCTGCGCGAAACGTTCGCTGGCGGCCAACGCCTCGGCGTAACGGGCACCACCAACCACCAGGTCGGCGCCATAGGAACGAATGCGGTCCAGCTTGGCCTGCGGGCTCACTTCGGGAACGAAGATGGTCGCCTTGTGGCCGAGACGCATGGCGGCGTAGGCGACGGCGGCGCCATGGTTGCCGCCCGATGCGGCGACGACACCGGCCTTGGGAACCGGCCTTTCCAAAAGATTGGTGAAGGCGCCGCGCGCCTTGAACGAACCGGAATGCTGCAGGCATTCGAGCTTGAGGTCGACCGCCAGCGACGGCCGGTCGAAGTCGGCCATGTCGACGCGCAGCACCGGCGTGTGCCTGATATAGGGGCGGATGCGCGGTTCCATCGCGGCAATGCGCTCGCGGGTGACGGTGTTGCCCTGCGCCATGACGATCTCCTCGGGATTGACAGTAATTAGTAACTTGGCAAAATAGCTAAATGCAAGAGGTTGATGTCTTCAAGGCGATCGCCAACGAACGCAGGCTGCAGATCCTCGACTGGCTGAAGGATCCGCGCTCACATTTCCCGGCCCAGGCCGACGGCGATCTGGTCGAGGACGGCGTTTGCGCGCTGCTGATCGCCGAGAAGCTCGGCATCACGCAGGCGACGCTCTCCGAGCATATGCGCGTGCTCACCCAGGCCGGCCTGCTGCGGCCCAAGCGCATCAGGCAATGGACATTCTACCGCCGTGACGAAGACAGGATCGCCGAGACAAGGACGCTCCTGCAGAACCGGCTGTAGCGCTGCCGGCTGTGGCTTCTATGCCAGCCAGCCAGGCACCGAATCCAACCCGATCAAATCGTCATAGGTCAGGCGCGGACGCACGATGTGGAAACGATCGCCGTCGACCAGCACCTCCGGCACCAGCAGGCGGGTGTTGTAGGTGCCTGCCTGCACGGCGCCGTAGGCACCGGCGGTGGAAACGGCAATGAGATCGCCGGCCTTCAGCCTGGGCAAGTCGCGGTCGAGGCCGAGATAGTCACCGGTCTCGCAGACCTGGCCGACCACGTCGACCATCATGCGCGGCGTGTCGGCCGGCGGCTGCACGATCGGCCTGATGTCGTGGAAGGCGTCGTAGAGCGTCGGCCGGATCAGATCGTTCATAGCGGCGTCGACGATCAGGAAATTCTTGGCGTCACCTTCCTTCACGAAGATCACTTCCGAGACGAGGATGCCGGCATTGCCGACGATCAGCCGTCCCGGCTCGAACATCACCTTCAAACCGAGCTTGGTGACATGCTTCCTGACGATCTGGGCATAGGCATCGGGCAGGGGCGGCGGGTTGTTGTCGACGCGGTAGGGGATACCCAGCCCGCCGCCGAGATCGACATGCTCGATGGCGTGGCCATCGGCGCGCAACGCGCCGACCAGATCGACCAGCAGGGCGAAGGCGTCGTCGAAGGGCTGCAACTCGGTGATCTGACTGCCGATATGGGTGTCGATGCCGGTTACCTTGACACCCGGAAGCGTCGCCGCGCGGGCATAGACCTGCCGCGCGCGCTGCCAGGCGATGCCGAACTTGTTCTCGGCCTTGCCGGTGGAGATCTTCTTGTGGGTCTTGGCGTCGACATTGGGATTGATGCGCAGCGAGACCGGCGCCACCTTGCCGAGTGCCGTGGCGCGCGCCGACAACAGGTCGAGTTCAGGCTCGGATTCGACGTTGAAGCAAAGGATGCCGGCTTCGAGCGCAAGGTCCATTTCGCGCGCGGTCTTGCCGACGCCGGAAAACAGGATCTTGCTTGCCGGGATGCCGGCAGCCAGCGCCCGGCGCAACTCGCCTTCCGAGACAACGTCGGCGCCGGCGCCAAGCCTGGCCAGGGTGCGCAGCACGGCCTGGTTGGAGTTGGCCTTCATGGCGTAGCAGACCAGCGCGTCGAGGCCGGCAAAAGCCTGGGCAAAGACGCGGTAGTGCCTGGTCAGCGTGGCGGTCGAATAGCAGTAGAAAGGTGTGCCGACCTGAGCGGCGATATCAGGGATAGCCACGTCCTCGGCATGCAGCACGCCGTCACGGTAGTCGAAATGGTTCACGAGAGTGATTCCGGAGGTTGGAGCACGATAAGATCGGGTTTGGAGGCCAAACCCGGTCTGATCGGTTCTAGATCAGCGGGTCGAGGATGAACTTCTTGTCCTTGACCGGTTTTTCCGGCTCCGGCGGCAACGGCTGCTTGGCCTTTTCGGCATCCTTGCGCGCTTGCACGGCCGCCTCATAGGGCGTGTCGAGACCGGCCTTGCGGCCGCAGGCGGTCACGGCGGCCATCGCAGCCAGCAGCGTCAGCGTCACCAAAATCCTGCTTCCGGTCATCGATCCATCCGTCCGAAACGTTTTGTCAGCCGCCGCTTTTAGCCGAGTTCTCGGCGCATTGCACCCCGGATATTGCCGTCGCAATATCCAGCTTCAGGCTTTGGCCAGCCGCTTTTTCCAATAGCGGATCTGCTTCCTCACTTCCGACGGCGCGGTGCCACCGAAGCTGGTGCGACTCTTGACCGAATTCTGCACCGCCAGCACCGAGAAGATATCCGATGTGATGCCGGGGTTGATCGACTGCAGGTCCTCCAGCGAAAGCCTCTCCAGGCTTACCTTCTTCTCCTCGGCCAGCGCCACCGCGCGGCCGGTGACGTGATGCGCCTCACGGAACGGCAGGCCGAGCGTGCGCACCAGCCAGTCGGCGAGGTCGGTCGCGGTCGCGTGGCCGGAGCCGGCGGCCTTCTTCATCGCGGCCGCGTTGACCGTCATGTCCGAGACCATGCCGGTCATCGCAGCCAGCATCAGGTCGAGCGTCTCGGCGGCGTCGAACACCGATTCCTTGTCTTCCTGCATGTCCTTGCCATAGGTCAAAGGCATGCCCTTCATCACCGTCAGCAGGCCGATCAGATGGCCGTTGACGCGGCCGGTCTTGCCACGCACCAGTTCGGCGGCGTCGGGGTTCTTCTTCTGCGGCATGATCGAGGAGCCGGTGGAAAACGAGTCCGACAGCCTGATGAAGCCGAATTGCGGCGTCGACCAGATGATGATCTCCTCGGCCAGCCGCGACAGATGCGTGGCGCAGATCGCCGCCATGGCGAGGAAGTCCAGCGCGAAATCGCGATCGGAAACACTGTCCAGCGAATTGCGCATCGGTTCGCGGAAGCCGAGCGCCTTGGCGGTCCGGTGGCGGTCGATGGGGAAGCTGGTGCCGGCTAGGGCGGCGGCCCCGAGCGGGCTTTCGTCCATGCGCTCGATCGCGTTGCGCACGCGCGACAGGTCGCGGGCAAACATCTCGACATAGGCCATGCAGTGATGGCCGAAGGTCACCGGCTGCGCCGCCTGCATATGGGTGAAGCCCGGCATCACGGTCGCCGCGTGCTCCTCGGCCCGCGCCAGCAGCGCCGTGATCAGGCCCTTCAGCGCCTCGGCGACGCGGAAGCACTCGTCCTTGACCCAGAGCCTCAGATCCACCGCCACCTGGTCGTTGCGTGAGCGCGCGGTGTGCAGGCGGCCGGCGGCCGGGCCGATCAGGTCGGCGAGGCGGGCCTCGACATTCATGTGGATGTCTTCGAGCTTCGTCGAAAACTCGAAGCTGCCGGCCTCGATCTCTTTCAGGATCGTGTTCAGGCCGTGAGCGATTTTTTCTTGATCGGCCGCCGAAATAATGCCCGTTTGCGCCAGCATCTCGCTATGGGCGATCGAGCCGCGTATGTCCTGCGCATAGAGTTTGCGGTCGAACGAGATCGACGCGTTGATCGCTTCCATGATCGCGGCCGGACCCGAGGCAAATCGTCCGCCCCACATCTGGTTGCTGGTCTTCTTGTCGCTCATCGCTATAAAACCCGTGCTTGGGAGCAGTTTTGAGAAAATGGCAGACGGAAACAGATTTTTCCCGGCCCCGCGCCTGATCCTCGCCGCTTTGGTGGCGGGAGCGCTGGCCGGCGCGGTCGCGGTATATGTCAGCGAGAGCCGGTCTGGCAATGCACCGGCGCAGGTAGCGGTCGGCGGCGGCAAGGATGACGTCGCCTGCGCCGCCAAGAGCGGCCGCGCCAAGAAGATCGCCGCTGCCGCCACCGGCGAGGTTGCCGCCCTGTTGCCCGCCGATCCGCCGCAGTCGATGAAAAGCCTTGCCTTCAATGGCCCCGACGGCAAGCCGATGACCATCGCCGATCATGCCGGCAAGACGGTGCTGCTCAACCTCTGGGCGACATGGTGCGCGCCGTGCCGCGCCGAAATGCCGGCGCTCGATGCGCTGCAGAAGGAGAAGGGCAGCGACAGCTTTCAGGTGGTCGCCGTCAATGTCGATGCCGGCGACGATGTGAAGCCGAAGAAGTTTCTCAAGGAAACAGGCGTCGAGGCGCTCGGCTACTACAGGGATTCGACGGTGGCGCTGTTCAACGACCTCAAGGCGCGCGGCCTGGCGCTCGGCCTTCCCGTCACCATGCTGATCGACGGCGAAGGCTGCCTGATCGCGCATATGAACGGCCCGGCCGAATGGTCGGGGCCTGACGCCAGGCGGCTGGTCGAGACGGCGCTGGGCAGCTGAGGCAGGCTGGCCGTCGTCGGTTTTATCGTCGCGCAGTGCGAACCGTCACGACGAGTGCCTGCCATCCGGCAGCGCCGCCGGAAGAACAGCCCATCGTGGCCCTGCCTTCGGCGCGTGCTGTCCCGGCCCCGGCGCATTCGTGCCGTTGCCGCATCTGCATTCCATCGTCCCTTTAGCCGGATAATCATAACGGCCGATGTGGTCTTTACCTCGTCGACAGTCGCCCTAGCTACAAAAATGCCGGTGCGTTTCGATGCCGGCCAAGCCGCCGAGGGAGAGGAACGGGCAGCTGTGTAAAGGCCGGGGAGCCACAACAGAACTGTCACATACCTTCTCTAAGAGAGCGGGCAAGGACTTGCGCAAGACCCTTGTCACCAGCCACTCGAGAGGGAAAACCATGACCATGATCAAGCGGGGCTTTGCTGCCCTTGCCGCTGGTGCGCTCAGCACCGCGCTGGCGATGCCTGCTTCTGCAGAACCGGTAAAATTCGACTTCTGGTTCGGCCTGTCGGGCGACCTTGCCCGTGTCGTCGACACGCTGTGCAAGAACTTCAACGCCTCGCAGAAGGACTATGAAGTCGTCTGCACCAGCCAGGGCAATTACGACGCCACGCTGCAGAACACCATCGCGGCCTTCCGCGCCGGCAAGCAGCCGGCCGTCGTCCAGGTCTACGATGTCGGCACCGCCACCATGATGCTGTCGGGCGCCTACAAGCCCGCCGACAAGCTGATGGAAGAAAACGGCTACAAGATCGACTACGCCGACTATTTCCCCGGCATTGCGCGCTACTACGCCACGTCGAAGGGCGAGATGCTGTCCTTCCCGTTCAATTCCTCGACCCCGCTGATGTACTGGAACAAGGACGCCTTCGCCAAGATCGGCAAGACCGAAGCGCCCAAGACTTGGGAAGATGTCGGCACCGACCTCAAGGCGTTGAAGGACGCGGGCTACGAGTGCCCGATGGCGATCAACATCTCGGCCAATGAAAGCTGGCAGCTGATGGAGCAGTTCTCGGCGCTTCACAACCAGCCGATCGCCACCAAGAACAATGGTTATGACGGTCTCGACGCGCGTCTCGAAGTCAACAAGACCAAGTTCGTCCAATACGTCACCGACCTCAAGAAGTGGTATGACGCCGGCCTGATCAAGATCAAGTCCAAGGATCTCGGCCAGGACATGGTGCAGGCCTTCGCTTCGGGTACCTGCCAGGTCATCCTGACCTCGGTCGGCGACCACGGCACGGTCGGCAGGACCCAGAAGGAAGGCATGAAGTGGGATGTCGCCGAACTGCCGGTCTATGCCGGCACCGAGCGCAAGAATTCGCTGGTCGGCGGCGCTTCGCTGTGGGTGCTCTCCGGCAAGTCGGATGCCGAATACAAGGGCGCTGCCGCCTTCCTGAATTTCATCCATGATCCCAAGACCGCGCTGTTCTGGTCGACCAACACCGGCTACATCCCGGTGACGAAGTCGGGCTTCGACTACATGAAGGGCCAGGGCTTCTACGACAAGGCGCCCTACAAGGGCCGTGAAGTCGCCATCGCCAGCCTGACCGCGTCGGAGCCGACCGAAGTCACCCGCGGCATCCGGCTGGGCAATTTCACGCAGATCCGCGCCGAGTTCGGCACGCAGATGCAAGCGATCTTCGCCAACAAGGTCAGCGTCCAGGAAGGCCTCGACACGCTGGTCAAGAATGGCGACGCCATCCTCGACCGCTTCCAGCAGACCTATCCGGGCAAGACCCTGCCCTGATCTCCGATTGCGGAACGGCCGCCCGTCGGGATTCGACGGGCGGCTATTTCATATTTAGTCTCCCGCTGAGAAGGCGGGCTGACGGTTCAACGGCATCGGCGGATCGATGGAAAAACGCGTCACTTTCGGCAAATGGACGATCGGCATCCTTTTCGCGGTGCCGCAGCTCCTCCTGATCTTCACGTTCTTCTACTGGCCGGCCGGCCAGGCCGTGTACTGGTCGCTAACGCTGCAGCAGCCTTGGGGCGGCGGCAACATCTGGGTCGGGCTCGACAATTTCCGCTCGATCCTGTCCAACGCCGACTACTGGAACTCGATCAACGCCAGCCTTGTCTTTGCCGGCGTCAGCACCGGTCTTGCAATGTTCATCGCGCTGGTGCTCGCCGCCTTGACCGACCGGCAGCTCGCCGGCTCACGCCTCTATCGCGTGGTGCTGATCTGGCCCTACGGCATCGCAGCGCCCGCGCTGGCGCTGGCGTTCCGCTTCATCCTGGCGCCGGAGGCAGGGTTCATGGCCGTGGTCAACCAGATCTGGCCGGGCTTCTGGGACCCCGGCCTCGACGGCGCCGACGCCATGGCTTCGATCATCGTCGCCTTTTCCTGGAAATATGTCGGCTACAACTTCATCTTCTTCCTTGCCGCGTTCCAGGCCATCCCGCGCTCGCTGATCGAGGCCGCTGCGATGGACGGTTCCGGCGTCATCAGGCGTTTCTGGGACATACAGTTCCCGCTGATCACGCCGACCATCTTCTTCCTGCTGGTCATCAACATCACCGAGAGTTTTCAGGACTCCTTCGGCATCGTCGACATCATGACATCAGGCGGTCCGGCCAACGCCACCAATCTGATGGTCTACAAGATCTATTCCGACGGCTTCAAAGGCCTCGATTATTCAGGCGCCGCCGCGCAGAGCATCATCCTGATGCTGCTCATCGTCGTGCTCACCATCTTCCAGTTCCGCTTCATCGAGCGGCGCGTACACTACAGGTGAAATGGATATGGTCGAGCGCACCCCGTTCCTCAATTTCTTCACGCATCTGATCCTGTTCATCGGCTTCGTCTTTTGCATCGCGCCGTTCGTGGTCGTAGCGATCGCGGCATCGCACAACCTCAAGGATGTCAATGATGTGCCGATGTCGCTGCTGCCGGGCAGCGACTTCTGGGTCAACATCAAGACCGCCTGGACGACCGCCGATCTCGGTCCCAAGCTGCTCAACAGCTTCATCATGGCGACCGGCGTCGCCGCCGGCAAAGTGATCATCTCGGCGCTCACCGCCTTCTCGATCGTCTACTTCCGCTATCCCGGCCGCACCTTCATCTTCTGGCTGATCTTCATCACGCTGATGCTGCCGCTCGAAGTGCGCATCGTGCCGACCTACGCGGTGGTCGCCAACGTGCTCGAGCCGTACCAGGCGATCCTGGACCTGACCGGGATTTCCTGGCTGATCGAGAAGGTTTCGGGCGTGCATGTCGCGCTCAACCTGGGGATGCTCAATTCCTATCCCGGCCTGATCCTGCCGCTGATCGCCACCGCCACCGGCACCTTCCTCTACCGGCAGTTCTTCCTGACCGTTCCCGACGAACTGACCGAGGCCGCGCGCATGGACGGCGCTGGGGCGCTGCGCTTCTTCATCGACATCCTGCTGCCGCTGTCGCGCAACAACATGGCTGCGCTCGGCACCATCATGTTCCTGTGGGCGTGGAACCAGTATCTGTGGCCGCTGCTGATCACCACCGACCAGTCGCATGCCACAGCGGTAACTGAGCTCAAGCAGCTCATCCCAAATGTCGGCGGCGCGCCCGAATGGCACATCGCCATGGCCGGGACGCTGATCGTCATGCTGCCGCCTCTGATCGTCGTGGTGCTGATGCAGCGCTGGTTCGTGCGCGGCCTGATCGCCACCGAGAAATAAGGAGACAAAAATGGCCTCCATCACAATACGCGGCGTCAAGAAGAACTATGCCAAGACGCAGGTCGTGCACGGCGTCGACCTCGACTTCGCCTCGGGCGAATTCGTCGTCATCCTGGGACCGTCCGGCTGCGGCAAGTCCACGCTGCTCAGGATGATCGCCGGGCTGGAGGAGATTTCCGCCGGCGAGATCGCGATTGACGGCACGGTGGTCAACAAACTCGAACCCCGCGAGCGCGGCTGCGCCATGGTGTTCCAGAACTACGCGCTTTATCCGCACATGAGTGTTTCGCAGAACATCGGTTATTCGCTCAAGGTCGCCGGCGTTCCCTCGGCCGAGCGCCAGCAGCGCATCCAGGCGGTCGCGCGCACGCTGGAGCTCGAACACCTGCTCGACCGCAAGCCGATGGCGCTTTCCGGCGGCCAGAGGCAGCGCGTCGCTATGGGCCGCGCCATGATCCGCGAACCGAAGGTGTTCCTGTTCGACGAGCCGCTGTCCAATCTCGATGCCAAGCTGCGCGTGCAGATGCGCTCGGAAATCCGCAAGCTGCATCGCCGGCTGAACGCCACTTCGGTCTTCGTCACCCACGACCAGGTCGAGGCGATGACGCTGGCCGACCGGCTGGTGGTGATGAATGGCGGACGCGTCGAGCAGGTCGGCACGCCGGGTGAAATCTATACCCGCCCGGCCAGCCGCTTCGTCGCCACCTTCGTCGGCGCGCCGGCCATGAACATTCTGGAAGGCACAGTCGAGCTCGATGGGCTGTCGCTGCTCGGCGGCAGCCGGCGCCTGGCCATGGCACGCACCGGCCTGCCGGTCGGCACCAAGGTCGCGATGGGCATCCGGCCCGAGGCCGTCCGGCTGGTGGCGCCCGGCACGGCCGGCGCGCTCTACGCCACCGTCGATCTCGTGGAGGAACTGGGGGCGGGCCGGGTCATCTATGTCGATCTCGACGGCGCACCGTTTTCAGTGATGACGTCGGAGGCCGTCCACCCCGAGCCCGGCAGCCAGGTCGGCCTGAAGATTTCGCCGGACGACATGCATTTCTTCTCGTCGGAGACGGGAGCCCGCCTTGATGTCTTCAAGGCGTCCGTGCCCGAGCCGGCGCTCTGAAAGCATGATGAAGATCATCCAGGTCACCGACGTGCATCTTGGCCGGCAAGGCGAGCGCCGCTATGGCGCGGACCTGCATCAAAGGCTGGCATCCTGCATCGCGCATATCAATGCGCATCACGCCGACGGCGCCCTTTGTGTGTTCACCGGGGACCTGACCGAGACCGGCGCGCCGCAGAGCTATGCCGATCTGCGCGCGGCGCTGAGCGCGCTGTCGATACCGTACAGGCTGCTGCCCGGCAACCATGACGGGCGGGCCAATCTCGTCGCGGCGTTCCCGGAAAATCCGGTCGACGAGAACGGCTTTGTGCAGTCGGTCCATGACACCGGCAACGAAGTGCTGCTGTTCCTCGATTGCCTGGCGGAAGGGCGCATCGAAGGCGAATTGTGTGAAAGGCGGCTTGCCTGGCTCGAAGCCCGGCTGGACCAATCAGCCGGCAGGGCCGCCTACGTCTTCCTGCACCATCCGCCGGTCGCGCTCGGCCTGCCGCAGCTCGATCCGTTGGCGCTTGAACAGCCCGCGCGGTTGCTCAGCCTGCTGAAGCGCCATGGCAACGTCCGCCATATCTTCTTCGGCCATGTCCATCGCGACATCGCCGGCACCGTCGCAGGGATTCCGTTCTCGGCGCAGCGCGGCCTGCATGCAAGGTTCGAACTTGCGCTTGACCGGTCGAGCGAAATCGTCGAGCAGGCGCCGCCCTCCTACGCCGTCATCCTCGTCGACAGCGCCAATGAGCGGGTGGTCGTGCATGGCTGTGATTTTCTCGAGCGCTGGCCGATCTATTCAGCCGAAACCGGCGAACGCATCACAGCGTGAACTGCGCGCCGGACGCCGGCCCTCGGTCGCCTAGACGAACACATGCGCCTTTCCCGACACGGTCAGCCGGACGATCTCGCCGACTGCTGGTGCGTCCATGCCGGATTTGCGCAGGATCAGCGGCGTGTTGCCGATAGCGGCGGCGTCCGGTGGATCGAAATTGTTCAGGAGCCGCACCGCGATCGTGCATGTCGAGCCGGCGAATTCCGATTCTGTCACCTCGCCAAACAGCATGTCGGGGGTGCCCGACATGCCTTCGCGCGACGTGCGCTTCAGCCCGATCTGCTCCGGCCGCAGCATGATGCGGGCGACATCGCGGCTGTCATTTGTGTCGACGGCGATGCGGCCGAGCGGCGAGTTGGCGAAGCCGCCCGAGATGCTCGCCGGCAGGATGATGGCGTCGCCGAGGAATTCGGCGATCATCCTGTCCTTCGGCTTG
Source organism: Mesorhizobium sp. 131-3-5 (assembly GCF_016756575.1). NCBI lineage: Bacteria > Pseudomonadati > Pseudomonadota > Alphaproteobacteria > Hyphomicrobiales > Phyllobacteriaceae > Mesorhizobium > Mesorhizobium sp. 131-3-5. Next base: position 1,623,112 of record NZ_AP023254.1, read on the forward strand.
AGATAGAGATCGCGCGGCGTGCCGACCTGCGAGAATTTGCCGTCGCGCATCACCGCCACCTGGGCAGCGAAGGACAGTGCTTCGGCCTGGTCGTGGGTCACCAGGATGGTGGTGATGCCGGCCGCCTCCAGAAGTTCGGCCACCGCCTTGCGCATCGAGGCGCGCAGGGCGGTGTCGAGCGCCGAGAACGGCTCGTCGAGCAGCATCAGCCGCGGCTTCATCGCCATGGCGCGGGCGAGCGCCACGCGCTGCTGCTGGCCGCCGGAAAGTTCGTGCGGGCGGCGCTTGAGGATCGCCTTGTCCAGCCCGACGATGTAGGCCAACTCGACGATGCGCTCGGCGCGTTTGTCATCGCCGCGGCCCATGCCGAAACCGATATTGTCGCTGATGGTCAGATGCGGGAACAGGGCGCCGTCCTGCGCCACCACGCCGATGCCGCGGCGATGCGCCGGGATGGCGGCGCCGCCATTGGCCAGCACCTCGCCGTCGAGCACGATGCGGCCCTGGTCCGGTGCCTCGAAACCGGCGATCAGCCGCAGCAAGGTGGTCTTGCCGCAGCCGGAGGGGCCGACGATCGCGGTGCGGCTGCCGCTGGCGACATCGAGGTCGACGCCGGCCAGTGCGGCGACCGGGCCGTAATGCTTGCGCAAGCCTTTGATTTCGAGAAAGCTCATCGTCCGGCCATCCGTTTCGACTGGACATAGAGCACCCAGGTCAGCGGCAGCGACATCGCCACCATGATGAAGGCGTAAGGGGCCGCCGAGGCGTAGTCGATCTCGCCGCTGTAGGACCAGAATGCCATCGCCAGCGTGCGCGTGCCGTTCGGCGCCAGCATCTGGGTCGCTGTCAGTTCGTTCATGATGCCGAGCGCCACCAGCGCCATGCCGGCCGCCGCACCTGGCGCCGACAGGCGGATGGTCGTCGACCACAGCGCGTTGAGCGGCCGCCTGCCGAGGCTGGACGCGGCGCGCTCGAGCTCGACCGGCGCCTGGGCGATCGAGGCGCGCAGGCTGACCAGGGCACGCGGCAGGAACATGAGGGCATAGGCGACCAGGATGGTGAACAGCGTCTGATAGAGCGGAAGCGCAATGCGCACGGTGATGGTGACCAGCGCCAGCGCAATGACGACACCCGGTAGCGAGCCGACGATGTAGTTGCAACCCTCCAGCAGGCGCTGCAGCGGTCCCGGCGCGCGGATCGAGATCCAGGCCATCGGCATGGCGGCGACAGTGGCAAGCAGTGCCCCGGCAAGCGCCAGGAACAGCGTCTGGCCGAGCGCCAGGCCAATCTCGTCGAGACGCCAGACCTCGGCGCCGCCGGCGATGAGCCAGCGGCCGATGGTGACGAACGGCACGCCGAGCGCCAGCAGCGTGGTGACCACCAGCAAGGCCAGGCTTGGGATGGTGGCGCGGCCGAGGTTCGTGCGCTGCTGGGAACGCGCCGCGCCGGAACCGACACGGGCATAACGCTCTTCGCCGCGCACCAGCACTTCGAGGCCCAGAAGCACGAAGCAGCAGGTCACCAGCACGCCGGCCAACATGTTGGCGGCCGGTCCGTTGAAGGTCGATTGGAACTGGTCGACGATCGCCGTGGTGAAGGTGTCGAAGCGGATGAAGACATAGAGGCCGTATTCGGCCAGCAGATGCAGTCCGACCAGCAGCGAGCCGCCGCAGATGGCGAGCCTGAGCTGCGGCATCACGACTCGCCAGAAGACGCGCCAGGGCCCAAGGCCAAGGGCGGCGGCCGCGTCCTCCAGGGCTGGATCGAGACGGCGCAGCGCTGCCGATATCGGCAGATAGAGGAAGGGAAAATAGGCGATCACCGACACCAGCACGCCGGCCCACAGGCCATGCAGGCCGGGCACCATGGTGATCCAGGCATAGGAGTGCACGAAAGCGGGGATGGCGAGCGGCGCCACGCACAGCCAGGCCCACAGCCTTGCGCCGGGCAGGTCGCTGCGCTCGGTCAGCCAGGCCAGCGCGACAGACAACATGATGGCGATCGGCACGGTCAGCAGCACCAGCAGCGTGGTGTTGACCAGCAGTTCCCCGACGCGCGGCCGGAAGACCAGCGCCGACACAGTCTCCCAGCCGGTCTGCACCGCGATCCAGATGATGAAGGCGAGCGGCAAAAGGGCGGACAGCGCGACGAGAACAGCGGCGGTGACAAGCCAGCGTGCCGCCCGCCGATGCGGCGTTCGGCGCATCTTCGACGGCAGGTCGACGCGCCCGAGATCGACGGCGGACTGCATCAGCTCGGACGCCCCACGGTTGCGGCGGTATGCCGGCAATCGAGGGACCACTCTCGGAGGTCAGGAACGCAGCGTGTCGTCATCGACGAATGCCATCTCGAAAACAAAACGCTCCCGCGGAAGGTGGATTCCCACGGGAGCACGGTCGGTTAGTCCTTATTAGGACGAACGACAACTAAAGCAAGCCGGCTGCCGTCATCAGGTCGGAGACCTTCTTGGAGTTCAGCGTCGTGGCGTCGACCTTCGGTGCCTGCAGGTCGGCCAGCGGAACGAGCTTCGGGTTGGACTCGGCACCCTTGCCGACAGCGTATTCGAAGGAGTTTCCGTTCTTCAGCACATCCTGGCCGCCCTTGCCGGTCACCCATTTCAGGAAGGCCTGGGCTTCCTTCTGATGCTTGCTCGAGGCGAGCACGCCGCCACCCGAGACCGAGACGAAAGCGCCCGGATCCTGGTTCTTGAAATAGTGCAGCGCGACGTTCTTGCTGTTCTCGCCGGTCTTGGCCTGATCGCCGAAGTAGTAATAGTGGTAGATCACCCCGCCGTCGATCTCGCCGGCGTTGACCGCCTTCATCACCGTGCTGTTGCCCTTGTAGGCGGTGAAGTTCTCCTTCATCGCCTTCAGCCAGTCCGCCGTGGCGGCCTCGCCCTTGAGTTGCAGCAGCGCGCTGACGATGGCCTGGAAATCGGCCCCCGAGGGCGAGGCCGCCCAACGGCCCTTCCAGCTCGGATCGGCGAGGTCGAGCAGCGACTTCGGCAACTGCTCGGCCTTGAGCTTGGTCGTGTTGTAGGCAAAGACGGTGCTGCGCGCGGCCACGCCCACCCATTTGCCGCTGGTCGCCTGATAGTCCTGCGGCACCTGTGCCAGCGTGTCGGCATCGACGGGCGCGAACAGACCGGCATTCTCGACCAGCACCATGGCGGGCGAATTCTCCGTCAGGAACACGTCGGCGGGCGAGGCGGCCCCCTCGGCTACGATCTGGTTGGAGAAGTCGCTGTCGCCGCCATTGCGCAGCGTGACCTTGATGCCGGTCTCCTTGGTGAAACCTTCGGCCCATTCCTTGGCCAGGCTCTCGTGCTGGGCGTTGTAGACGATGATGCCGGCATCCTCGGCCGTCGCCGGACCGGCGGCCAGGCCGATTGCAAGTGCGGCGGCGCCGACAAGGGCGGAAAGGGTGTATCTCATGGCGTCATCCTTGCTTTCGTTGGTCTTGGCATGCTGCACCTATCGATACATGACACGAATAGTCAACATTGTTGATCTGCTTCAATCGGTCGCTGAGGCACAAAGAGCGGCGCGAGGCGGACAATTCAATGTGATGGCATCCCGGACCGACGGTTTTCGCAAGACGTATGAGCAAGGCCCGTCAGGTCGTCCGGTCTGGGCTGAGCCTCCAGGGCCTGCAAACTTTCGTGATTTGCCCGTAGTTTGGCTTGGACATTATTTCGCCGGCCACGTAACAAATCAGTGCCGAGGCACGAAAATCGGGGGAGTGAACTCTTGTGAGCGGCAAGGACGAGGCCGAGCTTTCCCGGCTGTTGCGGGCCGCGATCGCCGGAGATGAAAAGGCCTATGCCGACTTTCTGCACCGGATTGCCGCGCTGGTGCGCGGCTTTGTCCGGCGCAAGATCGTGCAGGGCGGAGTCGATCCCGAGGATGTCGTGCAGGAAACCTTGCTGGCCATTCATGTGAAACGGCATACCTGGCGCCAGGACGCGCCGGTGCTGCCGTGGATCTATGCGATCGCCCGCTTCAAGCTGATCGATGCGTTCCGGCGGCGCGGTCGGCGCATCGAAATCGATGTCGACGATATCGCCGAGACCTTCGCCGAACCGGAAACCGAAACCGTCAGCGAGCGCGACATCAACAGGGCCCTGGACGGGCTGCCGCCGGCACAGCGTTCGGTGGTTTCGGCCGTATCCGTGGAAGGCCGCTCGATCGGCGAGACGGCGGCGAAGTTCGGCATCAGCGAGACGGCGGTGCGTGTGTCGCTGCATCGCGGGCTAGCCGCCATAGCCAAGCGATTCGGGCAGGGGCGATTCGGGCGGGAATGACATGAGGACCGAGGATCTCATCAAGGCGCTCGACGCCGATGCAAGCAGCAAGGCGATGCCGCTGCGCTCGGCCTGGTGGCTGGCGGCTGGCGCGGCCATTGTCATCGCGGCAGTCGTTTTTCTGCTGACGATCGGCCCGCGCCCCGACTTCATGGTGGCCGCGCACACGATGCGCTTCCTGTCCAAATTCGTCTTCACCATCGTGCTTGCCGTCACCGCCTTCGGCCTGATACGGGCGCTGTCGACACCGGGCGCCTCAACGGCCAGGGCCGTGGCCTGGATGGCCGCGGCCCCTCTGCTGGTGGCCGTGGCGGTGGTTCTGGAACTCCTCATGGTGCCGGAGGCGTTGTGGGGCACCAGGATGATCGGCTCCAACATGATGATCTGCATGGGCTTCATCCCGCTGATCGGCATCGGCCCGCTGGCCATCTTCCTGTGGATGCTGCGCTATGGCGCGCCGACGCGGCCGGTGCTTGCCGGCGCGGTGGCGGGGCTGCTCGCCGGCGGGCTGGCGGCGACCTTCTATGCCGCGCACTGTTTCGACGATTCGCCGCTTTTCGTCGCCACCTGGTACACGATCGCGATCGCGATTCTCGCCTTGCTTGGCGCGCTCGGCGGTCGGTTTTTCGTGCGCTGGTAGCAGGATAGAAGCGGCCACACCCCGTGCACACCGATCCTTAATCATGCCGGCGATTGTTTGCCGGTTGAGCATATCGCGGTCCCCCTACGCAACCTTTCCTTAAAATCGATCCTCCAGGGTTTTAACGGGAAAAAGCGATTGCCCACGGGGGTGGCACGGATCGTGATACTACGAGGACCGATCAGGCTCGACAAACATGCAACGCCGGCGTTGCTCGTGGCCGGCGTCGCCTCGGCCTCGGCCCTGCTGTCGAGGCTGGACCTTGGCGCTGAAGCGCTCAGATTTTGCCTTCAAGTGTCGGTCGCGTTGACAATCGGCGCGCTTTTCTTCGCCTGTCTTTTCATCGGCCGTATCTCGAAAGATCGGCGGCAGATCGCGGAGAGCGAGCAGCGCTTCCGCCGGGCGATGGAGGACTCGGCAATCGGCATCGCCGTCGTCAGCCTCGATGGGCGCATTGTGCAGACCAATCCGGCGTTCGCCTCGATGCTCGGCTACAGCCGCGAAGAGATCGAGGCGCTGACCTTTTTCCAGATCACGCACCCCGACGACCTGCATGTCGGGCGGGAAACCATGGAAGGCATCAAAGCTGGCACGGTCAACGCCTTCCAGTTCGAGAAGCGTTACCTTAAGAAGGACGGCACACCCGTCTGGGGCCATCTCGCCGGCTCCGTCATTCGAGAGGAGAAGAGCGGCCGCCCGCTCTATCTCGTTTCACAGATCGAGGACATCGACGCGCGCAAACAGGCCGAGGCGCGCATCGCCGAGGCCGAAACGCGCTGGAATTTCGCGCTTGCCGGCGCCGGCCAGGGCGTCTGGGATCTCGACATCCGCAAAGGCGGCACGACCTACTCCTCGACCTGGGTCAAGATGCTGGGTTATGCGGATGGCGAACTCGATGGCGACCCCGATCGTTGGCTGACGATGATCCATCCCGACGACCGCGAAACCGTCGCCGAGGCGGATCGCGCCCATCTCGATGGCCAGACAGAGTTCTTCGAGGCCGAGTTCAGGATGCGTCACAAGGACGGCCGCTGGATCTGGATACTCGACCGCGGCAAGGCCATAGAGCGCGACGGGGAGGGGCGTCTGATCAGGGCCATCGGCAGCCTGACCGACATCACCCGGCGCAAGGAGGCCGAAGAGCGCCTGACGGTATCGGCGGCAATGCTGGCCGACGAGAAGGAGCGGCTCCGGGTGACGCTGCAGTCGATCGGCGATGCCGTCATCTGTACCGATGCGGCGAACCGCGTCACCTTCATGAATCCGGTTGCCGAGAAGCTGACCGGCGTCTCGGGGGAGGCGGCTCTCGGCAAGACGCTCGGTCATGTCTATTGGGCGGTGGACGAGGAGACGGGACACAGGATCGGCGTGACACGGCCGGCGATCGGTGCGGAGACGCCCTCCGACCACAACAGCCGCGCCGTGCTGGTCCGCCGCGACGACACACGCTGCAGTATCCGTCAGGTCGTGTCGCCGATCATGAACGAGCGCAACGAATTCTGCGGGCTGGTCATCGTCTTCCAGGATTTTACCGATGCACGCGCCCTGCAGCGCCAGCTTGCCCACGCCGCCGCGCATGATGCGCTGACCGGCCTTGCCAATCGCTCGAGCTTCATCCGCACCATGGAGGAGCTGGTCGATCAGGCCCGCAAGGATGCCGCCGGGGCTGGCAGCAGCCGCCATCAGTTCATGTTCATCGACCTCGACCATTTCAAGCTGGTCAACGACACCGGCGGTCACGCCGCCGGAGACGCCTTGCTGAAGCGGGTGGCACAGGCCGTGCGTGGCGTACTGGGGCCTGAAGACATCGTCGCGCGCCTGGGCGGCGACGAATTCGCGGTCGTCCTGAAATCGGGCTCGACCGCCGGCGCCAGGATCGCGGCGCGCTCCATCATCGATGCGATAACGGGCTTGAACTTCACCTGGGATGGCCGGCCGCATGCCATCGGCGCCAGCATAGGTGTGGCTGCAGTCAACGCCAATTGCGGTGAGGCCGACGAGATCATCGCAAGGGCTGACGCTGCCTGCTACGCGGCCAAGGCGGCCGGCCGCGGATGCGTTCGCATGGCGCCCGACAGCACGGTCGCCGGCGACAAGTCGGAGCCGGCCGCGCCGCTTGCCGCGGCGTCGTGAACGCACGCGTCAGCGCGTCGGAACGGGGTGCTCGCCGCGATAATCGTAGAAACCGCGCCCGGTCTTGCGGCCTAGCCAGCCGGCTTCGACATATTTGACCAGCAGCGGGCAGGGGCGATACTTCGAATCCGACAGGCCGTCATGCAGCACCTGCATGATCGACAGGCAGGTGTCGAGGCCGATGAAATCGGCCAGCTGCAGCGGTCCCATCGGATGGTTGGCGCCAAGCCGCATGGCGGTGTCGATGGCGTCGACCGAGCCGACACCCTCATAGAGCGTGTAGATCGCCTCGTTGATCATCGGCAGCAGGATGCGGTTGACGATGAAGGCCGGGAAATCCTCCGAGACCGTGATCGTCTTGTCGAGCTGCTTCACATAGGTCTTGGCCGCCTCGAAGGTCTGGTCCTCGGTGGCGATGCCGCGCACCAGCTCGACCAGCTTCATCAGCGGCACCGGGTTCATGAAATGTATGCCGATGAAGCGCTCGGGCCGGTCGGTCTGTGCGGCGAGCCGCGTGATCGAGATTGACGAGGTGTTGGTCGCCAGTATGGCTTCGGGATTGAGCTGCGGGCAGAGCTGCGCGTAGATCTTGCGCTTGACCGTCTCGTCCTCTGTCGCCGCCTCGATCACCAGATCGGCGCCGGCGAGATCGGCCATCGTCGGCGCGGAGGCAATGCGCGCCATCGCCTGGTTGCGCAGCTTCTCGTCGAGCTTGCCCGAGCCTACCTGGCGGGCCATGTTGCCGCTGATGGTGGCGATGCCCTTTTCAATGCGGTCGGGCGAAATATCGTAGATCAGCACCTTGTAGCCCGATAGCGCGGAGACATGGGCGATACCCCCACCCATCTGGCCTGCGCCGATGATGCCGATCGTCTCGATCTTGCTCATTACACCGATCCCGTCCAAAGGCTTTTGCAGCCTGCTTTTTGTGCGGTGCAAACTAAAAGGGCGGGGCGACTTCGTCTACCCCACCCCAAGCATTTAATACGCTTTGCCAGAGAGCGTCAAAGCGCCTTCTGCAACTCCGGCAGAATGACGAAGAGATCGCCGACGAGGCCGTAGTCGGCAACCTGGAAGATCGGGGCCTCCTCGTCCTTGTTGATGGCGACGATGACCTTGGAATCCTTCATGCCGGCGAGATGCTGGATGGCGCCGGAAATGCCGACGGCGATGTAGAGGTCCGGAGCGACCACCTTGCCGGTCTGGCCGACCTGCCAGTCGTTCGGCGCATAGCCGGCATCGACGGCGGCGCGCGAAGCGCCTACCGCCGCACCGAGCTTGTCGGCGACCGGCAGGATGACCTCCTGGAACTTCTCCGAGGAGCCGAGCGCGCGGCCGCCGGAGATGATGATCTTGGCCGAGGTCAGTTCCGGACGGTCGGTCTCCGACAGCTTGTTCTCGACGAAGGTGGACAGGCCGGGATTGGCCGCTGCCTTGACAGTCTCAACCGCGGCCGAGCCACCCTCGGGCGCTGCCTGGAAGGAGGCGGTGCGCACGGTGATGACCTTCTTGGCGTCGGTCGACTGCACGGTCTGGATGGCGTTGCCGGCATAGATCGGCCGCTTGAACGTATCCGGCGAGACCACTTCGATGATCTCGGACACCTGCGCGACATCGAGCAGGGCCGCGACGCGCGGCGCGACGTTCTTGCCCGACGAGGTCGCTGGCGCGATGATGGTGTCGTAACCGCCGGCGAGCGACACGACGAGGGCTGCCGTCGGTTCGGCGAGACGCTCGGCGAGTTCGTCGGCTTCGGCGAGCAGCACTTTGCTGACGCCCTTGAGCTTGGCCGCGGCGTCCGCAGCACCCTTGGCGCCCTTGCCGGCCACCAGCACATGCACGTCCGAGCCGATCTGCAGGGCCGCCGAAAGCGCCTTGGCGGTCTGGTCGGAGAGGCTGGCGTTGTCGTGTTCGGCGATGAGGAGAATTGCCATTTATCTGTTCCTTTCCCGATCGCTTACAAAACGCCGGCTTCGTTCTTGAGCTTGTCGACCAGTTCGGCGACGCTCTTGACCTTGACGCCCGCCTTGCGGCCGCCCGGCTCCTCGGTCTTGATGACCTTGAGGCGCGGCTTGACGTCGGCGCCGTAGTCGGCCGGGGTCCTTTCGTCGAGCTGCTTCTTCTTGGCCTTCATGATGTTGGGCAGCGAGGCATAGCGCGGCTGGTTGAGACGAAGGTCCGCGGTGACGATCGCCGGCATCTTCAGTTCCACCGTCTGCAGGCCGCCGTCGACTTCGCGCGTCACCTTGGCCTTGTCGCCGTCGAGCACCACCTTGGAAGCGAAGGTGCCTTGCGCCCAGCCGAGCAGGGCCGCCAGCATCTGGCCGGTCTGGTTCGAATCGTCGTCGATCGCCTGCTTGCCGAGGATGACGAGGCCGGGCTGTTCGGCATCGACCACACCCTTCAGCACCTTGGCGACGCCGAGCGGCTCGGTCTGCTCGTCGGTCTTGACCAGGATGGCGCGGTCGGCGCCCATGGCAAGCGCGGTGCGCAAGGTTTCCTGCGCCTGCTGCGGGCCGATAGAGACGACGATGATTTCTTCGGCCTTGCCGGCTTCCTTGAGCCGGATCGCCTCTTCCACCGCGATCTCGTCGAACGGGTTCATCGCCATCTTGACGTTGGCCAGTTCCACCGCCGAACCGTCGGCCTTCACGCGAACTTTGACGTTCGCATCCACAACCCGCTTCACGGGCACAAGGATCTTCATTGCCTGTCACCTCTTCACGCTAGTTGGGCGCGCTATAACAGCTTGCGCCCTTTCTGAGTTGTCGAAAGCCGACATTCCTGACTGAATTCCGGCCAGACGGAATTCTGGCCGGATGGAAATTCTGGTCTTTGCCCGTCCTGGACTGCTCCTTAACAGCCCTGGCGCTCGGACGGAGACGTTTCCGTAGTTGGGGCAACCCCTGCCGTCAATACGCTGAAAGCGGCTCAAATCGGTTCAGTTTGGGCCAGACGGGTTTCCCCGGCCCCAGCGCGTCGTGGTGGCCTGCGGTTCAGGCGCCGCTGGTTCGGCGGCAACCGGAGGCTGGTCTGATGTGGGAACCACGGCATCCTCATCTGCGCCGGCAAAAAGCGGCACGCCGCGGCTGCGCAGGACCAGAACAAGCACCGCGCCTGCAATGATGCCGCCGATATGACAGGCCCAGGAAATCTGGTCCTCGCCGCCGGTGGCGAACATGAAGACCTGGAACAGCACCCACAGGATAAGCGGGATGAAGGCCGGAATGCGCAGCGGGATGCGGGCAAAGGCCAGGACCCAGACCTTAACCCTGGGATAGAGGATCAGATAGGCGACGACCACGCCGGCGATGGCGCCTGAGGCACCGATCAGCGGCACTTGCGAATCCCAGGCGATAAGCCCCTGGAAGGCGGCGCCGGCGATGGCGCACAGGAGATAGAAGATCAGGTAGCGGATGTGGCCGAGCGCGTCCTCGACATTGTCGCCGAACACCCACAGGAACAGCATGTTGCCGCCAAGGTGGAAGATGTCGGCATGCAGAAAGGAATAGGTGAGGTAGCTCAGGCTTTCCGGAATGATGATGAACCGGGGGTCAAGCTCGGCCGTGTTGTGGACAACGGACGGAATAAAGCCGAGGCCAAGCACGGCGGCATTGGTGAAGTTCTCGCCGCCGAGTGCCGTGGCGCAATAGACCAGCGCGTTGACCACGATCAGGCCGATCGTCACATATTGCAGGCGGATGTGGCGCAGCCTGTTGGTGTCGTAAAGCGGGATGAACATGCGTGCCTGGTCCCCTCCGCTTTTCGATCCGTTCAGCGGTTCTTGCCGGGAACCCATAGCACGTCGCCATTTCCATTGTCATTGACCGCCCGGGCGGCGACAAACAGGAAATCCGAGACGCGGTTGATGTATTTCAACCCGTCGCGGTTGACGTGCTCGCCCGGGTCTTGAGCCAGCGCCACCATTAGCCGTTCGGCTCGCCGCGCCACCGTGCGGGCCAGATGCAGCGCTGCCGCCGCCGGCGTGCCACCGTTGAGCACGAAGGATTTGAGTGGCTGCAGATCCTTGTTGAGGAGGTCGATGTCCTTTTCGACGCGGTCGGTCTGCGCGGCAACGATACGCAGCGGCTCGTAGCCAAGCGGCTTGCCGTCATCGGGCACGGCGAGATCGGCGCCGAGGTCGAACAGATCGTTCTGGATGCGCGACAGCATGGCATCGATCGCCGGGTGGTTGGCTGCCGTGTGCACGCGGGCGATGCCGATGCAGGCATTGGCTTCGTCGACCGTGCCGTAGGCGTCCACCCGCAGATCGGATTTCAGCCGCCGCTCACCAGTGCCGAGACCCGTCGTGCCGTCATCGCCGGTGCGGGTGTAGATCTTGTTGAGCTTGACCACATCGCCTCCCGAACGGCCTCACTTGCGGGTGAAATACACGGCCAGCAGGATCAGCGCCAGCGCCACGGCCTGCAGCATGACGCGTGCCTGCATCAGCTTGTTGGAGGTGACGCCGGACCCGCCGCGCATCATGTTGATGAGGCCTCGGATCAGCACGATCGCCACGGCGGCCATGACCAGAATGGCGAGGATATTGAAGACGGTTGCCATTGTTGCGTTTCCAGTTGTTTCGCGTTCAGGCGCGTTTGGCCATCAGGCGGTAGAGCATCGAAGCCGGCAGGATACGTTTGAGCGCCGCGCCGATTTTAGCCGGCACCGTTACCACATAGTGCGGACGCGGGCGCCGCGACAGAAGGGCATGACGCAGAACCTTGTGGACTACTTCCGGCCCGGGCTTCAACGCCGATTGGCTGCCGCCGGCGCGCAGCCGCTCCAGCTGCGCGGCATAGTCCGCGCGGTGCACGGAATTCTCGATGTCGATGTTCTTCAGGAACCAGGGGAGGCCGTTGCTGGCGATCTTCGATTTCACCGGCCCCGGTTCGATCAGCGAAACATGGACGCCGCTGCCGTCCAGTTCCTGACGCTGGCAGAGCATCAGCGCCTCGAGCGCATGTTTGGATGCCGAATAGGCGCCGCGAAAGCGCACCGGCACCAGACCGAGGATCGACGAGCAATGGACGAGACGGCCGTGACCCTGGCGGCGCATCACCGGCACGAGACGGCTGGTCAGATCATGCCAGCCGAAGAAATTGACCTCGAACTGCTGCTTGAGCGCGGCCACCGACAGATCCTCGACCGCGCCGGCCTGGGCGTATGCGCCGTTGTTGAACAGGGCATCGAGCCGGCCGCCGGTGCGCTCGAACACCGCCGTCACCAGGGCGGCAATGGAGCCCGGTTCGCTGTAGTCGAGGTAGAAAGCCTCGATGCCGTCACTTTCGAGCGCGGCGATGTCCTCGGGTTTTCGGGCTGTTGCAAAGACCCGCCAGCCTTGCGCCTTGAGTGCCCGGGCGCAATATGCACCTATGCCGGACGAGGCGCCGGTGACGATGATGGTGCGCAATTCCTGCGCCGTCGGACTCGTGGTTTCGCCAAGGGTTGCCATTTGCCGCATTCACTTCCCATATTCGCGGCGTCGAGACAATCGAAGGGAACGCGGGTTCTTGTTGCGGAATATTGTCGCCCTGCGCCGCGTGCTCTACGACGCGCTCGGCCATTTCAACACCGATGACGGCTGGGCGATGGCCAGCCATCTGGCGATCACCTCGCTGATGGCGCTGTTTCCTTTCCTGATCTTCGCCACGACGCTGGGCAGCTTCCTCGGCGCCCAGGCCTTTGCCGACACGGCCGTGCACCTGGTCTTCGACACCTGGCCGGATCAGATCGCCAAGCCGATCGCGCATGAGGTGCTGAACGTGCTGACCGTCCGGCGCACCGACCTGTTGACCTATGGCGTGCTGCTTGCCGCCTATTTCGCGTCGAACGGCATAGAGGCGCTGCGCACCTCGCTCAACCGCGCCTATCGTGTCACCGAGACGCGCGGCATCATCTACCGCCGGGTGCAGAGCATCTTCTTCGTGCTGATCGCGACGGCCGGCTTCCTGGCGATCAGCGTGCTTCTGGTGTTCGCACCCCTGCTGGCGCGGCTGGCGGAAGCGCATTTCGAATGGATAAAGCCCTATACCGGCACGATCACGCTGTGGCGCTACGTCATCGCCTCGGCCGTCATCATCGGCGGGTTGTTTGCCGTGCACTACTGGCTGCCGGCCGGCAAGCGCCGCTTCGTCTCGCTGGTGCCGGGCATCGTCTTCACACTGGCCGCATGGCTCATCGGCTCGACGATGTTCGCCACATATCTCGACCATTTCTCGTCCTATGTGACGACTTACGCCGGGTTGGCCTCGATCATGATCGCGGTGGTGTTCCTCTACATCGTCTCGGCGATCTTCATCCTCGGCGGCGAGCTCAACGCTGCGATCAGCCGCTATCTCGAGGCGCGTGCCCGGGTCGGATGAGGCGGTGCCGAATTGAGGAATTGAGGAAATGAGGAACTAAGGAATTGAAGAAATGAAGAACTGAGGAAAAAGGCGGCCATATCTGGCGCCGTGTGCTTTTTCCTCAATTCCTCAATTCCTCAGTTCTTTTCAATCCCTCAATTCTTCCCTTGGTCTGCCGCGCCGTTGCCAGGCCGACGCCGAAGGTGGTGATCGCCATGCCGACGATCTGCAACGCGTTGAGCTGTTCGTCGAAAAGCGCCCAGGCGATGATCGCCGTCACCGCCGGCACCAGGTAGAACAGCGAGGCGACTTTCGACATTTCGCCGTCGCGGATCATCACCATCAGCAGGAAGATGGCGCCGAGCGACAGCACCAGCACCAGCCAGGCCATGGCGAAGATCAGTTCGCCATTGATGATGACGGTGTGCGTTTCGAAGGCGAGCGCGGCCAGGATCATCAGCGAGGCGCCGCCGACATATTGCCACATGGTTGCTGCGACGAGGTCGCCGCCGGAAGCAAAACGCTTCTGCCAGATGGTGCCGGCGCTCATGCCGAGCACCGAGACCAGCGAGGCGGTCAGCGTCGCCGCGGTCACGCCGCCGCCGAGCGCGCCGAGCTTTGGCCACAGCACGATGACGATGCCGATCAGGCCGATGCCAAGGCCAAGCCAGTGGCGCGGCAGGATGGCCTCGCCCAGGAACTTGCCGGCAAGCACGGCGGTGATCAGTGGTTGCAGGCCGACGATCAGGGCCGAAAACCCGGCCGGCATGCCCCTGTGGATGGCCCAGAAGACGGCGCCGAGATAGACGCCATGCATCAGCACGCCGGCGCCGGTGGCGTGCAGCGCCTCCTTGCGGGTAGCTCGCTTCGAACCCAGAACGGGCATCAGGGCTGCCAGCAGGATGGCCGCTATGACGAAACGGGCGGCGAGGAAGGTGAACGGCTCCGCCCATGGCATGGCATAGCGCGCGCCGATGAAGCCGGTCGCCCACAGGACGACGAATGTGGCGGGGATGAACCGCTTGATGCTTTGCATTTTCCGGAGACCGCTACGCTGGTGAGAAACTGACCGTGGCGCTGCTCTAATCCCGTTCAACCCGAGGCGCAAAACGAAACGATTGATCCATGCATCACGGGAATTCAATCGGCAGTGCGTGCGGCGCGCTTTTGCCAGAGCTTTTTGCCACGCTCAGAGGCCGGCCATCCGCCTGATATCGTCCGGCGATGCGCCGGCCTCCCGCAGCTTGGCAAGGCCGGTGTCGCCAAGGCTCTTCGACAGTTTTCGCCCGTCCCGCCCGAGGATGAGCCGATGGTGGAAATAGGCCGGTTGCGGCAGCTGGAGCAATTCCTGCAGAAGGCGCTGTACGCCGGTGGCAGAAAACAGGTCCTGCCCACGCACGACATGGCTGACCCCTTGCAGCGCGTCGTCGACAATGACGGCCAGGTGGTAGCTGGTCGGGATGTCGCGGCGCGCCACGATCACGTCGCCCCAGTCCTGCGGGCGGGCTTCGACCGAGCGCGTCGCCGATAGCGTATCATCGCTGAATTCGGTCCATGCGAGGTCCCTGCCTACACGTACAACAGCGGCATCGACATCAAGCCGCCAGGCGAAGGGTTCGTTTTCAGCGATACGCCGTTTGCGTTCTTTCACCGGCAGCGCCTTGTCGACGGGGGGATAGAGCGGCACGCCATCGGGATCGCGCGGCCAGTCGCGCCCGCGCTTTTCGCTGTCGGCTATGAAGGCCCTGATCTCGCCACGGCTCATGAAGGCGGGGTAGACGAGGTCCTCGCGGATCAGCCGGTCGAGCACCGCCTGATACTCGGCGAAATGCTCGGACTGGCGGCGTACCGGCTCTTCCCAGCCAAGGCCCAGCCATTTCAGGTCGGCAAGCACGCCGGCCTCGAATTGCGGCGTGCAGCGCGTGGTGTCGATGTCCTCGATGCGCAGCAGCAGGCGGCCGTCGCGGGCCTCTGCGAGCGTCTGGTTGAGCAGCGCCGAATAGGCATGGCCGAGATGCAGTTCGCCGTTGGGGCTGGGCGCGAAGCGGAATGTCAGGAGCGTCATGTCTGAGGCGGCAATCGGGTTGTGCTGTGCTTTTGGCGGTTGCTACTTTGCTGCACATTGGTGGGCAAGGATACCATGCAACGAATCGCGACACTGAACGACATTGCCCGCGGGCTCGATGCGCTTTGCATTATCGACCCGCGCCTGGAAAAGGTGCGCGGCATGGCCGGCGAGGTGCCGCTCAGGCTTTCCGAGCCGGGATTCAGGAGCCTGGCGTCGATCATCGTCTCGCAGCAGGTGTCGCGGGCCAGCGCCGATGCGATCTTCGGGCGGCTGACGAAGCTGGTCGATCCGCTGACGCCGCAGGCGATCCTGGCCGCCGGCGAGGACATGTTTCGCGAGGCCGGCCTGTCGCGGCCCAAGCAGCGCGGCCTGATCGCGGTTGCCCAGGCCGTGGCGGACGGGCTCGACCTCCATCACCTCTGTTCGCTGGATGCTCAGGAGGCGATCACGACGATGACGACGGTGCCTGGCATCGGCCCGTGGACGGCCGAAGTGTACCTTCTATTCGCCGCCGGGCACCCCGACATTTTCCCCGCGCGTGACGTTGCGCTGCAGAGCGCGGTCGGTCACGCGCTCGGCATCGACCCGCGTCCGCCGGAGAAAACACTGATCGCATTGGCCGAATCATGGAGCCCGTGGCGAGGTGTCGCATCGCGGCTTTTCTGGTCCTATTATCGCGAAACCAGGGGGCGGGACGCAGCGCCGCCGTCCTGAATCTACAAAAAAGCATAAAAATCGGGGTTTTTTGACGCCTTGGGCAAGCGACAATCCGCTTCACATCCCTGTCATGTCGGGCTTACAGTATCCGCGCCGTTCGGGTCTAGAACCAAGGAGGTAAACACGTGACGGTTGCCGTATCTCCGGATGGGCTTCCAGCACTGGTGCTGAATGCGGATTACCGTCCGCTCAGCTACTACCCCTTGTCGCTCTGGTCCTGGCAGGACGCCATCAAGGCGGTGTTCCTCGACCGGGTGAACATCGTCGCCGAATATGAGCATGCGGTGTCCTCGCCGACCTTCTCGATGAAGCTGCCGAGCGTGGTCAGCCTGAAGGCCTATGTGAAGCCGTCCAGGCACCCGGCCTTCACCCGCTTCAACGTCTTCCTGCGCGACCGCTTCCAGTGCCAGTATTGCGGCACGCCCGACGACCTCACCTTCGACCACGTCATCCCCCGCCATCGCGGCGGTGCGACGACCTGGGAGAATGTCGTCGCGGCCTGCTCGCCCTGCAATCTGAGGAAGGGCGGCATGATGCCGGCGCATGCCAAGATGTGGCCGCTGCAGAAGCCCTATCAGCCGACCGTGCATGATCTGCACAACAACGGCCGCCTGTTCCCGCCGAACCATCTGCACGAAAGCTGGATGGATTATCTCTACTGGGACGTCGAACTCGAACCTTGAGATCGTTCGAGAATTCGGGAGGCTGGCCGCCTGAAGCGATTGTCTGCGCTTCCGGTACTCACGTACTTTAGTACGCTCCGCTCCGGTTCTCGAAAATCACTTCATCCGACTCAGCCTGCCGAATTCTTGAACGATCTCGCGCCGCGCCAGATCAGTCCTTGGCAAACGCGCCACGGAAGGCGACGGCGGCCAGGATAAGGCTGGCGATGGCGTTCCAGCCGGCCAGGGACAGGCCCAGGATGCGCAGTGCCGCCTTGTCGCAGGAGGGCGGCACGAATTTGTCGAGCGCGTCGAGCACGCCCTTGCCGCCGGTGTCGACCGGGCCGGCGCCCGCCGTGCAATCGGTCGGGCCGGCCCACCACTGCCACTCGACGCCGGAGTGATAGACGCCGAGATAGAGGCCATAGAGCATCAGCAAGCCGCCAATGCCCAGCAGGCCGCGCGTCAGCCAGGCCGGCGCGCGCAGCATCGAGGCGATCACCGCCAGCACCATCAGCGGCGCGCCGATATAATAGGGGGTGCGCTGCTCCAGGCAGAGATGGCAAGGGATGTAGCCGCCAATGTACTGGAAGCCGAGCGCCGACCCGACGGTCGCGGCCATGGCGACGGCGAGAAACAGGGCGGTCCGCGTCCGCTGGCGTCCGGTGTCGGCATTCATGGTCGCTGTCATGGGGTTTTTGTCCGTTGAGTTCGCCGGCCGTTCGCCTTTTTATCCATGTCGTTGTCCCAAAACCGCGGGGCACTTTTTGGGCGACATGGACTAGAACGCGTATTTGACGACGATATAGAGCAAAATCAGGGCAGCGGCCGCGGCGCCAGCGATCAGCCCGAGGCGCTTTTCGATGAATTCGCGGATCGATTCGCCATAGCGGCGCAGCAGCCACGCCAAGAGCAGGAAGCGCGCGCCGCGAGCGACGATGGCCGAGATGATGAAGATCAACAAATTGACGTGCAGGGCGCCCGCAAGGATGGTGACGACCTTGATCGGCGGCAGGTGCGCGAGACCGGAGGTAACGAGCAGCACCAGCATCAGGCCGATGCCAGAATTCTGCCAGCGCTCGAAGGTCTCCAGGCCGCCGAAATGCTCCAGGATCGGACGGGCGATGGTGTCGTAGGCGAAATAGCCGATCATCCAGCCGGCGACGCCGCCCAGCACCGAGGCGGCCGTGGCGGTCAGCGCATAGCGGTAGGCGCGGTCGGGGCGTGCCAACGCCATCGGCAGATAGAGTACATCGGCCGGCACGAAGAAGAACGAGCTTTCAATGAAGGCGATGATGGCAAGCCACCATTCCGCGGATTTCCGGGCCGCCAGCGACAAGGTCCAGTCGTAAAGTCCGCGAAGCATCGGCACTCCTATGCGTGTCGCCCAAACGGTGCGTAGCGGTTTCGGGGCAATGGCATGCACAAAACAAAGACCCAAAGCGCGCCATCCATCCGCTGGGACGCGCCTCGCTTTGATGCGCCGCCTGTCTAGAAAGATTTTCCGCGCCGCACAATGGCAGCGCGGTAACGAAATCAAAAGGCGAAGATTGGTCGCATCCCGATGATCTCGAGATTTGGCCAGTTGACGAACAGGCCTCCGACCGTATAGTCCGCGCCCATCCAGGCCACCCGGCCTGAGCCCCTATGGCGGAATTGGTAGACGCGCTCGACTCAAAATCGAGTTCCGCAAGGAGTGCTGGTTCGATCCCGGCTAGGGGCACCACCACCTTTATGCAGGTGTTGAGCCGTCTGGGTTTTTTCTCGTTTTTGTCCCACTGCTGTTCCTCACCTTTTTCGGTGGGACAATTTTGTCCCGATTTTGTTCCGGGATAACCAGGAGATGGGCTGCATGTTCGGCCATCCGGCGGCGTTGTGCCTTCCTTGTGTAGTGCGTCGTTTGCTGCTTGGTGGTCCACCCGAAGATCGCCATGAGCTGCTCGTCAGTGGCGCCATTCTCCGCCGCAATGGTCGCTCCTGCTTTTCGGAGCCCGTGAAGGGTGCAATGGGGTAACTCGGCTTGGTCACACCAGTCGCGCATTTTGTTACCAAGTGAATTAACGGTGAATGGTTTTCCCCACTCCGACGTCAAAAAGGTCAGGTCACCGCAGGGACTGGCGTCGATCGTTGCTTTCAAGTGGGGAAGCATGGGGAGCTCCACCTCCACGCCCGATGACTTGCTGGTCTTCTGAGGGCGGATATGTAGCCACCCGTTTCTGACGTGCTGGCGGCCAAGGATCGCAAGATCCTGTCGACGCAAACCGGTGAAGAGTCCCAGGTGCAGTGCCAGACGTGCCTTACTGCCCAGTGGGTGACGGGCCTCAAACTGGCGCACCTCATCGACAGACCATGTGTGAAATCCATCGCCAGACTTGAGCCGCTTGATGCCGAGGGCTGGGTTGCTACGGACTATCTCGTTCTCAACGGCCCAGCCATACATGGCCGAGATGACCTTCACGACCTCATTCTGGGCGCCTGGCGTCGAACGGAGTTCATCACGAATTTCAAGGACGTGTTTGCGCTCCAAAAGGTCAAACGGGAGTGTCCCCCGCTTGCTCCCACTCTTGTGATTGCTGTTGCAGATCTCATCGAGAACCGATGACCGCCGGGTTAGGATCTTCGGGGAGAGCCGAACACGTCGCTTGTACTCCTGACAGAGCCACCGAAAAGACCGCTGGGAGACTTGTTCATGTCGGTCCGCAGCGCCGCTGGCTGTCAGGGACGAGTAGGGAACGTTAAGCCGAGCGCAGGCCACCTCGACCTCAAACTCTTTCGTTCCCGGTCGTTCCCGCAATCGAACCTTGGAACGACCGGAGGCGCGAAAGTACAGGCGCACGTTTCCGTGTCGGTCACGATCGTGGGAAACGCCTTTTGGTAGCTTTCTCGGCATCAATTCCAGGGGTTGGTTGATGAGGACGATGTGCCCGATCGGTTAGGCTCGCCCCGATGAGGGATCGCCCGGAAAGCGGCAACGACCTCCTCCACGTCCCAAAGCAGGCGTGAAGCAATCGGCCGTGGCTCCGGCATTTGTCCGGCGGCGACCAGCTGGGTGAACAAAGACGTTCCGATCCCAATGAGCGCGGCAGCTTGGTCCAGATTGACCGCAACAGGTGCGAGGTTGTCTGGCAGTCGGCTTGACGGTCGCTTCATACGGTCTCGGGCTCAATCTATGTGGGACGCACCTCGATCTAGTTTGGCGGATGTCGCGCTTCCACGGGTCATGAGCGTGGTACTATAGGGGGAGACGCTGTTTCTGACTGCGGGATGCGCGTCGGCGAGTGCTATTACCCGAAAGAGCAAAAATTTGTGCGGGCCGAAGGTAGGCCTATTCCCGGCTCTAGGCGGCTCCGGCGGTGATAAAATCGTCCACCCCTTCCGCTCGTCCCCTCGAGGCGCGCAGGTGATCGAAAGATCCGCGGCCGAGCCGGTTCCAAAACCTTCCGACCGCCGGCGGAGCTGCAGGCCGGAAATCCCGGCTCAAAACCAGCTGACCATACTGCTGCTCCTCGCGCCTGTAGCGGGACAGCTTGGCCGAGAGGTGCCATCCGCTCGATGCAGGTGGGATCGTAGGGTACGCCTTCCGAGCGGCATATCCGAAGTGCAGCGAGAGCCGCGGGCCAACGTGGCATCGGAGACGAGCATTGGACAGACATCGGAGGAAGGAGAGGTAGTAGAGTGCGAGAGAGTCATTCAGGACCCTCAGGATCAAACTTCCCCATACGCTCAACGGCCTCTCGAAGGGTTGCCGCCTTCCGCTGGCCTCGCTCCTTGATCATCTCCTGGAACCGATCAGCCGGAATGGTCGGCACGAAGTCCGCCGAGATTATTTCCCCATCCTGATACGTGAACTTGAGCGCCATTGCTCCTACCAGGTTCACGTGCTGGGCAAGGACGGAAGCGAGACTATTGAGGGCGGCTGCGTGGGCGTATAGGAGAGCAATGGCCACAGGCGATTTCCGAATGATTGCATTGCTGACCAAGAGCTCGTAGCCCTTCCACCACATCAGTTCCCCTATGCCTCGCCATGGGACTGAGTCAGCGGACTGAGCCGCGTTGACGTACCTGGCCAGAAAGTCCTCGTCATAGACGATGTCGTGGTCGCCACGCGCCCAGTTGATCTCCGCGTTGCGCTTCTGGTTGATCCTGGCGTGCAGGAACACTCGCGGCCTTCTGCTCTCACTGCGTACAGCGGTGCTCCAGTTGGCCGGATAGATCAGGACGTCGACATGCTCTTGGTTTAGGCCGAAGGCGTAGTCGTCGTCGAGCATCTGGGCCAGCTCCTCGTTCAGTGTCGATGTTTCCGCCCTTTGTCGCTCACGCGCCAGGGCCAGATAGTCGGAGCTCGGGATGGAGGGTTCGAACGGCTCTGTCATTTTGAAAGTCCTGTGGAGTAGGGTGGCTGGACGCCGTGAAATTCGGCTGTCGGATCGCTATGTTAAGGACGAGTCGCTCGCTCGAACCGGTCCACTAGGTGGTGGTACACTTCGGGGGCTTCGTATCCGGCATCCGTCATCACCTTGGCGGCCCGTTCCAAAGTCTTGATGGTCGACCCACAGGCGTGGAGGTCGACGTCGTCGTAGTGCAGATCCAACTCCGAGGAGAGTTCGCGCAGGAGATCCGTCAGCAGATTTGCCGTTGTATGGTTGATGGTCATGTTGTGGGTTCCTAATCGAGTTTGAGCGGTGTCTAATGTATCTTTATCAGTATAAAACTGAAGATTTGAGATAGATAAATATGAAGCCGCGCCGCGCAACAGGTCGAGCAACATTTTTTTCGCGGAGAATGTCCCGATGACCGAGACCGAATGGCAACGGCTGCTCAGCGGGCTGGTAAAGGCTGAGCTAAAGCTACGGGGGCTCAGCTACGCTGACCTGGTGGAAAAGCTGGCCGACATCGGCGTTCACGAAAAAGAGGTGAACATCGCCAACAAGCTGTCACGGGGGAGCTTCACCGCCGTCTTCTTCGCCCAATGCCTCACGGCCATCGGGTCGCAGAGGCTGAAACTTGACTGAAATTGTAGAGGCGCCTGCGCCTAGTCCGCCCGTCGCTGCAGCAGCGATCGCATCAGCTCAACTCTGCGGAGTTGAGGTCGAGTTCTGTAGGCGCCAGCGGGGCAGGGACATCAGGTTTAACGACTGGTCATGGACGTGCGCGGACAGATCCTCAGCGTGATCGCATAACACCTTGCGCAGGACTTCATCGCAAGAGCGCGGAGACCAAAGGCCCACGCTGCCTCAACCAGCTCGCACAGGCGTCGGCGATGGACCAAATCGGGCCCCCACCAAGTTTTTCTGACGCGCGCTCCTGTTGGACTGGGAATATATTCCAACTGGCGGCGCGCTCAATCACGGGGGAATGACTATGCATCACGCTTATTGGCCGAGGTCGAGCAACGGTTGAAGCCATCGAGAAGAACCAGCTCGAAGCCATCCGCTATCTCGACGAGGCCAGTGTTCGCAGACCGGCCGGTAGAGTGCTCGAGGCGGTCGAAGTCAATCACTAGATCAAGAAACTTGGATATGCCATTATAAATGCTTGGCTTCTCCCCCTATTATAAGATCTTTTATTTCTCTCCCCTTCCCCCAACGCGGGGAAAGAATAAGGAGAACAGAACGGTATATGAAATCGCAGTCGCGGCCAAAAAATTTGACTATAGTATGTATAAAGAAATGGTCTGTGGAATTGGCCCCCCACACTGTTCTCCTTATTCCCGCGACACTATGTGAGCACCCATGGCCAAACCGAAGACCCCGCTCAAAGACCGAGTGACCCGGCAATCCCACATTGAGGGCAACCACCTGATCTGGGACGGCCCAATGCGTGGCCGCCGACCGGTCATGCGCCACTACGGCAACCCAACCCGTATCCTGCTCAATCTGGTGGACTTCCCACGGATTTCAATCCGTCCCACCTGCCTTGAGCCACGGTGTATCGAGCCCCACCACTGGAAAGTGGTGAAGGAGCGCGACTACAAATACCAAGATCTCCCAGCCGTGACGTGGCGTGATCCCCGCGACACCGCAACGGCCGATTTCACCGACCAAGAGGTCGAGGAGATCCAGATGCTGGTCGAGGAAGGCAATATCGACGAGGTCGAGCTCGCCAAATGGTATCGGCCCGAGGTCGTGGCCGAGATCCTGCGCCGCGCCACCGCCACGTCCACCTAAAGCCTACCAACAGCAACAGCAACTGCAACTGCAACAGCAACCCGTCCTTGCCCTGCCCAGGGCGAGGCGCAGGCGGAGATTTGCCATGCTCACCCACTCCCAAGCCCGCTCGATCGCGGAAGCCCTCTGGGGCACCGGCGGAACCAATTCCTCCCGCACCAACCGAGCCGGGGGCTTCTGCTTCTCCTGCTCAGGCTACGGCGGCTTTGTGGTCGACGCCCGCTGCCTCGCCCACGACGAGTATGCCCGACTCCGCAAGCATGCCGAGCCGGAGCAGGCCCAGGACTACGGCAAGGCGATCATGCACTCGTATCGCAAGCGTAGTTTCATGGTCTCCCAGCACCAGCTCGCCAACATGGAGGACTTCGAGTTCTTCCTCCTCGAAGAGGGCTGCGCTTGGTGCCTGGCTCCGCTCATGGCCGGCATCCGCGTCTGCGGCATGACTGACGAGGCCGCCCAGAAGACCTTCGACCAGTGGCTCAGAAAGGACGCCGCATGAACCGCCACCTGTTCCACCCCGATGGCCGCCCGGTCAAGAAAGGTGACGAGGTCACCTCATTCCGCGACGAGAAATACATCGTCACCGGCTGGGAGAAGAACGGTCGTAACCGGGTCTTCGTCCACCCCGTGGGCGATCCGCGCGGTGAGACTGAGTATTTCGTCCAGGTCTTCGACTCACATGGGACAAGCCAAATGTTCCAGCTTCCTAGCGCCAAGGGCGACCGCACCGCTCCAATACGTGAACCTCAATCGCTACCAGCGCGAGGGTCAGCCTGCGGAGTGGATGCTGGGCAAGTTCTGGCAAATTGATAACAAAATCTACGACGAGTTCCTCAATCTGCTCCCGTCCATCTGCTGCGCCGGAGGCTTCCGCCTCTGCGAGCGCCTGACTGGTGAGATCGCCGCGACCTACCTCAAGGTCGGCCCCCACTACTGGTGCGCGCTCACCGACCTCTCCAGCACCAAGCCGGAGAAGATGGTGGCACTCATCGCCAGGCAGCTCGTCTAGTTCGGCTTCGGCCGCGCTCTAGCAAAGGCCCATGGGGCCGCTGGCACCCGACACAGACGGGATAATATGATCAACTTGGGTTACAAAATCAGCGTAGGGTACCGCTATAGTGCCGTCGCGCACCTGGTGCGGCGCCTGGCAGAAAGTATTCCACTTGTGTGCCGAAACGCGTTGGCCGTCGGGAACCGGCAACCGGCCACCGGTCGCTGTCATGAAGTCGACGAACAAGTACGGGTCTTCTCTTTTACTCCAGTAAACATTGGACGGGTCAAAATCTAATGACCATGCCGTATAACCTGGACCTAGATAGCTCGCCTCAATAACCATCTTAATATTACAGACGTGATAGTAGCCGTCATAGCGAACGCATCCGCTATACGCTAACTCTTTGTGATCTGGAACCGCTCTGCCATTAAATTTTCGCGGATGAGTAGCGCATGACGTAAGCAACGCGGCCAGAGATGCGACTATTAGCAGTGCGCAGAGACGAGGCTTCATAGCAATCCCCCCTCACAATCCGAGCTATAGCTCGTGCGGGATCCTCTATAACATACAACATGACAGAAGCGCTACACGAAACTTTACATCCGCTCATAGCTGAACGCGGGTCTGCAACGACCTAAACTTGTGATCCCTCCACCGCATGAGCGTGGACCGAGCCGCTCCCGCGAGACCGGAGCACCCCAAGGCCCTCGCCACCAGCGAGGGCCTTTTTGTTGCCCGAGGAGAGCACCATGCGCAAGCAGATCAATCATGCTAGGCGCCACGCCTGCTTCAGCGCGACCGCACTGCGGTCGCAAGGATACCACCAGATCGGCCGCGGGGCCTTCTCCAAGGCCTTCGTCCATCGGGACGCGCCCGATGTCGTCATCAAGGTCGGCAAGCTCTACAGCAAGGGCTGCGCGCTCACCGATGGCTTCCCGCACTTCGCGCAGCAGCTGCTCGACGGCGAGATCCATTCGAAGTTCTTCCCCAAGGTCTACGGGCTGGTGATCGATGTCGGCGAGGACGCAGGCCAGCGGGTCTTCACTGACGAGCAGATCAAGGTGGCCAAGGCCATCGCCACCGCCTGGGGTTTCGAACTGCAGTATCGAACGTTATGTGGTCGTCACAGCCTAGCGCTACGATTGCGATTGGCTATAGTCCGGAGCAGGTATTCTCGCGTTTACCAATTGGATGAAGGCCATTGATCGAAGACCGGGGTTTTTGGAGTGAGGCGCTGTCGAAAGCCCAGGCGGTCAGAGTACGAAATGTTATGAACCCTTTGCTGTGGCTTAACGCCATGGTTTTGCCTGTCTTTGTGCCAGCGGCATACGCATTCAGAGAGCAACCATTGTTAGCGCTCCCACTGATATTCGTTGCAGTTGCGGTCCCGGTCTACACTCTGTGGGAGTTTCGGTACTTCGCACGGAAGGACCCTAAGAGACTCCACTCGGAGGAATACCTTATTGAACAGCAGAGACTTACAATTCTATCCAAGCAATCCAGGTACCCAATCGACGCCTCGGCTCTTCCTAGCAGCGGAAATCCCGAACTAACAATAGACAACAAAAGAGAGAGCTTTCCCGTAGAAATGGAAAGATTTCCTACATCTTCCGAGCGCACCAATGACTGACGAGAACGACCTGAGTTCGTATTTGTTCGTTGTTGACAGCTCTCAGATACATCTTGAAGATGTATTGAAAATTATTGATCGCATACCAGAAGTGGTTAACTGGCAAACAGTTTTACCTGACGCAGCCATATTGGTATCGCCACTGCGAGCGTCTGAGTTGCATCGGCTGTTACACGAGGCATCCCCGACAACGAGATATATAATTACACTCTTGGAAAAGGGGAAAAAGGCCGGATGGTTGCTTAAAAGTTCCTGGGATTTCATGAACCACCCGAAGTCGGTGAATGATGCTTAGCCGGCACCTCGCTACTGCACGACTATCACCGTCTCTGCTTCGCGATGCAGAACCCGTTGTGCTCCTTGTTCCCGCGCCTCGTGCATACCAGCCGCACCTCCAATGATTTGATCCGAGTGTCTCGACCGAGCCGGCGCTGAAGCTCCCACCGGTCGAGCATCCCAATGTGATCGCACGCATAGCAGTTGCCCAGGAGGACATACCACTCCTCTAGCGTGCCTAGCGTGGCTCGACTATTCCTCTTAGCCTGATTATGATCGACGTGTTTAATCGGCAATATGACCCACGACCCGTGTCGTAGCTTCGCGATGCGGCCAGCCTGACCCTTCAACATCTTCTCGTAGGCCTCCTGAGCCACCCGAATATTCTTGCCAGCGCGAGCGTGTCATCCACCTCCAAATCAACGCCGGTCCACAGCTCAATGTGGGACGCGACTCTTCAATCGTGGGCGGGTTGTCGCCGCCCGCACCACCGACTGGCCCAGGGCGGCGATCGACTCCGCTGAGAAGCTGGTCTTCTGGTTCCACTGCAAGAACTAGGACCTGGTGCGGGAGATGAAGCTTTGACCTTTATGTCAAACGTCGCTCGATTAGCCGGTTCGACCAATCTTCGACGAGGTTCGGCGGGATCATTTCACCGTCGAATAGAGCAAAGAGATCGCGAGTTGCATTTTGTACTGCCGGTGCAATGGCGCTGACAGGCGTGTCTGAAAGGAGTTCGACGTAGGTCGATACCTCGTTATCGTGAGCCCGAGGTTCGCCGATCATCATGACCTCAGGATTTGCCCAGGTCTTCAGTACCCTATCAGCAAGCCCCCTCCATCTAAAGGCAAAGCCAAGCCGGCGTGGTTCGCCCTCACCACCAATGAGCGCGTTGGCGATGGCGATGCCCACCGCTATAGCTTCTGCGACGCGCGTAATCGTAGTGATCGGATCCAAGGCGGTCCCTGGAGCGACCTTCAGGGTTAGGTCATCTTGCAACGCTCGCCGAAGATAGAACCTACCGCGGGGGTCGAGGCGCATAAAGTCCAAGTGGGCCCAGTCTCCAGAGGTGGAGGCTATGATCGCTTCCCAGGCCCCGCCGTGAACCTCGGGTCTGCTCGACGCCTTATTGAAGGAGCGTGAGTCAAGCCAGATTGGCCAGCCTGTGTAGCTGGGGTTGCTCCCCAATACCTTTCCGAGGAAGTCCTTGTCCGGCACGCCCGCCTCCCATTCGGGATCAACGGCCAAGGCGACTTCCCAAGTCAGTGACGCGGCCATCCGTGCGACGTTCGTGTCGTCGGCAAGACCAAGCCTTTTGAGTGCTCCCCGAAACCGCGACTCACTCATCGTCAAACAGCCCCCTCGCTCGATCCTCTAGAGTTGGTCCCGCTGGGACTATTGGCGCACCATCTGCAATTCCCCATAGCACCGATGCTAGCGTGGTGTGATCCTGGCCCGCCATTTGTCGGCGAAGAAATCGGCCGACATCAGCTTCGCGATTATCGAAGCAGATCCTAATGATCTCGCGCCAATCCTCGGGCCTTGCTACAGCGGTACTTGGCGTGCCGTTGGCGGCCAATGTTCGAAAGTAGACGTCGCCAATTTTGATAGGCCGACTTTCGCCATCGACCAAATCCCGTTTAGCAGCCACGGGCGTTTGAACGCCAGGTGGTACAATTATAACTGGGTACTCAGCGCCCTCTCGCGCCGAGAAGCCAACCTCAACCTCGAACAATTCCTGGGCGTATCGCGAAACCAACCCAAGGATAACATCAATGTGGAAGCTTACACGCGGGTCGGCTAGCTGGTTAGCGACGTCCGGAGTCCCTTGGTCGTCGAACCCGACTACGAGAAATCCGCCGTTGCGATTGCGCAGAGCGAAGACGGCGCGGATGATCTTTACCCTCCCCAATATGGTGCCGGGGTCGATCCACTGCTTCATTTCTACGCTGAGCGACTCTGTCGGATTTGCTACAAGGGCATCAATCTGCTGTTGGTCGAAATTCATGGATCGGCCCCGGTTCGGATCACCTGGGCACTTGCTATAGTTTGCATTCCCTTTAACGTCATGTACTTTTGAGGGAGGGCGGGAAAAATGGATCCTAAAGCAGTTCTAATAATGACTTCTATCGCATTCGTGATAGGATTGGTTTCGTGGGGATTGCCAGCTTGGAAATATCATAGAAAGACAGAAGTTGGAGCATTTGCCCTCGCACTTTTGTTCGCTGGAATTGTGCTCCTCAGCATGTTCAAATGGACTGATGTGGTTCTTGAGGTAGAGGGGGTCAAGCTGCAAATCACGGAGCGGGACCAAAAGATTTCGGAGCTTCAGATCGACTTGTTAAAGGCCCGAACGGCCTTGGCAGAGGTGCAGAAGCAAGCACCAGACACGGCAATGCTCGCCTCATCCATAACTGAGGCCTTTCAAAAGAAGGGGGTCGTTGTGGACCAGAGCACTGTCAAAACCATCGCCAAAGAGTCGCTAAAGCCTCTCCTGACGTATTTCGATAGCCCCGAGTGGAATGCAACCAAGGATCCCGGTCTTTTCGACGCTGGTAATAATTATATACCGAAATCGATCGCGCCTCCTAGCTGAAGTCCTGCAGCGTAGTGTGGCGAAGCTTCAGATCGGCATGCAGATGTCTGACAGGGGCGTTGAGACCTAGTTTGACCCACTTCACGTTGGCTCGATTACAGACTTAGGCGCACCCGACCGGCCGTCGATCCGCCTCGCCTTCTGAACCGCCGCCAGAGCCGCTCCCGGCCAGAAGCTCGGCGTTCCATGTCATGGGGAGTGGATAGCCTGAAAGTCGAGCCGGCCATCCGGCTCGGGCGCGATTATCTCGCCGTCGAGGATGAAGGATTTCGCAACTGTTCGACCGCAACTATCACAGCCCAGCAGCGTTTCAACCGGTCGCGTCCGTTCTTGGTGAGGGCTCGCATACGGCCCTAGGCGAGGAGCAACTGGGTACGAAAGCCGTCATATTTGATCTCGTAGATCCAGTCGTCGCTAACCGGTAGCTCCGATACTCTGGCTCAAGCAGCAAGATGAGCTTCAGCCGAGAGGCACATTCGGACTAGGTGCATTCTCGCCGGCAGCCTTGCGCCGAAACTTGCCGTTCCGAGGGCCTTAGACCTCAAAAGTGGACATCCTCGTAGCGACGATGAATGTGCTGTCCCAAGCTCCGCAGGGCTCGGAATGGATGAGGGCTACGACAGGTACTTCGATGAGACCTTTGACCCTATGTCGCCAAAAACGGCTTTGCCCGTTCGGCCACGGCGTCGGTGCTTCCGATGCTCTTGGACAGCGCGTTGCTCATGACCTCGCCGGGGCCACAATTCGGCTCCGCTCGGGCCAGTGAGGCGCCGCGGGTGCCCTGTTCGGTGCTCCGGTCCTCGACCAGATCACCGAGGCGCAAACGTCTGTGCGAGCCCACCACGAAGGTCTTGAGAGGTGAGGAGATGGCCCAATCGCAGGCGAGGGCTGTTTACCGCGCGTTCGTCCCGATTGGTAACTTCCTGTCGTTCTCGGTGTTGTTCGCACACATGATGGAGGACTTGCCAGAGAGGTCGGGGCGGTAGACATTGGGATAACGTAGACCCCGGTTTGAGCGCCGAGGCCTAAACTTTGTCAGATAAGTCCTAGGCCGGCCCGAGCCGCCGCAGCAGCATGATTGGATGACCCACCGGGCCTGGAGATGCCTACCAGGAGCGCTTCAACCTCGCCAAGCGCACGCCCAAGCCGCTGCCGAGGATGTGGATCAATCCGGCCGTGGACTACATCTTCGATTTCCCGTCTAGAGGTCTCCGTTGAAAATTACCGTCGCCGACGCCGGTATCAAGGCCCCGATCGTAATATCAGACAGCTCAAAACTAAATAAACGGCAGTATTGCACTGCCGCATTTTTGCTGATTTGGTCCTAGCTCTTTCATCAGAGGAGTCTGGAATGTTTTCGAAAACGGAGCGCCTTATTTTGTCCAATCAGTATACGATCCTTCAAAAGCTTGACCCAAAGGGCGGCTGGGATCGAGCCGCGAAAATCGTCCAGGATGGTTTAGCTGGCGAATACGGCTCCCTCACAGATTACATCTTCGATGGGCTCTCCGAGGCCGAATGCAGATACGTTAATGATGTGATGAACATGTATGACGCGCTTCAGCGTCCCTACGTAGACGCCAAGAAGCCCATCCCCCCGGAAGCCTCGTTCCCTGGGTTTGATGGCAACAACGAAACCAAGTTCATGGGATATGCGCGGTTTCTCCGGGACGATGACCGTTGGAAATTTGTTAAGGTGACAAACGCCAACCTCAATAGTCATTTCCCTACCGCGAGTTTCTACGGCCCAAAGCTTGAGGCTTGGGACAAACTTGGCCGACCTTACCCGCTGGCCGGCGCCAACGCCGAGAGCGTTCTCAAGGCTTGAGATGCGAAACTTACTGATCATCGTGCTGGCAGCTGGACTCGCGTTCAGCTGCCATCGCTTGGTGCTAGTGGAGAACCAGCGATATGCACTGCTTCTCGGCATGTGCAGGAACCAAAGCGCTCCACTTCTGCCCGACATCCAGTGCCTTAATACTGTCGAGACGCGCACGTCATGGACATGGCATCTCTTCTATGGCCTGTTCGGGACGTTGCTAGGATAGAGAAACGATATGTGGCTCCCACTGCGCTTGCGGGAAACATTTGAAATCCGTCGGCATCTTGCAAACATCAGGAAGATCGACCGAGCTTACGAACTGAAACTCTCCGAAGGCGGCAAGGAAAAAGACCGCGAGAAGATAGCCGACCAGCGACAGTGGGAAAGCGAACTGTATTACGACCAGATCAAGGAAATCAAAACACGCAGGATATTGCGGAAAGCGATGCGGCTGGAGGTTCCTTTTGAAAGCCCCACCAACGAGAGCCCGCGCTGGCGACAATCACACCAACTGCTGACCTGGCATCTCACGACGTTCGGTTATTCAGAAATCAGGAAGGCGATCCGTCAGGAAAAACGCGAACGGCGTGACGTGGCCATCACATGGTCAGGCGTCGTTGTCGGCATCATCGGATCGTTAACGGGCCTGCTCTCCGTATATCTTTCACTTAGGAAATGACGATCTGACATTCTCGTCTACATCAAGGGCGCCTAAATGCGTCCCTGATGGCTAAGAACAGTGGAAACCCTCCGGAGAAAACTCTGAGAAACCGTGGCTCAGGCGGGGTATCAGCTTGGGTTTGGCGAGTCTCTGAGGCCGCCGAGGTTACGGGGCGCACAGGCAACATCGGCGCGACCCGGCCGGCGCCTACGTATTCGGGCTTGGGCAATCGGAGACCGGCTTCAATCGGTACCGCGACGATCTTTTCAGCAACGCTGGCTAGCTAACGTCGCCAATGTTTGTAGCTAAACCGTCCGTCCGGCAGAATGCAAAGCGATCAAGCCCTGCGGCCCGGCTGCCTGACCGCCTTCTTCGTTGGCTTTACCGCGGTCTTGCGCCCAAGGCCACTCGACTTCGCCAGCGCCGACCGTTGGGCGGCGTAGTTCGGCGCCACCATCGGGTAATCTGCCTTGAGGCCCCATTTCTCACGATACTCGTCGGGCATCAGCCCATAGTGTACGTTGAGATGGCGCTTCAGCGACTTGAACTTCTTACCGTCCTCAAGGCAGACGATGTAGTCAGGAAACACCGACCGCTTGGGATTGACAGCGGGCTCCTGGGTCGGCGTCTCGGGTTCGGTCGGCTGTCTGATTTTTGAGAGTGACGCGTTGATGCTCTCGATCAGATCGGGGAGCGACCCGGCAGGCACAGAGTTCTTGCTGATGTAGGCGGAAACGATGTCGGCTGTGAGCTCGATAAGACGAACTTGGCTGGTGCGGTTTTCGTCTGACAAAGGGAAGCCCCGTTTTTGGTTGTTTATTTGGACGGTGCGGTTCATAGCGTAGCTCGCGAAGATTTCCATCTCGCACCGGGGAGCCAATAAGCCAAAGAGAAGATATGACCAAGCCCATTCGCATCCTGGTACCGGTGAATAGCCAAGAGGCCGAAGCGCTTCAACTTGCGCTGGGTTACGCCCATAAGATTTGTGAGAAAGTTGGACAGGGCGTAGAGGACGTTATCCTGCTTGTGCATACCAAGCACCAGTTGGACCACACGAGCCTCTCTCAGTTCTTGGGTCCGCGTAACGTGAAGGCTCTTGCCAAGGGACCGATAGCTCTGTCGGGGGGAGGTCGCTTGCATGCCGCCACCATGAAGAGCTGGCGCTACCCGCCGCGTAAGTCGGTAGTGGTCGTCTACTATGCGGAGCCGAAGATCCTGGACTACGTCGACGGTCTGAATAACATCGCTGGCGTAGTGGCTGTTCCGGACATCCCCGGAGGGGCGGACGACTGGGTAGCCCGCTGGGGGGCTGCCGTGCATGGCCAAGCGCAACAGGCTCCGCGGCCCACGTTGATTGACGACGCTGTATTCGTGCGCGCCCTCGAAACGCTATCGAGTGTGATTAACTTGTCAAAAGGCCTGGGGCATCCTCGTGACAAGGGTATGGCAAACGAAATCCTAAGTATCCTTAGAACCAAGGGACATGCCGACCAATCCGGAAACATCAAGTCTTGGGCTATTCGGCGCGGTTGGAGGCCCGAGCACGCCTCCGGTCTTGAAGCGCTGGCCAGAAAGATCTGGGCGCTGAAGGCCAAACCCAATCTTTCGGGCATCCACGATCCTGAAGGACGCTATCAGCGCTGGCAGGCTGGGACGTGAACGCCCGTCCAGTCTGAGACAGCAGGCATGACATCATCCTTCTTGTAGGAAGGCCTCGAACATCTCTACAAGGATGTCGTGAGGCCAGAACCTCTAACGTAAAGACCAATTTCGTCGAGCCGATTGTCTGGCAGGCCCGATTGGGATCCGAATGCTATGGCGGCTTTGCAGGCGCCGTGAAGCCTGCATCGAACTGTGGGTGGCGACCCTAAACGGCATGCCATGCTCGTCGTCATCCAAATAGATTTGAACTAGACGCCAGACAGCGGCTATCTCACCAGTCGTGCCACTGAAAAGTAGGGTTCGGAGTCGAGGTTTAGGGCGCGCACCTTAGCCTTCATGAGTTCTCGCAGGTCTGCCTGCCGCGCCAGGACGGCGCGCAGGTCGTAACCCTCCATTAAAAGAATGCTCTTGTCCGGGTTCTGCTTAAGCAGGCCGGCGACGTGTTCGGACCACCCGTTGATCGAGAGGAATAGGCCCATCGTTTGTCGACCGGACCGTCTCACTTGCCCAAGAAGGCCGTCCAGGTCGCGGATGTCTGCGAGTCTCGCGCGCCAGCGACATTCCACGAGATAGTGCCAACCCTCAAACTCGAATGCACCGTCAATTTGTTCCCCGCCGCTGTTGCGTTGGAACGCGCGCGTGACCGGAAAGCGATGCAGGTCGAATAACCGATTGAGCATATCTTGAAGGAGATAGCCGCGCTTGTGGACGTCCTCGTCAACCGATGCATGCTCGAATTGGGCAAGCAGCAGGTCGCTTTGCTGCTGAAGCACCTGGGCGGCTTGTCTTCGCTGCAGAGCTTCGTTCTCACGTGCTCGCTTCTCTTCTAACGTTCGCTCGCGGGCATCTGCTTCAGCGAGGACGCCCGCAATCTCGCGGGCTTTCTGCACTACCGCTCGAGCTTTGTACTCATCCTGTGCGAGGTGGAAAGCATCCCACTCGGCCGCGATCGCGATCAAGCGGCGCACGACTTCGGCATCCATGCCGGCGCGCGCGAGTTCATCGAGCACCACAATGCCCGCCTCCCTCTTGGACCGCTTTTCACCGGTGATTGGATCTTTTTCGGTGAGGAAACGGCGGATCAAATCGTTGCTGACGCCGGCCTTCCTCAGCAACTGATCTGCGGCCGTCTTTTTTATGTTGACGAGCGTGGCAATGACCTCGAGCGCAAGGCGACGGGCGTCTGCCGCAGCAGCTGCGCCAGCTTCCGCAGGTCCTTGCTCAAATGGCAAATCCTGTTGCATCTATCCTGCCCATTTAGCTCAAATTAGGTCGCATCCCTTGCAATATGGGTTTACTTTGTTGCATAAGGGTGGTCAAGGGACGGGGCGCGTCAAAAGCTTGCAGGTGGATGAATATGGCTAAGGCAAAGCCACTGGACGGTGAGATGAAGCGGACGGAAGACCGCGGAATTGCAGCCGAGGACGCAGACACCATCATCGGCCTGGTCGAAGCGGCCATGGGGGCGGATTTTTCTGCGTTGCGTCGTGCGGGCTCCGAGCTTGTACGCCGACTGTCGGAAGATGGGCAGGCTGAGCACGCTATCCGCCTTCGTGGCGTGCTCAGACGACGTTCCGCTCCCCTCCGAACCTCTGGCTATGTTCAGGAGCTTCCTATGGACGGCCGCAGCCGGCTGCCACTCATGGATGAAAACCCCTTTCCGAGCACGCCCATCCTCATGGAGCGCGAAACGGAGGCTGTCGTCACCCGCTTTATAGAAGACGCGACTCACGCCGATCGGCTGTCGCGTGCTGGGATCGAGTCCGGTTTGCGTTTGATCCTGTGCGGCCCTCCAGGCACCGGAAAAACACTGCTGGCCGGTCACATTGCAAGTCGCTTAAACAAACCCTTCCAGGTGGCCCGCCTCGACGCAACTATCTCGTCCTTGCTCGGTGACACCGCCAAGAACATCCGGGGTATTTTCGATTACGTCTCGGAGCACTCGGGTTTCGTGTTCTTGGACGAAATCGACGCGATTGCGAAAATGCGTGACGACCAACGCGAGATCGGTGAGCTGAAACGGGTAGTCAATACACTTATCCAAGGCTTGGATGACCTTGATGACCAGACAGTCGTGATCGCCGCGACCAATCATCCGAGTCTGCTCGATCCCGCTGTCTGGAGGCGCTTCCCCTACCGGATCGAAATGAAGCTTCCCGGAACAGAACTCCGCACGGAGCTGTGGAAACTCTTCCTCGTGCCTGACGAAGAGTTAGGCCTCAGCGAACTGCTGAGCGTGATTTCCGACGGCCTTTCCCCTGCGGACATTCGAGAACTCGCCCTCGGCGCACGCCGTGCCTCGGTAATTGGTGATGCTCCGGTTGTTATCGACGATCTGGTTCGGTGTGTTCTTGCCAGCCGGTCTGGTGCCATGTTGGTTCCAACCGGACGTTCTTTGGCCGGGGAAGAGCGTAGACAGCTTGTTAGCGCGCTTCTGCCGTTTGGGATGACTCGCGCCCAGATGGCCAGCCTGGTAGGCGTCTCCCGCCAGAGAGTGGACGAGTATGTCCGCGCCCTCGACGAACGGGTGAGAATGCAAGGAGAGATGCGAGATGGCGCGTCGGCCCGTTCTTAATCCGCTGCTAACTCTTATCGCGCCGCCCCAGCCGAAACCTGCTCCAGGTGGTGGCAAAGGCGCGAAAGATATTCGCGAAGAGCATTTCGAACGTCGGCGCAAGCGGCTCATCAAGCAGTTCGGAGCGCTGTCCGCCAGCGCAAAGCTGGAGCATTGCGCCAAGGCAGGCCGAGTGCTCGTCCGTGTCACCATGGACGAGCACTCAGCTGCGCCTAGCTATACACCGCGGGACCTCTTCTCGGCTGAATACGACGCCGAGCTCGTCGCGCCGTGGCGTCGCGGCTATCTTGCTGAGGTGAAGATCGCCGCATTCGGTAAGCTCGCCCAGCGTTTGAGCGGTCAACGGCTCCCAGTCGCGACGAAAGTCGACGTATCTCGTATCAAAGCCGTTTCGCTGCTCGCCAGTGATCTCATGGAGGAAGACTTTGAAGCGCTCTGGCAACGCGCCACGGTGATCGATGGCGCCGCCCGGCTCTTCCTCGGCGCGCCGGCTCCATTTCGAACAGAGGCGGCACGGGTGGGCCTTGTCAACGAACTTCACCGTGAGATGGTTCACGAGTGGCGGAGGGCTGGCCTCGCGCAGAACGAAGAGGAGGTCGAAACCGAACCTGACACGGATCTCTTCGCACTTATGCCCACGCCGGTTTTTCCCGTGTCGATCAATGCGCTTCGTGCAGTTGTCGGTAAGCGCGAGCACTTCGTAACCGTGGCATGCTCGTCGGTAGACGTACTCCGGCGGTTAGTCGCATCCGGGTCGATCGTTAAATGGGAGCCGGTGCAGCCGATGGTGCCGACGCGGGCCGGTCAGATCGGCCTGCCGAGCCAAGAGCCGCCCAATGTGCGCGGTGCGCCGATTGTGGGCGTGGTTGACGGAGGTATGCTCTCTGGACGCTACGAGCATGCGACCGCATGGAGGGAGCCGCCACTCGTTCCGGATCGCTACGCGGCTCGCGATCACGGAACGCATGTGGCCTCGTTGATCATCGAGGCTGAGCGTTGGGGCAACGGGTTGCAGGTTCCTGCTCTGGCTTGTCGCGTCGGCGTTGTCCAGGCAGTTGCGGCGGACGGCGTGCCATGGTTGTTCAATCCGAGCGATTTCCTCCGGCATGTCGCCAGCGCAATGGCTAATCATCCAAACACAAAGGTTTGGAACGTTTCCGCTAATCTTGCAGAAGCATGCGATGAATTCGACGTCAGCCCGCTCGCACACTCGTTGTCCCAAATCGCGAGGCGGTTCGGCAATACGTTGGTGATCTCTGCCGGGAACAGGGATGGCAGCGATGAGTGTCGCATCTCTCCGCCAGCCGACTGCGAGGCGGGTATTGTAGTGACGGGGCGTTCGCACGACGAGCATGGCCAGGTTGCCGGCGCTTGCCCGGAATGCCGGACCGGACTCGGTCCCGACAACATGCTGAAGCCTGAGCTGAGTTGGTTTTCAAATCACGGCCTGCCGGATGGCAGCGTGCTTGTAGGATCGAGCTACGCAGCGCCCCTGGTATCACGTCTTGCAGCCCACACGTGGAGGCATTTGAAAGATCCAAGCCCCGATCTAGTGAAAGCAATCCTGATTGGAGCAGGCGACCTCGGCACTTTTCACCATGAGCTAGGCTTCGGCAGCCCCATCATTCACGCCGCGCCGTGGGAAAGCCCCCCCGGCTCGGTTGTTCTGGCGTGGAAGGCACAGATGAAGGCAGGGGCTTATTACTATTGGCATGATATCGCCCTTCCCTCCACCATGGTCGACCGCAATCACTTGGTTGGGCGGCTACGGCTGACCGCGATCCTCGCACCGGAGGTAACTCTGACGGGCAGCGGCAACTATTTCGCCAGCCGTATTCAGACCGGCCTGCAGTTTCAGAACCCTTCGGGGCAATGGAAGCGCCTCATTGGTAGCTTGCCGGTCGAGACAGCCGAGGGCCTCGCGCGATCTGAGGACGCAAAATGGCAGCCAACGCGCTGCTATGAGGGGCGGTTCACGCACCCAAATGACCGTACGCGCAAAGACGGGCTGTCGTCGGCCGGGCTTGGCGCACGACGCCTTCGCGTGTATGCGCGTACATTCGAGCGAGATGTTTTCGCCAGGGACAATCCCGTCGCAGCCCGCGACCGCGATCACGAGGTCGCATTTGTTCTGACAATGGAGGATCCAACCGGGGATGCGAGTACGTTTGACACCTTCGTCCGGGCCATGGGCAGCCGTGTGCAAAGCGCCGTTATAGATCAGGAAGTCTCTGTTGAGGCCCATTAGGTCCCCCCACACGAAATCAGGTTGAGCGATGAAGGCATACGCTGTTTTGGACGGCGGCGGTGTTAAGGGAGCCGCGCTCGCCGGGTGCCTTAAGGGTGCTGCGGAGATGAACGTCGAGTTCGTCGGATACGGAGGCACTTCTGCCGGAAGCATTGTCGCGTTGCTGGCCAGCGTCGGCTATACCCCTGACGAACTGCTTGGCGTCATGTGCGATGAGTTGAACTTCAATGAGCTCCTTGATGATAATGGCGCTGGACTACCGTTCTGGGGAGGGATGGTAGATGAGCTTGCCGCTGTCCAATCCTTTTTCGGCGGTGCTATGGCAGGCTGGAACGTGTTGGCCTCGCGCAAAAGGGTGAGTGAGGTTCTGACGGCCCGGGGCCTCTATTCGGGCGTCAGGCTGGAAAGCAAGCTGCGCGAGTTCATCGTTCGCAAACATCGGGCGCTGGAAAATCGCACCGAAATCACCTTTGCCGATCTTCAGAAGTTGGGATGCAAGCCGCTTCGCGTTGTCGCTGCGAACCTGCAGACCCGGAGGGGTGTGGTTATGGGCGACGTGGCGGAAAGCCCCACGCATAACGTGTTGACTGCGGTCCGCGCGTCTTGCGCGTACCCGTTTCTGTTCCAGCCAGTAATGTTGCATCGGGCTGCGCTTGTAGACGGAGGGCTGGCTAGCAACTTGCCGGTTTGGTTGTTTGATGCCGAGCGTGACCGCGACGGCTTTCCGCTGGTTGCATTCGATCTCACAACCCAACTTCCAACAGGAGATCCGCCGGACGCTGGCGTTCGCGGTTTCTTCATGGACATGCTCGAGACCGCGCTGGAAAGCGGAGACGCGCTTCTGCGTGGAACTTCGAACCGACTGATGCACGTCGAGGTTCCGATAGCGCCCGACGTTCGGACCCTGGATTTCAAACTCAGCTCAGCCCGGCGGCGTGGACTATACAATGATGGTCAGCGTGAGACGCAGAGCTTCTTCTTAAGGCGCTTCGGCGATCCCCGAGCTATGCTTAGTGATCCGGTAGGCCAGTTGGAAGCTGTCTATGGGGATAGAGCGGTTTTCCAGACCGTTCTCGCCGGCTTCGCCCAAGAGGTTGCCTCGGCCTTTCCTAAATCAGGTCAAATCCGGTGCAATGTCATGTTCCCGCATGGCGGGAGAGATCATTTCGTAATCGTGTACCAGCACGGGATGGCCAGTGATCCTGACGTAGACCTTCAACTACCTAGGGAGGCAGGCCCACCAGGAGACGCGGTGCGGACGACGCTTCCCATCGTGTCGGACTGGACACGCGTTAAAGGTCGTCCCGAGGCGTCAGGTATGAACCAGGCGCAGTGTAACAAAATTCCGGGGGACCGGCGGGCGGTTGCCAGCGTGCCTGTATTCGACCTCCGACGGGCCCCTACCGTCGAAGACGGTGTTATCGGTGGATTAAGCCTCGCAGGTGTACTATCTATTGACTCAAACCAATCTGCTGCTGCAGCAGGATGGGAGGACAACGCTGGAGTTCCGAGCGTTGATTTTGTTCAGATACTGAAGCGTTGGGCCGACGTGGTCGGCCGAGTGCTGAACTGAAAGAGGGCGCCATGGTTCCAAGCGGCATCAAGCGTGACACCAAGACACCATTCCGCACCCGTAAACTCGACAATGGGACGGTTGTGGTCGAGGATGCTTACGAGGGGCGCTATAATTATCCCAGCCCCCGAAGCACGAGCACGCAAATCAAAGGCCTCCGGGTCGAGACACCGGACTCTAACAAGGTTACTACGCAGGAGTAGCGGCTGCGTATCGTCCGGTCTCCCCGCCGCTTTCACTGCGGACAGAGCGAGCGGGTGATCTCGCCATCTCACCCCTTCTTTTCACCTGGCTGCTATTGTGGCCGCCCTGCTCCCTGTCGAGAGGGAGCTGTTCTCTGTGAGGCGGCCAAGCTGAGGTCTTCGGCAGACGTCTTCTTTCCCGACCGGCTTTTCGCCTGCTTTCCCTCTTTCTTGGCGACCTTCGTCGCCTTGTTGGCCGCCTTGCGAGTCTTGGTGTCGATCCCCCGTCGGGTGAGATCGATACCGATGACGCGGATGTCCTCGACGCCGGGGTAGTCGTTCGAGATGAGCGTCCAATGGCGTTGGAGTTCGTCGGTCAGCATTTCGAATGTGCTGGCACGGCCACCGTTCGGTAGGTCCCAGTACGATTTTTCGCCCAAATAGACGAGAACAAAGATCCCGCGACTGGAGCGGACGTCACGGAGATAGTCACCACACAGCTGGATCTCGAGGCGCTCGAAGAGGTGGGGACCGGTCCATTTGTCGGCGAGCTTGAGTTCGGCCGGCACCGGAGCGTCGAAACCGGCGCCTAAGAAGCGTAGGTCGGGGCGCTTGGCATCCGCTAACTCCTCCTCTTGTGGAATGACGTAGCGGCCTGCCGAATGGTCACGGCACCATCCACCTATGAATTTTCTAAACTCTGTCTCCTGATCGACCGCCTGAAGGATCGAGGCGATGCTGGAGTCGCCGTTCTCCAGGTCGTGCTTCAGTGCATCAAGCTTGTCTATGGCGTGATACCAGAGCTCCCGGTGGTTCGCGGGCGTGGCGATCAGCGACTTGCCGAACTCTTGGACTTGAGTCGGTGTCCATGCCTCCATGTCGGCATCCTCAGTGGCCCTCGCCTTCGCGTGGTATCCCATCCATGGCCTAGACTCCTTGTCAGGATGTGCGCGGGCCATCTCGATTAGAGCAAGGAAGGCTGCCTTGCCCGGCGTTTCGCGTATGAAGGCGCTCAGAGCGTTTCGGGCATCCTGAGCATCGTCGCGCAGCCCCGGGGAGTAGACCCCCTTACCGGCTCGGTGGATGTCCTCACTCTGGCGAATGTAGCGGGTCATCAGAAGGTAAAGTGACTTCATATGCTCAACAGTGCGGAACTGTTGCCTAGCGCGCCCCTCCTGCGAGCGGCCTCCGATAAGCGCGACGACGAAGCCGAGGGCGAGGTTGGTCTGTTCGGCTGGGTCGGTCATACCAGCGAACCGAGCCGCCAGCGCAGGTATTGCCGCGCTTGGATCGACACCAACCCACGCAGCGAACCATATCGGGGCGAAGCTCGAATTGCGCGCAGCGTTCGCCTTCTGGGATGCAATCGCGGCAATCGTCTCATCGTCGATCGAAGACCTATTCACGATTGCCAGAAGGTAGCCGAGGTTCCGGATGTTGGCCCGCTTAGTGCGCAATTCTGGAACAAGCGCCGGAGCGAGACGGTCCCACAGCCAGTCCCCGTGCCAGCTGACATCATACAGGGCGTAGTGGCTTTCGCCGTCCTCGGTCTCGGTCGAGAGCTCGTACTTGATCTCAGTCAGGAAGACTTCCAGCACCTGCGTGGGAAACGCCTTGTACAGCCGTGGCAGCCAGGCGGGGAACCCATTCAGCTCTCGCAGCGCATACCGCGTCGCAAGCTCCGCGTCGGCCGAGGTGAGGGCGGAGGGCCAATTGGGCGTCTCCCGTGCCTCGATCGCAAGCCCGGTCAGGCCGAAGATCGTCTCGAACGGCGTGTTGGCAACAGCGCCCTCAGCCCGCAGCCTGGGCCTATACTGACGCCAGTATCCAACCGCACCGTCCCGAAATGCGAGCGCCACAGGCTCGCCGAACATCGGGACGAGTGTGCGCCAGTTGCCGTCCGTCCACCAGTTGTTCTGGCTGTCGCCTCTACGCATTTGCTCGTGCAGATAATGCTGGTCAACGGAAATCTTTCCTGGCGTGCCGGAGTCCCGGATCGTCGCTAGGCGACCTGTCAGGATCAGCCTTGCCTTCTCCATCGCGGCCGTCTCCTTGGCGGCCTCCCGCTGGGATTGGCGCCTCCAGGCCGCCTCCCGACGCTTGAACTTGTTGACCGCCTTCGGTACGTGCGCCAGCAGCTTGTTCAGTTCGGCCTCAACCTCAGCATTCGCGGTGGCCGCCTTCTTAAGGCGCTCCCGCCACGCCTGTCGGCGCCCGTTCTGCTGGTAGAGTGCAAAGGCCAAGGACAGTGCGACGAGTTTGTCTTCCATTAGTGGCCGCTTGGCCATCTCCGAGCACATATTCTCGAAATCGGACGCATCGAATGCCCAGTACGCGCCGAATATCGAGGCCTGCCAGTAGTCGGTGAGACGCTCGCCTTTGGTGCGTATAAGCCGCGCGCGCTCCTCGGCGATGCTATACCAGAACAGCGAACAGTTCAGTTCCGGCCATTCGCGAACCATCTTCGGCAGCTCCTTGCGGATCTCCTCAAAGGGGTAGCGGTGGTAGTCCTCGACGATCGGAAGCTGACGCAAGATCGACAGTGCTGTCTTCTCAAGGGTGGCTGGATCGCGGTGCTCGATCATCCTCAACAGGATTTGGGCTGCGGCTTGGCCCAGCCAGCCATATTGTTTCGATATCTCGCAGCGATGTCGCTCGATGAGTGGCTTGCGAGCTAGCAGTTTGCCCACCCCTTCGAGAAGTATCGCCAACATCGACGGAGTCAGCGTGGACACGTAACCGCGAAGGGTGTCGGAGAATGGATCGATATCGAACTGCTGCTTGGGGGCGGCTAGAGCTAGCGCCTCAATCAGCCACTGTAGGTCCTCTTG
The DNA here is from genome assembly GCF_016756575.1 of Mesorhizobium sp. 131-3-5. Taxonomy (NCBI): domain Bacteria; kingdom Pseudomonadati; phylum Pseudomonadota; class Alphaproteobacteria; order Hyphomicrobiales; family Phyllobacteriaceae; genus Mesorhizobium; species Mesorhizobium sp. 131-3-5. The sequence goes on from NZ_AP023254.1 coordinate 1,665,202, forward strand.
GCGAGTTCCGAGACCATCTATTAGCTCGCTCAGCCAGCTCCGGCATAGGAAGGAGCCTTCCGTCAGGAAGGCTTCGCGCACCTCGTAAGCATCTTCGGGCGATCCGACCTCGATCACCGCACGGATTGCGGCCATGCGGGTGTATTTGGCCCGTGACGTGATCGCGAAATGCTTGGCCTTGTCAGCTAACGCATCGATGCCGCCCTGGTAGACCATCCTCAGCAGGAACCAGACAATGTCGTCGTCGTCTTTGTGCTTATCGAGGAGCTGACGAATGACGTCTGCGAGGTCCGGGTTCGTGAAGCGCTGGACAGCCGAGTAGTCGGTAACGCTTCGGCCGTGAGCTGGCTGGGAGAGTTGCTCGCATGCCTCTCGCAGGATGTGGGCGCGCGTCTGCACTGGAAGTTGGGCCGGGTCACCGCCCTCGAAAAGAACTTCGGGCGCCAGACGAATGATGCGGTCGAGAATTCGAGGGTCCAAGATCGCTAGCCATGGAAGGATTGGCCGCATGGTTGGGACGACAACCTCAACGCCGTACTGGCGCCGAAAAAAGAGGTTCTCGATCTTCGCCCGCGAACCTTCGTCAACGAGAAGGGTGTGAAGCCATTCCGCCGTGAGGAACTCGCGTACCGAGCGGTGATGGAACCGAACTGTGCCGTAGATGCCTTCATCAAATATCGGCCTGGTCAAAAGCGTCCTGCAGTCGGCATCATCCCAGCCGGTGAGGACCTCTTTGATAGAGAGGCCGCGATCGTTCTGCTGCCCGTCGGGGACGCGAATGGCAGACTGCTTCGCCAAAGTCGCCGCAGCAGCCAACAATCGCGCTCCGTCGCGGATCCGCTCCTTCGAGATTGGGTTAGTGTCGGCTCGGTCCTGGTCGCGCTCCTCTAAACGCTTATCGATGCTGGCTCGCATCAGGTCGAGCCGGGAGCCGATCTCGTGATGGGCATTCCAGAACTCGACCGTCTCGGCCAAATCCAGGGGGCGGGCAGTGAACGACGATGCTTCCGCCCGGTCGACTGCTTTCCTAAAAGCCTTGATGTCCGCGACGCCCTTCGCGCTCAAGAAGCGCTCCACCTGCTCGCCGTGCAGGTCGTCCAACGTGACGAGGCGAAACGGAGACTTCCGTCGTTTCCTGCCTGCGGCGTCTGCAGTTCCGATAGCCTCGTCAGAGTCCTGTTCCTCGGCTGGTTCGCTCTCCGGTGCTTGCCACGGCAGCGACGTTTCACAGATCAGCAGGTCGGTTTTCGGCCGCCAAGCGTCGGTCCTACCCGTGATGACAATGTGAGCGCGCTGCAGTACGCCGCGCAACTTGAGACCGATCTTTTTGATCGCGCGCTCGAAGTCTTTCGGGTCCTTCAGTCTCGCCTCGTCGACCGAGTCAAGAAGAAGCCACCCCTCCTCACCAGAGCCGATCCACGCCTCGAACTCCTCGAGCGTACCCAACTCGAACGAGGTCTCGAAGTCTTGGACAAGATGTTCGATGCGCAGGAAAAAAGCGTGCTTCTTCTCGCGACGTAGGTCGAGGCAAGCGTGCCTAATCTCCTCGGTCTTACCCGATCCCGCCTCGGAGAGGAGGACGACACGGGGCTCCTGCAGAAGCTCAGGCCATATCAGCGGCACGCCTCGACCCGTCAGGCGGAACAAAGCTGGCTCTTTACCTGCTTCCTCGCTCAGGCCGAGATCATGGAAGGTGCGGTTAAGTTGCACGAAGTCGCCGGTCCCGTCGGACATTCTATTCCCCCGCGATCTCGCCCAGCAGAGGACGGGCACTCCTTACGAAACTCACTTCTGATCTCTGATCTAGATAGATGAAGTGGGTGAACCCGGTTGCTGGTGATACCGCTTCTCAACAGTCTACGGCAGGGATGTCAATCGGCGAACTGCGACCGAACACCCCTTCCAACACCGCCCCTAAGACAGCTTATCCGCTTCTGAGCCGGTCGACTTCGCGATCTCGCTGGAAAGGCTATACAAGCTCGGTTTTTGGTGGGACTGGTGCGACGAAAAGCATAAGGATTTTGAACGGCTCAATCCGTCCCACTTTCGAAATTGAGCATTGAAAAGGTTCAGTTCTGGCTCCCCGGCTAGGGGCACCATTCCTTTTTTCAGGATCCATGTTGCTTGCCCGCCCATGGCCTGGGGCAAGGTCGATAAGCCACGGAGAGGGTCGGTTGCATCGGACGCGGCCGAGATGATTCAGGGCACAGGCTGGCGCTACAGCGACAGCCTGTGCCTTCTCCGATCGGATCAGAGCGAGTGCTTGTAGCCGATCCCGATGTTCCATTTGTCGCCGGCGAGATCGTTGTAGGGCGCCGAGGTCGTATCGGTCTTCTTCCAGGAATAGCCGACGCTGGCATAGACTGCGTTGGCGGAGTCGATGTTGTAGGTCACGCCGGTAGCCAGTTTCGGTGTTTCCCAGGTGGTGCTGAAGGCGTTGCGGTAGCGGAAGTTGAAGACGTTCCAGGTCCATTGCTTGGACAGCTTCCAATCGCCCGCGAGATAGAGGGCGTAGTAGGGAACATTCGCGTTGGCATCGGCATCCTTGATGATGCCAGTATCGTGCCAGGTGTAGCCGAGCCCCAGGCTGGGGGTCAGGGTGAAGGCATCCGTGATCTTGATTTTGTAGCCGAGGCTCGCTTCGGCATAGTACTGCGACTTTCCGCCGGTCTTGAAGGTTGGCTGGATGAAGATCCCGCCGACGAAATTATTGTCGAAATTGTGCGAGACGCTGAGCTTGAAGTAGGTGTCGGCAAGCGACCGGGCGGTGTTGCTGCCATTGTCGATGGCGTAGAATTCCGGGTCCCCCTCGATTGCAATCGTCCAGGTCGGCGCTGCCGGCGGCAGGGCTTCGACCAGGTCGGCGGCAAAGGCCGATGTGGCCATGGACAAGCAGACGCCCAATGGGGCGATGATGGTGCGCAAAAGCATGGTCTTTCCTCGAGATGTGGCGGCGCATCGGGGATGGAGCGGCGCGTTGGGATGTGGCGAGTGTTTAGCTAGGCGCGCGCCATTACAGTTATGTGACGATGTGCCATTCGTGTGGGCGGCTTCGCCCAGACGGCCCTCGGCTGGAAATCGGCGGTGCAGTTTGGTCACACCCGCGAGGCGGGGGTGGCAACAACTCTTCGACGAGAACGGTTTTCTTGCCTTGGACGAAGCAGGCGCACCAGACGGCTCTGTCGCGCGTCTGCGCGGTCGAGATGGCTATCGCATATTGCCGGTATGGCCCTGCGAATATCTGCCGGGCTGCGGCCAGACCGTCAGGCCATGAGGCTCGACGCCGACGCGGATTTTCGTCACGGCGCCCGAGGTGGTGTCGATCATGTAGACCTCGCTGTCGAAGCGGCCGGACAACCACAATTGCCTGCCGTCGGCGCTGACATTGCCCATGTCGGGGCTGCCACCACCGGGTATGGGCCATTGCGCGACCACCAAACGGGAAGCAAAGTCGATGACCGTCACGCTGCCCGGCCCCTTTGCGCGGCCTTGCTCCATCTTGTGCGAGCCGCGATTTGAAACGTAGAGTTTTGTCCCGTCGCGGCTCACGACAAAGCCGTGCGTTCCAATGCCGGTGGCGATGAAGCCGATCTCGGAAAAGCTGTCTCCGTCGATCAGGAACACGCCGTCGTTCATCATGTCGGCGACATAGAAGACCTTGCCGTCGGGCGAAAGCCGGATGTCCTGCGGCATGCCCATCTTCGACAGAGCCAGGTGGCCGAGCACCTTCTGGTTTTTCAGGTCCACCTTCAACAGTCCGCCATCGCCGTATTCGCAGGTGAATATGGCGTAGGCATTGTCGGCGGAGAAATCGGCATGGTTGATGCCGGGGCAGGTCGGCGTCGGTATCGTCGATTTCAGCGCCATGGTCTGCGGATCGCGCAGATCAAGCCGCTGAAAGGCCTCATCGACGACGACGGCCGAACTTCCATCCGGCATGAAGTACATGTTGTAGGGGTCATCGACCGGGATTTCGTGACCCGGCCTGGCGGTCTTGGGGTCGATCGGCGTCACGCTGCCCTTGCTGGTGCCGCTGGCGTTGTTGGCGACCCAGAGCGTGCTCAGATCCCAGGACGGAACGACGTGCTGCGGCTTGCGCCCGACAGGGAACCTGTCGACCTCCTTGAGCGTCGCGGGATCGATGACCGATACGCTGTTGGACGAGCGGTTCGGAACATAGACGCGCGGCAGCGCGCCTATCGTGGCCGGGCTCAAATGATCAGAGGTTGTCTGGTCGTAGATATTGACCGGAGAGCGGGCAGGCGGCGGCTCGCTGCAATCCTCCGGGCACGAGTCGGCCCAAGCCGATGCCGGCGACAGGGCAAGCAACAAAACGAGCAGGGCGCGAAAGCTCGTGAACCGTCGATATGGCTTGATCATTTGGGCTGCTGTCTTGTGAATTCGCGGATCGCCTCGGTCGTCCCGCTGACGATCAGATCGACGCCGAGTTGACCGAATTCGGCCGACGATCGTGTTGGATCGCCACCATAGACGCCGTCGCCGGCGCCGAGCTTAGGAGCTGCCGCGAGGCGATCCTTGCGCACCATGGAAGGGTCGATGGCGAGCATCAGCGATGTGTCGGCCAATCCGGCGTGGGTTCCGATCTCGGACTGCCTCGCGCCGGCCGACAGGAGCTTGTCGACATAGGGGCCCTGGGTGACCTGATAGTATTGCAGCGCCGCAAAGACCCGGACCGGGCCTTTGCTCCATTCGGCATTCAGACGATCGGCCACATGACGCTCGTCGACTTGATAGCCGCCATGGTCGCCGATCAGCACGATGGTCTTGAAGCCGTGCAGCTTGAAGCTGCGCGCCGCGGATTCGAGCAATTGTTCGAAAATCTTGTCGCTGATGGTAATCGTTCCGGGAAATCGCATATGTGCGCTCGGCGGGTCGATGGTCCCTTCCGGGACATAGGAGATCACCGGGGCGACCAAGGCGTTGCCGAGTTGACCGGCAATCTTCTCGGCCAGGAACTTGACCCGCATATTGTGCTTGCCCAAGGCCATGGCAGGACCGCTTTGCTCGGTGCCGCCTATCGGGACGATGATCGTCGTCGTCCCGGCACTGATCCGATCGCGAAGTTCGGTCCAGGTCTGGTCTTCGAGGAAGACCGACGCATTGGCCGCGTTGGCCGCCGAGGCAAGACCAGACAGAAACCAAAGGCCGACGACAATGCATGCGCGCGTGGCGAAGGTCTCGGCATGACACCGGCGGCTGCGAGGATTCGGGATCATGGGCTACCGCCGTCTCAGCAGGCTCTTCATGCGGTTGCGCAGCAGCCGGGCCATGTTGCGGGTCTCGCGGTAGAGATGCAGCTGCGAGGCGGCCTGGCGGGCGAGGCGGTCGGCGTCCGGCGTCAGCCCGATCACCAGCGTGCCGATCGGCTTGCGCTCGGCCCAGAGCCGGCTCATCACCGGATGATCCGGCACCGCGCAGGAATCGGTCATCATGATGTTGGGATCGTCGAGATGCTGCCGGGTGACCTCGATCATCAGCAGCGTGCCCGGCGAATAGGCGGCCAGCGTCTCGTCATAGGCCGTCTTCCAGGTATAGGCGACGCCGGCCTCGACGAAGACGATCAGGCAAGCGATGGAGCGGCCGTCGAGCGTCAGCGAATGGATGCGGCACATGTCCTGTTCGGCCAGCCGGTGCACCGCCTCGCGGGCAAAGGCGGCGCGGAAGCGGTCGATCGCCATGGCGGTGCGCTCGCGGCCCTTCCAGCCGGAGGCTTCCAGCGTCAGGAAGCCCTCGATGGCGTGGCGGATCTCCTCGGGGCCGCGCGCCACCACATGTTCCAGCCTGCCGAGGTCGGCAAGGCGCCGCTTCAGGCGGCGGAACTCGCGATAATGGTGCGGGCGCAGCGAAGCCTTCAGATAGTCATCGCCGTCGAGCTCGCTCTCCAGCACGGGGCGCGGGGTCTGGCCGGTCGTGATCAGCGTCAGGCCGCGCGTCTCGGCCACGGTGTCGAGCAGGCTCGCCACGGGACCATCCAGCCTGATGTCGGGCAGCACGAAGACTTTCGGCAGCTTGAGGTGTGGGCGCGACAGCATCGAGAAGAAATCCTCGACGACGCCGACCGGATCGTCGCGGTCGATCAGCGGCGTGCCGAGCGGACCGAACGGGCTCGACCAGGTGCGCATCACCGGCACGCCGAGCGGCACCACCGGGCGTTCCACCGAGATCGGCACCAGCAGGCGCAGCCGGTTGCGGTATTCGTCGCCGTCGCGGATCACCGCCAGGCGCACCTCGCGATCCTCCAGCCGGGGCATGGCCGGCGCCAGGAAGCGCGGGTTGAAGAAGACGTTCGGCTCGATCGTGCGGGCGCACAAATAATCCAGCTCCTCGACCAGGTCGAAGCCGGCGGACGCCGGGTAGATGGCAAGCTTGCGTTCCGGCCGGTTGTTGGCGAGGATTTCGATATGGGCGGGATCGGGATCGCGCGCCAGCCCGGCAAGGCCGGACACCATGGCGCCGGCGGTGCCGCCGCTGGTTTCCTCAAGCAACGGGATGGCGGCCATCAGGCGGCTCCTTTGGCAGGCACGAAGATGGCCATGACGATGCCAAGCTTGCGCCAGACCGTGAAAGACAGCGCGCTGGCCTCGAAGATCATGGCGAACGCGGTGGCCATGGCGGCGCCCCACAGGCCGAAATGCGGGATCAGCACCACGTTGAGGCCGATGTTGAAGGCCAGTGTCATGGCATAGACGGCGGCGCAGATGTTCTGGTTGCCGCTCATGGTGAGCAGGCTTTCGCAGGGACCGACGGCGGCGCGCGCCACGACGCCGAAGACGAGCAGGAACAGCAGCGGATAGCCCGACGTGAATTCGGGGCCGAACAGCACCAGCATGGGTTTGCCCAGCGCCAGCACCAGCAGCGCCATCAGCAGCGAAGGCCAGAAGGTCCAGGACACCGTCTCGCGTGCAAAGGCGGCAAGCTTCGCCGGCTCGCCATGGGTGAACTGCGCATAGCGCTGGGCGACACCGGCCTTGACGGCGAAATAGACGAAATGCACCAGCGCCAGCGTCTTGACCGTGGCGAAATAGACGGCGACGTCGTTGGGATCCATATAGGCGCCGACCATCAGCACGTCGGCATTGGTGAGCAGGAAGAAGAAGCTTTCGACCAGGAAGATCGGCAGCGAGACGATGAACCATTGCGCGAAATGCACCTTCATCGGTCCGGCCGGGATCTGCCTTTCCATGCGGTGCGTGACGCCGATCAACTGGGCGAGGGTGGTGACATAGGTGGCGGCGATCGAGGCGAAGATCGCCGTCCTGGCATCGGCGGCGTAGCCGGCAAGAAGCATCAGCGCCATGAACAGCAGGATCAGCACCGGCCGTATCAGATAGGTCGGCGACAGGGCGAAAAGCGCCCAGCTGTTCGCCCTGGCCTGGCCCTGCAACAGGTCCGACAGCGCGATCATGGGCAGGCAAATGACGCCGAGGATGAACGGGATCACGTAATAGTTTTCGATCCACGGCGCCGACAGCCAGACACCGAGCGCGCCAAGCCCGGCGATGATGGTGGAGGCGATCAGCACGAACAGGCGGCTGGCCACGACGATGCCGCGCAGTTCGTCCATCAGGCCGCGCTCGCGGTATTCGGGAATGAAGCGGATGACCGAGGTGTGGAAGCCGAGGCAGGCGAGGTTGCCGACGATGACCATCGTCACCCAGACCAGCACGAAGATGCCGTATTCGAACGAGCCCATCCAGCGCGCCATCAGCACCTGGCTGATGAAGGCGATGACGGCGCTGACGATGCGGATGGAGAAGGCGATGACGGACATGCGGCCGGCCTCGCCACGCTCATCGGCGGTGAACAGCACGGCGTCGATGCGGCCAAGCAACGGCCCGACACGCAGCGCCAAACGCTGCGGCAAGAACCGCCCGGCAGTCGTGGCCGCGGAAAAGCGCACCCCGATCTCTCTCCGTTTTCCGCCTCTTTTTCAGGCGTTGGTGTAGCGGAGACACATTAAGAAACGGTTGGGTGAGCTTCCTTCGCCCCGTTCACGGGGGGAAGGAAAGAGCGCGTCCTTAAGCAAAGGCCCCGTGGCAGTGCTTGTATTTCTTGCCGGAGCCGCAGGGGCAGGCTTCGTTGCGGCCGACCTTGCCCCAGGTCGCCTGATTGTTCGGGTCGCGGTCTTCGGGGGCGACGACGGCGCTCTGCTCCTGGCGCACCAGGAGGGCAGTCTCGCCGCCTTCGAAATCGTTCTCGCCGGTGGTGCCGTCAATATGCGTGCCGAACATGTCGGGCGCTTCCGGGGGCGGGGCTTCGGCGGCCTGGCGGACCAGTTCGACGCGCATCAGCTGCGCGGTGACGGCCTGGCGCAGATTGCCCAGCATCGCCTGGAACAGTTCGAAGGCCTCGCCCTTGTACTCCTGCAGCGGATCGCGCTGCGCGTAGCCGCGGAAGCCGACGACCGAGCGCAGATGGTCGAGATTGACGATGTGCTCGCGCCACAGATGGTCGAGCGTCTGCAGCACCACGGAGCGCTCGACATAGTTCATTACTTCGGGGCCGAAGCGCTCGGCGCGCTCCTTGGCGGCGGCATCGGCGGCGGCAGTGATGCGCTCGCGGATGTCGTCCTCGGCGATGCCTTCTTCCTTGGCCCAGTCCTCGACCGGCAGGTCGAGATTGAGGAATTCGGCGACCTCGGCCTTGAGGCCGGCGACATCCCATTGCTCCGCATAGGCGTTTTCGGGGATGGCCTTGGCGACGATCTCGTCGATGACGCCCTCGCGCATCTCGGCAATGGTTTCCGACAGGCCTTCGCCGTCCATCAGCTCGATGCGTTGTTCGAACACCACCTTGCGCTGGTCGTTGGAGACGTCGTCATATTTCAACAGGTTTTTGCGGATGTCGAAGTTGCGCGCCTCGACCTTCTTCTGCGCCTTCTCCAGCGCCTTGTTGATCCAGGGATGGATGATCGCCTCGTCTTCCTTGAGGCCGAGCTTCTGCAGCATGCCGTCCATGCGCTCGGAGCCGAAGATGCGCATCAAATCGTCCTGCAGCGACAGGAAGAATTTCGAACGGCCGGGGTCGCCCTGGCGGCCGGAACGGCCGCGCAACTGGTTGTCGATGCGGCGCGATTCATGGCGCTCGGTGGCGAGCACGTAGAGGCCGCCGGCGGCCAGCGCCTTTTCCTTCAGGCGCTCGACGTCGGCGTTGATTTCCTTTTCGCGCGCCTCGCGCTCCGGGCCCTCAGGCATGTCGCCCAGTTCGTCGGCAATGCGCATTTCGGCGTTGCCGCCGAGTTTGATGTCGGTGCCGCGGCCGGCCATGTTGGTGGCGATGGTGATGGCGCCGGGCTTGCCGGCCTGGGCGACGATCGCCGCCTCGCGCTCGTGGTGGCGGGCGTTCAGCACCTCGAAATCCTTGAAACCTTCCTTGCGCAGGCGGTCCGCCAGCTGCTCGGACTTCTCGATCGAGGTGGTGCCGACCAGCGTCGGCTGGCCCTTGGCGCTGGCTTCGCGGATCTCCTTGACGATCGCCTTGTACTTCTCCTCGACCGTCCGGTAGACCTCGTCGTCCTCGTCCTTGCGGATGACCGGCAGATTGGTCGGGATCTCGGTGACTTCGAGCCCGTAGATGTTGCCGAATTCCTCGGCCTCGGTCAGCGCCGTGCCGGTCATGCCGGACAGCTTCTTGTAGAGGCGGAAATAGTTCTGGAAGGTGACGGAGGCGAGCGTCTGGTTCTCCGGCTGGATCGCCACATGCTCCTTGGCTTCCAGCGCCTGGTGCAGGCCTTCCGAATAGCGGCGGCCGGGCATCATGCGGCCGGTGAACTCGTCGATGATGACGATCTCGCCGTTGCGCACGATGTAGTCCTTGTCGCGCTGGAACAGCCGGTGCGCCTTCAGCGCGTTGTTGACATGGTGGACGATGGCGACGTTCTCGACGTCATAGAGCGACTCGCCCTTCAGCAGGCCGGCATCGCGCAGCAGGTTCTCCAGCTTCTCGGTGCCTTCCTCGGTGAAGATCGAGGTCTTCTGCTTCTCGTCGATTTCATAATCCTGGGGCTGCAGCTGGATGATGAAGGTGTCGATGGTGTTGTACATTTCCGAGCGGTCCTCGAGCGGACCGGAAATGATCAGCGGCGTGCGCGCCTCGTCGACCAGGATGGAATCGACTTCGTCGACGATCGCGTAATTGTGGCCGCGCTGCACCATCTGGGCGCGCTCGTACTTCATGTTGTCGCGCAGATAGTCGAAGCCGAGCTCGTTGTTGGTGGCGTAGGTGACGTCGGACGCGTAGGCGACGCGGCGCTCCTCGTCGGACAGGCCATGGACGATGACGCCGACCGAGAGGCCGAGGAATTTGTAGACACGGCCCATCCATTCGGAGTCGCGGGTGGCGAGATAGTCGTTGACGGTGACGACATGGACGCCGTTGCCGGCGAGCGCGTTGAGGTAGACCGGCAGTGTCGCGACCAGGGTCTTGCCCTCGCCGGTGCGCATCTCGGCGATGCCGCCATTGTGCAGCACCATGCCGCCGATCAGTTGCACGTCGAAGGGGCGCATGCCGAGCACGCGGCGTGCCGCCTCGCGCGCGGTGGCGAAGGCCGGGACCAGAAGGTCGTCAAGGCTGGCGCCATTGGCGATGTCCTGGCGGAATTTTTGCGTACGCCCCGCGAGTTCGGCGTCGGAGAGCGCTCGCATCTCGTTTTCCATGGCGTTGATCGCCTCGACACGGGGCCGGGTCGATTTGACCCGACGGTCGTTGGAGGAACCGAAAACCTTACGGGCGAGACCGCCGAGACTGACCATCCAATGGTCCTTTCGATAGAATTCTCAATCTTGAGACGGGCGCCGGCCGGCCCCATCAAATCCGCGTGATCGCACCGCCTGAATACGGTCAAACACAAAAAGCGCCCGGAAAACGGTTCTGGACGCAAAGTCGTTGGACAGATAAGAGGGGGCTCAACTGATGTCAACGCCGCGCTGGCCCTGCCGGTCGTGCCAAATTCCGCCACAATCTGGCTGATCTGGAAGCCACCCCTCCTTACAATCCTTCACCGGAGTCATCCTTATGCCCTTGTTGTTCCGCCGTGCGTCGCTCGCCAGCCTTGGCCTGGCCTTCGGCCTGTCGGCTCTTTGCCTGTCGCCCGTCATGGCGCAGGAGGCCGCTCCTGCTGCCCCGGCCGCACCCGCTGCGGCGCCGGTCGACCCGAATGCCGTTGTCGCAACGGTCAACGGCCAGCCCCTGACCGAAGCCGACCTAGTGCTTGCCGAAGGCGAGCTGTCGCAGCAATTCGCGCAGTTGCCGCCCGAACAGCGCCGCGCGGCTGCCCTTTCGGCCGCCATCGAGATCCGCGTCATGGCCGCCAAGGCCGTTACCGACGGCCTCGACAAGGATCCCGACTTCCAGCGCCGCATGGCCTTCCTGCAGCAGCGCGCGCTGCATGGCGAGATGGTCGAGAAAGGCGTCGTCGACAAGGTCACCGACGCCGAGATCCGCGCCCGCTACGACCAGGAAATCGCCAACACGCCGCCGGTCAACGAGGTGCATGCCCGTCACATCCTCGTGAAGACCAAGGAAGAGGCCGAGGCGATCATCAAGCAGCTCGACGGCGGCGGCGATTTCCAGAAGCTCGCCAACGAGCACACCAGCGATCCCTCGGGCAAGTCCAATGGCGGCGATCTCGGCTGGTTCGGGCCTGGGCAGATGGTGCCGGAGTTCGACAAGGCGGCCTTCGCGCTCGATGTCGGCAAATACACCAAGGAGCCGGTGCAGACGCAGTTCGGCTGGCATGTCATCAAGCTCGAGGACAAGCGCGCCAAGCAGCCGCCGGCCTTCGACGACGTCAAAGACCAGGCCAAGCAGGCGGTCATCCGCGACAAGTATTTCGCGCTGGTCAAGTCGCTGCGCGCCGGCGCCAAGGTCGAGATCCCCGACGCCAAGCTGAAGCAGGCCGTCGATACGATGGAAGCCGGCAAGTAAGCCTGAACGATTTCTTCAAAGGGGCGCGGCAGCCAAGGGTTGCCGCGCCCTTTTTTGTTGGCCGCCGCTATCTGCCTGATGCCGCTATGCCTTGCAGGAGATAGCGGATCATCTTGCGTATCGTCGCCTCGGGCTCGTCGAGCCGGTTGGTCAGGAGATGCCGCCAGGCGTAGGAAGCGATGAGATCGGCAACGACACCCGCATCGATATCGCCGGCGATCTCGCCCCGCGCCTTGGCGCGTTCGATGATCTGGCCGGTATGGGTGCGGCGCGCTCCGGCATAGCCGGCCAGGGCCGTCGCCGCGGTTTCATCCGACTGCGCCTCGGCGATCAGCGACTTGAAAACACTGCCAGACGATGTCTCGAGCCAGTGCGTGAATAGATTGATCAGGAAGCCGACGAGATCCTCCTCCAGGCTTCCCGTATCAGGAATGTCGACGCGCTTCTGGCGCTGGTAGACCTCGAGCAGCAGTGCCGCCTTGCTCGGCCACCAGCGATAGATGGTCGGCTTGCCGGCACGGGCGCGCCGCGCCACCGCCTCGATCGAGAAGCCGGCATAGCCGGCCTCGATCAGCACGGCTTCGGCGGCCTCCAGAATGGCTTCGGCGCTGTCGGGATTGCGCCTGGCACCAATCGATTTGCGTGCCGGATCGGCGATTTCGCCCATGAGCCGTTCCTCCTGAAGCGGTTGCGTGCCGGCCGAAACGACAACCCGCCGGCAACTGTTGCCTCGCCCCGTATTTTTGCCAGCCGGATGCCTGCCATCCGGAGCAAAGCCTTCGTTTTCCTTGCAGCGTTCGTGCGGACGCCAAATGAAGCCATTTGGCCGCAAAATACGCTGATGCCAAGAGATGCTCATACATCATCGCTTGACGAAACGGAACGGTTCGTTCTATTCAACGAAACGTTTCGTTCCGATGGACATCGCCCATGACGACCATTATCGCATCCGGCACCGCACCCGCCGAGACGACAATTTCGAGTTGGATGACCTTCTTGCTGGCTGCCGCCTGCGGGCTGATCGTCGCCAATATCTACTACGCACAGCCATTGATTGGCCCGATCGGCGCTGAACTTGGCCTGCCGCCGCATGCGGCGGGCCTGATCGTTACGATGGCGCAGATCGGCTACGGGGTGGGCCTGCTGTTCATCGTGCCGCTTGGCGACCTCGTCGAGAACCGCAAGCTCGTGCTTGGCATACTCGTCGTTGCGACGCTTGCCTTGCTGGGTGCGGCGATATCAACGCAGCCAGCGGCTTTTCTGGCCGCAATGCTGTTTGTCGGTCTTGGCTCGGTCGCTGTGCAGACCCTTATCCCCTATGCGGCGCACCTCGCGCCGGAAGCCAGGCGTGGCCGCGTGGTCGGCAATGTCTCAGTGGGGTTGTTGCTGGGTATAATGCTGTCACGGCCGTTTTCCTCCTTCATCACGGCGCTGTCGTCCTGGCATGTGGTCTACTTCACCTCTTGCATTGTCATGATCGTGCTGACCGTGGTGCTGCGGTTCGCGCTGCCCAGACGCATGCCGACGGCGCGTCTGAGCTACGGTGCGCTTTTGGCGTCCATGGTGCATATTGCGCGCTCGACGCCGGTGCTGCGGCGGCGGGCTCTCTATCAGGCCTTCCTGTTCGCAGCCTTCAGCCTGTTCTGGACGACGACGCCGCTGCTGCTGGCCGGACCCGATTTCGGCTTGACGCAGCGCGGCATCGGCCTGTTCGCTTTGGCCGGCGTCGCCGGTGCAATCGCCGCGCCGCTCGCCGGAAGGGTCGCCGACCGCGGCTGGAGCCGCCCGGCGACAGCCTTTGCCATGCTGTGCGTCGCCGTCGCGTTTCTTGTCACCCACATCGCTCCCAGCGGCTCGACACTTTCGTTGGCGCTGCTGGTCGCCGCCGCCATCGTCCTCGACTTCGGCGTGCAGACCAACCTTGTGCTCGGCTATCGGGATCTGTTCGCGCTCGGCGCCGCGCATCGCAGCCGCCTGAACGGGCTCTACATGGCGACGTTCTTTATCGCCGGCGCAGTCGGCTCGGGCGTCGGCGGTTGGGCGTATGCCCAAGGCGGCTGGCCACTGGTGTCCTGGATCGGCCTGGCGCTGCCGGTTGCGGCACTGCTCTGTTTCGCCACCGAATTGATGTCGCGCCAAAGCGCGTGAATTTGCGCCCCGGATCAGCGCGTCATTGCATGGCTTGCGAGGTTTCGGATTCGATTCGCCATCCCTCCACGGCCTTGACCAGCCCGAGCGTGACGCGCGCCTTCCCGGTCAGCCGTGCCGCCGACTTGTCCTTCGGCACATAGTCGTAGCGCATGGCGAAGGCGGCGTCGGCGCGGTCCTCGCCATGCGGCGTGATCTCCAGGCTGCCGGGTTCCAGCCCAAGCGACCACGAGGCCCATTGCGCGAACCAGTCGGTCTTCACCTTGACGATGGCATCGGCGTCGTAGCGTGTGCCGAAAATGGTGGCCGACGCGCCGTAGATCCGCTTGACCGTTTCGGCCATCGTCCTGGTGTCCGGCGTCAGATAGTTCCGGCGCAGGAATTGTTCGATCGAAGCCTTGTCGTCGCCCACGGAACGCTCCAGCGCCGCGACCTGTGGGGCCGGGGCCGGCGCCGGCTCCGCCGCCGGCTTCGGCTTCGGGGCAGGCCCTTCACCCGGGACGAATTCGAAGCGTTCGAGCAGCGAGCCCTGCTCCCAGGGGCGCTGGCCTTCGCGGGTTTGCGAAACGACGTCGCGGCGCACCGCGATCATCATGTCGTTGATGCTCTGGCCGGGCTCGCCAATGTGCCGCAACAGGGCTGATGCAAAGGGCGAGTTGCGGCCGGTGCCGTCCATGGCGACCGCGCCCGGCGCCGTCGAGAAGGCAATGAAGGAGCCGCGCGTCGAATCGAACTGCGCCAAGCCGGCGAGCGCCGTCGCCGAGCGCGTGGTGGCGGTGCGGCTGAGGCTGCGGGCAAACGGATTGTTACGGCAGGCATCGAGAAACACCAGGCTGACCTTGGTCTGCTGTTCCATGATGTCGAGGACTTCGTCGATCGGCACGGCTTCGAGCTGCAGTTTCACCGGCATGTCGAGCCTGGCATCGACCGGCACGATGTAGTTGCGCCCGTCGACCTGCAGGCCGTGGCCGGCATAGTAGAAAAGCCCGACGCCCGCACCTTCGAGCGCATCGGAGAATTCGCCGATGCTGCGTTCGAGCTCGCGCTTGCCGAGGTCGTTGCCTTCGATGACCTCGAAACCGATGGAGCGCAGCTTGTCGGCGATGTCGAGGGCGTCGTTGACCGGATTGGCCAGCGTGCCGGCCTCGGCATAGGTGCCGTTGCCGATGACAAGCGCCACGCGCCGCGCCGGCTCAGCGTCGGCGCTCAGCAGCAATAGTCCCAGAAATGCCCATGCCAGGATCGCAAGCCTGCCCATGGGCGCAATCATAGCGCCACAGGCCCCGGCGACGCCAACAGATTTGAAATGCAGGCTTAATCCGGTGTGGTCCGCCGCCCCGGCAGGCGCGGCGAAAACGCCCTTGCGCCCGCGCGCCGTATCGGGCAAACCGGCCTTCCCTTGCGATTTTCCCGCCCGAGGTCCCCATGTCCACGACGATTTCGCCGCTCGCGCCGAAGAAGTACCCCAAGATGCCTGTCATTGAAGGGGTGCGCATCGCCACCGCCGAAGCGGGGATAAAGTACAAGAACCGAACCGACCTGCTGGCCATGGTGTTCGATGCCGGCACCGCGGTCGCCGGCGTGTTCACCAGGTCGAAATGCCCCTCGGCGCCGGTCGATTTCTGCCGTCAGAACCTTGCCGCCGGCAAGGCGCGGGTGCTGGTCGTCAATTCCGGCAATGCCAACGCCTTCACCGGCAAGAAGGGCCGCGAATCCACCGCTCTGACCGGCGAGGCGGCGGCCAAGGCTGCCGGCTGCACGGCAGGCGAGGTCTTCCTGGCCTCGACCGGCGTCATCGGCGAGCCGCTCGACACGACCAAGTTCAGCCATCTGCTCGCCGGGCTGGTCAGCGATGGCAAGCCCGACCTGTGGACCGAGGCGGCGAAGGCCATCATGACCACGGACACCTATCCGAAAGTGGCGACGCAGACGGTCAAGCTTGGCGATACCGATGTCACCATCAACGGCATCTCCAAGGGCGCCGGCATGATCGCCCCCGACATGGCGACGATGCTGTCCTTCATCGCCACCGATGCGCCGATCGCGGCCCCCGTGCTGCAGGATCTGCTATCGCGCGGCACGGCCAAGACCTTCAACGCGGTGACCGTCGACAGCGACACCTCGACCAGCGACACGCTGCTGATCTTCGCCACCGGCAAGGCCGCCAAGCGCGGCGCGCCCGAGATCACCGACCCCAGAGATGCCCGGCTCGGCCAGTTCCGCCGGGCGCTCGGCAAGGTGCTGAAGTCGCTGGCGCTGCAGGTGGTGCGCGACGGCGAGGGCGCCCGCAAGCAGGTCGAAGTCACCGTCACCGGCGCGAAATCGGCCCGCTCGGCCAAGCGCATCGCGCTGTCGATCGCCAATTCGCCGCTGGTCAAGACGGCGGTCGCCGGCGAGGACGCCAATTGGGGCCGTGTGGTCATGGCCGTCGGGAAGGCCGGCGAACCCGCCGACCGCGACCGGCTGTCGATCTGGTTCGGCGACAACCGGCTGGCGCATGAAGGCGAGCGCGATCCGGCCTATTCGGAAGAAAAGACCTCGGCCTACATGAAGCGTGACGATATCCGCATCCGCGCCGATATCGGCATCGGCCGCGGCAAGGCGACGGTGTGGACCTGCGACCTCACCAAGGAATATGTCACCATCAACGGCGATTATCGGAGCTGACGGTTTTGGCTTCCAGGCATCCGGCAAGCATGCTTGCGATCGTGCGCCGCTACGAGGCGGCCGGCTTTCGCGCCTGGCCGGCGGCCGCCGTCCACTATGACGGCACCTGGGTGGTGCGGCTCACCGCCGGCCATCCGGCCAAGCGGCTGAATTCGGTCAACCCGCTCGATCCCGGCGACATCCAGCACATAGCCGACCGCATCGGCCGCGCCAGCCGCCGTTTCGACGCCTATGGAAGGCCGCTGACGTTCCGCATGTCGCCGCTGTCGGGTCCCGATCTTGCCGGCCATCTCGACAAGGAGGGCTGGAGCCGATTCGACGAATCGCTGGTCATGCGGCTGCCGCTGGCCGACGCCCAGCTCGATGCCGCCATGGACCAGATTCCGCTCAAGGACATCAGCCGCTTCATCGGCGCGTCGCTCAAGGTCAGCGGATCGGATGTTTCGCTGCGGCCCGGCCTGTCGGAGATCATCGGCGCCATCCAGCCAGAGGCCGGGCTGTTCGCACTGGAAGATGGGGCAGAGGCGCTGGCGACCCTGATTTGCGTGCATGACGGCGATCTCGCCGGCCTGTTCGAAGTCGCCACCGACAAGGCGGCGCGCAACAAGGGCCATGGCCGCAACCTGATCCGGTCGGCGCTGAAATGGGCGCGGCTGCGCGGCGCGCGGGAGGCCTGGCTGCAGGTCGAGGCCGGCAATGTGCCGGCGCTGGCGCTCTATCGGTCGCTCGGCTTCGAGGAAGTCTATCGCTACCATTATCGCCGGCCGCCCGGGCATGAGTGACGTCGGGCATGAATGATCCGGCCAATACCGGCAAGCGCCTGCTCCTGGTCGCGGCCTGCGCGCTGGTCGATACCGACGGCCGCGTGCTGCTTGCGCAGCGGCCCGAGGGCAAGCAGCTTGCTGGCCTGTGGGAATTTCCCGGCGGCAAGGTCGAGCCCGGCGAGACGCCGGAACAATGCATCATCCGTGAATTGCATGAGGAGATCGGCATCGAGACCGAAATCCCGTGCCTGGCGCCGCTTACCTTCGCCAGCCATTCCTATGACGACTTCCATCTGTTGATGCCGCTGTTTGTCTGCCGCCGCTTCCGTGGCATCGCCCAGCCCCGGGAAGGGCAGGCGCTGAAATGGGTGCGGCCAAGAGAGATGCGTGACTATCCGATGCCGCCGGCCGACGCGCCGCTGATTCCGTTCCTGATCGATCTGCTCTGAGGATTTGTTTTGACGCAATTCCCAAGGGAAAGCGCTCCGCGTCCCGGGAAAGCCGCTTCACATTTTTCCTGGAATTGCTCTGAGGAGCGGCCACGGCCCATATCAGCCAGCGTTAATAGAAGATTTATCTCATCATGAAAAATTGATGCATGGCCGTGTCGTCGCGGCCGCGTCGCGGATTGGCTGGGGAGCGATAGGATGAGCCTGGACAGGGATTGGGATTCGATCCGGCCCGACCGCGGCTTTCGTGCCGCAGATGCGGGCATGGGCATCCTGCGCGTGACACTGCTGTTCGGCTCGGCCGCGGTGGCGCTGGCGCTGATCGCGACCCCTTTCCTCGACAGCCAGACGCGCTCGCAATCGGCGCGCGATGATTTTCCCGGTGGTCTCGACATGACGGCCACCGGCTCGATCAGCCATCGAACCACCTATACGGTGCGCCGCAGCGTGTTGCAGGCGCAGCCCGGTTCGGTCTGCATCATCGGCTCCGATGGCAGAACCAGCGGCGACTGCTGACATGGTTGGAATTTGCAAGAGGGTGGCGGTTTCACCGCCTGTTAAGGCTTTGCCGTTAACCTTTCTTAACAGGTCGGCGGTAAGGTCCTTGGCGAGGGGATCGAGGTGATGAAACCAGTGCTGCTGCATTTTCTGAAAGACGAAACCGGCGCCACGGCGGTCGAATATGGCTTGATCATAGCTGTGTTGTCGCTGACCATCGTCGCCGGCATCAGTCAGGTGTTCAACTCCATCACCTGGCTGTTCAGCAACAATAGCAGCCGGCTTGCGAACGCGTTCGCACCCTGATCGGGCTGTCCACGGCTGACCCGATCATTGCCCGTCGGGAGCCTAAAGTATCGTCTTCAGCGAGACTTTGGCTGAACCCGGCTTCAGCGGTTTCTGCTGCGATGCATCGGGCGCCCAGCCGGACATCCAGACCATCGAGAAACTTGCCCGGATCCGGCCGTCGGCGTCGGAAAACCGCTCGGCATAGATTTCCGCGGCACGCGCAAACAGTCTGCGTGTGCTCGGCCGCCGGCTGCGATCGGTGAGGGCGCTGGTTTCGCCCATGGCGCGCAGATCGGCCATCAAAGCAAACAGATTGGCATAGCGCACCGTCACGGTCTCGACATCGGCGACCGGCAGGGCAAGACCGGCGCGCTGCAGCAGCGCACCGGCGTCGCGCACGTCGGTGAAGGGGATGACGCGGGGGCTGGCGCCGCCGTAAAGCTCGGTCTCGGCCGCAAGCAGGCTCTCACGCAGCTCGCCGAGCGTGCCGGCGCCGGCGAAGGCACCGAGAAAGAGCCCGTCCGGCCGAAGCGCGCGGCGGATCTGGATCAGCATGCCGGGAATGTCGTTCATCGCCTGCAGCGACAGAAGCGACACCGCCAGATCGAGGCTTGCCGGTTCGAAGGGCACGGTTTCCAGTGGTGCGACCATGCCGGCGGCACCCGTCAGGAAAACCGTGTCCGTCTCGACGCGGACGATATCCGCCACCTTGCCGCTCGCGGCGAGCACATCGGCTGCGGCCGACGTCTGGCAGAACAGCACCGCCGCCTTGCCGAACCGGCGCTCGACGGCGCCCAGCCGGTCGGCAAGGTCCTCGGCGGCGCGGTTCATCAGGAAATCGGCACCGTCGACCGGATGGCTTAGCGCGCGCCGCTTGTGCGCCAGCCACAAAGAGGTATCCATAATAGGCTGCAACGGGTGGATCCTTGTTTGTCCACGCCCTGATATACTTGGTACACTCGGTGCGGAGAACCAACCACGTGGCCGATCCGACGCCAGAGATCAAGTCCATCGGGATCAGGAACCTCGCCCGATCGGCCTTCGGCTGGCCGGCGCGCATCCTGTTTCCGCCGGTCTGTGCCGGCTGCCGCCGGCATGTCTCGCAGCCGGGCGTGCTGTGCGGCGCCTGCTGGCCGAAGCTGCGGCTCTTGGAACGGCCCTGGTGCCCGGTTATGGGCACGCCGTTCACCCACCATGTGGGCGAGGGTTTTCTGTCGGCCGAGGCGATCGCGGATCCACCACCCTTCGAGCGGGCGCGGGCAGCCGTCGCCTATTCCGGCGTCGCCCGCCAGATGGTGCAAGGGCTGAAATACCAGGATCGCACCGATCTGGCACCTTGGATGGCGCGCTGGATGGTGCGCGCCGGCGCCGATCTCATCGCGGAAGCCGATGTGGTGGTGCCGGTGCCGCTGCACTGGCGGCGTTTCTTCCGGCGGCGCTTCAACCAGTCGGCGGAACTGGCGCGCGCGGTCTGCGAGCTCAGCGGCCTGTCTTTCGCGCCTTCCGCCATGCGGCGGGTGAAACTCACTCGCCAGCAGGTCGGGCTCGAGCGGCAGGAGCGCGAGGAGAATGTGCGGGCCGCTTTCCGCGTGCCGGCCGAGGCGGAGATCCAGATCGCCGGCCGCAGGGTGCTTCTGATCGATGACGTCTACACCACGGGCGCCACCGTGCGCGCGGCCACCAAGGCGCTGAAAAGGGGCGGTGCCGCCACCGTTGACGTGCTGACCTTCGCGCGCGTGTTGCCGGGGGACTTCCGGGCGGACGAGTCCGTGACTATATAAGTCGGCAACGAAAGCGGAATGCATCATGGTCGATGTCACGATCTATACGCGTATGATGTGCGGCTACTGCACCGCCGCCAAGCGGCTGCTGGAGCGCAAGGGCGTCGCCTATACCGAGCATGACGCTTCGTTTTCGCCGGAATTGCGCCAGGAGATGATCTCGCGCGCGCACGGCCGCACGACCTTTCCGCAGATTTTCATCGGCAACACGCATGTCGGCGGCTGCGACGACCTCCACGAGCTGGAGGCCGAAGGCCGGCTGGACAGGCTGCTCGCCAACGGCGCGACGATTTGAGGGTATGATGATGGGTGTTTTCGCTGCGGCGGTCCAGATGCGTTCCGGCGAAAGCCCCGAGCGCAATGCGGTCGATCTCGAACGGCTGGTGCGTGAAGCGGTCGGGCAGGGCGCGACCTATATCCAGACGCCGGAAATGACCGGGGCGCTGATCCGCGACAAGGAGGCGCGTGCCGCCTCCTTCACCTCCGAAGACAGGGACATCATCGTTGCGACCGCACGTGGATTGGCGCGCGAACTCGGCGTCTTCCTGCATATCGGCTCCACCGCCATCCTGCGCCCCGACGGCAAGCTCGCCAACCGGGCGCTGTTGTTTGGTCCGGACGGCGCGACGCTCGCCACCTATGACAAGATCCACATGTTCGACGTCGATCTCGACAATGGCGAAAGCTGGCGCGAATCCGCCGCCTACGAACCCGGCACCGAAGCCGTAGTGACCGAGGTTGCGGGCGCCAAGCTTGGTTTTGCGGTCTGCTACGACCTGCGTTTCCCGCAGCTGTTCCGCACGGAGGCGCTGGCCGGCGCCGATGTTTTGACCGTGCCCGCCGCCTTCACCCGACAGACCGGCGAGGCGCACTGGCATGTGCTGCTCAGGGCCCGTGCCATCGAGAACGGCGCCTTTGTCGTCGCCGCCGCACAAGGCGGCCTGCATGAGGACGGCCGCGAAACCTATGGCCATTCGCTGATCGTCGACCCGTGGGGCCGCATCATCGCCGAAGCCGCGCATGACGAGCCTGCGGTGATCGTCGCCGAGATCGACCCGGCGCAGTCGCTTGCGGCGCGCAAGAAGATCCCCAATTTGAAGAATGCGCGGGATTTCACCATCAATGCCGGCGCGGTGGACGCGCCGCGTCTCAGGGGTGCTGCCTCTTGATCCGCTTTTCCCTGATCTGCGAAAACGAGCACGAGTTCGAGGGCTGGTTCCGCAGCAATGACGATTTCGACACCCAGAAGAAGCGCGGCTTTGTCGATTGCCCGAGCTGCGGCTCGCACAAGGTAGAGAAGGCCCTGATGGCGCCCGCCGTTTCCACGGCCCGCAAGCAGGAGACCATAGCGCTCGCCATGGGCGAGGCGCAGAAGCAGGCCCTGGCGCAACTCAAGGCGATGGCCGAGAAGGTGCGCGAGAATGCCGACTATGTCGGCGACAAGTTCGCCGAGGAAGCGCGAAAAATCCATTTCGGCGAGACCGACCCGCGCGGCATCTATGGCGAGGCGACGTTGGAAGAGGCCAAGGGGCTGGCCGAGGATGGCGTCGATTTCATGCCGATCCCGGTGTTTCCCGACGACCGCAACTGAACGTTCAGCTCACGCTGCCTATCAATTTCTCAAGCAGGTGCGAGAGCGTTTCCCGTTCCGCCGGCGTCAGGCCCGCAACAATCTCGTGCTCGTTGGCGACATGAGCGGTCAGGGCCTCGTCGATCAAGGCGAGACCCTTCTCGGTAAGCTGCACGACGATGCCGCGCCGGTCGTTGGGGTGCGGGCCGCGCAGGATCAATCCGGCTTTTTCCAACCGGTCGAGCCGATTGGTCATGGCCCCGGATGTCACCATGGTCGCTTCATAGAGATCTGTCGGCGTCAGCGCGTAAGGTGAGCCTGACCGGCGCAGCGTTGCCAGCACGTCGAACTCGCCGGCTTGCAACCCGAAACGGGCAAACAGCGGCGCCAGGCGATCACGCGCGATCAACGACGAGGCTTCGTTCAATCGCCCGAGTACGCCCATCGGCGAGACATCAAGGTCCGGCCGCTCCCGTTTCCACTGCTCGATCGCCTTTGCCGCGCGATCCATCTGTCTCACCGTTAAATATCTTTACGCCAAGAATCTTTGTGTTATCTTATCTCAAGGTACAGCACCGGCCAAGCGCCGCAAGTGCCAAATTTCACGATTGAGTGACGGGACCATCCGATGAAATTTCTCTGGGATTCGGCGCTCGGCCTGCTGGTCGTCACCGGCGGCCTGCTCGGCCTGACACTGCCCTTCGGCAAGCTCGCCACGGCAGCCGGCGTGCCGGCCATGGTCTGGGCCTTCGTCATCTCGCTCGGCGCCGGCGGCGTGCTTTTGTGCGCACTTTTGCTGCGCGGCCAGCGTATCCGGCTCACCGCGCACAAGCTGCGCTATTTCTTCGTCACGGCGGCCGTGTCCTATGCCGTCCCCAATCTCTTGATGTTCTCGGCCATACCGCATCTGGGCGCCGGCTATACCGGCATCATGTTCACGTTGTCGCCCGTCGTCACGCTGGTGTTCTCGATCCTGCTGCGCGTCCGGCGCCCGAACATGCTGGGCATATCAGGCATCGCCGTCGGTTTCGTCGGCGCCGTGATGGTCGCGGCGACGCGCGGCGAGGCCGGCCAGCCGGCCGATATGTTTTGGGTGGTGGTGGGGCTGCTGATCCCGGTCAGCCTTGCAGCCGGCAATATCTACCGCACCGTCGACTGGCCGGAAGGCACCGGCCCGATCGAGCTTGCCGTCGGCAGCCATCTGGCGGCGGCGACGCTGCTGCTCGCCGGCATTCTCGCTCTGTTCGGCATCAAGGCCTTCGCGCCGCTCGGCGGCGTTCCGCTGGTCGTCATCGCGCAGGTTGCGTCGGCGTCAGCGATGTTTGCCTTCTTCTTCCGGCTGCAGGCGGTCGGCGGCCCGGTCTATCTCAGCCAGATCGGCTATGTGGCGGCCGCGGTTGGGCTGCTTGCCGGCACGATCTTCCTTGGCGAGCACTATCAGCTGCTGACCTGGGCCGGCGCCGCCATCATCACCGCCGGCGTCTTCATCACCACGAAGGCGCAGAGCCAGGCCGTCGCGAAGCCGCAGCCTGCGTAAACGTCGTCAAAGTTTTCCGCCGCCGTCGGCGTCGCCGCCGGGCTCCGGCCTTGGATGCCGGCGGCGGTGCGTGGCGGCGGCCCGCGCCGCCTGTTCGTAGATGCCGGTCATCAGCTCGAGCGTACGCGCGACGTCTTCGAGCTTGTCGGCCATTTCGGGAATGCGCGTCACGGCGTCGATAAGCAGGACGGAGCGGATGTCGGCATAGCGCTCGGTCACGCGATGCCCGAGCGGCGTCACTTCGTAGGTGACGCCTGACCTGCCGCTGCCGGTGCGGGTGATCAACCCGCCCTTCAGCAGTTTGCGCAGGCTGTACTGGATGTTGGGGATGTCGTCGCGGTTGGTCATCTGGGCAAGATCGCGCACGCTTTTCGGGCGGTCGTTCATGCGGATGATGTGGAGCAGTGCGTTCTCGGGTCCGCTGGCGGAAAACTCGATCACCGTGGCGAGGCATTCAGCCTGCCAATGGCCGAATGCCTCGTAGGAGCGCATCAGCGCGTATTCGACTTCGGTGACGTCGATCTCCAGCGGCGTGCGCGCCAGATGCCAGCCGCGATCCAGCAACTCGGCCTGTGTTTCCAAAGATTTGCGCCGTTCGTTCATCTGCCTGTCCCCTGCCATCAGCATGCGCTGATCCCGGTGATTGCGTCCACATGAATTTATGATAGACTTTCTATTATAAATTATAAGCAAAAAATGAGGAGAACACCGCCAATGAGCATGCTCGACAAGACCGCGCCTCACGCGCAGCCCTTCTTTCTCGGCACTTTTGCGTCCAATTGTTCCGGCGGCATGACCGTCACCAAGGTTCCCGAGCGCTGGGCCAGTTCCTGGGACAACAATCTGCGGCTGGCGCATCTGCTCGACGAGGCCGGCATCGACTTCATGCTGCCGATCGCACGCTGGATCGGTTATGGCGGCGAGACCAATTTCCACGGCAACGTGCTAGAGACGATCACCTGGGCGGCCGGGCTTCTGGCGCTCACCCGCAACATCACGGTTTTCGCCACCACCCATACCGCGGCCAACCACCCCGTGGTCGTTGCCAAGCAACTGGCGACCATCGACCAGATCAGCCGCGGCCGCATCGGACTCAACATCGTCGCCGGCTGGAACAAGCCGGAATATGAGGCACTTGGGCTGACGCTGCCCGATGACCATGTCACGCGCTACGGCTATGCCCAGGAATGGTTCGATATTGTCCAGGCGCTGTGGGAGCGCACGGAAGCCTTCGACTGGGACGGCACCTGGTTCAAACTCAGGAATGTGCTTGGGGACCCGCGTCCGTCGTCACGGCCGCCGATCCTCAATGCCGCCGGGTCGGAGGAGGGCCGCAAATTCGCGGTCCGCAACGCCGATTTCCTGTTTACGCCGGCGATCGACCTGGCGCGCTCCAAGGACGAGATCATTGCGCTGAAGGAGCAGGCGAGGGCCGCCGGCAGCGATGTCGACGTGCTGACCTTTGCCCATGTCGTCTGCCGCCCGACCGAAAAGGAGGCCACGGACTATCTCGAACATTTCGGCCGCGCCAATGCCGACTGGGCGGCGGTCGACAATCTGGTCCGGCTGCAATTCGCCCATGCGCAGTCGTTCCCGCATGATCTCCTGGCGCTCATTCGCGACCGCATGGCGGCCGGCCATGGCGGCTTCCCGCTCACCGGCACGCCCGAGCAGGTCGCCGACGGGATCACCGCCTTGCATGCGGCAGGCTTTCGCGGCTCGACATTGTCCTTCGTCGATTATGTCGAGGAATTCCCCTATTTTCGCGACACCGTGCTACCCATTCTCGAAGAGAGAGGCATTCGCATCGCACCGGCCGCGATGCGGTCGGCGGCTTAGCAAAGAAGCGACGAGGCAATGTCCATGACAGAAGCTCCGGTCAGCGTCGCCGACTTCCGCGCCGCCATGCGGCTCATCGTCGGCAATGTCAGCGTCATCACCGCCGGTGCCGGCGACGACCGGTCCGGCCTTGTCGTCATTTCGGTGGTCTCGCTGTCGGCCGAACCGCCCAAGGTGATCGCTTGCGTCAACCGATCGTCATCGACCTGGCCGGTTATCGAGCGCTACCGGCATTTCGGCGTCAATTCGCTGGGGCCTCAGCATCAAGCCGTGGCGGAGCGTTTCTCCGGCTTTGGCGGCATCAAGGGCAAGGACCGCTATGACGGCGCCGAATGGGTGACGCTTAAGACCGGAGCCGCGCTGCTTTATGACGCCGTGGCCGCCTTCGACTGCAGCCTCGACGAGATGATCGACCGCGGCACGCATTCCATCGTGATCGGCTCGGTCGAGGCGGTGCGCACCCGCGATGCCGGCCAGGCGCTGATCTATTGGCGGGGCGGCTACCGACCCCTCAGCACTGAATAGCGTAAGAGCGGATCAGACGGATCCCTTCTCCGCCAGCACCATGTAGTTGACGTCCATGTCCTTCGATCGCGCCCAGCGGTCGGCAAGCGGATTGTAGGTGACGCCGGTGCGGTCGATGATCGTCAGGCTGGCGCCGCCGAGCGCCTTCTCCAGTTCTTCCGGGCGCACCAGCTTGCCGAACTGGTGGGTGCCGCGCGGCAGCCAGCGCAGCACATATTCAGCACCGATGATGGCGAGACCCAGCGCCTTCAGCGTGCGGTTGATGGTGGCCACGAACATGATGCCGCCGGGCCGGACCATCTGGCCGCATTTGGCGACGAACAGATCGATGTCGGCGACGTGCTCGACCACTTCCATGTTGAGGATGACGTCGAATGTCTCGCCGGCGTCGGCAAGATCCTCGGCCGTCGTGGCTCGGTAGTCGACGATCACATTGCCTTCGGCTGCGTGCAGTTTCGCCACTTCGATGTTTGTCTCGGAGGCGTCCGCTCCCACGACCTCGGCGCCAAGCCGCGCCATCGGCTCGCACAAAAGACCGCCGCCGCAGCCGATATCGAGGATGCGCAGCCCCTCGAACGGCCGCGCGGCACGCGGGTCACGGCCGAAGCGCGTCGCTATCTGGTCGCGGATATAGGAAAGCCGGACCGGATTGAATTTGTGCAGCGGACGAAACTTGCCGTTCGGGTTCCACCATTCGGCAGCAAGGGCGGAAAAGCGTTCCACTTCTCCGGCATCGATCGTCGATCGTCGGGGTTCTGGCATTGGTTGGTCTCCTCGAACGCTAGGAAGTCGGGCGTGGAGGCGGGAAAGTCAAGGCAACAATTTTCCTCTGCCGACAGGGCGGAGCATCCTGTCAGGGCATGTCAGCTGTCGCGTACGACGGTGAAACACAATTGGCCCGGCGGGCGAATGAAGGGCATCGTTTGGATTCGAAGGAGTGCACGATGAAGGTCATGACGGCTTCGATCCTTTGGCGCAGGCTGGATGTGGAAGGCCACGACGCCTGCCTGCTGTCGCAAGGCGATGGCGGGCACAGCCTCCAGGGACAAGCCATCTTCGTCCAGGACGGCAAGCCATGCTGCCTTGCCTATGAGGTGATTTGCGACGCCGGCTGGCGCACGCGATCGGCGCGAGTCGACGGTTTTCTCGGCATGCGCAAGCTGCACTATGCCATTGAACGACGTGCCGACGGCGAGTGGACGCTGAACGGCGAGCCACAGCGGGACGTCACCGGCCTTGTCGATGTCGACCTCGGCTTCACGCCGGCATCGAACCTGTTGGCGATCCGGCGGTTCGACCTCGGTGTCGGCGAGACGACGCCCGCTCCAGCCGCCTATCTGAGCTTTCCAACATTCGAGATGGTGCTTCTCGAGCAAAGCTATCGGCGTCTCGACGAGACCCGCTACGCCTACACCGCGCCCATGTTCGGTTATGAAGAGATCCTTGGTGTCTCGCCGCACGGCTTCGTCTTCGACTATCCCGGCCTGTGGACAAACGTGGCTGCCTCAGGCTGAAGGAAGTCCCGGCGCGGCCTATTTCGCGTCCAGCACGTCGCGCAGCTTGGCTTCGAGTTGCTCGATGGTGAACGGCTTGGCTAGGAAGTGCACGTCATGGTCGAGCACGCCGTTATGGACGACGGCATTCCTGGTGAAACCGGTGGTGAAGATGACCTTCAGGCCGGGTTGGCGTGCGACCGCCTCCTCGGCGAGCTTGCGGCCGTTCATCGCAGGCATGACGATATCCGTGAAAAGCAGTGCGATGCCCGATGTCGCCGCCAGCTTCTGAAGGGCCTCCTGGCCACTTCCAACGTGGATGACCGTGTAGCCGAGTTCGCGCATGGCGTCTGTCGTGGCGGCCCGCACGCGGGCGTCGTCCTCGACGACGAGGATCGTCTCGGTGACCTTGACGGTGCTCTTGCCGCGCCCGGCGGGTGCCGCCGGCTCCTCCGGTCCGAAAAACCGGGGCAGATAGATCCTTATCGTCGTGCCTTGGCCCGGTTCGGAGTAGATCTTGACGTGGCCGCCCGACTGCTTGACGAAGCCGAACACCTGGCTCAGCCCAAGTCCCGTGCCCTTGTTGACCGGCTTGGTCGTGAAGAAGGGTTCGAAGGCCTTGGCGATGACCTCGGGCGACATGCCGGTGCCGGTGTCGGTGACCGCGATCATCACATATTGGCCTGGCGTGACTTCGGCATGTGTCGCGGCGTAGGCGTCGTCGAGGTGGCTGTTGGCGGTCTCGATGGTCAACTTGCCGTCATTGTCCATGGCGTCACGGGCGTTGACGGCAAGGTTGAGGATGGCGTTCTCGATCTGGCTGGGGTCGGCGTGGGTTTTCCACAGGCCGGCCGCCAGCACGGTTTCGACGCGTATGCCCTCGCCCAGCGCACGGTGGAGAAGGTCGGACATGCCGGTCACCAGCCGGTTGGTATCGACCACCTGCGGCGCAAGCGGCTGCAAGCGCGAGAAGGCAAGCAGCCGGGAGGTCAAATTGGCGGCACGGCCGGCTGCATCCGTCGCAGCCTCGACGAATTTCTCGATGTCATTCTCGCCACGCTTCAGCTTGCGCTGGGCAAGGTTCATGGCGCTGAGGATGACCGCCAGCATGTTGTTGAAATCGTGGGCGATGCCGCCTGTCAGTTGGCCGACCGCCTCCATCTTCTGCATCTGGCGGATCTGGGATTCGGCCTTCTCGCGCGTGTTGATCTCGTTGCCGAGCTCGATGTTCTTGCGCATCAGCTCTTCCTGGGCGGTGGCGACCTCGCGGAAGCGGCGGCGGGATTGGCGGATCGTGTAGGCACCGAGCAGGAAGATCGCGACGAGGGCCGCAAGCGAACCGACACGCAGCCAGGCCTCGACCTGGTCCGTGTGCTCGTCGCGCGCTGCGATGTCGGCGGCGCCGATGCGCCGGATGGTGTCCATGCTGGCGCGGATCTCGTCCATGGCGGCCTTGCCCTGGCCGCCGCGGACGAGTTCCAGCGCCTTCGACGCATCGCCCTTGTCGTAGAGGGCGATCGTCTCGGACAGTTCAGCCTGTTTTTGCGCCAGCGCGTCCTTGATGTGGCTGATCTGCGGGGCGAGCTGATCGTTGGATGATGTCATGGCATCGATGCGGGCAAGTTGCCCCGGGATTGCATCGACAGCCTTCTGGTACGGTTCGAGATAGGATTTCTCGCCGGTCAGCAGATAGCCGCGCTGGCCAGCCTCGGCATCCTGCGCCAATGAAAGCAGCCCTGAAAGCTGCTGCTGGTATTCGATTGTCTCGCGCGCAGCGGCACGATTGGCCCTTTGTCCCTCGACCAGCAGGGCACGGGTGCCGACGATCAATGCCAGCACGGCGAAGCCGGCGACAAGCGGCAGCGATTGCAACCGCATGGCGCGCCGAAGACGAGCAATCATCTGTTATGCCGAACCAAAAGGAATTCCCCGCAGGCAGCATTTGGTAAGCGGCGCGGACCCGGATGGCAATATGGCGTCTTGTTGAAGCCGGCATTCCGCTGCCAGCCTTGCGAAACCCAAAGCATTTGGCTAAGGAGGCCGCGCATTCAGCGGCCGGCGCCAGCCGGGCGCTTTCCTTCGTTTTCGGCTCCAGGCCGGCTTCAGTCAAAGGCATTTCGCTTCCATGGCGCGTATCGTGATGAAATTCGGCGGAACCTCCGTCGCCGACATCGCCCGCATCCGCAATGTGGCGCGTCACGTCAAACGCGAGGTCGACGCCGGCCATGAGGTGGCGGTGGTCGTCTCGGCAATGGCCGGCAAGACCAATGAACTGGTCGGCTGGACGCGCGAGGCCTCGCCGATGCACGACGCACGCGAATATGACGCGGTCGTCGCTTCCGGCGAGCAGGTCACCGCCGGTCTGCTGGCCATCACCTTGCAGAACATGGGCGTGCACGCCCGTTCCTGGCAGGGCTGGCAGATCCCGATCAAGACCGACAACGCGCATGGCGCAGCGCGCATCCTCGACATTGACGGCGCCTTCCTGATCAAGCGCTTCGGCGAGGGCCAGGTGGCCGTCATCGCCGGCTTCCAGGGCATCGGGCCGGACAACCGCATCGCGACCCTCGGCCGTGGCGGTTCCGACACCAGCGCGGTCGCCATCGCCGCTGCGGTCAAGGCCGACCGCTGCGACATCTACACCGATGTCGACGGGGTCTACACCACCGACCCGCGCATCGAGCCCAAGGCGCGGCGGCTGGCCAAGATCTCGTTCGAGGAAATGCTTGAAATGGCCTCGCTCGGCGCCAAGGTTCTGCAGGTGCGTTCGGTCGAGCTTGCCATGGTGCACAGGGTGCGTACCTTCGTGCGGTCGTCCTTCGACGATCCCGATGCGCCCGGAATGGGGGATTTGCTCAATCCTCCGGGAACGCTCATTTGCGACGAGGAAGAGATCGTGGAACAGCAGGTCGTCACCGGAATTGCCTACGCCAAGGACGAGGCCCAGATTTCGCTGCGCCGCGTCGGCGACCGCCCTGGCGTCGCCGCCGGCATTTTCGGGCCACTGGCCGAGGCCAACATCAATGTCGACATGATCGTCCAGAACATTTCCGAGGACGGCAAGTTCACCGACATGACCTTCACCGTGCCTTCGGGTGACGTCGACAAGGCGCTGGCCGTGCTCGACCGGCTGAAGGCCGAGGTCGGCTACGATGTCGTGCAGTCGGAAGCCGGCATGTCGAAGGTTTCGGTCATCGGCATCGGCATGAGGAGCCACGCCGGTGTCGCCGCCACCGCTTTCAAGGCGTTGGCCGAGAAGGCGATCAATATCCGCGCCATCACCACCTCCGAGATCAAGATTTCGATACTGATCGACGGTCCGTACACCGAACTTGCGGTTCGCACTTTGCATTCCGTCTACGGTCTGGATAAGCAGTAGCAAGACTGAATCAGTTGTTGCGCGCATGCCGGCAGCGGCGGAAACTGCGCCGGCAAGTGTTTCATTGGAGAAAAAGCCGCGATGCGTGACCAGGCCAGTGGCCCGCGCGTTTTGCTGAAACGGCTCCGCGAGCTCATGCAAGAGCCGCTGGAGCCGCAGGAGCGGCTTGACCGGATCGTGCGCGACATCGCTTCCAACATGGTCGCGGAAGTCTGCTCGCTCTATGTGCTGCGCGCCGATTCGGTGCTTGAGCTCTACGCCACCGAGGGTCTGAACCCGAACGCCGTCCACCTGGCGCAGTTGCGGCTCGGGCAAGGCCTTGTCGGCACCATCGCCGCCAGTGCGCGGCCGCTCAATCTTTCCAATGCGCAGGAGCATCCGGCCTTCGCCTACCTGCCGGAGACCGGTGAAGAGATCTACAATTCCTTCCTCGGCGTGCCGGTGCTCAGGGCAGGGCGCACGTTGGGCGTCCTGGTCGTGCAGAACAAGACCATGCGCCACTATCGCGACGACGAGGTCGAGGCGCTGGAAACCACCGCGATGGTCATCGCCGAGATGATCGCCACCGGCGATCTGGCGCGGCTGACGCGGCCGGGCCTCGAACTCGATCTGCGCCGGCCGGTCAGTTTCACCGGCCTGTCCTTCAACGACGGCGTCGGGCTTGGCCATGTCGTGCTGCACGAGCCGCGCATCGTCGTCACCAATCTGTTCAACGAGGACAGCGAGGAAGAGGTCCGGCGGCTGGAAAGCTCGCTCGGCTCGCTGCGGCTCTCCATCGACGACATGCTGGAGCGCCGCGACGTCGCCTTCGAGGGCGAGCATCGCCAGGTGCTGGAAGCCTACCGCATGTTCGCCAATGACCGTGGCTGGGTGCGCCGGCTGGAAGAGGCCATCCGCAACGGCCTGACGGCCGAAGCGGCCGTGGAAAAGGTGCAGAGCGACATGCGCGCCCGCATGCTGCACATGACCGATCCCTATCTGCGCGAGCGGATGAGCGATTTCGACGACCTCGCCAACCGGCTCTTGCGCCAGCTAATGGGCCGCGGACCGGAAGACGTCGCGGCCTCGCTGCCGAAGGACGCCATCATTGTCGCCCGCTCGATGGGCGCGGCCGAGCTGCTGGACTATCCCAGGGAAAAAATGCGCGGGCTGGTGCTCGAGGATGGTGCCGCCACCAGCCATGTCGTCATCGTCGCGCGCGCCATGGGCATCCCGGTCGCCGGCCAGATGAAGGGTGCCGTTTCCATGGCGGAAAACGGCGATGCCATCATCGTCGACGGCGAGGAAGGCACGATCCATCTGCGGCCGCAGTCCGATCTCGAAGCCGCCTATGCCGAAAAGGTGCGGTTTCGCGCGCGCCGGCAAGAGGTCTATCGCGAACTGCGCAAGAAGCCGTCGACGACCAGGGACGGCGTGCAGGTCGACCTCCTGATGAATGCCGGGCTTGCCGTCGACCTGCCGCAACTGGCCGAGTCGGGCGCTGCCGGCATTGGCCTGTTCCGCACCGAACTGCAATTCATGGTCGCCTCGACCTTTCCGCGCGCCGAGGCGCAGGAGAAGCTCTATCGCGACGTGCTCGAGGCCGCGCGCGGCAAACCTGTCACCTTCCGCACCATCGACATCGGCGGCGATAAGGTGCTGCCGTACTTCAAGGGCGCCATCCAGGAAGAAAACCCGGCGCTCGGCTGGCGGGCGATCCGGCTAACGCTCGACCGGCCCGGGTTGCTGCGCACCCAGATCCGCGCCCTGCTGAAGGCCAGCGGCGGGCGCGAGCTCAAGCTGATGCTGCCGATGGTGACCGAGCTTGGCGAGATCGCCCAGGCGCGCGAGATCATCGACCGCGAGGTGCGGCATCTGTCGCGTTTCGCCCATCATCTGCCGACCAGCCTCAAGCTGGGCGCGATGCTGGAAGTGCCGTCGCTGCTGTTCCAGCTCGACGAATTGATGAAGGCGGTCGATTTCGTCTCGGTCGGCTCGAACGATCTGTTCCAGTTCGTCATGGCGGTCGACCGCGGCAACACGCAACTGGCCAACCGCTTCGACACGCTGTCGGCGCCGTTCCTGCGCGTGCTCAAGCAGATCGCCGATGCCGGCATCCGCAACCACACGCCGGTGACGCTGTGCGGCGAACTCGCCGGCAAGCCGATCTCGGCGATGGCGCTGATCGGTCTGGGCTTCCGTTCGATCTCGATGTCGCCGGCCTCGATCGGCCCGGTCAAGGCGATGCTGACGGAACTGCCGCTGGATGAGCTGACGGCGTTCTTCGACGACAATCTGATGGCGCCGGCGCAGGGGTTGCCGATGCGGGCGCTGCTGCAGGCCTTCGCCGACGACCGCTCGATTCCGTTGTAGCGCCCCCATCATGGTCAATCTGCCCCGCGATCGTATGGATCAAGTCGTCAAGCGTTTCGAGATGCTCGAAGCGCAGATGTCGGCCGGCCCGGCGCCGGACGCCTATGTGAAGATGGCATCGGAATATGCCGAGCTGCAGGACATGGTGGCCAAGGTCAGGCAATTGCGCTCGGCCGAGCATGAGCAGGCCGACCTTGAGGCAATGCTTTCCGACAAGGGCACCGACGCCGAGATGCGGGCGCTCGCCGAGGCGGACCTGCCCGGCGTGGAGGAGCGTATCGAAACGCTGCAGAAGGATATCCAGATCCTGCTTCTGCCCAAGGACGCCGCCGACGACAAGAATGCCATCCTCGAAATCCGTGCCGGTACCGGCGGTGACGAGGCTGCGCTCTTCGCCGGCGACCTGTTTCGCATGTATGAGCGCTATGCCGCCGAACGCGGCTGGCGGTTCGAGACGGTGTCTGCCAGCGACGGCGATGCAGGCGGGTTCAAGGAAATCATCGCCACCGTTTCGGGCAAGGGCGTGTTTGCCCATCTGAAATTCGAATCCGGCGTGCATCGCGTGCAACGCGTGCCGGCGACCGAGGCAAGTGGGCGCATTCACACCTCGGCGGCGACCGTCGCCGTGCTGCCGGAAGCGGAAGAGGTCGACATCGAAATCCGCGCCGAAGATATCCGCATCGATACGATGCGCGCTTCGGGCTCCGGTGGCCAGCATGTCAACACCACCGATTCGGCGGTGCGCATCACCCATTTGCCGACCGGCATCATGGTGGTGCAGGCGGAGAAATCGCAGCATCAGAACCGGGCAAAGGCCATGCAGATCCTGCGTGCCCGGCTCTATGATCTGGAGCGCAGCAAGGCGGACGAGGAACGCTCGGAATCGCGTAAATCGCAGGTCGGCTCCGGTGACCGTTCGGAGCGCATCCGCACCTATAATTTCCCGCAGGGCCGCGTCACCGACCATCGCATCAACCTGACGCTCTACAAGCTCGACCGGGTGATGATGGGCGAGCTCGACGAAATCGTCGACGCGCTGATCGCCGATTACCAGTCGAAGCTGCTGGCCGATATCGGCCTCGATGGCTGACCCTCTGCCCGAGGCGCTGGGGCCGCTGCTGCGGGAAGCGCGGGCCAGACTTGCCATGGCCGGGGTCGATGATCCGGCGCTCGATGCGCGGCTGATCGTCGAACATTTTTCCGGCACGACGCGCACGCAGGCCATTGCCGACCCTGAACGCTCGATGGACGGCAATGCCATCGCCGCGATCGAAGCCGCCTTAAGGCGCCGGGCTGGTGGTGAACCGGTGCATCGCATCCTCGGCTACCGCGAATTCTACGGTTTGCGGCTGTCGCTGTCGCCGGAAACGCTCGAGCCGAGGCCGGATACAGAAACGCTGGTCGAGGCGGTGCTGCCTTTTGTCGAGGCGATGGCCGCGCGCGAAGGGACCTGCCGCATCCTTGATCTCGGTACCGGGACGGGAGCCATCGCGCTGGCGCTGCTGAGTGCCGTGCCGGCCGCGACCGCCACCGGTGTCGACATTTCCGCCGGCGCGCTGGCGACGGCAGCCCGCAACGCCGGGGAACTCGGGCTTGGCCGCCGGTTCACGACGGTGCAGTCGGACTGGTTCGAAAAAGTTTCCGGCCGATACCATGTAATTGCCGCAAACCCTCCCTATATACCTTTACGAGACATTGGAAATCTGCAGGACGAGGTCCGCGATTTCGACCCACACCTAGCCTTGGATGGCGGCGTGGATGGGCTGAACCCCTACAGGATCATCGCCGCCGAGGCGGCCCGGTTTCTAGAAGCCGAAAGCAGGATTGCGGTCGAGATCGGCCATACGCAACGCAACGAGGTTACGGATATATTCAAGGCGGCTGGTTATGCATTGGCTGCTGCCTTACGTGATCTCGGCGGAAACGACAGGGTTCTTGTCTTTCAATGGGGATAAGCCTTGATGCAGCGCGAAAAAACCGCTTGGCAATACCGGGGAATGCGGCTAGGGTCGCCTCAACCGGATGAGACGAAGCAGGCAGTGCTCTTAGCGATTCGGTCCTCCTTGGAAATAGCTGCCTTCTTGCGCAAACGACGCCCAAGCTTCGTGCGGGAATCGTCCGGCAAGTGATGTAACCGGAACAGGATGGCACGTGGCGCCAACGCAATTGATGCGGGCGAACGCCGGTGAAGAAACGAAACGGCTGGCTGCATGAGCGCCTCCGTTCGTAACGAGTTTTCGAAAATTTCAAGATGAAGAGAGTCGAATGAGGCCACAACAGCAGAACAGGCGCATGCGCGGTCGCAACAACAATGGCGGCGGCGGTGGCAACAACAATAACAACAACAACCGCAAGGGCCCTAATCCCCTGACGCGCAACTACGAGAGCAACGGCCCGGATGTGAAGATCCGTGGATCGGCTCAGCAGATCGCCGAGAAATACGCTACCCTGGCCCGTGACGCGCAAAGCTCCGGCGACCGGGTCATGGCGGAGAACTATCTCCAGCACGCCGAACACTACAATCGCATCATTGCCGCCGCGCAGGCGCAGATGCCGATCCAGAACGTCCAGCAGAACCGCGACGATTTCGACGATGACGGCGATGAAGATCGCGACGATTTCGACAATGCCGGCAACAATGGCGCCGGCAATGGCGGCAACACAGTTTCCGATCCGCAAATTCCTGTCATCAACCATGGCGCCGGTCCCCAGCCAGTGATCGAGGGCATGCCGGCCGAGGTCGCATTGAACCGTGACGGCCGCGACAATCGTGACGATAGCGGGCGCGATAATAACGGGCGCAACAATGGCGGCCGCGACAACAATGGTGGGCGTCACCGCGATCGCCGCCCCAATGGCGGCTATGGCCAGAATGGCCAGCGCGATTATGCCTCGTCGACCGAGCAAGGCGGCCAGCAGCAGCGCAACGAGGCGCCGGCACAGGCGGAGGTGCAGGTTGAGCCCGGTTCGCCGGTCGAGGCCGTTGCGGCTGCCGAGCAGGCTCCGCTGTTCGAGAGTTTTTCGCCGGCGGCTCTTGCCGCCCAGGCCGAGCTCAACGAGGCTGCCGCCGAGAGCGGCGCTGCCCGTCGCCCGCGCCGTCCGCGCCGTCCGCGCACCAATGCCGAGCAGGTCGACAGCGGTGGCGACAATGCGGATGCCGGCGAGGCGGCCGCGGCCCCGGCCGATAGCGGCAATACCGAGCCGGTGATCGTTGACATCGACAACTGATCGAACGGCATTTGAAGACGTTGAACGGCGGAGAGAAATCTCCGCCGTTTTCGTTTCGGCTGACGTGGAATATTATGCATTGACCGACATCAAGGCGTCTTGAGACGGCATGGCCTATGCACCATATCTCGGCTGAACGGGATCCGGCTCGAATGGGCGGGTCCGTCACCGCAATCTGATCCGGTGCCGCAAAGCGGGCCGGTGATGGAAGGAGACAGATATGAACCTTGAGAAGTACTCCGAGCGCGTGCGCGGCTTCATCCAGTCCGCGCAGACCATGGCGCTCTCCCGCAATCACCAGCAATTCACCCCCGAACACATTTTGAAGGTGCTCGTCGACGATGACGAGGGCCTGGCCGCGTCGCTGATCGAGCGCGCCGGCGGCAATGTCCGCGACGTCAAGCTCGGCGTCGAGACGGCGCTCGAGGCGATGCCGAAGGTCGAAGGCGGCAACGGCCAGCTCTATCTGGCGCAGCCGCTGGCCAAGGTGTTCTCGACGGCGGAAGAACTGGCCAAGAAGGCCGGCGACAGCTTCGTCACGGTCGAGCGGCTGCTGCAGGCGCTCACCATGGAAAAGTCGGCCAAGACCGCCGACATACTGGCAAAGGCCGGCGTCACCGCGCAGGCGCTGAACCAGGTCATCAACGATGTCCGCAAGGGCCGCACCGCCGATTCGGCGAGTGCAGAGCAAGGCTATGACGCGCTGAAGAAATACGCGCGCGACCTGACGGCGGATGCCCGCGCGGGCAAGCTCGACCCAGTGATTGGCCGTGACGACGAGATTCGCCGCACCATCCAGGTGCTGTCGCGCCGCACCAAGAACAATCCTGTGCTGATCGGCGAGCCGGGCGTAGGCAAGACGGCGATCGCCGAAGGCTTGGCGCTGCGCATCGTCAATGGCGATGTGCCGGAATCGCTGAAGGACAAGCAGCTGATGGCGCTCGACATGGGCGCACTCATCGCCGGCGCCAAATATCGCGGCGAGTTCGAGGAGCGGCTGAAGGCCGTGCTTTCCGAAGTCACCTCTGCCGCAGGCGGGATCATCCTATTCATCGACGAGATGCATACGCTGGTCGGTGCCGGCAAGGCGGATGGCGCGATGGATGCGTCGAACCTGTTGAAGCCGGCGCTGGCGCGCGGTGAGCTGCACTGCGTCGGCGCGACCACGCTCGATGAATACAGAAAACATGTCGAGAAGGATCCCGCCCTTGCCCGCCGTTTCCAGCCGGTCTTTGTCGACGAGCCGACGGTGGAGGATACCGTCTCGATCCTGCGTGGCCTGAAGGAAAAATACGAGCAGCACCATAAGGTGCGTATCTCGGACTCGGCGCTGGTGGCGGCGGCGACGCTGTCCAACCGCTATATCGCCGACCGCTTCCTGCCGGACAAGGCGATCGACCTGGTCGACGAAGCCGCTTCGCGGCTGAGGATGCAGGTCGATTCCAAGCCCGAGGCGCTGGACGAGATCGACCGCCGCATCATGCAGCTCAAGATCGAGCGCGAGGCGCTGAAGGTCGAGACGGACGATGCCTCGAAGGACCGGCTTGCCCGCCTGGAGAAGGAGCTTATCGGCCTCGAGGAGGAATCGACCGAGATCACAACCAAGTGGCAGGCCGAGAAACAGAAACTCGGGCTTGCGGCCGACTTGAAGAAGCAGCTCGACGAGGCACGCAACGAGCTTGCCATTGCCCAGCGCAAGGGCGAGTTCCAGCGCGCCGGCGAGCTAGCCTATGGCAAGATCCCGGAACTCGAGAAGAAGCTGAAGGAAGCCGAAGCCCAGGACGGCAAGGCCGGCATGGTCGAGGAAGTGGTCACCCCCGACCACGTCGCCCATATCGTCTCGCGCTGGACCGGCATTCCGGTCGACAAGATGCTGCAGGGCGAACGTGACAAGCTGCTGCGCATGGAAGACGAGATCGGCAAGCGGGTCGTCGGCCAGGGCGAGGCGGTGCAAGCCGTTTCCAAGGCGGTGCGGCGCGCCCGTGCCGGGCTGCAAGATCCGAACCGGCCGATCGGCTCGTTCATCTTCCTGGGACCGACGGGCGTCGGCAAGACCGAACTGACCAAGGCGCTGGCAAGCTTCCTGTTCGATGACGACAGCGCCATGGTGCGCATCGACATGTCGGAGTTCATGGAGAAGCACTCGGTCGCCCGGCTGATCGGCGCACCTCCCGGCTATGTCGGCTATGAGGAAGGCGGCGCGCTGACTGAAGCGGTGCGGCGCCGGCCCTATCAGGTCGTGCTGTTCGACGAGATCGAGAAGGCGCATCCCGATGTGTTCAACGTGCTCTTGCAGGTGCTCGACGACGGCCGGCTCACCGACGGGCAGGGCCGCACGGTCGATTTCCGCAACACGCTGATCATCATGACGTCGAACCTCGGCGCCGAATACCTGGTCAATCTCGGCGAGGACCAGGATGTCGACGCCGTGCGCGACGAGGTGATGGGCGTGGTCAGGGCATCGTTCCGGCCGGAATTCCTCAACCGCGTCGACGAGGTGATCCTGTTCCACCGGCTGCGCCGCAAGGACATGGACCGCATCGTCGAGATCCAGCTCAAGCGGCTGGAAAGCCTGCTCGTCGATCGCAAGATCACGCTGTCGCTGGATCACGAGGCGATCGAGTGGCTGGCGGCCAAGGGCTACGATCCGGCCTATGGCGCGCGGCCGCTGAAGCGGGTGATGCAGAAGGAACTCCAGGATCCGCTGGCGGAGAAGATCCTGCTCGGCGAGATTCTCGACGGTTCGACCGTCAAGGTCACGTCCGGTTCCGACCGCCTGAACTTCCGCTCGAAGCCGACGGTCGTCGCGACCGAAGCG
The DNA here is from genome assembly GCF_016756575.1 of Mesorhizobium sp. 131-3-5. Taxonomy (NCBI): domain Bacteria; kingdom Pseudomonadati; phylum Pseudomonadota; class Alphaproteobacteria; order Hyphomicrobiales; family Phyllobacteriaceae; genus Mesorhizobium; species Mesorhizobium sp. 131-3-5. The sequence goes on from NZ_AP023254.1 coordinate 1,704,484, forward strand.
GCGGCCTGATTTCAACGCCGCGCGTCCACCCTGGACGCGCGGCGTTTTCATATTGAGGGTGGGGGCGGATGACGCTGGACGACTACAACGGCTTCTGCGCCTCATTGCCCGCGGCAAACCACGTCATCCAGTGGGGCGGCGCCCATGTCTGGAAGGTCGGGGCCAAGGTGTTTGCGATCGGCGGCTGGGATCAAGGCCAGCACCTCTTCGTCACCTTCAAATGCTCCGACATCGCCTATGATGTGCTGAAGGAGCAGCCGGGCTTGCGGCCCGCGCCCTACCTTGCCTCGCGCGGCATGAAGTGGATCCAGCGTCGGACAAGCCAGAGCATGGATGATGCCGCGCTGAAGGACTATTTGCGCGAGAGCCATCGCCTTGTCGCCCTGAAGCTGACCAAGCAGGCGCGCAAGGAATTGGGGCTCGCGAGCTAGCGAGTATTCGTCGGTACGCCGAAAAACCGCCATCTTCATGCCCGGTTCATATTGGAACCATAGGGTGGGGTAACTGGTTTGCTGGCGAAGGGGTTCGCCCAGTGAACAATGCCGGGCGGCGGCAATTACGGACCGGAGAGTTGGCCACGATGTTCCGCACGATCTTTGCCCTTTCGGCGCTCGCCACCGGGCTTGTGACTTTCGGTGCGCTCGCCGCGCCGACGCAGGACAGTGCACCAAGGGTTGCCCGCGCCGCCAATGATGGCGGCATTCTTGTGGCTCAGGACGGAAATCTGGACATCTACTACGACGCGCGTGGCAACCGCGTCATCGTCGATGCCGACACCGGCAAGGTCATCGCCATCCAGCCGCCGCAGACACGGCTTGACCGGCGCGCGCTGCGCCGCGAGACAAGGCTGCGCGAATTGGGCCGTGCCCCTGCCGATGATGATCGCTACTATCTCGATGATCCCGAGGACATGGCCCGCTTCCGCCGCAAGCAGTTGGAAGAGGAAGGCCGGGTCATCCCGCCGCCGGCGGATGAATACGACCCCAATGGCGACAATTCGGTCGAAGCCTATCCGCCGGCGCCGCAGGACGACGGCAATTACGACAACAGCTATCCCGATGCACCGGCAAGGCCGGGCACCATCAAGCGCCAGCCGCTGAACGAGGCCGCGATAGACCCTGCGCAGCCCGACGTAGAGCAGGTCAATCCGGATACGCAGGCTTCCCTGCCGCCGGATACTGGCGGCAAGGCCGCCGTCGATCCGTCGCTGTCGCTCGGCGTGCGCCAGGACGTGGCGGCGCTGCAGGTGCTGCTCGACCGCGGCGGCGCTTCGCCGGGCGTGATCGACGGGCGTTTCGGCTCGAATGTCGATAAGGCCCTGGCCGCCTATAACCAGATCACCGGCAGCAATCTGAAATCGACGGACACGGTCGGCATCCAGGCGGCGCTCGCGCAATCGGGCGGCGATGCTTTCGCCAGCTACACCATCACAGCGGAAGATGCTGCTGGCCCCTATGTCGCCTCGATCCCGGAAGATTACGGCCAGAAGGCACAGCTCAACTGCATGTGCTACACCTCCGTCACGGAGGCGCTGGCGGAGCGCTTCCACATGGACGAGAACTATCTCAAGTCGATCAACAAGGGTCTCGACTTCAATCGCCCCGGCACGATCATCAAGGTCGCCAATTTCGGCAAGTTGGTGTCAACGCCAGTGGCGCGCATCGTCGCCGACAAGACCAAGAAGGAAGTGTACGCCTATGATGCCGGCGGCAAGCTGGTCGCTGCCTATCCCGCGACCATCGGCTCTGCCGACACGCCGTCGCCCACCGGCATCCACGCCGTGTCGCGCATCGCGCTCGACCCGAACTACACCTACAATCCGAACATCAACTTCAAGCAGGGCCAGAACGACAAGATCCTGACCATTCCGCCAGGCCCCAACGGCCCCGTCGGCTCGGTGTGGATCGCCCTGGACAAGCCGACTTACGGCATCCACGGGACGCCCGAGCCGTCGAAGATCGGCAAGACCGAAAGCCATGGCTGCGTTCGCCTGACCAACTGGGACGCGCGCGAACTCGCCAAGCTGGTGTCGCCAGGCGTCACCGTGGAGTTTGTCGGCGGACCTTCAGCCGATGACTTTGCGCAGCAATGAGCCGCGCAGCGCGGTGGCATAGATCAGCTGCACCACCAGGATGAAGCCGACGCTGAGCAATGGCGTGACCAGGCAGAGTAGCGCACCGATCGCCCACAGGATCTGTGCCTTGACGATGCGCAGATAGACCGTGCGCTTCGTTTCGGCATCGACGTCTTCGGCGACAAAGCCGTTCTTTTCCGCGTAGCGCCAGCTGGCGAACAGCGTGACGCCGAGCATCAGCAGGTTGAGCCAGTAGACCAGCACCGCGGTCCTGAATTCGAGGAAGTCCGCCAGAAGGTCGGTCGAGAACGGCAAGAGCGCAATGAAGGCGAGAAAGCAGAGATTCAGCGTGGCAAGCCGCCTGTCGGATTTGGCTATCAGCCCGTGCTGAGCCTGCTGGCCGAACCAGAAGATGGTCAGCGTCAGGAAGCTCAAGGCATAAGTCAGGAAGCGCGGTGCCAGTGCGGCAATGGCGACCAGCAGATCGTGCTCGGAATGCACGGTCTCATGCGCCGGCACCCTGATCTCGAGCACGATGAGCGTGAGCGCGATGGCAAAGACGCCGTCGGTGATGCCGACAATGCGGCCGCGTCCCTCCGCCGACGCTTCAAGTGGTCGTTTCATCAATTTTCCCCGGCTGCCGTCTTCCGGAAAACTTAGCATGACTCCCGGCGTTTGCATCGATACAGGACGCATCCTGGCCAATTGGCTGGTTTCAAGGACTGCAAGCTGCTGGCCGGTTGTTGCCGGTGCGCTCGGGGTCTAAGCAAGGTGCCATGCATTCGCCAAATAAAGCTGCCGCCGCCCCGCTGACCAGCCCGGTCACAAACGGAACCTTTTGTCCGCAATCACAACGGCGATTCGTCTTGATCGCGGCGATCCTGGCCTCCGCGCTTGGCTTCATCGACGGCTCTATCCTAGCCATCGCCATGCCGGCGATCCGTGTCAACCTCGGCGCCAGCCTTGCCGAGGCGCAGTGGATCTCCAATGCCTATGCATTGACGCTTTCGGCGCTGATCCTTGCCGGCGGCGCCGCCGGCGACCGGTTCGGGCTGCGCCGTGCCTTCGTGGCCGGCATCGCGCTGTTCATCGTTGCCTCGCTCGCCTGTGCGCTGGCGCCGAATGCCGTCGTGCTGATCGCGTTTCGCGCTGTCCAGGGTATTGGTGCTGCGATCATGGTGCCGGGGAGCCTCGCCATCATCGCCAAGGCCTATCCGAAAAAGGAGCGGGGCCGTGCAATCGGCATCTGGGCGGCCGCCTCGGCGCTGACCACAGCCCTTGGGCCGGTGCTCGGCGGCCTTGTGCTGTCGGCTTTCGGCGACGGCATCTGGCGGGCGATCTTCGCCGTCAACCTGCCGCTCGGCCTGATCTCGATCTACCTGCTGCTCGTCAAGATTCCGGCCGATGCGGCGACGGAAAAACGCAGCCTCGACCTCGGCGGTGGCGCGCTCGCGACATTGGCGTTCGGCGCACTCGCCTATGGGCTGACCTCGATGAGTTCGAGCGGCGAGGGCCATATGGCGGGGCCGAGCATTGCCGCCGGCGCGGTGCTGCTTGTCGTCTTCATCCTGTTCGAACTACGCCAGCGCGAGCCGATGATAGACCTCAGCCTGTTTCGCATCGGCGCTTTTGCCGGTGCCAATGTGGCGACCTTCTTCCTCTATTTCGCACTGTCGGCCAATCTTTTCTATCTGCCGATGCTGCTGATCGCCGGCTGGGGACTGAGCACGGCCGAGGTCGGCTTCATCTTCCTGCCGTTGTCGGCATCGATCGCCCTTCTGTCGGGACCCGTCGGCCAGTTGTCGGACCGGATCGGACCGCGTTTCCCGATCGCCTGCGGCAGCCTGATCGTGGCTCTCGCCTTCGCCGGACTTGCCTTGCTCAGCCGTGCCGGCATCCACCATTTCTGGACCGGAATATTTCCGCTGATGGCGCTGATGGGCCTCGGCATGGCGCTGGTCGTCTCACCACTGTCCACCGCGATCATGACGGCGGTGGAAGACAAGGATACGGGGGCTGCCTCCGGCATCAACAATGCCGTCTCGCGCATTGGCGGCCTGATCGCGGTGGCGGCAATGGGCTCGCTTGCCACCTGGGTCTATTCAACGATGCTCGACACCAGGGTCAGGCCGGGCATTCCAGGTTTTGGCGAACCGGTATCGACAGGCTTGCCGCCCGAACTTGAAGCAACACGCCTTGCTGCCAGCGACATGGCCTTTTCAGCCATATCCTTGACGACGGCCGTACTCTGCCTGCTTGCCGCGATCATCGCCTGGATGACCGTTTCGGGTCAGGCGCTGCCCTGGCCGCGCCGCGCCGATGAATCGTCAACTGATTCGTCGCGAAACTGATTCGCCGATGCCGGATTGGCCAAGGTTCAGAGCAATTCCTGGAAAAGTGTGAGCGGTTTTCCTGGGTAAGCGCGTAGCGCTTTCCCTCGGGATTGCGTCAAAACAAAGAGTTAGAGAGGTTCGCCGTTTCCGGGAAGCGGTGAAATCGCTCTAGCCGTCGATCTTGGCGCTCGCGACCTTAAGCGAATTGCCTTCTTCCTGCTTCAGCAGGTCATCGATGCGCTCGCGCTCGCGCTTGAAGGCGACGAGGTCGTCGCCCTTCAGCACCTTGCCGACCGGCAGCCGAACACGCATCGAATCGACTTTGGTGCCGTTGACGATCAGCTCGTAGTGGAGATGCGGACCGGTGGAAAGACCGGTCTGGCCGAGATAGCCAATGACCTGGCCCTGGCGAACCCGAACGCCCGGCGCGATGCCTTTTGCAAAGGCGCTCTGGTGATTGTAGGAGGTCTCGTAGCCATTGGCATGGCGCAGGATGATCTGCTTGCCATAGCCGCCAGCCCAACCGGCCTTCTCGACGACGCCATTGCCGGCGGCGATGATCGGCGATCCGATCGGGGCGGCCCAGTCGGTGCCCGTGTGCATACGGACATACCCGAGGATAGGATGCTTGCGCGCACCAAAGCCGGAGGTGAATCTTCCGTTGGGCAGCGGGTTGCGCAGCAGGAACTGCTGGGCGCTCGATCCATCTTCGTCGAAATAGTCGCTGCTGCCGTCTTGCATCTGGAAGCGATAGAAGTTGCGCGTTGTGCCGCCGAAGGTCGCCGAGACATAGAGGAGCTCCGAATCGTCGGAGGTCTGGTCATCCCCGTCCGGCTGCGAGAACAGCACTTCGAGGCGATCGGACGGATTGAGTCGCGACTGGAAGTCGACGCCAGATGCCAGCAGCTTGATCAGCCGCTGGGTCATTTTCTTCGACATGCCGTAGGAATAGGCGGTGCGGTAGATACCGTCATAGACAGTGGGCAGGTTGCCGCGCACCACCACCGGTGCCGACGAATCGTCAAATGCCGTCAACAATTCGGGGTTGGGATCCGGCTCCTGCGCCGGCACATACTGGCCGCGGTCATCGAGTGCGATGGTAACGATATG